>NZ_VFWK01000001.1:0-1360407 GCF_006442655.1 Mesorhizobium sp. B2-1-3A
GTCTTGCCATGGTCAACGTGACCAATCGTGCCGATGTTCACATGAGGCTTAGTGCGCTCGAATTTACCTTTTGCCATAGTCTCTTTCCTTGGACGGCCTTGACCTTCAGTTCAGTCGAATGCGGGGCGATTAGCGACAAAGGCCAAAAAACACAAGCGTCTTTTGGCCGGGTGCCGTCTCACTCAGTCCGAACCTGGGATCCGATTGCGGGGATGTGGCGCTGATATAGGTAGTCGATGGGTGAAATGAAATGGGCTGGCCGGCCGATCGACCACGGCCTGCATCCCATCCTCTTGTCCGCCAGTCCCTGTCTCGATCACGGCCAGTTGATGGCCCATTGCGGCGGCCATCGAGGTCTGATCTCCTGACCCCATGCATTTCATCCCTACCTCGATCCGAGGCCCGCTGTTCATGATCGTTTCGACCGGGTCGTATCTCGTCAACGACACGATGATGAAACTCGCAACGGCAGGCTTGCCCTCCTACGAGGTGCTGTTCCTGCGCGGGGCCGCGGCGACACTCTGGGGCTTCCCGCTGCTGTTCCTGCTCGGCTACGGCAAACAGATTCCACTGATCTTCGACGGCCATGTGCTGCGCCGAAACCTGCTCGAGCTCGCGGCGATCCTTTGCTATGTCGTTGCGCTCGCCAACATGCAGATCGCGGATTCCACCGCGCTCGGACAAATCACGCCGCTGCTGATGCTGGTCGGCTCGTCGATCCTGTTTGGCGAACGCATCGGCGGCCAGCGCATGGCGCTGATCGGACTTGGCTTCATCGGCGCCCTGATGGTGGCGCAGCCGACCATGCAAGGCATTTCGGTCTATGCCCTGCTGGCGCTCGGCAACGCGGCGCTGTCGGCCGCGCGCGACCTGGCCGGCAGGCATGTCCCGGCGGAAGTGCCGGGGATGATCGTGGCGATTTCCGCCGTCTTGGTGGTGCTGGTCGGCGCGGGTGCCGCGCATCTGATATCCGAGCGCTGGGTCATGCCCGAGGGGCGCCATTTGCTGCTGATGGCCGGCGCCGGTTTTTTCCTTATCTTCGGCCATTTCTTCATCTTCATGGCCTATCGCGTCGGGCCGACCAGCGCGGTGGCGCCGTTCTACTACTGCTTCACCGTCTGGGCCGTCATTTCAGGCCTGCTGGTGTTCGGGCAGTTCCCCAACACGCTGGCGGTCTGCGGCATCCTGCTGGTGGTGGGCAGCGGACTGACCATCGTGTCGCTGGATCAGCGCAAACGGAGGCTGACTGTCGTCGCCTAGTATCGGCGCCATTGCGCCTGTCTTCCGCCGCTGTTGTAGAGGCCAGATTGATCGTCTATTCGGCTATGTATCGTCTATCCGGCGAAGACATGATCAATTCAGCCAAGGGAGGTTCCCCATGACCGATTTTGACCAGAAGAAGAATTCCGACGCCGAGCACAAGGCCGCCATTCGCAAATCGCTGGTCGGCTGGGTGGTATTCATCGCGGGAACGCTGATCTTCTTCGCCGCGGCCGATGCGGTGCTGATGCCATAGGCAAGCCCGAAGCTGGTCTTGCCTCGGCAAAAATTCAAAATATCAGACGCTTGGAGCGTCCGCCGTTTCGCGGAAACGGCGACCCCTCCAAGCCTTTTGTTTTGACGCAATTCCGGACGGAAACTGTTTCACACTTTTCCTGGAACTACGCTAAAGCGTCCGGCGTCCGCTGAACTGATGGTAGGCCCACAGCACAACCACCGCGCCAACCACCGCGACGATCAGGCTGTAGATGTTGAGGCCGGTGACGCCCGATGCGCCGAAGGCACTGAAGATCAGGCCGCCGACAATGGCGCCGACGATACCAAGCACGATATCCATTATCATGCCCTGGCCGGTCTTGTTGACGATCTTGCTGCCCAGGAAGCCGGCGATGACGCCGAGTATGATCCAGCTGATGATTGACATTTTTTCCTCTCCATCCCCCGCCGCCCCGACATTTTCATATGATTGCCAAAACCTCAAGCCAGCTTGAAATTCCGCACGGATGCGCCATTGTTGTAGATGGGCTGGGCTTGGTCGAGATTGGAGGATCCACTATGGGACTTTTTGACAACGCCGTTCCCGGCGGCAACATCACCAAACCGCTGATGATCGCGCTTGGCGCGCTGCTGGTCGGAAAGATGCTGAGCGGCAGAAGTGCCGAACAGCCTGACCAGCCTCAGGCACCGGCGCCATCCGACCCGACCGCAACCACCGCCAGCGACGGCGGCCTGCTCGGCGGACTGGGCGGCCTGCTGGACAAACTGAAAGATGCCGGCCACGGCAATGTCGCCGATTCATGGGTCGGCACCGGGCAGAACCAGTCGATCAACGCCAATGATCTCGGAACAGCACTCGGGCCGCAAGTCATCCACGAGATCGCACAACGCACCGGACTGGACGAGCAGGAACTGCTCAAGCAGCTGTCCACCGCCCTGCCCGGTATCGTCGACAAACTGACACCGAACGGCCAGGTGCCGCACCAGCACCAGGTGGCTTCGGCGTTCAACAGCTGACGCGGCGCACATTGATGCCCTGAAGCGCTGCGCGGATTGCCGCGCAGTGTCCGGGCTTACCGATCGCGGGGATGAAAATCTGGAGCGGGTAGCGGGAATCGAACCCGCATATTCAGCTTGGAAGGCTGCTGCTCTACCACTGAGCTATACCCGCGCCTTGCACTGAAGTATCGGATTCACCCGAAAAGCGCCATGCACTTTTCGGCCCGATGCTTTTCTCGTTTCAGGGCTTCCGGGCCGGCAGTGGTGGAGAGGGTTGGATTCGAACCAACGTAGGCTAAGCCAACGGATTTACAGTCCGTCCCCTTTAACCACTCGGGCACCTCTCCAGTCTGCCGCCGGAGCCATGCAACGAGGCATTCTTGCCGATCCCGGAGCCCGAGATAGATGTCTTCTCCGAAATCAGCGAAGCGCCTTATGGCGGCAAGGCCAGTGGGTGTCAACCGCGCAGGAAGGGTTTTTCGATGTTGTTCGCCGGCTGCGGCGACGGGCCATATCCTTGGCCGCGGCAGACGGCTATAGAAGCCGGCCATGAGCAACAAGACCAATACCCCCAAAGACACCCATTACGCCAAGCTGCGCCGCGCGCACCGCGACGAGAAAAGCGGCGGCGGGCCTGCGTTCCGGCCGCGCCAACCCGTTCCGCCCGGCGAAAACGCCTCCGACGGCCTGGTGCGGCTTTATGGCCTGCACACGGTGCGCGCCGCACTCGACAATCCGCGCCGCAAGATTCGCAAAATGCTGGTGACACGCAATGCGTCCGAGCGTCTTGAGATTGCCGATCTTGCCGCCCTGCCCTTCAAGGCGGAACTGGTCGAACCCAGGGACATCGACAAGATAACCGGATCGGATGCCGTGCATCAGGGCGTGCTGATCGAGGCGGAACCGCTGAAACCCAAGCGCCTCGACGCGCTCGGCGACACCAAGCTGGTGCTGGTGCTCGACCAGGTCACCGATCCGCACAATGTCGGCGCCATCCTGCGCTCGGCGGTCGCCTTCGGGGCCGGCGCGCTGATCACCACGGCGCGCCACAGCCCGCAGGAATCGGGCGTGCTGGCGAAATCCGCCTCCGGCGCGCTGGAGCATATCGACCAGATCGAGGTGAAGAACCTGGCCGACGCGCTCGGGCAACTGCATGAGGCCGGCTTCCAGACGATCGGGCTTGATTCGGACGGGCCGGCGGAGCTCGAGACCAGCTTTGCCAGCGACAGGATCGCGCTGGTGCTCGGTGCCGAAGGCAAGGGCCTGCGCCAGAAGACGCGCGAGACGGTGACGACGCTGGCGCGGCTCGATATGCCCGGCGCCATCCGCTCGCTCAACGTGTCGAACGCGGCAGCGGTCAGCCTTTACGCGGCGCGGGCATTCTTGAAGCGCGGCTGAACCGGAAACAAGCAGACTATTTGCTCCAAACGAGAAACGGGTTCCGGCGACAGACGCCGAAACCCGTTCTTCGACGGACAGGAGTTGGCGACTTGGGAACGTTACGCCGCCTTCTCCCGGCCTATGCCGCTTTGCCCTTGATTGCGGCCACTTCGCCGCCGACCTCGAAATTGGCCATCCGTTCCAGCGCCCTGACCAGCGCCGAATGATCCTCCTTCGCGCCGCCATTGGCGGCGCAGGAATTGAACAGCTGCTGCGTGGTCGAGGTGTTGGGCAGCGAGACGCCGAGCGCCTTGGCGCCCTCTAGTGCCAGGTTGAGATCCTTCTGGTGCAGTTCGATGCGGAAGCCCGGCGCGAAGGTGCGCTTGACCATGCGCTCGCCATGCACTTCGAGAATGCGCGAGGCCGCCAGCCCGCCCATCAGCGCCTGCCTGACCTTGGCCGGATCGGCACCGGCTTTCGATGCAAAAACAAGCGCTTCGGCGACGGCTTCAATGGTCAGCGCGACGACGATCTGGTTGGCAACCTTGGTGGTCTGGCCGACACCGTTCGGTCCGACCAAAGTGATGTTCTTGCCCATCTTCTCGAAGACGGGTTTTGCGCGCTCGAACGGCTTGTCCTCGCCGCCAACCATGATGGTGAGCGACGCCGCCTTGGCGCCGACCTCGCCGCCGGAGACCGGCGCGTCGAGATAGTCGCAGCCGAGCTCGTTAATCTTGCGGGCGAACACCTTGGTCTCGATCGGCGAGATCGAGCTCATGTCGATGACCAGCTTACCCCTGGTCAGGCCGGAGGCAACGCCGTTGTCGCCGAACAGCACATCGGCGACCTGCGGCGTATCGGGCACTATGGTGATGACGATGTCGGCCGCTTTGGCGACGGCGGCGTGGCCGGAGACTGACTTCAGGCCCTTGGCGACGAGATCCGCCGGCGGCTTGGAGCGATGCTCGCTGGCGATGACCTTGTAGCCGGCATCCAGCAGATGCCCCGCCATCGGCGCGCCCATGATGCCGAGGCCGATGAAGCCTATGGTTTCCATTGTTTTTCTCCGTCTTTTGTTGGGCCGCGTTCCTTCGCGCACCTCTGGCCTGCCGGCCATCTCCCCCACAGGTGGGGAGATTGGCAGCTTCGGCGCTGGCTCTTAAGCCGCCGCGCTCCCCTGCCCGGCCAACCCCCGGAACCATCCAAGCCCGGCTTCGGTGCCGGCCTTCGGCTTGTATTCCGCGCCGATCCAGCCGGGATAGCCGATGCGGTCGATGTGGTCGTAGAGGAAGGGATAATTGATCTCGCCCGTTCCCGGCTCGTGCCGGCCGGGATTGTCCGCAAGCTGGATATGCGCGATGCGGCCGAGGTTGGCCTCGATTTTACGGGCGAGATCCCCCTCCATGATCTGCATGTGATAGATGTCGTATTGCAGGAACAGGTTTTTCGAGCCGACGCGGTCGATGATCGCCAGCGCCTGGTCTGAGTAATTCAGGAAAAAGCCCGGAATGTCGCGGGTGTTGATCGGCTCGATCAGCAACCGGATGCCGGCCTGCTCCAGTTTCTCCGCCGCGAAGGCGAGGTTCTCAGTGAAGACATCCTCCAGCACCTTGCGGTCGGCGCTGGCGGGCGCGATGCCGGCCAGGCAATTGACCTGCGGGCAGCCGAGCGCCTGTGCATAGGTGATCGCCTTGGCGATGCCCTGGCGGAATTCCGGAACGCGGTCCGGCAGTACGGCAATGCCGCGCTCGCCCTTGCCCCAGTCGCCGGCCGGCAGGTTGAACAGCACCTGGGTCAGACCGTTCTTCTTCAGTCTCGCCGCCACCACCTCGGGCGCATGGTCGTAGGGCCCGATATATTCGACGCCTTTGAAGCCTGCGCGTGCGGCTGCGTCGAAGCGATCGAGGAAATCATACTCACCGAAGAGCATCGATAGGTTGGCCGAAAAACGTGGCATTCTTCTTGTCCTTCTTATCAGTCGAGCATCACGATAGCGGTCGGGGCGTCTTCCTGATGTTCGGCAAGTTCCTCGAATTCGGTGATCTTGTCGATCTCGGTGCCCATCGAGATGTTGGTGACGCGCTCGAGGATGAATTCGAGCACGACGGGAACCTGGTGCTCCTTCATCAGCCGCTGCGCCTGCCTGAAGGCACCCGCAAACTCCTCGGGCTTGCGCACCCGGACCGCCTTGCAGCCCATCGCCTCGGCGACTGCCACGTGGTCGACGCCATAGCCGGCTTCTGGATCGCCTGACCGGTTGATGTTCTCGAAGGCAAGGCTCACCTCGTAGTCCATCGCAAAACCGCGCTGCGCCTGGCGGATCAGGCCGAGATAGGCGTTGTTCACGACGACGTGGATGTAGGGCAGCTTGTGCTGCGCGCCGACCGCCAGTTCCTCGATCATGAACTGGAAATCATAGTCGCCCGACAGCGCCACGATGGTGCGGTCCGGATCGGCAGCGCGAACACCAAGGGCAGCGGGCAGCGTCCAGCCGAGCGGCCCGGCCTGGCCGCAATTGATCCAGTTGCGCGGCTTGTAGACATGCAGGAACTGCGCGCCGGCGATCTGCGACAGGCCGATCGTGGTGACATAGGTGACGTCACGGCCGAACGCCTTGTTCATCTCCTCATAGACGCGCTGCGGCTTCAGCGGCACCTGATCAAAATGCGTCTTGCGCTTCATCGTCTTCTTGCGGCCCTGGCAGTCCTTTGCCCAGCCGGACCAATCGCGCAGCTTTCCGGCCGTCTTCCACTCGGTGGCAACGTCGAGCAGCATTTTCAGCGCGGCACCCGCATCGGACACAACGCCGAGGTCCGGCGCGAAGACGCGGCCAATTTGAATGGGTTCGATGTCGACATGGATGAATTTCTTGCCCTTGGTGTAGACGTCGACCGAGCCGGTGTGGCGGTTGGCCCAGCGGTTGCCGATGCCGAAGACGAAGTCGGCCTCGAGCATCGTCGCATTGCCGTAGCGATGCGAGGTCTGCAGTCCGCACATGCCGGCCATCAGCCGGTGGTCGTCGGGGATCGCGCCCCAGCCCATCAGCGTCGGGATGACCGGAACGCCTGATATTTCGGCAAACTCGATCAGCAGATCCGACGCGTCGGCGTTGATGATGCCGCCGCCAGCGACGATCAGCGGCTTTTCGGCCGCGTTCAGCATTGCCAGCGCCTTTTCCGCCTGGGCGCGCGTCATCGCCGGCTTGAACGGCGCCAGCGGCTCATAGGCGTCGATATCGAATTCGATCTCGGCCAGTTGCACGTCGACCGGCAGGTCGATCAGCACCGGGCCGGGCCGCGACGAGCGCATGAGGTGAAATGCCTTCTGCAGCGCCATCGGGACAAGATAAGGCTCCATGACGGTGACCGCCCATTTGGCGACTGGTGCCGCGATGGCGGCGATGTCGACCGCCTGGAAATCCTCCTTGTTCAGCCGTGCCCGCGGCGCCTGCCCGGTGATGCACAGGATTGGAATGGAATCGGCCGCCGCCGAATAAAGCCCGGTGATCATGTCGGTGCCGGCCGGGCCCGAAGTGCCGATGCAGAGCCCGATATTGCCCGCCTTGGCGCGGGTGTAGCCTTCGGCCATATGCGAGGCGCCCTCGACGTGACGGGCCAGCACGTGGCGGATGGTGCCCCTCGCCTTCAGCGCCGAATAGAGCGGATTGATCGCCGCACCCGGCACGCCGAAGGCGCAGGAAATGCCTTCCTTTTCGAGAACGAGAACCGCCGCATCGACAGAGCGCATCCTGGCCATTTTCCGGCCCTCCACTGGGGTTGTCATTGTTGGATGGCCGAGAATGGCAGCAAGCCAGCTATTTTTCAATTTTTTCAGAATATTTTTTCATTTCTAGAAAATGGCTCCTGTGCCCTGATTTTATTCGTTTTTCGGTTTTCCAGGATTTTCTTCCTCGCCTAATTGAAAAACTTTTTCATTGCACGTTTGGAGAAATCGGCGAGACTGGCGCCATGGAAACCACAGAGAAACGGCAGCGTGGTCGTCCGCGCGCTTTCAACGGACCATCCGAGGCCGGTTCGGTGCAATCGCTCGACCGGGCCTTGCGCATCCTGGCTATCGTCGCGGAGGGCAGCGGCCTGTCGCTGAGCGAGATTTCGGCGCAAAGCGGCCTCGCCGCCTCCACCGCCTACCGCATGCTGACGACGCTCGAAAACCACGGCATGGTCGAGTTCGACACATCCGACCAGTTGTGGTCGATCGGCGTCGAAACCTATCGCATGGGCGCGGCCTTCCTGCGCCGCCGCAAGCTGGTCGATCGCGCCCGCATCGTCATGCAGGAATTGATGGAAAGAACCGGCGAGACCGCCAATCTCGGCGTCGCCGAGGATGATTGCGTGGTGTTCGTCAGCCAGGTCGAGACGCATCAGGCTATCCGCGCCTTCTTCCGACCGGGTACGCGCAGCCCCTTCCACGCGTCCGGCATCGGCAAGGCGGTGCTGGCGCATCTCGAACCGGAGCGCGTCGGGACAATCCTGCGCAAGGCCGGCCTGCAGCGCTTCACCGACAAGACGCTTTCCGAGATTCCTGCCCTCGCCCACGACCTAGCTGTCATCAAGCAGCGCGGCTGGTCGGTCGACGACGAGGAGCGGCATCCCGGCATGCGCTGCGTGGCCGCCGCCATCTTCAACGAATTCGGCGAACCGATCGGCGGTGTCTCCGTATCCGGGCCGACCGTGCGGGTGACGCCGGAACGGCTGGCCGAGATCGGCCCGATGGTGCGCAGTGCCGCGGCCGAAGTGACCAGGATGATCGGCGGCGCGCAAGCCGGTTGATCAGCGGCTTGACCAGGGCAACGCGCTCCTGGTCGCAGTCAGGGTCCTGCTCGTCCAAGGTCACTCTCCCCTCTGTTGGCTCTCGAATGGCCGATTGGACGTTCGCAAAATCGCTCGACACCGCCGGCAGCATGACACCGCCTTGCCGCGGCATTCGAATGCATGCGAAAGGGCACGGATGCGGAAAACGGTTCAGCTCTTGCTTACGGCTTCACTTTGCGGATGCGTGGCGGCGACACCTCGACCTGATGCCGGCGGCCAGCGGGTCGATCCCATTCCGATCCCGCTTGCCCTGGAGGAGATCATAACCACCGGCATCCGTCAGCGCTTGCCGGATCCTGCTTCCGCCAGGTTCGGAAGGATGCTTGCCGGCGAGCGGACGCTGAACGGCCGCAAGGAGATCGTCGTCTGCGGCTTCGTCAACGGCAAGGATTCTTCCGGCCGCTACGGCCGCGACCAAGCCTTCATTGCCAAGATCTACCCGGATTCGGGAAGCAGCTTCGAACTCGTCGCCATGGGCGACGCTTCAGAAACGAGGCATATTGTCGGCAGCACATGCAACGCGGCCGGATTGCCAATCCCCGACCCCAGCTCGAAAACGCAACTGTAAGCATCTGTGAGACAACGGAAAAAGGGGCTCAAGCGAGCCCCCTTTCTGTTGTTGAACAGTCCTCCCCTCAGAGCCGGCAGTAGTGGCGATAGCCGTCGTAACCGACATAGGTGTCCGAGTCCGGATCGTAGCTGGAGTAACGATCGAAGCAGCGGCGGACGTGCCAGGAACCGCCGTCTTCGTCGACATAGACGGTACGCGGCGGCTGCTGGGCGAGCAGGCTGCCCAGCACGAACCCGCCGACGCCGGCGGCGATGCCGATGCCGAGGTCGTGGTGATGCGAATGGGCCGCCGAAGGCTGAACAGTACCGACCAGCATGGTGGTGGCGGCGGTGGTGGCGATGAGGCCGGAAACGAGTGTGCGCTTGAACATGATGATCTCCTTGCTTCGTTGACCGAGGCGATCCATCCGCCTCTTGATCATCTGTCGTTGCCGCGCAGGAAAAGGTTCGAATCTTTTTTCGATTTTTGCAGAGCCGGCCCGGTCGTCCCCTCGCCCGGTATCTCTCACTTCGTCACACGATCGGAAGATGGGCGCAGCGAACGGAAAAGGGCGGCCGAAGCCGCCCTTTTGAGGAGAAGTGGGTCCCTCCATCAAAGGAAAATGATCACCTTGCCGTGCTTGTGGTGATGATGGTTGTGGTGCCACCACCAATGCTTCTTGAAGTGCTTCTTGTGGTGATGGTTGTGATGATGACTGTGCATGCCGTGGGCAGACGACGTGCCGACAGTGCCGGCGAGCGCGCCGGTGGCGACGAAAATGGCGATGAGGCCTGATGTCAGAGTGCGCTTGAACACGATGATCTCCTGGTCCTTGATCGAGGCGACCCATTCGCCTCCGAACCTCAGTCGGCGTGGCGCGGGAAAAGGTTCGAAGGTCAAGGAGATTTTTCGGTGAGGCGGAGGAGTAGCGAGAGGCGGATCACATGGGGTCGCGGACCACTACTGACTACCCCCTTCACCCCATGCCCGTGATGTGGCGCAGCCAGAAGGCGAGCGCGATGAAGCCGACGATCGTGGTCACGCCGGTCCAGTCGACATTGGCCTTCTTCACGTCGCTGATGAGCTTCACCAGCAGCATCCAGGCGATGACGATGATGGGGAGAATGATGACAAGCCTGATCATGCGACACTCCAGTCCGAAGCGATTGCACCTGACATCCATGTAGGAAGTGTCTTCGTGAATTTCAGCACGCTGCGGGTAACTGAAAATGGAGTTTTGTCTTTACTGGCGCACGAAATATGCTAACGGGGCGCCATGCCCTTGTAGCTCAGCTGGTAGAGCAGCGGTTTTGTAAACCGAAGGTCGCGGGTTCGATTCCTGCCGGGGGCACCAGTTCACCCGAGACAGTTCGGCTTTTGTTGCTCACTCGCCTGCCAAGCAGCGAGGATAAGACCCCAGCAGCGATCGGCTACTTCTGCTCCGACGACCAAGGGAAGTTTACGTATCTGTCGCGGCTGTCGTAGCAGATGTTCCCGTACGTTTTCAGATAGGCGTCCCGTCGCACCGCGTCCGCATAAACCGAGGCTGGGTCCTTCAGGTCGGCCTCATACTGCGCAAGGTTGGCGCTCGTCAGCGCTATGGGAAGGATGTCCATCGCCTGGGGAATACTTTTGCCTCCAAGCCAGTCGGCTGCAAACTCTCCCATGGCATACCCGAAAACCGGCGAGGACAACGAGATACTCGCCTTGTAAGGGCTGTTTCCTTTCCTGATTTCAGCGACAGCCTCCGGCTCGCCGTCAATTCCGCCGAGGAATTGGTCGGGCCGATCTTTCCCCGCCGCACGCAACGCCTCCAGCGCACCAAGCACAACCGCGTCGCCGCCGAGCACCACGTCGATGTCTGGATTGGCAAGAAGGATGGTTTGCATGGTGGCGAACCCGCCTTCCTTGCTAACCGGCTTCGGCGCGATATCCGCCACGATCGTCACGCCGGGCATCGCATTCAGGCCGGCGCGCATTGCCTCGAACCGAGGCGCCAGAAACTCCATCGTATCCTGGGTCAGCAGAACGACCTTGGCCTTCCCGCCGAGCTTGGTTTTGATGTGATCGATCGCTGCGTCGGTCAGCACCTTGCCCGTTCGATATTGCGGTGCATTGAGCAGCAGTGTTGCCGGCGGAGGCACGATGGTGCCGACAAACGCACCCGACCAGATTGCCTGCTGAAGGGCGGGACTGAAAGCCGCCGGATCCGGAGAGGTGGCAACCATGGCGCCAACCTTTGCCGCCACCAAGGACTGAACCTGTGTTATCGCCTTTCCCACATCATTTTCCACCAGAACTCTTCGATATTCCAAGCCCCGATTCTTTGCGGCCATGGTCAGGCCATGGTCGACCCCCTGCAGGAAGTCGCGGTCGTTCTCCTGCACATAGGCCAGCACTTTTGTGAGACCAGCCGGGGCGTTGCATGAGGGCGCGTTTGGATCGAAGGCGGGGAATACTGTCCGCTGCGTAATGCCCGGGCCGCCTTCCCCGGCACTCGCGAAAGTCCCGCTCATCGTGGCAATTAGAAGCAGAGCTATCGCTGACCCGGCTGGCCATCGGCAGGCAATCTTCTTATGATCAAACACATCTGCCCCCGTCGGCGTCAATTGCTGGCGCCATGATTATCACATCACACGCGCGGTGCTGCTGCAGTCAATTTTTCCACCTCGCGACGGCGCGGTCTACTATGCGGCGGTAGAGCGCCGTGGTTTCGTCGAAAACTGCAAATGAGCGGCTGTTCCCGGCTGAAGCGTTCGATACTCGATCTTGGCACCCAGGCTGATGCACATGGCATGGATGATCCTGCTGCCAACACCGGTCCCTTTGGCGGGCGTACCTTCAACCTTTCCGACCCCATCATCTTCAACCACCAATTCCGCTTGCTCGCCTGGCAGCTTGCTGAGCCGGACGCGGACTTCTCCGACACCATCCGGATAAGCGTATTTGAAGGCATTGGTGACCAGTTCGGTGATCACCACGCCAAGGTTGATGCTGATGTCGGTTTCGAGCTTGATCTGGTCGATGTTGTAAGACAGGCCCACACCATGGACTTGGCTGCGCAGCGAGGTTCGCAGGTGATCGAGCAGCCCGATGAGATATTCGTCCAAATCAACCGAGCGGACGTCGGATGAGCCGTAGAGCCGCTTGTGAACGAGCGAAATCGCAAAGATGCGATCCTGGGTTTCGGCGAGCGCATCCTTCGAAGCGCGGTCTCCGACGGCCTTCGATTGCAAGTTCACCAGCGACGAGACCAGAGCCAGGCTATTGGCCACGCGGTGATTGACCTCCGACAAGAGCACTTCGGCCCGATCGCGCGCCTTGGCCAGGTCCTCGGTACGGGTGGCGACCCGTTGCTCTAGCTCGCTGTTGAGCGCATTGACCTCGTCGCGCGTGTCGCGAAGTTCTCTGGTGTACCGAGCGGCACCATAGGCTGCTCCGCCAACCACCGCGACGATGACGAACCCGCCGATTGCCGAAACGAGCCGCAGCCATGCGCTGTTGGCACGCTGTTCGGCGACCCCTGACGTCAGCCGGTCATCGGCTCGTCCAATGATCCCCGAAAAGAACACGTTGGCTTCGTCGGTCAGAGCCTTGCCTCTGTTGGTGCGGAATATCGCCAGTATCTCGGCGTCGCGCTGATCACGCTTGAGAGCTATCGTTTGGTCGAGCTCATTAAACTTGGTGGTTATGATCGCGGATAGCCGTTGCAGCGTGGATTGCGAATTGGGGTAGGATGTCAGCGAGGTTTGCAAAGTCTGCAGATGACGCTGCGCTTGCGCCTTGGCGGTCTGGTAAGGCCCCAGATAGATCTCGTTCCCGGTGATGACGAAGCCGCGCTCACTCGCCTCCGCCGTCTGCATTGCATTTCTCAACTCGACGGCCGCGATACGCGTGTCGCGCGCCTCAATCGCATTGTCGAAATAGGATTGAGCTCTCTGCCCCAGCCAGAAGTTGGTGGCGACGATGGCCATAAGCGCCGCAAACCCTATGAGCAGGGACGCGGATGTGAGTCGGACAATTTTGCGGCTGGAAACTGGCATCTGGGCATTCCTGCCCGATTTTGAGTGGCCGCGCCATCATGTAGTGAGAGCTAATAAGCCGCACATGCAAAACTTGCTGCTGGGCGTTGATTTTGCGCCGACATCTTCCGGCCCTGCGAACTGGTGGGAACGACACGGCAGCGCCGCTAACCGCCCAATGCCCTAGTTCGGGCATTTCTCGAAAAAAGCGGAGCGCTGGATTTCCGGCAGGCCTTCGAACTGAATCCGAACCACTTCGATCCTTGATCCAACCTTCTGAAAGACAAGATGCATGTTGTCGTAGTCGTGTCGGGATGCCGTTTTGCCATCTGAACGGGTGACCGTTAGGGGTGAAGGCCAATTCGGCCGCGTTGGAGCGTGGTCGGCGGATTGTAGCAGGGACGTTTCCCAGCCGACGATGGATAGAGTTACTTTTGCGGCCCCGTCTGGCGGAGAGGCGACGGCCGGATGCCAAGAGAACGCCGAAAAAGCTGCGCATTGCCCCTTCTACAAGCTATTCACATGCCACATGCGCTAGCTGGGCACCGAACTTAGGCACCTCTCTCGAGTGGTTTTCGCACAGGCTGCGCCAAAGACACCTGTCAACCGCTCAGCCGCTCCGGCCGTAATCCCATCACACCCCAATCGCCGCCACCAATATCCGGTTCTGCCGGCGTATCGCGGCGCGCAGTTCCGGTATCCTGGCCTCGTCACGCTTCACGAACTCTATGAACATCATGTTCATATTGTTGAAGATCAGTTCGCCGAGGGCTGCCCCGTCTATGTCCCGGCGCACCAGGCCTAGCTCCTGCAGCCGGGAGATCAGCGCTCGGATCTGCTCGGTGAGCGAGCGGTCGAGCGCGGTGTAGGCCTGGCCGAAAGGGCTGTCGGGCAATTGCGTCGAGATCGCCATCGCCTGCCGCCACATCTCCTTGCTGAGATAGTGCAGCGAGTGCTCGATATAGATGCCGACCAGCGTGTCCAGCGCATCGCCGACATTGGCCGGCGGCCGGGCGACGACGCCGCGCCCGGCATTGAGCACCTCGTTGACCTCCAGCGAGACGATGGCGCCGAGGATATCGCCCTTGTTCTCATAGTAATTGTAGATCGTGCCGACCGAGACCTCCGCCTGGGCGGCGATCGCCTCGATCTTGGCGCCCTCATAGCCGGCCTCGCGAAAAAGCGCCGCCGCCGCTTCGATGATGCGCCTGTGCCGGTCCGCCTTTTGCCTTGCCCGCAATCCGCTCATATCGGCCTCTTGCCATAAAAACAGAATTGACTCAATTTTAGAATTGGTTCAATTTTTTGCAAGAAGCCACAAAGGCAAGGGAGAACACTCGATGTCCATCAAATCCACATCCGGGAATCCGCTGTCCGTCCTGAAGCGCCACCTGCACGCGGCATGCGCCGCCACGGCACTGCTGCTTGCCGCCGGCAGCCTCGCTGAGGCCGCCGATCTCAACGCGCTGATCTGGTGCGATCATTCCGATCCGGCGCTGCTGCAGCCCTTCGAGGAAGCCAACAACGTCAAGGTCAACGTCAAGGAATTCGAGGGCACCGGCGCCGGTCTGGCCATCGTCGAGCAGTCGCAGCCAGGCGACTGGGACGTGATGGTGATCGACTCGATCGACGTGCCGCGCGGCGTCGAAAAGGGCCTGTTCGAGCCGCTGCCGGAAGACAAACTGCCCTTCGCCGACCTCTTCCCACAGGTGAAGATGGACGGCTCCACAGTGGTGGGCGGCAAGCGTTACGGCATCACCGAAAAATTCGGCTACAACACGATCGGCTTCAACAAGGCCAAGGTCGATCCGGCCGACATGCAGTCCCTGGCATCGCTGACATCAGACAAATACAAGGGCAAGGTCGCCATCTACGATTATTACCTGCCGGTCATCGGCATGGCGGCGCTCGCCATCGGCAAGAAGACGGCGGATCTGACCGAAGCCGACCTGCCCGCCCTCAAGGAAGAGCTTCTCAAGATGAAGGCCAACGCCAAGCTGGTCGGCGAAGTGACCGCCAGCCAGACGGCACTCGCCACCGGCGAAGTCGATATTCTGGTCGGCGGCGGCGAATGGGTGACGGCGGGGCTGGCGAAGGAAAACCCGGCGCTGGATTTTTCGATCCCGAAAGAGGGCGCGGTGCTGTGGTCGCAATCGCTCGCCATGTTCAAGGATTCCAAGAACAAGGACATGGCGCTGAAGTTTATCCAGTACATATTGAGCCCGGAAGGCCAGGCGCGGCTTGCCACTTCCTCCTGCTATTGGGGCATGCCGTCGAACACCAAGGCAGCGCTGACCGACGAGCAGAAGAAGATCCTGCGTTTCGACGAGCAGCCGGGCTTCCTCGCCCGCGCGCAAGCCTATCCGGCGCCCAATGCCGATCTCGACAAGAAGATGCAGGACATGTGGACTGAAATGCTGCAGGCGAAGTGAGCGCCTGCCGCTGATGAGCGCTTCGGCAAACAGCGGACGTGCCCCGCCTCGGACGGGCCGCGCCCTGCCCTGGGCGCTGGTAACGCCGGCGCTCGGCTGGACGCTGCTGTTCTTCGTGCTGCCGTTCATCGCCATGGGGTTTTCGAGTCTCACGGCGCATGAGGGCGGCGGCTTCACGCTCACAAATTACAGCCAGTTCTTCACCAACCCTTCCTACTGGCAGGCGATGGTGAACTCGTTGCAAGTGACGGCGATCGTCACCGTGGTCTCGGTGCTGCTTGCCTATCCCTTTGCCTGGATCCTCGCTGAACAGGTGCCGGAACGCTGGCAGCGGCTGGCGCTGATGCTGGCCGTGCTGCCGTTCTGGACGTCCTATGTGGTGCGCTCCTATTCCTGGCTGCTGGTGCTGGCGCAGAACGGCGTCATCAACCGCGTGCTGACCGGTTCAGGCCTTATCTCCGAGCCGCTGCAGCTGGCCAATACACGCCTGGCCACCGTCACCGGCTTCGTGCATTTCTTCGTCATGCTGTTGACGCTGACCATCTTCGCCAACCTCAAGCAGCTCAGCCCGAGTTACCGCAAGGCGGCCGCCGATCTCGGCGCCGGGCCGATGCGAACCTTCCTGCATGTCATTCTGCCGCTGACCCTGCCCGGCATCATGGTCGGCGCCTTCCTCACCTTCGTGCTGTGCATCGGCGACTACATCACGCCGCAGATCCTCGGCGGCAACAACGAGCTTCTGATGCCGCAACTGGTGATGATGCAGATCGGCCGGCGCGGCGATTTTCCGCTGGCCTCGGCGCTGTCGATCATCCTGATGGCCGTCGTCACCATCGCCTACCTCGCCTGCGCGCGCTGGCTGAAGATCGAGCGGGCCTGACCATGCGCCAGTTTGTCCGCCTCGCTTCCTGGGTCTATGCGCTTGCCGTCTACGGCTTCATCTTCCTGCCGGTTGTCGTGCTGGTGCTGTTCTCGCTCCAGTCGACCTCCTTCCCCATTCCCCCCTTCACCGGCCCATCGCTACGCTGGTACGACGCGGTGCTCTCCGACGCGCGGCTGACTTCGGCGCTGGTCAATTCGCTGATGGTTGCGGTGCTTTCCTCGGCCACCGCCGTCACGCTTGGCTTCCTCTCGGCCTGGGGTTTCGCCCGCTTCATGCTGCCGGGCTCCGGCCTGCTGCGCGGCCTGATCACGCTGCCGCTGACGGTCAGCTACCTCATCATCGGCATGGGGCTCCTGGTGCTGTTCAACTGGGCCGGCGTGCCGAAATCGTTGCTTGCCGCCGGCATCGGCCATGTCGTGATCAACCTGCCGCTGTGCTTCGCCATCATCTACAGCCAGATGGGCGACCACCAGATCAACATCGAGCGCGCCGCGCGCGACCTCGGCGCGCCGGAATGGAAGGTGCTGCTCCTCATCACCGTGCCGGTGATGGCGCCGGCCATCTTCGCCGGCTTCTTCCTGTCGATGACCTTCTCCTGGGATGAGTTCGTGATCTCCTTCCTGCTGACGCGCTTCGACACCACGCTGCCGGTGGAAATCTGGAACCTGCTGCGCTCCGGCCTCAACCCGAAAACCAACGCCGTCGGTTCGCTGGTCTTTGCCGTTTCCATCGTGCTGGTGGTGCTGTTCGAACTGACCCTGTTGCGGAGAAAGCCGGCATGAGCGCGCCCTTGGTCGACATTCGCAACGTCTCGCACCGTTTCGGGCAGCTGGCCGTACTGAAAGACATCTCGCTGCGGATCGAGCCCGGCAGCTACACGATCCTGCTCGGGCCGTCGGGCTCCGGCAAGACGACGCTGCTTTCTATCCTGGGCGGCTTCGTCACGCCCAGCGAAGGCAAGGTGTTCATCCGCGGCGAGGACTGCACCGCGACGCCGCCGGCCAAGCGCCCGACGACGACCGTGTTCCAGGACTATGCACTGTTTCCGCACATGAGCGTCGGCGGCAATGTCGGGTTTGGACTGCGCATGCAAGGCGTCGACGGAACGACGCGGGCCGCCCGGGCGCGCGAAGCGCTGGCGCTGGTCGGGCTGGGCTCCGCCTTCGAAAAGAAACCGCACCAGCTCTCCGGCGGGCAGCGGCAACGCGTGGCGCTGGCGCGGGCGCTGGTGATCGAGCCGGCGGTACTGCTGCTCGACGAGCCGCTCGGCGCGCTCGACCTCAAACTGCGCCGGCAGATGCAGGACGAGTTGAAGGCGATCCAGAAGCGCGTCGGCACCGCCTTCATCCATGTCACCCACGACCAGGAAGAGGCAATGGCGCTGGCCGACCATTGCGTGGTGATGAATGATGGCCGCATCGAGGACGAAGGCCCGCCCGAGCGCGTCTATCACAGGCCGGCGACACGTTTTTCGGCCACCTTCATGGGTGAAAGCACGATCCTTGCCGGCAAGGTGACGGAGGCCAAGGACAGGACGATCACCGTCGCGACGCCGGTTGGACCGGTTTTGGTGGCCGGCACTTTGCCTGCGGGTTCGGCCATTGCGCTGGCCATACGGCCGGAGCATCTCATTCTCGGCGGAGCCACGGGCACCGCGGGTCTCGGCATGGCAAAAGTGAGCGACGTGGTCTTCCAGGGCAGTTTCAAGCGCGTGCTTGCCATTTCCGCCGAAGATCCCTCGCTGCAGTTCATCGCCAAGCTGCAAGCGTCAGCCACCGTCCAGCCCGGCGACACGGTTGCCGTTTCGTGCGATACCGACCAGATCATCGTTTTGGCGGACTGAAATGGGAACTCTTCCGGCCATCGACGCCGCTGATTGGTACGAGACCATCCGCATGGCCGACGGCGTCACGCTGATCCACGAGCCATGGATCAAGCCGTTCTTCCGCTGCAACATCTGGCATGTGCGCGGCCGCGACCGCGATCTTCTGTTCGACACCGGTATTGGCCATTTCAGCCTGCGCACGCATGTGCCTCTGGTGAGCGAGCGCAAGCTGACCTGCGTCGCCAGCCACACGCATTTCGACCATATCGGCTGCCATCACGAATTTCCCGACCGCTGCGTGCACCGCGCGGAGGCGGAAATCCTCGCCGATCCGCGCAATGAATGGACAGTGGCCGACCGCTATGCGACCGACGATATGTTCGATCGATTGCCGCGGGGTTGGGAGTCGTCCCGCTACCGGATCCTGCCCGCCCCGGCCGACCGCTTGCTCGAACATGGCGACGTCGTCGATCTCGGCGACCGCGCCTTCGAGGTGATCCACACGCCCGGTCATTCACCCGGCGGCATAGCACTCTACGAGCGAAAGACCGGCATCCTGCTGTCCGGCGACATCATCTATGATGGCCCGCTGATCGACGACGCTTACCACTCGGATGTCCCGGACTATGCGGCGACCCTGCTCGCCATGCGCGACCTTGATGTCTCGGTCGTGCATGGCGGCCATTTTCCGAGCTTCGGCAAGGTGCGCTACCGCCAGCTTGTAGACGAATACCTGGCGCGGAAGCGGCAGGCCGGCTGCCATCTGCGGCCGCCCCCTTAGATCGGATCAACGAATCAATTCGAAATGCCTTGGAAATGCCTGATGCAGCAGGAGCAGCATGGTCTTGCGCAGCACATCGGTGTCACGGCTGGAAGGGTTCAGATGATCCCAATACCACGCGCCGTGAACCAGATAATTCAGGCTCTCCGACAAGGTTTGTATGTCGACGCCGGTGTAGCCGCCGCTGCGCGAAATCTCGACCAGCAGCTCGCGCGCTTCGGCGGTGTAGGCCAGGTCGCTCGGCAGGCCGATTTCATTGTAAATCTGCATGCTTTTACGGTCGCTGGAGAACACGACGAAGACAGAAACCCATTTCGGATGCTGCCGGGCGAAGCGTTGCGCGCAATCGACCGCGCCCAATAACCGTTCAACCGGCGACAGGCCGGGTGCCCGCACCAGCGTGACCCAGAGCGCGTCATACTGATCGCTGAGATATTGCAGCACCGCCCGGAACAGGTTCTCCTTGCTGCGGAAATGAAAGACGACCAGCGCGTTGGACGAGCCGACATGTTCGGCGATGCGCTGCATGGTGACGCTCGCCAGGCCCTCCTCCGCGATGAGCTCGATGGTGGCGTCGATGATGCGCTGCACGCTCGCTTCGCCACGCTCGCGCCGACGGTCCCTGGGAGGCGCGGCATCGTTTGCCGCGCCCTTCGTTGCCACAGCCTTGCGTTTCTCAGGCTTTGCGGTTGCCTTGCGTTGCGCCATTTTCGTCAGGCCTTTCGGACCTGCGGCGGAACTATCCCGCCGCATAAGTTACTACGGCATATGGTACGCCAGCTCATCCCGGAAATCGCTCAACGCCGGACGTGTCTGCGCGTTTCCATACCATTGGCCCTGAGCCGTTTCATAGGCCAACCCTGCGCGGAAGACATCGGCATCGCTATAGGTGCGGCCGACGATCTGCATGCCAGTCGGCACGCCATTGGCGGCGCGGCCCGACGGTATGGTCAGAACCGGGCAGCGGCTCAGCATGTTGAACGGCGTCGTCATCACCCAGCCCAGCGATGGGTTCACCTCTTTGCCGTTGATCTCGACCTTGTCCCTGGTCTGGTCGAACTCCGCCGGCACCGCGGGCAGCGCGTTCGTCGGGCAGATCAGCACATCGTAGGTCTCGAGCAACGGGCCAAGCGTCTGATACATCCGTGCCGCCACATCGAGGGTCGCGACAAACTCCGTGGCCTTGGATTTCTGCCCGTCCTCGGCGAACTGCCTGGCATAGCTGGTCATGTCCTTGCCGTGCTTCTTGAGCAGTTGCGACAGGGAGGCGCCGAACAGGTGCTCGAGATAAGCAATGCCGGCCTTGAGCACTTCATCGCCCCAGCCGAGGTCGACCTCCTCGACAGTGGCACCCAGCGAGCGGAACACATCGCAGGCGGCAAGCGTGTTCTTCCGCACGTCGGGATGGACTTCAAAGGAACCGAGATCCATCGACAATGCGATCTTCCAGCCCTTGATCGGCTTGTAGTCGAGCGGCAGGCGCAGTTTGGGACGCAGCGTGGCGATGTCGAGCGGGCTCGGTCCGGCCATGACATTCTGCAGCAGGATCGCATCCCTCACGTTTCGCGCCAGCGGTCCGGTGTGGCAATAGAAATCGAGGTTGAAGGGCGGCTCGTCCGGATTGCGGCCGTAAGGCGGCTTGAAGCCGACAAGACCGCAGGCCGAGGCGGGAATGCGGATGGACCCGGCGATGTCAGAGCCGGTGGCGATCGACGATGTGCCGGAAGCGAGCGTTGCCGCCGAACCGCCCGACGAGCCGCCTGGCGTGAAGTCGCGATTCCATGGGTTGCGGGTGACACCCCACCGCTTCGACCAAGTATAGCCGGCGCAGCTGAATTCCGGTGTCGCGGTGCGGGCATGGACGATGCCGCCAGCCTTCATGATGCGTTCGTTCATGGTCGAGGTGTGGCCACCAACGGCATCCTTCGACAGCAGCGAGCCGTGCGAGGTCGGCTTGCCCTTGATGTAGCTCTCGTCCTTGATACCGATCGGCAGGCCTTCGAGCGCGCCGGTCCTGGCGCCCTTTGCATATTTCGCCTCGGCCTTGGCGGCCAATCCCATCGCTTCCTCGAAATGCGTGAAGGTGTGGCAGTTGATCGCCGATCTGGTGGCTTCGGCGCGACTGATGGTGGCCCGCATCAATTCGACGGGCGACAGTTTCTTCGCCTTGAACAGCCGCAGCGCCTCGTTGGCCGGCATGTAGCAAAGGTCGAGATCGGACATCGGAAGTCTCCCGCGATCGTGAGATCGCACTTGGCATGAAGGGTTGCCGGACCGCGTGTCGCGGTCCGGTGGCTGTTCGTTGGTGTTGGCGGCGCTATTTCTGGAGGTCGGTCCAGATCTTCGTGTAGAGCGCCTGCACATCCGGTGGACAGGCCGGCATGAACTGGCCCTTGGCGGCGAATTCAGCCGGAACTGCCACTTCAGGCGCCGTCTTCATGTCGTCCGGCATGAAAGCCTCGGAGCCTTTGATGCCGTTGGCATAGCGGGCAAAAGCCGAAATCATGGCGGCATTCTTCGGGTCCATGATGAAGTTCTGGAAGAGCTTGGCGTTCTCGACATTCCTGGCGTCCTTGAGGACGGCAACATTGTCCATCCAGATCGGGAAACCTTCCTTGGGATAGCCGTAGACGATCTTGGCGTTCTCGAGCCGCTCGCGCAGCGATATGCCGTTCCAGTTGACGCCGGCGGCAATGTCGCCCCTGCCCAGGCCGTCGACAGCCGCATAATCCAGCGACAGCCACTTCGCCTTTGCCTCGACCAGCTTGTCATGCACCTTCTTCAGCACCTGCATGTCGTCGGTGCAGTATTTGCCGCCCTCATAGGCGATGGCGAGAAACATGATGTCACCCATTTCGGGCACGACATTGATCTTGCCGACGAGCTCAGGCGGCGGGTCGAGGAAGATCGCAGACGTGTTCGGGTCGCCGGCATAGACCGACTTGTTCACCGAAATGCCTGTCGTGCCCCACTGCCATGGGACTGTGTATTTGCGGCCCGGATCGAAGGGAACATCGACCCATCGTGGATCGACATTCTTGAAGTTCTCCATCTTGTTGGGATCGGTTTCCAGGAGCAGACCTTCGCTGATCCAGATCGGCACGACACTGGCCGACGGCACCACGATGTCATAGCCGGATGCACCCTGGCGGACCTTGGCCAATGCGGTGTCGTTGGAATCGTAGTCCGTTACGGTGACCTTGATCTTGTAGGTCTCCTCGAACTTCTTGATCAGGTCCGGGCTGGTGTAGTTGCCCCAGTTGTAGATGTTGAGTTCGCCATCGGCGCGGGCCACGCCTGTCACGGCAAGCAGCGACAGCCCCAGGGCCGCCGAGGTCAGTTTCCAGTTCATGCTAGTGCTCCCATTGTTAGGACCGGCCGCGTTGCCGCCTCGGTCCGTCTCCTGCTGATGAACAAGCCTGGCGATGCCTTTCGGCCCATGGCGAGCCGACTGGCTGTTAAAATTCCCCTCTTCGCGGCCATTCACTGCGGATACCAGCTGGCCAACTCGGTCGTTCGCCTGAAGCTAGATTATAACTAACTATACAGTCAATATCTTTTCATCGGCATTGCCACGCCACTGCCGGTCACACGGCATGGTCTACACAGTGAGGAGCGGACGAAGGCAGCGCGGGACTTCAGCCATCCCTGCTGGCGGGAAGTGAAATCCGATAGTCCGGACCGCGGTTCCTTGGCTTGCGCCACGGCCTCAGACGGTCCTTCAATCTCGTTTGGACAACCGGCTTCTCGTAAAGCGGAGCCGGCAGGCCGGCGAGCGCATAATAGTCGTCAAGGATGCTGGTCTGCAGCAGACGCTGCTCCTGGGTGAAGAAGCTGAAATGCGCGGCGACCAGATCGCCGAAAACCTTTCCCGGCCGATCGAGCTTCGTCGGCAAGGTCACTGACAGCCATTCCTCCTCGTCATTTCCCGGCGGGAAGAAAAGCTCGCCGATCTCCAGGATATCCGACCCGAAAAACCCGATCGCGTTGATCGAGAAGCGCCCCAGCCTGACTTCCCGGTCGGGCACACGGAAATCACCCAGCCGGTTCGTCCGGACAGCCTCGATGAAGACCGGATGAAGCGCCTCTGGAAAGCTTGCATGAGCCCAGGAATAGGGACACATCGCCTGGCAGGTGAGCGGTCCTTCGATCAGAACCCTGGAAAGATTCTTGATCAAGCTGTTGCAGACCGCATTGTTGATGATGAGCGGCGCATACCAGAGGGCCGCTCCCTTTTCCGCCAAGGCCCGCGCCTTGAATCTGGGAAGGAAGCCCTCCTCCAGAAAAACCACATCATCGTCGAGGCGCAGATAGAGAGCGTCGGCGTCGTCACAGAAGCGAAAGAACCTGCCGATGACATCGATGCTGCCGTCGGCGCTGGGAAGCGTCTTTATCTTGCAGCGCGGATCGCTGGCAGCCAATCGCTGGAGATAGGCCCGGTCGGCTTCGTTGCGGCAATTGTCCCACAGATGCCATTCGTGCACCTCAGGACTTTTCAGAACATGGTGGCTGAGCAGGCGCAGATATTTCTCGCGGCCTGCCGGGGTCACAACAATCAGCTTCATGAGGTCCTGCCAGCAATGGGCGCGTGTTTTGATCAGCTTTACAGCCGATGGCGAGCCTAGAACCTTTCGTATGACGAATCCAGATTCCCGCCGAGTGGCAAGATCACGGCGCGTTCCGCTGCCGGACGGCCAATTCCCTCACAGCCCGCAGCTCTTCGCATTCATCCGGCTTTGGTGTAGGGGCTCGCCATGACAGTATTGGACCAAGGCATAAATGCCGACAGCGGGGCCATGACGAACGCTACCTGCCGCAATCTCGTCGTCGTCAGGGCCGATGACAACTCTCTCCATCGCGGATGGGGGGCGGACGATCCCCGATGTGAATTCGATTTGATCGTCAGCTACTACGGCAGCGATCCGTCAGCTTTCCGTCTGCCCTGTGAAAACCGTGTCGATTACAAAGGCGGAAAATGGGACGGCATACACGCTCTGTTCTCAGAGCGGCCCGAACTGCTAGATCACTACCGATATATCTGGTTCCCGGACGACGATATCGAGGCCGACCGGGCGACCATCGAAGCTTTGTTCGTCAGTATGCGCCGGTTCGACCTGCACGTCGGCCAGCCGGCACTGACGCTGGATAGCTACTACACCCACCTGCCGTTTCTTCGCTGCAAGAGTTTCGAATTTCGCCTGGTCGACAAGATCGAGGTCATGGCTCCCTGCATAAGGACCGACACCGTGGCCAAGATGCTACCGCTTTTCGAACACTCCATGGGCGGTTTCGGTCTCGACTCCTTGTGGACGCGGCTTGCCGTACGAAACCTTGGAAGATCAGCCGTATTCGACGCCCTACCTGTCCGCCACACGCGGCCAGTGGGAGTTCACTTGGCTACCACGATGCTCGGGTCCGGCCACACGGCGGAGTCGGAACTCCGCCAACTGGGGTTGCGATATGGATTTGGCGAGTTCTTTCCCCTGTCTTACGAGGCCGTTGACCTCAAAGGCAGGCGTTGGCGATCGCGGCCGATTATCGGCTTGCGCATGGTGGCTGACTATGTTCTGGGCCGAAGTGCCTTTCGTCAGGTGCACAAGTGGAAAAGGCGACTTTGGCACCTGCTGCGCAGGCAGTACTCCAAGCCGGTCGAACTGTCTCAGATCAAACTCTAACCATAAGTCGGCAGATCCGCGAATGGACAAGAACCTGCTCAGCAAGGCCGATATCCTCATTGTCGGCGCGGGCTTTTATGGCGCGACGCTCGCCGAGCGCATCGCCACGCAACTCGGCCGGCGCGTGCTGGTGATCGACCGGCGCCGGCATATCGGCGGCAATGCCTACACCGAACAGGATCCCGCCACCGGCGTCGAGATCCACCGCTACGGGCCGCATCTGTTCCACACATCCAACGAAGAGGTCTGGAATTACCTGCGCGCCTTCACCGGCTTCACGGCCTATCGCCACCGTGCGTTTTCGACCTATCGCGACAAGGTCTATCCGCTGCCGATCAACCTTGCCACGATCTGCCAGTTCTTCGGCAAGCGGCTGAGCCCGGACGAGGCGCGCAGCATGATCACAGGACAGGCGGCGGAGCTTGGTGATCGCCCGCCGGCCAATCTCGAGGAAAAGGCGATCTCCCTCGTCGGCCGTCCGCTCTACGAGGCTTTCATCAAGGGCTACACCGCCAAACAATGGCAGACCGATCCGCGCGAACTGCCGGCGCAGATCATCGCCCGTCTGCCGGTCCGCTACACGTTCGAGGATGGCTACTTCAACGACCGCTTCCAGGGCCAACCGGTGAATGGCTATACGGCGATCTTCGAAAAAATGCTCGGGCACGAGCTCATCGAGACCCGGCTTGGCGTCGATTTTTTCGATATCAAACCCTTGCTGCCGAAAGACCTCCCGGTCGTCTACACCGGTCCGATCGACCGCTATTTCGACTATTCGGAGGGCGAGCTCGGCTGGCGGACCATCGACATCGATCTCGAGGTCATGGACACCACGGATCATCAGGGCACGGCCATCATGAACTATGCCGACGAAGCCGTGCCCTACACCCGCGTGGTCGAATTCCGGCATTTCAATCCGGAACGCCAGCACAAGAGCGACAAGACACTCATCGGCCGCGAGTATTCCCGTTTTGCCGGCCGCGCCGACGAGCCCTACTATCCGATCGACACACGCCGGGATCAGGCGGTTTACCGTCGCTATCTCGAACGGGCGGCCGCCGAGAACAACCTGCATCTCGGCGGACGGTTGGGCACCTACCGGTATCTCGACATGCACCAGGCGATCGGCGCAGCCTTGAAGGCCTTCGAAACCGTGCTTGAACCCTACTTTGCCGGCAAGCTCGATTCGGTCTCACGGTCGCTATGACGGGTCGGGCCTGAACTCGTAAAAAGCGTCAGGCTCTCAGGCTGACGCCACCGATCTGGCGTTAGTCGCAATCTGCCGGCGGAACCATTCGAAGGTGCGCTGGATCCCCTCCTGGTAGCCGGTTTTTGCCTCCCAATCGGGAAGCACCTGTCTTGCCATGGTCAGGTCAGGGCACCGGTTTGTTGGATCCTGCGGGGCAGGCGCACGGTGTTCGATGCGGCTGCCCGGAACAAGCGAACTGACGAATTTCGCGGTCTCGAGAACCGAGACCTCGCGATTGTTGCCGATGTTCAAGGGCCCCCGGTGCGAGATGCCGTCGCGCCAGAAGAACCGCTCCAACCCGTCGACGATGTCGTCGATGTAGCCCCAACTGCGCGATTGGGAGCCATCGCCATAGACGGTCAGGATTCCCGTGGTCAGCGCTTGGCTGACAAAATTCGAAACGGCGCGGCCATCATCGATGCGCGTTCGCGGCCCATAGGTGTTGAACAGCCTGACGACGCGCACATCGAGTCCGTTGACGCGTTGTTCTTCGAACAGCAGCGCCTCGGTGCAGCGCTTGCTCTCGTCATATGAGGCCCGTGGCCCGGTGCAGTCCACGGATCCTCGATAGGTCTCCGGCTGCGGCGAGACCAGGGGATCGCCATAGACTTCCGAAGTCGAGGTGAAGCAGAAGCGACCGCCGGGCTTGAGCAGCGACAGAAGATTGAGCGCGCCGCCTATGTTGGCCCTAATCGTGCGCGCCGGCTCGCGCATATACCACACGGGCGAAGCCGGTGACGCCAGATGGATGATCTCGTCAAAATGCCGGCTGGCGGTGAAGCTTTCGGCATCGGCAATCCGCAGGCTGAACCGCGGGTCCGAGACATGGGCAATGTTATCTTGCAATCCGGTCCACAGATTGTCGACGACAACAAGCGTTTCCAAATCATCGCGCCGCAGCAGGCGATCGACAAGATGGGAACCAATGAAGCCGCAGCCACCAGAAACCAACACGCTGCGTGGCATGCGCACTCCCCTCCAGAAACTCTTTGTTCAACGCCCCGGATAGGCCCGTTTCCCAGAACTATGGGAACCATGTCCTATCCAGATCCGTGGGACTTCTAGCAGTGCTTTCATCGATGCCGCAATTGCAGCGATCAAACTTGTTCCGCGCCAATTGGTGGCCGGCTGTCCGAAGATGAACCATCGCCGGATATATGGCGCGGATCGGTAAGCGTATTTTCGCCGGTTACAGTGCCTTTTGCGGGCAAGGCGTTCCCGCGGCATCGCCGCAGCGCGACGCCGTTGGCTGTGGTCTGATGCTCAATTCTTCGGACTGGCGCACAAGCTCGGCGAAGATCAGCGCGAAGCTACCCAGCATGACAAAGACGATGATCAGGCGTGTTACCGGCAATATGTCGGCCTCGTCTGGCTGGTGCGTGCCCCCCAAGACCGGAATCATCCAGGAGATCTTGCGCACAAAACAAAAGTGCCACAGCGCCCTCTTGGTCTCCCGAAGGATACAGCGATGCTGCGGGCGCCCCACGCCACCCATGCCGGCTAACATGATCGATCGGGCTTTACGAGAGCTTAAGCCCCCTCTTAACCATCACATTCGCTCAAGCCATGACATCAAGCGCGACCTGCCGGTCCGGGCGATGCCGTCGCGGCATGGCCTTGCCGGCTGGCACGACGGCTCCCTTTGCAGACCTACCCGCACCATGCTACCCCGGCGCTGGCGCGGCCAGACCCGCCGCCGCCAATCGGTCGCGATCGGGGAGCCATGAGCACAGCCGCCAACAGCATCGCCTTCGTCTCGTCCGACACAGCAGACGCCAAGGCTGCGCTGGAGAGCCTGTCGGCCCGTTATGGCCAATGTCCGGTCGCCAATGCCGGGGTAGTCGTGGCTCTGGGCGGCGACGGGTTCCTGCTGCAGACCCTGCGCGACACGATGGGGACGGGGAGGAAAGTCTACGGCATGAACCGTGGCACCATCGGTTTCCTGATGAACGAGTATCGTTCCGGCGGCCTCACCGAACGCATCGCGGCCGCCGTCGCCGAGACGATCCGCCCGCTGGAGATGCAAGCCGTCACCTCGGAGGGTGAAACGGTATCCGCACTGGCGATCAACGAGGTGGCGCTTTGGCGCCAGTCCTACCAGACGGCAAAGATTCGCATTACCATCGATGAGCAGATACGGCTCGAAGAGCTGAACTGCGATGGCGTGATGATCGCGACGCCGGCCGGATCGACCGCCTACAATCTTTCCGCGCACGGGCCGATCCTGCCGCTCGACGCCCCACTGCTGGCGCTCACGCCGGTCAGCCCGTTTCGCCCGCGCCGCTGGCGTGGCGCATTGCTCTCCAACAAGGCGACCGTGCGCTTCGACATTCTGGAGCCGGAAAAGCGGCCGGTGAACGCCGCCGCCGACCATACGGAGGTCAAGGCGGTGACCTCCGTAACGGTTCGCGAGTCGCCGACAGCAACGGCGACCCTGCTGTTCGATCCCAATCATTCCTGGAACGAGCGCATCCTGGCCGAACAGTTCCGTTACTGAGCCGGCACACAGACAAGCGGCCGGATTAGGCATAGCGATTAAGGTTACAAGTTCACAATCGCACCAATCCCGCCCGTTTCTGTTGACAAATCGCGGACTTGCGCCTAATCGCAATGCCAATCTTGCAAGCGCGTGGCGCTTGCCGCGACGAATAACGTTGCGCCTCCCCGAACCAGCCAAAGACAACAACACTTGTCCTCAGACACCACGATCGCTCAAGAAGCGTTGACCTTTTCAGACCTCGGCCTGTCGCCGAAGGTGCTTTCCGCAGTTACCGATGCCGGCTATACGCAGCCGACTCCGATTCAGGCCGGTGCCATCCCGCACGCCTTGCTCGGCAAGGATGTGCTGGGCATAGCCCAGACCGGCACCGGCAAGACCGCCTCCTTTGTGCTGCCGATGCTAACCCGGCTGGAAAAGGGGCGCGCCCGCGCCCGTATGCCGCGCACCCTGATCCTGGAGCCGACACGTGAGCTTGCCGCGCAGGTCGAGGAGAACTTCGTCAAATACGGCAAGAACCACAAGCTCAACATCGCGCTTCTGATCGGCGGCGTATCGTTCGACGAACAGGACAAGAAGCTGGAGCGCGGCGCCGACGTGCTGATCGCGACGCCCGGCCGCCTGCTCGACCACCGCGAGCGCGGCAAGCTTTTGCTCAATGGCGTCGAGATCCTCGTCATCGACGAGGCCGACCGCATGCTCGACATGGGCTTCATTCCCGATATCGAGCGCATCTGCGAGATGATCCCGTTCACCCGGCAGACGCTGTTCTTCTCGGCGACCATGCCGCCGGAAATCACCAAGCTGACGGAGAAATTCCTGCACGCGCCGGTGCGTGTCGAAGTCTCCAAGGCAGCCTCCACCGCCACCAGCATCACCCAGCGGCTGGTGAAGTCCGGTTCGAAGCCGTGGGACAAGCGCGAGACGCTGCGCAACCTGATACGGGCCGAGGACGCGGAACTGAAGAACGCCATCATCTTCTGCAACCGCAAGGTCGAGGTGTCGGAACTGTTCCGCTCGCTGCTGAAATACGATTTCGATGCCGGCGCCCTGCATGGCGACATGGACCAGCGTGCCCGCATGCAGATGCTCGCCAATTTCCGTGACGGCAAGCTTCGCTATCTCGTGGCTTCGGACGTCGCCGCGCGCGGCCTCGACATCCCCGATGTCAGCCACGTCTTCAACTATGACGTGCCGATCCATGCCGAGGATTATGTCCACCGCATCGGCCGCACCGGACGCGCCGGACGTTCCGGCAAATCCTTCACCATCGCGACCAAGTCCGACACCAAGTATATCGACGCCATCGAACGGCTGATCGGCAACAAGATCGAGTGGCATGACGGTGACCTGTCGACCGTGGTCGCCAGCGAAGGTGAAGACGATGCGCCGCGCCGGGGCAAAGGCGCGCCGCGCCGCGCCGGCCGCAAGGACGATGACCGCAAGGACAGGGGCGAGCGCAAGAAGGGCGGCGAACGTCGCGCCAGACATGGCGAGGAAGAGGCCTCTCCGGTAGTCGCACAGCAGGAACAGCCCGATGTGGCTGAGACGGCCGTCGCCGATATCGGCGAGCGGCGCGCGCGCAAGGATGCGATCCGCTCGGAAAACAGCGAGCGCAAAAGCTCCACGGATCGTGCGCCGGAACGGGGCGACACCAGGCCGCAGCGCGATGGCAACCGCCCTGCCCGCCACCGGCAGGAAGACAACGACACCACCGTGGGCTTTGGCGACGACATGCCGGCCTTCATGCGCATCGTCGCCAAGGTATAATCCAGACCGCTTTCGAGGGCACGCCGGCCAGCCGGCATGCCCCTTGGGCGAACTCCAAACGTGCATCGGTTCGAACCGGCCTGGACGACGCGCTTCATGCATGTCGCCCTGCTGAAACCGGCGTCATTGCTGGACGCCATCGGTTGGCCTGGCTCGCCTGCTACATTGGCCCGGGCATCATCTTGGTCGGTTTCTCCAGCATCGGAAACTCGGCCTTGTTGCATTTCACGTTCGGGTTCGTTGGACTGAACATGCCGTTCGGATTGTCCCTGAACAGCCAGGCGTGAAGATCGTAGTGGACGAACTCCCTCGGGATGAGCGGATAGTGTCCCTCCATCGGCCCCATGAAGGTTTGGCCAAACAGCTTCGGCGGCTCTTTGGTATCCGGCGTCAGCGGCACCAGCCATTCCACGCCGACCAATTTCAGACCCTTCTTGGTCGGCTCGTAGATCAGGACGTTGGGCTTCATCGGGTCGAGTTTCTGGCCGACACTTGGGACGTTGACAAAATGGATGCCCATGGCCCCTTTCGGATAAAACATCGCGCCGGATATCTTTTCGCCGCCATAATAGACGCACCCAACGGTCGACAGATAAAGGTCGCGGACAGCTGCGGTGTAGTCTTCATACTTGGCCAATGACTTCTTCAAGGCTTCGATATCGGCCTTGTTGGCTTCTTCGGCTTGGGCCGTGGCAGCGTCAAACGATACGCCGAGAAGGCCGGCCAATACGAGGACGCCGCAACGCCCAAGGCGAGCTGTTCTTGTCATGCATTCCTCCCAGATATTTCATCTGGCCGTGCAAGACCGAGGCGGGAAAATGTTTGATTGCGCGGCCAGTTGTACCGCCTCATCCCCTCTGGAACAGCAATGATGCTATTCCTTTCCAGGCCTGTGGGAAAGCTGTTATTTAGAACTAGCTAATTCTCAGGCACGCCAATCTGAGGAGCGCCTAAGTCCCCTCAAACAAAAACGGCCCCCGTGGGGGCCGTTTCGCATTCACTTGCCGAACAATCAGGTGAGCGGCGACAGCTGGATCTCGACGCGCCGGTTCTGGGCGCGGCCTTCGGCCGTCGCGTTGGATGCGATCGGACGCGTCTTGCCGAAGCCGGTGACGGCGAAGCGGCGCTGATCGACGCCCTGCCCGGACAGATAGTTGGCGACCGCCAGCGCACGGCGCTGCGACAGATCGAAATTGTGCTGCTCACCGCCCGTCGAATCGGTGTGGCCAAACACATCGACGGTCGTCTGGCGGAACCTCTTCAGCACCAGCGCAACGGAATTCAGCACCGGGTAGAAGCCGGGCTTCACCGCATCCTGATCGACATTGAAGGTGATGTCGGACGGCATGTTGAGGATGATCTGGTCGCCGCTGCGGGTGACGCTGACGCCGGTGCCCTGGAGCTGCCGGCGCAATTCCGCCTCGTTCTGATCCATCGTCGCGCCGATGGCGCCACCGGCCAGCGCACCGATGCCAGCGCCAATCAGCGCGTTGCGGCGGTCATTGCCGCCGGCAAGCAGACCGAGGCTCGCACCTGCCAGGGCGCCGAGACCGGCACCAGCGGCCGTGTTGGAAATCTTCTGGTCGCCCGTATACGGATCGGTGGTGGTGCAGGCGCTCACGAGCAAAGCCGTCGCCATGACGACGAGCACGGTCTTCTTCATAAATGATCCCTCTCCAAGTCGCGCCTTTTTCGACGGCGCCAAATCAACCCTTCCCGCGACTTGTAACATGAATTGCGGCGAAAAGCGGAACAGGAAAAACGCCCGCGACGGCTTTTCCCAGGGTCAGTCGCCTTGGCGGCTACCAGAGATTCTTGCCGTCAATGACCACCACTTCGACCTTGTCGAGATCGAAATCATCGAACAGCCGCGAATTGATGCTGATCTTGGGATTGTCGAAATCCGGCTCGCCGGTCGACCAATATAGAAGGCAACGTTTTTCAGTGGCGTGATGAGCTTGAACTGCGATGGGGTGTAGTAGGCCCAGAGCGAGCCGCGTTTCGAGCAGAACGAACAGGTGCACTGCGTCACCGTCCGCGGTGCCTCTGAAACCTCGAATGTCGTCGCCTTGCAATGGCAGCTTCCCTTGATGGTCATCGACGTAACCTCTCCGTTGTCCGCCGCCCATGCGGCAGGGCACCATAAAGAAGCGATCCTGACAACTGTCCGTCAGCAGGCTCCACGCCTGACCAGCCGGCCGGAAATCCTAGTAGGACGATGGCGGCACGAACAGGCAGATGGTCTTGCCGGCATCGAGCCCGGCCTCATGCGCGCACCAATGAAATTCGCCGTCGGGCGAATCCTTGATACGTCTGTCGCTGTAAGCCAGCACCTCCCCGGTGTCCTTGATGACATAGCCTTCCGGGCGCTCGCTGATCGAAGTCTGCGACACCTCATGGCAGTCGTAGTTCGCGCAGCAGGCGAACGGATATCTCCAGCCTTGCGGCTTGGCCGCGGTCGGCTTGGCGTCATGCGCCAAGGCAGGCACCGACAGAAGCGCGATCACACACGCCGCGCACAGGGGAATGACAAGCTGGCCAACCGATGGAACGGCGATGGCCGATCTGGAATTGGCGGCAAACATGGGAACGTTCCTTTCAAACGAGGTTCAAGCGTTTCTTGCTTGCCCGTTCCCGGAACGTGTCTTCCCAGCGGCCAAATCGTCAGCAGATATGCCGCGACCGGCCATAAATGCTTTTGTCTCTTCCTGCCCTCGAAGGTGAGCCGAAATGTGAGTCGGCGCAAGAAATTGCTGCATGAGACGCGCAGCTGTTGCCTGGCCGAGCAAGGCAGCAACTACCTGCCGTTAACAGGCAGGGCAGATCTTCGGCGATGGCCCGCTTCCTCCTGAAGAAGGTGCAAGCCATCGCAACCCAGGTCAGTGGCGGACGGGCTAGTCCAGATCCGCCACGGCCTCGCCGGCGCCGCCCTCGATGCGTTGCGACAGCGAGGCTTCCATGAAGTCGTCGAGGTCGCCATCGAGAACGCTTGACGGGCTGGTGCTTTCGACGCCGGTGCGCAGATCCTTGACCAACTGATAGGGCTGCAACACGTAGGAACGGATCTGGTGGCCCCAACCGATGTCGCTTTTCGAGGCTTCGGTAGCGTTGGCGACGGCCTCACGCTTCTTCAGCTCTTCCTCGTAGAGCCGCGAGCGCAGCATCTCCCAGGCCTTGGCCTTGTTCTTATGCTGTGAACGCTCAGCCTGGCAGGCGACCGCTATGCCGGTGGCGATATGGGTGATGCGCACGGCCGAATCGGTGGTGTTGACATGCTGGCCGCCGGAACCCGACGAGCGATAGGTGTCGATGCGCACATCCGATTCCGAAACATCGATCTCGATCCTATCATCGACGACTGGATAGACCCAGATGCTGGAGAAGGACGTATGGCGACGCGCATTGCTGTCATAGGGCGAAATGCGCACCAGGCGGTGGACGCCCGATTCCGTCTTCAGCCAGCCATAGGCATTGTGGCCCTTGATCAAGAGCGTAGCGGATTTGATGCCGGCCTCTTCGCCATCATGCACTTCCAGCACCTCGACCTTGAAGCGGCGGCGCTCGGCCCAGCGCGTGTACATGCGCAACAGCATCGAGGCCCAGTCCTGGCTCTCGGTGCCGCCGGCGCCGGCATGAACTTCGAGATAGGTGTCGTTGGCGTCCGCTTCACCCGACAGCAGCGTTTCGACCTGGCGGGCCTTCGCCTCGCCCTGCATCGATCGGATTGCCGCTTCGGCCTCGGCGATGACGCCCTCGTCGCCTTCTTCCTCGCCAAGCTCGATCAAGCCGATATTGTCTTCCAGCGCCTGCGTCAGGCCCTTGACCGCCGCGATGCCTTCCTCGAGGCCCTGGCGTTCGCGCATCAGCTTCTGGGCTTCCAGCGGTTCGTTCCAGAGGCTGGCGTCCTCGGCCCGCACATTCAGGTATTCAAGCCGCTTTATGGCCTGATCCCAGTCAAAGATGCCTCCTCAGCAGGGTTATCGCCTGCCTGATCTCGTCGACAATATTCTGCGTTTCCGCGCGCATGGCCTGGTATTTCGTCCTGTTGCTGAAGTGACGCTTGGGTCGGCGCGATACATAGGGACGGCGTCGCCATGTGTAAAGCGAAATGGGCCGGCCCCAGGCCAGCCCAACAGGCTGCATCGAGCCCCGTCAGTAGAGGCCGCCGCCGCCGTCCTGGATGGCCTGGTTCGCCTGCGGCGACAGTGCGCCGCCCGATGCGTTGGAGCCGTCGGCACCCATGCCGATCACCCAATAGCTGTCGGCCGGACCGGTGCCCGGCTTGAAGGCCTCGATGATGGTGCCCGGATCGCCCGACGTGGCACGCATGCCGGTCTTGCGGTTGATGGCGATCAGATTCATGCCGTCCGGCACCTTGAAGTCGACATTGGGCGTGCCGTCCAGCGCCACACGCATGAAGTCCTTGAAGATCGGGGCGGCGAGACCGCCACCGGTGGCGCCATGGCCAAGGCCGCGCGGCGTGTCGTAGCCCATGTACAGGCCAACCACGAGGTTCGGTGTATAGCCGATGAACCAGGCGTCCTTTTCGTCGTTGGTGGTACCGGTCTTGCCGGCGATGTGCCGTCCCAGTTCCCCGATGGTGGCGCCGGTGCCGCGTTGCACCACGCCTTCCATCATCGAGGTGATCTGGTAGGCAGTCATCGGATCGAGCACCTGCTCGGAATTGTCGACCAGTTCCGGTTCCGGCTGATTCTTCCACTCAGGCGCGTTGCAGCCTTCGCAGCCACGCTCATCCTGCTTGAACACGGTCTTGCCGTAGCGATCCTGGATGCGATCGATCAGCGATGGTTTGATCGACTTGCCGCCATTAGCCATGATCGAATAGGCCGAAACCATGCGCATGACGGTCGTCTCGCCGGAGCCCAGCGCCATCGGCAGATACGGCGCCAGATGATCGTAGACGCCGAAGCGCTCGGCATATTCGACGACCAGCTTCATGCCCATGTCGTTGGCAAGCCGCACGGTCATCAGGTTGCGCGACTTCTCGATGCCGGAGCGCAGCGTTGCCGGCCCGGCGACGGTGCCGTCATAGTTCTTCGGTGTCCAGGTCGTGTTGCCGCTCTGGATGGTGATCGGTCCGTCCATGATCACCGAGGCCGGCGTATAGCCATTGTCCAGTGCCGCCGAATAGACGATCGGCTTGAACGAGGAGCCCGGCTGGCGCATCGCCTGGGTGGCGCGGTTGAATTCCGACTGCGAATAGGAGAAGCCGCCGACCATGGCCAGCACGCGGCCGGTATGCGGATCCATGGCGATCAGGCCGCCTTCCACCTCGGGAACCTGGCGCAGGCTGTAGGCAGTGTCGGAACCTTCGTTCTTTTGCACGAAGATCACGTCGCCCGGTTTCAGCACGTCGGCCGGCGACTTGGCCTTGACGGTCTTGCCATCGACCAGATGGCGCATGGCAAAACCCATGTCGTCCTTGCTGACGGTGCCCTCGACGCGTTCCTTGACGATGTCGCCCGACGCCTGACGTGCGGGCTGCAGGCCGATCGACAAGCCAGTCGCGGAGCTGTCGAGCACAACGGCCAGCGACCATTCGGGAACGTCTTCCAGGCCCTTGACGGCGCCCAGCGCCACGCCCCAGTCGCCGGATACGTCGATCGTCTTCATCGGCCCGCGATAACCGCGCAGCGTGTCGTATTTCATCAAGCCGTTCTGCATCGCCCTGCGGGCAATGAGCTGGACCTTGGGGTCGAGGGTGGTGCGAATGGAGAGGCCGCCCTCATAGAGCGCATTCTCGCCGTAGCGGGCGATGATCTGCCGACGAACCTCTTCGGTGAAATACTCGCCGGCGAAAAGATAGGAGCCGGCGCGCCGCGGCGAAACGCCAAGCGGCTCGGCCTTGGCCTTGGCACCCTCTTCGGGCGTCACATAACCATTCTCGACCATCTGGCCGATGACCCAGTTGCGCCGCTCGATCGCCCGATCGGCGTGCTTGAAAGGATTGTAGTTGGCCGGACCTTTCGGCAGCGATGCCAGATACGCGGCCTCAGCCACGGTCAGTTCGTTCACCGATTTGTCGAAATAGGTCAGCGCGGCGCCGGCCACGCCATAGGCGTTGAAGCCGAAGAAAATCTCGTTGAGATAGAGTTCGAGGATGCGATCCTTCGGGTAAGCCTGTTCGATGCGGAAGGAAAGGATGGCCTCCTTGACCTTGCGTTCCAGGGAGCGCTCGTTGGTGAGCAGGAAGTTCTTGGCAACCTGCTGGGTGATCGTCGAACCACCCTGCATCGGTCCACCCGAAACGTAAGTGAGCACCGCTCTACCCAACCCCGTTATGTCGACACCAGGATGGCTGTAGAAGTTCTTGTCCTCAGCGGACAGGAAGGCCGCCTTGACACGGTCCGGGATAGCCTGGATCGGCAGATACAGGCGCCGTTCGCGCGCATACTCCGCCATCAGCGAGCCGTCCGAGGCATGGATGCGGGTGGTGACCGGCGGCTCGTATTTGGCGAGCACTTCGTAGTCGGGCAGATCCTTTGCGACATGGCCGATGTACAGGGCAACGCCCGCCGCGACCAGAAGGGCCAGCGTCGTGCCGATGCCGAAGAAATAGCCAATGAGACGAATCATACCCGCTCCAGTCCTTGGTTCGGGAATTTCCTAAACGAAGCCGCCTTCCACGCAAGCTTTCGAACCGGTCCCAATCCGTAATCGAAAACCCATGTCGCCACCATGTGGACAAAATACGGCAAGGCTTGCTTTCATGACCTCGAGCCGGAAATAAAGGCACCGGGTGTTGTCATCCAGCAACGCCGCCTTAGGTTGCAGGCGCCGCCAGGCATGTCAACCTCCGGTCCCCGTTCCGGCACGAGCGGAAGCGAACAGCGCAACGGCGTTGGTGATGCTTTGTGCGGCCTTGCCGCGCCATTCGGCGTCGAGCAGTTGCGCCTCGTCCTTGGCATTCGAGAGATAGCCGAGTTCGACCAGCACGGATGGCACGTCCGGCGCCTTCAGCACCTTGAATCCCGCCGAACGCTGCGGATTGTTGATGAGGCCGACGCTGGTCGAAAGCTGGCCGACCAGCGTGTGCGCGAAACTCATCGAGAAGGTGTGCGTCTCGCGGCGGATCAGGTCGATCAGGATGTCGGTCACTTCCTTGTTATCGTCCTTGATGACCATACCGGCAAACTGGTCCGAGAGATTCTCGCGGTCGGCAAGCGCCTGCGCCTCGGGATCGGATGCCTTGTCGGAGACCGTATATACGGTGGCGCCGCGGATGCCCTTGACGCTGATCGTATCGGCATGGATCGAAATCAGCAGATCGGCCTCATGCTGGCGGGCAATGCGCACACGGTCGTCCAGACGCAGATACTCATCGGTGTCGCGCGTCATGAAGACATCGTATTTGCCGATCGCCGTGAGCTTGTCGCGCAGCTCCGTGGCGAAGGCCAGCGTCACATTCTTCTCGATCGTACCGTTCAGACCCTCGGCTCCGCCGTCGACGCCGCCATGGCCGGGATCGATGACGACGGTGAAGCGATGGCCCGGATTGGAGACCGGCCCGGTGCCGACCCGTCCGCCCTTGTCGGTCGAAACCGTCGAGCCGGTGGTCAGCGCCTGGTTGGCAAGGGCGGCGTCGAACTCACGTTCGGAGGCGGCCGACATGTCGATGGCAATGCGGTAGCCGGTTCCGTCTTCATTCTTGAGCACATCCAGCTTGTCGACCGCGAACGGTCCCTTGCCGGTGAGGATCAGCCGAGAAACGCCCTCGCCGAGCTCGCCCAGGCGCACACTCTTGACCAGGCCGCGCGGCTTCAAGTCCTTGGCGTCGATCGCCAGCCTGGTATTCGCCAGGTCGATGACCAGGCGATTGGGTCCGCGCAGCAGGAACCACTTGATGTCCGGCTCGCGATCGAAATCCACGACGATACGCATCTTGGTGGCATCGCCCGCCATCTTGTAGCCTTTGGCCACGAGCGGCGCGTCGGCGGCATTGGCAATGGAGGAAAACGACTGGGAAATCACGACCAGCAGCAGCAGACAGAAGGCGCCGAGAATCCGGCCGCCAACACGACATCCCTTGTCTGTGAAGTCCGCCAGTCCCATCTCTCTTCCAGTCGCTCCCGGTTTGGCGCCAGGCGCCCGCTCGTTTCGTCGAAGTGCCGGTTAGGCCGCGAACTCGATTAACGATTGGTATCCAGAGAAGGTTAACCAAGCCTTTTCACGCAAGGATCGGAACCAGGCTTACGTTACGGAACTGCTTTTTGCCGGCATCGGAAATCGGGGTTGCCTTCCACCCCGCCAAATCATAAAAGCGATAGTGGATCACTGCAATCCTGGAACCGCCCTCCTCCGCAGCTTCCTGCTACAGGGTTAGATGAAAGGCGGCTCCTTTCGCTTCACGCGAAAAGGCTTCAAGTGATTGCGACGAATTTCGCAGGTGTGCTCCCGTGGCGGGGGAATCGCCTGCGTGAGGAAAACGGCCGGGTTTGTTCCCGTGCCGGCTCTGTACGAGCAAACAAGCTGGTCCGGTTTCCGGGCTTTGGTTCAAAAGGTTCTGCTGGTGACGATGGCTTCAAGCGCAATCATGGAAAGGTCCGCATCAAACCGCGCCAGTATGGCTGCGGGCGGCACCGCCATGACACGCAGGCACCGTCCGGCGGACATTCAATTATCCGGCACCCACTCTCATCCAGACACACAGCAGCGGGTTTTACCCCGCCAGCTGCGGCTGACGGCTGCCGGGGGGAAACGAAATAATGCCCAACAAAATGCTGATAGACGCCTCCCACCCGGAGGAAACACGAGTTGTCGTCGTACGCGGTAACCGTATCGAAGAATTCGACTTTGAATCCCAGGACAAGAAGCAGCTCAAAGGAAACATCTACCTCGCCCGCGTAACGCGCGTCGAACCCTCCCTTCAGGCAGCCTTTGTCGAATATGGCGGCAACCGTCACGGTTTTCTCGCCTTCAGTGAAATACACCCCGACTACTACCAGATCCCGGTCGCCGACCGTCAGGCACTGCTGCGCGCCGAAGCGCAGGAGGCCGAGGACGAAGAGGACGAGGACGGCGACGGCGATGACCGCCAGAGCCGCGATCGCGGCCGGCGCGGGCGCCGGCGCGGCGGCAAGAGCCGTGACCGGGCCGAGCACAAGCGCGATGCGAGCGAGGCAGGCGAAGGCTCCGGCGAGCCGAGTGAAGGCGGCGACAATGGCGACATCGTTGTCGAAGAGATCTCCCACACCTCCCAGATCATCGAACACACAGCCGACACGTCAGAACATTCAGATACGTCGGAGCATGCCGATACGTCCGGCCATGATGAAGGTTCCGCCGAGCAGGACGAAGCCGAAACCCGCGAGGGCGGCCCGACATCGATAGCCGCCGCCGTCGAAGGCGACGTGGTTTCCGAACCTGTCCCGCAGACGGAACAGGGCACTGAAGCAACGTCCGGCGACAATGACCGCGGCATGCTGGAGGAAGTACAGTCCTCGCATCCGGATGACCACGAGGTCGAATCGGTCGGCGCCGAGGATGCGCTGGAAGAAGTGCGCAATCGCCGCAAGCCGGTGCGCCGCCAGTACAAGATCCAGGAAGTGATCAAGCGCCGGCAGATCCTGCTGGTGCAGGTTGTCAAGGAAGAGCGCGGCAACAAGGGCGCCGCGCTCACCACCTATCTGTCTCTTGCCGGCCGCTATTCGGTGCTGATGCCCAACACGGCACGCGGCGGCGGCATTTCCCGCAAGATCACCAGCGCGGTCGACCGCAAGCGCCTGAAGGAGGTTGTCGCAGATCTCGAAGTGCCGCAAGGCATGGGCGTCATCCTGCGCACCGCCGGCGAGAGCCGCACCAAGGCCGAGATCAAGCGCGACTATGAATATCTGATGCGGCTGTGGGAGAACGTGCGCAATCTCACGCTCCAGTCCACCGCCCCTGCCCTCGTCTATGAGGAAGGCAGCCTGATCAAGCGTTCGGTACGCGACCTCTACAACAAGGACATAGACGAGATCCTTGTCTCGGGCGAGGAAGGCTATCGCGAGGCCAAGGACTTCATGCGCATGCTGATGCCGAGCCACGCCAAGGTGGTTCAGCCGTTCCGCGACACGACGCCGATCTTCGTGCGCAACGGTATCGAGGCGCAGCTCGACCGCATGCTGCAGCCGCAGGTGACGCTGAAGAGCGGCGGCTACATCATCATCAACCAGACCGAGGCGCTGGTTGCCATCGACGTCAATTCGGGGCGCTCCACCAAGGAGCACTCGATCGAGGACACGGCACTCCACACCAATCTGGAAGCGGCCGAAGAGGTTGCCCGCCAGCTCAGGCTTCGCGATCTCGCCGGCCTGATCGTCATCGACTTCATCGACATGGAGGAGAACCGCAACAACCGCTCTGTCGAGAAGCGGCTGAAGGATCACCTCAAGAACGATCGTGCGCGTATCCAGGTCGGCCGCATCTCGCATTTCGGCCTGATGGAGATGTCACGCCAGCGCATCCGCGCCAGCGTGCTGGAATCCACCATGAAGCCCTGCCCGCATTGCGGCGGCACCGGCCATGTCAGGTCCGATTCGTCGGTCGCGCTGATGGTGGTGCGGGCGATCGAGGAATTCCTGCTCAAGGATTCGCGCAGCCACATCACGGTCCGCACGCCGGCCGCGACCGCGCTCTACGTGCTCAACCACAAGCGCGGTACGTTGGTGGAACTGGAAAGCCGCTTCGGCCTGACCATCACCATCGAGGCCGACGACACGGTCGGCGCGCAGCACTATGCGATCTTCCGCGGCGCCCTGGCTGAAAAGCCCGAGGGCTTTGTAGAGGTGCGCAGCCTGCCGGCCTATGTCGAGCCGGAAGAGCCCGAGGACGAGATTGTCGTCGTCGAGGAAGATGACGAGGTATCGGTCCAGGCCGAGCAGCCACGCCAGCAGCCGCAGCAAAACCAGCAGCCGCGGCCTGTCGGTGGCGAGGACGGCGAAGGCCGCGACCGCAAGCGCCGCAAGCGCCGCAGACGTCGCGGCGGCCGGGATCGCGATCGCGAACATGGCGCTCCTACGGATGGCTCATCCACCTCGGCTCCGGCCGGCGATTTCGCCGAATCGGCAAACGCGGCGGACGATGACGACACCGAAACGGACGCCGCCGCTCCGATCGCCGCCAGCGCCTCCGATGAGGCGGCGCAGGCTTCGGATGACGGCCAGGGCAAAAAGCGTCGGCGCGGCAAGCGCGGCGGCAAGCGCAACCGTCGCGAAGACGGCGAAGGCGAGGCCGAGGCAAGTGCCGGCGAAACGACCGAGCCTTCCGAAGCTGATGCTTCCGAGAGCGAGCCTGCCTCGATCGAGCCGGTGGCTGTTGCTGCTGTGGCGGAAGAGCCGGTAGCCGCGGTGAGCGAAGAGGTGCCGAGCACCGAGAAGCCCAAGAAGCCGCGTCGCGCAGCCAAGCCGAAGAAGGCAGCCGCCGAGGCCGCCGTCGAGACGGCCGTTGTCGAAGCGGCTGTGGAAACGCCGGCCGAGGCTCCCGTGGCGGCCGCCGAGGAAACAGTGGTTGCGGCCGTCAAGGAACAGCCCTCGAAGGCCCGGCCGTCACGACGCAAGCCAGCGGCGATCGATGCACCAGTCGTGCCTGTGGTTTCCTCGACCGTCGCCAGTGAGCCGGAAGCCAAGACCGAAGAAAAGCCGAAGCGTGCCGGCTGGTGGCAGCGGAAGGGCTTTTTCTAAGCCTTTCAACTGGTTGAAGTGATTTTTTGATAAGAAAATCCCGCGCCGATCTAAGGATGGCGCGGGATTTTTCATGTCATGTGTTCCCACAGTGCGAGAAATGGGGAAACCGTCCCACACTTTTCCTGGAATTGCGCTAAGGCGCGAAAATCGACCAGTTCATCATCCTGGCCAGTTTCTCCAGGGCGATCGACCCCAGCTTGGAATTGCCATTGGCGTTGAGGCCGGGCGACCAGACGGCGAGCGAGGCGACACCCGGCACGATGCCCAATATGCCGCCGCCAACGCCGCTTTTTCCCGGAATGCCGACACGGAAGGCGAAATCGCCGGATCCGTCATAGTGGCCGCAGGTCAGCATCATGGCACCGATGCGCCGCGCGCGCTCCGCCGACACCACGGAATGGCCGGTCGCCGGATTCTTGCCGCCATTGGCAAGGAAGCGGCCGGACATCGCCAGTTGCCGGCAACTCATGGCAATGGCGCAATGGTGGAAATAGACGCCGAGCGCCAGTTCCGGTGCATGATGAAGATTGCCGAAGGATTTCATGTAGTTGGCCAGCGCGAAGTTGCGATAGCCGGTAGCGCGTTCGGACGCCGCCACCTCGCGGTCGATGATGATGGTCTCGTCGTCGGCGAGGAACTGGATGAAGCGCAGGATCTCGCCGATCGCCTCGCGCGGCTGATGGCCGGCAAGCAGGATATCGGAGATGACGATGGCGCCGGCATTGATGAACGGATTGCGCGGAATGCCGTTCTCGTGCTCGAGTTGGACGATCGAGTTGAACGGATTGCCCGACGGCTCGCGTCCAACCCGTTTCCATAGCGCGTCGCCGACATTGCCGAGCGCCAGCGTCAATGTGAACACCTTCGAGATGCTCTGGATGGAAAAAGGCTGGTCGGCATCGCCCGCCGTCAGCACACGACCGTCATTGGTGACGGCGGCAATGCCGAACTTCCTTGGATCGACCTTGCCCAATTGAGGAATGTAGGTCGCGACATCGCCGCGATCGGTGCGTTCAGCCATTTCGGCCGCGACCTCGGCCAATGCCTGATCAAGTTTGGGGGCCTGTTCGAGTTCCGGCATGGCGCTACCTCAACCAGCGTTCGATGCGCGACATCGCCTCGACCATGTCGTCGTGGCTGCCGGCATAGGAAAAACGCATCGTGCGATGCCCCGCCTGGGTGTCGAAGTCGCGGCCGGGCGTCGCCGCCACATGCGCCTCGGCCAGCATCTTGCGCGCGAAGGCCATGCTGTCATTGGTGTGCCGGGTGACGTCGCAAAACGCATAGAAGGCGCCATCCATCGGCGCGGCCAGCGGAAAGCCAAGCTCGGGCAGACGTTTCATCAAGAGCTCACGATTCCAGGCGTAGCGGCCCTTGACCACCTCCAGCTCCTCGGTTGCGGCAAAGGCCTCGATCGCAGCGATCTGCGACAGTTCCGGCGGCGAGATGTAGAGGCTTTGGGCAATCCGCTCGACCGGCCGCACCAGCTCTTCCGGCAACACCATCCAGCCGATGCGCCAACCGGTCATGCAATAGTATTTCGAGAAGGAATTGATCACGGTCACGCTGTTGCCGAAAGCGAGTGCCGTGGTGTCGGGCGCGCCATAGGCCAATCGATGATAGATCTCGTCGGAAATGACGGCGATCCCCAGCGTCTCCGCCATATTGACCAGCGCCGACAGTTCGTCGGCCGGTATGACCGCGCCGGTCGGGTTGGCGGGGCTTGCGAAAAGAACCCCCTTCAGCGGCTTCTCGCGGTGCGCTGCCTCCAGATGACCGGCATGCAGATAGGCCGCGTCGCCGAGTTCGATCTCGACCACATCGATGCCGAGCGCCGCCATGATGTTGCGATAGGCGGGGTAGCCGGGGGCCGCGATGGCTACGCGGTCGCCCGGATCGAACATCGCCAAGAAGGCGAGATTGAAGGCCGCCGACGATCCTGTGGTCACCGCGATCCGGCCGGGCTCGACCTCAAGCCGATAGTGATCCGCGTAATGCTCGGCGATCGCCTTGCGCAGACCGGCCAGCCCCAGCGTGTCAGTGTAGCCTATGCGCCCGTCCTGCAAGGCCTTGGCAGCCGCGGCGCGAACCCTTGCGGGCGCGGGGTCGGAGGGCTGGCCGACCGCCATTGAGATCACCGGCACGCCCTGAGCCTTCAGCCTGTTCGCTTCGGCCAGGACATCCATGGCGTGGAACGGCTCGACATTGCCACGGCGTGAGAGCGAAACGACCATTTTATCCCTGTTCCGACAGTTGAGCACGCCATTCCCTTGATGCATGCGCCGCACAAATGCCCGATTGATGTGAGGATCACAAGTTGAGGAAGTTTTTCCGGTGCCGACTTTTCATCTTTCGCCCGCTCGTCTACCAGTTGACACGTCATGTTGAGCCGACCCAGATCGACGATTGCCCAGGCAGCACGCGTTTTCGCGACGTTTTCGCTCGGCGTCGCCGTTGCCGTGGCGAGTTCGGTCACCGCCTTCGCCCAGAACGTGCCTGTCATACGCGATGCCGAGATCGAGGCTCTGGTGCGCGATTACGCTCGGCCGATCTTCAAGGCCGCCGGGCTGGCGAATGACGGCATCGACATCGTTCTGGTCAACGATTCCAGCTTCAACGCCTTCGTCACCGGACGCCGGCTGTTCATCAACACAGGCGCGCTGATGACGGCTGAAACGCCGAACGAGATCATCGGCGTCATCGCGCATGAGGCCGGTCATATCGCCGGCGGCCACCAGCAGAAACTGCGTGACCAGCTCGAACGCGCCAAGACGATGGCCATCATCGCCACCTTGCTTGGCGCGGGCGCCATGGTCGCTGGCGCGACCACCAACAGCCGCGGTCTTGCCGGCGCCGGCATGGGCGTGGCGGCTGGCGGCGGTGAGATGGCGCAACGCAGCATCCTCGCCTACCAGCGCACCGAAGAAACGACCGCCGACCGCTCGGCGATCACCTATCTCAACGCCACCGGCCAGTCCGGCATGGGCATGCTGAAGACCTTCGCCCGCTTCCAGAGCGCGCTGTCCTTGTCAGGCACGCAGGTAGATCCCTATCGGATCAGCCATCCGATGCCGCAGGAGCGCATCGCCAACCTCGAAGTGCTGGTGAAGCAGAGCCCCAATGTCGACAAGGTCGACTCTCCGGCGCTGCAGCAGCGCCACGACATGATGCGGGTCAAGATCGCAGTCTATATGGACGGCCAGGCCGGGGCGGCGCGACTGATGCAAAAGATGCGGGGCAGCCTCGCCGCGCAGTATGGCGATGCCCAGTCCACCTATCTTTACGGCAACCTTGCCGCGGCGCTCGTCAAAGCCAACGCCCTGATCAAGGCGCAACCCAAGAATGCCTACTTCCAGGAATTGCGCGGCGACATACTGATGAAGGCGAACAAGCCCAAGGATGCGGCCGAAGCCTACACCAAGGCGGTCAGCCTCGATCCGGTGCGGTCCGGCCTGCTGCCTGTCTCGCTCGGCCAGGCCCTGATGGCCGTAGGCACGCCCGACTCGCTGAAGAAGGCCGTCGTGCAGATCAACAACGGTCTGGGGCGCGACAAGGAAAATTCCGCTGGATATCGCTACCTGGCGCAGGCTTATGGCGAGTTGGGTGACATACCGGGCGCCGAGCTTGCCACGGCCGAGGGTCATTTCTATTCCGGCAACTACAAGGATGCGAAGATCTTCGCCATGCGGGCGCAGCAGCAGATGAAGCGGGGCGAGCCGCGCTGGATCCGCGCGCAGGACATCATAAACTACAAATCGTCAGGCAAAATCTAGTGAACCTTCCGGCCACGCGCTGCGACACAGCCGGACCGGGAAACAGGCAAAAGGAACGAGAACGATGAAAAAGGCACTGTTGCTGGGTACCACGGGGATCGCTGTAGCCCTTGCCATGCTGGCTTTCGGTTTCGTGGCCGGCAGCCCACAGATTGCCAAGGCCGGGACGGCGCAGCCCGTCGAGACGACACAGCCTGTCCAGACCGCGGCGGCCGATACCAAGGCGGCGGATACCAAGATCGACCGCACCGAGGTCGAGGGGATCATCCGCGACTACCTCTTGAAGAACCCCGAAGTGCTGCTGGAAGTGCAGGACGCGCTCGAGGCCAAGCAGAAGGACGAGCAGCGCCTCGCCGCGCTCGGCGTCATCAAGAACGCCAAGGAGCAGATCTTCAACTCCAGCTTCGACGGCATTGTCGGCAACCCGAACGGCAAGGTGACCATCGTCGAGTTCTACGACTACAATTGCGGCTTCTGCAAACGCGCCATCGAGGACATGCGGGCGCTGACCAAGGCCGATCCGGATTTGCGCTTCGTGCTCAAGGAATTTCCGATCCTCGGGCCGGACTCACAGAAGGCGAGCGTCGTCTCGATGGCGTTCCACCTGATGATGCCGGAAAAATACGGCGAGTTCCACAATGCTCTGCTCGGCGGCCAGGGACGCGCTACCGAAGCGGCCGCGATCAAGGTCGCGCTTTCCCTCGGCGCCGACGAGGCGAAGCTGCGCGAGAAGATGAAGGACCCGTCGATCACCGAAGCCTTCGCCAAGACCTATGATCTTGCCAACAAGCTCTCGATCACCGGAACACCGTCCTATGTGATCGGCAACGAGGTCGTCTTCGGTGCTCTCGGGCAGGAAGTGCTGGCCGAAAAGATCGAGGCGGCGAAGGCCGCGCTTTGATCGGCCGGGAGTTTTCTTCACGGGCGGATTTCGGCCTGTTGTGGACAGTGAAAGAACGCACTTGCGCTCTTTCCGCGGGCGACTATGCCCATTATAGAGAGCCAGCGCGCCGGTTTGACACCGGCGCCGGTAAAGGTCGGCTTTTTTGAAAACGGTTTTCGTCCTGAACGGTCCCAATCTCAACGCGCTTGGCAAGCGCGAGCCGGGCATCTATGGCGGCAAGACGCTTGCCGCCATCGCCGACGACTGCAAGCAGGCGGGCACAGCGCTCGGGCTCGAGATCGATTTCCGCCAGTCGAACCACGAGGGCGATCTCGTCGACTGGATCCAGGAAGCAGGCGACAAGGCCGCCGGCATCGTCATCAATCCAGGCGCCTACAGCCACACCTCGATCGCGATCCACGACGCCATCCGCTCGGTCGCGCCGCTGCCGGTCGCCGAGGTTCATCTTTCCAACATCCATGCGCGGGAATCATTCCGCCACGTCTCCATGGTCGCGCCGGTCGCCGTCGGCATGATCTGTGGCTTTGGGCCGCTCGGCTACACGCTGGCGCTACAGGCGCTGGCCGCACGCTTATGACCGGCCAACAAACAGAAGGCTCGAAAATGTCGATAAAGAAGACCGGTGTTGACCAGCAGCTGATCCGCGATCTGGCGGGCATACTGAACGACACCAACCTGACCGAAATCGAGGTCGAACTGGGTGACCTGAAGGTGCGCGTGTCGCGGCAGGCGCCCGCCGTCCATGCCATCGCCGCACCCCAGCCAGCCTATGCGCCCGCGGCTGCCGCCCAGCCCGCGGCATCGGCCGCGCCGGCAGCGGCCGACGTATCGAAGAACGCGGTGGCCTCGCCGATGGTCGGCACCGCCTATCTGGCGCCCTCGCCCGACGCCAAGCCGTTCATCGAGATTGGCCAGAAGGTCAAGGAAGGCCAGACGTTGCTGATCATCGAGGCGATGAAGACGATGAACCAGATCCCCTCGCCGCGCGCCGGCACGGTGACGGCGATCCTGTTCGAGGACGCGACGCCGGTCGAATACGGCATGCCGCTCGTCGTGATCGAGTAGAGCTGGCAGGATGTTCCAGAAGATCCTCATTGCCAATCGCGGCGAAATCGCGCTTCGGGTGCTGCGTGCCTGCAAGGAACTCGGCATCCAGACCGTGGTGGTGCATTCGACCGCCGACGCCGACGCCATGCATGTCAGGCTCGCCGACGAGAGCGTATGCATTGGGCCGCCGCCATCGCGCGACAGCTATCTCAATATCCATCAGATCGTCGCGGCCTGCGAGATCACCGGCGCCGACGCCGTGCATCCAGGCTACGGCTTCCTGTCGGAAAACGCCAAGTTCGCCGACATATTGGCCGCGCACAACATCACCTTCATCGGCCCGTCCGGCGACCATATCCGCATCATGGGCGACAAGATCGAGGCCAAGCGTACCGCCAAGCGCCTTGGCATCCCCGTGGTGCCCGGCTCCGACGGCGCGGTGACCGACGAGAAGGAAGCCAAGCGCATTGCCGCCGAGATCGGCTATCCCGTGATCATCAAGGCCTCGGCCGGTGGTGGCGGGCGCGGTATGAAGGTTGCACTCACCGAGGCGGATCTCGAGATCGCCTTGCAGACGGCGCGCACGGAAGCCGGTGCCGCCTTCGGCGACGACGCCGTCTATATCGAGAAATATCTGCAGAAGCCGCGCCACATCGAGGTGCAGGTGTTCGGTGACGGCTTTGGCCGTGGCGTGCATTTCGGCGAGCGTGACTGTTCGCTGCAACGCCGCCACCAGAAGGTCTGGGAAGAGGCCAATTCGCCGGCGCTCAACGCCGAGGAGCGGTCCCGCATCGGCGGCATCTGCGCCAAGGCCATTGCCGATCTCGGCTATTCCGGCGCCGGCACGATCGAGTTCCTGTACGAGAATGGCGAGTTCTATTTCATCGAGATGAACACGCGCCTGCAGGTCGAGCATCCGGTGACGGAAGCGATCACCGGCATCGATCTGGTGCATGAGCAGATCCGGGTCGCTTCCGGCGGCGGTCTTTCGGTCAAGCAGGAAGACATCAAGTTCAACGGCCATGCCATCGAATGCCGCATCAATGCCGAGGATCCCCGCACCTTCACCCCCTCGCCCGGCACGATCACGCATTTCCATACGCCGGGCGGCCTCGGCATTCGCGTCGATTCGGGCGTCTATTCCGGCTACAAGATCCCGCCCTATTACGACAGCCTGATCGGAAAGCTGATCGTTCACGGGCGCAACCGCGTCGAGTGCATGATGCGGCTGCGGCGGGCACTGGATGAGTTCGTCGTCGACGGCATCAAGACGACCTTGCCGCTGTTTCGCGATCTCGTCGGCAACGCCGACATCGCCAATGGCGACTATGACATCCACTGGCTGGAAAAATACCTGGCCAAGGAAGAGTAGTCCGGGGACGCGATGACCCGTCCCTACGCGCCCGGCTATCGCATCCCGACCGACCTCCTGCTCAAGGCATACGCTTCGGGCGTCTTCCCGATGGCTGAAAGCGCTGGGGATCCGGAGGTTTTCTGGGTGCGGCCGGAGACGCGCGGCATCATTCCACTCGATGACTTTCACACGCCCAAAAGCCTGAAGAAGGCAATCCGCAAAAACCCATTCGACATCCGTTTCGACTTCGATTTCGAGGCGACGATCGATGGCTGCGCCGAGAAGCGCGAGGAGCGGCGTTCGACCTGGATCAACGCGCCGATCCGAGAGGCCTATGTGCAGTTGCACCGCATGGGCCACTGCCATTCGGTCGAGGCCTGGCGCGAGGACAACTTGGTCGGCGGCCTTTATGGCGTTTCGCTTGGACGGGTATTCTTCGGCGAAAGCATGTTTTCCAAACAAACGGATGCTTCGAAGATCTGCTTGGTCTACCTCGTCGAGCGCCTGAAGGCGCGCGGCTTCGCACTGCTCGACACGCAATTCACCACCGAGCATCTGAAGCACTTCGGCGCCGTCGATGTGCCGCGCGGCAAATACGAAAAGATGCTGGCCGAAGCGCTGAAGGGCGAGGCGATCTTTTTTCCGTAGGGATCGAGACCCTACTTGGCCGCGGCCTCGATGGGCGTCTGCGAATGGAACATCATCTTCCAGCCGTTGACGCGATGGACATAGCCAGTGCTGACCAATGCCGCGTAGGGTTCGCCATTTTCCCGGGTCGCGTGCGCCTCGTAAGTCAGCATGATGATATCGCTGCCCGGCTCGATTATTCCCTTGAGTTCGATATCGAGATCGCGCCAGCGGTTGGGCTTGGTCGCGGTCTTGGCGAGGTCTGCATTGTCCATCGCCCGTGCCATCTGAGGAAACGCCACCAGGCATTCGGTATCGGCGTTGGCGGCGTAGTAGGCTGCGTCGCCGGTCCAGAACCCTCTTTCGAGCTCAAGCAGCTCTTTCTTGCTGGCCGTGATCCGCTTGCTGTCCGACATCGGTCTATCCTCCGGGCGCATCGATGCGCAATCGTTCGTGATCCAACGCATGATGGACACGACGGTTCCGGGGGATCAGTTGGTGTCGGACGTATCCGGTTCCGTGGGGGCGGACTGTTCAACATCCGAGGTGGCGGCAGGCTTGGCTGCGGCTGGCTTGGTCGCGGCAGGCTTGGTCGCGGCAGGTTTCGAAGCGTCGGCCTTGGTCGCGTCAGCCTTGGTGGCGCCGGGCGCAGGGACATCCGACTTCTGCTTGCATTCCTTCAGCCAGACGTCATAGACGGCATGTTCGACAGCATTGAGGCCCGGGCTTTCGGCGAACATCCAGCCGGTGAAGATGCGACGGATCTTGCGGTCGAGCGTGATCTCGTCGACTTCGACGAAAGAATCGGTCTTCGGTTCCTCTGTCTGCGGCCGGGAATAGCAGACACGCGGCGTCACCTGCAAAGCGCCGAACTGCACCGTTTCGTCGATATAGACATCAAAGGTGATGATGCGGCCGGTGATCTTGTCGATGCCGGCGAACTCGGCGACCGGGTTGCTGATGCGATCCGACCCCGCGGGGGCCGCCTGCGCGGGTGCGGGCGCGGCAGGTGCGGGCGAAGCAGCAAATGCCGCGGTGCTGACGGCGAGGCCGGCGGCTAACGTCAGACCGCCCGTCGATATCAGGTTGAAAAAGCTCATATAGGGGTACCGGTGGTTCGCGCCCGGGTGATTCCGTCAACCACCAAGGCTAGTCGCCGTTTTCTGATCAGCAAGCAGCTAAACACCAATTGTGGCGATAAAGGACCGGCCTGCACCTTGTGTCGCTACAGACCGGGGCCGTTACGACCCAGGAGTCCAGGCGTCATAGTCACCCGTGACCTGCGGGCGATGCTGGTTCGTCAGCACAGAGCCCTTCGGGCGATAGGCGGCCGGCGTGCCGGTCAGATTAGGCTGATGCGGCTTCTGCCAGTCGCGCGGCTTGTACTCGTCACTGGGCGGCGCGACGTCGACACGGTGATGGATCCAGCCGTGCCAGCCCGGCGGGATGGCAGAGGCTTCGGAATAGTTGCGATAGATGACCCAGCGGCGCGTGCGGCCTTCCGAATCGATACCGCCTTCGTAATAGACATTGCCGGCCTCGTCCTGGCCGACTCTCTTGCCGTACCGCCAGGTGTGCAGGCGTGTTCCCAGCGTCTGGCTGTTCCACCAGGTGAAAAACTGCGTCAGGAAAGTCTTCATCTCAGAACCCTCGCGCCGGCGGCGACTGTTTCCTGCTTATGGCGTCAGGCCTTCGGGAAGGCAAGGGTTTTGCCGCGGGGAGCGCGCAAATGGCGCGCCAGGGACGCGACACAAGCCTGTGATCCCCAGCGGCGGCAGGATGCACGCTTGCCAAGCCTTTCCGCTCTTTCTAAAGCTCAGCGCGCCCATGCGGGCATCAATCCGGCCATGGGCCGAAGGAGGTGACGATTGGCCACGAAATTGCCGACCACCGACATTCGGATCGACGCCGAGCTGATTCGCCGCCGCAAGGGCGGCACGCCACTGGTCTGCCTCACGGCCTACACCTATCCCGTCGCTCGCCTGCTCGATCCCCATGTCGACCTGCTCCTCGTCGGCGACAGCGTCGCCATGGTCCTGCATGGTCACGAGACGACGCTGGGCGCCTCGCTCGAGATGATGATCGCGCATGGGCAAGCCGTGATGCGCGGCTCGGCCAGGGCCTGTGTTGTCGTCGACATGCCGGCCGGCAGCTACGAGGACTCGGCGGCGCAGGCGCTGGCCTCGGCGCGACGCATCGTTGGCGAGACCGGCTGCCAGGCGGTGAAGCTCGAAGGCGGCGTCGACATGGCCCTGCAGATCGCGGCGATCGTGGCCGCCGGCATTCCGGTCATGGGCCATATCGGCCTGCTGCCGCAATCGGTGGAGAAGGACGGCGGCTACAAGATCAAGGGCCGCACGGACGAGACGATTGCGGCGTTGATGGCTGACGCGCTTGCCGTCGAAAAGGCCGGCGCGTTCTCGGTGGTCATCGAAGGCACGATCGAGGCGGTCGCCGCCGACATCAGCCACCGCATCGCCATTCCAACCATCGGCATCGGCGCCAGCGGCGACTGCGATGGCCAGATCCTGGTCATCGACGACATGGTGGGGCTGACGGTCGACCGTGTGCCGAAATTCGTCAAGGAATACGCCGACCTGCGCAGCGTGATCGCGCATGCCGCCGAGCAGTATGCATCGGAGGTGCGAAACCGGACATTCCCCGGTCCGGCCCATGTTTTTTCCGGCTCAAACACCAATGGCGGAGACAGAGCATGAGCCGGCCCGATGTCGTCGATAGCGTTGCCGCACTTCGCGCCAGGGTTCGCGACTGGCGGCGCGACGGCTTGCGCGTCGCCATGGTGCCAACCATGGGCGCGTTGCATGAAGGGCATCTCTCCCTGATCAGGATCGCGCGCGAAAAAGCAGAGCGCTGCGTGGTGTCGATCTTCGTCAACCCGACGCAGTTCGCACCGAGCGAGGATCTCGACAAGTACCCGCGACAGCTTGCCCGCGACCTGGATCTGCTGGCGACGGTGAAGGCCGACCTTGCCTTCACGCCGACGGTTGGCGCGATGTATCCCGCCGGCTTTGCCACCAGGATCTCGGTCGGCGGCCCCTCCGCCGGGCTCGAATCGGACTTTCGCCCGACCTTTTTCGAAGGCGTGGCCACCGTGGTGGCCAAGCTCTTCCTCCAAGCCACGCCAGACTACGCGATCTTCGGCGAAAAGGATTATCAGCAGCTTTGCGTCGTCAGGCAGCTCTGCCGCGACCTTGACCTGCCCGTCGAGATCATCGGTGCCCCGACCATACGCGACGCGCATGGCCTCGCCATGTCGTCGCGCAATGCCTATCTCGACGAGGGTGAACTGGCGGTCGCTCGCCAACTCAACGTGATACTGCGCAAGGCGGCAGCGGCGTTGGCGGCCGGCGTACATCGAGACGACGCAACCAGCGAAGCCGGTCGTGCCCTGATCGCCGCCGGCTTCCAGAAGATCGACTATGTCGAGGCCCGCGAAATCCTGACGCTTGCACCTTGGAGCCGCGACCATACGGGGCGCCTCCTCGCCGCTGCCTGGCTTGGCAAGACGCGGCTGATCGACAATGTGGAAGTTCCCACCGCCTAGGGCAAAGGGTCGATCGACTGCATTCGGCTTCCTACCGCGCCTACCCTCACTCCTATTCGCCCGCTGGTCCTCATCAATAACTGCCCCACGACGACCCCAATAATCCCAGCTGATGCTTTCACGAGTGCATCGGCAAGATGCGCGTGGCGGCCGGGATCGATGATCTGAAGCAATTCCAGTATGCCGGCAGTCGCAACCACAAAGATCAAGGTCTGATACACTCGGTTGGGGAAGCCGAGCGCCAGGGCGAAGCCCAACAGCACATAGGCCAGGGCACGCTCGATATTCGCCTGGGCTATGTGCGGCCTCATCTGGATCGGCGACAAGGTCGCGAAAATGATGATGACAAGCAGCACCAGCGCCGCGATGCGGAACAGTTTGATCATGTCCCTGCATATCCGTCGTGAGCCGGCACAGCAAATGCCGGGATGACGCAGGAGCGGATTGGGAACCGATCGGCCGGCCCCAGCAGAACGGGTATGCGCATAGCGAACACCGATGCATGACTGGCACGACTGGTCGCCCAGAGTGAAACAATCAGCAGATCGCGGCCGCCAGCGGCGTTTCCGACGGCACCATCAAATCGCAACTGGCGACGATCTTCGACAAGACGGGAACGGGCGATCAACGGACACTCGAATTGGTGATGCGTGAACTGTCACCGCCGCTGCGCTCACGCTGACCTGCCTTTTTTGCCCGAGCCCTGTCGGAGCTACTCCTCTGTCGGCATATGCAGATACATGGACTGGATGCCGACCCGGCCAGGGCCGGTGAAGCGATTGACGATGAAATTCATGTTGGCTCCGAAGAAGCCGCTCGACAGGCGGTCGATCTTGGTTTCCATCCTGACCGAGGCATCCTTGAACAGCCAGCCGCCCGGCTCGATGTCGATGGTCTCGCCTGATGCAAGCGTCTTTTCGAAGACATTGCCGTAGCCGTGCAGCCAGACGATGCCGTCGCCGGTATCGCCGCGAAAACGGTCGATGAAGAAGCCGCTCTGGCCAAACAGCATCGTCGCCAGGCCGCGTACCCGCTCGAATGTGTAGTCGACATTGCCGGTAGCGGCGAGAAACTGGTGTTCGCGCACCTGGATCTCCTCGCCGCGCCTGAGATGGATCGGCACGATGTGGCCGGGCCCGTCACGGCTGAAGGCGATGATGCCCGCCCCCGATGCCTCGGTGACGAAGATCTGCATACCGGCCATCATGCGCTTCAGCGCGCCTTTGAGCGATTTCAGGCCGATGGTGATGGTGGAATTTTTCCACAGCAGGATGTGGTGCTCGAAATAGACCGGCATCCGTGTCACGTCGACGGAAAGCACGGGCACCAGTTCGCCCGCAATGTGATAGGTGACGCCACCAAAGGTTTCGTCCGACACCTGCGTCGGCATCAGTTCCGGCAAGCTTGGCATGGTTCCCCCTCGCCGCCTTGCGCGCCAGCCCATTCCGGCTTCCGCAGGGTCAGCCGCAGCAGCTTTGGTGCGTGACCCTCGGGCCGTCAAACGAAAACGGGGCGCATGCCGCGCCGCTCGCGAGAAGGTGATCTGGAGTGCCAGAAGATGGCAGTCAGCCGGCAAGCGGCCTGCGATAGACCAGTGTCGGTTCGCCGGACGCACCCGTGTGTTCGCCGGCATCGCCGGATCGCACGAAGCCGTTCGCCTCGTAGAAGGCAATTGCACGCTTGTTCTGTTCTTCCACTTCCAGACGGATGGCGCGAGCTTCAGGGAAACTCTCGATGATCTCGTCGAGCAACATGCCGCCTATGCCCCTGCCCTGCAGGCCTGGAAGCACGTAGAGCTGTTTCAGCACGACCAATTCTCCGCCATCAATGCCTTCGGCAAAAGCCACGCCGCCAATGCGCTTGCCGTCATCGGCGACGAGGAACTCGCTGTTCGGCCGTGTCAGTCTGGTTCTCAGAGAAGCAATCGAGTGCCATTGGTCGGTGATTTCGGTGACCTTGGCAGCGCCATAGATGGCGTCATAGGTCGCATGCCAGGTTTCAACCAGCAGCGCCCGGATGGCGGCGAGGTCGCGATCTCCGGCGGTGCGGACGAACATGGTTCTCTCTCCGCCTAGACCGCGACGCGATTGCGTCTGAAATCGATCGCCGCAAGCAGTACAACCCAGATCAGCAGCACCATGCTGCCCGGCATGTTGGCCGCCATGGCAAGGCCGGAGAAACCGGTTGCCGCGATGGCCAAGCCGCCGAACAGAACGCCTACGCCGCCTGCGCCGCCAAGCAGCGCCAGCCACAGCGGACAGCGCCTGGCCCGATACAGGGCGACATTGGCGAGCAGAACCGTCAGGCCGAGCAGAATGGCGCTGATCGCGGCAAAGCCGATTTCGACCTGGCGCACGGCGAAGGCGGCACTGAACAGCGACGGCTTTGTCGCCGCATCGGCAGCGGCCCAGGCGTTGACCACCGCCTTCAACGCAATGCCGTCGACGGCTTGCAAGGCAGCGACCGCCGCCAGCGACGCCGCGCCGAACACGATCGTCAGAAGGGTCCAGCCACGGCGCGGACCGTCGGACGGACGACCAAGGATCAGCAGCAGCCCGGCAACCATCGCGAAGACGCCGGCAAGCTGTGCCATGTGGCTGTAGAGCCAGATATGGTCGGCAGCATATTCACCGAAGGCGGCAAGCGCTTCATTCGGATCTTCATGCATCGGGTGCAGGGACGTGCCGACGAAAAGCAGCACGGCGCCAGCAATCAACAGTACCGACGAGACGCTTGCCGGGTTGCCCGGCTTTGCGTCTCCGCTCATTGATCCGGTATGCCGAGCTTGGCCTTGACGAGGTCGTTGACCGCCTGCGGGTTGGCCTTGCCGCCTGTCGCCTTCATCACCTGGCCGACGAACCAGCCGGCCATGGTCGGCTTGGCGCGCGCCTGTTCGACCTTGTCCGGATTAGCCGCGATCACCTCGTCGACAGCCTTCTCGATGGCGCCGGTATCGGTGACCTGCTTCAAGCCACGGCTTTCGACCAGTTGGCGTGGATCGCCACCTTCGTTCCAGACGATCTCGAACAGGTCCTTGGCGATCTTGCCGGAGATGGTGCCATCCTTGATCAGGTCGATGACGGCGCCAAGCTGGTCGGGCGAAACCGGCGCATTTTCAATGTCCTTGCCCGCCTTGTTCAATTGACCGAGCAGGTCGTTGATGACCCAGTTGGCGGCGAGCTTGCCGTCACGTCCGGCGGCCACCTTCTCGAAATAGTCGGCGATCGACTTTTCCGAGACCAGGATCGAAGCATCGTAGGTCGAGAGACCCAGCGAGGTGATCAGCCGCGCCTTCTTGTCGTCGGGCAGTTCCGGCAGTCCTTTGGCCAAAGCATCGACATAGGCCTGGTCGAATTCCAGCGGCAGAAGATCGGGATCGGGGAAGTAGCGGTAGTCGTGCGCTTCTTCCTTCGAGCGCATGGAGCGCGTCTCGCCCTTGACGGCATCGTACAGCCGCGTTTCCTGGTCGATCTTGCCGCCGTCCTCCAGGATGGCGATCTGGCGGCGCGCCTCATAGTCGATGGCCTGGCCGATGAAGCGGATCGAGTTCATGTTCTTGATCTCGCAGCGCGTGCCGAACTCGCCACCGGGCCGGCGTACCGAGACGTTGACGTCGGCGCGCAGCGAGCCTTCATCCATGTTGCCGTCGCAGGTACCGAGATAGCGCATGATGGTGCGCAGCTTGGTAACATAGGCCTTGGCCTCATCGCCGGAACGCAGGTCAGGCTTGGAGACGATCTCCATCAGCGCCACGCCGGAGCGGTTGAGATCGACATAGGACATGGTCGGATGCTGGTCGTGCATCGACTTGCCGGCATCCTGCTCCAGATGCAGCCGCTCGATGCCCACCTCGATGTCCTCGAACTCGCCCTGGCGGTCGGGGCCGACCGAGACGATCACCGTGCCCTCGCCGACGATCGGCTGCTTGAACTGCGAGATCTGGTAGCCCTGCGGCAGATCGGGATAGAAATAGTTCTTCCGGTCGAAAACGGACTTGTGGTTGATCTGCGCCTTCAGGCCGAGGCCAGTGCGGATCGCCTGCTTGACGCATTCCTCGTTGATGACCGGCAGCATGCCGGGCATTGCCGCATCGACCAGGCTGACATTGGCATTGGGGGCCGCACCGAAAGCGGTCGAGGCGCCGGAGAACAATTTTGCTTCCGAGATGACCTGCGCGTGCACTTCGAGACCGATGATGATTTCCCAGTCGCCGGTGGCGCCGGGGATCAGGCGTTTTGCGTCGGGCGTGCGGGTATCGATGAGGGTCATGGTGGCCTGCGCTTCTAGCTCGCGAAGATTGCGATTTTCGCAAATTTGAGTGTTGGCCTTCGCTAGTGCAAACCGCCAAAAGAGACAAGCGCAAAGCCGCAGGCTGGCCTTTTCAGCCGCCTTCGCCTATAGGACGCCCATCCCAATGGAGAGTGGATGTCCACTTACGCTCAGTCCCGGTAGGGCCCTGACCTCGTAGCGAGGCAGGGCAGAAAACCTGAAACCCCGTGCCGCGAAGCTTCGCGGCGGCGGCATTTTTTGTTTTCCCGGAAAACTCTCCACATGGATATTTCGCGCACTGAACAGCGCATCCTGCACCTGCTTGCGCAGGGCGGACGCATTGAAATTGAAAAGAACCAGAAGAAACGGATCGCCTCCGTCAAATGCCTGACCCGCGACGGCTGGCACTATCCGGGCGTTGATCTCGACCTGTTTCGAAAGCTGAAACGCAAGAAGGCGGTTTCGTCGTCTGGCGGCGGTCCCTACCGCATCACAAGGCGCGGGCTCGAGCTCGTGCGCTCCGAACTCGACAACAGATAGCATATGGTTCCGCCGGTCCGGTTTCCGGCCGGCGGCTCCGTTCACCGTTCAGGCGGTGGCGATATAGGCCCTGATCTCGTCGGCCTCGCGCTCGACATCCTCGATGCGGCGCTTGACCACGTCGCCGATGGAGACGATGCCATCGAGCAGGCCGTCCTTTTCCACCGGCAGATGGCGGAAGCGGCCCCTGGTCATGATCTCCATCACTTCGTTGACGGTGTGGTTCTCATTGCAGATCTTCACCTTCGGCGTCATCGCCGAGCGCACCGCAATATCGAGCGCCGCACCACCTTCCTTGGCGACAACCCGCACGATGTCGCGCTCGGACAAGATGCCGACGATCTTGCGATCGCCATTGGTGATGACCAGCGCGCCGATCTTGTGTTCGGCCAGGATGCGGATGGCTTCGCTGAGCTTTTCATTCGGCCCGAGCGTCAATACGTCATGGCCTTTTCTTTCCAGAATTGCCTTAACCGTCATGGCGTCCTCCTCTGCTTCGCCTGCCGGCCCCCTGCCCAGACCGGCTTTCACGTAAGAGTGAACATCGTGCGCCGTGATCGGCTGCATTTCAAGTGCCGCGGTCGGTGGCCTCCCATTCGGAGGGCTGCCATCGCCGGTCGAACCAGCGCAGGCCGAAGAAGCCGGCGACGAAGCCGCCAATATGGGCCTCCCAGGCGATCTGTCCGTCTACTCCAGGGGCAAAGCCGAGCAGGCCGGTGGCGAGATTGATGATCATCCACACGGCGAGAAAGATCACGACGCCGCGCAAGCGCAGGACAGTTGCGATCGGCAGCACGGGGCCAGCGAAGGCAGCCTTGCCGGCCGACCGGTCGGTGCGAAAACCAAAACGCGCCGCGGCCCCCATCATGCCTGATATGGCGCCGGATGCGCCGACCAGTGGTGCCTCGCCATAGGGGTGCATGGCCCAGAAAAGCGCCACGGAAGCCAGTCCGGTGGCCGCGAAGAACAGGGCGAACCAGAGCCCGCCGAGACGATTGGCCAATGGCGAGCCAAAGGCGGCGAGCCAGACCATATTGATGGCGATATGGGCAAAACCGCCATGCATGAAGGCATAGGTGAAAGGCCGCGTGAGCAGGAACCAGTCGAAGCCGTATTGGCCGGTGTAGAGAACCGGGATGAAGGCCCCGTCGTACAACAACGTCATCTGTTGCGCGTCGTTCAGCACATATTGCTGCAGCAGGAAAACGACCGCGCAAATGCCGATCACCGCCAGCACGACGGGCGGCAGATTGAACACCGGCTCGCGCCGGGGCTCCGGCATCGGTTCGGCGTGTTCGGCCTCGGAAGGATCTTGCGGTTCGCTCATCTGCAATCGCACTCTGCTGGGTTCGATCTGGGGGCTGGTTCGATCTGGCCAGCATCTAGATCATGGTCAATGGAACCGCAAACAGCGAATCGCCCTGGCGCGAATCAAAAAAGAAGCCGTCCAAGGTTTCCCTTGAACGGCCGGTCGAGCCCCCTGCTCCCCTAAAACTCTTGACTGAAGTGCTGCCGATCGTCGCGAAACGACCGCTTCTGGAGTGGTTTTGGTGTGCCACAGGGCCTGCCCGGGCGCAACGTAAACCAGTTGTTAACCTTAACGGTCCCGACCCGTGAACAAGTGTTAACGACGCTGGCACGCTTCCTGCTCCGCAACGCATGTAGGTCATCGGAGGGCGCCCTTCTGTTCACCGATGGGACATCAGACGACAGAATGCGCGGAGCAGCATAACATGAACCAAAACGGATCGATCACGCTGTTCCAATATTGGAACCGCCTGCGTGTCGGACGCCCTGCCCCGAAGCGATCGGAAGTCGAACCGGCCGATATCAAGTCGCTGCTGGCCGATACGTTCATCCTGGAAAGGGACACCCGCGGGCAACCCGTGTTCCGCCTGGCCGGCACCAGGCTCTGCGCCTGCTATGGCCGCGAACTGAAGGGTTTCTCCTTCCCGTCACTGTGGCGCGAGAAGGATCAGCGCCTGGTTTCAAGGCTGATTCATGGGGTTTTCGATCAGAAATCGGTCGTGTTGATCATATTCGAGGGCTTCAGCCGCAACGGTCGCTCGAACAAATTCGAACTGCTTGCCTTGCCGCTTGACGGTGGCATCGAAAACCAGCGCTGCCTTGGCGTGGTCAGCGCCGTGGAGAAACCATTCTGGCTGGGTGCCGACCCGATCACGGACGCACTGATCGATTCGATCCGTGTCATCGATCCGGAGAAAGAGCTGCTCAACAACCGTCCGGCGATCGACGTCCCCTCGCTTGTTCCGGCCGAACTCGATGCGCCCGAAACGATCTCGGCGCTTGGCCGGGCGCGCCGCATCCGCCATCTCGTCGTCTTCGACGGCGGGCGCGAGGAATAGTTGATCATCCCTCGGGTCCCGCAGGCTCGTTTTTCCCCTTTGTTAACCTGCTTTGTTGTAATTCTCCCATGAAGTCCTTCGCATCGACGCGCGGGAATGCCAAACGGGGTGTAGGCAGTCATGAGGTCAGCGGCGGTCGACTATGCGCCGTCCCAAGCTGAAAGGCGTAACTTTCAGCGCGTCCGGGTCAAGATATACGGACGATTCATGCTGGAAGACCGCACCGAGCATCCTTGCCAGGTCGTCGACATGTCGCCCGGCAACGTCGCGCTCCGCACCGATCGCATCGGCATGCCCGGCGAAAAAGTGATCGCCTATATCGACCATATCGGCCGCATCGAAGGCGTCGTCACACGCACTCTGCAGGACGGCTTCGCGATGACGGTCATTGCTTCCGACCGCAAGAAGGACAAGCTGGCGGCGCAGCTGACCTGGCTGGCCAACAAGCATGAACTCGACCTGCCGGAAGACCGCCGGCACGAGCGCGTCGCGCCGCGCAACCCGACCAGCGTGTTGCAACTCACCGACGGCCGTCAGTACCAGTGCAGGATCATCGATCTGTCGCTGTCGGGCGCGGCGATCGAGATCGACGTCAAGCCGGCGATCGGCGTCCAGGTCATGCTGGGCACCATGCGTGGGCAAGTCGTTCGTCATTTCGAGGATGGCGTCGCCATCGAATTCGCCGTCATCCAACGTCCCGAAACGCTCGATTCCGAATTCAACACGCCGCGCGCCTGACCGGCACGGACAGGCAATCAAACCGGCCCTTCGCGGCCGGTTTTTTGTTGCAGCAATCACCCAAGAAATTCCCGGAAGCGGCTGAACCGCGCGGCAGCCCAAAGGTGGCCATCCGCCCCATGGGCAGCGAAGCCCTCACGCCTTTGACAAGCCGATAATCCAAACAATTAAATACTAAAATGATTCAAATTTTATATTTATTCTACTGGCGTTTTACTTAAAGTCTGCTTCGCGCCTTTGCGTCAAATAAATCCACATGTGGCAATGTCTCCTTCGAACGGGGAGACTAGAAATGAAAGAAACGAGGGGCAAGCTGTTGCTGATGGCAATGGCGATGCAGCTTTCCGCCTGGGGATCAGCATATGCCGCGGGACCGGCCTATATGCACACCGGCGGCCGTACCACGCAGCCTGTTGGCCATTACGAATTCTGCCAGCGCATCCCTGGCGAATGCAACGAGAAGACGCCCAAGGGCGCGCCAGTCGACCTGAGCCGCAAACTCTGGGCGACGATCGTCAGCATCAACAATTCGGTCAATACCCGCATCAAGCCGCGCACCGACATGGAAAATTACGGTGTCGAGGAGTACTGGGCCTACCCCGACAACGGCTATGGCGATTGCGAGGACTACGCGCTGGAGAAGCGCCGCGAACTGATGGACGCAGGCGTGCCGGCGGGTGATCTGCTGATGACGGTTGCACGCCAGCCGAATGGCGACGGTCACGCCGTGCTGACCGTGCGCACCAGCCTCGGCGAGTTCATCCTCGACAATCTAGAAACCAAGGTGCTGTCCTGGACGGACACCGACTACACCTATCTCAAGCGTCAATCGACGGAAAATTCCGGCGTTTGGGTGACGATCAACGACGGCCGTTCCGACGCGGTCGCCAGCGTCCGCTAGAGCGCCAGTGCATGCCGCCCAAAGGGGCAGCGGTTTGCGGCATGCATGGAACAGAGGTTAAGCGCATCGCGACGCGCTTGAGGAGAAACCCGGTCGAGTCCCCACCCTCCCCGTCCCCAACGACCGGGTCAAAGGAGCCGGCCCCGTCCCCGGGCCGGCTCCGCCATTTCCGGGATAGCTGCTAAAATTGATCCCAATTTCCATGGCATGTGCATTCGCGCCGCCATATCTCCAGAGGATATCAGCAGCAGGAGGCCTTATGCCGACCGAAGCTCGATCACCGCGTCTTGCGGTTCTTATCGACGCGGACAACACCTCCGCCAAGATCGCCGACGGTTTGTTCGAGGAGATCGCGAAGATCGGCGAGGCCAGCGTACGCCGTATATATGGCGACTTCTCCAGCACACGGTCCAAGAGTTGGGCAGACATATTGGCGAAGCACGCGATCATTCCGCAGCAGCAGTTCGCTTATACCACTGGCAAGAATGCTTCCGATATTACACTGGTGATCGACGCGATGGACCTGCTCCATAGCGGCCGTTTCGACGGTTTCTGCCTGGTTTCTTCCGACAGCGATTTCACGCGGCTTGCTGCGCGCATACGCGAACAGGGTGTCGATGTCTTTGGGTTCGGAGAGCAGAAAACCCCGGAGAGCTTTCGGCAGGCTTGCCGCCGGTTCATCTACACCGAAAACCTTCTACGTGGCCCGGCGAACATCCCGGACGCCGCGCCCGCATCGAAGCCGCTTCAATCATCCAGTGCCGCGCTGCCGATACTCAAGAAAGTCATCGGCCAGATGGACAGCGAAGACGGCTGGGTGCTGCTCGGCACGTTCGGAAAGCAGCTTTCGAACCTCTTCTCCGACTTTGACCCTCGCACCTATGGTTTCGGCAAACTGAGTGACCTGGTGAGGAATACAGCCGAATTCGAGATCGAAGCGCCCAAAGGGGGAGCCATGCGCATTCGAATCAAGCCTGCGACCGCGAGGAAAGGAAAAAACAAATCCGCCTGATCGATGCGGGACAGCCGTCCTCGCAACTGCCGGCTGGATCGTGACCTCAGAGCTTCTTCAACCCCGCCTTGAAACGTTTGCCGTTGGCGACGTAGTGCGCGGCCGAGCCCCGAAGCCTGGCGACGGCCGCGTCATCCAGTACCCTGATCGCCTTGGCCGGCGAGCCGACGATCAGCGAATTGTCGGGAAATTCCTTGCCTTCGGTCACCAGCGCACCGGCGCCAACGAGCGAATTCCTGCCGATCCTGGCGCCGTTCAGCACAATGGCGCCCATGCCGATCAGACTGTTGTCGCCGATGGTGCAGCCATGCAGCATGGCCCGGTGGCCGATAGTGCAACCTTCGCCGATGGTCAGCGGAAAGCCGGGATCGGTGTGCATGACCGTGTGTTCCTGCACATTGGTGTCGGCGCCGATCACAACAGGTTCGTTGTCGCCGCGAATGACGACGCCAAACCAGAAGCCGGCATTGCGGCCGACGCGCACATTGCCGATCAGCGTCGCATCGGGCGCGATCCAGTTTGAATCCGCATCCTCGAAGTTGGGCTCTGCTCCGTCGATCGCATAAAGCGGCATTGTCGGTCTCCGAATCGTCTCAGATGCCGGACCCTAGGAGACTGATCGTCCATGAGGCAATGGCGAGCGTGACAATGCCCAGCGCCAGGGACCAGGCAATCGCCGTGCAACCGCATGACAAGAGCGCGACGGTCGAAATGCGACCCTCCCGCCGGGCATCGAGGGCATCGTTGACCAGCATGAACGGCCCGGCGCCAGCCGTGGCTGCCAGCGAGCGCAGCACATGCGAGGATGATACGTAGGGCTCGGTAAAGGCGACCTTGCGGCCTGACATCAGTTCCATCGTCGAGCCCGTCAGCCCGCAAACCGTCAGCCCGACGGCAAAAGCAAACAGGAAGAGTTCCATCTGGGCCATCTTAACCTTCCATTTACCATGAAATCGCACAGTCGTTTCAGGAAGGCTGCAAGAGCCGTGCCGTGCGATGTGTGCCGCCGAGGCACAGCTGGAATGGCGGACGGGCGGTTGCGATGAGGACCGAGATGAAGCAGGCAGCGATCGCCGACGGCCCGGAACTCACCGTGGTCGATTCCATGTTGATGAAACGGGTGTTCTACGCCTTCGCCGCACTTGCCTTGCTGTCCGTGGCGATCAGCCTTGGCGGCAAATGGTTCGGCCATTCGATCGCCATGGCCGGATACACGGATGATCCCACCATCCGCCAGGTCGTCATCGGCAACAATGTCATCGCGGTGCCGGCCAATTTCATCCGTTTCGCCCAGGCCCGGCGCGACGGCATCGCCTCGCGTCTCGACCTTTATCTGCGCTATCCCCAGATGGACGGCTACAGCGAGGCGGCTCGCGACGATTTCAACCACTCAGAAGCCAACAGGAACATCGTCTTCCTGTCCTTCGAACCACAGATGATGTCGCGCGACATGAGTGGCCGGTTCGCGCCGATCTACAGCGCGCTCATCGTCCAGCCCGGCATTCCGGGACCTGGCGGCACGATGGTCTACGGTTTCAACGAGAAATCAGGGTATCTGAACGAGGTGCTGGTGGTCGGCAAGCGCCCGGGCAAGGATCCCTTCGTCGCCCGCTGCCTGAGCGGGCCGAGTGCCGGTCAATCCCTGGCGCCTTGCGAGCGGGACGTCCATGTCGGCAACGATCTCAGCCTCACCTACCGTTTTCCCAAGGAATTCCTCGGTGACTGGCAGACGCTCGACGCGGCGATCACGGCCGAGACCGGGCGATTCCTGAAAACCGGACATTGACAGACAAAGACAGGCCACGCCCGGCGCGGCCTGTCTTTGGATTGCGGGCTCAGCCCAGATCGATGTCGAGGATCGCCATCGAGAAATTGTAGTCGCCGTCATCCTCGTCCTTGAAGACGATGCCGAGGAACTCGTCACCGACATAGACTTCGGCCGAATCTTCCTTGCGCGGCCGTGCCTTGACCTCAAGCTTGGGGTTCTGGAAGACGCGCTTGAAATAGGCGTCCAGCTTTCTGATTTCGTCCGGCTTCAACAGTCTTCTCCGATCATCGGGCTTGCTGGTTTGAAGGGCGCTTCTGGCACGTCGACAATGGCGATGTAAAGGCAAGCCGGCCGTATTGCACCGGAAGCGGCGGCTACCGGGCAAAATCGCAATCACGCCGGACAGCGCGCCGGCGCGGAAATCAGATGTCGAAACTGATCACCTGGTCCATCTTCTGCGACGGCAGGAGCTGGTCCATCTGGCGCGAAGGCTGGTCGCAGCCGGTCTCGCCAACCACGCGGGCCGGCACGCCGGCAACCGTCTTGTTGTGCGGCACGGGCGACAGCACCACCGATCCGGCGGCGACCTTGGAGCAATGGCCGATCTCGATGTTGCCGAGAATCTTGGCGCCTGCGCCAATCAGCACACCACGGCGGATCTTGGGGTGGCGGTCGCCACCGGCCTTGCCGGTGCCGCCCAGCGTCACGCCGTGCAGGATCGATACATCGTCCTCGATCACCGCGGTCTCGCCGACGACCAAGCCGGTGGCGTGATCGATGAAGATGCCCTTGCCGATGCGTGCGGCCGGATTGATGTCGGTCTGGAAGACCGAGGACGAACGGCTCTGCAGGTAGAGCGCGAAGTCCTTGCGGCCCTGGTTCCACAGCCAGTGCGCCAGCCGATGGGTCTGGATGGCGTGAAAACCCTTGAAATACAGCACCGGCATGATGAACCGGTCGCAAGCCGGGTCGCGGTCATAGTAGGCCTGGATGTCGACGCGCACGGTGGTCGGCCAGTCCTTGTCGTCGGTCAGCATGGTCTTGAAGGTCTGGCGGATGAGGTCGGAGCCGATATCCTGATGGGCAAGCCGTTCGGCGATCCGGTGAATGACGGCCTCTTCCAGGCTCTCCTGGTTGAGGATCGTCGAATAGAGGAAGGCGGCGAGCAACGGATCGCGGTTGACCGCGTCCATCGCCTCGTCGCGGATCGAACGCCAGATCGGATCGACCGGCTGCAACGCGCTGTGGCGGGAAATGCTGATGCTGTTCATCGACGTCTCGTCCTGCGTCCTGCTGGCTTGCCTGCTGTCTGGCCGCACATATAGGACAGATCATAGCACGATTGAACTCAATTTTCCTTAGTGCTTCGTCAAATGGATTTGGTTCGCAGGAATTCAAGCAGCCATGGAAAACGAACCCTTGATCGCCGAGCCCCCGGAAAGCGGCCGTCCGCGCCAGTTGCCGGCAAGGCGTAGGACGATCTGGTGGCGGGCACGGTCAGCGCGGCGCCGATGACGCCGCGCCGAGATCGACGCAGTTCAAGTCGGCAGCGACGTGCCGGCCTGTTCGGCCACCATGTATTCGGCATACCAGTCGGGCCAGTTCACATCATGCTGTCCGCCGGTCCGTTTCTCGTGTTCGCCGTGTGCTGCCGCCGCACGTCGCAGCGCCGCGGCGAGCTCGCCCGACGACGTGAACACCGTATCGCTGGGATCGACGCGTCCAGGCAATCGCTGGGTGATTTCCTGCAGGATGAAGCCGTTGCCGTCGGGATCACTGAACGTGACATAGGAGGAATAGCTGCGCCCTTCCGGATGCCGGCCACTGACCGGCGGCTGGCCAGGCCCCGTGCGGTGGAACACCTCGCTCGCCTCGACGCCGCGCGCCACGAGTTCGGCGTGCGCCGCCTCGATATCGGATACCACGAGATAAAGCCCCTTGGCCGAGCCTGGCGCGGCTGATGTCAGACCCTTGCCGAAATGGATCGAGCAGGGCGAACCCGGTGGCGTGAACTGCACAACTCGAAACGCATCGCCGACGACGAAGTCCGCGTCGAGCCGCCAACCCAGGCCACTGTAAAAACGCTTGGACCGATCCGCATCCGCAACGGCAATGATGACGGCCTCAAGCTTCATGTCGATGGTCCCCGGTCTGGGGTTCTCGCTGCCAGGCGTATTGGTCATGTCAGCCTCCTGGTTGGATATTCCTGGGATGGCAACATTCTCCAGAGCCCCGGCCCGTGCAAGGTTCGAAATGATTGGCTCGAAGAGGCTGAGATCGATTAACTGGACGGATGACGAAAATGAAAGACCAGTTCTTGATCGCCGAACCGCTGAAACAGGAACTCTCGGCGCTCTACCGAGCCGAGGATCGCCACTACCACAACCTCGCCCATATCGAGGCGATGCTGGCGTTGGCCGGCGACTATCGAGCGTCGCTGCATGACCCCGAAGCTGTTGAAGCGGCAATCTGGTTCCACGACGCGATCTATGACAGCAGGGCCAAGGACAATGAGGCCAGAAGTGCCGCTCTTGCCGAGAAAAAGCTCGCGGGCAGCACCGATGCCGGACGCCTGAACCGCATCAGCGCGATGATCCTCGCCACCGCCACGCACCAACTGCCTTTGTTCGACAACGCGGCGGCAACACGCGACGCCAGCCTCTTCCTCGACATGGACCTGTCGGTCCTGGGTAGCGCGCCTAATGCTTTCGACGCTTATGAACGCGCGGTCCGCCACGAATATGGCTGGGTGGAGGAGCCGATGTGGCGTGCCGGACGGGCAGCCGTGCTGAAGGATTTCCTTGCCCGCCCGCACATCTTCCACACGCCGGAATTTCGCCAGCGCTTCGAGCCTCAGGCCAGGCTGAACATGGCGCGCTCGCTGGAGACCCTGCAAAAGCCGTCGTGATTTTCGCTCTGGTTCTCCCGGCTTTCGCATCCGGCCAAAGAAGGCAGAACTGCGAGACGCCGAAATCGTCAAACGTGAATTCTTCTGAGGTGCCGACATTATGAGCAGCAATTTCTTCCAGCCGGTCGATGCCTCGGCCGTTCCCCGCTTTGCCGGGCTGTCGACCTTCATGCGGCTGCCGGCGGTGGCGAGCGCCGAAGGACTCGATATCGCTCTCGTCGGCATACCGTGGGATGGCGGCACGACCAACCGCGCCGGCGCCCGCCACGGCCCGCGAGAGATCCGCAACCAGTCGAGCCTCATGCGGCGCGTCCACCACGTTTCGGGGACCGAACCGTTCAGCATCGCCAATGTCGCCGATGTCGGCGACCTCTCGGTCAATCCGATCAATCTCCTAGACGGGTTGAAGCGCATCGAGGAAGGCATCGCTGCGATCGTGACGGCAGGCGCCATTCCGCTTGCCGCCGGCGGCGACCACCTGACGACGCTGCCGGTGCTGCGCGCCGTCGCCAGGGAGCGTGCGGTCGGCATGATCCATTTCGATGCGCATTCCGACACCAACGACCGCTATTTCGGCGACAACCCTTATACGCACGGCACGCCATTCCGCCGTGCCATCGAGGAAGGCCTGCTCGACCCGAAACGGGTCGTTCAGATCGGCATTCGCGGCTCGATCTACGAGCCCGGCGAGCACGACTGGGCGGTCGCCCAGGGCATTCGCATCATCTACATGGAGGAATTCGTCAGGCGGGGTGCCGCCAGCGTCATGGAGGAAGCGCGCGCCATCGCCGGAACCGGCCCGACCTATGTGACTTTCGACATCGACTGCATCGACCCGTCGATGGCGCCGGGAACAGGCACGCCCGAGCTCGGTGGCTTCACCACCCGCGAGGCGCAGGAAATGGTGCGCCTGCTCGACGGGCTGAACATTGTCGGCGCCGACGTCGTGGAAGTGGCGCCGCCATTCGATCTCGCCGGCATGACGGCGCTGGCGGGTGCCACGATGATGTTCGAATTGCTGTGCGTACTGGCGAAGTCTGTCCAGGCAGCAAGGGCACCGGACTAGGCGAAAGTACCAGTGCGGCGGCTCAAAGCGGATTTTCGGCGTAGAACTCCAGCACGCGTTGCTTGAAGGTCTTGTCCCCGACCGCCAGCATGTGGTCGCGGCCTTCGATGTGAAAAGCCCTGGCGTTCGGCATCAAGGCGGCAAGCTCGTCGGGCGAGCCGCCGATATCGTCTGTCGTGCCGACGGCAACCAGCGTCGGCTGGGCGATGCGGGCAATGTCCGCCTCATCAAGCAATTCCCGGGATTTGGCGATGCAGGCGGCAAGCGCCCGGCGGTCGCTGCGGGTCTGGTCGGCGAAGGCGCGAAAGGAGCGGCCGCGCGGATGGGTGGTCGCGGCTGGATCCTCGGCAAGCAGGGCCGCGGCAATCGGATCCCAGTCGCCGACGCCGTCGATCATGCCGATGCCAAGGCCGCCAAAAACCAGCGTCGCCACCTTGTCCGGATCGGAAAGGGCCAGGAACGCCGCGATGCGCGCGCCCATCGAATAGCCCATGACATGGGCCCGTTCGATGCCGAGATGGTCGAGCAAGGCGGCGGCATCGGACGCCATTTTCGCGGGTGTATAATCGGCCTCGTCATAGCTCTTGGATGACGAGCCGTGGCCGCGATTGTCGAAGGCGATGGCGCGATAGCCGGCGTCGTTGAGCGTCTTGAACCAGCCGGGCGACACCCAGTTGACATAATGGCTCGAAGCGAAGCCGTGGATCATGAGTACGGGATCGCCCTCGCCTGACGCCGGCTGGCGGTCTAGGAAGGCAAGATCGAACCCGTCATGGGAAAAAAACTGCATCGGAAGGCGATCCCCTGCTCTCAGTCGGAATCGACGTTCGGAGAATCGCCCTTGTCCGCCGGCGGCATGCCGGGACCCGGCGCGGTGCCGATCACGGGATGGCGCAACAGATCGCCGTCCACGATACCGTCCTTGGCGGCCGTGCCGGCCTTGAGCTCAAGTACGAAGCGGACCGGCTCACCGGGCGACACAATCGCCTCGGATTGCGGCTCCCCTTGCTTAATCGCGCGGATCCTGCCGTCCTGGCCGACAAAGATCAGGTCGAGCGGCATCGGCGTGTTCTTCATCCAGAAACTGACATCACGTGTCTCGTCGAAGACGAACAGCATGCCATGATTGGCAGCCATGTCCTCACGAAACATCAGGCCGGCCTCACGCTCGGCCTCGGTGTCGGCGACTTCGATCGAGAAGGAGCGTTCACCTTGTTTCGTCACCGCGACCAGCGGCGTCGGGTCGACAGGAAGGATCATCGCCCGGCCGTCGGCCGCGCTGGGGACCTGGAAATAGAAGAAGGCGCCTGCGGCGATGATGACGGCAGCAGCGGCGCACAACACGCCCGCCGTCAGCCAGTTCTTGTGAGCCATATGAAATCCTCGGCCGGGATCGCCCTAGTGCGAGACCGGCAAGGTGCCCATATCGGGGTGAATTTCGGCGGCCATAAGGCCTTTGTCACCACGACCGAAACGGACAAGCACAACCTGCCCCGGCCGAAGCTCGGTGATGCCGTAGCGGCGCAAGGTCTCCATATGGACAAAGATGTCCTCGGTGCCCTCGCCACGCGTCAGGAATCCGAAACCCTTGGTGCGGTTGAACCACTTGACCAAAGCGCGTTCGAGCCCGCTCTCCGGCGTCACCGCGACATGGGTGCGCTGTTCCTGCATTTCCGCGGGATGGACAGCGGTGGTGACATCCATAGACAGCACGCGGAAGGCCTGCAGACCGCGATCGCCCTGTTTGACCAGGCAGACGACGCGCGCCCCTTCCAAGGCTGTCTGAAAGCCGTCTTTTCGAAGGCATGTCACATGGAGGAGGATATCGCCCGAGACACCGTCATCGGGAAGGATGAACCCGTAGCCCTTGGCCACATCGAACCACTTGATGGCGCCGGCAATTTCGGTCAGGTCGGCGGCATCGCCGCCTTCATCGCGCTTCAAGGCGTCGCCAAGGGTTCCGGCCCGCCCCGTCAAAGAGGCCTTTTCCCCCATAAGAATGCCCCCTTTTTTGCAAGAACACCGCAACTGATTCTTGACACCAGATTAACACTGCGGCTTCCGGTGTGTGCAAGACCTGCCGTGCCTTTTTTCACGGTTCATTGCGCGAATACCGGATTTGTTCTTTGCCGGCATTGCCCGCGGCCGGCAGATTGCCCTTTGAGCGGGTCGACCCTATGTTGCGCCGCATCCCAACAGAACGAGGAAAACACATGCGCTATCTGCACACCATGGTCCGCGTCGCCGATGTCGATGCCTCGCTCGATTTCTACTGCAACAAGCTCGGGCTTAAGGAAGTCCGCCGCTATGAAAACGAACAGGGCCGCTTCACGCTGATCTTCCTTGCCGCCTCCGAAGACGAGCAGAGCGGCATCGACGAGAAGGCGCCGCTGATCGAACTCACCTACAACTGGGACCCCGAAGACTACAAGGGCGGGCGCAATTTCGGCCACCTCGCCTATGAGGTCGACGACATCTACGCCACCTGCCAGCACCTGATGGACAATGGCGTCATCATCAACCGGCCGCCGCGCGACGGCAACATGGCCTTCATCAGGTCGCCGGACGGCATCTCGATCGAGCTTTTGCAGAAAGGCCCGGCCAAGGCCAAGGCCGAACCCTGGGCTTCGATGGCGAACACCGGAAGCTGGTAGGCGTTGAGCCGGCACCGGGCGGACATCGCCCGGCAACCCTTTGGCGCTCGGCGAGACAATGCCTATCTGTGAGATGTCGTGCCGGCACCAGCGCCGGCCCATTGTCATGCGAACGGGCACCCGCCCGCGGAGAATTCCCCATGCCGTCCAGCCATGCCGACGTCGCCACCGAACATGCCAGCCGTTACCTGCAGCAATTGTGCAAGCATTGGGCACACAAATTCCCGGTCGAGTTCGATCCGCACCATGGCGCGATCGATCTCTCGCTCGGCCGCACCGTCATGGATGCCGATGCGGCCGTGCTGCACATCACGGTGTCGACCGATGAGGCAGGATCGCTCGAGCGCCTGGAAAGCGTGGTCGCCGATCACATCAAGCGCTTCGCCTTCCGCGAGGAACTGACCTTCGACTGGAAGCCGGCGGCGTGATCTAGTTCTTGCCGGCCTGACCGGCCATCTCCAGCAGCGCCAGCACCGAGCGCCAGTTGCGCGCGGTGCCCGGCACCTTCAGAACGCGCGGAATGAGGTTGGCAAACACGGATTTGCCGAGCCCATCGGGCGCGCTGAGGTAGAGCACGTCGCCCTTTACCTCGAAGCGTTCGGGACCGGTGCACTTTTCGGCCAGCCGCGCCACCTCGTAGACGGTCGGCTCACGCTCCAACGCATAGGCATGGAGCTTGGTGTGGTCGGCGGCCGCTTCCGGGTAGGGATTTTCACGCACCAGACGTTCGAACCATGGGAGATCGCGCACCATGATGCGCGAATGAAAACCCCATTTCTTCTCGAAGGCCGTTTCGATCTGCTTGGTCAGCGCTGCCGCGTCGCCCTTGCCGGCCCGGAACACGGCATTGCCGCTCTGCACATAGGTGGCGACATCGGAAAAGCCGAGGTCCTCGAAGAACGACCTGAGCTCCGCCATCTTGACGATGCGGTTGCCGCCGACATTGATGCCGGAAAACAGCGCGATGAAAACCTTACCGCTCATATGATGAATCCCGCCAATGTCTCGTTGTCGGTGATATCCTGATACTGGACGCCTTCGGCCTCGAAATTTGCCTTCAGCAGGTCGAAATTGCGGCGGTCCTTGGTTTCGATGCCGATCAGAACCGAGCCGAAATTCCGCGCCGACTTCTTCAGATATTCAAAGCGCGCGATGTCGTCGTCCGGACCCAGCATTTCGAGGAAGTCGCGCAGCGCGCCAGGGCGTTGCGGGAAGCGGATGATGAAGTACTTCTTCAGGCCCTCGAAGCGTAGCGCCCTTTCCTTGACGTCCGGCAGCCGCTCGAAATCGAAATTGCCGCCCGAGACCACGGCGACGATGGTCTTGCCGCGGATTTCCTTCCTGGAAAAATCCTTCAGCGCATCGATCGCCAGCGCACCGGCCGGCTCGAGCACGACGCCTTCGATATTGAGCATCTCGATCATGGTCGCGCAGAGCCGATTTTCCGGGATCAACCGCACCGTGTCAGCGGCGAATTCCTTGAGATGCCGCAAGGGTTCGCGACCGATTTCGGCCACCGCCGCGCCGTCGACGAAGTTGTCGACCTTGGCGAGCTTCAGCCGCTTTCCGGCCGCGAGGCTGTCGTGCAGGCTCGGCGCCCCGGCCGGCTCGCAGAAGACGAAACGCGCCTCCCTGCCCTGATCGGCGAAATAGTGGGTGACGCCGGCGGCAAGCCCGCCGCCACCGACCGGCAGCATGATGATGTCAGGCATGCGCGCACCGGCCATCTGGTCCGCGATCTCATAGGCCACCGTCGCCTGCCCCTCGATGATGTCCTTGTGGTCGAAGGGCGGCACCATGTGGGCACCGGAGCTTTCGGTGAATTCGAAGGCGGCGCGATAGCAGTCGTCGAAAAAGTCGCCGACCAGCCTGATCTCGACGAAATCGCCGCCGAACAGCCTGGTCTTGTCGATCTTCTGTTGCGGCGTCGTCACCGGCATGAACACCACGCCTTTTTTTCCGAAATGACGGCAGACGAACGCGAAACCCTGTGCATGGTTGCCGGCCGACGCGCAGACGAACAAGTCAGCCTGGTTGCCAGCGGCAAGCGCCTTGCGGAAGAAGTTGAAGGCGCCGCGGATCTTGTAGGAGCGCACCGGGCTCAAATCCTCGCGCTTCAGCAGCACCCGAGCGCCGGTCTTTTTCGACAGGTAGTCGTTTTCCTGTAGCGGCGTTTCAGGAAAGATCTGGCGGATCGCGGCGGCAGCAACGGCGACGCGGGAGGAAAAACTGCTCATCGAAAAGCCACCTTGTGCCGCATGTTTCGTACAGACCTGTTATCGATCTAGCCGCACAGCGCCTATCTGTTGCACGCTGATCTGGCGCAGCCGATCCTGCCTATTGCATATCCGGCTCCGCAACGCCATTGTCCGGCCCTTCATGCCCTTGCGCAAAGGGCATTCGCAGAATCCTTGCAAGCACTTGGGGGCGTTTGTTCATGCCTGTTGCATCGGTCGGTCTGAAATCCATGTCGCTGCCGGAATTCGGCGAACCGACGGTGATGCCGCTGGTTGCCCGAAATACCCATGAAGCGCGCATCGATGCGCTGATGGCGCGCGGGGCCAAGGCCGGTTTCGATGCATTCGCCGTCTATGGCGACCGCGAGCATGCCGCCAACGTCGCCTATCTCTCAGGCTACGATCCGCGCTTCGAGGAGACATTGCTGGTCATCGTTCCCGGCAAGCGACCACGACTTCTCGTCGGCAATGAAGGCTGGGGCTACGCCGAAATCTGCGATGGGCCCTACGAGCGCGTTCTCTACCAGACCTTCTCACTGCCGGCGCAACCACGCGACCGCTCGGATGCTCTACCTGACATCCTCGCCGGCTGCGGCCTGAAGCCCGGCCACAGGATCGGCGCCATCGGCTGGAAGCCTTTCGGCGCCGGCGATGCCGGGTTCGACGAGAAGACTCTCGACCTGCCCTCCTTCGTTGCCGACACGCTGCGCGCTTTCGTCGGCGACAAGGGCGCGGTTCTGAATGCCGCCAATCTGCTGATGAACCCCAGCGACGGGCTGCGCGCCATCAACGAAGCCGATCAGCTGGCCAGCTTCGAATTTGCCGCGACCTTCACCTCGCAGGGGTTGCGCAACGTCCTGCAAGGCATCGAACCCGGCATGACCGAACTGCAGGCGGCGCGGCTGATGGGCATGAACGGCCTGCCGCACGGCTGTCATCCCATGCTGTCGGCGGGAAAACGCGCCGCCTATGGCCTGCCAAGCCCTCGCCTCGACGTCATCCGGCGCGGTGACCCGATCACCATGGCCTATGGCATCCAGGGTGCGCTCAACGCCCGTGCCGGCTTTTTGGCCGAGGATGCCTCAGAGCTGCCTGCCGCTATCAGAGATTATGTCGAAAAGCTGGTCGCGCCCTATTTCGCGGCCGTCGTCGACTGGTACGAAGCGATCGGCATCGGCACGACGGGCGGCGCTCTGTGGAAGGCGGTGCATGATCGTATCGGCGACCCGTTCTTCGGCGTCTCCCTCAATCCCGGCCATCTGGTCCATATCGATGAGTGGATGCATTCGCCGGTTTTTTCCGGCTCCGACATCAAGCTGCGATCCAGCATGGCGCTACAGGTCGACATCATCCCGGCGACCGGCAGCGACTATTTCACCACCAACATCGAGGATGGCATCGCGCTCGCCGACGACGCGCTGCGCGAGGAGATCGCGGCGCGCTATCCCGAAGCCTGGAGCCGCATCGAAGCGCGGCGCGCCTTCATGTCGGATGTGCTCGGCATCCGCCTCAAGCCGGAGGTGCTGCCCTTCTCCAACATTCCGGCTTTCCTTCCGCCATTTTGGCTTTCGCGCAACAGTGCGATGGCCGTAGCCAGCCGCTGACCACATTTCGACTGGACACGACTTAGTTCTGCCGCACTCTCCCTGTCCGGGAGGTGTCGCGGGGGTAGATGGGCCTTTTGGCCGGAGTGGAATTCAGACGTGCCTTTGAAGAAGATACTTACCGTTGTTATCGCCTTGCTCGTCGCCGGCTGCGCCGGCCCGCAAACGCAGGAATTGCTTGGCAGCGCCATCGTCGCCGCGCCGGTGACAGAAATCGCCGGCAACCACTCCATCTTCATCGCCACGACACGCAAGAAATCCGATGATCCCAACAAGGTTTTCGACGGTGAGCGCTCGGCGACGCTGAACTATGCGCGCGTGAATGTCACCGTCCCAGGGCTCCACAAGACTGGCCAGATCGAACGGCGCTCACGCGGCAAGTCGGATGATCCGGCCAAATATTTCATGGCTTCCGAGGTCGTCGGCTACGACGCGCAGCCGAAATTCTCCAGCGCGCTCAACGCCGATATCGCGGCGCGCGGCGGCCGCGTCATGGTCTTCGTCCACGGCTACAACACCGGCTTCGACGACGCGGTCTATCGCTTGACCCAGATCGTCCACGATTCCGGCTATCCGGGCACGCCGGTACTGTTTTCCTGGGCCTCGGGCGCAAGGACCACCGACTATGTCTATGACAAGGAAAGTGCCAGCGCCGCACGCGACCAGCTCGAAGTGACATTGCGCATGCTGGAGCAATCCGGCGCGCGGCGCATCGACATTGTCGCGCATTCGATGGGAACCTGGGTGACCATGGAAACGCTGCGTCAGATGGCCATCAGCGGCGACCGTGATCTCGGCGGCAAGCTCGGCGACGTGGTGCTTGCCTCGCCCGACATCGATGTCGATGTGTTCAAGAGCCAGATGCGCCGCTATGGCAAGCCCGACAAGCCGTTCATCCTGCTGTTGTCCGACGACGACCGCGCGCTGAGACTCTCCGGCCTGATCGCCGGTTCGCGGCCGCGCGTCGGCGATTACAAGGATGCCGCCGATCTTGCCTCCTATGGCGTGACGGTCGTCGATCTCTCCAAGGTCAAGGGCAGCGACAGCTTCAACCACACGAAATTCGCCGACAATCCGGCCCTGGTGAAGATGATCGGCCAGCGGCTGCGCGAGGATGACGGCTTTGCCAGCGACCGGGACGTGACCGACCGTATCAGCCTGCTCGGGCAATAGATGCGGCACCACGGATTTCGCCGTGTCCGTTCACCCTCGCGGCAATATCAGGCCACTTTGAACTGGACCACGCCGGCCTCTGGCTATATCGGAATGGTGTGCGACGTCATGCGTTTGACGTCCCCCGTCGCGGGAGCCGGCGCTTGACCTTGCGCTTGAACAGTTTCGTCGTCGCCTTTGCGCTCGCCGTTGCCGGCTGTGCTGGCCAGAACACGCATGATCTGCTCAACAAGACGACGGTCGCGGTACCCGCCTCCGACATAGCGGCCACCCACGAGATCTTTGTCGCCACCACCCGCCAGCAGGCGACCAAGGATCCGCGGCAGGTATTCGACGGCGATCGCTCGTTGACCACAAGCTACGCCCGCGTCGATGTCACCGTGCCGAAGGTCCATCAGGTCGGAGCTATCGAGCGGGCCAAGGGCTCGGCCAATTCGAACCCGGCCAACCAATTCACCGCCACCAATGTCGTCCACTATGGCGATGCCCCACAATTCGCCAAGGCGGTCGGCGCCGACATCGCCATGCGCGGCGATCGCGCCCTGGTGTTCGTGCACGGCTTCAACAACGGCTTCGACGACGGCATCTATCGGCTGACGCAGATCGCCCACGATACGAAATATCCCGGCACGCCGGTTCTGTTCTCCTGGGCGTCGAGCGCCAAGACGACGGGCTATATCTACGACAAGGACAGCGCCAACGCCGCTCGCGACGATCTCGAGGCCACGCTGAGGATGCTCGCCAAGACGCGGGTCAAGAGCATCGACATCATCGCCCATTCAATGGGTACCTGGCTGACCATGGAGGCGCTGCGCCAGCTCGCCATCACCGGCGACCGCGATCTCAACGGCAAGCTCGGCTATGTCGTCCTGGCTTCGCCCGACATCGATGTCGACGTGTTCAAGAAGCAGATGATACGCTACGGCAAGCCGGACAAGCCGTTTGCCGTGCTGCTTTCGGGCGATGACCGGGCGCTCAAATTGTCTTCCCTTATCTCTGGCGACAAGCCGCGTGTCGGCGACTATGGCAATGCGGCCGATCTCGCCAGCTATGGCGTCTCCGTGGTCGACCTGACAAAGGCCAAGGGCGGCGACGGTGGCCTCAACCACGCAAAATTCGCCGACAATCCGATCCTGGTGCAGTTGCTTGGCGACCGGCTGCGCACCCCCGCCGGCCTGGCCTCCGACGAACCCGACCCGGCGCAGCTCAACAATCTCGGCCAAGGCCTCGGCAAGGCCGTCGGTTCGGTCGCCGAGGTCGTCATCACCACGCCGTTCAAGGTGCTGACCATCGTCACCGGCGGGTGAGCGAGGCGCAGGTGCCTGGTCTCAGACGAACAGGTCGACCTTCTGGAAGGTCGTCACATCGATCAGCCCGACATCGGAAATCCTGAGCTCCGGAATGACCACCAGCGCCAAAAGCGAATGCTGCATGTAGGCGTTGTTCAGGGAACAGCCCATCTTTCGCATCGCCTCGGTCAGTTTCTCCGCCTTGGCGGCGACGATCTCGGCGCGCTCGTCCGACATCAGCCCGGCGATCGGCATTTCGACCAGCGCCAGTTCCTTGCCCTTGGAAAACAGCACGACGCCGCCGCCGACTTCGCCCAACCGGTTGACCGCCAGCGCCATGTCCCGCTTGTTGGTGCCGACGCAGATGATGTGGTGGGCGTCATGCGCCACGCTCGAGGCCATGGCGCAATCGCTCATGTAGCCGAACCCGGAGACGAAGGCGTTGGTGACGCCGCCCGTTCCCCTGTGGCGCTCGACGAGCGCGATCTGGCAGACGTCGTTGCGGCGATCCATGGCGACCAGCCCGTCCTCGACCGGTAGATCCGCTTCCAGCGCCCGCGTCGGCGCCTGGTTCTCGATGACGCCGATGACCCGCACCCGCACCTCGTTGGCGCCCTTGGGGGCGGCGATATCGAAATCGCCGGCCTTCAGCTTCTTGCCCAACTTGACGGTGTTCTTCGCCGTCTTCGGGTAGTCGTAAGCGGGAATGTCGATGTCGAGCTTACCGCCCTTGGCCAGCCTGACGCCTCGCGCATAGACCTCGTCGATGGTCATTGCGGCGAGATCGGAGACAATCAGCAGGTCGCCCAACCGCCCCGGCGCGATCGAACCGATCTCGCGTTCCAGCCGGAAATGCTGGGCGGTGTTGATCGTGGCCATCTGGATCGCAGTCACCGGCTTCAGCCCTTGGCTGATGGCGTGGCGCACCACGCGATCCATGTGACCTTCGTGCACCAGAGTGCCTGAATGGCTGTCGTCGGTGCACAGGATGAAGTTACGCGGATCGATGCCGCTCTCCGTCACCGCCTTGATCTGGGAAGCGACGTCGTACCAGGCCGATCCAAGCCGCAGCATGGCCTTCATGCCCTGGCGCACGCGGGCGATGGCGTCCTCGGCGCGCGTGCCTTCGTGATCGTCCTCGGGGCCGCCGGCGACATAGCCGTGGAACGGCAGGCCGAGATCGCGCGAGGCGTAGTGGCCGCCGACCGTCTTGCCCGCATGGACCGTCGCCGCGATCTCGCCCGACATGACCGGATCGTTGGCGGCAACGCCCGGAAAATTCATCACTTCGCCGAGCCCGATGATGTTTTCCCAGGTCATCGCTTCGGCGACATCGGCAACCGTCAACTCGGCGCCGGCATGTTCCAGCCCAGGCGCCGAAGGCACGCAGGACGGCATCTGCACATGCACGTTGATGGGCATGGCCACCGCCTCGTCATGCATCAGCCGCACACCGGGCAAGCCAAGCACATTGGCGATCTCGTGCGGATCGATGAACATCGACGTCGTGCCGTGCGGGATAACGGCACGGCAGAATTCGGTGACCGTCACCATGCCGCTCTCGACATGCATGTGCGCGTCGCAGAGGCCGGGCACCAGATAGCGCCCGCCGGCATCGACCACCTTGGTGCCCTGGCCGATGGCGTGGCTGGCATTCGGCCCACAATAGGCGAAACGGCCGCCGGCAATGGCGATGTCGGTGCCGGCGATGACCTCGCCCGAGTGAACGTTCACCCAGCGGCCGTTGCGAATGACGAGGTCGGCGGGCTTGCGACCCATGGCGACGTCGACCAGATGCGTCGCCATCTCGGTCCAGGGCTTGGGTTTCGTCGCATGCGCCGCCGGCTTCTTTGCCATGAAGGGACTCCTGTTTGCACGACTGTGCCAAGCCTGCCTGGTTTTGACCAGCGCCAAACCGCGGGTCGGCGAGCGGCACAGGCTGCAACCAGAAATAGGATTCCGTTTTGTCGTAAATCGGTCTACCCTGCCTGCCAAGGATCTTTCTGGCTCTTCATCCGGGGAGTTCGATGTATCGCCTAGTGGTCGCAAGCGCCGGTCTTCTTGCCGCCCTGTCCATGCCGGCTTTCGCGGCCGACCCGACAGTCGACGTGCCGATGACGGCGCCAGGCTTCGACTGGACCGGATACTACGCCGGCGTGCAGGCAGGCTATGGCTGGGGCCAATCCGACATCTCAGGAACGGAGGGCGCCCCGTTTTCCGTCTCGCCTGACGCCGATGGCGGTTTCGTCGGCGGGCACGTCGCCGGGCTTTGGCAGTTCGACCAGGCGGTGATCGGCGCGGAAGCCGACCTCAACTATTCCGCTGTCGACGGCACGACCGAGGCGGAGCCGGGAAACAATTTCGGCACCGACATCAAATGGTTCGGGTCGGTCAACGCCAAGGCCGGCTACGCCATGGACAGGGTGCTGGTCTACGGTATCGGCGGCATCGCCTTTGCCGGCATCGAAACCTCGCAAGCCTCGGGCTCCGCCTTCTCCCAGACACGCACGAATGTCGGCTGGACCGTAGGTGCCGGCGTCGACTATGCGCTGACCGACAAGTTCATAGTCGGCGCGCAGTATCGGTATTATGATTTCGGCTCCGAGCACTATGATGGATCCGCCGATTTCGTCGGCCGCGACCAGGATACGAAGCTGAACACCGTCGGGATCAATCTCAGCTACAAGTTCTGATCCCTGCCGACATCGATCGGCGTGCTGCGCCTGTAACGCAGTCGGCAATTCGACGAGAGGGGCGGCCGGCGCCCCCAGTGGGCGGGGGAATGGGTTGGGCCTGGTAGACGCCGGCCTCGGCGGAGCAAGTCCACCGCCCAAACACCTTACTCATTGCGCGCGGCGCGGATAATTCCGCGATCACACCAGTATCGCCACGCCTCCTCCTCTGGGGTGCGCGTCCAGGCAGCTCAAGAACACGACTTGACGGCCTGTGTCTGACATCTGAAAAGGGCGGGCCTGCGGACGTGGCGGAATTGGTAGACGCAAGGGACTTAAAATCCCTCGATCTCTGATCGTACGGGTTCGATTCCCGTCGTCCGCACCACAATGAAAGCCATACGACCGTCACAGGTGACCTTCTTCCTGTTTGCTAGACGCGCGTGGTGCCACTCTCTTGGCCACCAGGACGTTGCACCGGCGACGGCTGATCGGCGCTTCGGCCATGGTCTGGTCCACAGCCCACCTCAATGATTCCGACCAGTGCGCGAACAAACTCAACCATGTCGTTTGCCGTAATGGCTGCCTGGTCAGGGCTCTGCCCAATGTGTTCGGCGGCCGCGCAACATGACAGGCGGATGAGATCGTAGTGCGGATCCCTTTCATCCTCCGGCAACACAGACAATTTCATGGCTCGGCGATAAATCAACCGCAGCAATTGTTCGAGAGCTGCTCCGACACTCATGCGCTTGCTCCGCATTGGTCAAGCGTCCCGGCCCTCCAGGGCGCTGGGAACGTCGATGAGGAGGTGTCCCATTCTGTGCCAAAGGCTGCATCACAGCCATTAATATATCGTTTATTGCTAATATACACCTCAATGAGGTCGCCTGTGAGTGCCAGACCACTGGTCAGGCAAGGATCGGGTTCAGCTTCAGATGCTGGATCAAAATAATCGTCTTGGCATCGACGATGCGGCCGTCGGCGATGCCGGCCAACGCCTCGTCGAGCGGCATTTCCAGAACCTCGATGTCCTCCCCCTCCTCCGGTGCGCCGCCGCCGGCCGAGATACGGTCGGCGGGCGAATAGCGCGCGACGAAGAACCAGAGCCGCTCGGTGACGCTGCCCGGGCTCATGTAAGGCGAGAACAGCCGTTCCACATGTTGCAGCCGGTAGCCGAGTTCTTCCTCGGCCTCCTTGCGGATGGCGGTCTCCGGATCGTTTTCGTCGAGCAGCCCGGCACAGGCCTCGATCAGCGGTTCGCGGTGACCGGTGACGTAGGCGGGATAGCGGAACTGGCGCACCAGCAGCACCGTCGAGCGCTGAGGGTCATATGGCAAGATCACCGCGCCATCGCCGCGATCATAGGTCTGTCGGACCTGTGTCTCCCACTGGCCGTCGCGCCGGCGGTAATCGAGGACGGTCTTCTTCAGGACAGCCCAGTCGTCGGAGAGGATTTCTTCCGAACGGATGCGGATGCGGTCTTCCATCATGGTCTCCATGCTATGGGCGGAGGCGTAGCCGCCAACCGGTATTTGCGCAATGCAGGCGAATGGTTCAAAAATACGTTTCACCGTCTCGTGTCTGGCGCGCCCTCGATCCATTGCCTAGACAGCTGCTTACCTCTCCCGGAGCCCCTTTTCATGACAACATCGCTTTTCCAGCCGATCACGCTCGACGGCCTCGCCTTCCCCAACCGTATCGCTGTCGCACCGATGTGCCAGTATTCCGCCGAGGACGGCTGCGCCAGCGACTGGCATCTTTACCACTGGATGAACCTGGCCATGTCGGGCGCCGGCATGGTCACGGTGGAGATGACCGATGTCGAGCGGCGCGGGCGCATTTCGCATGGCTGCCTGGGTCTCTATTCCGACGACAATGAAGCCGCCGCCCGTCGTGCCCTGGACGCCGCCAGGCGCGTGGCCGCCCCCGGCACGAAGTTCGGCACGCAGCTTGCCCATGCCGGCCGCAAGGCCTCGAACCGCAAGCCTTGGGAAGGTGGCGGGCCGCTGCAGCCAAACGAGGATCCGTGGCAGACCGTCTCGGCTTCGGCCATCGCCTACGACACCGGTTGGAATGTGCCGCGCGCGCTCGATGAGGAAGAGATCCTGCAGCTCATCGAACGGTTCGCTCAAGCCGCAAGGCGGGCCGAACGCGCCGGCTTCGACTTCATCGAACTGCATGCCGCGCATGGCTACCTGATCTTCCAGTTCCTCTCGCCATTGTCCAATCAACGCACCGACCGCTGGGGCGGCTCGCTGGAAAACCGGATGCGCCTTGTCGTCGAAATCGCCAAGGCAGTGAAGAAAGCGGTGCCGAAGCTGATGCTCGGCGCGCGGTTGTCGGTGAAAGACTGGGTCGATGGCGGCTTCGAAGTCGAGGATGCGATCGAGGTGGCGAAGGCACTGAAGGCCGAGGGCGTCGCCTATCTCTGCTGCTCCAGCGGCGGCAATTCGCCGCTGCAGAAATTGCCCACCGGCCCCGGCTATCAGGTGCACTTGGCGGAAGCGGTGCGCAAGGGTGCCGGCATCCCGACCCGCGCGGTCGGGCTCATCGACGATCCCAAGCAGGCCGAGGCAATTCTCGCCGAGGGCCGCGCCGACATGGTGGCGCTGGCGCGCGCCTTCCTTGCCGATCCGCGCTGGGGATGGCGTGCGGCCGCAACATTCAGCGAAACGATTCATCCGGCGCCGCAGCTCGCCCGCTCGGTGACGACCATGGAACACTGGATGAAGGCAGCCGGCTGACCGGCCTTTGCCCAGGGCCTTTGCGGGTCAGCCTGAGATGGCGGCCCGCAGGATGGCTCGCAGTTTGTCGCGATCGAGTTTGATCGGGTTGCCGCCGGCGCAAGGGTCGCTCTCGCCCATCGTGGCGACGCGCTCCTCGTCGATGTCGGTCAGCCCGATCCCCGGCAACGCGGCGGGGATGTTCAATCGGACCCGCAGTTCGATGATCCAGTCCACGACCGCTCGAGCATCGTGCGTCGGAAGGTCGAGGAAGCGCGCAAGCAGGCTGAGCTTCTCTTCCACCACCGGGGCGTTGAATTCGACGACATAGGGCATCAGCACGGCGTTGAGCAGGCCGTGGTGGGTGTCGTAGAGAGCTCCGAGCGGATGGGCGAGCGCATGTATCGCGCCGAGGCCCTTCTGCAGGGCCACGCAGCCCATGCCCGACGCGATCAGCATCTGCGCGCGGGCTTCGATGTTCTGCCCATCCTCCACGGCGACCGGCAGCCAGGTCTTGATCAGCCTCAAGGCATTGAGCGCGATGCCTTCGGCCATGGGGTGATAGCTCGGCGCGCAATAGGCTTCCAGCGCATGCGAGAGCGCGTCCATGCCGGTGGCCGCCGTGATATGGGCGGGCAGTCCGGTGGTCAGTTCGGGGTCCATGAGCACCACATCCGGCATCATGCGCGGATGGAAGACGATGACCTTGCGCTTCTCAGCCTCGTTGGTGATGACCGAGGCGCGGCCGAGCTCGGAGCCGGTGCCGGCGGTCGTCGGTATGGCGATGACAGGAACGAGGTGGGACGTGTCGGCACGCTTCCAGTTGTCGCCGATATCCTCCAGGTCCCACATCGGGATGGATTGCGTCGCCATCAGCGCGATTGCCTTGGCGGCATCGAGCGCGCTGCCGCCGCCGATGGCGACGACGAGGTCGTGCTGGCCCTGCTTCAGAACGGCCACGCCGTCGGCGACATTGCCGCCGGTCGGGTTCGGCTTGACGTTGTGGAAGAAGCCGGCATCCAGTCCGCTCGCCTTCAGCACTTCGAGCGTGCGCTGCACTGGAAAGAGCGTCTTCAGGCCATCATCGGTGACGACCAGCGGCCGCTTCGCGCCGAGTTCACGAACGATACCGGCCAGTTCGGCGATCCGGCCATTGCCGAAGCGCACAGAGGTCGGAAAGCTCCAGTTGCCGGAGACGGCCGGGGTGAAAGCGGTCATGGGATCATTACCTTGAATTGGCTTGGGAATTGGCTCGAGGTCAGGCTGTCGCCAGCTTCTGTCGTTTGAGCGCCCGGCGTCGCAGGAAATCGACCAGGAAAACCAGGATCAGGGCGGGGATGAAATTGAGCGTGGCGAGCGCCGGATAGATCGGCGAGGAGCCGACGGCGATGCCGCTGTAGACGAAGATCGGCAGCGTGCGCGCGGTGCCAGCCAGCGAATAGGAGACGTAGAAATTTCCCCAGGAAAGGAGAAAGGCGAAGGTCGCGGCGGAGAGGATGCCTGGCCACAGCAGCGGGAAAGTGATTTCGCGGAACACCTCCCAGCCGGTGGCGCCGGCATCGCGCGCGGCGTCCTCCAGCGTCTCGTCGAAGCCATAGACCTGCACGGCCACGATCACCAGCGCGAAGGGGGTGATGTAGACGATGTGGCCGATGATCACCGTCGCCAGCCCGGTCGAAAAACCCAGCCAGTTGCCGAGCACCGAGAACCACAGCAGCATCACCACGCCGAGCAGCAGTTGCGGGAACAGCAGCGGCAGGAAGCTGACGGTGCGGAAGATGTTCTGGAAGCGGAAGCGATAGCGGATCCACGCCACGGCTCCGGCCGAGCCGAGCACCGTGGCAAAGACCGTCGAGATCGCCGCGACGATCGCGGAATTCGCGACCGCCGGCAGGAAGTCGGGCTTGCGGAACAGTTCGCCATACCATTCGAGCGAGAAACCTTCGATCGGGAAGGTCAGCACGCGGCTGTCGGTGAAGGAAAACACCACCAGCGTGAGGATCGGCACGTAGAAGAACAGGATCAGCAGCGCCATGGTGCCGACGAGGAAAACGTCGACAACCCTGTTCTTCAGGCGTTCCGGGATCATCGGACAGACCTTTCGTGGTTGGCCGACCCGCGCATCAGGATAAAGGCAGCGAGCGACAGCGACAGAGCGCCGATGACGATCAGCACCAGTGTCAGCGCCGCACCGAGAGGCCAGTTGACCCGCGTCTCGAAGCTTTGGCGGATCAGCTCGGAAGCCAATGGCGCGGTGCCGCCGCCGAGCACCTTCGGTTCGAGGAAGGCGCCGAGGCTGAGCACGAAGACCAGCACGGCGCCGCAATAGAGCCCGGGACGGGCAAGCGGCAGCGTCACTTCGAAGAATGCGCGCAGCCGCGATGCGCCGGAATCATAGGCGGCCAGCACCAGGTCTCGGTCGATGCGTGCCAGCGATAAATAGATGGTGAACATCGGATAGACGACGAGGCCATAGACCATGCCGATCATCGTGCCGGTCGGCGTGAACAGGAGATTGAGCGCTTCCTGGCCGAGGCCGAGATGCGCCAGCAGCCAGTTGGCGACGCCGCTCTTGTCGAGCACCAGGATCCAGCCGAAGGTTTTCAGCACCGCGTCGGTCAGGAAGGCGAAGATGATCAGGATCTGGATCTGCGCATTATAGGCCCTGAGCCGCGTCGCCAGCGCGTAGGCGGCGGGAAAGGCGATGAGCACGCAGACGACCACGCACACCAAGGCCATGGCGACGGTTCGCGCCATGATGGTCCAGTAATGCGGCTTGGAGAACACTTCGGTCCAGACCTTGAGGTCCCAGGTCCAGGACAGGCGATAGAACTGCGTCGTCTGGAATGACAGCACCACCGTCATGAGCAACGGAATGATGAAGAACAGCAGCATCACGACCGCGAGCGGCGCCACCGCCGCCACGAGAACCGGATCACCCCAGCGCTTGCTATCGGTCCGCACGGCTCACTCCGAAAGCAGGAAGCTGCGGGTCGGTTGAAAGCCGATCCTGACGCTGTCGGAGACCTTGGCCGGCAGATCGAGCGAACCGGCGAGATCCATGACCACGGCCTTGTCCAGGCCGGGGACGCGCACGCGATACTGCGTCGACGAACCCTTAATGAAATACTCCTCGACGGTGCCGTTCAGCACCCATTCGCCGGGTTCAGCCGCGCCGGTGACGAAACGGATGGTCTCGGGACGAACCAGCAGGGCTGTCGCGCCGCTGCCCAGGAAGAGAGAAATCCGCTCCCCGGCGATCACGGCTGCGTTGTCGCCAACCAGCGGTGAAGTAACCTTTGCGTCGCCACCGTCGCGCGAGACGGACACCGGCAAGAAGTTGGTTTCGCCTATGAAGCCGGCGACGAACATGTTGGCCGGGCGGTAGTAGATATCCGACGGCGTGCCCAGTTGCACGACTTCGCCGGCACGCATGACGCAGATACGGTCGGCAAGCATCATGGCTTCTTCCAAATCGTGGGTAACGAGGACGAAGCTGGTGCCGAGTTCGCGATGCAGCTTCTTCAGCTCGGCCTGCAGCGATTTCTTCAGCTTGGCGTCGAGCGCGCTCATCGGCTCGTCGAGCAGAAGCACGCTCGGGCGCGAGATCAGCGCGCGCGCGAGCGCCACGCGCTGCTGTTCGCCGCCGGAAAGCTGGACGGGATAGCGTGTCAGGTACTCGCGCTTAAGATGCATTAGGTCGAGCATGGCTGATATGCGCTGGTCCATCTCGGCCTTCGCCACCTTCTGCAGCTTGAGCGGAAAGCCGATATTGTCCGACACGGTCTTGTGCGGAAACAGCGCCAGCTTCTGGAAGACCATTCGCGTCGGCCGCTTCGCGGCCGGCACGCCCTGCATGTTCTGGCCCTGGATTTCCAGCACGCCGGCGGTCGGGTCCTCGAAACCGGCAAGGATCTTCAGCAGCGTGGTCTTGCCGCAACCGGAAGGGCCGACAAGCGCCATGAACTCGCCCGCGCCGATGTCGAGGGACACGCCATGCAAGGCTCGCATGGAGCCATAGTCCTTGACTATGCCAGACGCATTGATGATCGGCGCGTTGATGATTGCGGTTGTCAAAACTCGCCCGCCCTGAATGTGGGTGAAAATATGATGGAGCCCGCGCGCCGGAACGCGCGGGCTTCAATTCAATAAATGACGTTCAACGCGCGGCCAGTTCTTCCTGCCAGATCGCCAGCATGTCGTCGATGTTCGGCGCGACCGTGTGGAAGTGGCTGTTGTCCCAGGCCGTCCACATGTAATCCATCTGCAGCGCCTTCTTCTCGGCGTCCGAGAACAGCGCTTCCGTCTTGGCGTTCGGAACGAGATTGCAGGTCGCCTCGGTGATCGACAGCTGCTTGGCCACCTCCGGCGAGACGATGTATTTCAGGAAGTCGGCGGCGACCTTGGAGTCGCGGTCGTTTGCGATAAGGCCCGTCGCCTCCATCCAGATGATGCCCTGCTTGAGGCCATTCTTCGGCTCGGGCACGATCGACTGGATATAGTCGTGGCCCTTCATGCGCAGCGACGAAGTGGCGTAGGTGCCGCCGCCGATCAGCGCCCGGAACGAGCCGTCGATCAGGCCTTTCTGGGCAATCGCCAGGTCGGCGACGATGGCACGGGTGTTCTTGAAGGCGGCGCGCAGCACCTTGCGCACTTCGTCGAGTGCTGCCTGGTCGAGTTCGACATAGGGATTGACGCCGGCGTAAAGGGCCAGCGGCATGATCGGCCAATCGCCCCAGTCCAGCAGGCAGATCTTGTCCTTGTAGGCGGCGTCGAAAACCGGCGCGTAGCTCGACCAGGTCTCGAGCTTGTCGAACTTGGTGTTGACCGTCGGTCCGACCCAGCCCCAGCGAGTCGGCAAGCCGGTTGCCTTGCCTTCGAATTGCAGCGGCGTGAAGGGCGCACGGAACTGCGGGTAGAATTCGGCGTATTGGTCGGCGAAATCCTTGTCGTCGATGTAGCGGCAGATGCCCGCCGGCCCCATGCGTGCGATCCAGGGGCTGTCTGATGAAACGAGGTCGAAATCCTTCGACGCACCGGCGGCGAGCTTGGCGAAGCCGCCCGCGGAGTCAGTGATCAGGTCGACGGAAATGGAGACGTCCTTCTGCTTCTGGAACGGGTCCAGGATGGACGGCGCGTTGTAGCCTTCCCAGCACATGTAGTTGAGGCTCTCGGCGGCGGATGCGCCCTTCGGCATGCCGAGTATGCCGGCGCCCGCGACCGCCAGCCCGAGGCCGCCCATGCCCTTCAGCACCGCGCGGCGATCGACGCCCTCGATGCCTGATGTTTCCTTCTTCATTTGCCTGTTCCCTTCCTTTGTTATCAGCCCAAAAAACTCCCGATCAGACGATGCCGAGGTACCGCCTGATCTCCCATTCGCTTACCTGTTTCTGGTACTCGCCATATTCAAAGCGTCGTCCGGTCACGAAGCTGTCGATGAAGTCCTCGCCGAAGATCTCGCGGGCGGTTGTGCTTGCGTTGAGCCGCTCCGCCGCCTGGCCGAGATCGGACGGGAAGACGGCCTCCGGTGAAGGCGTCGCGGCATAGAAATTCTCGCCGCTGCCGGCCGGCGGCTCGATCTCGTTGCGGATGCCATAAAGGCCGGCGCCGATGCAGAGCGCCAGCGCCAGATAGGGATTGGCGTCGGCCGAGGGCACGCGAAACTCGACGCGGGTGGATTCGGGCTCGTCATTGATGACGCGCACCGCCGCCGTGCGGTTCTGGACACCCCAATTGGCCGCGGTCGGCGCCCAGGCGCCAGGCACCAGCCGCTTGTAGGCGTTGACGGTATGGGCGCACATGGCCAGCAGTTCCGGCATAAGCCTGACCAGGCCGCCGATGAAATGACGCCCGAGTTTGCTGAGACCATCCTGCGCGCCGGCATCGGCGAACACCGGATTGCCCTGCCGGTCGCGCATGGAGACATGCAGGTGGCCGGACTGGCCAGGCAGCGCCGGCGAAAGCTTCGACATGAAGCCGGCGGTCAGGCCGTGGCGCGAGAAATAGGCCTTGGCGAAATTCTTGAACAGCGCCGCGTCATCGGGCGATTTCAAGCCTTTGGCGTAGGTGAGCGGCGCCTCGAAACAGCCCGGACCAAGCTCGGTGTGGATGGCGTCGAGGCCGATCCCCATCGTCGTCATCGTATCGTGCAGGCCCTGCAGGAGGTCGCCATGGATGGCCGATGTCTGCAGCGAATAGGTGCGGTTACCCTGCGCGAAATAGGTAAGGTCGCGATAATCCTTGGCGCGCAGGCTTTCGGGCGTCTCGTCGAACAGGAAGAACTCGTATTCGAAGGCCGAGAACACGTCGAAGCCAAGTTCAGCGGCCTCCCCCATCAGCCTTTGGCAAAGATTGCGCGGCGAGCGCTTGCCGAAATCGCCTGAGAAATCGGCGATGCAGAGCGCCGCATCCTCCGCGAACGGATATTTGCGCAGGCTCGCGGCATCGAGGAATGCCGGCCGGTCGATGAAAGCACCGTCGATGAAGGTTTTCTCGGCGATATCCCAGAAATAGAGAACCTCGCAGAACGGATAGCCCCTGGCGGCCAGCTTGACTGCCTTGTCGACAGAGACCAGCTTGTCGCGAAATTCGCCGGCCGGGTCCATCATGCCGATGTGCACGGCCCTGGCGCCAAGCTTTTCAACACCAGACGCGAAGGCCGCACCGGCTTCATTGACTGTCGACATATATGCCCGCCTCGATATTTTCGCCACGAGGCTAGGGTCGACCCGCACGCAACTGAATATCCCGATAGGGATAGACGAGACGAAAATTCGGGCAGCCTCGAACAGGCCCTAGAAACCCGGCCAGAGGACAAGAAGATCGTGGTGATTGCAGGCTTTGCGCCGTGGAACCGAAAGATCGCCGCGGCGATCCAGGAGGTCGGCACGCCGGACTTCCCGCAGCGTATCGAAGAGGCGCTGAAGGCGGTCATCGACCTCGATATCGTGATGATCTTCGCCTATTCCGGCACGGAAAAGCCGATCTGCCTCTACCACAATATCGATCCCGTACGCGCGGCGACCGTGATCACCGCCTATGCAAACGGACCCTATCTGCTCGATCCCTTCTATCGCGCGGCGACGGACCCCAAGGCCATCGGGGTCAGGCAACTGAGAAGGATGGCGCCGGACCAGTTCTACAGTTCGGAATATTTCCGCCAGCATTACGGCCTGACAAAAATCCGCGACGAGGTAGGCATCGTCTGCCGGCCGGCGGGGAGCGCGGCCATCGTCATCAGTTTCACCCGCCCGATGGAATCACCCGCGTTCGGACGGCGCGACCTAAAGGCTATCCACGATGCCGAACCGGTGATCCGCCTTTTGATCGAACGGAACTGGAGCAACGCTCGCCTCAGTTCGAGGGAAACCGATGGCGAACCGGTCGATCCGATAAACGCGACCCTGAACCGGATGACAGGCGGCGTGCTGACGCCGCGCGAGATCGAGATCACCTCGCTGATCCTGCGTGGACATTCGAGCGCGGCTATCGCCGATGCGCTGAACATCGCCGAGGGAACGGTTAAAATCCACCGCAAAAATATTCACCAGAAGCTTGATATCTCTAGCCAATCCGAACTGTTCTCGATGTTTATCTTTCATCTGTCGAAGCAGTAACGCCGCAACGGCGCGGAGCAGCGCCTCCGGCAAGCATTGAGACAGGCCGCCAAGCCACCGCGTGTCAAAGATGGGCAGCATGCGAACCGGCTGGCGTTGAAAAGGTTCGGGATTTGCCTGCTTTGCCGCAGAGGTGCCACAGCCCGGCTGCAATTTCGTTTGCAAACTGTTACGTTGGGTGAGGCTGCGGCGGGCGCGGCCGGGCTTGGGAGGAAATCATGTCGTTCAGGGCATTCTTGCCGGCTGCGATGCTTTTTGCAGTGGCCGGTTTCTGGCTCGGTGCATCGACGCCGAGCGTCGCGCAATATTGCGAGGGTACGGTGCATGGCTTGTCCGGGCGCTACAATCTGGCCACCGGCAGTGGCTTTCTCGCCGTGCGGGCGCGGCCGAACTCGTCGTCGCGGATGATCGGCCAGCTGTTCAACGGCGATCATACCGAAATCTTCGACCGGCGCGGCAACTGGTACCAGGTCGAAATCGGCGGCACGACCGGCTGGGCAAACGCACGCTGGCTGCGCAACGATTGTGGCTACTGAGACGCCCGTGCATGTCGCCCAAAAGTGGATGCGGTTTTGGGACAAAGACATGCATCGAACAAAGAGCTAAAGCGCGTCGCAGACGCGACGCGACTTTTGGGCGCAGGCTGAAAGCCACTTTTGCAACCAAATTGGCTGCTTTGCGTTGCGGCCATGATGGACAACAACAAACCCTTTGAAACGCCGGTCGTGGTCGAACTCGGCCATGTCGGCAAGTATCGCCATATCCGCAGCGCCCAGGAAGCGGCGGAGTGTCTGATGACGGTATGGCCGCTTAATCGCGGCCCGCGTCATCGTGATGCCCTCGACACTTGCCTCAAAGTGCTGGAAGGTTATCGTTCGACAGCGGATGCGCGACGGGCATTGATCGAGGCCGCCAGGGAGTCTGAAGTGCTGGTGCCCGAAGACAAGCTGTCCGACGACCGGCTGCATTGAGCAGGCGGACCTTTCAACCGGAGGTTTTGATGGCGAAGCTGACTTACAAGATCGTCGAGCATGACGGCGGCTGGGCCTACAAGGTCGGTTCGACCTTCTCGGAGACATTTCCCACCCATCAGGACGCACTGCGCGCCGCCGAGATCGCTTCGGCCGAGCAGCAGGTGGCAGGCGCGACGGACGGCATCCAGTATGAGGATGCCGACGGCAAATGGCACGAGGAATTGGCTGACGGCCGCGACCGGCCGCAGACCGAGGTGTCAGACTAAATTTCCGAAGAAGAGAGCTTGCCTGCCGGAAAAGGCAGGGCGCCGACCGCTGACGCCAGGAGAGACGGCGTCCTACGGTCGACGGCTGCCCAGCGGCCGACTATTTGCCGCAGTACTGGTCGTTCACGTTGCCCTGGGCATTCGCATCAGGCCCGGCCGTGTTGTAGGCACAGGGGCCGACCGCACCCGAACTGCCAAGGGTGTCCAGCCCGGAGCGGTCGCCATTGATGCTTCCGGTAGTGTTCTGGTCAACGCCTGACGACTCTTCGTTGCCGAACGGCCACCAGTTGTGATGATTGGAATATGCGCCTTCGGATGACTGGGCCATCGCCGATGTGGCGAGGCCGATCGTCAGAACCGATGCTGCGAGAAGTTTCGTGTACATTGAATTACTCCGTGTCTTGGTCGCCTTGGGTGCGACACGGGGTAAACCCGCCGGTCAGCCGGATGGTTCATTGAAATTGTCGTGAGGCAGAGGTGATGGAAACGCTCGGGCGCCGATCCGCTCTATGAAACCGGTCACCCGCTCGGGCTCGACAAACTGCGGCATATGGCCAACGCCGTCGACAGGTTCGAAATCGAGCCCTTCGATCCTGTCTCGCATAGGCTCGCCATGGATGCGGATATCGATGACGCGGTCGGCGGTTCCGAAGAGCATGCCTGCAGGCATGGCAATCTCGTCATAGCGTTGTTCGATGCGACCGAGATCCTGTTCGATGGCCACGACATCGGCTGATGTTGCCTGGAAATGGCCTGGCCGCAGCCCGAGCCACCCGCCGCCGGCGACCATGTAGTCCGCGGGAAAAGCCTGCGGCCCGAAGATGAACTCCATTGTCGGCCGGGCATAGCGCAGGCTCAGAGGTATCGCCACGGTATAGGCCATGATCCGGCGCAACAGGCGTGAGGGAATGTAGAGCAGGTCAAATCGCTGGCGTGCCCGGGTTTCCAGATGCGTCAGCGGCGCCAGCAAGGCGATGCCCGAAATCGCCGAGGGATATTCCACGGCCAAGGTCAGCGCGATGGCGCCACCCAGCGAGTGGCCCACCACCAGCGGCCTTTCCAGCCCCAGTCTTTCGATGAAGCGCCGCACCAAGGCCGCCTGTTCGGGCAACCGGCCCGTGGCGCCATTGGCGCGAACCGAATAGCCCGATCCCGGACGATCGAGCGCGATCAGCCGGTAGCCCGGGCCAAAATGTGCGAACAGCGTGTGCCGGAAATGATGGAGTTGAGCGCCAAGCCCATGCAGGAAAACGATCGGCCGTCCCTCGCCCACATCGATATAGTGGATGCGGTTGCTATCGATCTCGACGAATTTTCCGATGGGCGGCACCAGTCTCCGCGCCTTCGCCGCGATCCACAGCGTCGCCAGCACCAGACAAGCAATCCCCAGAACCGCCAGCAGGAACAGCAGGGCCAGCAGCCACGACAGGATCGATATCAGCATTGTTCACCCGGACCAGAACCAGCCTGAGCTTAGCCGCATCCGGTCACGCCGCAACCTCGCGTCGAAGCGGGCGCGTCCAAGTGTGGATCGTTCCCGCCCAGTTGGCATTGCCGACAGCCACGCGCCGCGCTATCTCAGGCGACCCGTCCTGCCGGAGCCCTCCATGACCGAAATCGTTACCGCCGCCATGCTCGTCATCGGCGATGAAATCCTGTCCGGCCGCACCAAGGACAAGAATATCGGCCACCTCGCCGATATCATGACAGCGATCGGCATCGACCTGAAGGAGGTGCGCATCGTGCCCGACGAGGAAGACGAGATCGTGGCTGCGGTGAATGCCGTGCGCGCACGCTACACCTATGTGTTCACCACCGGCGGCATCGGCCCGACCCATGACGACATCACAGCCGATTCGATCGCCAAAGCGTTCGGTGTTCCCTGTGAATACGACGCCAGGGCCTATGCGATGCTGGAGGCGAGCTATGCCGCGCGCGGCCTCGAATATACCGAGGCGCGCAAGCGCATGGCGCGAATGCCGCGCGGCGCCGACCATATCGACAACCCGGTGTCCGTGGCGCCCGGCTTTCGCATCGGCAATGTCCATGTCATGGCGGGCGTGCCCTCGATCTTCCAAGCCATGCTCGACAATGTCGTGCCGACGCTGAAGACCGGCACGAAGATGCTGTCGGCGGCGGTGCACTGTCCGTTCGGCGAGGGCCTCGTCGGTGGCCCCTTGGGCGAGATCCAAAAAGCGCATCCGGACACGATCATCGGCTCCTATCCAAAGTATGGCGACGGCAAATTCTGGACCGAACTGGTGGTTCGCGCCCGCAGCCAGGAGGCACTCGATGCCGCGCGCGCCGATGTCGAGGCGATGGTGGCGGGTTTCGCCGCCAAGGCGAGCTGATCGGCCCCTGAAGCAGTTGACGCAATTCCTGTGGGAGAACCGCCTCACACTTTTCCTGGAATTGCTCTAGCCGGAACCAAGCGCGGCGCCGCTGCGTTTCCCTGCACGCGTGCTCCAAGGCTCGCCAGATTGAGGGATCACCATGCGCTTCAAGACCATCGTTGCCATTCTGCAGAACGAGCAGGACGCAGAACGCGTGCTCGACTGCGCCATTCCGCTTGCCAGCCGCTTCCAGAGCCACCTGATCGGCATCCATGCCGAGGCGCTTCCGGTGCCCTACACCTCGGCAACCGGTTTTCCCGACACGGAGTTCCTGCAGGTATCGGCCGACATGAGCCGCGAACGCGCCGAAAAGCTTCAGGCTTTTTTTCTCAGGCAAATCGAGGATTCAGGGCTGTCCTTCGAATGGCGCAGCCTGGAGAGCTTCTCCGGCGACAGCGCCCTGACCGGTATTTCGAGCGTGCGCGCCGCCGACCTGATCATCGCGGCGCAGAGCGAAACCGGCAGCGACCCGAGCGCGGATGTGGGCACGCTGGTCTACGATGCCGGCCGACCGGTATTGGTGGTGCCGCCCCAGGGGCCATTGCTCACCACTTTCAAGCACGTGCTGCTCATCTGGAACGGCAGCAAGGAGGCGGCGCGCGCCGCCTTTGACGCATTGCCCTTCATCATCGAGGCCGAGAAGACGGAGATATTGATCATCGACCCGCCCGATACGCTCGATGACAGCCCGGAGGCCGCCGGAACCGAAATCGCTTCGTCCCTTTCACGTCATGGCGCCAATGTCGGCGTCAGCGTACAAAAATCGGGAGGCATCCCGGTCGAGGACATGATCCAGACAAGGATCGTCGAGACCGGCGCCGATCTGCTCGTTCTTGGTGCCTACAGCCATTCGTGGCTGCGTCGGCTCCTGTTCGGCGGAGTTACACGCTCGGTGTTGCGCACCGCGCCGGTGGCGGCCTTCCTGTCACGGTAAGTCCACAGCGATCGTTTCCGGTCGCCCTTGCCAAGGCCAAGGGTTTCCAGTTAATTCCGCGCGCATTCCCTTGGTTTTCTTGCACGCGGCCTTCGCGTGCTGCGGAGTGCGCGAGACATGTCCCTTCCCGAAAAAGCCTTCCCGGTCTCCTGGGACCAGTTCCACCGTGACGCCCGCGCGCTCGCCTGGCGGCTTGCCGGCGCCAACAAGGGTCAATGGAAAGCGATCGTGTGCATCACGCGCGGCGGGCTGGTTCCGGCCGCCATCATCTCGCGCGAACTCGGCATCCGCATCATCGAGACGGTCTGCGTCGCCTCCTATCACGACTATTCCAGCCAGGGACAGTTGCAGGTGCTGAAGGAAGTCACCCCCGCATTGCTTGCCGAGGACGGCGCGGGCGTGCTGATCATCGATGACCTGACCGACACCGGCAAGACCGCGGGCATCGTGCGGGCGATGATGCCCAAGGCCCACTTCGCCACCGTCTACGCCAAGCCCAAGGGCCGGCCGCTGGTCGATACTTTCGTCACCGAAGTCAGCCAGGACACCTGGATCTATTTTCCCTGGGACATGGGCTTCACCTACCAGAAGCCGATCGCCGACGATCACGTCGGCTGATTCGCGACAAACCGCTTTTTCCAGTTAAGCCGTCACCGATGACAATATTTGCTTCCGCGAAAGGCTCCGCGGGGCAGGATATCCTGTGAAATCGACGCTTATTGACGGGAATCGGCCAGCCTGACCAAAGTTTTTACTTTTATTGGTGACAATTAGCCGTAAGATTCGTGAGGCGGCAAACGATTCTGGAGGCTGGGGCTAGCTTCTCCGATGTTGACGAGGCCAACGACGCACAACCATCTGGCTGAAAGGGTCCGGCGACTCTTCGGCACCGCGCCGTGCCGCCTGCAGGTTGCCGCCCTGCCCTGGCGCGATACCGGGAACGGCGTCGAGATCATGCTCATCACCAGCCGTGATACCGGCCGCTGGGTATTGCCGAAGGGCTGGCCGGAGGCCAAGGAGCCGCTTTGCGAAGCGGCGGCCCGCGAGGCTGGCGAGGAAGCCGGATTGCGCGGAAGCGTTTCCCATCTCGAAGCCGGCCGTTACTTCTATGCCAAGGTGCTGGCTTCGGGTGAAGAGGTGCCTTGCGAGGTGCTGGTGTTCCCGCTGCACGTCGACAAGATCGCCGATCGTTGGAAAGAAAAGCACTCCCGCACCCGCAAATGGGTCAATTCCGGCGAAGCGGTGCGCATGGTCAATGAACCCGACCTTTGCCAGATCATTGCCTATTTCTGCGCCGACCCGCACAGATTCTCCTAGAGCCGACCGCCGACCTCTTCCGCGTGCACCATGGCAGGCTCACAACCCTGTGATGTGCCGCATGAATGGTTTGCTAATTTTTCTTCGCTAGAAAATGGCTAACCTGGCGTTGATCGATGGCGAATCCCGTAAACCCACCTCAGCAAGAATCCGGCGAGCCGCAACGCGAGCACCGTCCCCGCGTGCTCAAGGGCGGTTCCGTCATCACCGGGATTCAAAACTCGGAAGTCGCCGTAATGCTGCGCAACCAGCATGCGAGCGGCGCCGAATTGAAAATACCGGTCGAGGCGCGGATTCCCGATCGTTTCCTTCTCTATGTGCCGCTCGACGGCGTGGCCTACCGCTGCGAGGTCCGCTGGCGCCGAAATGATCGGATCGGCGTGCAGTTCACCGGCACCGAGCCGAAGCCGAAACTGCATTACGGCTGAACCGGGGCTGCCAGCCCGAGAGGCCTTGCAGCCGGGGCACATCCCCCGACGAGGCCTCGTGCCTGTCGGCGGCGCGTAAATCGCCGCCGGAAATGGTAATCGCGGCGACGCGTTTCTATCCCCGTTATCCACATGTGTGACACACAAGATGTTGGGGTCACAAAAGCTACGCAAACGAATCCTTGACGGCGCAAAACGAGTCGCCTTTTATAGGCCATGTGCTCCTGTTGAGAGTGCGACCGGAAAGTTCTGAGCCCGGTCTTTTTCCCGGATTATGTGTGTTTTTGCCCGCATTTCCGCCTGTTTACGAGGCCGGCGGAAGCGTTGGGATTGTGGGTGGTGGGGCGACGAAAGGGACAATTGTCGGACTGGAATAAATTGTCTGTATTTAGTGTTTGCAGATAGGTTCGACGCTAGATAGTGTGAATTTCCCTCTACGTAGGGAATCGCAAAAGTTTCAGTTGAGGACCCGCGGGGTCGGTTTGCAGCTTGGGTAGGCGCCTGGGAAGGTGCTCGGTTGCCTGTTGCTGCGGGCGCTTGCGACGAGGAGATGCCGGCATTGTTCGCGATGCCGGCAAACGGCGGACTGCGCTTTTCGCCCCGGGGGGCAGAAATCCCCTGACGAAAGCGCTATATATAGACAAGAGGACCGGACCAATGCGCATCGAGCGTCGTTTCACCAAGCCAGGCCAATCAGCTTATGCGGAGATCGAATTCCGCAAGGCTCTTTCCGAGATCAAGAATCCGGATGGCTCGGTGGTGTTCCGCTTGGACAATATCGATGTGCCGGCGCAGTTCTCGCAGGTTGCCGCCGACATCCTGGCGCAGAAGTATTTCCGCAAGGCCGGCGTGCCCGCGCGCCTGAAGAAGGTCGAGGAGAACGATGTCCCCTCCTTCCTGTGGCGCTCCGTGGCCGACGAGGCCGAACTTGCCAAGCTGCCGGAAGCCGAGCGCTATGGTTCCGAGATCGACGCCCGCCAGGTCTTCGACCGGCTGGCGGGCACCTGGACCTACTGGGGCTGGAAGGGCGGCTACTTCAAGTCGGAGGAAGACGCGCGCGCTTTCCGCGACGAGCTCGCCTATATGCTGGCCACCCAGCGCGTCGCGCCGAATTCGCCGCAATGGTTCAACACTGGGTTGCACTGGGCCTACGGCATTGACGGTCCGAGCCAGGGCCACTTCTATGTCGACCCCTTCACCGGCAAGCTGACCAAGTCGAAATCCTCCTACGAGCATCCGCAGCCGCATGCCTGCTTCATCCAGGGCGTGCAGGACGACCTCGTCAACGAGGGCGGCATCATGGATTTGTGGGTGCGTGAGGCGCGCCTGTTCAAATATGGCTCGGGCACCGGTTCGAACTTCTCGCTGTTGCGCGGCGAAGGCGAAAAGCTGTCCGGCGGCGGCCGCTCGTCCGGCCTGATGAGCTTCCTCAAGATCGGCGACCGCGCCGCTGGCGCCATCAAGTCGGGTGGCACGACGCGCCGTGCGGCGAAAATGGTCATCGTCGACGCCGATCACCCCGATATCGAGGAATTCATCGACTGGAAGGTCAATGAAGAGCAGAAGGTCGCCTCGCTGGTGACCGGCTCCAAGATCGTCAAGAAGCACCTCGAAGCGATCATGAAGGCCTGCGTCAATTGCGAAGGCCATGACGACGACTGCTTCGATCCGGCCATCAACACGGCGCTGAAGCGCGAGATCAAGGCGGCCAAGAAGTCGGCCGTGCCGGAGAACTACATCTACCGCGTGATCCAGTTCGCCAAGCAGGGCTACAAGTCGATGTCGTTCAAGACCTACGACACCGACTGGGATTCGGATGCCTATCTGACGGTTTCAGGCCAGAACTCCAACAATTCGGTGTCGCTGAAGGACAATTTCCTGCGCGCCGTCGAGGACGATGCCGACTGGCACCTGACCGCCCGCAAGGACGGCAAGGTGCTGAAGACGCTGAAGGCCAGGGATCTCTGGGAAAAGATCGGCTACGCCGCCTGGGCGTCGGCCGATCCGGGCCTGCATTTCAACACGACGATGAACGACTGGCACACCTGCGCTTCGGCCGGTGCGATCCGGGCGTCCAACCCGTGCTCGGAATACATGTTCCTCGACGACACGGCCTGCAACCTCGCCTCGATCAATCTGCTGCCCTACCGCAACGCCGACGGCACGATCGATATCGCCGCCTACGAGCACACGGTGCGGCTGTGGACCATCGTGCTCGAAGTCTCGGTGATGATGGCGCAATTCCCGTCGAAGGAGATCGCCAAGCTCTCCTACGACTACCGCACGCTCGGCCTCGGCTACGCCAACATTGGCGGCCTCTTGATGACCTCGGGCATCCCCTACGATTCCGACGAGGGCCGCGCCATCTGCGCCGCGCTCACCGCCATCATGACCGGCGTCGCCTACGCCACCTCGGCGGAAATGGCCTCCGAGCTCGGCGCGTTCCCCGACTATGACCGCAACGCCCAGAACATGCTGCGCGTCATGCGCAACCATCGCCGCGCCGCCTATGGCGACAAGGACGGCTATGAGAAGCTCGCCGTCAACCCGGTGCCGCTGGTCGCTTCCGACCTCAAGCAGCAGGCGCTTGCCGAGCATGCCAAGGCCGCCTGGGACCGCGCCATCGAGCTTGGCGAGGAGCACGGCTACCGCAATGCGCAGGCAACCGTGATCGCGCCGACCGGTACGATCGGCCTGGTCATGGATTGCGACACCACCGGCATCGAACCCGACTTCGCGCTGGTGAAGTTCAAGAAGCTCGCCGGTGGCGGCTACTTCAAGATCATCAACCGCGCCGTGCCGGAAGCGTTGCGCACGCTGGGCTATTCCGAGAGCCAGATCGGCGAGATCGAGGCCTACGCGGTCGGCCACGGCAACCTCAACCAGGCGCCGGCCATCAACCCCGGCTCGCTCAAGGCCAAGGGCTTCACCGACGACAAGATCACGGCGCTCAACGCGGCGCTGAAGTCGGCCTTCGACATCAAGTTCGTCTTCAACCAGTGGACGCTCGGCGCCGACTGGGTGAAGGAGACTTTTGGGTTCACCGACGAGCAGCTCAACGACTTCTCGTTCGAGATGCTGCCGGCGATGGGCTTCTCCAGGAAGGACATCGAGGCCGCCAACATCCATGTCTGCGGCGCCATGACGCTGGAAGGCGCGCCCTTCCTCAAGGCCGAGCACCTCGCCGTGTTCGACTGCGCCAGCCCCTGCGGCAAGATCGGCAAGCGCTCGCTTTCGATCAACAGCCACATCCAGATGATGGCGGCGGCACAGCCCTTCATTTCGGGCGCCATCTCCAAGACCATCAACATGCCCAACGACGCGACGGTGGAGGACGCCAAGGGCGCCTACATGCTGTCGTGGAAGCTGGCGCTGAAGGCCAACGCGCTCTACCGCGACGGCTCCAAGCTGTCGCAGCCGCTCAATGCCTCGCTGCTCGCCGATGGCGAGGAGGACGAGGACGATGCGGTCGAGCAGTTGATCCAGGCTCCGGCCGCGGCGCGCGCGGCGCAGATCACCGAGCGGATCGTCGAGCGCATCATCGAGCGCGTCTCGCGCGAGCAGGAAAAGCTGCCCGGCCGCCGCAAGGGCTATACGCAGAAGGCCAAGATCGGCGGCAACACCATCTTCCTGCGCACCGGCGAATATGATGATGGCCGCCTCGGCGAGATCTTCATCGACATGAACAAGGAAGGCGCCACGCTGCGTGGCCTTCTCAACAACTTCGCCATCGCGATCTCGCTCGGCCTGCAGTACGGCGTGCCGCTCGATGAATATGTGCACGCCTTCACCTTCACCAAGTTCGAGCCGGCCGGCATGGTCATCGGCAACGATGCCATCAAGAGCGCGACGTCGATCCTCGACTACGTGTTCCGCGAATTGGCCATCTCCTATCTCGGCCGCAACGACCTCGCCCATGTCGACCAGTCGGACTTCTCCAACACCGCGCTTGGCCGGGGCATCAGCGAAGGCAAGACCGACGCCGTCTCCAAGGGCCTGACCCGCGGTTCGCCGGTAAAGCTGGTTTCCAGGGCAATCGGCAGCGAGCCGAAGGGCTTTTCCAGCGGCTCGACCGGAACCCCTGCCCGCTCGGCGCCGACCGCCTTCTCCGGCTCCAACGTGCTGGCCTTGAAGCCGGCCAGCGACGAGGCGATCGCCTACAAGCGCGACTATGAGGAGCGGGCCAAGGAACTGGCCGAGGATATCGCCTTCGAGGAAGCGGCGGGCGCTGCTTCCGAGACTTCGGATGCCACGGCGGCGCTGTTTACCGACGTCGCGGCGAATGAAGCGGCCGAAGCGAAGAAACTCGCCGCCGACCGCCGAGCCAAGTCACTGCTGCAAGGCTACACCGGCAATTCCTGCTCCGAGTGCCAGAATTTTACGATGGTGCGGAACGGGACCTGCGAGAAGTGCGACACGTGTGGCGCCACGAGCGGGTGCAGCTGAGGAAATCTGAAGCGCTAAAACGCGACATAATCGGCCCGATTGAAAGATCGGGCCGATTTGTTTTTGGGGTCAGTTGGCGCTAGCCGAGGCTCAGTCCGCCGGTCAGAGCGGCGTCTTTCCTCCATACGTTTGATGTGCGTCAAGGCCAGGCGATCCACGCCTCACTATCTTCACCGCCAGGAATGACGTTGGAGACGAGCGATGGACGCAGAGATCAGAGACAAGATTCAGACGCTTCTTGATCAGCACCGCATCATGACGGTTGCAACACTGAGGGCGGACGGCTGGCCCCAGGCGACGACCGTGGGCTACGTCAATGACGGCCTTTCCCTCTATTTTCTTTGCGGGCTCGACAGCCAGAAGGCGGCGAATCTGGCGCGGGACGATCGCCTGTCGCTGACCATCGATCACGACGCGCCTCAGGTGATGGAGATCACTGGCCTTTCCATGGCGGCACGGGCACAGCCGGTCACGGACAGGGCCGAGGCCGAGAAGGTCCTGGGGATGATGCCGATGAAATATCCGCCACAAGCCTCGATGCCGTTCGCGATGCCGACGCCGGAGCAGGTGCGCATCTTCCGTGTGGTGCCTTCCGTCATCTCCGTGCTCGACTACTCGAAGGGTTTCGGCCACACGGATCTCGTGACCTTTTGAGCGCCTGCTCTCGATCAAGATCGGTTATGATGACGGCGTTTTCGCAACCTCCCCTTTGGCTGGAAAGGCCATTCAATTCGGCGGCAACACCCGCAGCGTCTGCTCGTCAAACAACGGCTCGTCCTGCCCCACCCGGACAAACAGCACCTTCCGCCCCTCGCCCGCCGGCACCTCGAAATACTGAATGCCGTCCGGCATTTCGCCCCAGTCGCCGCAGGGCGGCTCTGGAACCTCGTCGGGGTTGGCAAGCGCTTTCAGTTCCTTCGCATAGGCGGCGTCGGGGCTGAACGTGTAGCGCTTGACGCCGGCAGGCATTGTGCCTTCCGTGTAAGCCGCCAACACGCAGCGCGAACTGACAGCCTTGTCGGTCTTTTCCAGGAACAGGCGCAGCAGCGCAGCCTCGGCGGTTTCGCCTGATTTGATGTCGAACACCTCGACCAGAGGATCGGCCGCGCCGCCATCGCTGTATTTGATGGCGAGCGCGTTGCCGGCGAATTCGAAATGGATCTGGCGGAAGCCGAAATCGCAGCGCTGCGCCCAGGCGGCAAGGCCGATCGTCTTGTAGGCCAGCTTTTCCCAGACGCATTTGTCGATCGGCGGGCGCGATGGCGCGGGCTCGTCCGCGCGTGCCGCGGCGGATATCGTCACGGATGCAAGCAAGGCGCAGGCCCAAAGGATCGAACTCATGGCGCTAGTCATCGCTGCATCCTGTCAGGGTAAAGGCATCCCAGGCCGAGCCGTTCGGATTGGCGTCGGCGAAATCGGCCCATTCGGTGAAAGCCACGCCGAAATCGGGCAGCAACAGCCCTTTCGGCGCCGGTGTCGCTTCGCGCGAATTCAGCTGCTCGGCGCCGCCGCCGGTCAAGGCGTAGACCTGGCCATCCCATATCCTGCACAGCCCGCTGCCATCCTGCAGGCCCGCTTCGCGGTCGTCGTCGGTGCAGGTGTGGCGGATGGTGCCGAGCGGAAACGAATTCCTGCCATTGGTCCAGGTGATGTCGGCCGGCAGGCTTTTGTCGGTGTTGGGCACGCTCAGCGAAAACACCTGCGCCGTCAGTGCCGCCGGCTCATTGTCCAGCGGCCGGAATTGCAGAACGGCGCCCGAGCGCTGCTCGCGGTAGGTGGCGTGGCTCAGCAGGCATTCCCCGGCGCTCGCCATCTGCAAGGAGCCGAGCAAACCCAGGACAACAAAGGCCAGTCTGTAAATGATCATCGACATCTCGGGAAAAGCGTTGTGAAGCAAGGCTGCCGGGCTGCACAGTCGCATCATCCGTGCAAAACCATAAGCGAAATCCGGAACGAGCGCCCTCGACCGCTCCCGAACGAAAACTTATCCGGGTACCGATCCCGACAGTCTGTATGGTCGCGAGAAATGGCGAAGGAGAAAGCCCGGTGATGCAGCGGTTTGTGGTGACGATGGCGATATCCGCGTCTGCGGCGATCCCATCGCTGGCGGCGACGCCCTATGTCGGGACGTGGTCGACGGACAGGTTGAACTGCCATGCTGCCGCGGATGCCCAACGCAAGACGGTCTACACCGTGGATCAGTCGGCCCTGTCGTTTCCCGACCTCGGCTGCGAGCACGCGACCTTCCGCAAAACCGCCACCGGCTGGGTGGTCCGCGCCAGCCAGTGCTATGGCGCGGATCCGTCGCTCGACGAGCCATTTTCCCGCATCATCCATATCAAGAAACATGGCGCGACGGTGCGGTTCACCTGGCGGGGATTCGACAGCGGCCCTCTGGTCCGCTGCTGAAAGCGCCGACACTCAGGCCAACCCGACGAGCAGGGCCGCGCCACCAAGGAAGCCTGCCGAACAGACCCATAACAGCCAGAGCCCGCGCACCCGGCATTCGAGCACGGCCGAGGCGGGGTTGGCGGGGTCGTAGCGCACGTCGACCTTGCTGCCCTCGGCATAGCTCCGGGCCTGGCCGCTGACGAGGCCGGGCAGCGAAGCCGTCACGGTGGCGCCGAACGTCACGCGGTCGGCGCTGTAGCGCTGGCCGGCGACGCCATAGCTGTAGACGATGCGGGATTTGAAGACGGTGCGCCAACGTCGATAGCCGCTATAGTTTCGCAGCGCCTGCAGACCTGAGGACTCAATGCGGCCGGCGGCGACCGGCCATTTTGCCGCCTGTTCGGCCAACGACTTCTGGGCGAAACCCATGCGCAGGGCGAACAGCCCCATGAACAGCAGCAGTGCCGCGGCGCCGAGGTTCTGCGGCTTGGGCAGATGCGGCCGGATCGCCTCCAGCACGCCGCCGACGGAAAACACCAGCACCGCCGTGCCGATCACCAACCCGGCCGAGAGCTGAACCATGAACTTGAAGGCGCCATCCGGCATGGTGCGCTCGATCACGGCTTTGCCGGGATCGGCCGGATTGTAGAAGACCGTCACCTCCGCCCCGCGAGGAAACTGCGCAAGGGTCTCGGCGACTTCGAAATTCCCCAGATTTTCCTTCACGCTGTAGCGCGAGCTTTGAAATTTCCTGCCGCCCACCTTGTATTCGAAGGTGATCGCCGGAAAATTGCGCATCTCGGTGGTGTCGCTGCTGTCCGAGCCGACGCCCAAGCTTCTGACCTCACGCGCCTCGACACGCGACGAGATGATCTTTCCTGGCGTCGGCAGCCAGCGGCTGAGGGCTTGCACCTCTCGCCATTTCACGAAGGTGATGAGCGACAGACTGCCCGCGACCACGCAGGCAAATCCGATCAGCAGAAATTTGAGTTCCAGCTCCACCCTGATCCCCCCGGATTGCAGGAACCGGCACTAGACAGCACGGCGGCGGCAATGTCTTGCTTATTCGTAGGGGCGCCGAGGTGACCGGCCCAGCAAATGTTCAACATCCCAGGCGAAACACAACATGATCGATCACATCACCATCGAAGTGGGCGACCTGGAGAAGAGCAAGCTTTTCTATGAACGCGGTTTCGCGGCGTTGGGGTATCGCCTGTCCTTCGGCAAGGAGGGCGTGTTCTGGGCCTTCGATGTCGGCAATGGCTGCCTGTTCGAAATCCAGCGCACGGGCGAGAAGACGCCGCTCACCCATCTGCATGTCGCTTTCCGGGTCAAGAGCAAGGCGGAGGTCGATGCATTCCATCGCGCGGCGCTTGAAGCGGGTGCCGAGGACAATGGCGCGCCCGGCCCGCGTCCGGACTATGCGAAGAATTATTACGCCTGCTTCGTGCTTGATCCCGATGGCTACAACATCGAGGCGATGATCAACGAGGCGTGACGCGCCCTTCCCTTCACGACGGCCGCACCGTCAGGAACGTATTCCATTCCTCGTCGTTGCGGCCCAGGTTGAAGTCGTCCCTGAGAAGGACCAGCCCGGCGGCTTCGAGACGGGCCGCGAAGTCGTCCCTGCGCCAGTAGACCGTATGATATTCGCCTGATGTCTCGCCATCGCCATTGCGCATCGATACCAGGAAGGCGCCGCCCGGCCGCAGCGACCCGGCTATCTTGACAAGCACCTGGTCAATCTGGTCGCGCGGTACATGGATCAGGACGGCAAGCGCCAGGACAGCGTCATGGGGCCCGCCGAGATCATCGGTGAGGAGATCGAGAAGCTCGCCATGCTTGCCGCGCGCGGCCTGCAGTTCGAGAAACCGTTTTGTCGCGTCGGTGCGGCGAACCGTGACGCCCAGGCCCTCCAGAAAGTCCGCGTCATAGCCGGCTCCCGACCCGACTTCCAGAATCCGGCCGGCCGTGCCGGCAATCGCCACAAGGCGCTTCAGCGATGCCTGCTCTCTCTCATTGGGAACATGCCGCACGATGGCATCGTAGCGTTCCGCATAGTCCTCATAGGCGCTGATCGTTTGACGGCTCTTCGCCAGAGCCTCGGATGGCACACTCATCCTTCCCTCCCTCGCATCCATATCGGTCAGAGAGCTTCCTCGGCGAATGGTGCCGGAACGCACATGTCAGTCGAGCACACCGATATCGCACAGGAAATGATCCGACAGCGAACGTTGGTCAAGCAGGTCGCGCCGGCGGGGTCTGGACGGCACGGTGAAGAGGTCCAGCATCGGACGACGAAGCGCAAAGCGGCAGCGTTGCATATACCCGTCGACACGATGACGTGATGGAAGGGTAATTTGACGACCGACGCGATCCGATGGAGAAATCACAATAAGGACAGCCGGAAGATGGCCATGAGCGACGAAACCGACGAGGACACCGACATCGTCAATCAGCTCGCCTATGTCAGAGCCGATCCAAGCCAGCACGACACATTGACACTTCTCACCATGATCGATGCCGCGATTGCCGAGATCATGGCATTGAGGAGAAAGCTGCGGCTGAGCGAGGACAAGAATACCGGGAGCAGCCAGCTCCAATAGGCGGCAGGACCAGAGCGAAGGACGACGCGAACCTAGTCCGCGTCGGCCATCATCTGACGGCCGCCGCCGCCGGCCCAGGCGCGCCATTGCCGTTCGTCGCCATGGAAGACGTTGAGGTCGATGCGGCCGGTCACGCCATGCGACAGGCCGGAGCCGGAATATTGCCAGAACAGCCATTTGCGGCCCGGGTAGACTTTCGAGGGATGCTGCGCCACGGCGCGCAGCCAGAAGGGGTAGTCCGGGAAAGCACCCTGGAGGTTGTCGCGATAGAAATCCGGCGCGGTATAGATGATCGGACGCTGGCCGTAGTGACGTTCCAGCTTGTCCATGAACACCTGCATCTTCTCCAGCACCTTTTCGCGCGACGGACGCCGCTTGCAGGAGGAATCGCCATTCCACTCGACGTCGATGACCGGCGGCAAGGCACCGTCGACCTTCGGCACGTTGCGGATGAACCAATCGGCCTGCTCGCTGGCAACGCGGCACCAGTAGAAGAAATGATAGGCGCCGCGCTTCAGCCCGGCGGCGTCGGCATTGCGCCAGTTCTTCATGAACATCGGATCGAGATGGTCGCCACCATCGGTCGCCTTGATGTAGGCGAAGTTGGCGCCCTGGGCGCGCAGCTTTTCCCAGTTCACGTCGCCCTGCCAGCGCGAGACGTCGACCCCGTGCACGGCAAGGTGGCGAGGCGAGGAGCGGCCGAAATTGATCGGCTTGGCATCGCGAAAACCGTAGCGCGTGACCGGCCCTGCCAGCATCGGCGGTGCTGCCCGCGACAAAAGCCTTGGCGGCGAGACCAGAGCCGCAGGCTCAATGGGCGGATCGACATTGTCCGGCAATTCGGGCGCCGGAAACGCCACCGTCTCTTCTTCCGCCAGGCCGAAGGGCCGATCAATGTCTTGCGCCGGCGCCGCCTCGGCCAGCTTGCGCGCTTTACCGGCCTTGGTTGCGGGAACGGATGCGATCGGTGCGCTTGGCCGCACCACCGAACTGGTGGTTTCATTCGACGGCTTCTGCATGTCGAGCGCGTCCATGCCCGATGTCGACGAACAGCCGGCAAGGCACAGGGATGCGATCACGAAACTGATGACGCCTGGTAACCGCATCTGGACCTGTACTCAAAACACAACAGACCGAAGGCAACGGCCCACGGACAACCAGCGCTAGTTATGAACGAGAAATTACCAATAAAGTTTGAATCAGATTTTTACCATGAGTGTGACCCATTTCAGACATTCGCGAGCGAAGGCCGGCCAAGCCTTGACAGCGCCATGATGTGGCTGTTGAGACGGGAGGCGGCGTCTCGCGCCGGCATTACCCGCGATTTTGAAAAAGGCGCCTGATGATTGCGTTGCAGCGGCTTCTCCCGATCCTCCTGCTCGCGGCCCTTTCCTGCGGCGGCGTGCCCTTAGCCGGGACAGCGCATGCCAGCGGGCTGGTCGTCGTTCCCGCCGGCAATCGCTCCGAGACGCAACCGCCGATCCCGGATGCATCAGCGACGCGAACCCGCGCCTTCAAGACCACCTACGCGGAAAAATACGAGAAGATCGTCGCGCTCCTGAAGCGCGAGAAGAAACTGGTGGCGCATATCAAGCAGGCGGCCGCGGCTTACGATATCGACCCCATCCATATCGTCGGCGCGCTGGTCGGCGAACACACCTACAATGTGACCGCCGTCGGCTCGGTCCAGACCTACTATGTGAAAGCGCTGTCCTATTCCGGTCTCGATTTCTCCTTCCGCTACAAGGGCGTGCCGGTGCAGAGCTTTGTCCAGCGGCCGGAGTTCGCGGCCTGCGCCGAGGCCCGGGACAGTGCCGCCCTGTGGAGCTGCCGCGACAGGGTCTGGGTCGACCATTTCCGCGGCAAGACGGTCGACGGCGTCACCTATGACGCGATGACCTTCCAGCAGGCGTTCTTCCAGCCCTTCTTCGCCGGCCAGACATTCGGCCTCGGCCAGATCAGCCCGCTGACCGCACTCGAGGTCACCGACTTGGTCAACAAGGTCAGTGGCTACGACAAGCTCACACCGGATCATCCGCAGGCCATCTATCGCGATGTAATGGATCCCGACCGCAGCATCGTCTACATCGCCGCGATCGTGCGCGACGCCATTGACGCCTACAAGGAACAGGGCTTCGACATATCAGGCAATCCAGGCATCACGGCCACGCTCTATAATGTCGGCCAGCCCCGGCAGCGGGCGGCGGATCTGCGCGCGGCGCTCACCAGCGGCAAGGGCCGCAAGCTGCCGGTCGAGAATTATTACGGCTGGCTCGTCAACGACAAGCTCGACGAACTAAGGAGCCTGCTCGGCAGCGGCAGCTGACAAACAATTTTAAACAGGAGCTTGCGTGCAGTCGTTCATCGACCAGAGCGTTTGTTTCATCGAGAACCATCAGGCGTGGGCCGGTCTCGTGGTCGGGCTGCTGGCTTTTGGCGAGTCGCTGGTCCTGGTCGGCATCCTGTTGCCCGGCACCACGGTGCTCATCATCGTCGGCGGCCTGGTCGGGGCCGGTATCGTCCAGCCTTTGCCCGTCCTCCTGGCGGCGATGATCGGGGCGGCGCTCGGCGATACCATCTCCTATTTCCTCGGCAGATGGCTGGGGCGCGGCGTCGTCCATAAATGGCCCCTCAACCGCTATCGCCGCGAGGTCGCCAGGGCGCGGCTGTTCTTCCATCGTTATGGTTTTGCGGCGGTTTTCATCGGCCGCTTCTTCGGCCCGGTCCGCGCCACAGTGCCGCTGGTCGCGGGCATGATGGGCATGCACCGGCGCCGCTTCCAGATCGCCAACATCCTGTCGGCGATCATCTGGGCTCCGGTCGTGCTGTCGCCGGGATGGCTGGTGGCCAAGGGCGCCGGCAACATCCCCGAGCTCGATGCGACCAGCCTTTTCGGGTTGGCGGCGATCGGCGTGGTTGTCTTGATCATCATGGCCGTGATTGCCCTCAAGCTCCGAAGCAGGCGATCCGCCCGAGCCTAGCCACGCTTCCTGAACACGCCGATCATCGGCCCCAGATTCCAGTAGTCGTCGTTGCGTCCGATGGCAGGCGCGAACAGGCTCGAAATCGTGCCGTCGAGAAACAGCGCATTGTCGCAGCCGAGCGCATCGCGAAACAGGCGGGCGAATGCATGGAAATTCACCGTGCCGTTCGAAATGGCAAAGACCGCGACACCATCCTTGCGCACCCCGACGCCATCGCGGGTCTTGCGCGAGGTGCCGTCGGACTGGAACTTCGGATGCAACTGGCCGTCGATCACCAGCATCGGTCCCGATTGCGTCGCATAGTCGGTGGACGGCCGCTTGCTGACGAAATCCCACGTCGCCCGGACCGCGGCCTTGCCGCCGCTGATGTAGAAGATGCCATTCGGCTGCAGCGAGAAATTGCCGCTTCCCGATCCTGTCTTCACACCAGCCATTTCCTGGCCACGCTCGACATAGAGGCCCACCGGCCTGAGGTCTGGGTGGTACATGCCGGCGTTGATGGCAAACAGCATGGTGCGGCCGGCCGCGCGCTGGGCGTTGTCGAGATTGTGCAGCGATTGGAAAGGCTTGCCAGCCGGATCCTTCCAGAACAGTTCGATCGAATACAGCTTCGGATCGACCTCGCAAATGAGGTAGCTGGTCGCCTCGAAGGTAAGGTCGCGGCACGGTGGCAGCGACACGAACCATTGGCTGAATGTCATCGTCGTGGCGACTGCCTGCGGCAGCGCCGCCTTGACCAGCCCCAGAAGTAGGGGCGCCGAATTGAGAAGTGTCAGAAAGTCCATGCGCCTGCGGATGCCAGCTTCAATCAGCTTTCGTGGTTATCACCACTTGCTGGCACCATGGAAGACCGGCACGAAAGGATCGGGCCGAGGTTCATGCCCGGGCGCGGCGGAGCCGACCAGACTATTTGACGGCGCTGACCAGCTCTTCGTCGCCGCCAAGAATGGAGACCCAGTGCCCTGTGTTGTCGCTCGCCTGCCGCTTCAGGTAGCGATAGCTCGTCTGGTTCCAGAGGCGGACCTTGTCGGTCAGATTGTCGAGGATGAAGTCGCCCTTGTCGGTGCGCACCGTCAGCACGGCGTGGCCTTCGCCATCCGGCTTGCGAACCACCGTCATCAAAAGATTGGCTATGGCAATGCCCATGCCGTTGAGCTCGCGCCGCTTTTCCAGCGCGTAGTCCTCGCAGTCGCCGAAGCCGTTGTCCGGATAGGCCCACCACTCGTCCTTGCCGTAATTGTCCATGTCGCTCATCGGTTTGACGCGCGTGTTGACAGAGAAATTGACGGCCGAGATATCGTGCAGCAGCTTGCTGGTCATATGTTCCGGCACGCTGTTAGGCGAGCGGATCGAGCATTCGTCGAGATGGATCTTGCAAAAATCATAGTGGCCAATCGGCTGCGAAGTCGATCCGCCGACAACCATGGAAGCAGGCGCGGCATAGGCCGAACCCGTCGCCGCACAGAAAACGGTCAGGGCAAACGCCAGCCCCAGCCCCTTCGCCTTGCGGCGCCAACCCATCGAGGATGCCATGCTGCCCCACCCATCTGTTTTGTTAACAGAACGTTAAGGGCTGTTATATTCCGAAGTCAATGAACCTGGCCGATCACATCTTTGCGGATCGATGCATGCATCCAGGTGGTTGCCCGCGCGCAACACCGTGCCTGGCTAAGCCAGCCATCCCATCGCCACGCTCAGCAGCAGGACGACGCCGAGCAGGCCGCGATAGATGACGAAGGGCCAGGCGGAGAAGCGCTCCAGCACGCGCATCAGACCCCATATGGCGAAGAAGGCGGAAATCGAGGCGACGACCAGTCCGGTCGCAAGAACCGACCAGCCATGGGCGTCGAGGTGAACCTTGTGCAGTTCCCACAACTCCTTGAGGCCGGCAAGCGCGATCGCCGGCAGGCCGAGCAGGAACGAAAAACGCGCCGCCTCGGCCCGCTTGAAACCGAGCCCGAGCGCCGCGGTCAAGGTCGAGCCCGAGCGCGAGACGCCGGGGATCAGTGCGCCGACCTGGGCGACGCCGACAAGCAGCGCATCGGTGAGCGACGCTTCGCCGATGGTGCGCTTGTGGCGGGCGAAAATCTCGGCAAGCGCCAAAAGGATCGCCATGGCGATGCAGGACCAGCCGATCACGCTCAGGCTGCGCAGCGGAGAATTGCAGGCGTTGAGAATGCCCGACAGCGCGACGCCCGCGATGATGATCGGGATCGTCGCCAGCACGATCCAGGAAGCCAGCCTGAAATTCCGGTCGGCGAAATCGCGCCGCGTGAGCGCGTCGAGCGAGCCGAACAGAAGGTCCCTGACATCGCCCCAGAAATAGCTGATCACGGCGGCAAGAGCGGCAAGCTGCATGGCGGCGGAGAAGGCGGAACCCGGATCCTGCCAGCCGAGCACCGCCGGCACGATGCGCATATGGGCGGTCGACGAAATCGGCAGCAATTCGGTGATGCCCTGCACCAGGCCGAGGAAGGCGACCTTGGCAAATCCCAGGCCGACGAAGCCGGTGTCAACGCCCTGGGTGCAGATGTCAGCCATGTCGAGCCTTTCCGTTGGATAATCGTAAGGGCAATCCCCGCCTCGCAATAGACTCGCGACGCCCGAAAGCCAATTTACCGATTTGTAAGGCGTCTTTCCGGTTGACAAGCCGCGCCTGAATATTATTATTCACTAATCTTACACTGTAAGTCTGGCGATGGAGGAGAGCATGCAGACCGCCCTGTCAGAATTGCAACTCCCACCCGAACCCCATCCGCCGGTCATCGCGATCGAGGATGTCTCGCGCGACCTCAGCCGTATTCTCGAGCGTGCCGAAGTGCAGGCCTGGCTCGACCTCTACGCCGCCGCGCCGGCCGATTTCGCCGCGCGGCAAGAACTTTCGCTAGCGAGACAGGGCGACCTTGCCTGGACCACCTGCACGACGATCCCGTTTATCCATTTCAACTGCGTGAAGAATTTTGGCGTTGACAGCGCGGCCACCGAAAGCCAGCTCGACGCGCTGCTGGCGCACTACCGCGCCGCCGGCATTTCGCGGCCCTGGTTCCATGTCAATCCGCACAGTGAACCATCACGCCTCAGATGCTGGCTCGAGGCGCGCGGCCTGCAGCGCCAGGGCGGCTGGGAGCGGATTTATCGCGGGGCGGAACCCCTGCCATCCGAGCCGCTCTTCTCGGCTGACGGCGTTTCGATCGAACGCGTAACGACGGCAACGGCAAGCGACTGGGCCGCTTTCATCGACAGAAGCTATCGGCTGCCCACCTCGCCCTGGCTGCTGGCTCTGGTCGGCCGGCCGGGCTGGCATCACTACATGGCGAAGCGAGATGGCGCGGTGGCGGCGGTGCGTTCGCTGTTCATCGGCGCCGACGGTGCTGCCTGGAGCGGCATCGACGCGCCGGTGCCCGGTATAATGACGCCGAGCTTCGACCTGGACGCCGTGCTTGGAGAAGCGCTGGTGCGCGACGGCATTGCGGCTGGCGCGAAATTGTTTGTCGCCGACATCGAGGCGCCGCACGAGGAGCGCGACGGACCGGCCTATCGCAACTATGCCCGCGTCGGCTTCAGGATCGCCTATTTCCGCAGCCATTACAGCTATTTGCCAGCTAGCTCGAACTGACCGCGCTAATTGCGCAGCCATTGCTGGAAACAGCTCTTGACCACCATATGCGCCGGTGGAACGACCGGCTGGTCCGCGGGTGCGTCATCAACCGCCCGGCTGCGGGCCCGTTCGAGCAGCATGCGTACCTGTTCGGGGCGGACACGGTCGCGCTCCATCACAAGCAGGACCATCGGATCGCTCAAAAGCTCGTCCAGGGTGCTGATGCTGTCGTTCATCCGTCGTCTCCTCGAATGCCGGCCCGCGCAGCATAGATAGGACGACAAAGATGGCTCGCCAATGACGCTTTGCCGGCTATCGCGTGTCGATTTGGATTAATTTTTTGTCATGGTCGGGCCTGCTTCCGCTCTTGAAGGCGGAACGAAAGAGCTAGGCCGGCGGAGCGCCCTCATGTTGCGGCAGGTCGTCGTCGAGCAGTACCCAAGGCTGCTTCGAGGCGGTGAAAATATGCATCTGCGGCCGGAACAGCGAAGGGTCGTCGAGCGAGCCCGTGGTGACGCCGATGATGCCGGCCGAGTCGCGCCGCGAAAACATCGTCGTGCCGCAGCCCGGGCAAAAACCGCGCTTGAGATCTGGCGAGGTGTTGACTGTTGCCAGTGGTCCCTCGATCGTCACATCATCGATGCGAAACAGTACGCGCGCGTTGAAGGCGGCGCCAATCGCCTTCTGGCAAAGCCGGCAATGGCAGATGCGCTCGTTGATGGGAGCCGCCTCGGTGCTGTAACGCACCGCTCCGCACAGGCACCCGCCTTCATACCTTGTCATGGCCTTGATCCAAAATGGAGAGAATAGGCGTCAAGGTTAGTCGTCCGGCCGATAGGGTCAATTGAAATGCTTTGATACGATGCCATCGATAACCGTGATGCGAGGCTCATCATGACCCAAGATATCGACACCATCGGCATTGCGGATCTGTTCGGGCCACCCTCGCCCGCCCGTGACCGCGCCGACGGCCACATCATGGCCGCGGCCTCTGGAATAGGCTTCATGGCGGTCCGGGATTTTCCCGGCGACGCTTGGCTGACACCGGACAGAAGAGCGCAATTGCTGCGCATCTTCGCCCTTCCCGACAGCGAGAAGCAGAAATTGCTGCGCTGGAATTTCGACAGCACCAGGAAGAACTTTTATCGCGGCTGGTTCCCACTCCAGCCTGCAGCCGTATCCTACAAGGAAGGCATCGACATGGGACCGGATATTGCCGATCCGGCGCGCGTCTCGGCTGCCGACGATCCGCTGTGCGAGCCGACACCCTTGCCGGCCGAGGGCACCGTGCCCGGCTGGCGCGCGGCCGCTGCGGATTATTATCGCGCGATGGAGACGGTCGGCAACGCGCTGATGCGGTCGATAGCGCGCGGGCTTGGTCTGCCGGAAACGATCTTCGATCCGTATTTCGAGCACGGCATCTCGACGTTGCGCCTGATCCGCTATCCCTTGCGCGACGCCACTGCCGGCATCGACACCAGCGGCCCGGAGTTCTCGGTGGTCCACAAGGGGGAGTTACGCACCATCATCGGCCGCGAACATGCCGATTCCGGTTTCGTCACCTTGCTGGCCCAGGATGGCGTCGAAGGCTTGCAGGCAAAGAACCGCACCGGCGAATGGATCGACGTGCCGCCGGCCAATGGCACGCTGGCGGTCAATTTCGGCCAGTTGCTGGAACGCTGGACCGGCGGTCGCGTGCGGGCGACGCGGCATCGGGTGATCGCGCCGAAGACAACTCGGTTTTCGATCCCGTTTTTCTATGAACCGGGTGTCAACGCCGAGATCGCCCCCTTGCCACTAAGCGGCGCCGAGCCCTTCGAGCCATTTCTTTATGGCGACTATCTCTGGGAGTCGGCGACGAATTTCGTCGAGATGAGCGGCATCAAGAATCTCAGACAGCCGCGCCGCGCCAAGGCTTCCTGAGCCGGGCGCGGCAGTCGTCAAGGCGGTCCGATTTCAAAGCGTCTTGGCAATATCTTCGAGCTGGTCGGTGCACTGGCCCCAGCCTGCGTGAAAACCCATCTGCTCGTGCTGTTCGCGGTCTGCGACACTCCAGTGCTGGACGCGCGCTATGTAGCGGGTCCGGCCCTCGCCTTCGTCCTCGAAGGTCAGCACGCCGGTCATGAACGGCTTTTCGGATGGCTGCCAAGCCTTTGTATAGGCATCGGTAAAGACGATCTTCTTGCCCGGGATGACTTCCAGGAAGACCCCGGGGTTCGGGAATTCATTGCCGTCCGGACCGGCCATGACGACAAGGCTCGATCCGCCAGTGCGGACATCCATCTCGGCGCGCGGCGTCGTCCAAGGTTTCGGGGCGAACCACTGCGTCACCAGTTTCGGGTCGGTCCAGCAACGATAGACGTTCTCGCGCGGCGCATCGATGATGCGGGCGACAACCAGTTCGCGGTCGTTGGCGGGGGCGATGTCGAGCTTGGTGGTCACGGTGGTCTCCTCGGGTTTGATCTGACTTCCGCCCCAAGGACGAGCCGACAGACCGCAACCCGACATGGCCGGCGAAAAAAGATCGGAGATTGCGTGCCGGGAGAACGGCGAACCAGGCGCGCATCAGTGGCGCTTGGCTTGCACCAGATAGGCGTCGATCTCGGTCTCGCCGAGCCACTTGGCCGCTTCCAGCCGGTGCAGGCCTTCAACAAGGATATGGCGCTTGCCGTCGTGGCGGACCTGGATCGGCGTCTTCATGCCGTTCTCCAATATGTCCTCGGCGAGATGGCGGACGGTCTCGGGGTGTAATGTCTTCTTGCGCGCGGTCGGCACGTAGATGTCGTCGACCTTGACCTTTTGCACTCTGAGCATGCCTGTCCCCGTGGCGGAAACGCCGCCGTCCCCTGAGATAGTCGGTTTGGTTCGGAGGGCCAAGGGCACGGCTAACGAATGTCGGTCCCAAGGCCACTCCCGGTCCGAAGGCCATCGACAAGGTCCGCCGGTTTGCCTGTCGCCGCACGTTTCGATATGGCGTCTCGCGATCCTCAACGATGGCCACGGAGCAATCCCCATGAGCAAGTCCCTTGTCACCTTTGTCGGTGTTGCTCATCCCTGGATGTGCGACGTGATGGGACACGTGAATGTGCGGCACTACGCGGCGATGTTCGATGATGCCAGCTTCCAGCTTCTTGGCCACATCGCAGGACAGGACAGCAGCCAGGCCTCGGCAACGGGATGGGCCGATGTGCGCACTGAAATCGACTACCGGCATGAGACAAAAGCCGGCTCACTTCTCACCATCCGCTCGCATGTGGTGAAGATCGGCCGCACCTCCGTCACCTTCGAACAGGTCATGTCGGGATCGCTCGACGGCGTCGTCCATGCATCGAGCCGGACCACCAGCGTACACTTCGACCTTGCCGCGCGTGCCTCGGTGGCGCTGGACGAAGCGATGCGCGGCCGCGCGGCGGCCTTCCTCGTCGAACAGGCCTGCGTCGATCAGCCGTTGTAGATGCGCTCGTCCAGCGGCGTCTCGGTGATCAAAGCCTGCAGCCCCGACAGCAGCGCCTTCTCGGCACGATTCATCGCCTTGTCGGGATTGGTGAGCAGGAAGATGTCGATGGCCGGCGGCGCGTCGTAGGGCGGCAGCCGCCACAGCGTGCCATCGGCCACGTCGCGTCGCGCCACGTGCAGCGGCAGCGGACCGATGCCGAGCCCGGCGACGATCATGCGCCTTACTTCCTCCAGGCTCGAGGAGACACCGACGACATCGGCGTTCAGCCGGGCTTCGCTGCGCAACAAGGCGACCGGCCGCAACGCGTCCGAGATATGGTCGGTCTGGAAGGATACAGAGGGCTCGCCGCGCAGATCGGCAAGCTTCAGCCCGGCCTTTCCGTAAAGCCTGTGCTGCGGGCCGCAGAAGAAGCCGAAGAACTCGCGATAGACCATCGCGTAGTCCAACGCCGGATCGCGCTGGCTGACAAGGCAGATGCCGAAGGAGGCGCGCCGTTCCCGCACCTGCTTGGCCACTTCCGTGCTTGCCGCGACCGAGATGGTGATGCTGGCACGCGGATAGTTGCGGTGAAATTCCGCCAGCGCCCGGTCGAACAGCGGCGAGACGACATGGCTGGCCGTGGCGATCATGACATGGCCGGTGACATCGTCGCTGATGCCCCGCATCAAGAGCGGCAGCTGCGATATCGAGCCGAATACCTCGACGCTCTGCTCATAGATCAGCCGCCCGACCTCCGTGAGTTCGAAGCGCGTCGCGTCGCGGTCGACCAGCCGCCGGCCAACCCGATCCTCCAGCCGCCGCAAGGCGTTGCTGACGCTGGGTTGCTTGAGGTTGAGGCGCTCGGCGGCGCGGGTGATGCTCTTGACTTCCGCGATGACGACGAACGTACGCAGAAGGTTCCAGTCGAGATCCCAGACCAGACGTTCGGGGCGAGGCAAGGCCATTCCTGATATCTATGCTCCCTATTCCCATTATCTATTTGCGCAATGCTGATGCAAAGGCAATCATTGACATCAGGAGAGCGCCCCAACGCCTCCCAAGAACAAGCCTTCGCGCTCCATCCAGAGGACAGGAATTCAGATGAACAGGGTATTTTCCGGCATTGCGGTTGCCGCGCTGCTGCTTGCATCGGCCTTCACCACCGTTTCGGCAAGGGCCGACGACCTCGAGAAGATCAAGGCGGCGGGCGAATTGAAGATTTCCATGAGCGGGCAGTATCCGCCGTTCAACTTCGTCAATGACCAGAACGAGGTCGTCGGCTTCGACGCCGATATCGGCAAGGCCATCGCTGAGCGCATCGGCGTCAAGGGCACCATCATCACCACGGCCTGGGACGGTATCATCGCCGGCCTGCTCGCCAACAAATACGACACTGTCGTCGGCTCGATGACGATCACGCCCGAGCGAGAGAAAGTGGTCGATTTCGTCGGCCCCTACTACCATGCCGGCCGCGCGGTTTTCGTGAGCCAGGATTCCAAGGTGCAGAGCCTCGATGACCTCAAGGGCAAGACCCTTGGCGTGACGCTCGGCGAAACGCATGAGAAATGGGCGCGCGAACAGGGCGGCTGGGATATCCGCACCTACAAGGGCCTGCCGGAACTGCTGCTCGAACTGAAGGCCGGCCGCGTCGACGCCATCGTCGTCGACAACATTCCGGTCATGGTGGCCGTCAAGGAAACCGGCGAAAAGGTCCGCAAGCTCGACACGCCCAACATCGAGGGCGGCAGCGTCGCCATCGGCATCGCCATCCGCAAGGACAATCCCGAACTCAAGGCCGCCATGCAGAAGGCGCTGGACGGGATGCTGGCCGACGGCACTTACGAGAAGATCTCCAAGCAGTGGGTCGGCAGCGACATCCGCTAATCCTTGCCGGCTCCAGGCGGTGAAAACCACCTGGGGCCGATCACCACTCCAGCCGAGTCATTCCATGGATTTCGCCTTGATGAGCCGTGTCTTCCCGTTCTTCGTGGAAGCCGCGCTGGTGACACTGGAACTGACAGCGCTGGCCCTGGTTCTGGGGCTGGCAGCGGCGGCGTTGGCCGCGGCCGCCAGAATGTCGAGGTCGGCTATCCTGCGCGCCATCGGTACCGCCTATGTCAGCCTGTTTCGCGGCACGCCCTGCCTGATACAGCTCTTCGTGCTCTATTTCGGCGGTCCGCAGATCGGCATCAATCTGGATCCGTTCACGGCCGGGGTCGTCGGGCTTGGCCTCAACATCGGCGCCTATATGGCGGAATCGATCCGTGGCGCGTTAACAGCGGTCGACCGCGGTCAGACGGAAGCTGCCCGCACGATCGGCTTCAGCCGCTTCCAGACCTTGCGCAAGGTCGTGCTGCCGCAGGCCGCCCGGCTGATGATCCGCCCGCTCGGCGTCAACACGGTCGCGCTGTTGAAGGGTTCGGCACTGGTCTCCACCATCTCGGTCGTGGAACTGACCTATACCGCCCAGCGCTTCATCGGCTCGACCTACAAGCCGTTCGAGATCTTCGGCGTCGCCGCCCTGCTCTACATGGTCATGGTCTACGCCGTCGCCCGCATCGTCGACTTGCTCGACAAGCGCTTCGCCATCGTCTGAGGGAGTGCGATGCAAGGTTTGGATTTCACCGTCGTCGCTCCCTACTGGGACCTCTTGCTGACGGGCGCCTGGTGGACCGCGCTGCTTACGGTCTCGGCCGGAGCGCTCAGCTTCATCTTCGGCATCCTGTTCGCGGTCATCGTGCTCTATGCGCCAGCGATCCTCGCCTACCCCGTTCGCGCCTTCATGTGGCTGTTCATGGGCACGCCACTGCTGCTGCAGCTTTTCCTGATCTATTTCGGCCTTGTGCAGATCGGCATCGACATCCCCGCGCTGGCCGCCGGCATAATCGGGCTTGGCCTGCATTTCGCCGTCTACAATGCCGATGTCATCCGTGCCGGCATCGTGGCGGTCGATCCCGGCCAGACGGAAGGCGCGCGCAGCATCGGCTTCGGCAAGTGGCAGGCGCTGCGCTACGTCGTGATACCGCAAGCCATCCGCAACACGGCACCGCCGATCGGAAGCAATTTGATCGCACTGTTGAAAGAGTCCTCCATCGTCTCGGTCATCGGCATCGCCGAGCTTGTCCATTCAGCACAACTGGCGATCAGCGAAACCTTCCGCCCGTTCGAGTTCTACATCACGGCCGCCGCGCTCTATTACATCTTGAACCTAGTGCTCGAGGCGGCCTTGCATCGGTTTGAAAGACATGTGGAGGTTTCCCGATGAGCACGCGGCGACCAATGGTCGAGGTCCGCGGCGCGCGCAAATCGTTCGGCGCGGTCGAGGTCCTCAAAGGCATCGACCTGTCAGTGGATCGGGGGCAGATCGTCGCGATTATCGGACCGAGCGGTTCCGGCAAGAGCACGCTGCTGCGCTCCATCAACCATCTTGAGACCCTGGACGGCGGCGAGGTGTGGCTGGACGGCGTGCAGGTCAACCAGAGACTGCACGGCCAGGCCTTCGAGCGGCACATCAACAAGGTGCGCCAGCACATGGGCATGGTGTTCCAGCACTTCAACCTGTTCCCGCACCTGACCGTGATCGAGAACATCACCATGGGACCGGTGATCCTGAAGGGCATGGCAAAAGACGAGGCCCGGGCCTTGGCGCATGGCCTCCTGTCCAAGGTCGGGCTGGCCGACAAGATCGACGCCTATCCGTCGCGGCTTTCGGGCGGCCAGAAGCAGCGCGTGGCGATTGCGCGTGCGCTGGCCATGCAGCCCAAGGTGATGCTGTTCGACGAGGCGACCTCGGCCCTCGACCCGGAATTGGTCGACGAGGTCAACGCGGTGATGAAACAGCTTGCCGCCGAACACATGACCATGCTCATCGTAACGCACGAGATGCGCTTTGCCGGCGAGGTGGCCGACAGGGTGCTGTTCATGGACGGCGGCGTGGTGGTCGAGGAAGGCCCGCCGGGCGAGATTTTCCGCGCGCCTCAGAAGGAGCGCACCCGCACCTTCCTCAAGAAATATCTTTCCGCCTGAGTATCACGATGACCAGATTGCCCACGGAATTTCCCGATTTTGGACTGACGCCGGAGCAGCGCCGCCACGCGGTGCGCGGCCATTACTACGAGTGGCCCGGCATGGATGGCGAGCGTGGCGAAATCTGGTGTTACAGCGACCGCTTCTCCTATCGTGCCGGCGAAACGGCAACGCTGCATGTCAGTTCCACGGCTCCCTCCTTCGGCATTACGATCGTCCGCGACGGCGGCAGCGAGACAAAGGTGTTCGACAAGTCGGGAATCGCGGCGCGCTGGCAGGACAGTCCGGACCAGTGCTCGGCAGAAGGCTGTGGCTGGGAAGCATCCTTCGAATTTCGTGTCGACGGCAACTGGCCGTCCGGCGCCTATCGGATAACGTTGAGTGCCGAGGGCCGAGACGGCAAGCCGATCCGCAGCCACCATCTCTTCATTGTCTCTCCCCAGGCCGGCAAGAAGCCCGGCCGTGTGCTGCAAGTGGCGGCGACGGGCACCTGGCTCGCCTACAACACCTGGGGCGGCTCCAACCACTATCAGGGCATCACCGGGCCGGATCGCGACCAGTATTCTCCCATCGTGTCGACGCAGAGGCCCTGGTGCCGTGGCTTCGTCGTGCTGCCGAGGGATGCGCCGCGCGTGCCGCTGGAGGTTGCCGTGCCGCCAAAGACGGTGCCGCGTTACCCCCATATGGAATGGGCGCTTGCCACTGGCCATTCGAAGAAATACGCCTCGTCGGGCTGGGCAAGCTACGACAGCCACTTCTTCCGCTTCGCCGAACGGGCCGGCTATGAGGTCGACCTCGCCAGCCAGCACGATCTGCATTTCTCGCCCGATATTCTCGACGGCTATGACTGCGCCGTCTTCGTTGGCCATGACGAGTACTGGACCTGGGAAATGCGCGATGCGGTCGACAGCTACGTCGAACGCGGCGGCCATGCGGCGCGCTTTGCCGGTAATTTCATGTGGCAGACGCGGCTGGAGGACGAAGGCCGTCGGCAGGTCTGCTACAAATACCGCGCCCGCGCCGAAGACCCTGCCTATCGCGGCGGCGACGTCACCCGCGCCACCAATTCCTGGGAAGCGCCGGAAATCGGCCGGCCGGGTTCGGCAACCTTCGGGCTCGACGCGACACGCGGCCTCTACGCCGGCTGGGGTGGCTGCGCGCCGCGCGGCGTGCGCGGCTTTCCGGTTTACCGGCCCGAACACTGGGCGTTTGCCGGCACCGGCATCTATTATGGCGACCTGCTCGGCGCCGACAGCCATGTCTATGGCTACGAGGTCGACGGGCTCGATTTCGAGATCCGCGGCGGCCTGCCCTACCCTACCGCGACCAGCGGCGCGCCTGATGGATTACAGGTTCTCGCCGTGGGCATGGCGTCCCAGGTCGAGGAGAGCGCCGATATCCCGATCGAGGACCAGTTCCTCACCGACGAGGATGGCCGTTTCAGCGCCGAGACGCTGTTTGGCGACAGGAGCGACGCCAATCTCGAAAAAGTCAAACGTGGCAACGGCATGATCGTCAACTTCCCGCGTGGCAAGGGCGAGGTCTTTCATGCCGGAAGCTGCGAATGGGTCGCCGGCCTGCTAAGACAAGACCCGATGGTCGAACGCGTCACCCAGAATGTCCTTGATCGCTACCTTGGAAAGTCCTGACATGTCGAACACCCAGACCGCCGCCCAAGCAACCGAGGCGCGCCGAGAATCGCATCTGTTCTACCTCTCCAGCCTGCGCCGGCCGCTCATCGACCGCGCCGAGGGCATCTACATGTGGACGCAGGACGGCCGCCGTTTCATCGACGGATCGAGCGGGCCGATGGTCGCCAATATCGGCCATTCCAACCGCAACGTTCTGGACGCCATGAAGCGGCAGATGGACCGTGCCACCTTCGCCTATCGCCTGCACTTCGAAAACGAGCCGGCGGAGGAACTGGCGCGCGAGCTCGCGGGCAAACTGCCGGAAGGCATGGACCGCATCTTTTTCGTCTCGGGCGGCTCGGAAGCGACGGAATCCTGCATCAAGCTGGCGAGGCAATGGGCGGTCGCCACCGGCCAGGCCAGCCGCTGGAAGGTGATCACGCGTTTTCCCTCCTATCATGGCGGCACGCTGGGTTCGCTCTCGATCACCGGCGACGATGCGCTGGCCGAGACCTTCGAGCCGATGATGCGGGTGATGCCGACCGTGCCCGCGCCAACCGCCTGGCGCGATCGCGACAATCTCTCGATGGAGCAGCGCGGCGTCCGCTATGCCGACATGCTGGAGGAAAAAATCCTCGCCGAAGGCCCGGAGAGTGTCGTCGCCTTCATCATGGAGCCGATTGGCGGCGCCGCCACTGCCGCTCTTGTGGCGCCCGACAGCTATTACGCACGCATCCGCGAGATCTGCGACCGCTACGGCATCCTGCTGATCCATGACGAAGTGATGAGCGGCGCCGGCCGCACCGGCAAATTCCTTGGCGGCGACCATTGGAACTGTAGACCCGACATCGTCGCGCTGTCGAAGGGGCTGGGCTCCGGCTATGCGCCGCTCGGCGCGCTGGCGGCCCCGATGCGGCTGGTGCAGCCGCTGCTTGCCTCCGGCGGCTTCCAGCATGGCCACACCTATGCCGGCAATCCGTTGGCCTGCGCCGCCGGTCTCGCCGTGCTCGGCGAAATGGACCGCCTCGACTTGATCGCCAATGCCGCTGCCATGGGCGACGTGCTGATGGGCGGGCTGAAGGGGCTGGCGACGCGCTTTCCGTTCATTGCCGACGTGCGCGGCAAGGGCCTGCTGACCGGAGCCGAGATGGTTGCCGATCCGGAGACATTGCGGCCGATCGACCAAGGCAAGAAGGCCACGCAGCGCCTGCTCGACCTCGCCTACGAGCGCGGCCTGATCATCTATGGCCGCAAGGTCAAGGGTGGCGTCGACGGCGACAATTTCATGGTCGCGCCGCCGATGATCGTCACCAGCGAACAGGTCGGCGAGATCGTCTCCATCATCGGCGACTCGCTGGAGGTTCTGGCTTCCGAGCTCGACCTGCCGGTCGAAGGCCGGGGGTAAGGAAATGGCGCCGCGAAAAGTCATCATCACCTGCGCCGTCACCGGCTCGGTGCACACGCCGTCAATGTCGCCCTATCTGCCGGTGACGCCGGACCAGATCGCGGCCGACGCGATCGCGGCAGCGGAAGCCGGCGCCTCGATCCTGCATCTGCATGCCCGCGACCCCAAGGACGGACGGCCGACGGCCGATCCGGGCGTGTTCATGCAGTTCCTGCCGCGCATCAAGCAGGCAACCGACGCGGTGATCAATATCACCACCGGCGGCTCCTCGTTGATGACACTCGACCAGCGGCTGGAGGCCCCGCTCAGAGCCGAGCCCGAAATGTGCTCGCTCAACATGGGCTCGATGAATTTCGCGCTGTTCCCGATGCTCGACAAGCCACGGGAGTGGCAGCATGAGTGGGAGCCAAAGCTGCTCGAAGCCACCCGCGACACCATCTTCAAGAACACCTTCGCCGACATGGAGGGCGTGCTTGAGAGGCTGGGCAAGGGCTGCGGCACGCGCTTCGAATTCGAGTGTTACGATGTCGGCCATCTCTATTCGCTGGCGCATTTCCGTGATCGGGGCTTGGTGTCGGGGCCGCTGTTCATCCAGTTCGTGCTGGGTATCTTGGGCGGCATCGGTGCCGACCCGGACAATCTCATCCATATGAAGCGGATCGCCGACAAACTGTTCGGCGACAGCTACCAGTTCTCCGTGCTGGCCGCAGGCCGCAACCAGATGCCGCTGATCTCGATCGCCGCGGCAATGGGGGGCAATGTCCGTGTCGGGCTGGAAGACAGTCTCTATGATGGCCGCCAATTGGCGAAATCCAATGCCGACCAGGTGCGCCGTATCCGTGGCATTCTCGACGGGCTGTCGCTGGAGGTTGCCACGCCAGCCGAGGCGCGCGACATGCTGGCGCTCAAAGGCGGTGACCGGGTGGCGTTTTGAGGCAAGACCGTGACCAATCCAACCCTCGGTGACGTCCTGATCCGCCCCGGACGGATCGAAGACGCCGAAACGATCCACGCCGCGCTTCTCAAACTCGGCACCCATATCGGCGCGCATCAGGATATCACGTCCACATCAGATGATCTCCGCCGCTACGGCTTTGGAGAAAGGCCCGCCTTCTCGACCCTGATTGCCGAGATTGGCGGCGAATTTGCCGGCCTCTGCCTGCATTTCCCGATCTTCTCGACCTGGATGGGGCGGCCCGGCGTTTATGTGCAGGACCTCTATGTCGAGGACCGCTTTCGCGGCCGCAAGATCGGCGAACGGCTGCTGCGGCGCGTCGCCGCGGAATGCCGGAAAGAAGGCGGCGTCTATCTCAGGCTGTCGGTCGACACCGATAATGAAGGTGCCAAGGCCTTCTACGAGAAGCTTGGCATCGCCTGGTCGAGTTACGAACAAACGCAGAAGATCGTCGGCGAAGCCTTCTTTGCCTTCGCCGACGCGTTGGAAAATGGGGAGCAGGAATGAAGGCTTTTTATGCCGAGGAGCAGAAGCGGCACGACCCCAAGGCCTTTCTTTCCAGCGGCGCGCCGCAGCCAAACCCGGAAAAACCCGAGCGCGTCGAAAGATTGTTAGCCGGCGCAAAATCCGCCGGCTGCACGATCGAGCGACCGCGCAATCACGGGCTCGGTCCGGTTGCCGCCGTGCATACACCCGAATATCTCGACTTCCTCGAACATATATTCGAGCGCTGGCAACGCATCGACGGCGCGTCCGCCGAAGTGATCCCCAACATCCACCCGATCGCACGTAACGGCTCCTATCCGGCCTCGGCGGTTGGCCAGGCCGGCTACCATATGGCCGACACAGCCTGCCCGATCTCGCGCGAGACCTGGCAAAGCGCATTGTGGAGCGCCTGGAGCGCGGTCGAAGCCGCTGAAACGGTAATTGCTGGCGCGCCGGCGGCCTATGCGCTGTGCCGCCCGCCCGGCCACCACGCCTTTGCCGATGTCGCCGGGGGCTTCTGCTTCATCAACAATTCGGCGGTCGCGGCGCAGGTGCTGCGCAAGCAGGCAGCACGCGTGGCGATCCTCGATGTCGACCTGCACCACGGCAACGGCACGCAAGGCATCTTCTATGCGCGGCCCGACGTGCTCACAGTCTCGCTGCACGCCGATCCGGTGCGCTTCTATCCGTTCTTCTGGGGACACGCCGACGAGCGCGGCGAAGGCGCGGGCCTCGGCTACAATTTCAACCTGCCGCTGCCGCGCAAATCCACCGACGCGGCGTTTCTGGAAGCGCTGGCGGTGGCCTTCCAGCGTATCCGCGCCTTTTCACCGGATGCGCTGGTGGTGGCGCTTGGTCTCGACGCCTTCGAGGGCGACCCGTTCGGCGGGCTTTCGGTGACGACGCCCGGCTTCTCACGCATTGGCGAAGCGATCGCAAAGCTTGGCCTGCCGACGGTCATCGTCCAGGAAGGCGGCTATCTCTGCGACGCGCTTGGCGACAATCTCACCGCCTTCCTCGCCGGCTTCGGCGGCAAGGCGCGGTGACGGTTCAAGCTTGCGTCAGGAACGCTGCTGCCTGAGCATGGCGATGACCCGATGCACGCTCTCCAGCGTCTCGTCGATCTCAGCCGCCGTGTTGTAGTGGGCGATACCGATGCGCACGACGCCCTGTTCGGCTGGAATGCCGAGTTGGTGGACGATCTCCCAGGCGTAGTTGTGGCCTGACCACAGGAAGATGTTCTCGGCATTCATCTGCCGCACGATCGTCTCCGGTACGATGCCGTCGACGGTGAACGAGACCGTCGGCACGCGATCGCCGAGCCGCTTCGGATCGGTGATGCCATGGATTGTCAGGCCTGGAATGTCGGACAGGCCATCGATCAGTCTTTGCGCCAGCGGGTTTTCATAGGCGATGGACACTTCGAACGCCCTGGCGATCTTTTGCCTGCGCGAGCCAGTCTCGCCCGCCGCCTCGCCCAGCCCTGCAAAATGATCGACCGCCGCCGTGAGGCCGGCCATCAGCTCGATCTGCGGCGTGCCAAGCTCGAATCGCTCCGGCAGGCCATTGGACGAACAGCGGCATTTATAGGGTTTCAGGCCTTCGATGACGTCACGCCGGCCCCACAATATGCCCATATGCGGGCCGAAGAATTTGTAGGCCGAGCAGATCAAGAAATCGCAGCCGAGGTCCTGCACGTCGATCAAGCCGTGCGGCGCGAACTGCACGGCGTCGACATAGACCAGCGCGCCGGCCTGTTTTGCGACGGCAGTCAACGACCTGACCCGGTTGATCGAGCCGGTCAGGTTGCTGGCGTAGTTCAATGCGACCAGCCGTGTCTTGTCGGAGAGCAGACCAGCCAGGGTCGCCTCTTCGACCTGCCAGCTCTGTTCATCGAATGGCAGCCAGCGCACGACGAGGCCAAGGTCCTCGGCCAGTTGCAGCCAGGGCGAGACATTGCCCTCGTGATCCATGCGGGTGAGGATGATCTCGTCGCCTGGCTTCAGCGAGCGGCCGAGCGTGCGCGACATATGATAGGTCAGCGTCGTCATGTTGGCGCCGATAATGATTTCCTCGGGGCTCGCGGCACCAAGAAAATCAGCCATCGCCTGATGCGCCTCGTCGACCACGGCCTGGGCGGCGACCGTCGTTTCGAAATAGCCGCCGAGATTGGCGTTGGTCGTGAGCAGGCAGCGCGATACCGCATCGGCGACGGCCTGGGGTACCTGCGTGCCGGCAGGGTTGTCGAGATAGATCCGGCGGCGTCCCTTGTCGCTCAGGGAAAGAGCAGGGAATTTTCCACGCACGGCCTCTATCGGAAAGTCCACCATCGTCTCCACCCCCTTTGTTATTCCTCGATAATCCTATCCCTCCGATCAGGGACAGGGATTGCCGGCCCGCTGATGAACCGCATCCACCGCCTTCTGCATCTCTTCGGTCCAGACAACATCCACCGAAGACAATGCCATTTCGAGTTGCGAAATGGTTGTCGCGCCAATGATATTCGACGTGACGAAGGGTCGGCTCGAGACATAGGCGTTGGCGAACAGGGCCGGCTCCAGGCCAAAGGAGCGCGCCAGTTCATTGTATTCGAGCAGCACCGTGGCGGCATTCGGCGTCTCGTAGCGCTGGCCGCGATTGAACAGCTGCGAGCGTGAGCCCTGCGGTCGAGCGCCATGGTCGTATTTACCGGTCAGATAGCCTTGCGCCAGCGGCGAATAGGCAAGCAATGAGACGTCCTCACGCTCGCAGACCTCGGCGAGGTTCACCTCGAAGGTGCGGTTGACGAGATTGTAGGCGTTCTGGATCGAGTCCACGCGCGGGCCGATCCCCTTGTCGGCCTCTGAGAGGTAACGCATGACGCCCCAGGAACTTTCGTTCGACAGGCCGAAATGGCGGATCTTTCCTGCCTTCACCAATTCATCGAAGACGCCAAGCGTCTCGGCGATCGGCGTTTCGTTGGCTGGTGCGCCGTCAGCATCGGCGCGCCGCGCCACCGCCCCGACACGCGTCGGGTTGGCGCCCCAGGGGATGTCCCGCTCCGGCCAGTGGATCTGGTAGAGGTCGAGATAGTCCGTGCCGAGCTTGGCCAGCGACTTGTCGATGGCGTCAAGAATATCGGCGCGCACCAGTTGCGACGGCCTGTCGCCGCGAAACCAGTTATTGGCCGTGCGACCAACGACCTTGGAGGCCAGGATCACCTTGTCGCGGTTGCCCCTGGCCTTCATCCAGCTGCCGATGATCTTTTCCGTCCGCCCTTGCGTCTCCGCCTTGGGCGGGATCGGATAGAGCTCGGCGGTGTCGATGAAATTGACGCCGCGCGAAAAAGCCAAATCCATCTGGGCGTGGCCCTCGGCTTCGGTGTTCTGCTGGCCCCAGGTCATCGAACCAAGGCAGATCTGGGTAACAAGAAGATCGGTCCGACCGAGACGGCGTTTGTGCATGAAATTCTGCTCCGGAGGGAAAGCGTGCGCGGGAGGCTGCATCTATAGGGAAAGCCAAGGCGCTCTCCAAGCCTCGCCAGGCCGACTTTTGCGTGAACCAGCGCTGGTTGACTAGCGGCGAGCGCCGGCCACTGCGCGGCGCTTGGCCTCGTCGATCAGCATGTTGGCCACCTGCATGCGGATCATGGCGCGTTGGCGCAGATGCGGGGCGACGCGATCGGGGTGGTTGCTAAAAGCAAAGCTGCGGCGCATGCGGCCGAAATCGGCAACGCCCTTGGGCTTGTCCAGCCCCAGTTCGGCCGCGATCGATTCAGGATCGATCGGCGGCAGTTTTTCCTCAGGCTTAGGTTCCTCGCCGGCCAGGGCCAGCTTGGCGTGGTCCAGCAAGGCAGCGAATTCGCTCGCCAGATCAGCGCCGGCCTCACGATATTCGGCGGCGGATACTTTTATGCGGCCGGAGTGGAGTTCATCGGCAACCGAGAGATAGTCGAATGGAATGGAAGGACGCGCACCGGCCTCGTCGCCCTCGATGCCGTCGCCCTTGTCGGAGACAACGAAGAGGTCGTCGAGCAGCGAAGCAAAATCGCGCTTGGCGCTGGTAGCGATGTCAGCCTCCCCCTTGCCCGACTGTCAGGTCTCCAGGAACATAGAACCGGCTCGTTAAAAATACATACCACCGATCTTAATGAATTTAGCCATTCGAAGGATCGCACCAGGCCCTCAAACAAAAAGCCGGACTGCACTTTCATGCAGTCCGGAAATTCGCCAGGAGTGGCGAGGAAAAACTGGCCATGAGCCAGCGTCGAAGCCTACGGTTCGTGCGGCCCGGAAGTTTCACTGGGCCGCAAAAAAGTTTGATGAAAATCATCCGGACATAGCAGGCATGCAAATGCTGCACTGCACAATTGTCACGATTCACCTATATTGGCAGCCGTGGAGGACCAATCGGGAGCCTGAATCATGGGTTTCTTCACGGAAATGTTCGCCCGGCCGCGTCCACAGGAACATCTGAGATACCGCGCGGCGCTCGCGCTGCTTCACTCGATGAGCAATGCCGACCGCGCCGATATCGGCATAAAACCCGCCGATTTTCCGCGCATCGCCCGCGAAATGTCCATTCGCTAAGCAGCCTGCGAGATGTCCCGGATCGACCCGGGACATCTCGAAACTTCAGCCGCTCAACGCGATCCCAGGAATGTCGCCTTGCCCAGCGGCACGCCATTGTGGCGAAGGATGTCGTAAGCGGTGGTGAGGTGGAAGTAGAAGTTGGGCATGGCCACGTGCAGCAGATACTGCATGCCGCCCAACGTCGTTTCGCGTCCGCCAAGCTTCAACTCGATCACCTTGTCGTCGGAACCGTCGATATCGGCGGCCGAGAACGTTGCCAGAAGCGCGAGCGTCTTGGCTATCCGCGCCTCGAGATCGGCAAAGCTTGCCTCATTGTCCTCGTATTTCGGCACCTCGCGGCCGGCCAGGCGCGACGGCGCCCCCTTGGCATGGTCGGTGGCAATCTGCACCTGCCGGGTCAACGCGAACATGTCCGGCGCAAGCCGCGCCGTCAAAAACACCTGCGGGTCGATCTTGCGGTCAAGCGCGTTTTGTTCGGCAGCCGCCAGCACACTGGAAAGTGCTTTCAGCCTGGCTGAAAACACGGGCACGGATGCCTCATACATCGATATCGTCACGTCAAATCTCCTGTCCGGTCCGAGTGCCGGCGAAGGGACGTAGCGCCTGTGCGAACGATTCTTCAAGCGCCGCGGGCTCCGCGTCACCACGCCGCCGCAATCGCGGTGGTAGAATTTCCGTTATCGAGCGGAGATTCCCGATGAGACGCGTCCTTCTCGCAGCGACTTCCCTTCTCTCCCTTGCCATGTCTGGCCACGCGGCGCTGGCCGCCGATGACACCGCGCCCGAAGCGCCCTATGTCGACGACCGCTCGAGCGCCGAGGCGGTGATCCGCTCCCTCTACAGCGCCATCAACCGGCATGAATTCGCCCGCGCTTGGGGTTACTATGGCGATACGAAGCCGGCTAAGGATTTCGACAGCTTCGTCAAAGGCTATGACGGCACTAACAAGGTGGAAGTCGCGACCGGTGCCATTTCGGACGAAGGTGCCGCAGGCAGCATCTTCTATAACGTCCCAGTCGCCATTCGGGCCACGGACAAGAGCGGCGGCGAGAAGGTCTTTGCCGGCTGCTACACGCTGCGCCAGGTGAATGCCCAGATCCAGGCGGCGCCGCCCTTTGATCCGATCCACATCGAAAAAGGCGCGTTGAAACCTTCGACCGCCGATTTCGAGGAAGCTGTGCCGCCAAGCTGCGGCGACGGCCCACCGCCACCCAAGAAGGACACCGCGCTGGAGCAGGCCAAGAAGGCTTTCCTGGCGACCTATGGCGACCAGTGCGACAAGGAGCTTCTGGCCAATGAGCCGGAGACTTTTTCGATCAAATACAAGGACAAGGATGCACAGCCCGCCGATCCCGACAAGGAAACACGCCTCTTCCATTTCTCCTGCTCGGCCGCAGCCTACAATGAAAACTCCGTCTACTACATGAGCGACGATGTGTCAGGGGTGCGGCAGTTGCAGTTCACCGAGCCCGAGATGGACATTCGCTACGTGAACAATGACAGCGAAGGCAAGGTCGAATCCATGCACATTGTCGGCTTCCGGACGACAGGCTGGGCGACCAATTCCAACTATGACAAGGATGCCCACACGATCACGACGTTCGACAAATGGCGCGGCGTCGGAGATGCCTCTTCATCGGGCACCTATCTGTTCCGCAATGGCGATTTCTCGCTGGTCCAGTATGATGTCGACGCGTCCTATGACGGCGAGGAAAACCCGCAGACGGTTGTCGACTACAACACCGCGCCTTGAGCACCGAACGGCTTCAGGCCAGCCAGTCGATCAAGGCGCCTTCGACAGCATCCAATTGAGCGTTCCGCGCCAGTCGGCCATGCGGATTGGCGTGCCGTGGGTGCCCGTCTCGAAACGGACGAAGCGGGTCGGGTAGGTCTTCGATTTGGCCAGGATGGAGCGGAAGAACGCTTCCTGGTTCGCCACGGGGAAGACCACGTCATGGCTGCCTTGACCGAAGAAGACAGGCACGCGGCGTTTGAAGGCGGGGCTGGCAAAAAAGCTCTCGTCCCACAGCGATCCGAGCAGCAGCAAGCCATTTATGCGGCCGCCCGTATCCTTGCGCCCGGCAAGCTTCCAGCACAGCGCACCACCCATTGAGCCGCAGGCGACGAAGATCTTCGCGCCAGGCGACTGCTCTGCATAGTGATCGATCAGAGCCGCGACTTGTGCGGCACCCTTGTCGCCGAAATCCGGAAAATCCGGCGAGAGATAAAGACCGCCATTGCCGGCCATCAGGTTCTTGATGCGGTTGAAATTGCCGCCGAAGGTGAAGTCGTCGACCCCCTGTTTGCGGCTGCCACCCTGCCCGTGCAGGTAGAGCACGATGATCGCGGCGCCTTGCGTCTTGCCGACGGCGACATGCCTGACATCGCCGGCGTCGGTCTTCAACATCAGATCCTGCTGCACCTTGCGTACGCTGGCGTCGGTGTATTGCGGGTGGACGCGCTTTTCCGGCACCTCGTCACGCTGGTTGATGTCGCGCATCTCGCGATAGTCGATGACCGTATAGGCGCCGCCGTCGCCGGTGGATAATGTCGCCGGATAGGCGAAAAGATCATCCTTGAAGGGTTTCAGTTCGAGAGCATGGGCGTAACCAACAGGGCAAAGAACAAACGCTGCGACCAGAAGGCCGTGGAATGGGGAGTGGATACGAGAAGCCATACCGCAGGCATGCGTAATGAAACTCGGGTTTGTCAATCCTGCAGCACGCCGCCGGCGCCTTCGAGCGCTTCGCGAGTGTCGACGTCGACAGACGCGCCCTCGCCGATCTCGACATCGATGACATCGAGCCCTTCGGCCTCGACCAGATGGCGAGCGCCGGTGTCGCCTTCGAGGTGGGCGATGGCCGGGAACAGCGAGCGCGGCAAAAGCACCGGATTGCCGCGCTTGCCCGCATGCGAGGCGCGAACCACCGAATTGCCTCCGGCTCTACGGAAGGCATCGATCAACCGGTCGAGATCGTCCGACTCAACGCCAGGCATGTCACCCAGAACGATCATCGCAGCGGCGATGTCTTCGGGCAGATAGGCAATGCCGGCTTTCAGCGAGGTGGACAGGCCATCGGCGAAATCGGGATTGTCGGCGAAGGTGACGTCGAGCCCCTGCAATGCCGCGCGCACCCGTTCGCGCTGATGGCCGGTAACGACGATCGTGCCCGATACCTTCGAGCCAAGCGCGCGCTCGGCGGTGCGGCGCACCAGCGGCTTGCCATCGAACAGCGCCATGAGCTTGTTCGGTCCACCCATGCGGCTCGACCGGCCGGCGGCCAGAAGCACGGCGGCGACCTTGAGATGGGTCTTGGCCGGCAGGGGTTCGCGCGGCTGCGGCCGCGTCGGGATTTCCATCAACAGCCCGCCGACTCCCATGCCGGCGATGTCCTTTGCGGTGACGTCGAGGCCGGCAACCAGACGGTCAAGCACCCAGTCGAAGCCGTTTTCCTTGGGGCTGCGGGCGCAGCCGGGCGCGCCGATGACGCGCTTGCCGGCAAGCGTTCCCAGCACCAGAAGATTGCCGGGATCGACAGGCATGCCGGCGCGGATGACAGTCCCGCCCGCCATCTCGATCGCCGCCGGAACGACATCGGCGAAATCGCTCATCGCCGAGGCGCCGAAGATCACCACCATGTCGTTCTCGCGCACCAGCGAGCTCGCAGCCTGCGCCACCGGCGCGATCTCATGCGGCGTGCGGCGCTCCGCCGTCAGCCTGCCGCCCGAACGCGCCAACCGTGCCTCGGTGACGCGTAGCGTCTTGTCGAGTACGCTGGGCTTGATGCCCGGCAGGACCGTCTGGATGACCCCGACACGCACCGGCCGATAGGCATTGACGGCAAAGATCTCGCCGCCGGCGCAGATTTTCGCGACCGCATCGACCAGCGCGGAGCTGACCGCGAATGGGATGATCTTCACCGTTGCGACCATCTGCCCTTTTTCGACCGGCGCATGCTGCGCCAGCGTGGCAAGGGTGATGGCGGGATCAACGGCGTTGATGGCGTCGATCATCGCGGCATCGACCGTGAAGATGCCCGATGCCCTGGCGTGGAGATTGACCCGGCCGGTGGCGGCCGGCCTGACATCGATGCCGCTGAAGCTCATGCTCTCGGCAATTTTTTGCGCCGCGGCGTCCTCGCCGAGATCTTCGGAGGAAAGCACGGCAGCGACGACCTGCGAGATACCTGCCCGCTTGAGCAGGGAGATGTCTTCGGCGCTCAACCTGTGCGCCTTGCGAAACCGCTTTTCGCCGGCGGTGGTGGCGTGCGCCAGCACCGCGCCTTCGGCCTCTTCAATGGCAACCGGACCGAATTTCACGCGACAGCGCCCGCAGAGCGCCGCGCGTCCACTTGGACGCGCAAAGAACGCTCTGCTGCTTTGAATCTACGCATCGTGCTTCTCCAAAATCGATTCCGATCCTTGGGCCGATGCGGAGGCATCAAGGCCGCGCGAGCGGAAGGCGTAGATGGTCTGCGCCAGCACCGCGACGGCGATCTCGGCGGGGCTGGCGGCACCGATGTCGAGTCCGATCGGCGCATGGATGCCGGCTATCTGGTCGGCAGTCGCGCCCAGCGCCAGCAGGCGTTCGACGCGCTTTGCATGGGTCTTGCGGCTGCCAAGCGCGCCAACATAGAAGCAGTTGGCGTCGAGCGCCGCCTTCAACGCGAAGTCGTCGATCTTCGGGTCATGAGTGACGGCGGCAAGCGCCGTGTAACTGTCGAGTGGCTGGCGCTTCAGCACATCCTCCGGCCACTCGGCATGCAGGGCGATGTCGGGAAAGCGGTCCGATGTGGCGAAGGCCGTGCGCGGATCGATGATCTCCAGGGGATAGCCAGCGATCCTGGCCATCGGCGCCAGCGCCTGGCTGATATGGACGGCACCGATCACCACGAGGCGCGGCTGCGGCAGATGCGCATTGAGAAAGAAGGTCCGTCCTTCCGCCTCGACGGAACCGGAATTGCCCGATCGAAATGCCCTGGCGATCGCGGCTCCAAGATCGCCCGCGACCTGGTCGCCCTCACGCACGATGCGGTCGCGGCCATCGCCGAGATCGGTGACGAGTATCGCCGCGCGGCGGGCGCGGCGCTCCTCGTTGAGCGTTTTCAGCGAATACGGATCCATTGGATCAGCCAAGCCTTTCCACATAAACCTTGATACGGCCACCGCAGGACAGGCCGACCTGCCAGGCGGTCTCGTCGGCAACGCCGAACTCCAGCATCCTGGCCTTGCCGGAGCCGATGACGTCGATCGCTTCGGTCACCACGGCGCCCTCGACGCAGCCGCCAGAGACAGAACCGTGGAAATTGCCGTCAGCATCGATGACAAGGTGGCTGCCGACCGGGCGTGGCGCCGAACCCCAGGTCTCGACCACGGTCGCGATAGCGACATCCTTGCCGTCCTTCATCCAACCCTCCGCGATGATCAGCGGATCGCGGGCTTCATCGAGATAAAGACTGTCACTCATCGTTGCTTCTCTCAGGGTCTGTTTTTCCAAGGGCCGAGAAAACATATGGCTATGCGGCGTGTCTCTCGCCAGCGTCAATCCATCGGCGCGGGTCGACCGATTGTGCCGACTTCTTGTCGAGTGACGCGCAGAGGTCGGCGAGCGCATCGAGATTGTGCACCGAGCGGAATTCGTCGACATGCGGCAGCATCGCCTTGACGCCGCGGGCGCGCGCCTGAAAACCATCAAAGCGCAGCAACGGGTTCAGCCAGATCAGCCGCCGGCAGGATTTGTGCAGCCGCTCCATCTCCTCCGAGAGGCCGGCGACATCGTCACGCTCCAGCCCGTCGGTTATCAGAAGCACCACCGCACCCTGCCCCAGCACGCGCCGCGACCATATCAGGTTGAACTCGGCCAGCGTGTCACCGATTCGTGTGCCGCCGGACCAGTCCTTGACCGCCATCGAACAGTCGGCGAGGGCGGCATCGGGATCGCGATGGCGCATCTGCCGGGTCAGGTTTGTCAGCCGCGTGCCGAAGACGAAAGTGTGCACGCGCCGGCGCTTTTCCGTCAGGGCGTGCAGGAAATGCAGGAAGATGCGCGTGTACTGGCTCATCGAGCCGGAAATGTCGGCCAGCACCACCAGCGGCGGATGAACTTCACGTGCTGAACGGAATTTCGGCAGGATCAATTCGCCGCCGGTGCGCGCGGCTGAGCGCATCATGGCGCGCGGATCGATGCGGCGGCCATGCGCGTCGGCCTTGAAGCGCCTTGTCCGCACCATGTCGACGGGCAGCCGCAGCTCGGCGATCGCCTTCCTGGCATCGGCCATCTCGGCTGCGTTCATCTGGGCGAAATCCTTGCCCCGCAGCACCTCGCTGCCGGAAAAGGTGAAGCGGGCATCGACCTCGATCTCAGGGACTTCCTGCGGCGGCTGGTTCTTCTGGTGGCCTTCGAACATCGCCTGGCTGACACGGTTTTCGGCCGCTCGCGGCTTCTGCTTCTCCCTGACGTCAGGCGCCACAGGGGAAAACATCGCCAGCAATTTCTCGATCAGTTCGCGCGATTTCCAGAACAGCCGGAAGGCCTCGTCGAAGGTCGGGTGATCCTCATGCCTGGACACCAGCACGGCATGCAGGGTCCAATAGAAATCGTCGCGCGAGCCGATGCCGGCGGCCAGCACCGCCTCGATGGCATCCTTGACGGAAGCCGGCCCGACCCGCATGCCGGCCTTGCGCAAGGTGCGGGCGAAATAGACGATGTTGTCGGCGATGCGCCCATCCGCCGTCGCCTCCGTGGGGTCGGCCTCTTTGGGGTAAGCACCCGGCGCCCTCATCGCGCTACTCCGCCGCCGCGAGCTCGGCCTTGACCTCGTCGAGGATGCGCCGGCCTTCACCCGAACCGATGCGGGCAATGTCGTCCTGGTATTTCAACAGCACGCCGATCGTGTCGGATACGGTCTCCGGATCGAGCGCCACCTTGTCGAGTTCCGTCAGCGCGCCGGCCCAGTCTATGGTTTCCGCGACGCCCGGCACCTTGAACAGCTCGATCTGGCGCAGCTTCTGGATGAAGGAGACCACCTCCGCCGAAAGCCGCTGGTTGGCCCGCGGCACCTTGCGGCGCACGATCTCCAGTTCGCGCTCGGCATTGGGATAGGCGACCCAGTGATAGAGGCAGCGCCGCTTCAAGGCGTCGTGGATCTCGCGGGTGCGGTTGGTGGTGATGATGACGATCGGCGGCTCTTCCGCCTTGATGGTGCCGAGTTCGGGCACTGTCACCTGATAGTCGGAGAGGATTTCGAGCAGGAAGGCCTCGAAGGCTTCGTCGGTGCGGTCGAGCTCATCGATGAGGAAGACAGGCGCGGCACCTGCCTTGCCGGTCAGCGCATCGAGCACCGGGCGGCGGATCAGGTATTTTTCGGAGAATACGTTGCGCTCCATGGCGGAGCGGTCGACCTTGCCGGCCGCCTCCTCCATGCGGATCTCGATCATCTGCGCGGCGTAGTTCCACTCGTAGACGGCGGAGGAGACATCGAGCCCTTCATAGCACTGCAGCCGGATCAGCCGGCGGCCAAGCGCCTGCGCCAACACCTTGGCGATTTCGGTCTTGCCGACGCCGGCCTCGCCCTCGAGGAACAAGGGCCGGTTCATGCGCAACGACAGGAACAGCACGGTCGCCAGCGACCGGTCCGCCACATAGTCCGCGCCGGTCAGGAGATCGAGCGTCTCGTCGATCGTCCGCGGCACGGGGCGCGGTTTCAGTTCGGTCATTCTTTCTCCGTGAACGCCGCCGCTCCGCTGTCCAGGACGTGATAGCCGCGGGCGTGGTAGATCAGCGGCCGCAAATTATCGCCCATGCGCAGGCCTGTCACCTTGCCAAAAAGCACACGATGGGTGGCCAGGTCCTTGGTGTCGATCAATTCGCAGTCGAAGACCGCGAGCGCGCCCTTGAGCGTCGGCGCGCCGGTGGAAATCACATCCCATTCGCCGAGCGCAAAACGCTCCTCGACCGGCAGACCGGTAATGCCGGAAAAGCCGATCGACAGCGGCTCCTGGTGCGAAGCCAGCGTGTTCAAGGCAAACTTGCCGTTTTTCACGAACAGCTCATTCTTGGCATTTTCACGGTTGAGGCAGACCAGAATGGTCGGAGGGGTGTCCGACACGGAACAGGCGGCGATCACCGTGGTGCCGCGCTTGCCGGCAGGGCCGTCTGTCGTGACCACATGGACGTGACCGGCAAAATGGCTCATCGCGTCGCGATAGGCCTGCGGTCCAATGTCATTCTTCTTCAGCACAAGAACTTTTCCACAGCCAGAACCCCTACCGCTATATATGGCCAGACATGACATGCCACAAGCGAAGTGCTTGGCCCATATCCCTGAATTCGCGTGTTGCACCAAGGCCGGGCAGCCTTTAGGTCTTGGCGGTAATTGGCGCCCGCGCTGTCATCGCGGGTCTGGAGGAACTCTTCGGCAGGATGCGACCCGGGGCAACGATATCGGCCGCACTGGCCTGGCTGTTCCTGGCCGGCACCGCCGGCGCACAGACGCTGACGATCGGCGTCGCCACCCCCTTGTCAGGTCCATCGGCCATCCTCGGCAAACAGATCCAGGCCGGCGCCGAGCTGGCGGCGCAGGCAAACGGCATCGAACTCAAGACCGAGGACGATGCCTGCACCGCCGATGGCGGTGCCGCCGCGGCCAGGGTTTTTGCCGCGGCCAAGGTCAGTGTCGTGGTCGGCTTCCTTTGTACCGAATCCATCGAGGCGGCGATGCCGATCCTCAAGGAAGCCAACATACCGGTCATCACCGTCGGCGTGCGAACCGAGAGCCTGACCGACCGCCGCGCCAAGACCGGCTGGCCGGTCTATCGCCTCGGACCGCGCGGCGACGACGAGCGCAACGCCGTCGCCTCCACCCTCACCCGCCTGTGGCAGAACGAGCTGTTCGCCATCATCGACGACGGCACCATCTACGGGCGCGAGATGGCGGAAACATTTCGCGCGGCCGCCGAGCAAGCGGCGCTGAAACCGGTGTTCGTCGATACGTTCCGGCCGCAGCTCGACAACCAGATAGGGATGATCGGGCGGCTGAAGAAGGCCGGCGCCACGCATGTCTTTGCCGGCGGCGACGGCGACGACATCGCCATCATGGGCCGCGACGCGGCGCAGCTCCAGGCCGGCATTGTCTTTGCCGGCGGCGAAAATCTGCGCACGCCACCCGCGGACGTGCCCTATGCGACGGGCACGCTGATGATCGCACCGCCGGAATGGGCCGATGTCGCCGACGCAAAGGTGCTGGAAAACTTCTCCGCGCAGAAAATCGTGCCGGACGGCTACACGCTGCCGGCCTATGCAGCGATAGAGATCGCCAAGGCCGCAGCGGCCTCGTCCGGTAGCTCGGGCGGGATCCTCGCCGACGCACTGACCGGCCATGATTTCACCACGGCGATCGGGCCAGTCCGCTTCGACGCCAAGGGCGACCTCAGCCAGAGCCTCTACCGCGTCTTCCGCTTCGACGGCACGCGTTTCGTGCCCTTGGAAGGCAATTGATGTTCCGCACCGGCCCGCGCAATCTTATCACCGATGTTGCCGGCCTGCGCGTCGGCAACGCTTCCGACGCCATGCTGAAGTCTGGCGTGACGACGGTGCTTTGCGACGAACCGGCGGTGGCCGGTGTCCAGATCCTGGGCGGCGCGCCGGGCACGCGCGAGACGGACCTGCTCGAACCGCACAATTCGGTCGAGGCGGTCCATGCCGTGGTGCTGTCGGGAGGTTCGGCTTTCGGCCTTGATGCGGCGTCCGGCGTGCAGGCCGCGCTGCGCGAGCGCGGCATCGGCTTCGAGGTCGGCGGCTTTCGCGTGCCGATCGTGCCGGCAGCGATCCTGTTCGACCTGCGCAATGGCGGCGACAAGGACTGGGGCCGCTACCCCCCTTACCGCGACCTTGGCTATGAAGCAGCTCAATCCGCCGCCACCGATTTCCAGCTCGGCACGGCCGGCGCCGGCACCGGTGCGCTGACCGCGGGGCTGAAGGGCGGCCTGGGCTCGGCCTCGACGCTGCTCGATAGCGGCGTCACCATCGGGGCGCTGGCCGCCGTCAATCCGACCGGATCGGTGACCGTCGGCCGCACCCGCCATTTCTGGGCAGCACCCTTCGAAATCGGCGGCGAATTCGGCGGGCTTGGCTATCCCTCGCCGATGCCGGACGATGCGACGCGGATATCGCTGAAATACCGCGACAAGCAGGCAGGCAAGCAGATGGAAACCGGCGGCAACACCACCATTGCCGTCATCGCCACGGACGCGGTTCTCACCAAGGCCGCGGCGAAGCGCCTGGCCATGTCGGCGCATGACGGCTTCGTGCGCGCCATCTGGCCGACACATACGCCTGCCGATGGCGATCTCGTGTTTGCACTGGCGACGGGAACGAGCGGCATCCGGCTCGAAGCCGATGCGGCAATCGACCTCTACGCCGCAGCCGGCGCCACCATGGCACGCGCCATCAGCCGCGGCGTGTTTGCCGCGACGCCAGCCGAGAACGATCTGTTCCCGGTCTGGTCGCGCCGGAGCTGAAGACGTCGATCAGGTCGGATCGGACTTTTCTTCCTCGAACGTCACCGCGACATCGGAATTCGCCGACAGCCAGACTTTCTTGCCGTCGACCTCGGCAACCAGGGCCAGGGGAATGTAGTGATGATGGCCCTTGTGAGCACCCTCGCCGCTGTCGGCCTTGGTCAGTTTGATACGCTGGCCGTCAACCTTGTCGACGGTGCCGACATGCACGCCATCGGCGCCGACGACTTCCATATGCTCACGAATCTTGCTGGTGTCGGTCATGGTGGTTCTCCATTGGGACTGCCGACAATAACAAATGACAAGCCGTTTGGATGCATCGGCTTTCGACCCGCACGACGTTTTGATTCGGTCGTGCTAGGGATTGAACGATCGCGGCTGTCGGAGTGAAACAATGCGACTGCTTTTCCTGTTTGCCGTTTCCCTGGCGGTGCAGTTTGCGGCATCGATCGTCGCCCAGGCCGGCGATGTCGCCGAGCTTGAAATCCTTGGCTTCACCAAGGACGGCGGCGTGTTCGCCTTCGAGGAATATGGTGTCCAGGACGGGTCGGGCTTTCCCTATGCCAACCGCTATTACATCGACACGAGCAATGACAGCTTTCTCAAGGGCACCCCAATCAGGGTCCGGCTTGACGACGAGAATGCCACGCTCGACAGCGCTCGCCTGCAGGTCCGGCAAAAGGGCGAGGCCATTGTCAGCCAGACCGAGCTGAGCGCCAATCGCGGCATCACCGCCGGCTTCAACCCGGTGACCGAGCTTTCGGCCGATCCGCACCGCATGGTGGTCAATCCGCGACCGATCTTCTCTCCGGTCGACCAGCCGCTCGAGTTCCGGCTGGACGAGATCGGCATGAACAATACCGAAGGCTGCCAGAGCCAGGGCGAGATCAATGGCTTCAAACTGCTGCGTATCGAAGCGCAGGACGGCGGTACCACCAAATTGCTGCATGAAGACAAATCGATCCCCAAGAGTCGGGGGTGTCCGAACGGCTACCGCATCGGCGCGGTGCAGACATTCTCGATGGACAGCCTCAGCGCCTATGCGGTGCTGATCGCTGTGCGCCAATATGGCTTCGAGGGGCCGGACTATCGCTGGATCGCGGTGACCGGTCGCCTGTGACACCGCTTGCTCAACTCGCCACGTCCAATCGTGCCCTCGCCCGCTTTCGCCACGCGACACCAACGCCGCGCACGGCCCTTCTCGGTGCCCTCCTGTGGGCTGCCACGATGGGCGCCAGCGCGCTCGTCAACCTGTCGTTGCTGGATAGTTGGGTGACGCCGGATAAAATCCGCACAGTGTCGCTGCTGTTCGCGGGCGGCGGCGCCCTGGCATTTCCGGTTGGCTTGTTCGCGGCACGGCTGGTCTCGCTCGGAAGGGGCTGGGAGGTCGCCTTCGCGGCAGCAATGGTGTGCCTTGCCGCCGTGACGATCGGGCTGACCGCCGGACTCTATGCCTTGCAGTACCGGTCCTACTATGCCGAATGGCATGCGCCCGTCTTCACTCTCACCTGGGGGTTTCAGTTCGCCTTCACAATGGCGGTGGCGCTCTACCAGTTCGTTGTGCTGGGCATCCGGCTCTATTTTCCGCTTGGGTTCATCGCCTTGTTTGCCGCCAGCCTCTGGTTTGCACGGCAGCGGCGTTGAGCATTTCGTCCGCCTCTGTTAGGACGCGGGCTAACCCGGAGCGGTTCAGCGTTTGGTAGAACCGCCGACCCGCTCTAACTCCTTCTTTTTCGCAATTCCCGTGGGAAAACCGCTGCGCACTTTTCCTGGATTGCTCTAGATACATCAGGACTGACCGATGATCCCTCGCTATTCCCGGCCGGAAATGGTCGCCATCTGGTCGCCCGAAACCCGGTTTCGCATCTGGTTCGAAATCGAGGCCCATGCCTGCGATGCGCTGGCCGAACTCGGCGTGATCCCGAAGGAAGCGGCAAGAACGATCTGGGAAAAGGGCAATGCCGCGAAATTCGACGTCGAGAAGATCGACGAGATCGAGCGCGTCACCAAGCATGATGTCATCGCCTTCCTGACCCATCTTGCCGAATTCGTCGGACCGGACGCGCGTTTCATCCACCAGGGCATGACGTCTTCGGATGTCCTGGACACCTGCTTTGCGGTCCAGCTTACCCGCGCCAGCGACATCCTGCTCGCCGATATTGACGGCCTGCTTGCCGCCCTCAAACGCCGCGCCTTCGAGCACAAGGACACCGTCACCATCGGCCGCAGCCACGGAATCCATGCCGAGCCGACAACCTTCGGCATCAAGCTGGCGCAGGCCTATGCCGAATTCTCGCGCTGCCGCGAGCGGCTGGTGCATGCGCGGGAAGACATCGCCACCTGCGCCATTTCCGGGGCGGTCGGCACCTTCGCCAACATCGAACCCTATGTCGAGGAGCATGTCGCGGCGAAGCTCGGGCTAAAGCCGGAACCGGTGTCGACGCAAGTGATCCCGCGCGACCGCCACGCCATGTTCTTTGCCACGCTCGGTGTCATCGCCTCGTCGATGGAGCGGCTGGCGACCGAGATCAGGCATCTGCAGCGCACCGAGGTGCTGGAAGCGGAAGAGTATTTTTCGCCGGGCCAGAAAGGCTCGTCGGCAATGCCGCACAAGCGCAATCCGGTGCTGACGGAAAACCTCACCGGCCTTGCCCGCATGGTGCGCTCCATGGCGCTGCCTGCGATGGAGGATGTGGCGCTCTGGCATGAGCGCGATATCTCGCATTCCTCTGTCGAGCGCATGATCGGACCGGACGCCACGGTGACGCTGGATTTCGCCCTGTCACGCCTGACCGGCGTCGTCGAAAAGCTGGTCGTCTATCCCGAGAACATGCTGAAGAACATGAACAAGTTCCGCGGCCTGGTGCATTCGCAGCGCGTGATGCTGGCGCTGACGCAGGCCGGCCTGTCGCGCGAGGATTCCTATCGGCTGGTGCAGCGCAACGCCATGAAGGTCTGGGAACAAGGCGCTGATTTTCTTGAAGAACTTTTGGCCGACAAGGAAGTGACCGCCGCGCTTCCCGAGACGGAAATCCGTGAGAAATTCGACCTTGGCTACCACACCAAGCATGTCGACACGATCTTCAGGCGGGTGTTTGGGGAAGCTTGAGAGCCCAGTCCTCAGGGAAAAGGCCCGCCTTGCCGGCGGGCCTTTCGTATTCGCACTTGTGATGGAAAAGCCGATCAGGCCTTTCCAGGCACAGTCCTGATCACGGTGCCCCAGGGGTCCTCGCGGGTCGTTTCGCCGGTAACATTGTCCGAACGCATCTCGACCCAGGCAAGGCCCGAGCGGGCCGGGTCGCGGCGGCCGGCGCCGGCGCTTTGCCAGGCATTGGCGCCGATGTGGTGGTGGTAATGGCCTGACGACAGGAACACCGCCTGGCCGCCATACTTGGCCACCGTGTCGAAGCCGAACTCCTGGTTCCACCAGGCCTCCGCCTCTTCCGGCCTGCCGACGCGCAGGTGGACATGGCCGATAATGCTGTTTTCCGGCGCACCTTGCCAGCCCGCATCGCCCGCCGGCACTTCGCCAACGACCGCAGGGACGTTCAACCGCTCCGTCGCCATGGCGACCTTGTCACCATTCCATTTCCAGTCCTGTGGACGGCGGTCGGCATAGATTTCGATGCCGTTGCCTTCGGGATCGGTCAGGTATAGCGCCTCGCTGACCAAATGGTCCGAGGCGCCCTCAATGGCGATCTTGTCTGATATGGCGTGGTTGATCCAGCGGCCGAGATCGGCACGGCTGGGCAGCAGGAAGGCCGTGTGGAACAGGCCGGCGCTGCGCGGATCGTCCGGCTTGGCCGAAGCATCCGGCTCGAGCACCAGCAACGGTCGGTTGGTGGCGCCGAGCGTGATCGCGCCATCGGCACGGCTCAATTCCTGCAGGCCGACGACCCGGCGGTAATAGGCAGCGAGGCTTTCGGCATCGCGCGCCTTCAGCCCGACGCGGGCAACGCTCACCGGCGTGGTGGCGGCAAATGGCAATTCACTCATCATTGTCTCCGTTGCGGCAACGCTTGATGAAGCTCCCAAAGCCAGAAGCCCGGCGCCGCCGATCATTGTACGTCGTGTCAGTGCCAAAATCCCGGTCCTCCACGGCTGTTTTTCTCCTCACCACAAATCGTCGATCGCCATCGTTCACACAAGACGGCGAAAAGCGAACATGGTGTTCACCATTTCAGCTCAAGAGCTTGCCTGTCGACGGTTGCATGAGACAATCGCGCTCGCTATCTCAGCGCCATGAAAGTCAAAGACGCAGATATCCTGATCGTTCCGGGCTACACCAATTCCGGACCCGAGCATTGGCAGACCCGCTGGCAGTCGAAGCTGTCAACGGCGCGCCGCGTCGAGCAGGCGGAGTGGTCGAAGCCGGTGCGCGACGACTGGACCGCAAGTGTGGCCAAGGCGGTAAACGAGGCCGAGAGGCCTGTCGTCATCGTCGCGCATTCGCTGGGTGTGGCTGCGGCCGTGCAGGCCATACCGCAATTCGTCAAGCCGGTTGCCGGCGCCTTCTTCGTGGCGCCGCCCGATGTCGCCAACCCCATGATCAAGCCGAAGCACCTGATGACCTTCGGCCCCTATCCGCGCGAGCCGCTGCCTTTTCCTTCGATCCTGATTGCCAGCCGCAACGATCCGTTCTGCGCCTTCGATGTCGCAGAGGACATTGCCGGCGCCTGGGGTTCGCTGTTTATCGATGCCGGCGAGACCGGCCATCTCAACCAGGATTCAGGCTTCGGCCCCTGGCCCGAAGGCTCGATGACCTTTGCCAAGTTCCTGACGGATCTGTGATTCAGGCCCAAAGCCGGCGCAGAAAATACCCGAAGAAACCGTCGAGTCCCAATAAACAATAATTTAAGGCGGCTCGCGATACTTCTTGCGCGGGGCGAACTCTGTTCGTCACGTGCAAATATGCAAGATTGCTAAATAAAACTCTTCACGCTCAAACGAAGGTAAGCGCTTGCGCAAGGACGCTTCACTCGAATTCTTGAGGGGTGCCGCAGCGCTTGTCGTCGTGAATGGGCATACTTTGCGCGCTTTTGCGCCGGTAGCGGAGGGCGAAGACAACGCCGCGCAATCCCTCAAGACAGGTCTGGCTTTCATCGCCTTCAATGGCGGCTCTGCCGTCTACTTGTTTTTCGTCCTCTCTTCCTATGTGCTTGTCAGGCGTTATTTCCAGTCCCGAAAGGCGCAAGATCTGTTGCTGGGTGCGATAAAGCGTTTGCCTCGTCTGGCCGGACCAGTGCTTGTTGCGGTTCTGTTATCCTGTGCCATCTTCAAGCTCGATCTGTATTTCTTCCAGGATGCGGCTGCGGTCACCCAATCCGAGTGGCTGGGCAGATTCGGCAATGCCTCGAAGGTGCTGTCGCCGGAGACAGCGAGCTTTTCGGACGCCTTCCTGCAGGGGGCCTGGCGGACATTTATCTACGGCGACAAATATTATGACACCAGCCTGTGGACCATGATGGTCGAGTTCTGGGGGAGCATGCTCACCTTCGCCCTCGCACCGATCGTCTTTTTCCTCCAAGGCCGCTGGACGCTGCTCTCCTTGTTCTGCATAGCGACAGGCGTCTTCCTGGCGCTGCAAGTCAGCTTCTTCTTCTGTGCCTTTCCGGCCAGCTTCATGCTCTATCCGCTTCTCGCCATGGGTTTGCGTCCGAATCGCTGGGTAACAGGCGCCATGGTGATCGTTTCCCTTGCGCTGCTTGAGACCGCAGTTTCTGATGATGTCGGCCTACGGCAAGCCTGCGTGGCCATCCCGGCAAGCATCATGTTGGTCTACGCCGTGCTGAGTGTGGATGAGCCTCCATCATGGCTCTCGGGCAAGGGGGCACGTTTCCTGGGCGACCTGTCTTTCCCGCTCTACCTCGTGCATGTACCCGTTATCTGCTCGCTGGGTTCATGGGCCCTGCTGGTCAGCGGCTCCACCGCACTCGGTGCCGCCGCCGCCATACTGGGTTCCATCCTCGTGGCGTTGCCGCTGATGACCTTCAACAACTGGTGGGTCCAGGTGCTCGGCGCCCTGTTCAGGTTCAGGCGCGGCAGCCCTATCGCCGCCCCTGCTGCGGCGAGCGCCTGACCGCCCGACGCCGTGAGGGCAGTTGGTCCGGCTTGGATTCAGGATCCGATCGAGTCCTGTATGCTCTTCAGCAGGGTCTTTGCCCCCAGCGAAATCAACGCATGCTCGGATCCCGTGGCGAGCAGACGATAGCCCATCGAGACGACACGGCCGGCAATTGCCGGTTCGACGACATAGATGGCGGCATGTTTTCCGGCCTTGCGGGTGCGCTCGGCAACCGACGCCACCGTCTCCATCATGCTCTCCAGCGTGGAATTGACCGTGGCGCCGTTGGTCCAGGCGATCGAGAAATCCGATGGTCCGAGGAAAATGCCGTCGATGCCCGGCGTGTCGAGAATGCCGTCGAGCGCGTCGAGCGCGGCGCGCGTCTCGACCATCGCAAACGCCATCGTGCGCTGGTTGGTATCGCGCAGCCATTCGGCATAGTCGCCCTTGCCGTGGCGTGGAAAGGCATAGGTCGGACCCCATGAGCGCTCGCCGAGCGGCGGATACTTCATCGCCGCGGCGAACAGCCTTGCGTCGCCCACCGAATTCACCATCGGAGCGATGACCGCCTCGGCGCCGAAATCGAGCGCCCTGCTGGCCATGTCGAAACGGCCGACGGGAATACGCACCAGCCCGGGCTTGCCGGTGGCGAGCACCGGCGCCAGACCGCGCAGCACGCTGTCTTCATGATGGCCGCCATGCTGCATGTCGAGCGTGACGGCGTCGAAGCCCTGTTTGGCGAGGATCTCGACGGTCAGGGCATCCGGCACACCCGACCAGGCGGTGATCAGCGTTTCATCGGCGGCAAGGCGGGACTTCAGGGACATCTAATCTCTTTCCTCGTTAACGTCGCATCGGCCCGAAAATCGGTTCGATTTCGGAAACACGATGCGACAACGCTATCAGCGTCAGAGCGGACCTTGTGCGTCCAACAGGACGCACGTCGCTCAAATGCAGTTTCAGCCGGAAACTTCGGCAAAGGCAAAGAAAAACCGCCCGGTTTGGCCGGGCGGTCGATTGGTCCAGTCATTCTTGTTTTGTCGCAGGTTCGGTCGCAAAACCGTGGGACACTTTTGCGGAACCTGCTCAGCCCGGATCAGGTGTTTTTGATCTGCTCGATTGCCTGCGCCATCAGTTCGTCCATGGTGCGGCGGATCTGATGGTCCGACTGATCGATGCCGGCGGCATCGAAATCCTTGCGGATCTTGCGGAACACGTCGTGGTCGCCGGCTTCCTCGATATCGGAAACAACCACTTCCTTGGCGTAGGCGTCGGCGTCGGCACCCGACTTTCCGAGCTTTTCGGCGGCCCACAGGCCGAGCGCCTTGTTGCGGCGCGCCGAGGCCTTGAATCGAAGCTCCTCGTCGAATGCAAACTTGCGTTCGAAGCCCTCTTCGCGGTCTTTCATGCTGCTCATGGCGTCCCTCCGGGTTAAATCCGATTCGTTGGCAGGTGATATGTGTGTTGCCAAAGCACAAACCAAAAGGTCGCGAGCCGGTCAATACGCTTCGTCATATGCTGCGCTGCGGCATTTCAGTCCCGAAAGCGGTTGATTGGAAGGATTTGCCGATTGAGCAAACGATGTGATTGGGATAGACCCGGCATTGAACCCAACCGTCGCCGCACTAATTTAGGCAGACGGACAGGAACTGGTCGCTTGCCGCCTGCCCGCAAATCCAGAGAAAAATTCAGATGAAAAATCGCCGCCGCATTTATGAAGGCAAGGCCAAGATCCTCTATGAGGGACCCGAACCGGGCACGCTCATCCAGTTCTTCAAGGACGATGCAACCGCGTTCAACAAGAAGAAACACGAGGTCATCGACGGCAAGGGCGTGCTCAACAACCGCATTTCCGAGTATATCTTCAACCACTTGAACCGCATGGGCATTCCGACCCACTTCATCCGCCGGCTCAACATGCGCGAGCAGCTGATCAAGGAAGTCGAGATCATTCCGCTCGAAGTGGTGGTGCGCAACGTCGCCGCCGGCTCGCTGTCGAAGCGCCTCGGCATCGAGGAAGGCACCGTCCTGCCGCGCTCGATCATCGAATTCTACTACAAGGCCGACGCGCTCGATGATCCGATGGTGTCGGAAGAGCATATTACCGCCTTCGGCTGGGCCAGCCCGCAGGAGATCGACGACGTCATGGCGCTCGCCATCCGCGTCAATGACTTCCTCTCTGGTCTGTTCATGGGTGTAGGGATCCAGCTCGTCGACTTCAAGATCGAGTGCGGCCGCCTGTTCGAAGGCGACATGATGCGCATTGTCGTCGCCGACGAGATTTCGCCGGATTCGTGCCGCCTGTGGGACGTGGCGACGCAGGACAAGCTCGACAAGGATCGTTTCCGCCGCGACATGGGCGGCCTTGTCGAGGCCTATCAGGAAGTCGCCCGCCGCCTCGGCATCATGAACGAGAACGAGCCACCCCGCCCCACCGGTCCGGTGCTTGTCGCCTCGACCGACGGCCTCAAGGGCAAGCCGCACTAAGAGCGGCTTGCGACCCAATACTCAGAACAGGAGCATGTCCAGCGTGATCAAGGCCCGCATTACCGTCACTCTCAAGAACGGCGTTCTCGACCCGCAAGGCAAGGCGATCGAACACGCGCTGTCGGGGCTTGGCTTTGATGGCGTCGGCGCGGTGCGGCAGGGCAAGGTGTTCGACGTCGAACTGGCGGAAAGCGACAAGGCCAAGGCCGAGGCCGATCTCAAGGCCATGTGCGACAAGCTGCTGGCGAACACGGTGATCGAGAATTACGCAGTGGAGATCGCCTAACGTGAAATCTGCCGTTGTCCTCCTGCCTGGCCTCAATCGCGACCGCGACATGATCGCGGCGCTGACCAAGATTTCCGGCAAGGCGCCAGCCACCGTCTGGCAGACCGACACCGAGATCCCCGATGTCGACCTGATCGCCATTCCCGGCGGCTTTTCCTTCGGCGACTACCTGCGCTGTGGCGCCATTGCCGCACGCATGCCGGTCATGCGGGCTGTCGCTGAGAAGGCGGCCAAGGGCGTGATGGTCATCGGCGTCTGCAACGGTTTTCAGATCCTGGTCGAGGCCGGCCTGCTGCCGGGCGCCTTGATGCGCAACAGTTCGCTGAAATTCGTTTGCCGGCAGGTAAAACTGCAGATCACCAACGCCAACACCATGTTCACCCGCCGCTATCAGCCGGGCCAGATCATCCGCTCGCCGGTGGCGCACCATGACGGCAACTATTTTGCCGACACCGAGACGCTCGCCCGCGTCGAAGGCGAAGGCCAGGTAGTGTTCCGCTATGCGGAAGGCACCAATCCCAACGGTTCGATCAACGACATTGCCGGCATCATCAACGAGCAAGGCAATGTGCTCGGCCTGATGCCTCATCCCGAAAACCTGATCGAAGCCGCCCATGGCGGCAGCGACGGCCGTGCACTCTTCGAAGGTGCGCTCGGTATCGCCGCTTGACGCGTTCAGCCGCGAATGCGGTAAGAATTACAAGGACATCAAGTCCATTGCTCTGGGGAGAGAGACGGTCATGAAACTCTATTCGCGGCCGTTGTCGCCCTACTCATCTATCGTGCGCGCGCTGGCCTATATCAAGGACGTACCGCTCAAGATCATCGCGCCGCCGCCGGGTTTTCCGATCCCCGAAGAGTTTCGCGCCATCTCGCCGATGAACCGGATTCCGGTGCTGATCACCGGCTCGGGCGAAACCATCGTCGAATCGGTGGTCATCGCCGAATACCTGGAGGAACGGTTTCCGGAACCGGCGCTGCTGCCGCCCGATTCCAAGGACCGCGCGCTGGTGCGCATGTTCGCCCGCATCACCGATCTAGACGTGCTGACGCCGACAATGAAGCTTTTCGAGCTGCATTCCGTGCCGAAGCGCAACAATGCCGAGATCGACGCCCAATTCGCACGCCTGCACCACGGGTTGGCGGCGATCGAGGCACGCATGGCGCAAGGCCCCTTCGCCCTCGGCAACGACATCAGCTTCGCCGATGCCTGGCTGACGCCGACCCGATTCATCTTCAACAATTTCCGCGCCATGACGGGCCGCCACGACCTGCTCGACGCCTATCCCAAATTCGATGCCTATGAGCAGATCGCCTCGCAGCATCCGGCCTTGTCGCGCGTATGGGGCGAGATGACCGACGGCCTGAAAATTTTTCTGTCCGAACTCGAGATGGGTGCCGCTTGATCAAGAGCAAGACGATCGTCCTCGTCGCTGCCGCAGGCCTTGCCCTGGCATCGTGCCAATCGACCCCGAAAAGCACGCCTGTGCCCTCGGGCAAGAGTGCGTCGCTGTTGGCCATGGAACAGGTCGCAATCGCCGCCCACAAATGCTGGATCGCCAGCAAGGACCCGGCCTTCAAGCAATATCAGATGGCCAATGAGTTGAATTCCTTCAGCGGCACGCCGCGTTTCCTTTTGGTGCCGGCCAAGCACTATGGCGGAAAGCCATTGCTGGTCGTGCAGGCGCAAGGCAATTCGAGCCGCGTCGACGTGTTCGGACCGTTGATGAACGACCCGCTCGGCGCGCGCATCGGTTCGGATATAGCGCGCTGGCAAGCCGGTAATCCGGCCTGCGCCGCGACCGCCTGACGATGGGCCGCTTCCTGCAGGTAGCGGGTCTGGCCATCGGTCTGGCCGGCCTTGTCCTGCAATTCTGCATCACCATTCCGGCGTCGATGGAAGCCGGCCGCAGCCTGCTCGGCTCGATCGTGTTCTATTTCAGTTTCTTCACCATCCTGACCAATATCGGCGCCGTGCTGATCTACACCTCGCTGCTGTCATCCAGCGGCTACGCGTGGCTGCCCGCTTTCGCCGGGCCCCGGATGCGCGCGGGAGTCGCCGTGTCGATCGCCCTGGTCTTCATCGTCTATGCCACCGTTCTGGCGCGTCTGTGGCAGCCGCAGGGCCTGTTCCTGCTCTGCGATGTGCTGCTGCACTACGTGACGCCGGTTGTGTTCGTGCTGTGGTGGCTGATATCAGGCGCCGACGGCAGAACGAGATGGAGCGACATTTCCTGGTGGGTGCTCTATCCCATCGCCTACCTGGCCTATGCGCTGGCGAGGGCGCCGTTCGCCGGCGAGGTGCCCTACCCCTTCCTCGATGTCGCCAAGAACGGCGCAACCAGTGTCGCCATTGCGGCACTGGCCATCACCGCGCTGTTTCTGGTGATATGCTTCGTTGCCGTTCTGGCCGATCACGGCGTCGCGCGTCTCAGGACCAACAGCGTCCGGTAGGACCGGAGCTATTCCCAGAAACGCCTGATACCTTCACGGTGGGCGTCGCAGCGCGAGATGCCGATATCCTTGAGCTGATCATCGGTCATTTCCAGCAATGCCAGCCGGGTGCGCCGGCGTTCCAGCAAATGGTCTATCCATGTCGCCAGCGAGCCGACCACCCGCACCAGGCGGTTGACAAAGCCGCGACGACCCGACGGGCGGAGCGCCTGGCCTGGAAATACGGCTCTTGAAGGACGGATTGTCGCGATTGTATCCATTTTCTTTCTGCCAAAATTATCAATTGCACCCTTTTTGGTGCGAGATTGATATGTATTGACTCACATTTCGGTGCAATATAGAAAATTGTCACCATGACAAATTGGCTTCCAGATCTCACCGCCAGCACCGGGCCGCTCTATCAACGCCTTGCGGACTCCATCGAAGCGGGCATCGACCAGGGCGTGATCGGCGCCGGAACAAAACTGCCGCCACAGCGCGACCTCGCCTACGACATCGGCGCCACCGTCGGCACGATCGGCCGGGCCTACCAATTGCTGCGCGAGCGCGGGCTGGTGAGCGGCGAAGTGGGCCGTGGCACCTATGTGCTTGGCCAGCACGCCGACGGCGTGAAGCCGGATGCGCCCGACGTCAGCGTGGAAGGCACCCGCTACGTCGATGCGCCACAGGACAAGCTGCGTTTCGACAGCACGGCGGCACCCGATGTCGGCCAGGGCACCATCGTTGCCGATGTGCTGTCGCGCACCGCGCAAGATCATCCTCACGAGGTTTCAAGCTATACGCGCGATTTTCCAACCCGCTGGCACGAAGCCGGCGCCCGCTGGCTGTCGCGCAACTCCTTGCGCCCAGCCGTCGACAGCATCGTTCCGACGCTCGGCACCCACGCCGCGGTGATGGCGGCGATCGCCGCACTCACCACGCCCGGCGACTACGTCGCCTTCGAACACCTCACCTATTCGCAGATTTCCCGCAGTGCCGGGTTGATAGGCCGGCGCACCGCGCTGGTAGCGTCGGACGACGAAGGTCTCGATCCCGAGGATTTCGAGCGCGTCTGCGCGCAAAAACATCCAAGGATGACCTTCCTGATGCCGACTGCCAAGAATCCGACGCTGGTGACGCTGTCGGCGGCGCGCCGCAAGGCAATTGCGGGGATAGCGCGCGAATACAATGTCGTCCTGGTCGAGGACGACCTCTACGGCAACCTCACCGACGACACGACACCGCTGCTTGCCGAATTCGCGCCCGAACGCACCATCGTCGCCAGCGGCCTGTCGAAATCGGTGGCGGCCGGCGTGCGCGGCGGCTGGCTCTCCTGCCCCCCCGCCTATCGCCACCGTATCCGTGTCGCCCACAAGATGATGACCGGCGGCATGCCCTTCCTGCTGGCGGAGGTGAATGCCCGTCTGGTGCTCTCAGGTCAGGCCAGCGAAATCCGCAAGCGCAGCATCGCCGAAATCGGCGCCCGCATCGCGATCGTGCGCGAGACGCTGGCCGGCTTCGCGTTCAAGTCACACGACAAGGTGCCCTTTGTCTGGCTGACTTTGCCCGATCCGTGGCTTTCCGGCACCTTCAAGAATGCCTGCCTCGAACATGGCGTGCTTATTGACGACGAGGACGAGTTCAAGGCAGGCCGCTCCGAACAGGTCTTTCACGGCGTCCGCTTCGGCGTTTCGCAGCCGAGACAGCGCGGTGATGTCGCCAACGGCGTTGCGGTCCTCCGTCGGCTTCTCGATGAGGGTCGTGCCGGCTACGACAGCTTCTCCTGAGAGCGCTGGGCCCGGATCAGCCTTCGGCCTTGAAGTTGCTGGCTTCCTTCCTGGCCTTGTCCTTGCCGTGCTTTTCGGCCAGTTCCTTGGCCTGCCCGGGCGAAACGTCAGTGGTCTCCGCGATATGCATTGCCTCCTTGTCCGAGAGGCGGTTGTCTTTCTTGCCTTGCTTGGTAGCCATGGTCCGATCTCCTGAATGGTTGGAGACGTAACGGCCGGGACATCATAGCGTTCCGCATTCGGCGGTCTCGCCACGACCGATGGTCCGAGGCGCCCGGAAAGACCTTGGGCGGTCCTGCCCTGGTCCTCACCTTGTTGCTTTCTGTCTTTTTCCTCGATCGACGGGTGTATCGGCCGCAAAGCTTGCGATAAGAGGAGACTCAAAATCCCCGCTTCCATGGACATTAATCGCCGCCCATGACCATTTCCAATTCCGTGCCGATCACCCCCGAGCTCATCGCCGCCCACGGGCTGAAGCCCGACGAGTTTCAACGCATCCTCGATCTCGTCGGACGCGAACCCAGCTTCACCGAACTCGGCATCTTCTCGGCGATGTGGAATGAGCACTGCTCCTACAAATCCTCGAAGAAGTGGCTGCGCACGCTGCCGACCACCGGCCCGCAGGTCATCCAAGGGCCGGGCGAGAATGCCGGCGTCGTCGATATCGGCGATGGCGACTGCGTCGTCTTCAAGATGGAGAGCCACAACCACCCTTCCTTCATCGAACCCTACCAGGGCGCGGCGACCGGCGTCGGCGGCATTTTGCGCGACGTCTTCACCATGGGTGCGCGGCCGATCGCGGCGATGAACGCGCTGCGCTTTGGCTCCCCCGACCACCCCAAGACCAGGCATCTTGTCGCCGGCGTGGTGTCGGGCGTCGGCGGCTACGGCAATTCCTTCGGCGTGCCGACGGTCGGCGGCGAGGTCAATTTCGATGCCCGCTACAATGGCAACATCCTGGTCAACGCCTTTGCCGCCGGTCTCGCCAAGACCAACGCCATCTTCCTTTCGGAAGCCAAGGGCGTCGGCCTGCCGGTCGTCTATCTCGGCGCCAAGACCGGCCGCGACGGCGTCGGCGGCGCCACCATGGCGTCGGCCGAATTCGACGACAAGATCGACGAGAAGCGCCCGACCGTGCAGGTCGGCGATCCCTTCACCGAAAAATGCCTGCTGGAGGCCTGCCTCGAACTGATGGCCTCGGGTGCCGTCATCGCCATCCAGGACATGGGCGCTGCCGGCCTCACCTGCTCGGCGGTCGAGATGGGCGCCAAGGGCGACCTCGGCATCGAGCTCGACCTCGACAAGGTGCCGGTGCGCGAAGAACGCATGAGCGCCTATGAGATGATGCTGTCGGAAAGCCAGGAGCGCATGCTGATGGTGCTGCGCCCAGAGAAGGAAAAGGAAGCCGAGGCGATCTTCCACAAATGGGGCCTCGACTTCGCTATCGTCGGCAAGACCACCGACGACCTGCGCTTCCGCGTTCTGCATCAAGGCGACCAGGTCGCCGACCTGCCGATCAAGGATCTCGGCGACAAGGCGCCGGAATATGACCGTCCATGGATAGAGCCGAAGAAGCCGGCGCCGCTTGCAGCCAATGATGTTCCCCAGGCCGATGTCGCGGACGCGCTGCTGAAGCTGCTCGGCGGGCCGGACCTGTCCTCGCGCCGCTGGGTGTGGGAGCAGTACGACACGCTGATCCAGGGCAATTCGCTGCAGCTTCCGGGCGGCGATGCCGGCGTGGTGCGGGTGGAAGGCCATGCAACCAAGGCGCTTGCCTTCTCGTCCGACGTGACGCCGCGCTATTGCGAAGCCGATCCCTATGAGGGCGGCAAGCAGGCGGTGGCCGAATGCTGGCGAAACCTGACCTCCACCGGCGCGCTGCCGCTGGCGGCCACCGACAACCTCAATTTCGGCAACCCGGAGCGACCCGAGATCATGGGCCAGCTGGTCGGCGCGGTAAAGGGCATCGGCGATGCCTGCCGCGCGCTCGGCTTTCCGATCGTGTCCGGCAATGTCTCGCTCTACAACGAGACCAACGGCCAAGGCATCCTGCCGACACCGACCATTGGCGGCGTCGGGCTGATATCAGACTGGTCGAAGATGGTGCGGATCGGCTTTGCCGCGCAAGGCCAGATGATCCTGCTGGTCGGCGCCCCCGCCGCCTGGGGAACGCATCTTGGCCAGTCGGCCTATCTCAGGGACATCCATGGCCGCACGGACGGTCCGCCGCCGCCGGTCGACCTCGCTCATGAGAAGCGTGTCGGCGATCATGTGCGTTCGTTGATCGCGTCCGGCATCGTCACGGCGGCGCATGACGTTTCCGATGGCGGCATCGCCGTGGCGCTAGCCGAAATGGCGATGGCGTCTGGCATCGGCGCGACCGTTCCCGGCCTTGTCGGAACGGATCCGATCCCGGTCTGGTTCGGCGAGGATCAGGGCCGCTATCTCCTGACACTGTCGATCGACCCGCATGGCGAGGAATGGGACGCCATCCGCAAGCAGCAGGGCGAACTCGGCATCTTCGCGCCGTGGATCGGCTCGACCGGCGGCGATGCGCTGAAGCTTGGCGATGCCAGGGCAATCCCTGTCAGCGACCTGACCGCCGCCCACGAAGGCTGGTTCCCGCGCTTCATGGACCAGGCCAGTTGAGCAGAGCATGATCCCGAAAAGTGGAACCCGGTTTTCGGACAAAGATCATGCTCAATCAGAGGAAACTGGCTGGCCGGGCGCTGCTCGCAGTCGTCTTCTGGCCGTCGCTGTTCTTCTTCTGGTTTCTCGGGCCGTTCGTCTTCTTCCTGCTGTCGACGACTTCGAGCGAAGTTTGCCCCAGGCTGGAAACGCGCGCCGAGTTCCTTGGCGCGGCCAATGGCACGCTTCCGATGCTGGCACTGCAGACCCTCATCTATGCGGTTCCGATCGCCTGCCTGGTGCTCTGGAGCCGGCTTTTGCCGGACCCAGCCCGGACGAGGCACCTCGTCACCTGCATCAAGCTTTTCGCCGTCGCGGCCGTCCTGGGAGCCCTGTGGGAGTATGGCTCTTCGCTGATCTGCGATGGTTACGGCCAACCGTTCTTCTCGCCCGCCTGGCAAATGGCCAGCTATCTGCCGATCGCCAATCTGGCGGTCAACCTCCCCCTCTACGTGCTGGTCTTCAGCCTCGGCCGCGCCTTCTCGATGCGCGAAGACGACCCTGAGGCCGATGCGAACCGTCCGGATGGGACTGCGACCTAGGCGACAATCGCGCCAGTGCCGGATGGAACGGCTTCAATCCCGGCCGGAAAGGCTTTAGGTTTACCCCGACTCTCATCGCACGGGCGCGTTGCCGCCCGCCCGAAACAGGAATTCTGCAATGGCAATGGACGCCCGCGACATCGAAAAACTGATCAAGGACGGCATACCGGATGCCCGCGTGACGATCCGCGACCTCGCCGGCGATGGCGACCACTACGCGGCCGAAGTCGTGGCCGAGAGCTTTCGCGGAAAAAGCCGCGTCCAGCAGCACCAGATGGTCTATGACGCGCTGAAGGGCAATATGGGCGGCGTGCTGCACGCGCTTGCCCTGCAGACCAGCGTCCCCGACTGAGGCAGTTCCAGCCCGTACCCGCTTGGCCCAATACGGCCCATCCTTTGCGCCATTTCGGCCATGGCACGGCTAATGTCTTGTTTCGGGCAACCTATGGGTTTATTTGAAAGGCATGCTTCGAGCCTGACTCCCACAGGCGTGAAAGGATGTTCCATGAGCGGTATCAACGACTACATCGACAATGAAGTGAAGGGCAACGTCGTCGTCCTTTTCATGAAGGGCACGCCCGGTTTTCCGCAATGCGGTTTCTCCGGCCAGGTTGTCCAGATCCTCGACTATATCGGCGCCGACTACAAAGGCGTGAATGTCCTGGACTCGGCTGAACTGCGCCAGGGCATCAAGGACTACTCCAACTGGCCGACGATCCCGCAGCTCTACGTCAAGGGCGAATTCGTCGGCGGCTGCGACATTATCCGCGAGATGTTCCAGGCCGGCGAGTTGCAGACCTTCCTGGTCGAAAAGGGCGTGAGCGTCAAAGGCGCCGCCTGATTTCGGTTTCAGGCCGGTCATAGCGACCGCGCTGAGTACCGGGGCAGCCCCACCTCGGCAATTTTATGTCCCGATATCGGGACCAAGACGAGCCAATGCGCCGGCCCGCCGGCGCATTTTTGCTTTGGAGCGTTTCACCGTTTCATGGAAACGGCGAACCGCTCCAACTCTCTGTTTTGACGCAATTCCGGACGGAAGACCGCCCATACTTTTCCTGGAATTGCTCTAGAAGATCGGACTTGCCGTGGATCAGCAATCATCAGCGCCGCAATCGGCAAGCAAACTGCCTATTCCGCGCTGGGAGTTCATTGCGCTGTGCGCAGCGCTGATGGCGCTGAATTCCCTGGCCATCGACATCATGCTGCCGGCGCTGCAGCAGATCGGCGCCTCGCTCGGCGTCGAGAATGAAAACCACCGGCAATATGTGGTCACCGCCTACATTCTGGGTTTTGGTGGCGGCCAGCTGTTCTTCGGACCGATATCGGATCGTTTCGGCCGCCGCTCACCGCTTGTCGCGGGCCTGATCATCTATGTGGCGGCGGCTGCGGCGGCAGCCATCGCGCCGAGCTTCGAAACCTTGCTGATATGTCGCGCCGTGCAAGGCATTGGCGCGGCCGCAACGCGCGTCATCGCGGTCTCGATCGTGCGCGATACATTCGACGGCCGGCGCATGGCTGAAGTCATGTCGCTGATCTTCATGGTGTTCATGGCGATACCGGTCATTGCGCCCGGCATCGGCCAGTTCATCATGCTGTTCGCGACCTGGCACTACATCTTCGTCACCATGGCCGTCGGCGCGCTGATCGTGTCGGCGTGGTCGCTGCTGCGCCTGCCGGAAACGCTGCACCCCGAATATCGCCGGTCCCTGACGGTCTCCTCCGTCGTCGGAGGATTCCGCATCGTGCTCACCAATCGCATCGCGCTCTGCTACGCCTTTGCCAGCACCTTCGTCTTCGCCGCCATGTTCGGCTTCATCGCCTCGGCGCAGCAGATCTATGTCGACATCTTCCATGTCGGCGAGATGTTCCCGGTCATCTTCGCCGGGGTCGCGGGCGTGCTCGCCTTCTCCAATTTTCTGAACTCACGCCTTGTCGGCCGTATCGGCATGCGCCGGCTGTCGCAGAGCGCTCTGCTTTTGTTTCTGGTCATCAGCCTGGCCTGGCTGGTCGTTTCGCTGGAAATCAAGATGCCGCTCTGGCTGTTCGTCACCTTCTTTGCCAGCGCAATGCTTCCCTTCGGCGCGCTTGGCGCCAATTTCAACGCATTGGCCATGGAGCCGCTCGGCCAACTGGCCGGCACGGCGTCGTCCATCCTCGGCTTCATGCAAACGTTTCTCGGCGGCATTCTCGGCACGCTGATCGGCCAGGCGTTCAACGGCACGGTGACGCCGCTTGCCGCCGGCTTCTGCAGCGTCTCGGTCGCGGCGCTGCTCATGATCCTCATCGCCGAGCGCGGCAAGATGTTCCAGCCGCACAACCCACCCGTTTCAGGGCATATCACCGACCTGCACTAGATCTTGCCTCTGCCGCAGGAATTAATCCTACTCAGCCCACAGCTCGCGGCGCAGCTCCAGCCAGCTCTCCTTGTCGGGAGCGACCAGCAGGCCGCCGCCGACATGCGACGGCAGGTAAGGGCTGCCGTCGAAGCGCGCGGCATGGCCGCCGGCTTCGGCATGGATCAGCGCACCGGCGAGATGATCCCAGGGCATCAGCTTGTTGTAGACGACGAAATGGCCGTGGCCGCTGGCCAGCAAGCGGTATTCGTGGGCGGCGCAGCGGTAGTTGAACTGTGACAGCGTCTTGGTCTGGTTGCAGGCCAGCCGCGTGCGGTCCGGCTCGGCCATGTATTGCCACGAGACCGCGCCGGTCATCTCAGAGATCGGCACACTTGCGGCAACCCGCACCTGCTCCAGCGTGCCATGGGCATGGCGGATATGGCTGCCTGCTCCCTTGGCGCCGATCAGCCAATCCTTGCCGACCGGATCGTGGATGATGCCGGCGACCGTTTCACCCTTGACCACGACGGCAAGCATGACGCCAAACAGCGGAACACCGGAGGCGAAATTGAAGGTGCCGTCGACCGGGTCGATGACGAAGGCCAGATCGGCGTCACCCAAACCGTCGAGCAGTGCCGGGTCGTCGGAACAGGCTTCCTCGCCGACAACCATGGCCGAGGGATAGCGCTGGCGCAGCTTGGCGGTGATCAGCCGCTCGGCGTTGACGTCGGCTTCCGTCACCAGATCGGCGGCGGAGGTCTTCTGTCTGATGTCGCCATCGCCCAGCCGGCGAAAGCGGGGCATGATTTCGGTGTCGGCCGCCTCGGCCAACAGGCTGGCCAACCAGTCGATCGCGTTGTCGTCAAATGTCATCGGAAGCGTCTTGTCCTGTGATGAGGGTCTGGTTCAGGGCGGCGAAATCGAACAGTTTCCTGTCGAGCAGATGTGACGGCCTGGTGTTGGACAGCGCACGGATCATCGTGTCCTTGCGGCCGGGCATGCGCTTTTCGATGTCTTCCAGCATCGCCTTCATGGCATTGCGCTGGAGGCCTTCCTGGCTGCCGCACAGGTCGCAAGGGATGATCGGGAAGCGCATCGCCGCGGCGAATTTTTCGAGATCGATCTCGGCGTTGTAGCTCAGCGGCCGCAGCACCATGACGTCGCCTTCGTCGTTGAGCAGTTTTGGCGGCATGGCGGCGAGACGGCCGCCATGGAACAGGTTCATGAAGAAGGTCTCGAGAATGTCCTCGCGATGATGGCCGAGAACCAGCGCCGAACAGCCCTCCTCCCGCGCGATGCGGTAGAGATGACCACGCCGCAGCCGCGAGCAGAGCGAGCAATAGGTACTGCCCTGCGGCAGCTTGTCGGTGACGACCGAATAGGTGTCCTGGTACTCGATGCGGTGCGCAATGCCATTGGCGTTGAGGTAGTCCGGCAGGATGTGCTTGGGAAAATTCGGCTGGCCCTGGTCGAGATTGCAGGCCAGCAACTCGACCGGCAGCAGCCCGCGCCATTTGAGATCGAGCAAGATGGCGAGCAGGCCGTAGGAATCCTTGCCGCCCGACAGCGCGACCAGCCAGCGCTGGCCCCGCTCCACCATCGAGAAATCCTCGATCGCCTGGCGGGTCAGACGCAGCAGCCGCTTGCGCAGTTTGTTGAACTCGACCGAGGACGGCACATCGGCGAACAGCGGATGGGAGCCGCCTTCGGCGACCGGTTCAAGCGTCTCGATGTCTGGCAGCATATTCATGGCGCGGCGGCCCCGGAGATGTGACGTCCGCCCGGATTAGCGCATCGGTCGGAAAATCGAAACGGCAAAGCGGGATGCCAGAAACAAAAAGGCCGCCTCGAAGGCGGCCTTTCCGATATCGCAGAAAAGCGTTCGCTTAGCGCGAATAGAATTCGACGACCAGGTTCGGCTCCATCTGGACGGCGAACGGAACGTCCGCCAGGCCGGGAATGCGCGAGAAGGTCGCGACCATCTTGTTGTGATCGGCTTCGATGTAGTCCGGAACGTCGCGCTCGGCGAGGCCGACCGACTCCAGGACGATGACCAGCTGCTTCGACTTCTCGCGCACTTCGACGACGTCGCCCGGCTTGCAGCGGTACGAACCGATGTTGACGCGCTTGCCGTTGACGTTGATGTGGCCGTGGTTGACGAACTGACGGGCAGCAAAAATGGTCGGCACGAACTTGGCACGGTAAACGACCGCGTCGAGACGCGATTCGAGCAGGCCGATCAGGTTCTCCGAGGTGTCGCCCTTGCGGCGGTCGGCCTCTTCATAGACCTTGCGGAACTGCTTTTCCGAAACGTCACCATAGTGACCCTTCAGCTTCTGCTTGGCGCGCAGCTGCAGGCCGAAGTCGGAAAGCTTGCCCTTGCGGCGCTGGCCATGCTGGCCGGGGCCGTATTCACGCTTGTTGACCGGGGACTTCGGGCGGCCCCAGATGTTTTCGCCAAGACGGCGGTCGATCTTGTATTTCGCGGATTCGCGCTTGCTCATCGCATTCCCTTTTCAAAACAACACACCCGGCACCTCATGGTCCGGGTGAAGGAAACGCGCCCTCCTCTGGCCTCCGTTTTCGAGACCTGACAGGGTTTTCCCACGCAACGCGACGGAAAACCCACGGGACACGTCAGTTCAAACAAAACCAGAAACAACCAAGGCAACCGGTCTTGCGCATATAAAACAAACACCGGACATCGCTGCCCGGCGTTGGCGGGTGGTTAAACCGAGATTTAACCGGTGTCAAGCTTCCGCGTAGCTTGTCGTTGGCGCAACCATACAACGTTGACGACGTTGAGCAATGCCGGATGTGGCGGGAGGTTTTACGCCAACGGCACCAGGAAGGGACTGGACCTAGAGGAGTTCAATTAGCATGAAGAAGTTCTTCCTTACTCTGGCCGGTGCCGCGGTACTGGCCGGATCAATGGCGGTTGCGCCGGAGCCGGCGATGGCCCGTCATTGGCACGGCCACAAACAGGTCTGCCGCGTCATCGTCAAGAAGAGGGTGGTGTGGCGGCACGGCCATCGCAAGGTAATCGTGCAGAAGGTGCGGCGTTGCCACCGCTGGTAAGGCGAACAAAGCAGCAATCCGCGAGGGCCAGCGAACTGTCGCTGGCCCTTTTTATTCAATGATTGCCGGAGCTTGGCTTCAAGCCCTCAATCCTTGGATTTTTCAATCCTTGGATTTTTTCTCCGGCAGCCCTTTGCGCTTCGTCTCGGCGAATTCCTCGAGCTGTTGTTCGCTCATCGATTCGTACATTTCGCGAGAGGCGCCTTTGAGTTCGCTCTTCCTGGTCTCGCCGCGCTTGGCGGAGAGCGCGGCGCCGGCGGCTTTCTGCTGGGCTTTCGAGGTGGCAGGCATGACGGTTTCTCCTTTTCTGTCAGGACAAACGCCGTGCTTCGGCGGCAGTTCCAGCGCCGATGGCCCAGCTCCTCGTCCGGATCAGGCGACCGGCTTTGGCGATTTCGTTCGCAGTCTTCCCGTGTCCGGAACTCCAGTGTAGGACGGCTGAATGAAGTCTCTGACGGACCCCTCACAAGCTCTCTCCTCCGGCCTGACGAAAATCCGCACCGAATTCCACGTGCCGGCTGGATTTCCAGCTGACGTAATGGCCGCGGCGGACGCAGCGGCCAGAAATGTGCCGAACCAGCATGCCGATCGAACTGACATGCCCTTCGTCACGCTCGATCCAGCAGCCTCCACCGATCTTGACCAGGCGTTCTCGATCGAGGCGAGCGGCAGCGATCTTCTGCTGCATTATGCGATTGCCGACGTGGCCTGGTTCGTCGAGGACGGTGACGCGATCGATCTCGAAGCCTGGACGCGGGGCGAGACGTTTTACTTGCCGGACGGCAAGGCCGGGCTCTACCCGCCGGCCCTTGCCGAGGGTGCGGCGAGCCTGTTGCCGGATGGACCGCGTCCCGCTGTTATCTTCACCGTCCGGGTCGCTGAAGACGGCGCGACGAAATTGGACGGCGCGGAGCGGGCAATCATTCGAAGCCGCGCGAAGCTAGCCTATGACAGCGTGAAGGCTTCCGACGTTCCGGCTGGCTTCGCTGAAATGGCGCGGCGCATGGCGATGAACGAAAAACGTCGTGGCGCGTCACGCGTCGACCCACCCGAGCAGGAGGTTGAAAGGCTCGCCGATGGCACATTCCGGCTGTCGTTCAGACCGCTCCTGCAATCCGAACAGGACAATGCCGCGCTTTCGCTGGCCGCCAACATAGCGATCGCCGACGCCATGCTTGCGCACAAGACCGGGCTGTTCCGCGTGATGTCTGGGCCGGACGCCTCCAAGGTGCAGAGACTTCGCAACGCGGCACAGGCGCTCGGCTTGTCCTGGCCGGCCTCAACCAGCCTGCGCGACTACCAGCGCACGCTCGATCCAGCTGACCCGAAACAGGCGGCGTTGATGCTGGAAATCCGCCGCGCAGGCAACGGCGCCTCCTACCAGCCCTACCAGGAAGGTGTCGTTCCCTGGCACGAGGCGATGGCCGCGACCTATGCCCACGCCACCGCGCCGCTCAGGCGGCTGGCCGACCGCTATGTCGTGCGCTGCGCGCTGGCAATCGCCAACGGCCAGCCCGTGCCGCAACCTGTCACCGATGCGTTCGCCAAATTGCCGAAGGTAATGGGACGTGCGGATAGCCGTGCTTCCCAGATCAACCATGCGGCCATCGACCTTGCAGAGGCGGTCATGCTCGGGGGACGCGAGGGGGAAACGTTCAAAGCCGCAGTCACCGACTTCGTCGACCATGGCGTACGCGTTCAGCTTGCCGACATGCCAGTCGTTGCCACGGTGAAGGCCACCGGGTTCAGGCAGGGTGACAGTCTGACGCTAAGGCTGGCCTCGGCCGATCCGGATCAACGCAGCATCGTCTTCGAACCTGTTTAAGCGGCGGACGTTTCCACCACCAACCCAAAGCCCTGCATCAGCCGGCTGACGGCGAAATCCGCCTTGCCTGAGGTGAAGACTGCGATATCGGGTTCGCCTTGCGGCAGCGCCCCATCGACGAGCGGCAGCAGTGAAAGCGCTCGCCTGGCGATCGCTTCGGCCGGATCGATCCAGTCGACGGGCCAGGGCGCGGTCTTGCGCATGCGGTTGACCAGGAACGGATAATGCGTGCAGGCGAGCACGACGATGTCGGTCCGCATGCCGTCACGCTCGATGAAGCAAGGCGCGATCTCGGCTCGCACGGCCTCCTCGTCGACAAAGCCCTCGCGCATATAGACCTCGGCAAGACCCGCCAGCCTGTCGCTGCCAACCAGGCGGACATGGCATTTCTGCGCCCACTTGCTGATCAGGTCGCGTGTGTATTGCCGTTTCACCGTGCCCGGCGTCGCCAGCACCGAGACCAGGCCCGAGCGGGTGCGCTCCGCCGCCGGCTTGACGGCCGGCACGGTGCCGACAAAGGGATGGCCGGGAAAGGCATCGCGCAAGGCGTCGATCACCAGCGTCGAGGCGGTGTTGCAGGCGATGACGGAAATCGCCGGCGTGAACCTGTCGAGCAGTTTGGCGAAGAGATCGAGTATGTGGGTGCGCAACGCCGGTTCTTCCCAGGCGCCGAAGGGAAAGGCGGCGTCGTCGGCGACATAGATGAAGCGCCGGTCCGGCATCAGCACGCGCGCCTCGCGCAGCACGGTCAGCCCGCCGACGCCGGAATCGAACATCAGGATCGGCAGATCAGTCATTGTCGGTTCCCTTGCCGCCCAGCGGCGGTGCGTCCTCATCGTCACCGGCAGGCCGGTGCGCCGGGCGATCGGCTTCCGCCTTGCCGGCGCGCGCGGCGGCCGGAAGCCGCCTGGGATCATCGCCCGGCGAACCATCGCCGCGCGGCATCGCCGGCGAGAACCTGTCGAGGGACGAGATGATGCCGCGCAGCACCTTGAGCTCCGGCTCGGCAAAGCCGGCACGCGTCAGCACGGCACGCAGATTGTCGACCATTTTCGGCTTCTTCGGCGCTGGCCGGAAATAGCCGCGCGCCTCGAGCGCGCCTTCCAGATAGGCGAACAGGCCGTGCAATTCTTCCTTGCTGGCCGGCTTCATCTCCGGACCGGAAAAATTGGTCCTGGTCTCGTCCTCCAGGCCCGACTTCATCCACTCATAGGACATCAGCAAGGCCGCCTGGGCTATGTTGAGCGAGGAGAAATCGGGATCGACGGGAAAGGTGACGATCTCGTCGGCAAGCCCGACTTCGTCATTGTAGAGGCCGAAGCGCTCGCGGCCGAACAGGATGCCTGTGCGCTGCCCCATGCCGTGACGGGCGCGGAGCACCCTGCCCGCTTCCACGGGGCCGCGCACGGCCTTGAAGCCGTCGCGCTGCCTGGCGGTGGTGGCGAAAACGAAATTCAAATCGGCAAGCGCCGAGGCAAGATCGTCGAACACTTTCACGGCGTCTATGACATGGTCGGCGCGGCTGGCGGCGGCGCGCGCCTTCTCGCTCGGCCAGCCGTCGCGCGGATTGACCAGGCGCAGTTCGACCAGGCCGAAATTGGCCATGGCGCGGGCGACCATGCCGATGTTCTCGCCAAGCTGCGGCTCGACCAGGATGATCGCCGGGCCGGCGGGTGGGATGTTATCGGGATCTTTGGTGACGGGCATGATTGTCAAAGAACTGCTGTTTGCGGCATTTCAGCGTCCCCTGCCATATTCGGCCGCGAAAATGAAGCATTCGCAAATGACGGCAGCCATTGCCTCGCATTCGTGACCGATCGCCGTTTGCGCGGCCAAAAACCCTTTGATATACGGGCGGCATCTCCCGGCCGAACGCCACGCGGGCAAGGCCGTCCCATATCCCAGCAACGAGGCATTCTTTCCATGGCGAAGATCAAGGTGGCGAACCCGGTCGTCGAACTCGACGGCGACGAGATGACCCGCATCATCTGGCAGTTCATCAAGGACAAGCTGATCCACCCTTATCTCGACCTGAAGCTGGAATATTACGACCTCGGCATCGAGCACCGCGACGCCACCAACGACCAGGTGACGATCGATTCGGCCAACGCCATCAAGAAATACGGGGTCGGCGTGAAATGCGCGACCATTACCCCCGACGAACAGCGCGTCGAGGAATTCAAGCTGAAGAAGATGTGGAAGTCGCCGAACGGCACGATCCGCAACATCCTCGGCGGCACCATCTTCCGCGAGCCGATCATCATGAAGAACGTGCCGCGCCTGGTGCCCGGCTGGACCAAGCCGATCATCGTCGGCCGCCACGCCTTCGGCGACCAGTACCGCGCCACCGATTTCCGCTTCCCCGGCAAGGGCAAGCTGACGATCAAGTTCGTCGGCGAGGACGGAAAGGTAATCGAGCACGACGTATTCGATGCGCCCGGCGCCGGTGTCGCCATGGCCATGTACAATCTCGACGAGTCGATCCGCGAATTCGCCCGCGCCTCGCTGAATTACGGCCTGCTGCGCAACTATCCGGTCTATCTCTCGACCAAGAACACCATCCTCAAGGCCTATGACGGCCGCTTCAAGGACATCTTCCAGGAAGTCTACGAGGCTGAATTCGAGGCCGAGTTCAAGTCGAAGAAGCTGTGGTACGAGCACCGGCTGATCGACGACATGGTGGCCTCCAGCCTGAAATGGTCGGGCGGCTATGTCTGGGCCTGCAAGAACTATGACGGCGACGTGCAGTCCGACACGGTGGCGCAAGGTTTTGGCTCACTCGGCCTGATGACCTCGGTGCTGATGACGCCGGACGGCAAGACGGTGGAAGCGGAAGCCGCGCACGGCACCGTCACCCGCCACTATCGCCAGCACCAGAAGGGCGAGGAAACCTCGACCAATTCGATCGCCTCAATCTTCGCGTGGACGCGCGGCCTCGCGCACCGCGCCAAGCTCGATGACAATGCCGAGTTGAAGCGCTTTGCCGAGACGCTGGAAAAGGTCTGCATCCAGACCGTCGAGAGCGGCTTCATGACCAAGGACCTGTCGCTCTTGATCGGCCCGGACCAGCCCTGGCTCTCGACCACCGGCTTCCTCGACAAGATCGACGAGAATTTGCAGAAGGCGATGGCGTAAGTACTCGCAGCTCTACACCCCGAAGGCTCCGAAAGGAGCCTTCGTTTTTTGGGCCGATGAAAGCGACGAAGGGCCGGCAGCATGACCAAGCCAATCCTCTACGGCGCGGACTACAGTGTCTATGTGCGCATCGCGCGGATGACGCTGGAGGAAAAAGGCGTCGCTTACGAACTCTTCCCGCTCGACATCTTCGCAGCCGAAGGCATCCCGGCCTGGTATCTGGAGCATCACCCGTTCGGCCGCATCCCAGCCTTCGAGCATGACGGGTTTCGGCTCTTCGAGACGAATGCGATCGCGCGCTATGTCGACGAAGCCTTCGACGGCCCGGCGCTGCAGCCCGCCGATCCACGCGGCCGCGCCAGGATGGGCCAGATGACAGGCATGCTCGACGCCTATGGCTATCGCGCCATGGTCTGGGACGTCGCCGTCGAGCGGCTGGAAAAGGCGGAGCCGGATGAGAGCCTGATCGCGGGCAGCCTGCGGCAGGCGGAGACGGTGCTGAAAGTGCTGAGCTCGCTCAAGCCACCGGGGCCGTGGCTGCTCGGCGATCAGGTGACGCTGGCCGATTTGCATGCGGCGCCGATCATCGGCTATTTCCTCAAGGTTGCCGAAGGCCAAAAGCTGCTGGCGCAGTTCTCCGACATCCAAGGCTGGTACACGCGCATTGCCGCTCGTCCGAGCTTTGCTCGCACCGAAAAAATCGGCTGATAAGTATTGAGACGTCCGCGGGACAGCGCCCCCCTCTGTCCTGCCGGACAGAGGGGGGCGCTGTCCCGCCAACCGTTGCGATAAATTCAGCCGCTCGCCTACGCCGCTTCGAGTGCCGCCCTTACAGCTGCAATCGCATCATTGGCCTTCGAGGCATCCGGGCCGCCGGCCTGGGCCATATCAGGCCGCCCGCCACCGCCCTGCCCACCCAAGGCGGCGGAGGCCACGCGCACCAGGTCCACCGCGCTGAAGCGACCGACGAGGTCATCGGTCACCGCGACCACGACGCTTGCCTTGTTGTCCTCGCCGGCGCCGACGAAGACGACGACGCCGGAACCGAGCGAGGTCTTGCCGGCATCCGCCAGCGGCTTCAGATCCTTCGGCGACACTCCGGAGACCGCCTTGCCGAGGAAGCCGATGCCCGCGACCGTCTCGTTCTCCGAAGGCGCGCCGGCCGCCGCACCGCCGCCGAGCGCCAGCTTCTTGCGCGCTTCGGTGAGTTCCTTCTCGAGCTTCTTGCGCTCCTCAAGCAAAGCCTCGACGCGCGCCGGCACGTCGGCGGGCGAGATTTTCAGCACGGCTGCCGCCGTCTTCAGCCGCCGATCCTGCTCATCGAGATGTTTTCTGGCCGCCTCGCCGGTCAACGCCTCGATGCGGCGCACGCCGGCTGCAACCGCGCTGTCGGAGACGACACGCACCAGGCCGATATCTCCGGTCGCCCTGACATGGGTGCCGCCGCAGAGTTCGACCGAATAGGGCCGGTTGGCCTTGGCACCATGCAGCCCGGTGCCCATCGACACGACGCGCACTTCATCGCCATACTTCTCGCCGAACAGCGCCATGGCGCCCTCGGCGATGGCGTCGTCGACCGACATCAGGCGCGTGGTCACCGGGCCGTTCTGCACGACGATTTCGTTGGCCATGCGCTCGACCTCTTCGAGTTCCTCGGTCGAAATCGGCTTGTTGTGCGAGATGTCGAAGCGCAGGCGCTCCGGCGCGACGAGCGAGCCCTTCTGCGCGACATGGGTGCCCAGCACCTCGCGCAGCGCCTCATGGATCAGGTGGGTGGCGGAGTGGTTCGCACGCAGCCTGGAGCGCCTGTTATGGTCGACCTTGAGCTCAACGGCAGCGCCCATCTTGACCGTGCCGCTCGCCACCTTGCCCAGATGCACGAATAGCCCATCCGCCTTCTTCTGCGTATCGGAGATTTCGATCGAGAAGCCTTCGCCTGAAATGACGCCGGTATCGCCCATCTGGCCGCCGGATTCGCCATAGAATGGCGTCTGGTTGACGACCACCGCAACCGCGTCACCCTTGTCGGCGCTGTCGACGGTCTTGCCGTCCCGCACCAACGCCTGGATGAGGCCTTCCGCAGCTTCAGTCTCGTAGCCGAGGAATTCGGTGGCGCCGGTCTGTTCGCGCACCGAGAACCACACCGTCTCGGTCGCGGCCTCGCCAGACCCCGTCCAGTGCTTGCGCGCCTCGGCCTTCTGCTGCTCCATCGCATTGGTGAAGCCGGCAAGATCGACCGAGATGCTGCGCTGGCGCAGCGCGTCCTGCGTCAGGTCGAGCGGGAAGCCATAGGTGTCGTAGAGCTTGAAGGCCGTCTCGCCATCCAGCATGTCGCCGGCATGCAGCGTTTCCGTCGCCTCGGAGAGCAGGCCGAGGCCGCGCACCAGCGTCTTGCGGAAGCGCGTCTCCTCGAGCTTCAGCGTTTCCGTGATCAACTGTTCGCCGCGCAGCAATTCGGGATAGGCCTGGCCCATCTCGCGCACCAGAGCCGGCACCAGCTTCCACATCAGAGGCTCGCTCGCCCCGAGCAACTGCGCGTGGCGCATGGCGCGGCGCATGATGCGGCGCAGCACATAGCCACGGCCTTCGTTCGACGGCAGCACGCCGTCGGCGACCAGGAAGGAGGACGAGCGCAAATGATCGGCAATGACACGGTAGGACGCGACTGTTTCGGCATCCGGAGCGCGCCCAAGCGCGGAAGACGCCGCATCGATGAGGTGACGGAACAGATCGGTCTCGAAAACGCTTTCCACGCCCTGCAGGATGGACGCCATGCGCTCCAGGCCCATGCCGGTGTCGATCGACGGACGCGGCAGGTCGATGCGCTCCTCCTTCGTCACCTGTTCATATTGCATGAACACCAGGTTCCAGAATTCGAGGAATCGGTCGCCATCCTCTTCCGGGCTGCCGGGAGGGCCACCCCAGATGTGCTCACCACGATCGATGAAGATTTCCGAGCACGGCCCACAAGGACCGGTGTCGCCCATCGCCCAGAAATTATCCGAGGTCGGGATGCGGATGATGCGGTCGTCCGAGAAACCGGCGATCTTCTTCCAGAAGCCCGCCGCCTCATCGTCCGTGTGGTAGACGGTGACCAGCAGCTTGTCCTTCTTCAGCCCGAACTCTTTGGTGATCAGGTTCCAGGCAAGCTCGATGGCGCGCTCCTTGAAATAGTCGCCAAAGGAGAAATTGCCGAGCATCTCGAAGAAGGTCAGGTGGCGCGCGGTGTAGCCGACATTGTCGAGGTCGTTGTGCTTGCCGCCGGCGCGAACGCTCTTCTGGGCGGTGGTGGCGCGCGAATAGGACCGCTTCTCCAAACCGGTGAAGACGTTCTTGAACTGCACCATGCCGGCATTGGTGAACATCAATGTCGGATCGTTGCGCGGCACGAGCGGGCTCGAGGCCACGACCTCGTGGCCCTCCTTGCGGAAATAGTCGAGAAATGTCGACCGAATCTCGTTCACGCCACTCATGACTGCTGCCTTTTCGCGAAAACCGCCGGCGCGGCCGGCGGAAACTGGTCTCTGCTTTTTAGAAGATTGACTTGGCCTTTTAGCGGGCACGCCGCACCCTGTCCAGAAACACGGAATTAGGCCAATCCATTGCACGTCGCCCAAAACGACCTCGGTTTTGGCAGAGCGACATGCATGAGAATAAAGACCTGAAGCGCGTCGCGTGAATCCACTCAGGCGCGAAGCGCTTCAGGAGCTTATCAGGCCGGCTCCACACCGCCCAAAAACAAAAACCGCCGGCTCGAAGGCCAGCGGTTTTGAACGCGGTACTAAAGAACTCGATTACTTAAGCATCAGGTCATAAGCCGACTTTATGGCCGAACTCTGGCCGTTGCCTTACATCGCGCCGGCTTCGTCCTCAAAACCGTCGTCGCCGTTGCCTTCGGAGCCACCATTCTCGAGGAATTTCTCGGCGATCAGACCGGCATTCTGTCTCAGTGCCAGTTCGATCTCGCGCGCGGTATCGGGATTGTCGCGCAGGAACAGTTTTGCATTTTCGCGGCCCTGGCCGAGACGCTGCGAATTGTAGGAGAACCAGGCACCCGACTTCTCGACCACGCCGGCCTTGACGCCGAGATCGACCAGTTCGCCGGTCTTGGAGACGCCCTCGCCATACATGATGTCGAACTCGACCACCTTGAAGGGCGGCGCCAACTTGTTCTTGACGACCTTGACGCGGGTCTGGTTGCCGACGACCTCGTCGCGATCCTTGACCGAGCCGATGCGGCGGATGTCGAGGCGCACCGATGCATAGAATTTCAGCGCGTTGCCGCCGGTCGTGGTCTCGGGCGAACCGAACATGACGCCGATCTTCATGCGGATCTGGTTGATGAAGATGACCATGGTGTTGGAGCGCGAGATCGAGGCGGTCAGCTTGCGCAACGCCTGGCTCATCAGGCGGGCCTGCAGGCCGGGCAGCGAATCGCCCATCTCGCCCTCGATTTCGGCACGCGGCGTCAGCGCCGCGACCGAATCGACTACCAGCACGTCGATGGCGCCGGAACGCACCAGCGTGTCGCAGATCTCCAGCGCCTGCTCGCCGGTGTCGGGCTGCGAGATCAGCAGGTTTTCCAGATCGACACCGAGCTTGCGGGCATAGACCGGATCGAGCGCATGCTCGGCATCGACGAAGGCGCAGATGCCGCCCTTCTTCTGGGCTTCGGCCACAGTATGCAGCGCCAGCGTCGTCTTGCCCGAGCTTTCGGGCCCGTAGATCTCGATGATGCGGCCGCGCGGCAGGCCACCAACGCCGAGCGCGATGTCGAGGCCGAGCGAACCGGTCGGCACCGTTTCGATCTCGACGACCTGCTCGTTGGCGCCGAGCCGCATGATCGAGCCCTTGCCGAAAGCCCGCTCGATTTGCGACAGAGCCGCATCCAGAGCCTTTGATTTGTCCACTGCCTTATCCTCTACAAGCCGCAAAGAATTCTGAGCCATGATACATCACCCCTTGGTCGTCAATGAAGGCCGGACAATCCGTAATCCCTGGCATTTTGTACCTTTTTTGTTCTCATTTGGCAAGAGGCAACAAGCATTTGAAAAACAAGCGATATCCGGATTTGTTCTTTTTTCGTCCCAGAAACGCGGGCAGCAACCCACCTCGCATTAGGCCAGCCGGCACCGCTGTCCCGGCCTGCCGAATCGCTGCCTTGCATGCGAAGCTCTGTCGCGCAGCCTAGCGCTTGTGCGGCTGCAACAACAAAGGTCATATCGCCGCCATGGTGAAATCCGCAGAGATACTGGCCGTGGGCGGGGCCCATATCGACCGGCGCGGCCAGGTGTCCGGCCTCTACGTGCCGGCCGCGTCCAACCCCGGCACGATGCGCGAAGATGTCGGCGGCGGCGTCTTCAACGCGCTGCGCAGCACAGTGCTGCGCGGCGTCTCCGCTTCGCTGCTTTCGATGCGGGGCGGCGATGCGGCGGGCGACACCGTTTCCCGCGCCATAGCCAAGGCAGGGATCGCCGATCTGTCGGCGGTGTTCCTTGACCGCACGACACCGAGCTATACCGCGTTGATCGATCGCGAAGGCGAGTTGATAGTCGGCTTTGCCGACATGGCGCTGTACGATCTGGCGTTTCCCAAGCAGATCCGCCGATCCAAGGTGCGGGAGGCGATCTTGGCCGCCGACGCCATCCTGTGTGACGCCAATCTGCCATCGGCGGCACTGGAGCGGCTGGTTTCGCTTGCCGCCGGCAAGCCCGTATTCGCCATTGCCATTTCGCCGGCCAAGATCGTGCGCCTGAAGCCGGTGCTCGGCAATCTGGCCGTCGTCTTCATGAACCAGCGCGAGGCCCTCGCGCTGGCAGGCCTGGACGGCGCGGCTTCCCAGCGGGGCATCGTTGACGGTTTGAAGCGCGCCGGCCTCACCAGCGCTGTGGTGACGGCGGGCATCGGCCCGGTGCTGGGTTTTGATCGCGACGGCACGTTTGCCATCAAGCCGCCGGCCCCGAGGAAAGTTGTGGACGTCACCGGCGCGGGAGATGCGCTGGCCGGGGCAACGGTCGCCGCCTTGCTGCGCGGCATGCCCTTGCGGGCGGCGTTGCGGGAAGGCGTCGCCGCGGCAACGCTGGCCATCGAGAGCGCCGACGCCGTTCCCGATTTCACCGCGGCCGCCTTCATGGAAGCGCTGGCCCTTGTGCCCGATGTGCAGGAAGTGGCATGAGACCGGCAAATTCATAGTACCGGAGTGCCGCCGCACGCACCTTGATGGATGCATGCACACCGGATTGGAGACCTGAGATGACCCCGGAAACCGCCCGCCCCTTCATCGATATCCACGCGCCGGTGGCGCAAGCCCTGGCCGCCGGCCGGCCGGTGGTGGCGCTGGAAAGCACCATCATCACCCATGGCATGCCCTACCCCGACAATGGCGCCATGGCGGCGAACGTCGAGAAGATCATCAGCGACGGTGGTGCCGTGCCGGCAACGATCGCCGTGGTCGGCGGGCGCATCAAGATCGGCCTTTCCGATGGCGAGCGCGAATCGCTGGCCATGACCGGCGACGCCATGAAGCTGTCGCGCGCCGACCTCGGCTTCGCCGTCGCGCAAGGGCGCACCGGGGGCACCACGGTCGCCGCGACGATGATCGCCGCCCATATGGTCGGGATAAAAGTGTTCGCCACCGGCGGCATTGGCGGCGTGCACAAGGGAGCGGAAAAGAGCTTCGATATTTCGGCCGACCTCGACGAACTGGCGCGCACGCCGGTCATCGTCGTCTCGGCCGGCGCCAAAGCCATCCTCGACATCGAAAAAACGCTGGAAGTGCTGGAGACGCGCGGCGTGCCTGTCATCGGCCACAGCTGCGAGACAATGCCCGCCTTCTGGTCGCGGCAGTCGCCGTTCCGTGCGCCTCTCACCTTGTACAAGCCGAAAGACATCGCGCATTTCTACCAGACCCGGGCTGCGCTTGGGCTCGGCGGCGGCATGCTGATCGCCAACCCGGTGCCGCAGGACCACGAAATCCCGGCCGAAGAGATGGCGGGCTACATCGAAGCGGCGCAAAAGGCCGCCGAGGCTCTGCACGTGACCGGCAAGGCGGTGACGCCGTTCCTGCTATCGAAGATCCTGGAGCTCACCGGCGGCCGCAGCCTGAAGACCAACATCGCGCTGGTCGAAAACAATGCGAGGCTGGCGGCCGAGATCGCAAAGGCGCTGTAGGTTCGCGCGGCTATTTGCCGGCGCGCCTTCCAGCCTCATAGGCGCGGCGTGCCCATACCGTCATCTCGTCCGGATCGTCAAAGGCACTGTCGGGAATGCTCCAATAGGGCATGGCGACCAGCTTGCCGTGGCGCGAGCCGGTATAGGTCCATTGCTTGCAGCCCTCGGCTTCGAAGTCGGGCGCGCTTTGCTCGTCGGCCTTCAGCAGCAATTCGCCGCGCAGCACGATGGCGACGATGACGCCGTCGAAATAGATGCCCTTGCCGCCGAACAGCCTGCGGACGCTGACCGGGCCGAGGCCGGCGAACAGTTCGGCGATGCGTTCATTGTCCATGCCGCGATCATGTCACCGGCATTTGACATTGTCATCGCGCAACCAAGATCATGCTGACAGGTTGAGATCATTCCGTCGGAGTTTTTTGTCATGCCGCTTCTGCTCAAGGGATCCTGCCGCTGCAACGCCGTGCGTTTCGAGGTGGAAAGCCACACGCCGGTGCCATTCATGCTTTGCTACTGCTCGATCTGCCGCAAGCAGCAGGGCGGCGGCGGTTTCGCCATCAATCTCGGCGCCGACTACGAAACGCTGAACATCAGGGGCAAGAGGAGCCTTGGCGTCTACCGTGCCGAGATCGAGGACGACGAACATCCCCATTGCGAGGTCTCGACCGGCGAACGCAATTTCTGCCGCAAATGCGGGTCGGCGCTCTGGCTCTACGATCCGACCTGGCCGGAACTGGTGCATCCCTTCGCCTCGGCGATCGACAGCGACCTGCCGAAACCGCCTGAAAAGGTGCACCTGATGCTGAAATACAAGGCGAACTGGGTCGAACCCGAGATCGGCAAGCGCGACAAGATGTTCGACGTCTATCCGGAAGAATCGATCGCCGACTGGCACAAGCGGACGGGTATGTGGGTGGAGTAGTGTTCTTCGCCCCGTAAGCAGGACGAAGGAAGGATCAGGCCGAGGCGCGCGCCTCTGCCAGTGCCTTGAGATCCGCCGGCTTCAGTTCGACGGATTCGCCGCAGCCGCAAGCAGAACTCTGGTTCGGGTTGTGGAAGGTGAAGCCGGTGCGCAGCGTCGTCTGCTCGAAATCCATCTCGGTACCGAACAGGAAGAGCGCCGCCTCCGGCGCGACATAGACATGGGCGCCATCGCGCTCGATATGGTCGTCCTTGGTGTTGGGTTCGGTCACCAGGTCGACCGTGTATTCCATGCCGGCGCAGCCGCCCTTCTTGATGCCGAGGCGAATGCCATGCGCATTGTCGCGGGTCGCGACGATCTCGCGCACCCGCTCGGCGGCCTTTTCGGTCATCGTGATGACGGCGAAGCGTCCCATTCTCTTTCCTTCTCCATTCCATGCAGGTTCAAGGCCTGCCGAATGATTCCTCACCTAAAATGGTGAAGTTTTACCACTGGCGCAAGTGTACCAACCTCGACTTGCCTAAAGCGTGACGCGCTTTAGGTTTTTGTTTTTTGCATGTCGTTGCCCAAAAACCGAGGTCACTTTTGGGCGGCATGCCTTAGTACCAGCCCACCGCCACCTGTGCCTCTTCCGACATGCGGTCGGGCGACCAGGGCGGGTCGAAGGTCATGTTGACCTCGACGCCGGACACGCCTTCGACGGCGCCGACGGCGTTTTCCACCCAGCCAGGCATCTCGCCGGCCACCGGGCAGCCCGGTGCGGTCAGCGTCATGTCGATCTTGACCGAGCGGTCGTCCTCGATGTCGATCTTGTAGACGAGGCCAAGCTCGTAGATGTCGGCCGGGATTTCCGGGTCATAGACCGTCTTCAGCGCCGAGACGATATCGTCGGTCAGCCGCGCCAGTTCGTCGGCGGGGATGGCCGAGGCCGATACGATGCCATTTGCAGCCGTTTCAGGCGCGGTCTCTGCGGTTGTGCTCACATCGTCCATGGTCGTCATCACCCAAAGAACTTTCGCGCTTTTTCAAGCGCCTCGGCCAAAGCGTCGACTTCGGCCCTGGTATTATACATGCCGAACGATGCCCTGCATGTGGAGGTTACGCCAAAGCGTTTCAACAGCGGCTGGGCGCAATGGGTGCCGGCCCGCACTGCAACGCCCTGCCTGTCTATCACCATCGACACGTCATGGGCATGAATGCCCTGCAATTCAAAGGAGATGATCGCGCCCTTGCCGGGCGCATCGCCGAAGATGCGCAGCGAGTTGATGGCGCGCAGCCGCTCATGGGCATAGGTCTTGAGGTCTTCCTCGTGGGCGGCGATGCGCTCGCGGCCGATCTTTTCCATGTAGTCGAGCGCGGCACCGAGCCCGATCGCCTGGACGATCGGCGGCGTGCCGGCCTCGAAGCGATGCGGCGGCTCGTTGTAGGTGACGATGTCTTCCGTCACCTCCTCGATCATCTCGCCGCCGCCCATGAAGGGGCGCATGGCCTGGAGAATGTCCTTCTTGCCGTAGAGCACGCCGATTCCCGAGGGTCCGTAGACCTTGTGGCCGGTGAAGACGAAGAAGTCACAGTCGAGATCCTGCACGTCGATCGGCATGTGCACCGCGCTCTGGCTGCCGTCGACGAGTACGGGAATGCCGCGCGCATGCGCGATGCGCACGATCTCCTTGATCGGCGTCACCGTGCCCAGCGCATTCGACATCTGGGTGATGGCGACGAGCTTGGTGCGGTCGGTCAGCCGCTTCTCGAATTCCTCGATATGGAAGACGCCGAGATCGTCGACCGGCACCCAGACGAGTTTCGCGCCCTGCCGCTCGCGGATGAAATGCCAGGGCACGATGTTGGAGTGGTGCTCCATGATCGACAGCACGATCTCGTCGCCCTCACCGATATTGGGCATGCCATAACCATAGGCGACCGTGTTGATCGCCGAGGTCGTGTTCGAGGTGAAGACGATGTTGTCGGTGCTCGGCGCATTCAGGAAGCGGCGCACCGTCTCACGCGCCTTTTCATAGGCGTCGGTCGCGGCATTCGACAGGAAATGCAGGCCGCGATGGACGTTGGCGTATTCCTGCGAATAGGCATGCTGGATCGTATCCAGCACCACCTGCGGCTTCTGCGCCGAGGCACCATTGTCGAGATAGACCAGCTTCTTGCCGTAGACTTCCCGCGACAGGATCGGGAAGTCGCGACGGATCGCCTCGACGTCGTAGAAATCTCCGATCTTGCCTGGAGCGTTCATCATTTCACCCGTGTGTCAAAAACCAATCGTCCAGCCGCGCTTCCAGCGCCTCGACGATTGTCTCGTCATCCAGTTCCTCGATCACCTCGGCGACGAACGCCTTGACCAGCAGGCCACGGGCCGACTTCTCGTCGACGCCGCGCGCCATCAGGTAGAACAAATGGTCGTGGTCGATCTCTGTCACCGTCGCGCCATGGCCGCAGACGACGTCGTCGGCGAAGATTTCAAGTTCAGGCTTGGTCGAGAACTCGCCATCGTCCGACAGGAGCAGCGTGTTGCAGGCCATCTTGGCGTTGGTTTTCTGCGCATATTGGTGGACGTTGATACGGCCCTGGAAGACGCCGCGCGCCTTGCCGGTCACCACGTTGCGGATGATCTCGGTCGAGGTCGTGTGCGGCACCGCGTGGTCAAGCACCATCGTCACGTCGCTATGGGTATCGCCGGCCAGCAGGTTGATGCCGCGCAGCTTGAAATCGGCGCCTTCGCCCGTCGTCCTGACCATGACCTCCTGGCGCACAAGCTTGCCGCCGGCGTTCATCACGAACAGGGTCAGTTTCGCATTCTTGCCGATATGGGCCTTGAACTGCGCCAGATGAGTCGCCGTCTCCGGCTGTTCCTGGACGATCAGCCACGTCACCTCGGCACCCTCACCCAGCACAAGCTGGCTGACCGAACTGACCAGGGCAGCCCCGTCTCCCGCCTGACGCTCGACAATGACGGTCTTGGCGCCAGCGCCGACGCGAACGGCCAAGCGCACATGACTCTGGCCGCCGGCCTGCACATTCTGCAATTCGATCGGCTTTTCGAGTTCCGTGCCATCGGCGATATCGACAAAGTAGCCATCGGCGACGAAGGCGGTGTTCAGCGCGCCGATCGCATCATCGCTGCCATAGGGATCGAGCCCGGGCGCGATGCTGCCGTCGATCAGTTTTTCCGACAGGCGCTGCACGGTGACGCCTTCAAGGACCGGCACCTTCGCGTCGGACTTGCCGTTCAGGACCGGCAGAACGGCGGAGCCTTCGACGATCGGTGCGACGGCCTTGGCCATGGCGGCCGGGTCGAAGTCCGGCACCACGTTCAACAGCCGGCGCAGATCCGTGTAGTGCCAGGACTCGACGCGCCGCGTCGGCAGGCCGTGCTTGATCGCCTCGATCGCGTCGTCGCGCTTCAGCATCACCGCGCCATCGCCCGGCAGCAGCGACAGCCGGTCGCCAAACGCGTCGATCAACGCGGTTTCGGCAGGTGTCCGCTGCGGTTGTGTGTGCATGTTCATCAGTTTGACCTTGCCTTCTGGCATCTCACGCGGCTTCGCCGATCACGCCGGCATAGCCATTGGCCTCGAGGTCGAGCGCCAGCGACTTGTCGCCGGACTTGATGACCTGGCCCTTGTAAAGCACGTGCACGCTGTCGGGCACGATGTGTTCGAGCAGGCGCTGATAGTGGGTGATGACCAGAAAAGCCCGGTCCGGCGCGCGCAGCGCGTTCACGCCGTCGGAGACGATCTTCAGCGCATCGATATCGAGGCCAGAATCGGTTTCGTCGAGCACGCAGAGTTTTGGCTCCAGCAGCTTCATCTGCAGGATCTCGGCGCGTTTCTTCTCACCGCCGGAGAAGCCGACATTGAGCGGCCGCTTCAGCATGGCCATGTCCATGCTGAGCGAGGCGGCGGCTTCCTTCACGCGCTTCAGGAATTCCGGGATCTTCAGCGGCTCCTCGCCGCGCGCCTTGCGCTGCTCGTTCATGGCCACTTTCAGGAATTCCATGGTCGCCACGCCCGGTATCTCCATCGGATACTGGAAAGCGAGGAAGATGCCCGACGTCGCGCGCTCGGCCGGATCCATTTCGAGGATCGACTGGCCATTGTACAGGATGTCGCCTTCGGTCACCTCATAATCCTCGCGGCCGGCGAGGATGTAGGACAATGTCGATTTGCCCGAGCCGTTCGGGCCCATGATCGCGGCGACCTCGCCGGCTTTCACCGTCAGGTTCAGGCCGCGGATGATTTCGGTGCCGTCATCGACGATGCGGGCGTGCAGGTTCTTGATCTCAAGCATTCTTTTCTACTTTCGTGTTCTTGATGTTCTCGACGCTCTGCCCTTGACGGGATCCCCTTGGAAAGAAGCGTGCTAGTTTGCCCGTAACTAACATCCAGCCAAAAAAACCAACCGCACCTAGGGTTGCAATCGAACCACCAATATTCTTCACCGAACTCAAGCTAAACATCGCGCCTATCAGAGCCACCACGGCACCTCCAATAGCCAGCGTCAACAAGAGCATCAGCACGACGACCATCAAGCTCTCGATCAGCTGGAAGAATTTCCTAATCAACCCACCGAGCCTTCCAGCGAGATGCCGATCAGCTTCTGCGCCTCGACGGCGAACTCCATCGGCAACTGCTGGATGACGTCCTTGACGAAGCCGTTGACGATCAGCGCGATGGCTTCCTCCTCGGGAATGCCGCGCTGCATGACGTAGAACTTCTGGTCCTCGGAAATCTTGGACGTCGTCGCCTCGTGCTCGAACTGCGCCGTCGAGTTCTTGGCTTCCATGTAGGGCACGGTGTGCGCGCCGCACTGGTCGCCGATCAGCAGGCTATCGCAATTGGTGAAGTTGCGGGCGTTGATCGCCTTGCGGTGCGCGGAAACCTGGCCACGATAGGTGTTCTGCGAGAAGCCGGCGGCGATGCCCTTGGAGATGATGCGGCTCGACGTGTTCTTGCCGAGATGGATCATCTTGGTGCCGCTGTCGACCTGCTGGTAGCCGTTCGACACGGCGATCGAATAGAACTCGCCGGAGGAATCGTCGCCGCGCAGGATGCAGCTCGGGTACTTCCAGGTGATCGCCGAACCGGTCTCGACCTGCGTCCAGGAGATCTTCGAACGGTCGCCACGGCAATCGCCGCGCTTGGTGACGAAATTATAGATGCCGCCCTTGCCCTCGGCGTCGCCGGGGTACCAGTTCTGCACCGTCGAATATTTGATCTCGGCATCGTCGAGCGCCACCAGTTCGACGACCGCGGCATGCAGCTGGTTCTCGTCGCGCTGCGGCGCCGTGCAGCCCTCGAGATAGGAGACGTAAGCCCCCTCCTCGGCGATGATCAGCGTGCGCTCGAACTGGCCGGTGTTCTTCTCGTTCATGCGGAAATAGGTCGACAGTTCCATCGGGCAGCGCACGCCCTTGGGCACGAAGACGAAGGAACCGTCGGTGAAGACAGCCGAGTTCAGCGTGGCGTAGAAATTGTCGGAGGTCGGCACGACCGAGCCGAGATATTTCTGGACCAGTTCCGGATGCTCGCGGATGGCTTCCGAGATCGAGCAGAAGATCACGCCGGCCTGCGCCAGTTCCTTCTTGAAGGTGGTGACGACGGAGACGGAATCGAACACCGCGTCGACAGCGACACGGCCCGATTTGTAGACATTGTCGCTAGGCTCCTCGAGATCGGAGGCATCCGTCTTCTGAACGCCGGCAAGGATCTCCTGCTCGCGCAGCGGAATGCCGAGCTTTTCATAGACCTTCAAGAGTTCGGGATCGACGTCGCTGAGCGACGACGGGCCGGGCGTGCTCTTGGGCGCCGCGTAATAGTAGATGTCCTGGAAATCGATCTTCGGATAGTGGACGCGCGCCCAGGTCGGCTCCTCCAGCGTCAGCCAGCGCCGATAGGCTTCCAGGCGCCATTCCAGCATCCAGGACGGCTCGTCCTTCTTGGCCGAAATGAAACGGATGATGTCTTCGCTCAGGCCCTTGGGGGCCTTATCGACTGCGATTTCCGTCTGGAATCCGTATTTGTATTGGTCGACGTCGATCTTTCGGACCCGATCGATCGTGTCCTGCACAGCAGGCATATGCGTTCTCCATCCACGCCGGGGTCAAGGCCCGACAGTTTTCAAACTATGGCACCGCCAAATGAACGCACGAGGCATCCGCGGCAGCGTAAGTTCCATATAGTGCGCCTCGACCGGAAATTCACCCGGCCAGCATGAAACGCACGGCTCTACCAGGCCGAAGGCCCAAAATCGTCCAACCGCTCAAGCGGCTTCTTCTCTATCCGCCTTTTCCCTGGCGGCTTGCCGTGCGGCAATACCCGCCAGCGCGCTACGGAACAGTTCTATGTCCTCGGCACCCGTCGCCGGGCCAATCGACACACGCAAGGCGCCGAGACTGTCGCCGTAGCCCATAGCCTTCAGCACGTGGCTCGGCCCGACCTTGCCCGACGAACAAGCGGAGCCGGCCGACAGCGCAACACCGGCGAGATCAAAGGCGATCTGCGCGGTTTCAGCCTTGACGCCCGCAATAGCGAAGAATGTCGTGTTGGCAAGCCTTGGCGCGCCGGTTCCAAAGATTTCCGCGTCCGGGACCAGCATTTTCACGATTGCCTCGATCTCGTCGCGACGCTCGCGCACCGCATCGATCGCCGGCAGTCCGGCCAGCGCTTCGCGTGCGGCGGCGCCAAAGCCTGATGTGGCGGCGAGGTTTTCCGTGCCGCCGCGATAACCCTTTTCCTGGCCGCCGCCGTTAATCAGGGGCTTCGGCATCATCAGGTCGGCTGCAGCGACGATGGCGCCGACGCCCTTGGGGCCGCCGATCTTGTGCGAAGACAGAATCAGATAATCGGCGTAACCCGCTGACATATCGATCGAAACGCGGCCCGCGGCCTGAACCGCATCGACGACAAGAATACCGCCGGCGGCCTTGACGATTTCGGCGATACGATCGATCGGCTGGATAACGCCGGTCTCGTTGTTGGCTGCATGGATCGCCACCAGCGGCAGGCCATCGGCCTTGTCATGACCTGCAAGCGCCGCCGCCAGGGCTGCAAGATCGGCAATGCCGTCGGCATCGACGCCGATGCGCGTGACTTGCACGGCCGGAAAGCGGCCGCCATTCAACAGACAGGGATGATCGGCCTCGCAGACGTAGAGCCGGCTCATGCGCACGCTGCCGCGCCCCATCTGCCAATCGGGGGAGAGCAGCGTCGAGGCGGCTTCGGTCGCACCGGAGGTGAACACGACATGTTCGGGCCTGGCATTCACCAGTGCCGCGACCTCGCGCCTTGCCGTCTCGATCAGGCGCCGCGCGGCGCGGCCCTCGGCATGGACCGACGACGGGTTGGCCGCCACGTCAAGCGCCGCGACCATAGCCTCGCGCGCCGCTGCAAGCAGCGGCGCACTGGCATTGTAGTCGAGATAGGCACGTTTTGCGGCCATTTTCGTCCAGTTGATCCCGTCAGAAGCCATTCGGTCGTCGTATGGCGTTATTTCCTTGAAATTCCAAGGCGAGCCGTCCTATTTACGCGGCTTGCGGCGCGGGTGGCCGGGCTCGACGTCTGGCCACTCAGTTTTGAATAGTTCTAAACTAGCTTCTAAGAAGACGCTCGCCCTGCGTCAAGGCCAGAGGAAGACACGTTCCGGGCGCCGCGCATTCGTATACCAAGTGGAGTATTTCATGCCTGAGGTCATTTTCACCGGTCCGGCCGGTCGCCTGGAGGGACGCTACCAGCCCTCCAAGGAAAAGAGCGCGCCGATCGCCATCGTCTTGCATCCGCACCCGCAATTCGGCGGCACGATGAACAACAAGATCGTTTACGACCTCTTCTACATGTTCCAGAAGCGTGATTTCACCACGCTGCGCTTCAATTTCCGCGGCATCGGCCGCAGCCAGGGCGAGTTCGACCACGGCACCGGCGAATTGTCGGATGCGGCGGCCGCACTCGACTGGGTCCAGTCGCTGCACCCGGATTCCAAGAGCTGCTGGGTCGCCGGTTATTCCTTCGGCTCGTGGATCGGCATGCAGCTTTTGATGCGCCGGCCGGAGATCGAAGGCTTCATCTCGATCGCGCCGCAGCCCAACACGTATGATTTCTCGTTCCTGGCGCCCTGCCCGTCATCGGGCCTGATCATCCATGGCGATGCCGACAAGGTGGCGCCGCCGAAGGACGTGCAAGGCCTGGTCGACAAGCTGCACACGCAGAAGGGCATCACCATCACGCAGAAGACGTTGCCCGGCGCCAACCACTTTTTCGCCAACGACGCCGACCTGCTGATCGAGGAATGCGCCGACTATCTCGATCGCCGGCTGGCGGGCGAGTTGTCCGATCCGCGGCCGAAGCGGCTGAGATAAACAGGGAAGGCGCCAGCGCCAATGTACGAGCCTCCCCATTTCCAGGAAACGCGCCCCGATGTCCTGCATGGACTGATCAGGGCGCATCCGCTCGGCATGTTGATCTCGAACGGGCCTGACGGCCCGGTCGCCAACGCCATTCCCTTCCTGCTCGACGCCGAAGCGGCGCCGAACGGCAGGCTGCGGGCTCACCTGGCCAAGGCCAACCCGCAATGGCGCCTCATTGCCGACAATCCGGCATCGCCCTTGCTGATCGTCTTCCAGGGCACCGACGCTTATGTGACGCCCTCCTGGTACGAGACCAAGCGCGAGACCGGCAAGGTGGTGCCAACCTGGAACTATGCCATCGTGCAAGTGCGCGGCACCGCCAAGGTGATCGACGACCAGGAATGGCTCGCGCGGCAGATCGCCGACCTGACCGCCTCCCAGGAAGGTGCGCGCGAGGCGCCCTGGGCGGTGACCGATGCACCGCCGCCCTTCATCCAGTCGCAGATCAAGGGCATCATTGGACTGGAGATCGAAATCAGCGAGATCCACGGCAAGTGGAAGGTCAGCCAGAACCGTCCGGTCGCCGATCGCGCGGGCGTCGCGCAAGGGCTCGAAAGCGAAACCGCCAATTCGTCCGACATGGCTCGCTTGGTGAGATCCTACGGTGGACTGGACAGCAATTAGACCAATCCGCCCGGCGACCTATCTTTCAGGGGCAATCAGCCGGAACGATGCTTTGCGGACCGGCAATCCCGACTGCATCGGCCGGAAGATGAAGCCGAGACGCGCAAACACCACCCCGCAGGCGAGCGCGAAGGCGCAGCCAAGGCCAAAGCCGGCGACCGTGTCGCTCGGGTAGTGGGCACCAACAAAGACCCGGGTCGAGGCGATGCAGGCCGTCACCGCCAGCGCGATATACCAGCGTCGCGGAAACAAGAGCAGAAGAACGCCGAACACAGCGCCCATCGTCGTGGCATGGCCGGACGGAAAGCCGGCGAAGCGTGCATCGAAAGCAAAGGGATGCAGGGCCAGCACACCAAAATCCTGGAAGTAGAGCGGGCGGGCCCGGCCGATCGCGTATTTCAGGACATTGACCGTCAGACCGGACAGGCCGACGGCGCTCAGCACCAGGAAAGCCAGGCAAGTCCAGTTGTAGGCGAGCATCAATGATCGTCTCGAGAGACTTCGCCAATCGATCAGATTGGCCGCGACGAGCAACAGCGCGGGCGGAATGAGATACCAGCCGCCTAGGCCGAACTGCGTGAAAAAGTCGGCCAAACGGACGAATCCCGGCGACCATTGATCTCGAAGCATCCCCGCCGGGGTGTCGAGACGCACAAACGCCGCAGCGGTCAGCAGAACCCAGCCCAGGCCCCAGACCGACCATACTATATTCGGGTACCTGGCGGGACGGGCGGCAAAGCGCCCTCTCACGATCCGCATCGTGTCGAGAAAATTGTCGACCGACCGGCGCCCTGTCCCCAGGAGCCTGCCAGAAACGGGTGGACGCGATTTCACGAGCATTGGGAAGTCGACCTCATCGCCGAAGTCATTGCGCGATACGATAAAGGCCGAGCGACAATTTGTCTCCCGACGAATAGTTGATGCCGTCGACTTCGGCGACACGGTTCACCGATTTGCCTCGCACCGACAGCATGCCATTCAGTTTCTGCTCATCCTCGATCGGCGCCAGCGCCAACGCGCAGGCCGGATCGGCAAGCAGATGCTCCGCCACCCCGCCGATATCGGTCAGCACCGTCTTGGTGCCGACCAGGAATACCAGGCTCGGTTCCTGATAGCGCGCCGAGGCCAGCACCGTCGTGTCGCAAGCCTTGTTGGCAAGCACCGCTTGCTTGATCGCCGGGCTCAGCCAGATCGGCGTCAGGGATGGGGCGATGACACCGAACAGCAAGGCATAGGTGATGCCGGCGCCGGCGGCGGTGGCTCCGATACGGGGCAGCGGCACCTGCAACTGCCGCGAAAAACCCAGGTAGCCAGTGCCGAGCGCGGCGGCGGCGGCCGGAATGCTCCACCAGGAAAATGTGTGGGTGAGGTAGATCGGCGCTCCGATACAGACCGCCGCCAGACCAAGGCTGACCACGACCAGACCGAATGCAGTCGCCCACCACAGCCATTGTTGCCAGCGCCTGAGCGGTGCGTTGGCATCCTGCGGCTGCAGGGTCAGCAGCCAGCCGATCAGCAGCGCCATGCCGGGATAGGCCGGCAGAACATAGTGCGGCAGCTTCGTCGGAATGAGCTCGAATACGAGCCAGAAAGGGATGTACCAGGCGAGGCAGAAGCGCAGCCTGACATCGTCGCGCAGACGGTTGAGGGCCTGGAGGCCGGCGCCGACGGCGATAAGGCCGAAAGGCCACATGAACAGCGAATAGGTCAGCATGTAGAAGCCGGGCGGCAGGCCATGCGATTCCTCGCCCGACGCGACCTTGCCAAGCATGTCCTTGCCGACAGCCTGCTGCAGGAAAGCACCATGGCTTTTCCAGGTGATCGCGGCGAGCCAGGGCAATGTGATCAGCACGACGAGCAGCAGGCCGCGCCCGACCTTGAGTTTCGACAGCCAGCGCCCGTCACGCTCGAAGGCAAACAGCGCGGCGATTGTCAGCGCCGACAGCAGCGGCGCAATCGGCCCCTTTATGAGGATCGCTGCCCCTTGCGCGATCCAGAATATCCACCAGAGATGGCCGGCGACAGGTTCGTTGCGGCGCGCTGCCAGGTAGATCTGCCCCAGTGCGCCTTGCGCCGCCACGCAGCAGGCGAGCAGCATCGCATCGGTCTTGGCGTCGCGGCCCTCGAAGGCCGTGGCGAAGATCGCCGCCATCACCAGGCCGGCGGCGAGGCCGGCATTGGCGCCGAAAAGATTGGTCCCTGTCCAGGCGATCGCCAGCACCGCAATGGCAATGCCAAGCGCGGAGATCGTGCGGTAGACCCAGATCGGCGCTTCGGCCCCCTTACCGCTCAAGGTCACGGCGGCAGATTGCAGCCAATAGATACCGATCGGCTTCTGGTAGCGCGAGGCGTCCTGGAAGCGGATGTCGACATAGTCGCCGCTCTCCGCCATCTGCTTGGTGGCCTGGACGAAGCGCGACTCGTCCCGGTCGATCGGCGGCAAGGATGCCAACCCCGAAACCGTCATCACCAGACTGAACAGGAAGAGAAAGATGTAGTTCCTGTTCAACGCCATGCTCGAGCCTCTCTGGTCATTTCTTGATGTGACAGGCCGCTCAATCGACCTTGGTCATCGCCGCCTTGCGCTCATTGGCGATCAACCAGAGATTCCTGATGTAGATGAACATACCCATGGCCTGACCGGCGATGAACACCGGATCCTGGCGTTGGATGGCATAGATCAGAAGCAGGCCGCCGCCGAACAGGGAGAAGAACCAGAAGGCCACCGGGACCACGCTGCGCTTGGCCTTTTCGGAGGCGAGCCACTGCACGACGAAGCGCATGGTGAAGAAGAACTGGGCGATGAAGCCGAGCAGGACCCACGCATCGAATTGCTTGATGAAAACCTGGTGAAGCCACGTCGCCAGTTCCTGAAGCACGTTAAACACGCTTGATTTCCTCTACTTTGGGCATTCTGCGGCGCCTGCGGCGCAGCCACCAGACACCGCCGAGATCGAGCGCGCCCTGCAGGCCGCGGTCGAAAATGCCGTAGTTCGACTTGCCGTGCCGGCGCGAGCGGTCGACGACGTCGCAATGCACGACGCGATAGCCCTCCTGGATGACCAGGGCCGGGACGAAGCGATGAGTGCCGTCGAAGAAGGGCAGCTTGCGCAGGATATCGGTATGGACGGCCTTGAGGCCGCAGCCGGTATCGCGCGTCTCATCATGCAGGATGGCGTTTCTGAGCCAGTTGGCGAAGCGCGACGCCAGTTGCTTGACCTTGCTGTCGCGGCGCTTGAGGCGCTGCCCCTGGGCGGCGCCGAAATCAGGGCCGGCCTGCCGCAAGGCGTCCACCAGCACGGGGATGTATTGCGGATCGTTCTGGCCGTCACCGTCGATCGTGGCAATGATGCTGCCGCGCGCCGCCCAGGCGCCCGAACGCACCGAGAGGCTCTGGCCAGCGGATTTCTGGTGCCGCAATTCCCGCACAGGAAAGGAGCGAAGTGTCGCCTGCTCGGTCAGGACGGCAGCCGTCTCGTCGGTCGAGCCGTCATTGACGATGATCAGTTCGAAGTCGCGCCCGGCCATCGCCGTCTCGATCTCGTCGATCAGCAGCGGCAGGTTTGCCGCCTCGTTCCTGCAAGGAATGACGATGGATATCAATGCGTCCGGCATGTCGCGTCGGGGCTCTGTCGTCGGATATGGCATTCCTGGATGCCGTGCGGTGCCGCTCGAGGTCGTGGGCTGCAAGAACCTTTGGCGCGGCGCCTCATTACGCCAGCCGAAACGATGAAGCAAGCATTGGTGCCGGGCGGTCCGTTGCGCCGTTTCAACAACCGGTGATCATCAGGATATCTTGTGGTCCTTCGCGCGCAGGCGATCGGACGCAAAACCGGATTCCACTTTTGCTGATCGCGAACTCCTGGTTGCCGCGCGATCGGACGCAAAACCGGATTCCACTTTTGCTGATCGCGCTTGAATGCTAAACGCGCCCGTTCACATACGCCCGCGCCGGACCGGGCGGACGCTTTCGGGAAAGAAACCATGCCTGCCTTCAAATCCGATTTCCTGCGCACGATGAGCGAGCGCGGCTTCATCCACCAGATTTCGGATGAGACCGGCCTCGACCAACTTTTCGCCAAGGAAACGGTCACCGCCTATGTCGGCTACGACGCCACCGCCACCAGCCTGCATATCGGCAATTTGATCTCCGCGACCATGCTTTACTGGCTGCAGGAGACCGGGCACCGGCCGATCGCGCTGATGGGCGGCGGCACGTCGATGATCGGCGACCCGTCCTTCCGTGACGACCAGCGCAGCCTTCTGACACCCGAGGCGATCGCCACCAACATCGAGGGCATCAAACGCATCTTCGGCCGCATCCTGCGTTTCGGCGACGGCCCGAACGACGCCATCATGGTCAACAACGCGGACTGGCTGATGAAACTCAACTATGTCGAGTTCCTGCGCGACGTCGGCCGGCATTTTTCCGTCAACCGCATGCTGACCTTCGACAGCGTCAAGCTGCGGCTCGACCGCGAGCAGTCGCTGTCGTTCCTCGAATTCAACTACATGATCCTGCAGGGCTACGATTTCGTCGAACTCGCCCGGCGCCAGAACTGCCGCCTGCAGATGGGCGGATCGGACCAGTGGGGCAACATCATCAACGGCGTCGATCTCGGCCATCGCATGGGCACGCCGCAGCTTTACGCTTTGACCACGCCGCTGCTCACGACATCGTCGGGCGCCAAGATGGGCAAGTCGGCGAAGGGAGCGGTGTGGCTCAACGGCGACCTCTTCTCGCCTTATGATTTCTGGCAGTACTGGCGCAACACCGAGGACGCCGACGTCGAGCGCTTTCTGAAGATATTCACCCGCCTGCCCCTCGATGAGATCGCCCGCCTGGCGGCGCTCGGCGGCTCCGAGATCAACGAAGCCAAGAAGGTGCTGGCCACGGAGACGACGGCGATCGTCCATGGCCGCGAAGCGGCAAACCAGGCCGAGGAAACCGCGCGAAAAACCTTCGAGGAAGGCGCTCTAGCGGAGACATTGCCGACGGTCGAGACCGACAAGGCATCGCTGGAGGCCGGCGTCGGCATCCTGTCACTGCTGGTCACGGCCGGGCTGGCATCGTCCAATGGCGAGGCGCGGCGGCACATCCAGGGCGGTGCGGTTCGCATCAACGACCAGTCGGTCAGCGATGATCGCCGCATGGTCACGCTTCAGGATCTGAGTCCGGAAAACGTCGTAAAGCTTTCACTCGGCAAGAAAAAACACGTTCTGGTGCGGCCGATCTGAGACTCCACTCGTATTTGTTCTGCGTTAGTTCGGCCGATCTGATTCGCCGGGACTATGGCTATTCCTGGCCACAAGACCGGGGGCTATTGCCTTGTGGCATAGTCGCGCAAGTTAAGTTCCTTGCGAGCCTCGCGCAAATCGATCTTTGCACTGTACCCATGCTTCTCAAGGAGGTGCAGTAAGTTGGCCCCAGTTAAAAGTGTGATGGGCTTTCCTGCCGCGAATTTGTGCGCATCAGGGCCATAGTCAGCAGTTGTAATAAGGAGTCCGCGTGATGCACCTTCGTGTTGCATAGTTCCGTATAGATCGCGGACAGCCGCAACGCCGACTGTCCGGGTATATCGCTTGGCCTGGATTACGATCTTCCCACCCGTAATCGGGTCCGGATCGAAAGCTACAGCGTCAACGCCTCCGTCACTGCTCGACTGTGTGACCTTTACCTCGCCTCCACGAGAGGCGAACTCCCTTTCAAAGAGTTCCCGTACGAGGTGTTCGAAATCTTCCCAATCCATTGACGCCAAATTCATTGCCGTATCAAGCGTGTCTACAACCATGCGAGGGTCAATAAAACGCCTGTCTTCCTTGTTCAGGACCATGACGGGAGGGATAGGTGCCAGCGCTGCAAGTGAAGAAGCCGAGACGCCCTTGAGGCTTTTGAAGCACGCCTTGGGATCGACGCGGCCGAGGTCGATTTTCAAGAAGTCCTCTCGGTTCACCATAATCGACATAATACACGATGTGGTATCCTGACCTGTCGTCCGGTCCACGTACGTCGAAATGCCGTTGAACAGCACTCTTTGCAGATTTTGGCACTCATCGGCTTCGAACAGTTCGTGAATGGTTCGAAGGCAAATCTGGTAGCAGACTGAGTCATAGTTTGCCTTCTGTTCTCTTTCTGAAATGTGCGTATCTTTGAGTTCGCCGGTCGCAGCAACGAAGCGAATGGATTTGACGGTTGGCAGTTCATTCGGCGACGGCAACTGATATTCCAGCATCAAAGTTTTTGTATCCGAGGCGTATTGAACCTCATAAGATTTTTCATAAAGATCGTCATAATCTGAAGCGTCAAGAACCAGCATCGCGTGTTCTATCACCGCCTGCGGATCGCCATTGGCGATATTCGCGGCCAAAGCATCGACACGTCGATTAGCCTCCGCCTGTCGTTCTATAAATTCATTCCTTTGTCGGGCCGCAGTTTCTTCAAACTCTGCTTTTTCGACGGTCCATTGCGCTATCGACTGGTTAAGCTTCCCGGTTTCCCTCTGCTCGTACGCGAGCCAATCGGCTCGCTCTCGCTCGAACCTTGCGTGAGCGTCCGCAATCCGCCGCTTTACCCTACCGAATAACCTGTCCAAGAGTGAGATGTCGGGCGGAGTGAACTTGGGCTCGATACGCTTAACGCGTTGCGGCATGACCCTTTGAAAGGTCATTTGCCCTTCGTACAAACTGTGATCCTTAAGGGAGCTCCAATCGATACGGTCATTGATGGCAAGTGTGTGACCTAAAATCTTGTGTAGCCCTTCAAGCCGTATCGTTGCTTCAGCTGTATCTTGATCTGCCTGATATTTGCTAGCAAACACTTTTAGCTTTCGATTCTGCTGGTCCGCCCTTTCATCCCATTGCTCCATCAGCGTGTCTATCTTGTGCTGAAGCATGAACAGATCTGGTGCGCTTAACTCCTTATGCACGTGGAGCAGCTTGTGCCTAAAGTCGATGTACCAACGCAGGATGCGCGAGCCGTCTGCGCTAAATTTTGCAGTGAGCTCGCCGCTTTCAATAGCGCTCTGATGTTTTGAGCGCCAAGTAACGTTTGCCTCTTTTACCATTATTCCCAAGTCCTCCCGATCAGTCCGATCTAATCGACTTTCGGCAGGAATCACAAGCGAGATGGATCACATGTCTCTATCAAAATCTGCTCGCGGACGCGCTTCTGTAGGCACTTGTCAGAAGTTTCGTTAGTTATGCGCGAAAGCTGATTGACTGATATCACCGATACTCGAAGATCGACCTGAATATTCCCGGCGCGATAACCGACAGCGGATTGACGTCGAGCACCGGCTTGTTGGCATTGCCCCTGAGCCGGTAGGTGACGCCAATCAGGCCGCGGTCGCGGCCGTTGCCAAGCAGCGCGCCGACGATGGGCAACTCGCCGAAGATGCGGTTGAGCCCATAGACCGGCATGAAGGTGCCCGTCATGTCCATATTGTTGTTCTGGTCGTAGAGGATGCCCTGGAACGTCGTGCCGATGCGAGGGCCGCGCAGCACGCCATTGGCAAGCTTCAGATAGCCGCTGCCTTTCTCGATCTCGGCGTAGCCGCGCTCGAACTTGACCCGCGACGTGTCGAGATTGCCCTTGACCGCCTGATTGAGACTGCGGTTGTCGCCGGCCGGCGTGGTCGAGACGATGGAGGCCAGTTTCGGTTCATTGACGATGAAGAAGTTGCTGGTATCGACCTTGCCCTTCATCGGCCCGTCGCCTGCCCCCGTCAGCGCCAAGGTGATCGACCCGCCTTCCATATGCTCGTAGATGTTGAGGAATCTTAGGATAGCGCCTGCATCCGCCGACTGCACGTTGAGCGAGCGCCGGCCGTCGCCGGCAGTGTTGCTGACTGCTATGGCCGCGCCCGAACTGGCCGTGGCGCTGACCTTCAGGCCGTTCACCCTTGAACCGGCCGCGCTGTAGTCCAGCTTCAGGTTGGACAGTTGTTCGTCGTGGAAACCGGTAAGCTGCTCGACGTCGGCGCTGACTGAAATGTTGTCTGTTCCCGTGGTCTTGGTTGCGGTGTCGACATCCGACATGAACTGCTTGATGAGCGATCGGGCGTCGAGCGCATTGCCATTGATGTCGACCGCGTAGCCCTTGCCCGACCGCTTCACCGAAATCGCGACATCGTCACCTCTGTTCAAGGTGACCTTGCTGAATTTTGCCGACGACAGGGCACCGTTGACCAGCACGATGCTGCCGTCGATGGAGAATGTTTTGCCGTCGAGGTTGAAGTCGGACAGTGTCGTGGTGTCGCCGGACTTGGTCATGACGAACGTGACACTGGCCGGGACCCCTGCCCCCTTGCTCCAGCCGGCCCAGGGAATGTCCAGCCTGGCATTGGTCAGGTCGGCCGAGACGTTCTGATTGCCGCCACCGCTCTTGTCGATCGCGACCTTCACCGTTCCGCCCAGCAGCGGCGTCAGGCCGGGCATGGCGGCGGCGCGGATCTTGTCGTCAAGCACCAGGGCCACCTTGCGGCTGCGCGGCGGCCCGTTATCCACCAGCGGCTCGACGAGGTCGAGTTCGGCCGGAATGTTGTTCAACGACGCCTTGGCGGAAATCACCGCCTTTTCCGGGTCGACCGTGATCGAGCCGTCGGCATCGGTGACGGTCTGTCCCTCGAACGGCTTGGCCAGCGACAGGCCGGTGTAGTCGAGTGACACCAGCCAGTCGAGTTTCGAGGTGTCGACGCCGGACTGCAACGGAATGTCGGCCCTCACATGGCCGGTAACGCTGCCGGACAGGTCCTCCGGCAGGAAGCCGACATGGCGCATGGCGTTGATCGGTTCGTAGGAGGCGAGTTCCGCGACAGCCGACGCCTCTCCCTCCACGTCAATGTCGAGTGCGCCGATGACCGGCGGGTGGTTCGCCGCCTTGACCGACAGTGTGCCGTTGCTGGCCGCCACGGTGCGGCCGCTGGGCATGAAGACGGTGCCCGAGGAGAGCGAAATGTCGACGTCGTTGCCGTGGAAGGCGACGACGCCGACCGCGTCGCGTATCGGCGGAATGCGCCCGGCCGTGTCGAAGCGCGACCCTTCGATCTGGAAGCGGCCGAACACTTCGTCTGCAGAAAGCGGAACACCATTGCCGAGGCGATCCGGCACGACCTGGAACTGAAGATTGGCATCGACAACGCGGCCGCCGAACAGATTATCGAGCACCCAAAGCCGTGCGTTGCGCGCCGAAAACCACGGCCACAGCTGCTTGACGTGCGAGACCAGCATGTCATGGACGTTGAGCGCCAGATTGATACCGGGAGCCTTGCCGTCAACGAATTCCACGGCCGCGGTGCCAAGCACCTCGCCGGAAGCGTCGGACCGAACCGCGATCTGCTCGGCCACCAGCTTATGGCTCTTGGTCTGATAGACGCCGGCGATACGGGCGATAAACGCCAGCGCGGGCTCGGGCGATTCCGATGGCGCCAGGGTCGAACCGTCGCTGGTCAGGTCATAACGATAGGAGGGTTCCTCGCCCGCCGCCCCTGTCGCCGGCTTTGGCCCTATCGAGCCGCCGAAATTGAAAGAAGACCGACCGGTTTTCAACAGCAGCCTGTCGACCTGGATCTTGTTGCTGCCATGGACAAGAGTTGCATCGACATCGAAATCGGCCGGCAGCAGTCCGCGCGTGCCAAGATCAAGAACGGACCCGGCGGACGAGATCGCGGCTGTCAGCCGCGATGCATTCGCGCCGGATCCTTCCGATCCTGTCAGCTTCAATGCGACCGCACCCAGCTTCCCGGCTCCGGCAGTGGTGTTGTCGGCAGGCGCCAGGTCGATGTTCGCTGTCAGCGCCGTCACGCGGTGCGCCTCGATATCGCGGGTGGCGGAAGCGGCAAGGGTAACCTTTCTGCCGTCGACATTCGCCTCGGAGAAAAACTCCATACCGCCCGGACCCGATTGTACGACGGTGGCGTCGGTGATCGTGATCAGCCTGACCGCCCCGGTTTCGGGCAATACGAATTCGACATTGCTGAGATCGATCCGGCGCAGCGAATCCTCCCGCACGGCGTCGAGCGCCTGATGGATGTTGCCGAACACCGCGTCGGACAGTTTCTCCGGGTCGACAAGGCCATCCTCATTGCGCAAGCCGGCTGTCCAGTCACCGCCTGACGGCATCGCGGCCGTGACGATGCGCGCGTCGGATATCCTGGCGCTGGTCAGCCGCACCTCCCCCCACAGCAGCGGTATCAGGCGCATGCCGAAGCGAACACGGCCGGCATCCGCCATCGGCTTGCCATCCGATGTCTTCAGGCTGACGTCGCTGACCTGAAGCGCGACGAAGCTCGAACTGTCGAGCGTGATGCGCGCCGGCCCGACAGCGACATGGACATCGACACCGGCAAGTCTCTCGATGGCGATCTCGGCTTCCGTCCGAAGCCGCTCGGAGCCGATGCCGGACGCTCCGACCAGATAGACGACGACTGCCGCCAGCAACACGAGGCTGACAACGCCGGCGAACACGCGCGAAAGGATGCGAAAGCCGCGGCCGATCGACGCCTGACCGAGCGGCGGGACTCGGCACGCGGACGGCAAAGCCCCCAGGTCGGTGATTTCATCCCGCCTGAACCTGATCTTCTCGTGCTGCGGTTGCTCCTGATCCACGCCATCTTCCGTTGTACGAATTCGCTCGTGGACGAATCCCCGCTCGACACTATATCGGTGTGGCTTCGCGCGTAACCTCAAACAAGGGCATCGATATGGCTGACCTCGACGTGGGCGATCTTGCGCCGCAATTCGACCTGCCGCGAGATGGCGGCGGTTCGCTCAGCCTGGCCGCGTCGGCCGGCAAACCCGTGGTGCTCTACTTCTATCCGCAGGACGACACCACAAGCTGCACGCAGGAGGCGATCAGCTTTTCACAGCTGAAGCCGGACTTCGAGAAGGCCGGTGCCGTCGTGATCGGCCTGTCGCCCGATCCCGTCAAGAAGCATGACAAGTTCAAGTCGAAATACAATCTCACCATCGATCTCGCCGCCGACGAGGAACGCAAGGTGATCGAAGCCTACCATCTCTGGGTCGAGAAATCGATGTATGGCCGCAAATACATGGGCGTCGAGCGCGCGACATTCCTGATCGGCCGCGACGGGCGGATCGCCAGGATCTGGCGCAAGGTCCGGGTCAAGGGCCATGCCGAGGAAGTGCTGGAAGCCGTTCGCGCGCTTTGAGCGCGCGATGCCACGTTCACATGAGCCGGCCTTACTCGTCGGGTGTTTCCGCCTTCGGCTGCCGCCGCTCCCGCCAGGATTTCGCAACATGGTTCGCATGATCGGCCAGCGCGGCTAGATGGCCGCGCAGACCGCGCGCGCCCATCATCGACCACAGCGTTACTGATTCCGTGGCAAAGCGGCGCTTGAAGTCCTCGCCGCCGCAGAGAAAATCAACCTTGGCCAAGCCGCGGTCGAGCGACCACTGGATGTAGTCCATCATCAACACCATGCCCGGCGAGGCGCGCTCGTATTCGGGATCGTAGGTGGTGACGAAAGCCATCATCGTGCCGTGCTGCTCGAAATTGATGGAGACGGCGATAATCGTGCCGTCAAGCTCCAGCACGAAGATGCGCAACAGCCCGAGTTCGGCCAGCACGGAAACAAGCGCGGCGAGAACGGGCGAGCCCTCGTCGAACAGGTCCGAGACGCGGCCATGCCGGGCGAGCCAGAGGCGCTTCAGCGCCGCAACCCGCGCGAGCACAGGCTCGCGCGGCTCGTCCGCATCCAGCAGGCGGAAACGCAATTCCCCGCCTTCCTCCATGAACTTGCGGCCGCGACGGTAGTTCTGCCGGGCCTTCTTGGACAGCGTCTCGAACCATTTCGCCCCACCCTGCCAGGAACCGGCGACACGGTAGCTGATTTCACTGCGGTGGTTGGGCCGTAGTGCCTTGCCATGGCGCGAGGCCGGGTCCAGCAGAGCACCAACACCGGCATCCGGCAGCAGACGGTTGAGATAGATCAGGTCGAAGCCACCCTGATCAAGAACATACTGCCAGAGCCGGGAGAGCACCTGCGGATCACAGTCGGGGGCCAGCAGCGCGTCGCCATAGTCGCTGTGATCCTTCGCCGCCCATTCGAGCATACGGATGCCGGAGCGCTTGAAAGTGGCGAGCGCAATCACGCCATCGAGCCGGTCGCCGTTCCAGGCCAGTCCGATCCTGAGCGTGCGCAGTTCCTGCTGCGGCGTCGTGCGCCACCAGGCCGCGATCCATTCCGGGTGCTGGAAGACCAGCCCGCCGACGCGCCGCCAAAGTGCGCTCCAGGCCGGCGTGATCTCGGCCAGCCGCTCCGCCGATGTCACGACTTCGAAGGTGCGTGTCCGCGGGATGGCGAGCACGAAAGGAGCGTTCATGGCCGTGTCCCTTCAGATGATCGTGAGGTCCTTGGTTTTCCAGGTCGCATGCGCCTGGCGATGTGCCTCCACATCCGCTTCAGCGGCATGACATAGAGGCCGGCGAGCGACTGATAATCGCGCACATCGCGGTCAATCAGTCCGAACTTGAAGTCCTCGTCGGGCTTCGGCACGCACAATGTTCCGAACAGCCGGTCCCAGAACGAGAACAGCAGGCCGAAATTCTTGTCGTAGTGGCGTGGATCGGTGCTGTGATGCAACTGGTGCCAATGAGGACACAGGATCACATTGTTGAGCGGGCCGAACGAGATCTTGAAATGCGTGTGCCTGACGAAATCCATCATCAGGATGTTGCGCATGACATAGACGTTCACGCCAAAGACGGTCAGTTCGACAAGGTTCAGCGAAATCAGCGACCAGATGCCGAAGCAGACGCCGACGATGAGGCCGTCCCAGGCCCGATTCATCAGTTCGTCGAGCGGGTGGACCCGATCCTTGGTGATCCCGACCATCACCTCGGCCGAGTGATGCACCTTGTGCAACTCCCAAAGCAGCGGATAGCGATGCTGGGCGACGTGATAGAGATAATAGGAAATGTCGTAGGCAAGCAGCATGGTGATGGTGAAGATCAGCACCGTCACCGGCCCCGCCGGCCCCTCGATCAGAGGCGGCTGGAACTGGAAGAGTGTCGAAAACAGCCAATTGGTCGCGTAGCCAACCGCGGTGACGAAGACAATGCCGGCGGGCAGCATCAGGAAGGGCATCAGGGCCTTCTTCGTCACCCAGAACAGCAGATCGGCCTTCGCCGAGGGATGGGTGATGACCTCGTGCGGGATGACGAACTCGAAAAACTCCTTCCAGCTCTTATTCTCGACCGTGCGCCAATAGGCCACGAGCGCGCTGACAAAGGCAGTCAGCAGCAAAAGCCCCATCGCCAGCAGACCAGTGCCCGAAATCTTGTCGAGGATCTTGCCAACCAGATCGCTCAGCATTCCCATAGCCATAATGAATCCCAAATCCCGGCACGCTTTTACTCGAAAACCGTCAACTAAAAGCAATCGAAGACAGTTAAGAAACTAACCTCTAACGCGCGAGCGACAATCGCTTGTCCTGCCAGCACATTGGTGACGATTGCCAGGGATTTCGCGACACCGGGGCCTCAACTTGGCGGTTTTCATGCAACCTCCCGCCCGCTCCGCGTGCATTCGTCGCCGCGCATTCAATCCCGCAAAGCTTTGTTAACCTTAATAATGTGTAGTCAGGGCGTCGTGATGTCGTAAACGAAAGCTTGGTCCCGTGAACGCAACCGGTCAGTCCGCAGTCTTCGGCAGGCGCAAGGAACCTCACACGATAATCATCGCGCGCGGCAACGAGATCAGGCATTTCACGATCCGGCCCTGGCTCGCGGCATTCATCGGTTCAGCATTCGCCGCCATTGCCATCGGCTACCTGCTGGCCACGTCCTATCTCGTGCTGCGCGACGACCTGATCGGCGCCACCACCGCGCGCCAGGCGCGCATGCAGCAGGCCTATGAAGACCGCATCTCGGCGCTTCGCGCCCAGGTCGACCGCATCACCAGCCGCCAGTTGCTCGACCAGCAGCTGATGGAAACCAAGGTCAGCGAACTGCTTGAACGCCAGACACAGCTCAGCCAGCGGCACGGCCGTCTCGGCCCGCTGCTCGAACGCGCTGAGAATGAGGTCGGAACGGAGCCCGCCGAGGATCCCGCAGCAGCTGCCAAGCCCGACAAGCACGCCGAAGTGACTGGCAGCATCAACCAGCCGGCGCCGAGCTACGCGGTCGCCAGCCTGGGCGTGGACCTGGGTGCCGCCGACACCAGGCCGTTCTCCCTGTGGTCGACCCGTACCGATCCACTGCCCAGCGATTCCGCAGCAGATCGCGCGGACAAGCTGTTCGTTTCGATCAACCAGTCGCTGAGATCCATCGAGAACGAACAACTCACGCGCATCAGCACGCTCGCCGACAATGCCTACAAGAGCGCGGATGCCATCCAGCAGGCGCTGGCGGCGGCCGGGCTGCCGGTCGACAGCGATTTCGGCAAGAATGAGAGCGATGTCGGCGGCCCGCTGATCCCGCTCGACAGTTCGATGATCTTCGACAGCAAGGTCAAGGAACTGGACGAAGCCCTGGATACGCTTGATCAATTGAAGAAGGAAGCGCGCCGGCTGCCGCTTGCCAACCCCGCCCCTGGCCACTCCGTCACCAGTCCGTTCGGCGTGCGCACCGATCCTATCCTCGGCACCGCCGCGCTGCATTCGGGAATGGACTTCCGGGCTCCCATCGGCATGGCGGCCAAGGTCACGGCGCCCGGCATTGTCACGAAGGCCGGCTGGAACGGAGGCTATGGCCGCATGGTGGAAGTCGACCACGGCAATGGCTTTGCCACCCGCTACGGACATCTGAGCGAAATCGACGTGACCGTGGGCGAGAAGCTGGACGCCGGCGCCATCGTCGGCAAGACCGGCAGCAGCGGCCGCTCGACCGGCCCGCATCTGCACTATGAGGTGCGCCACAATGGCGAAGCGATCGATCCCCTGCGCTTCCTCACCGTCGGCAAGAAGGTTGCCCAGTATCTCTGAGGCGCGCCAGCCCGGGTTGGATCAGCAATATTGAACATGCATTTCAAGGGGCCCTCATGCAAACCATGCATGAGCCGCTCTTGGATCGCCTGATCAGTCTGTGCATCCCGGCTGCGTCGACAGAAACCTGGTACACGCTGCAACCAACGTGGCCGCACCAATCTTCAAGGCGGCCTCATCCACCCGAAACCGGGGATGGTGAAGCGGAAAGACCGAGCCGACCTGCTCGTTACGGATTCCGAGCCGGAAATAGACCGATGGGCGCTTCTCGCTGTAGTAGCCAAAATCGTCGGCAATGGTCCATCCGGGCGTGTTGAGGACATTGTCGGCGCCGATGCAAGCCCTGCCGCTGGCGGCAATCAGTTCGGCCATCTCGCCGTCGTTGACGACCCCCGGTTCGCCCTTGTGGATGGCAAGCTCTACACTGGCGCCGTGGCTGGCCGCCATGCCCTCCAGTATTTCGCGAACACGCCGCCAGGCCCGTTCGCGGGTTGCATCGCTGCCGCTGCGGATGGTCCCTTTCAAAGTGACCTTGCCGGCGATCACATTGTAGGCGCTGCCGCCATTGATACCGGTAACTGAAATGACCAGCGGATCGTAGGGATCAATCTCGCGCGAGACGATCTTCTGCAATTCGCTCACCATGGAGCAGGCAACGGCGACCGCATCGATGCCCTCATAGGGCTTTGCCGCATGGGCCGCCTCGCCGATGACGACGGCATCGAACGTATCGCACGCCAGCGTGTAGGGGCCCGAGCGGACCGCGATCTTGCCTGATGGCGTATACGGATCGACGTGAAGACAGATCGCGGCGTCGATATCGTCGAGCAGCCCCTCCTCCACCACACGTTTGCCGCCCGAGGGCGAGTCCTCCTCGGCCGGTTGGAAGATGAGACGCACGGTGCCGCCAAAATCGGCCCTTGATTTATGGAGGTGCGCGGCAACCGTGAAACCCATCGATGCGTGGGCGTCGTGGCCGCACGCATGCATCACTCCGGGATTGGTCGACGCGTAGTCGACGCCGGACTCTTCTTCGATCGGCAAGGCATCGATATCGGCGCGAATGGCAATCTTTCGATTTGACGGCTTGCCGGTGCCGACAATATCGACGGCCAGGCCGAAGCCCGCGACATCGCGAATATCTGACATTCCCTCGCCGGCCAGTATCTGCCTGAGATAACGCTGCGTGTTGGCCTCGCGGTTCGACAGTTCGGGATTGCGGTGCAAATGGCGCCGTATCTCGATCATGCGATCGAGAAGTCCGGCGTCGATATCGACCGCGCCGGGACCGGCAACATCGCCTGCCATGGCCGAGCCCTCAGGATCTGACATGGATCTCTCGCGGGAACTTCGTCAGGGTCTCATGGCCGGTTTCGGTTACCAGGATGGTCTCGGAGACCTCGATGCCCCAGCCATCCATCCACATGCCGAGGATGGAATGAAGGACGTTGCCGGGTTGAAGTATCGTCTTGTCGCCGGGCCTGAGGCTGATCGTGTGCTCGCCCCAATCCGGCGGATAGGCTACGCCGATGGAATAGCCGATGCGCGATTCCTTCTTCAATCCGTAGCGCTGGATGACCTTGCGCCACGCACCCTCGACCGCTTCGGCCGACGTTCCCGGCCTGACCGCATCGAGAACCGCGTCCATGCCCTCGATCACCGCCTTCGCCGTGTCCGAGACACGCGTCGGCGTCTTGCCGAGCTGCATCGTTCTTGCCAGCCCGGCCGCATAGCGGCGGCAGACACCGGCAAGTTCCAGCGCAATCGTCTCGTTGTCTCCAAACCGCCGGTCGCTCCACATGATGTGCGGGGCCGAGGCATTCTCGCCGCCGAGGATGGTCGGCGGAAGAGCGGTGATGTCGCCCGCGAAATCCGGGCTGCCGGCGATCTGCGCCGCCTGGATGGAAGCGATGGCATCGCACTCGCGCACACCAGGCGCGATCACCTCGAAGGCCCGTGCCACCGCCGCTTCGGCCAGGGTCGATGCCTTGCGCAGATAGGCGATCTCGGGTGCCGATTTGACCGCGCGGATCCAGTTCACCAGAAGGTCGGCATCGTGCCATTTGGCGTTGGGAAGGCCGGCGACGAGCCTGGCATGTGCCTTTGGCGAAAAATAATAGGCTTCGAGCTCGATGCCGATATGTCTGACACCCCATCCCTTGGCGGCGATCCAGTTCGCGATCCAGTCCATGGGATGGCGATCGGCCCGCTGAACATGATCTTCCGGGAAGCCAACCACGTTCTCGGGCTTCATCCATGCCGTCAGAAGACCACCAGCCGCATCCATGGCGCGCCCGATCCAGACCGGCTCGACCTCTTCCAAGGGAACCAGCACCACCTGCGGCGTGTAGAATGACCAGCCATCATAGCCGGTGATGTAATGCTGGTTGGCAACGTCGTTGACGACAAGAAGCTCGAGACCGCGCCTCGCCATCTCGGTGCGGATCTTGCGAAGCCGCTGCTGGTATTCGTTGCGGGCAAACGGCAGTTCGATCATCTTTGCTCCATGCTCTCTTCAACGGTTGCGAGGCTCACCATTGAAGCGTTTTGCCGTGACGGCAATCGGCCAAGGGCGACAGGTGAACAGGTCCTAGGCCGGATACGACCTACACCACCGGGAGCTTGGGATGCCGCTCAATTTATTTTTGAATTCCATTTGACTGAATAAATCTTTGGTGCGAACCTCGTGCTAACCGAGGGCGCAAGGCATGGCATTGCGGGGGACCAATCAGGAGTTCGGGCGGCCGTACAACCGGCGCATCGTGCTTGAGTCCATCCGCCTTCATGGACCGATCGCCCGTGGCGAGATCGCCAACCGCGTCGGCCTTACCGTCCAAACGGTTTCGACCATCGTTCGTGAATTGGAAGAACAGGGCTATATCCTCTCGGTGCGCGAAGAGCCGAAGGGGCGCGGCCTGCCCCCTGCGACGCTGCGGATCAATCCCGAGGGCGGCTATGCCGTCGGCATCCACATCACCCCGCTCGGCATCAATGCCGCCTTGATCAATCTGAGCGGCGACGTGATCGAGAGCACCTATCGCGAGGCCCCGAACGCGACACCGGACCATGCCTTCGACCTGATCGGCGCGATGGTGATTGAATTGACCAGGTTGCGGGCCGGAGGACGGGTGCTTGGGGTCGGCCTGGCCCTGCCCGGACCATTCGGCGTCGAATCCATGAGTTTTGTCGGCCCGACCACCATGACCGGCTGGAAGGATGTGGCGCTGCGCGAGCGGCTGGCGGCCTCGACCGGGCTGCCGGCCTTCTTCGAAACCGACATGGCGGCGGCAGCCATGGGCGAGCGGCTCTACGGCCTCGGCGCTCAATTCTCTGAATATTACTACCTCTATTTCGGCGTCGGCCTTGGCGGCGTCATGGTTCATGACGGCAGCCCGCTGCGTGGCGCCTGGGGAAATGCCGGCGAGGTCGGGCACATCCCTGTCGTTCCCGGCGGCGAGGCCTGTCCCTGCGGTAACCGGGGTTGTCTCGAAAGATACCTCTCGCTCGAGGCGCTCCGGCGCTGGAATGGCAGCGAGGCCGATTGGGTCGCGGAAGTCGCACCGATCTTTCACAATGCCATTGCCGTCATCGAGAATCTCTTCGACCCCGAAACGGTCATCCTCGGCGGGCTGGCATCCACCGACCTGCTCGAACGGCTGGCTGGCTCGACCGACGGTCTCCACAACTCCGTTTCCGCGCGCAAGGACCGCACGACGCCCCGGGTCATGGTCGCACGCGGCGGGCAACATTCGGTATTGCGCGGTGCCGCCGCCCTCGCGGTTTCCGGGGTTTTGTCGCCCCGCTTCGGCCAGATGTTCACGGCCGAGCGCGAACGCGGCCGCGATCTCCTCGCGGCCAAGGAGATCGCCGCATGAGCGAACCGCTGCTGGTACTCGACAACGTCACCAAGAACTACGGCGCGATCGAAGCGCTCAAGGGGATCAGTTTCTCCATCGGCAAGGGTGAGGTCGTGGCGCTGCTCGGCGATAATGGCGCCGGTAAATCGACACTGGTCAAGATCATCGCCGGCGGGCTGGAGCCGACCTCCGGCCGCATGCTGTTCGAGGGCAAGGAGTTTCTTGCCAGATCGCCGGCCGAGGCGAAGGCGGCGGGCATTGAAACCGTCTACCAGGACCTGTCGCTGTGCACCAATGTCGACGTGGTGGCGAATTTCTTCATGGGCCGTGAGATCACCAGGAAGGTCCTCGGCATTCCCGTGCTCGACGAGCGCGCCATGGAGGCCGTCGTCGGCAAGGCACTGGCAAGTGCGGGCACCCGCATTCCATCACTGCGCACCAATGTAGAGCATCTGTCGGGCGGCCAGCGCCAGGCCATCGAGCTCAACCGGTTCGTGCATTGGGGCGGCAAGCTCGTGCTTCTCGACGAGCCTTTCGCGGCGCTGGGCGTCGAACAGACGCGGCGCGGCCTCGACATGATCCGCCAGGTGGCGAGCCAGGGCATCGGCGTCGTCATCATCACCCATATCATGCAGCAGGCTTTTCAGGTCGCCGACCGGATCGTGGTGATCCGGCAAGGGGTCGTGGCCGGCGATGTCGCCAGAAACAAAACAAGTCCCGATGCGGTGATCAACATGATCACCGGCGAGACGCTTGCCGGTGCCGGACCGGCTGGCTGAGGGACAAAAAGAGGGGTCCGGCTCAACAGGAGCGAACGACATGAAGCGAATACTTCTTGCTGTCTTCGGTATCCTGGCACTGGCCTTTGCCACGCTCACGCCGGCATTCGCCCAGTCCAAGGGAACCGTCTACTATATGGTGCCGACATTGCTGGACGAGTTCCAGACCGGCTCGGTGACCGCGCTGGAGCTGTTCCTGAAACAGGTCGGCTACGAGATAAAGACGCTGAACGCCGACAACAAAACCGACGCCCAGCAATCGCAGATGAACGACGTCATCGCGCTGAAGCCAAAGGCGATCATCCTGGCGGCTGTCGATTTCAACGCGCTGAAGCCGTCCATCGAGGCCGCACGCGCCGCCGGCATCCCGGTGGTCGAGTTCGACCGCCAGATCACGTCGACGCCTTCCGACTTCACCTCGGTGGCGGGTACCGTCGAGATCGGCCATATCGCCGCCGACCAGGCGGAGAAGCTGCTTAAGGCGAAGAACGGATCGGTGAAGGGCAAGGTGCTGCAGGTGCTCGGCGATCCCGGCGATCCCTACACGCTCGACATCCAGAAGGGTTTCGAGGAGAAGATGAAGGCGTTCCCGGACGTCAAGATCATCTCGCTGCCTGCCATGCAGTGGGAAGCCAGCAACGCCGGCACCATCGTTGCCGACCAGATGCTGGCCAACCCCGACATCGACCTGATCTTCAGCCATGCCGCGCATCTCTCGGTCGCCGCCGTCGCCTCGCTCGAGGCCGCCGGCAAAAAGCCGGGCGACGTCATGCTGATGAGCTCGAATGGCGCGCCGGTCGGCCTCGACCTGATCCGCAAGGGTTGGCTCAACGTCGAAGTCGAGCAGCCGCTCTACGCGCAGGCCGCGGCCGTCGCCATGTTCATGGACAAGGTCGCCAACAAGCAGGAGATCAAGCCCGGTGAATATGACGTGCTGGGCCTGAAATCGACCGTGACCAAAGAAGCGTGGGGGCCGAACATCAAGATCCCGGGTGCAGCCATCACCAAGGAAAACGTCGACAATCCGGCCTTCTGGGGCAACCAGAAGGCGCCGACGGATACCGTCAAACCGGTCGAATAGGCCGGTCGCCTAAGCGCTCCGGACCAATTGGTCCGGAGCCGCCTCTCCGCAACATCAATCCGCGCAAGATCGCCGCCGAAATCGAGTTTTCGGGGTTCATGCGCCAGCCGGATCAGCTCATGAACCCCCGCACCCGCCAAGCCCTGGAGTTCGTCCTCGACAACCTTGTCTGGTTCATGCTGGTCTTCGTGCTGGTGGTCTTCTCCATCTTCATCCCGAACTATTTCCAGCTCGGCATCTTCGCCAACATCATCGAGGCCTCGAGCGTGCTCGGCGTCATGTCGATCGGCCTGGCGCTGGTCATCATCGCCGGCCACATGGACCTGTCGGTCGAATCTGTCGCGGCGCTCAGTGCCATGGCGGTGGGCATCCTGTTCTGCTCGTCCGGCATCGGCCTTGGCATCCAATTGCACCCGGAATGGCTGATGGTTCCGGTGTCGCTGCTGCTGGCTCTGGCCGTCGGCGGTCTCATCGGCGCCTTCAACGGGTTTCTGGTCGTCAAGGTCAAGATGAGCGCCTTCATCATAACGCTGGCGTCCTACATCTGGGTGCGCGGCCTGGTGCTGGTCATTTCGGGCGGCCGCTCGGCTCAGGATTTGGCCCCCGCCATCCGCTGGTTCGGCATCCAGCGGCTGATCGGCCTGCCGCTGACCGCCTGGATCGCCATCGCGTGTTTCGTCGTCTTCTCGCTGATCATGGCCAAGACGCCGTTCGGCCGGCACCTCGTGATGATCGGCGGCAACGAGACGGCGACCTTCCGCGCCGGCATCCGGGTCAACCGCAACCTCATCATCGCCTTCGTGCTTGCCGGCGCCATCGCCGGCCTTGCCGGCTGGCTGCTGGCGATCCGCACCTCGGGCGCCACCGCAAATCTCGGCGTCGGTCTGCTGTTCAACGCCTTTGCCGCGGTGGTCATCGGCGGCGTCAGCCTGAAAGGCGGCGTCGGCACCTTGCCCGGCGTTTATGCCGGCGTGCTCCTGCTGTCGGCCATCAACACGGCGATCAACCTGATGGGACTGCCGGCCAACTTCACCCAGGTCATCCATGGCCTGCTGGTGCTGGCCGCGGTGCTGCTGGACGCATTCAAGCAAACCATTCGCCAGAGACTCGCATGACAGGACGGCTCGCATGACCGGAAGATTGAAGGACAAGGTGGCGCTGATCGTCGGCAGCGCGCGCGGCATCGGCAAGGGAATCGCGCTGCGCTTCGCCGAAGAAGGCGCAAGTCTGGTACTCGCCGACACCGAGGCCGAGGCCGGACAAGCGACAGCCGACGAACTGGGCGTGCCCTTCATCCGCACCGACATCTCGCAAATGGCCGACGCTGAGGCCGCGGTGGCACTGGCGCTGAAGCATCACAGCCGCCTCGATATCATCGTGCAGAATGCCGGCATCTATCCCTGGCAGCTGATCGAAAATACCAGCGCCGACGACTGGGACCGCGTGATGGCCGTCAATCTGCGCGGCACGTTCAATGCCAGCCGCGCCGCACTGGTGCCAATGAAGGCTCAGAGTTCCGGGCGCATGCTCTACACCTCGTCCATCACCGGCCCGCACGTGACCAGTCCCGGCCATGGCCATTATTCGGCCAGCAAGGCCGGCATCAACGGCTTCATCCGGGCAGCGGCGCTGGAATTCTCCGGCTACGGCATCACCGTCAACGGCGTCGAGCCCGGCAATATCCTCACAGAGGCCATCCAGCAGCATCGCGGCGCCGCCTATATCAAGAACATGGAGGATTCCATCCCGCTCGGCCGCCTCGGCAGTCCGCGCGACGTCGCCAATGCCTTCCTGTTCCTGGCCTCGGACGATGCCAGCTACATCACCGGCACGACCATCGTCGTCGACGGCGGGCAGTTGCTGCCCGAGGGCAAGGATTTCCGGATGGCGCCGCCGTGATTCGTAAACCTTAGACGGAAAGTCGCCGCTCTTTCCGTCGCCGTTCCGCGGCTTCCTGCAAAGGCTTACCGAAACCAGTTGAACAGTTGTTCGAGCATTCCGGGCGGCTCCAGCGAGAACACGGCGCGAAATGTCGTCGGCCGATCGCTGGAAAATGCCGATGCAAGCGGTCGAGAATAGGATGCCGTGCGTCCGTCATCCGATATCGTGCCGCTTGTCTCGATGATGCGCGGAGCCGTCACCGTCCATGCGATATGCCTGCCTGACATCTTCGCCAATATGAGGGTCTGCAGCCCTTGCGCCATCGGATCGTCGTCATACTTGTCGGTTGGCTTGAGACTGGGGAAATTGACGACGAATTCGTAATTGTCCCCTACTCGATTGAGCTGCACGCCTTGCTTCTTGTCTCCTCCGACATTGGCGTTCGAAAGAGCCGCAACGAGATCGTCTGTCTTGCCGGAGAAAAACAGCGAGCAGACCTCATCGCGGCCCTCGGTTTTCTGCTCGGCGGTTCCGGTTATGCCCGGCGACGACAACAGCTTGTCGGTACTGCACCATTTGCCGTTCGCGTTCTTGGCCATCGCCAGTAGTGAAGCATCCACCGCTATCCGGATATTGGCCGTCGCGGTCCCATCGCGCCGGAATGCCAGATCCTGCTTCACGTCGAAGCAGCCCGCCACCAACAGACATCCGACCAGCGACACCACGATGTTGAGACGAACAGGGAATATCCAAAAACGCATCACATCTACGTTCAAATCTTGGCTCGGTGTCTCTTTTCGCGGCACCCTTCGCAAAAAGCGGCCAGCCGACGATGCGAAATAACCTATCAAAACCATAAGGCTATTTGGTGGGCGATGACGGACTCGAACCGCCGACATCTTCGGTGTAAACGAAGCGCTCTACCAACTGAGCTAATCGCCCGCTCCGGCGGGACCTTTAAGCGGTCGGGACCGGGTTCGCAAGGCCAAATGAACAGCCGACGCCCTGTTCGCACGCCGGATTTGTCCACAGAATGGCGGCTGTCAAAAAACCTTCTCCAGTTTGTGTTTATGATGGTTTGGTGCGCTTGACACCCGGAGGCGAACCCCTTATCCACCGCCCCAACGACGAACACGGCTGACACGTGCTCGTCAATGCGCGGGTGTAGCTCAGTTGGTTAGAGTGCCGGCCTGTCACGCCGGAGGTCGCGGGTTCGAGCCCCGTCACTCGCGCCAAGTCTTTTCAAGGACTTGGCCTTTGTCGCGCATAAGAAGTTTCAACTTTTCCTGCCGCCGGGCGCCCTGCTTTAGAGCCGGGGCCGAAGGTTCTAGAGCGGAAGGTTAAAGCCTCGTCGAGAGGCTCAACCGCAAAGCGGACCGAGGCACCCGAAGTCGATTGCCATTCGCAGTGGTGCGGCTCAAACCGTCTCCCCAATTCGAAAAACTCCCGTCGTGCCAGATAAGTATTGGGCCGATGGCCTGGACTCCAATTCACCCTTCCAAGACGCCCGGCGCCGTTCCCTAAATTGCAGAGATTTACATTAGCGATCTCTCAACTAAGTGGGACGACCATACTCCGTGTTGGGTCGACAGTTGGGTGTTGCGATGCAAAGTGACTTTGCAGCGGCGCGCGAGCTGCTCGAATGCGCGCAAAACCGCCTATCCGGAAACGACGAAACAAGCCGGAGCGTCCGCGCGAAGCTCGATGTCCTGATTGAAGAGATCGCAGCCGCGGAATTTCAGAAGGCGCCCTTGACGATCGTTCCATTTCCGCGAACGCGACCGCCACGGTAGTCGGCTGCCCAGCGCCTTCCCTTCAAGCGGCGGACTGGCGGAGCTTTTTCATCTGCTTCGGGCCTCGAGGCCGCGCGGACATTATCGGACCGCCACGACCTTCATACCCGCACCCTGACCTGCTCCAGGGACTGCACCTGGCGTCCATCGACAAAATTGTCGGGATGCAGCCAAATCAAGAAGGCGGCGTTGGCAGCCACCCATTCCCGCGCCAGGAGGGAATACATGCAGATGTCGCATGGGCGCCCTTTCAAGGTGAGACCTTCACGCAATATGCCCTCGAAGACGAAACCCAGCCGATCGGCTGCTCGTCTGGATTTCGCGTTGGCCGTCGTGCAGGTCCATTCCAGGCGGCGATAACCCAGATCCTCGAACACGTGTCGCATGATGAGGAACAGCGACTCGCTGGCCGCGACAGTCCTTTGTAGAGCCGGTGCGAAGAGGATATAGCCCAGTTCGATCACCCTGTGTGCCGGCCTTGCCTCCATCAGGCAAAGCCAGCCAACAGGCCCTGCGGCGGTTCGTAGTGTCAGAAATGTGCGCGATTGGTCGCCAAGCAGGTCGCCCACATGCGCCCGGAAAGATTCGACCCCGTCGAACGGTCCCACTTTCATATCGGCCCAGATCACGTCGCGTTCGCCGGCATGTGTTAGCCGGAAGATATCATCGGCATCTTCGCGACAGAGCGGAACCAGACTTATATGATCTCCGGTCAAGGTTACCGGCCGGGGAACGCTCGCACTGCCGGCTGCTTTCGACAGTTCCTTCCATCTCTCTTGCTCAGCCATGCTCTGTCACCGCTGATTGGCGCCCTTGGGGAGGGAATCTGGTTCGGACGGTACCCCAATGGGGCATTCGGCCTCAACCTTTTCGGAAAGGCCAGAATAAGAGGGGGCTTGTGGGGTCAACAGCCGGCCGTGCCTCCGAGGTTTTCTCCGATCGCCTGGAAATCAGGCGAATGACCAGGCAGACGTAGCCGACCTGCAAGACGACCAACGTCAGTACCGCCCAACCAAGCGACGCCCAGATCGACCCGGACTCCAAGTAAACCCAGATCGAAATGCCGATTGTCGTTGCAAGCATTCCGACCAGAAATTGCGGAAAGTACATCTCGATTGCCCCGCCCACCCCCAACCTTTCGGTTCGAGATCGATATCCACGTGCCCCGCATCTGTTATTTAAGTTGCCACTAAATTAGCAATTACGCAATTTGTTAATCATGAACTTGCGGGCGGTTGTGGTTGGCATCATGAGCAGCGAGAACAGATGGTATTGGCCGGCGCTTCTCTCGCGCACGGCCGCTGGCGGCAACGACAACAGTCGATCGGCGACACCGATCCTAGTTCCGGGCCAGCAGCGCCTCGACCTCGCGCAGTGTCGGCATCGACGGCGCTGTGCCCGGTCGCGTCACCGAAATGCCGGCGACCGCGCAGGCGAAGCGCACCGCTTGCAGCGGCTCCACGCCTCGCGAAAGCGCGGCGGCGAAGCCGCCGTTGAAGGCATCTCCGGCTCCCGTGGTTTCGACCACCGGCCCGGCGCTGATGGCGGGGACATGCTCGGAGCGGTCCCTGGTGTGCAGCAGTGCGCCCTTGTCACCGAGCGTGACGATGACGGCGCCGACGCCCTTTTCCAGCAGCTTGCCGGCAGCGGCCCGGGCGTCATCGACCGAGGAGACTTTCAGCCCCGTCAATTCCTCAGTCTCGGTCTCGTTCGGCGTGAGATAGTCGCAGAGCGTATAGATGCGGTCGGGGAGCCTGGCCGCGGGAGCGGGGTTGAGGATGGTCGTCACCCCTGCCCCGCGCGCGATCTCCAGCGCCCTCAGCGCCGCGTCGATCGGCTGTTCGAGCTGCGTGACAAAGACCCCGGCACCGCCGATCAGATCGGCATTGGCCTCGATATCGGCCGGCGAGATCAGCATGGCCGCACCAGGGCTGACGATGATGGCGTTGTTGCCGCTTCCCTCCTCGACGAAGATGTAGGCGGCGCCGGTGTAGCTATCCGGCGTATCGATGGCGGCGCTTTTCACGCCGGCATCCTTCCAGGTCCGCTTGGCCATGTCGGCGAAGGCATCGACGCCAAGCCGGGTCAGGAAGGTGATATCGGCACCGAGCTTGCCGGCGGCCACCGCCTGGTTCGAACCCTTGCCACCCGGCCCGAGCTTGAACGAATTGCCGAGGATCGTTTCGCCCATGCGCGGCTGGCGATCGGCGCGATAGGCGGTATCGGCGACGAAGACGCCCAGGACGACGACAGGTTTCATGACAACTGGCTTGCCGGAGGCCATGCTGCTACGCCGCGTCCGGCGGCACGACGCCCTTGCGGAAGGCGAAGCAGCCGTAAAAGCGGCGCTCGCCGGTCTGGATCACGCAATAGGCCCGTTTGGCGCGCTCATAGAAGGCGTAGCGCTCGACCGGGAGCATCGGCCAGGACTTGCCCTCGGCCGCGTCGATTTCCTTTTGCACTTCCTTCTGCACGGGCGGAATCTCGTCCGGCTTGCCGACGATCTCCATGCGCGCCGCGGAGTCGTCGACGAACGTATCCAGCGGGTAGAGCGACAGCACCGCCTTCACCACTTGCGCCGCCGGGGCATCGATGCGCAACAGGCGGCCGAGCGCCGTCTGGCGCGCCACCGAATCGGACGGGAAATTGGTGTCGGCTATGATCAGGTCGTCGCCATGTCCCATCGCCCGCAATGCCTGCAGCACGTCGGCATTGAGCAACGGATGGATCCCTTTGAGCATGATGGTCCTCGTGAAGTCCGTTTGAGATCAGAGACGCTTGCCGGTCTCGGCGTCGAACAGGTGGATATGGTCGAGCCTGGGCCGGAGCTTGAGCGTATCGCCCGGCTTGAAGTCGTGGCGCTCGCGAAACAAGGCCACCATCTCGCCGTCGCCGAAACGCAGGAATACCAGCGTTTCGGACCCGGTCGGCTCGACCACCGAAATCTTCGCCGGGACGCCATCAGGATGGATCTCGAGATGCTCCGGGCGCACGCCATAGACGACGGCCTGCCCGTCCTGCGCGGCATTGTCGCCAATCGGGAACAATGTACCTGATATGTCGACGCCGGGCTTGTCGCCCTTGCGCAGAACACCCTTGAGCAAGTTCATCGAAGGTGAGCCGATAAAACCGGCGACGAACAAATTGGCCGGCCGGTCGAACAGCTCCAGCGGCGCACCGACCTGCTCGATGCGGCCGTCGCGCATGACGACGATCTTGTCGGCCATCGTCATCGCCTCGATCTGGTCGTGGGTGACATAGATGGTGGTGGTTTTCAGCCGTTGGTGGAGTTCCTTGATCTCGGTTCGCATCTGCACGCGCAGCTTGGCATCGAGGTTCGAGAGCGGCTCATCGAAGAGGAACACTTGCGGATTGCGCACGATGGCACGCCCCATCGCCACGCGTTGACGCTGGCCGCCCGAAAGCTGCCGGGGATAGCGCTTGAGATAGGGATTGAGATCGAGAATGTCGGCGGCGCGCTTGACCCGCTCCGCGACCACGGCCGGATCGGTTTTCCGCAGCTTGAGGGCAAAGGCCATGTTCTGCTCCACCGTCTTGTGCGGATAGAGAGCGTAGTTCTGGAACACCATGGCGATGTCGCGTTTTGCCGGCGGCAGATGATTGACGACACGGTCGCCGATGGCGATCGTGCCGCCGGAAACGGTCTCCAGCCCGGCCACCATTCTGAGCAGCGTGGACTTGCCGCAACCTGAAGGACCGACCAGCACGACGAACTGTCCGTCAGCGATGTCGACGCTGACTTCGTGCAGAACCTTGACGGTTCCAAAAGCCTTGGCCACCTTGCTGATCGCGACTTGAGCCATATCTCCCCCATCGGCCCCACTGGCCGTAGGCGCAGAAGCTAACCAACGCGACCTGCCAGGGCAAGTCGGTCTCTTATAGATAAAAACCTGTTCTCGTTGACACGGCGTTTGGTTGTGAGAATAGTGGCGGGCGCTGGTCCAAATGTCGGTAACGATCCGCAGGGAACTTCAATCGACGCAGGGTGGGGTCCTGCCTAATTCAATGCCCAGCCTGGAGCACAATTGCGCTCCAACGTCCGACAGGTGGCCACATCCATTCACACTGATATTCTGGGAGGAATAGTCGATGAGAACAGGTCTTTACGATAAACTGGTCCGCGCCGGCGCCACAAGGCGCGACATCTTGAAGGGCGCGGCCAGCATGGCCGCGATCGCGGCGGCATCCGGCGCGGGGCTCGGTGCACTGACGCGTCCTGCCTCCGCGGCAAGCGAGCTTCGCTCGAAGATCCTGCAGATTCCCGGCGTTGGCAAAGGCCAGCCGACCGATGCCGATTTCCAGAAGGTCGGCGAACTCTGCCTCGACGCGACCAAGGCCAATGTCAAGGAAGGCGAATTCGCCGGCGTTGAGCTGACCTTCATGGGCCTCAACAACCAGAACCTGCACAATGTGCTGTTCCGCGGCTTCCTGAAGCCATGGGAGGCCTATACCGGCGCCAAGATCAGCTGGATCGACCTGGCGCAGGCCGACTACAACGCCCGCCTGCAGCAGTCGATCGCCACCGGCACCGTCGACTTCGACATTATCGAGATGGGCGCCCCCTTCGAGGGCGATGTCTGCGGCAAGGGCCTGACCTCCGAAATGCCCGACTGGGTCAAGAAGCAGATCGATTTCGACGATCTGGTCAATTATCTGAAGCCGCCCGTCGGCACCTGGGATGGCAAGCAGTACCGCGTGACCATCGACGGCGACACGCACAATTTCAACTACCGCACCGACGTGTTCGCCGATGCCGACCTCGCCAAGCAGTGGAAGGACGGCGGCGGTGAAGGCGAATGGGGCGTGCCGAAGACCTGGCAACAGGTGCAGGCCGTGACCAAGTTCCTCAAGGGCAAGAAATTCAAGGGCCAGGACGTGTACGGCTATCTCGATGCGCCCAAGCCCTGGGGTGGTTTCGGCTTCTACTTCCTCGGCAGCCGCGCCACCGCCTATGCCAAGCATCCTGACGACAAGGCCTGGCTGTTCGACGCCGACACGATGAAGCCGCGCGTCAACAATCCGGCTTGGGTGCGCGCCATCCAGGACGTGATCGACGCGCTGCCGTCCGAACCCGCCGACCAGATCAACGCCGATCCGAACACCACCGCCTTCCAGCAGTTCCTGGCCGGCACCGGCTCGATGATCCCCTGGTGGGGTGACGTCGGCTCGAACGTCAAGACCAATGATTCCTCTGTCATCGGCGACGTCACCGGCTTCTCGATCCTGCCGGGTTCGGACGACGTCTACAACTCCAAGACCGGCGCCTGGGAAAAGCTCGCCAGCGGCCCGAACTACTCGCCGAACTGCGCCTATCTCGGCTGGGGCGTTTACGTGATGGCCCGCGTCGACAGCGACGAGAAGAAGAAGAAAGCGGCATGGTCCGCCGCCGCCCATCTCGGCGGCAAGGACCTGTCGATCTGGACGGCAATGTATCCGTCCGGCTTCCAGCCCTACCGCAATTCCCATTTCGACATTCCGGAATGGGTGGCGGCCGGCTACGACGAGGCCTTCATCACCTCGTACCTCAAGTCGGAAGGCGACAGCTACAACCATCCGAATGCGGCGATCGAGCCACGCATCCCCGGCATCTTCCAGTATTATTCCGCCGCCGAGGACATTCTGGCCAACACCTTCGCCGGCAAGATGAAGGCGCAGGAAGGCGCCGACGCCATTGCCGCGGCCTGGGAGAAGCTGACCGACCAGATCGGTCGCGAAAAACAGATCAAGCTCTACAAGGCCTCGCTCGGCCTGGCCTGATCAGAGCCTGAAACTGGGTCCGGCGACGAGAGCCGCCGGACCCTGTCTTGACCGGTACGCCGGTCGCGAAGTGCCTTCTGCAACCGGACGAGACGTGTGGCTGACCAGATTTTGCCCACCAATGATTGGCCGGCAAACGCCGTCCCATCCGACCTGATCCCGCCAGGCCGCAAACGCCTTGGCTGGGCGCTGATGGCGCTGGCCACGTTCGGCCTCCTGGCAACGATCCTGGTACAGATCCTCTACAAGAGCGAAGTCGACACGATCGGCTTCGAGACATGGCGTCCCGTCGTCTACGCCTATGTGCTATGGGGCGTGGCGCTCGGCATCGGCCAGGTGCTGACGCGCGGCGAGGACGGGCAGCGCGCGCTATTCCTGTTGCCGGCGCTGCTGTTCACCATCGCCATGGTGATCTTCCCGACGCTGTTCGGCTTCTACATCGCGCTCACCGACTGGAACCTCTCCTCCTTCAGTGGCCGCAGGTTCAACGGGCTCGACAATTTCTGGCAGATGCTTGGTGACCCCTACTACCGCAATGCGCTGTTCAACATGGTGCTCTATGTGCTGGCGGTGCTGGTCGAATATGTCATCGCCTTCGGCCTGGCGCTGTTGCTCAACGCACAGATCAGGGCGCGAAAATTCTTCCGCGTCGTCTTCCTGATGCCTCTGATGCTGTCGCCGGTCGCGGTATCCTGGATGATCGGCAAATCGCTGATGGAATACCGGTTCGGGCCGGCGGCGACGCTGGCGCGCCATCTCGGCTGGGATAATCCCGCCTTCTTCTCCGATCCGATCACAGCACGCATCTCGATCATGCTGCTCGATGCCTGGACCTTCATTCCCTTCATGATGATCATGCTGCTGGCCGGCCTGCAGGCCATGTCGCGCGAGGTGCTGGAGGCGGCGCGCGTTGACGGCGCGACCGCATGGCAGACCTTCTGGCAGGTCACCTTCCCGCTGATGCTGCCGGTGTCGGTGACGGCGGTGATCCTGCGCATCATCTTCAAGCTGAAGCTTGCCGACATCATCATCACGGTGACATCAGGCGGCCCGGGCGGCGCGACGGATTCCGTGTCGAGCTTCATCTACCGCGAATACCGCGACCGTTCGAATGTCGGCTACGGCACCATGCTGGCAATGGCCTATCTCGTCATCATCGTCGTGTTCGTGACCTGGCTGCTGAAGCTCGCCAACCGCTTCGTGCGCAACGTCAACTGAGTGGCCGGATCATGAGCGTTCAGACCACCGACTATACCGTCTCCGAAATCCGCTCTCCGGCGAGCTTCATCACCAGCCGCGTCTTCATCTATGGGGCGCTCGTCTTCTGGGCCTTCATCTGCCTGTTCCCGATCTACTGGACGATAACGACCTCGTTCAAATCGGCGGTCGACGTCACGCAAGGCCATCTCATCCCCTTCGTCGACTTCTGGCCGGACTGGAAGGGCTGGCGTTCGCTCGGCCTGTCGCCGGATTCGATCTTCCAGACCTCCACGGTGCGCGATGAGTTCTTCAAGCGCTTCATGAACTCGGTCATCACCTCGGTCGGCGCATCGAGCCTCGCCATCGTCATCGGCAGCCTCGCCGCCTACGGCCTGACGCGCTACCGCTACAAATTCGCCTGGTTCAGGAACGAGGACATCTCCTTCTTCTTCCTGTCGCAGCTGATCCTGCCGCCGGTTGTGCTGGCCCTGCCCTTCCTGGTGCTCTATCGGGAAGTCGGCCTGCTCGACACGCGCGTCGGGCTGATCCTGCTCTATACGCTGATGGTGCTGCCGATCGTCATCTGGATCATGCGCGACCAGTTCAACTCCATCCCCGTCGAGCTGGAGGAAGCAGCCCTCGTCGATGGCCTGTCGATCTGGGGCGCGTTTTTCCGCATCGTCATGCCGATCGCGCTGCCAGGCATGGTCGCCGCCTTCATCCTGGCGATGGTGCTATGCTGGAACGAGTATTTCTTCGCCGCGCTGCTGACCTCGACCGACGCCAAGACCATTCCGGTCATGGTGGCGAGCCAGACCGGCTCGCAAGGCATCAACTGGTGGTCGATGGCGGCGCTCGCCACCGCGGCGATTGCGCCGCTGGCGGTCATCGGCATCGCGCTGGAGCGCTATCTGATCATGGGCATGACTGCGGGAGCGGTGAAATAGGCTCGAGGCGCAATATCCGCGTTGGCCACAAAGGCCATGACCGCTAGGCAAGGGTGTCATGCCGATCGCCTGGCAGGGTCGGACCTACCGGGCGGAACGGCTGAAAACCCGTGATTAGGCCTTCAGGATGGACCGCAGGTGATCCATGATCATGGCGACGCCCTTTTGGCCGAGTTCCGCCGATGCGTCCTTGGCACCAGCCGTATACCAGCCGGTATTGTCGGCGAAGCGGGCGGCATCGACAGCTTCAGGGCATAGCGCCAGCATCAGCGATGTCTCGCCGATGCCCGCATGGTCGAACGGATACTTGCCGTTCATGGCGGCCGGCATCAACGGATGCACCTGCACCCAGTTGAAGAAGTTTTCCCCCTCGGCATGTCCGGCATAATAGTCGGCCATCGTCTCGGAACCCCACCAGCCCTCGCCGCGCTGCTTCTCCAGAAAACGGAAGATCGCCTGACGGCCGGCGGTCTTGAAGGCGAGATCGGTCGGCATGCCGGCGGCAAAGTTCTCGGTCTGGTGATGGACGATGGCGTGTATGTTGCGGAAGCCGATGCGCAGCAGGCTGTAGAACAGCTCCTCGCCGAACGGGGCCAATTGATTGCCGCCGACCTGCACCGAACCAGTGCCTTCCGGCGGCGCCACCGCGTAGCTCGCCGCGCCGTAGTAGAAGGGCGGCAGGATGACGACGTCCCTCTCCTTCTCGAACAGCTCCAGCGTCTTGATGACGGCCAGCGTGTCCATGCCGACAGCCATGTGCTCGCCATGGTATTCGAGCACGCCAAGCGGCAGCGCGACCGGCCAATTCTGCGCGATCGCCTTGCGGATCTGGTGTGGCAGCATCAGTTCATAACGCATGGTCTATTCCATGTTGGTGTGGCGCGCGCGCATGGCTTGCGGCGACGCACCGGTCAGGGATTTGAGTTTCAGCACCATCACCTCGAACAGCAGGAACAGGGCGCCTTCGAACACCGAGCCCATCGGCAGGACCGAAGTCTTTTGCGGACCCTCGTCATCGGCCATGGTCTGGGCCGGGATGAGCAGCGTGGTGTCGGCCTGTCCCGCGGCACTGCCGCCGGCCTGGGCGGTCAGCAGCAGATTGGTCGCGCCGGCGTTGCGCGCAACCTGCATCAAGGTCAGCACTGTCGAGGTTTCTCCCGGCCCGGAACTGGACAGGAAAACATCGCCTGGACCCAGCGGCGGCGTGGTCATGTCGCCGACCACCGAGACAGGCAGGCCGAGATGGTAGAGCCGCATGGCGAAACCCTTGACCTGCAAGGCCTCGCGGCCGCAGCCATAGACGACGATTTGCCCTGCATCGGCCAGCAGCTTGCAGGCGGCGTCGATGCTGCCTTCATCCACACGTGCCAGCACGCCGCCGAGCTCATCGAGCGCGGTCTTGAACAGGTTTTCGTTCCGGCCGCTCACGGCAAATCCACCCTCGAAATCGTCCGGGAATTTTTTCACGAACAGCTTGATCTGGTTCATGCTAGCAACCGCGAAAATGCGTGTCCAACGCCGCGCAACGCTTTTGCCTGATCACAGGCGTGATAGTGTCATGTCAGACAAATCAACCCGGGAAACTGCAGGACATGAAGACACGGCATTTCGACCGCACCGGCAATGGCGGCATCACCTTCACCGAGCTCGGCTTCGGCACGGCACCGCTCGGCAATCTCTACCGCACCGTTTCGGACGAGGATGCCAATGCCACGCTGGATGCCGCCTGGGCGACCGGCTGCCGCTACTACGACACCGCGCCGCTCTATGGGCTCGGCCTGTCTGAAACGCGCCTCAATCCCTTCCTGCGCGGCAAGAAGCGCGACGACTATGTGCTGTCGAGCAAGGTCGGCCGGCTGATGCGCGCCTGCCCGCCCGAGCAGCGCACGGGCATCGGCAAGTTCTTCGACACGCCGTCGCGCCGCGAGGTCTACGATTACAGCTATGACGGCGTGATGCGCTCATTCGAGGCCTCGCTCGAGCGGCTTGGCGTCGACCGGATAGACATACTGTTCGTGCACGATGTCGACATCTTCACCCATGGCAGCAAGGAGGCGTCCGACCAGCGCATCGAGGAATTCATGCGATCGGGCTATTACGGGCTGCTGTCGCTGCGCGACCAGGGCGTCATCAAGGCGTTCGGCGGCGGCATCAACGAATGGCAGGTTGCCCAGACGCTGGCCGAGCGCGGCGATTTCGACCTGTTCCTGCTTGCCGGGCGCTACACGCTGCTCGAACAGGAAGCGCTGACATCCTTCCTGCCGCTCTGCCAGAAACGCGGCATCGGCATCGTTCTCGGCGGACCCTACAATTCCGGCATCCTGGCGACGGGACCGAAACCCGGCGCCTACTACAATTACTCCGAAGCGCCGAAGGACATTCTCGAGCGGGTCGCCGGCATCGAGGCTGTCTGCAAACGCCATGGCATCAGGCTGATCGAGGCGGCGCTGCAGTTTCCGTTGCTGCATCCCTCGGTCGTCTCGGTGATCCCCGGCGGCCAGCGACCGAGCGAAGTCGAAAGCAACCGGACGCTGCTCGACGCGAAACTGCCAGCAGCCCTTTGGGCCGACCTCAAGAAGGAAGGCCTGATGAGCGCCGATGCGCCGACCGCATAAGCGGGGGCCATTCGCGTCGGCGTCGGGCACAAAAAAGAAAAGCCGAGGCAAGCCCGGCTTTTCTGGTCTCTGAAAAAGAAAAACGCGTTTAGTTGACGGCGTCCTTGAGGCCTTTGCCGGCCGAAAACTTCGGCACGGTGCGTGCCGGGATCTTCACTTCAGCGCCGGTCTGGGGGTTGCGGCCAGTCGAGGCCGCACGCTTTGACACGGTGAAATTGCCAAAGCCGACAAGCCGGACATCGCCGCCCTTCTTCAGTTCGCCGGTGATGACGGAAAACACCGCATCGACCGCCGACTGCGCGTCACCCTTCGAAATGCTCGCGGCGTCGGCGACAGCGGACACCAGTTCGTTCTTGTTCATAAAAATTCCCTTCCATGAGAACACCGGAACTAACGACTCATCCGGCAGGAAACGGACTTTAGAAAGAAGCGTTCCCGCAACCAAGTCGAAAAGGCAGGAAAAGTGGGAAAAAGCCCGGAAATCCGGGGTTTTTCACATGAAAAAGCCGGGCGCGAGGCCCGGCTTTCTGTTTGTGCGCTGCAACCTTAGAAATTTCTAACGCATGGCCCCGAAAACCGTAGCCGGTTTTCGGAAAGACCATGCGCAAGTCTGCAGTGTTAGAGCGTCCTTTACGCGTCCAATCGGACGCGCGGCGCTCTAATGTGCAAGCGACTTTCCAGCATCATCGGCACTGTCCGTCGAGGCCGGAGGATTGACCGGTTCGACCCATTCGATCGGCTCCGGCATACGCACCAGCGCGTGGCGCAACACCTCACCGACGCGTGAGACCGGAATGATCTCCATGCCGTTCTTCACGTTATCCGGAATCTCCGCCAGATCCTTGGCGTTGTCTTCCGGGATCAGCACCTTCTTGATGCCGCCGCGCAGAGCGGCGAGCAGCTTCTCCTTGAGACCACCGATCGGCAAGATGCGGCCGCGAAGCGTTATCTCGCCAGTCATCGCCACATCGGCCCGGACCGGAATGCCCGTCAGTACCGACACAATGGCTGTCGCCATGGCAGCACCCGCGGACGGACCGTCCTTGGGCGTGGCGCCCTCCGGCAAGTGCACGTGGATGTCGCGCTTGTCGAACAGCGGCGGCTCGATGCCGAAATCGATGGCCCGCGAGCGGACATAGGAGGCCGCCGCCGAAATCGATTCCTTCATCACGTCGCGCAGGTTGCCCGTCACCGTCATGCGACCCTTGCCGGGCATCATGACGCCTTCGATCGTCAGCAGTTCGCCGCCGACTTCCGTCCAGGCAAGCCCGGTAACGACGCCGACCTGATCGTCAGCCTCGACCTGGCCGAAGCGGAAGCGCTGGACACCAAGGTAGTCGGCGAGGTTCGCCGCCGTGATGTTCACCGTCTTCTTCTTCGTCTTCAGTATCTCGGTCACCGCCTTGCGCCCGAGCTTCATCAGCTCGCGCTCCAGGCTCCGGACGCCCGCTTCGCGGGTGTAGGTCTGGATGATGGCGCGGATCGCATCCTCGCCGACGGAGAACTCCTTCGGCTGCAGCGCGTGATCGCGGATCACCTTCGGCATCAGATGCCGCTTGGCGATCTCGATCTTCTCGTCCTCAGTGTAGCCGGCGATACGGATGATCTCCATGCGGTCCATCAAGGGCGCCGGGATGTTCAGCGTGTTCGCCGTCGTCACGAACATCACGCTCGACAGGTCGTATTCGACCTCGAGGTAATGGTCCATGAACGTCGAGTTCTGTTCGGGGTCGAGCACCTCGAGCAGCGCCGACGACGGATCGCCACGGAAGTCCTGGCCCATCTTGTCGATCTCATCGAGCAGGAAGAGCGGGTTGGACTTCTTCGCCTTCTTCATCGACTGGATGACCTTGCCGGGCATCGAGCCGATATAGGTGCGCCGGTGGCCACGGATCTCGGCTTCGTCACGCACGCCGCCGAGCGCCATGCGGATGAATTCGCGACCGGTCGCCTTGGCGATCGACTTGCCGAGCGAGGTCTTGCCGACGCCGGGAGGGCCGACGAGGCACAGGATCGGCCCCTTCAGCTTCTTCTGACGGCTCTGCACGGCCAGGTACTCGACGATGCGGTCCTTGACCTTGTCGAGGCCGAAGTGATCGGTATCGAGCACGTTCTGGGCATAGGCCAGATCCTGCTTGACCTTGGAGTTCTTGCCCCACGGGATCGACAGCAGCCAATCGAGGTAGTTGCGCACGACGGTCGATTCCGCCGACATCGGCGACATCGTCCTCAGCTTCTTCAACTCGGCTTCCGCCTTTTCGCGGGCTTCCTTGGAGAGCTTGGTCTTCTTGATGCGCGCCTCGATCTCGGCGGCCTCGTCGCGGCCGTCCTCGCCTTCGCCGAGCTCCTTCTGGATCGCCTTCATCTGCTCGTTGAGGTAGTATTCGCGCTGCGTCTTCTCCATCTGGCGCTTGACGCGCGAGCGGATGCGCTTCTCCACCTGCAAGACGGAGATTTCGGCTTCCATGAAGCCCATCGCCTTTTCCAGCCGCTCCTTGACCGAGAGCGTGGCCAGCATTTCCTGCTTTTCAGGGATCTTGATGGCGAGATGCGAGGCAACCGTATCGGCGAGCTTGGAATAGTCGTCGATCTGGCTGGCGGCACCCACCACTTCAGGCGAGATCTTCTTGTTCAGCTTGACGTAGTTCTCGAAGTCGGTGACGACCGAACGGGCCAGCGCCTCGACCTCGACCTCTTCCTCCTCCGGCTCGACCAGCGCAGCGGCGCGGGCCTCGTGGAAGTCGGGACGGTCGGTGAAGGAGACGATTTTCGCACGCGAGGCGCCCTCGACCAGAACCTTGACGGTGCCGTCGGGCAGCTTCAGCAATTGCAGCACATTGGCGAGCGTGCCGATGTCGAAGATCGCATCGGGCTCGGGATCGTCATCAGCGGCATTCATCTGGGTGGCAAGCAGGATCTGCTTCTCCTGACCCATCACCTCTTCCAGCGCCTTGATCGACTTTTCGCGTCCGACAAAGAGCGGAACGATCATGTGCGGGAACACCACGATGTCGCGCAGCGGGAGGACTGCGTAGACGCCGTCGCTGGGAGCCTTGGATATTTTGGCCATTGTCCAACCTTTCATGTCGCGGTCGCCATCAGGCCAACCGCGAATCTTATATTAACGACCGGGGATCGTTCCGCCTACCACCGTTTGTGACGGGAGTTTTACAGCACAGAAATCGGGCACCTCGGCCTTCTGGTGTTAGGTGGATGCAGGCGGGGCAAAGATCAAGAGTTAACATCGTCCGCAATCCACTCCATCGCCGAAGTCGCGTGCCCTTCACAGCAAAACGGCGCCGCAACGGCGCCGTTCCATAAAAATATAGGGTGAAGTGCCACGTCAGGCACTGACGTTGCCCTTCTTTTCCTTCTGTTCGGAATAGATATAGAGCGGCCGGGCGCTGCCGGTCACCACTTCCTCCGAAATCACCACTTCGCGCACGCCTTCGAGCGCGGGCAGTTCGAACATGGTATCGAGCAGGATCGCTTCCATAATCGAACGCAGGCCGCGCGCGCCGGTCTTGCGCTCGATGGCGCGCTTGGCGATCGCCGACAGGGCGTTCTCGTGGAAGGTCAGGTCGACATTTTCCATCTCGAACAGCCGCTGATACTGCTTGACCAGCGCGTTCTTCGGCTCGGTCAGGATCTGGATCAGCGCCGGCTCGTCGAGGTCCTCCAGCGTCGCCAGAACCGGCAGACGGCCGACGAACTCCGGAATGAGGCCGAACTTCAGCAGATCCTCGGGCTCGACCAGGCGGAAGACATCGCCGGTACGGCGATCCTCGGGCGAGGCGACGATGGCGCCGAAGCCGATCGAGGTCTTGCGGCCGCGATCCGAGATGATCTTGTCCAGCCCGGCGAAGGCGCCGCCGCAGATGAACAGGATGTTGGCGGTGTCGACCTGCAGGAATTCCTGCTGCGGATGCTTCCTGCCGCCCTGCGGCGGCACGGAGGCGACCGTGCCTTCCATGATCTTCAACAGTGCCTGCTGCACGCCCTCGCCCGACACGTCGCGGGTGATCGAGGGATTATCGGACTTGCGCGAAATCTTGTCGATCTCGTCGATGTAGACGATACCGCGCTGGGCGCGCTCGACATTGTAGTCGGCCGACTGCAACAGCTTCAGGATGATGTTCTCGACGTCCTCGCCGACATAACCGGCTTCGGTCAGCGTCGTGGCATCCGCCATGGTGAAGGGCACGTCGATGATGCGGGCCAGCGTCTGCGCAAGCAGCGTCTTGCCGCAACCGGTCGGACCGATCAGCAGGATGTTGGACTTGGCCAGCTCGACATCGTTGTTCTTGCCGGCATGGGCGAGGCGCTTGTAGTGGTTGTGGACCGCCACCGACAGCACGCGCTTGGCGTAGGGCTGGCCGATGACATAGTCGTCGAGAACCTTGAGGATCTCCTGCGGTGTCGGCACGCCCTCGCGCGACTTCACCATCGAGGTCTTGTTCTCCTCACGGATGATGTCCATGCAGAGCTCGACGCATTCGTCGCAGATGAAGACCGTCGGACCGGCGATCAGCTTGCGCACCTCATGCTGGCTTTTGCCGCAAAACGAGCAATAAAGCGTGTTCTTCGAGTCACCGCTGTTGTTGCCGACCTTGCTCATTTTCCTGTCCTTTCATGGCCGCCCGCCGATGGTCTGGCTGAAAGGGCGCATACCCTATTTATCGCGGGAATCCGCCGCCGCCAGTATCCCGGCTCCCGCAACGTATTCCGTACGAAACACAAATCAGAAAACGTGGCAATGATTCGCAGCAACCCCACACAAAGCTAAGCCGTCGAAAATCAACATAGCCTTAACGTAGGCAATCCCGACCGTCGAGGGAACAGCCAATTGTGGCCGAAATGCCGCAAGAGGCACCAAAAGCGCGTGATGGTGCCATCCAACTGCCACCAAGCCCTTATGCCACGGCGCCTTCGGCCGGTTCGCGCGACGAAATGACCTTGTCGATGAGGCCGAAATCCTTGGCTTCGTCGGCGGTCATGAAATGATCGCGGTCTAGCGTGCGTTCAATCTCTTCGTAGCTCTTGCCGGTGTGCTTGACGTAGACCTCGTTGAGACGGCGCTTCAGCTTGACGATATCCATGGCATGGCGCTCGATGTCGGAGGCCTGACCCTGGAAGCCGCCGGACGGCTGGTGAACCATGATGCGGGCATTCGGCGTGGCGAAGCGCATGTCCTTGTGGCCGGCGGTCAAAAGCAGCGAGCCCATCGAGGCCGCCTGGCCGATGCAGAGCGTCGACACGGCCGGCTTGATGAACTGCATGGTGTCGTAGATCGCCATGCCAGAGGTGACGACGCCGCCTGGCGAATTGATGTAAAGGTTGATTTCCTTCTTCGGATTCTCGGCTTCGAGGAACAGGAGCTGCGCGCAAACCAGCGTCGCCATGCCGTCCTCGACCGGACCGGTGATGAAAATAATGCGCTCCTTGAGGAGGCGCGAGAAGATGTCGTAGGCCCGCTCGCCGCGATTGGTCTGTTCGACCACCATCGGAACGAGGTTCATGTAGGTTTCGACGGGGTTCTTCATCTGATATCTCTTATCTCGCGGTGGGATTCCGGCGCCGGGAATGCCGGCAGATCGGGCAGAATCGGTTCTGGATCGTTGTTCCGTAGATAGGATGCCGGCTCATCCTTGTGCAAGGCCGACCCGTCCTAGCCATCTGGGTAAGTCGAATCAAGCTTTACGGCCAAGGATTCGTCACAGTGACGGCTTCCAACGCGCCGAGCCGCACAACCAAGCCGCCGGCGCGTAGCAATTTCTTAACCGCGTCACTTAACGAAATGCGGCGAAACCGCTTTTCTCCTGGACCGCTTACCCTACAATTCAACGTTGAACTTGTGGCTGCGGTTCAAACAGGGGGAGTGTCATGTTCAGGAGAAGCGCATCCTTCGCCATTGCCGGGCTGGCCATGCTCGGCACGACTTCGCAGACGGCGGCCGGCGGCCGCGCCGTGGAATGCTACGAACCGGTCCGCACGCCTGATCTCTATGACACTGTCTATGAAGACGTCATGGTCAGCCCACCCGGCCAGCAGGTCGACTACACCCCACCCATCTACGGCACGCGCGAACGCGTGGTGATGACCGCTCCGGCACAGGTGACCTACGAGGTCGTGCCCGCAGTCACCCGCACCGTCTATCACACGGTGAGGGTCGATGGCGGCGGCTATTCCTGGGAATGGCGCGTTATCCACGGCCGCAAGGTGCTGTGCAAGATCTGGCACAAGGCACGCTACGAACGCGTCGCCGAGACGGTGGTGATCCAGCCTGAACGCACGCGGCGGGTCGTCATTCCGGCGCAATACGACCAGATCGCCGAGGAAGTGCTGGTGCGGCCGGAGCAAAGGCGCATCATCGACGTCCCCGCTTCCTACCAGACCGTGGCGCGGCGCGTGCTGGTCCGCGAAGGATCGTCAGGCTGGCGGCGCGTGCATATTCCCAGGCATTGCCAGGATTAGCGGGGATAGCATAGCCTGCGCCACAGCGGATCTCCATTGGGCCGAGGACATGCGCGACCTGGAAATTTCCAATCAAGAACTATCGGATCTTGCGGAAGAAGCCCTGGATCTGGCCAAAAGCTATTGGGCGTCCGTCGAGGAACGTCGGGCGTATCCCTCGACCAGCGGCAAGAATACGACTGAACTCTTCTCGCGGCCTTGGGCGGAGAATGCGCGTGGCCGGGACGTCCTCCAGGACTTCAAGTCGATTACTGAGCATGCGCGGCCTGCAACCGGCAGATTCTTTGGTTACGTCCTCGGCTCAGGCGAACCAATCGGCGCCCTCGGCGAATTGCTGGCCGCGGTGCTCAATCAGAATGTGACGTCGTGGCGGTCGGCGCCGGCGGCGACGTCGATCGAACGCACCGTTGTTGGATGGTTGGCGGAAGCCGTCGGCTGCGCGGGATTTACCGGCAGCCTGTGCGGTGGCGGCTCGATGGCCAACCTCATGGCGTTGGCGATGGCGCGGGAAGCGAAGCTGCCCGCCAACGAAACAGGCGCGCGAGCCTGCGTAATCTATGCTTCCGAACAAGTGCACATGTCGATTCCAAAGGCCGTCGCGCTGTTGGGCATAGGCAGAAGAAATCTTCGCCTGATCCCTGTCGACGATAAATTCAGGATGCGCCCGGATGCCCTCCGGGCGGCAATAGCTGCCGACCGCGAGGCCGGCAACACGCCAATCGCCATCGTGGCCACGGTCGGCACCATCGTCTCCGGCGCGATCGATCCCCTCCCCGAAATTGCCGACATCGCCCGAAGAGAGGCCCTGTGGATGCACGTCGATGGTGCCTATGGGGGACTGGCGGCCCTGGCGGTTCCGGAGAAATTCCAGGGATTGTCTTTGGCGGATTCGCTGTCGCTCGACGCACACAAATGGCTCTATCAACCACTCGATTGCGGCTGCCTGCTCAATCGCCATCCAGACATTGCGCGCACGACGTTCTCGCACAGCGACGATTACGTCAGGATACTGAGCGAAGACCCCACGGAAGCATTTGCCTTCTTTGAGGAATCGATCGAGCTCTCGCGACGCTTCCGCGCGCTGAAGCTCTGGATGTCGCTGCAATATCACGGACGCAGTGCCTATCGCGAAGCCATTGCGCGCGATCTCCACCATGCGCAAATGCTGGCTCAGGCAATCGCAACGAGGCCTGAACTGGAACAGCTTGCGCCGGTATCGCTGAGCGCGGTCTGCTTTCGCCACCGCTCGAAGGACAATGAAGCGATCCTGCGCCGCGTGATTGCGCGCGGCCGGGTATATCTGTCAAATGCCTCGATCAACGGCCAGTTCGTGCTGCGGGCGTGTTTCGTCAATCACCGAACGACGCCAGATGACGTACGGGCGATTGTTTCCGAAGTCATCGCCGCCGCTGACGAGCTCAATCACTGAGCCGTCGCACGTCCTCGGCCTGGCTTGCACTCAAGCCACCTCCGCCCGCAACCATTGCTTCAGCCCCGCGATGTCGCCATTGCCGACCGCAGCCGCAACGCGCCGACCGACCGCCGCCCCGAACTTGTAGCCATGACCAGAGCAGGCCGAGACGACAAGGCACCTGCCCTTCTCATGGGCCAGAAATTTCTCGTCCTCGGTGAAAGTGTAGGCGCAGGTGACGACCTCGGTCACCTCATACTCCTCGATGCGGGCGATCGGCGGTGAAAACAGGTTGCGGATCGCCTCGCCCTCGCCCGGCACCGGCTCACGGTTCCAGTCGGCATCGCTGGTCGGCACCTTGTGCAGGCCCGAGCCGAACTTCATGCCAGTGCCGCGCGAAAGCGGGACAATGTAGCCGTCGGTCTTACCACCGACGTCGAGAATGACGGGAGCGGCCTGCCAGGCCGCCTTCAAATCGGCCGGCGGTTCGACATAGGCAAGGGCTGTTCGATAGGTCTTCAACTCACCGTCCAGTTCCGGAAACAGCTTCAGCACCCAGGCGCCGGCAGCGACGACGATGCGATCGGCCTGCATGGTTTCGCCGCTTTCGAGCGCGACATGGCCGGCCTCGGTATCGACCTCCGTCACCTTGCTGTGCTCGTAAACATTGGCGCCGTTGGCTCGGAGCCAGGCGGCAAGGCCGGAAGCGATCTTGCGGCAGTGGAGCGCGCCGCCTTCCGGCGAATAATAGGCATAGCGGAACGACCCTGGCTCAAGGAAAGGCCAACGCTTGACCGCGGCGTCGGGCTCGAACAGCTCGAAGGGAAAATTCCCTTCTTCCAGGCCCTCGCGGTATTCCTCGGCCTCGTCACCGGGCTCGCGCGAAATGCAGACGAAACCGCGCGCATCGAGATGGTTTTCGCTGAGATCGGCCCACATCTCGTCCCAGGCTTCATAGGCTTCGGTGATCAGCCGGCCGTAACCGGTTCCGGCCCGATAGGCGCGACGGATGATGCGGTGATGGTCGCCCGACGCGGCCAGCGGATTGGGGATCGGTCCCTGCTCGACGATCGACACGTTGTGGCCGGCCTTGACCAACGACCACGCCGTGGAGAGACCAGCAATACCCGCACCGACGACAATCACATTCATCCGCTCAGACCTTCCGCAGCCGCTTCGGCTGGCTCAATTCATGGGTTGTCGCGCGCCAACATACGGTCTGGAATGAGGCTGGCAAGCCGCGCTATGGGTCTGGCATGACCAAATTGACGCTCCCCTACATCGCCTTTGATCCAGCCACACGACAGCTGAGGCTCGACCCGCACGAGCCGGCTTTCTTCCTGAATCCGTATGAAGCGTATGCCTTCCTGCACGGCGCATCGAATGCGTTCTACTGGGAAGAGTTCGGCTTCTGGTGCTTCGGCGGCTTCGACGATGTCAACCGGCTGCTGCGCGATCGCCGTTTCGGCCGCCAGAACCCGGCCGGCATTCCCGACAGCCGCGGCGTCGGCCAGGACCGAAGCCATCTCACGGCATTCGACGGCATCGAAGCCAATTCGATGCTGGAGCTGGAGCCGCCGGTGCACACGCGGCTGAGGACGCTGGTCAACCGGGCCTTTGTCTCGCGCCAGGTCGAACGGCTGCGACCGCGGGTCGAGGCACTCGCCAATGAGCTGATCGACCGTTTTGATCCGGCTGGTCCAGTCGACCTTTTGCCCGCCTTCGCTTCGCCCCTGCCGATCACCATCATTGCCGAAATGCTCGGCGTGCCGGTCGAGATGGGACCGCAACTGCTCGACTGGTCCCATCAAATGGTCGCCATGTACATCCATGGCCGCAGCCGCGAAACCGAGGAGACGGCCAACCGCGCCGCGGGCGAATTCGCCGATTTCCTGCGCGGCTACGTCACTGAACGACGCAAGAATCCCGGCGACGACCTGCTTTCGTTGCTGATTTCGGCGCAGGAGGACGGCCAGAGGCTGTCGGAGGACGAGATGGTGTCCTCGGCGATCCTGCTGCTCAATGCCGGCCATGAGGCGACCGTGCACCAGACCGGCAATGCGGTGCGCTCGATCCTGGCGCAAGGCGGTGATCCCGGCCGCTTCTTCACCTCGCCCGAAGCGACCGCCGCCACTGTCGAGGAATGCCTCCGCTTCGACGCGCCGCTGCACATGTTCACGCGCTATGCCTATCAGGAGATCGAAGTGGCGCCCGGCATCGTCGTACAGCCTGGCCAGACCATCGGGCTCTTGCTGGGCATGGCCAATCATGATCCGCGCGCCTTTGCCGAACCGCAGGCCTTCCGGCCGGATCGTGCGGACCAGAAGAACGTGTCCTTCGGCGCCGGCATTCATTTCTGCATCGGTGCGCCGCTGGCCCGGCTTGAACTGCAGGTGTCGCTGAAGACTTTGTTCGAACGGCACCCGCGACTGCATCTTGCCGAACAGCCCCGCTTCCGCGACACTTACCACTTCCATGGGTTGGAAACGCTCGCCGTCGGCTTCTGACGATAGCGGGCCTGGGGCTGCGCGATGAGACTGTTTTGGAGACCGGCGACGGCGTTCGCATTGGCGTTTCTATGCGCCTGCATGGGAGCGGCACGCGCCCAGCAACAGCCGGAAAACATTCCCTGGGAAAACAGCATGGCCATCGCCCAGAAGATGGCGATGAGCCTGCTGGAGCGGCAGACCGGGTCGAAGGGCCTGCCGCTGGCATCCTTCGCCATCGAGGTCGATCTCAATCTCGACGGCTTGCCTGAAATCTTCGCCTACCGCTACGCACCGGATTGCGACGGCGTCAATTGCGGCAACTTCCTGTTCGTCCTGGAAGGCGACAGCTATCAGGAAGTTCTCGGCGGCATTCCCGGCGCGCGGCTGATGCCGCAAGACAAGATCGCGCTCAGCCCCTTCAAACGAAGCGGGTTTTTCGACATCCAGTCCGACAAGATGACGATCGGCTGGGATGGAACGCACTATGTCGATGCAGCCACCTTTCCTGCTTCGTCGTTGAATGGCACCGCCTTTGTCTCGGCTTGCCAAGAAAACAAGCTGAGCCAACAGTCGTTAAAGGGTGAAACAGAGCAAGTGAGTGCCGCTTGCCAGTGCCAAATCAACCGATTTCAGACGCTCGGTTTCACACAGGCCGACCTTGATGCCTATACGGCCTCGATGGTTGGCCAGGATTTCGAGTACCCCAAAGGGGACAAGGAGAATGCCTGGCTCACCCTCACGAGAAATGCCCAGGACATCGCCACGGGCTGCGATGTCGCGAGCGGCAAGAGCCAATGGCCGCCGGCCTATTTCAACCATGGCGACCAGCCACAGCAAAAGCTGGACTTCAACGGCTTTCTCGACGCCTGCCCGACGCAGGATTTCATCCTGACCAACCACAAGATCGGCTCGCCCGATCGTGCGCTCGGCCTCTGCGGCTGCCTTGCCCGCGAGATCCCGACCTATGGCGTCAGCCAGGAAGGGCTCGACCTCCTGGCGCAATATTATCGAGACGAGATATCGGATTCCGATCTCGAAGCGCAGGACGCCGATCTGCTGACGGCGCACGACAAGGCGTCGGAAGCCTGCCTCAGCCAGTTTCCGGCGAAGTGATCACAGCTTGATCACATACTCCTTGCGGGTCGTTTCAAGCACTTCCCAGCTGCCCTTGAAGCCCGGCCTCAGCACGAAACTGTCGCCGGACTTGACGGTGCGCGCTTCGCCACCGTCTTCCGCGATCACCGAAACGCCGGACAGGATGTGGCAGAACTCCCATTCGTCATAGGCGATGCGCCATTTGCCTGGGGTCGACTCCCATATGCCGGCATAGAGGCCGTCGTCACGCTCCTCGGCATTCCAGGTGCGGAATTTCGGGTCGCCCGAGATCAGACGATCCGGCGCCGGCGCGCCAGATTCGGGTTCGACGCCGTCAATCGATATTGTCAGGTAATGCGCGGACAGAATTTGCCTCCATGAAAGAGCCGGCGTCACGCCGGCTCACCCCCACCCCGGCGCTATGCGCCGACCCTCCCCACAAGGGGGAGGGTAAAGAATCAGACCTTTGCGAGCGCCTGTTCGAGGTCGGCGACGATGTCGGTGACGTCCTCGATGCCGATGGAAAGCCGCACCGTGTCCGGGCCGGCGCCGGCCTTGACCTTCTGCTCGTCGGAAAGCTGGCGGTGCGTGGTCGACGCCGGATGGATGACCAGCGACTTGGTGTCGCCGACGTTGGCCAGATGCGAGAACAGTTCGAGCGCCTCGACGAATTTGACGCCGGCCTCATAACCGCCCTTGAGGCCGAAGGTGAACACGGCGCCGGCACCAAGGGGCGAGTATTTCTTCTGCAGCGCATTGTTCTTATCGCTGGGCAAGCCGGGATAGTTCACCCAGGCGACCTTGGGGTGGTTGGACAGCCAGCCCGCGACCGTGACGGCATTGTCGCAGTGGCGCTGCATGCGCAGCGGCAAGGTTTCGAGGCCGGTCAGGATGAGGAAGGCATTGAAAGGCGAGATCGCCGGGCCGAGGTCGCGCAGGCCGAGCACGCGCGCGGCTATGGCGAAAGCGAAATTGCCGAAGGTCTCATGCAGGACGAGGCCGCCATATTCGGGGCGCGGTTCCGAAAGCATCGGGTACTTGCCCGATTTCGACCAGTCGAAGGTGCCGCCGTCGACAATGACGCCGCCGATCGAATTGCCATGGCCGCCGATGAACTTGGTCAGCGAGTGGACGACGATGTCGGCGCCGTGCTCGATCGGCCGGATCAAATAGGGCGAGGCCAGCGTGTTGTCGACGATCAGCGGCAGGCCGTGCTTGCGGGCGATGTCGCCGATCTTTTCGATATCGACGAAAGTGCCGCCCGGATTGGCAAGGCTCTCGATGAAGATCGCCTTGGTCCTGCCGTCGATCTGGCTTTCGAAGGTCGAGATGTCGTTGGTGTCGGCCCAGCGCACTTCCCAGCCATAATTCTTGAAGGCGTGGCCAAACTGGTTGATCGAGCCGCCATAGAGTTTGTTGGCGGCGACGAAATTGTCGCCCGGCTGCATCAGATTGTGGAACACGATCACCTGCGCGGCGTGACCGGACGCGACCGCAAGCGCAGCCGTGCCGCCCTCGAGTGCCGCGACGCGCTCTTCGAGCACCGCCTGCGTCGGGTTCATGATGCGGGTGTAGATGTTGCCGAACGCCTTCAGGCCGAACAGCGAGGCGGCGTGGTCGGCGTCATCGAAGACGAAGGAGGTCGTCTGGTATATCGGCGTGGCGCGCGCGCCGGTGGCCGGATCGGGCTTGGCGCCGGCATGGACGGCGAGCGTGTTGAAACCGGGCGTACGGGTCACTTAAACCTCCCTTTGAACTTCTCGAATTGGCCGCGCATTCTTGGCGAAGGCCGTGCATGAATGCAAAGAAGAAAATACCTTTTGGCAAACGATCTGCGATGAACGCGCCAGAAAATACCTTTCTTCCCGGAATAATTTTGCGCCTAAGGCACGTCGCGTTTGAAGGAATCCATGCGACGCGCCTTAGGCATCCTTTTTGTGCATGTCGTTATCCCAAAACCGCTGCGCACTTTTGGGCGACATGCATCATTTCTGGCGCACGCCAAAGCTCTGGAAGCCCTGGCGCATCAGCGGCTTCTTTGATGACAACACCCCGGAATTGACACCGGTCCAGCCGATCTCGCCGGACAGCTTGCCGTACTCGATCTTGGGGCAACGGTTCATCACAACCTTGATGCCGGCGGCTTCGGCGCGGGCGGCCGCCTCGTCATGGCGCACGCCAAGCTGCATCCAGACGACCTTCGGCAAGGGGTCGAGGCGCAAGGCCTCGTCGACGATGCCGGGCACAGCCGCCGGGGCGCGAAAGATATCGACCATATCGATTGGCCCGGGAACATCGGCGAGGCTGGCATAGGTCATGCGGCCGAGGATTTCCTTGCCGGCCTGGCCAGGATTGATCGGGAACACCGAAAAGCCCTTGGCCAGCAAGTACTTGAGGACGAAATAGCTTGGCCTCACGTCGTTGGCGGACGCGCCGACCATGGCGATGGTCTTCACCGAATTGAGGATGCCGGCAATGTAGGTGTTGTCGTAGCTATCGTGGTTCATACGGCTTCCTGCGGTAGTGATATCGATAGAGTTCGCGATTGAACCCCAGCGAGGCATAGAGCGCGCGGCCCGGCACATTGTCGGCCACAACCTGGAGGCATGCCGCCGAGGCACCCGCCTGTCGCGCCCAGTCGATCAGGCCGCCAACGGTCTTGCGCCCCAGGCCTTGCTGCCTGAAGCGGCCATCCGTTTCAACCGATTCCACCACAAGCAGCCCATTGCGAATGACGCCATAGGCCAAGGCGGCAATTTCGCTGTCGTGTTCGCAGGATACGAACGCCTGGCCACCGACGATCAGCCCAGTCATCTCGCGAAAGACGCGGCTGTCGGTGTCGTCATAGGCGCCCATGCGGAACCGCGCGGCAAACCAGTCCTCACTTGGCATTGGCGAAACCGTGACGTGTTCGTCGCGAACCTCCGCCAAATCGTCGATCCCCGCATGGAGATGGATGGTTCCGCCTTCCAACTCGTAGCCGCGACCGTTGAGCGCCGCTACCAGTTCGTCGGCGATATCAGGCACGCGGAAGAGAGGCGTCTGGCCATGGCCGACATAAAACGCCTCGGCAGCGTCGAGCACTGCTTCAGGCGCTCCCCGCCTGCCTCGCAAAGGATTGGCTGAGTTCGCGCGCCGGGTCCTGCCACCCGAGCGCCTCAGGACCCAGCCATCGACGACCGTCTCGGTCGCCGCCGGCCAGGCCTCCCTGCACGCCTCTTCCATGCGCCAATTGAGATCGTCGTCTGTCATGCGCCCGTCACGCGTCGTCTTCCCGCAGCGCTTCCTCCATAAACATGTCGGGGTCGCTACAGAAGTCGCGCATCATGCGAAAATGATCGGTGTCGGTGAAATCTGTCGGGTCGAGGCCGAACCGGCTGATGCGGAACAATTGCGCTCCGGGGCAAGCCATCAGCAGCGGTGAGTGCGTCGCCATGATCACCTGCGCGGTGCCGGACTGGTTCATGCGCCGCAGCATCTTGAGCAGTTCGATCTGGCGCGATGGCGAAAGCGCGCTCTCCGGCTCGTCGAGGATGTAGATGCCTTGCCTGCGGCAGCGCTCCTCGAAAAAGCGGATGAACCCCTCGCCGTGCGACCAGGACAGGAAATCCGGCGGCGGTGGCTTGAATGGATCTTCCAATGCCGCTTGGTCGAGGTAGCGGGCCACCGAATAGAAGGATTCGGCGCGAAAGAACCAGCCGGCGGTGACCTTTGGCAGCCAGTGGCCACGGAACGTGTTTGCCAATGCGGCGCCGCTCTTGTCGATGGCGCTGGAGTGGTCGACCGGTCGATAGCCCTTGCCGCCGCCAGCCTCGTCGTAGCCGGCCAAAGCGCCGATCGCCTCGAGAAGCGTGGATTTGCCGGTGCCGTTCTCGCCGACGATGATGGTGATCGGGGTGGTGAATTCGAGTTCGAATTCGCGGCCGCGAAATAGCGGCAGGTTCCAGGGATATTTTTCCCAGTCGGACACCCGCTCTGGATCGAGCAGGATACGCTTGAGATAGGGCGCCTTGAGCCGTGTCAGCTGTTTGCGGTAGGCCATCAATCAGGCAGCGAAATCGTGCCGTCTTCGGCGATTGGAAAGGCCGGATTGTGCGCCACTTCCCAGACATGCCCGTCGGCATCGGCGAAATAACCGTACCAGCCGCCCCAAAAGGCGCGGCCGGCCGGCTTGACGATGCGGCCGCCGGCTTTCTCAGCCATCGCCAGCACCTCGTCGACTTCAGCGTCGGAGCGGGTGTTGTAGGCAAGATAGACGGCGGAGGGTGCCTTTGCGAAGGTGATGCCCGAATCCGCCTCGGCGCTGGCGCGCGGGAACAGGCCGAGGATGACGCCGCCCATCTGGAAGAAGGCGACGCCATCGGTGATGCCGGCATGCCGTCTCAGGCCCATCGCCTCGTAGAACCGCACCGCACGGTCGAGATCGTCCGTGGCGATGGTGACGATGGAGATGCGCGGTTCCACGGTTACTCGTCAGTCCATTCCGGCTTGCGCTTGCCGATGAAGGCGCCGATGCCCTCCTCCGCGTCGCGCGCCAGCATGTTTTCGACCATGACGCGGCCTGTGTAGGCATAGGCATCCGCCAGACCCATCTCGGCCTGCGCGTAAAAGGCCTCCTTGCCGGTCTTCACCACCAAAGATGATTTGGAAGCAATGGTTTGCGCGTATTTGGTGACGATCTGATTCAGGTATTCGCGCGGCACGACGCGGTTGACCAGGCCGAATTCCTTGGCGGTCGCCGCGTCGATCGTCTCGCCGGTCAGGAGCATCTCCATCGCCTGTTTGCGCGAGACGTTGCGCGACAGCGCCACCATCGGCGTGGAACAGAACAGCCCGATGTTGACGCCCGGCGTGCAGAAGGTCGCCTCATGGGAGGCGATTGCCAGATCGCAGCTGGCGACAAGTTGCAGCCCGGCGGCGGTCGCCAGGCCGTCGACTTCGGCGATGACAGGCAGGGGATGGCGCACGATCGCCTGCATCAGTTGAGCGCAAGCGGCAAACGTCTCTTCGAAGAAGGCCTTGCCGCGATCGGCGTCGGCACGGCGCGCCGTCATTTCCTTGAGATCATGGCCGGCGCAGAACACTTTTCCGGCCGCCGACAGCACGATGACGCGAACGGCCTTGTCATCCTTGGCGCGGTCGAATTCGGCGGTCAGTGCCGCCATCACCCCAAGCGACAGGGCGTTGGCGGGAGGATTGGCGAGCGTCAGGCGCAGCACGCCCTTGTCCAGCCTGGTCGTCACCGGCCCCTCGACAGCGACAGGCTTGATGGCAAGGATTTCGGCCATGGCTAAGGTCTCCGCGATTCCGAACGGGCTGGCAGACTATCTAATATCGGATCGGGTTTCATCCAACACCCATCGCTTGCGCCAGAAGACCGAAGGTGTTGCCAGCAACGCCCGGCTGCGCCCATACAGGCCTGCGCAGAACGAGAGACCGACATGCCCGCCCAGACCAATCTCAAACCGGTGCTGACCGCAGCGCAGATCAATACGCTGATGGAGACCGTCTTTCCGCAACTCAACGAGAATTCCGCCGCCTACGAGGCGGTCGAGGTGTTTCCCGGCGGCTGCATCGTGCGGCTCAACGCCGGCGAGCGGCATCTGCGTCCCGGCGGCACGGTGTCCGGCCCTGCCCTTTTCACGCTGGCCGACATTGGCGGTTATGTGTGCGTGCTCAGTCATGCCGGGCCGAATGCGCTCTCGGTCACGACCAACCTCAATATCAACTTCGTGCGCAAGGCCGAGGCCGGACCGATCGACGGCCATTGCCGCATCCTGAAGCTGGGAAAGAGCTTGATGGTGTTCGACATCGACATCGTCGCCGGCCCGGAAGGACACACGATCGCGCATGCCACGGGCACCTATTCGATCCCGCCGAAGCGCATCGGCGATGTGGTAAAATAAAACCTTTTTGCTAGGCCATTGTTTTTGCTATCGTTTCTCCGCTTGGGAGCGTTTTGATTGGCTTGACGTGCAATTCGCCCTCGCCTATAAGCCCTCACGAAGCAGCGGCCCGCAAAGGCCGCCGTTTTGTTATTGGCGGCGGGCAAGCGCCCATCGTCAATCCAAGCAACAAGAAACGCCTTCCCCGTGAAGGTCAGAACCGAGAGCAGAAAACATGACAACCTTTTCGCAGAAGCCTGCGGATGTGGTGAAGAAGTGGATCTTGATCGACGCCGAAGGTCTCGTCGTTGGTCGTCTGGCCACTGTCATCGCCAATCATCTTCGCGGCAAGCACAAGCCGACCTTCACCCCGCATGTCGACGACGGCGACAATGTCATCGTCATCAATGCCGACAAGGTGGTGTTCACCGGCAAGAAGTTCACCGACAAGGTCTATTACTGGCACACCGGCCACCCCGGCGGCATCAAGGAGCGCACCGCGCGCCAGCTGCTCGAGGGCCGTTTCCCCGAGCGTGTCGTCGAGAAGGCCGTTGAGCGCATGGTGCCGCGTGGCCCGCTCGGCCGTCGCCAGATGAAGAACCTGCGCGTCTATGCAGGCGCAGAGCATCCGCATGTCGCCCAGCAGCCAGAAGTCCTCGACGTGGCCAAGCTGAATTCCAAGAACAAGAAGGTCGCATAAGATGGCTGAGCTTTCCTCGCTCGCAGAACTGGGCGCCGCCACCGGCAACACCAACACCCAGGCCGCGGCTCCGGTCCACGTCCAGAAGCTCGACAAGTCGGGCCGCGCTTATGCCACCGGCAAGCGTAAGAACGCCATTGCGCGCGTCTGGGTGAAGCCGGGTTCCGGCAAGATCGTCGTCAACGACAAGGAATTCGCGACCTATTTCGCGCGTCCGGTCCTGCAGATGATCCTCAATCAGCCGATCATCGCCTCCAACCGCGCGGGCCAGTACGACATCGTCGCCACCGTCGTCGGCGGCGGTCTATCCGGCCAGGCCGGTGCGGTTCGTCACGGCATCTCCAAGGCGCTGACCTACTACGAGCCGGCGCTGCGCGCCGTGCTCAAGAAGGGCGGCTTCCTGACCCGCGACAGCCGCGTCGTCGAGCGCAAGAAGTACGGCAAGGCGAAAGCCCGTCGTTCCTTCCAGTTCTCGAAGCGCTAAGCGTCTCGAACGTTCCGAATACCGAAAGGCCGCCTCCGGGCGGCCTTTTTGCATTGTGCGCTCTCAGCCGGCGGAATGATCGGCGTCGCGGATGAACAGGAACGCGCAGAGCGCCGCACCGGCCACGGCGAGCGCAGAGCCGAGGAACGCCAGTTGCTTGCCATGGGCAAATTTGCTGCGGTCCGTCGCGCGCGGCACGGCACCATGCTACAAAACAGGGACCGGCCTTTTCGGTCCAAAGGATATCTGGATAGGTAATTCTTAGGGGAGATCTCAGATGTCGTCACCCGAACCGATCAAATTCACCGACGGCGCGGCTTACGAGCGCTTCATGGCTCCCTGGAGCCGATCCGCCGGGGCTTTGTTCCTCGACTGGCTGGCGCCGGACTCCGGACGGGCCTGGGTTGATGTCGGTGCCGGCAACGGCGCGTTCACCGAGCTCATTCTAGCGAAGTCCGCCCCTTCGTCCGTTTGCGCGATCGATCCCTCCGACGCGCAGATTGCGACTGCTCGGCAAAAAATCTCGGCAAAGCAGGTCGAGCTGTCGATTGGCGATGCGATGGCCCTTCCCTACGACGCCAACCGCTTCGACGTCGCGGTGATGGCGCTGGTTCTGTTCTTCGTCCCCGACCCACGCAAGGGCGCCTCGGAAATGCTCCGCGTGACGAAGCCCGGCGGCATCGTCGCGTCCTACACCTGGGACGTTATGCGCGGCGGCACCCCTACGCAGCATTTGTGGGAGGAGATGGACGCGATGGGCAAACCGGCCGCACGTCCGCCGAGCGCGGAGGTCTCGCGTTTCGCGGCGCTGAAGGCGCTTTGGGCGGAGCTCGGCATCCGCGATGTCGAAACGCGCGAGCTTGTCGTCGAACGCACCTTCGCTGACTTCGACGATTATTGGCTATCCATGGTCGTGAGCAGCCCGAGCGGAATCGTCGGGAAGCTGTCGGATGCGGAGAGCGCGGAGCTGAAACGCCGACTAAAGGACAGACTGCCGGCAAGCGCCACGGGAGCGATCACGGTTCACGCCTGGTCGACGGCGATCAAGGGGCGAAAGGCCGCTTAATGCGTGCGGCGCCTTACAGGTGCGTCCGGATCGTCGCCGTTAAACAGGAGCACCAAGCGCTCGTAGCTCTGGCTCAATTGATGCTGGCGGTCGCGGCGGGTTCGAGGCGTTCGCCCGTCCCGGCATAAGGCACGCGAAAACCGTTCGCCGCCAGCCAGTCGATGGCCGCTTTCGGCTCGTCGGTCTGGATGATGGTGGCGCCACGATCGGCCCAGAAACCCCATGCTTCGCGCGGCAGGCTGGCCTGCACGGCCAGTTCGTCGCCACGGCCGCCGGCGAGAAAACCGCCGGGCTTGTTGACGATGGCGTAGGTGTCGGCCCAGATGTGCCAGTTGCCGCGTACCGCGGCCGCGCGCATGCGCGTGCTGAACAGCGGTCCGCCGGTCTCGGTCAGTGTCTCGGCACCCGCCCGCCAGTTGATCAATTCGATCGCGCGCGGCGAGAAAGCGTGGTCGACCGTCTCGGCGAAACCGGCATCATGCACCGCGTCATCGGCGATGATCGGCATAAACTGGACACCGCCGCCGATGGCGGTCATGGCGGCCTTGACCGTGGCGATCCTGTTCTGGTTCCACAGGTTCTCCTTGATGATGACCTGGTCGGCCATGCCGAGATCGCGCGCCACAGCGATCATGCCCGGGAGGTCGCCGACTTCAAGCTTGTTGTCGAGATTGATCAGGATCCTGTCCCTGGTCGCTAGCAGCATTTCGCGCAGCGTCGAGACCCGCTCGTTGGTGACGGCACCGGTGCCCTCGACCACCAGCCGGCAGGCCTTCAGGTCGGCCAGCGTATAGTTCACCACCTCGCCCTTGCAGGTCGTGGTGCGATCCAGCCAGCTGTCATGCATGATGACCAACTCGCCGTCCTTCGAGCGCCTGATGTCGACCTCGACGATTTCGGCACCCATGGCGATTGAACCTTCAACCGCAGCAATCGAGTTTTCCGCATAGAGCGTCTTGCCGGCCTGGATGCTCCCGGCGCGATGCGCGGCCACCATGACGTGGTCGCGCCACTGGTTGGCATGTTCGAAGCGGTCGAGGATCTGCCTGGCGCGGCTTTCGCCAGCCAGGACCTGGCCGGAGGTGGCCGCAATTGCCGTGGAAAGCAGAAGGCTCAACCAGATTGTCCGCATCGAGAATCGCTCCTTGCCGGATCGAAACCGGGATAGGCGATGCCCGTGACAGGCGGGTGAATGAAGCCGGCTAGCGGATGGTGCGTCAGATGCGCCTGGACACCCGGCGAAACCATGCCATGGCCGGCATTTCGACCAGGCGCCAGGTCATCCAGGAGGCGGCGATGGTGGCGACGAGCATGACGACGATTGCCACGGTCCCGGCCCAGCCTGCGCCGAAGCCGGTCGCGGGTTGGCCGCGCAGCACGAAGTCGCCGATCAGGCCGAGGCCGAGCTTGCGTTCGACGAGCCCGGCAAGATTGATCAGACGCGCCTGGACGAAGATGTGGACCATGTAGATCGAGTAGGACAGCGCGCCGAGCGTCAGCATGAACGGCGCCTTCAGCAAGGCGGAGATCCAGCCGCCTTCATGGGCGAAGAGAAACAGCGCCAGTACGAACACCACAGGTGCGGCGATGCCGAAATCATTGCTGCCCGCCAGCGAGACGAAAAGGACGATGACCGCCACCATGACGATTTCGGCAAGGGTCCAGTCCATCCGCGGGCCGCGCCTGGCGAGAAGCTGTCGCGCCGCTGCAATGGAATCATGCTGAAACCAGGCCAGCAGGGCGCCGAGCGAGAAGCCGTAGAGACAGCGGATGAAGCCGAAATCGTAGGACACGTCCATATGATGCGTGGAGAAGCCGAGCAGGAACAGCGGCGCGGTGACGGCAGCGGCGACAAACCATATCCATGCACGCGCGCCGGCGACGAAGACCACGCCCGCGAACAGGAGATAGGCGAAGAACTCGGCCGAAATGCTCCAGCTTGGTGCATTCCAGGTCAGCCGGTCCTCGAAGCCCATCCCTTGCAGCAGGAACAGATTGGCAAGCAGGCTCTTCAAATCGAAACCGCCGGTGAAAGGGGCTGCGCCGGTGCCATGCAGTTGCGGCAGCATCAGCCGCAGCAACTCGAACCCCGCAAAGGCCGCAAGCATCAGCAGATGCAGCGGGTAGATGCGGCCGAAACGCACCAGCGTGAAGCGGGCGACCTCTTCCGGCCGGCTCAGCCGATTGGCATAGCTGCTGGCGATGACGAAACCGGAAAGAACGAAGAAGAAGTCGACGAAAAGGTAGGACGAACCCACAAAGGCGCTTTGCGAGATCGACGAGGCGGTTGGGAAATGAAACAGCGCCACCAGAAGCGCGCAGATGCCGCGCCACGAATCGAGAACCTGGAAGCGTTCTCCCGCTACCGTACCGGCATGGGTCGACACCACGGCATGGGACGGATTAAGAAACGCGGTCTGCGTCATGATGATACAAATCCTGTCTTGCCGTGGTACCCGGGCGGCACCGTTTCGTCTCCCCAAGCCGTGACTGGCATCTTCCGTGCCGGTTCTGTAGTTGTTGCACCCCGATGAAAACGAGGACCAGTAATGGCGACCAAGAACATCGACCATGCCTTCACCGCCCGCTCCAAAACCGGCGGCGCCCTTGAGCCGACCTATTCCGGCGCGCTGTCGTTCATGCGGCGCAAATACACCAAGGACGTGAAGGGCGCGGACGCGGTGGTGTGGGGCATTCCTTTCGACGCCGCCGTTACCAACCGGCCTGGCGCCCGCTTCGGGCCGCAGGCGATTCGCCGTGCGTCTGCGATCCTCGATAATGACCCGCAATACCCGTTCTCGCGCGATCTGTTCGAGCATCTGGCTGTGGTCGATTATGGCGACTGCCTGCTCGACTCCGGCAACCACCAGAAGACGCCCGGCACGATCGAGCGCGAGGCGACAAAAATCCTGAAGTCGGGCGCCTTCCTGCTGACGCTTGGCGGTGACCATTTCGTCACCTGGCCGCTGCTCAAGGCACATGCCGCGATCCACGGGCCGCTCGCCCTGGTGCAGTTCGACGCGCACCAGGATACGTGGGAAGATGACGGCAAGCGCATCGACCACGGATCCTTCGTCGGCCGTGCGGTCAAGGAAGGCATCATCGACCCCGACCGGTCGATCCAGATCGGCATCCGGACGCACGCGCCCGACACGTTCGGCATCAAGATCCTCTACGGCCATGAGGTCGAGGAGATGCGTGCATCCGACATCGCGTATGCCATCGTCGACCGCACGGGCGGCAAGAAGACTTATCTGACCTTCGACATCGACTGCCTCGACCCGGCCTATGCGCCCGGCACAGGCACGCCGGTGGCCGGCGGGCCTTCGTCGGCGAAGATCCTGTCGACGCTGCGTCAGCTCAACCAGATCGATATTGTCGGCGCCGACGTCGTGGAGGTTGCGCCGGCCTACGATCACGCCGATATAACGGCGATCGCCGGCTCGATGGTCGCCATGCAATATCTCGGCCTGCTGGCTGAACGAAAGGCACGACAGGTAGAGATGAACAACGGCAATCATAATGGTGCCGCGGTGAATCAAGGTCACGGCATATAGTGTTGAAATATCAGGGAATTTGATCAGGTCATGAAACCGAAAATCTTCATCGACGGCGAGCACGGCACCACCGGCCTCCAGATCCGGGCGCTGCTTGCTGAGCGTGGCGACCTGGAGATCATTTCCATTCCCGCCGAGCGCCGCAAGGAGACGGCGGCGCGCGCTGAATTCCTCAATGCCGCCGATATCGCGATCCTGTGCCTGCCGGACGATGCGGCGAAGGAGAGCGTCTCGCTGATCGCCAACGACACCACCAAAGTCATCGATGCGTCGACCGCGCATCGCGTCGCCGAAGGCTGGGCATATGGCTTCGCCGAGATGGACAAGGATCAGGCCAAGGTGATCGCCACGGCCAAGCGCGTCGCCAATCCCGGCTGCTGGCCGCAGGGACCGATCGCGACATTGCGGCCACTGGTTGCCGCCGGCCTGCTGCCAACCGATTTCCCCATCACCGTCAACGGCATTTCGGGCTATTCGGGCGGCGGTCGGCCGATGATCGAGGACTATGTCGCCAAGGGCGAGGACGCCTCGGAGTTCCTGCCCTATGGCCTGACCCTCCAGCACAAGCACGTGCCGGAGTTGAGGGCCTATGCGAAACTGTCGCATGATCCGATCATGCAGCCGGCGGTCGGCAATTTCGCCCAAGGCATGATCACCGTGGTGCCATTGCAGCTTGGCGGCCTGGACCACGTGCCGACGGGTGCGGAGCTCCATGCGGCCATTGCCGACCATTTCGCCGCGATCAAGGGCGGCGTGGTGGAAGTGGCGCCTTACGCCCATCTGGAGCGTGTGCCGGAGATCGATCCCGAGATCTACAACGGCACCAACCGCATGAAGGTCTATGTCTTTGCCAACGACAACAGAGCGCAAGCGCTGCTGCTGGCGGTCTATGACAATCTCGGCAAGGGTGCCTCGGGCGCGGCCGTCCAGAACATGGACCTGATGCTCGGCCTTTGATGGACGCACCGGACTTTCCGGCGCGCTGGAAGGTCAGCGCGCCAGAACTCATTGCCGAGACCCTTTCGAGCCGCATCTGGAAGGTTGTTCGCGAGGACGGCTCGCCGGCCGTCGTCAAGGCGCTCAAGCCATTCGACGATGTCGCCGACGAGTTGCGCGGCGAGCATTTTCTTGCCTGGCGGCGGGGCGAAGGCGCGGTGCGCCTGCTTGCCCGCGACGGCCACAGCATGCTGCTTGAATATGCCGGCGACACGCTGCTCTCGCGGGTTCTCGATGAACAGGGCGACAACGCCGCAACAGAGATAGCGGCGGATGTAATGGCGAAATTGTTTTCGCCATCGAAGCACCCCTTCCCGCCCGAACTTCAGCCGCTCAGGGAACGGTTCGCCAGCCTGTTCAAGAAAGCCGCAACAGACCGCGGCGCCCGCCATGACAGCCTCTATGTCGAGGCCGCCGCCATCGCAGAACGGCTGCTGGATGATCCGCATGACGTCAGGCCGCTGCATGGTGACCTGCATCACGAAAACATCCTGCAAGGCCCGCGCGGCTGGCTGGCGATCGACCCGAAGGGCGTGCTTGGCGATCCCGGCTTCGACGCCGCCAACATGTTCTACAACCCGCTCGACCGCGACGCGCTCTGCCTCGATCCCCCACGGATCGTGCACATGGCCGAGGTCTTTGCCAGGACGCTGGGGCAGTCGCCGCCCGCGATACTGGACCATGCCATCGCCTATGGCTGCCTGTCCGCGTCATGGCATCACGAGGACGACAATGCGGCCGAGGAGAACCGCGAGCTGTCAATCGCCAAGGCGATCCAGGCCGTGCGGACGAATTTCTGACCCGCGAACGGCTGAAGTAATCGATTGTTCACCATGATCGGCTAGTGACCATGTCCTGGCTTCACAAGGATTTGCCATGGTCAGCGCGATCTCGGGTTCTTCCTCGGCAACCCAGTATTCCTCGTCCAGTTCCTCGAGCAATGCAGCCCAGGAGGCAGCGCTCGAAAAGCAGATCCAGGACCTGGAGGATCAGGCCAAGGCGATCACGGATGAAGTCAAGGCCGCCCAGATCCGGCAGGATATGGCGGTGGCCCAGGCCAAGCTTGACGCGCTCCGGGCCGCCGACGCCGACAAGGCTGCCAAGGCCGCTCAGAGCCAGTCAACGCCGTCCGCCGCCGCTTTGCGCCAGGCGGAATTCGACGGCGAGAAAACCACGCAGTCCAACGAATTCTGGATGTGACGAGCTGATCGCTCTAACTGTTTGTTTTGACGCAATTCCGGACGGAAAACCGCTCACACTTTTCCTGGAATTGCTCTCAACTCCTGAGCGCGATCTCTTGCGGCAAGGGATAAGCTCCCTTGGTGCCACGCCAATGAGCGGCGGCAAAGCCCAGCACGATCAGTGCGAAACCCTGATGGGTGAGCGCCATATGCAGCGGCACGTGCATCAGCAGCGTGCCGATGCCGATCGATGCCTGTACCAGCACCAGCACGAACAATAGCGTTGCACGACGGGCATGGGTTGAGCCCGGCAGGCGGATCCGTGTCGCGATCATGTGCCAGAGCGCGACGGCGAAGACCGTATAAGCGCCGAGCCGATGGACGAACTGCACCGTCTTCGGGCTTTCGAAGAAGTTGCGCCATGCCGGCTCGAGGATCAGCAGGTCGCCGGGGATGATCTTGCCGTCCATCAGCGGCCAGGTGTTGTAGCTCAAACCGGCATTGAGACCGGCGACAAGACCGCCGAGATAGATCTGGATCAACGCCAGAAGCACGATGAAGCCGGCCATGCGCTGCGTAGAGCGATCGGCCGCAGGCTCCGAATGCGGGGCCAGCCCACGCGCCACGACCATGGTGGCGGTGAAGATCAGCGCCGCTAGCGTCAGATGCGTCGCCAGCCTGTACTGGCTCACCGACACACGGTCGACAAGGCCGGAAGCGACCATCCACCATCCGATGGCGCCCTGCAGGCCACCGAGGAGAAGAATGCCGACGAGTTTCGGCCCCAGGCCGCGCTCGATGCGGCGTGTCACCCAGAACACCAGCAGCGGCAAGGCAAAGACCAGGCCGACGCTGCGCGCCAGCAGACGATGCGCCCACTCCCACCAGAAGATCGACTTGAACGCCTCGATGCTCATGCCCTTGTTGAGCTCGGTGTATTGCGGGATCTGCTGGTAGCGCTGGAACTCCTCTTGCCACTCGGCGTCGTTGAGCGGCGGGATGACGCCATGGATCGGCTGCCATTCGGTGATCGACAGGCCCGACTCGGTAAGCCGCGTGGCGCCGCCGACCAGCACCAGTGCAAACAGCACCAGAAGCACGACATAAAGCCAGCCCCGAACCAGCGCCCGGTTGTGCAGGTCGCGGTCGCGGGCAGCGTATGGCGTAGCGGCGGCTGATATGGCAGCCATGATCTTGTCCCGGCAGGTTGAAGTCGCGGATAGGTGAACCATCGCACCCCTGCTGGCAAGGCCATCCGGCGCGGCACGCCGTCGCGCCGCCCGCGGCGGGTTGCACGCATCTTGCGTTCGGCTTAAGCGATAAAGATCAACGAGGCCAAGCCATGCCCATTCGCCTGAAGAAGCTGATCGGAATGTTCCTGCTGGTGGCGCTGGTGATCATCTATGCGCTCGTCGCATCGATCTTCGCGGTCGCCCGTTTGTCGGAATCGAGCGCGTTGGTGCAATTCCTGTTCTTCCTGCTCAGCGGACTGCTGTGGGTGCTGCCGGCGATGGGCATCATCAAGTGGCTGATGCTGGATCCGCGCTCGAAAGGCTGAAACAGGCCCGCGTCGGTTTACAGGGTCACGCGTCAAGAACGCGAATGTGATTCATCGACCCACGAACAAGGGACTATCCTGACCGTTCTCACCTGGGGAGGCCGGCATGCTGAAAGCGATGTTCGCAGGGCTGGCCTTGCTGTTCACCTCACTGGCCGTGTCGGCCGCGGCAGCCGAAACCATCAACGTCTCGGACAACCATGGCGGCAGCGTCGCCGCCTACACCCAGCGGTGGAAAGCGTTGGCGGCGCGCGGCGTCAATGTGCGCATTGTCGGCAAATGCCAGTCCGCCTGCACGGTGCTGCTCGGCTATGTCCCCCGCAGCCGCATATGCGTGATGCCAGCGGCGAGCTTTGGCTTCCACCTCGCGCACCGCACCGACATGACCGGCGTGTTGTGGAACGCTTATGCCTCCGACATCCGCGGCTGGATCAACGCGCATGGCGGATTGACAGCCGACTTCAAATGGATGAGCGCACCGGACACCTACCGCTATTTCCACAAATGCTGACACGTTGCGGATGTTCGCCGGCTCGATCGCCTTGCCCGACAAGGCAGCCCGTCAGACGGTGACAACCATCTTGCCGGCATTGGCGAGCGGCGTGGTCACGCCCGACAGCATGGTGCGTATGTGGGCGAGGCTCTGGTAGCGGCCATTGATCGAAATGCGCGGCAAGGCATGCAGGAAGCCGGCATGTTCGGCGCGCAGCACGCCATGGCGGGTCGTCACGGCGGAGACATAGCCGGCGTCACGGGCAAAGCCCACTTCGCGGCAGCCGACGGCACTCGCGTAGCCATAGGGATAGGCGAAATGGCGGGGCTCCCTGCCGAGCTCGGCGCGCAACTTATCCTTTACCGCGCCGATCTCATGCCGCGCATCGGCTTCGGACAGCCGCTTCAGATTGCTGTGGTTGATCGTATGGGCGCCAATCGTCACCAATGGATGCGCCGCGACAGTGCGAATCTCATCCCAGTTCATCAGTGTCCGCAGGCGCGGAGCGTCCGCGTCGACGCCATTTGAACTGGCCAGATCGCGCAGCACGGTCCGCAAATCCTCCTCGCGAACCTCGGTGGCGAGATAGGCATGCAGCCGGGCTATCGCCTGGGTTTTCCTGGCAGGGGTCGCGCAATCGATCACCGCCGGACCGTTCGGGGTCGCGAGCGTCAGGCGCTCGCACGCATTGACGATGTCCTCGGCTACGTCCCACCACAGATCGGCGGTGCCGTCGATCAGGCCGGGCGCGACATAGATGGTTATCGGCGCGCCGTGCTTTTCCAGCACCGGCAGGGCCTCGGTCATGTTGTCACGATAGGCATCGTCTGCGGTGATGGTGGCGAACCGACCGCCCTTGCCGCCTGCCTTGATGCGCTCCACGGCTTCGTCCATCGAGACGAAGGCATAGCCGTCCGCCTTCATGTCGGCGATCACCGCGTCGAGGAAGCTGGGCGCTATGTTGAGATGCCGGTTGACGCTGTCGGGCTTTTCCGGTGTCGCCGTCACGCGGTGCAGCATCAGGATGGCGCCGATGCCGCCGACAAATGGCCTCGCCAACGGTGCAAGGCCGGTATAACGGGCGACGTTGAGCGCCAGTTTCCGGATTGCCTCCCCACCGTCGATCATTCATTCACCTTTTGCGCCTAGGCTGATCCAAGCACGGAATACGCCTGAGCGCCCCCCAAATCGGGATCAATACGCCTTAAGGATTGAGGTATGGTTGACGCAATGGCGTCATTTGACGGCAATCGGCTCGCGGCGACCGAGGCGTCGCCACGCGCCCTGCCGAAGGATGCCGAGAGGCTGTCGGTTTCCGTCGTGGGTACGGACGGGCTAGCGGCCTATGCGGAGTTCTGCCGGTCGGCGCTTAGCGCGCCGGCACAGGGCGCGACATGGATCCTGAACTGGGCCGCCCAGGTCAAGCCGGATCTGCTCGTGGCGACGCTCACTCTCGAAGGCAAGCCGGTCTTCGCGCTGGCGCTGGAGATTGTCAGCCGCGGCCCGTTCCGGGTCGCCCGTTTCATGGGCGACCGCCACGCCAATGGAAATTTCGCGGCAGCCGACACCCAATGGCTGACCAGGGCGGATCGCGCGACCGTCCGCGCGATGTTCGCAGCCATCGCCAAGGCTCGTCCCGACATCGATCTCATCGCGCTGGAACGGTTGCTGCCCGATCTCGACGGCATCGCCAATCCGCTTGCGTCGCTCGACCATTTTGCCAGCCCCAATCTTTCACTGGCCGTGAACCTTGCCGGTGGGTTCGATGCATTGCTGCTGCGCGCCAGCGGCAAGCGCAAACGCAAGAAGCATCGTTCGCAGACGCGCAAATTCGAGGCCGTCGGCAGCCACCGGCGCATCGAGGCGCGAACTTCGGACGAGGTGGACAGGCTGCTCGACGCCTTCTTCGAGATGAAGGAACATCGCTTCCGCAAGATGGGCATTGCCAACGTCTTCGGCGACGCCCGGACACGGGCCTTCTTCCGGGGGCTGTTCACGCAAGCCCTGGCCGAGGACAAGCCGTCCTTCGTGCTCCATGGCTTGGAGGTCGCCGGCAAGCTGCGCGCCGTCACTGGGTCGAGCCGTTCGGGCAAGCGCCTGATCTGCGAATTCGGCGCGATCGCGGAGGACGATCTCGCGAACAGCAGTCCCGGCGACTTCCTGTTCTTCGACAACATACAGGAAGCCTGCGACACCGGTTTTGCCGTCTATGATTTCTCCGTCGGCGACGAGGCCTACAAACGGCAGTGGTGCGATATCGAAACGCGGCATTTCGAGGTGCTGGCCCCGCTGACACTGAAGGGCCGCGCCCTGGCGCAGACGCTACGGCAGGGCGCGCGGCTGAAGGCCTTCATCAAGAACAGCCCGACGATCTGGAAGCTGACCAAGATGCTGCGCCGCAAGGCAGCCGGACAGCCGGCGCCCGCGGCTGTCGAGGACGACAGTTAAGCTCGCTTCGAAATGAGCGCCATGAAGCCGACCATCCGCACGCTAACCCTCCGGGAACTGACCGACCTGATCGACTGGGCAGCCGCCGAGGGCTGGAACCCGGGCCTTGAAGACGCGGCGATGTTCCAGGCCGCGGATCCGGAGGGATTCATCGGGGCTTTTGTCGGCGACGACATGGTCGCCGCGATCTCGGCGGTGGCCTATGGGCGCGATTTTGGTTTCATCGGCCTCTACATCAGCCGTCCGGACATGCGCGGCAAGGGCTATGGCAAGGCGGTGTGGGCCGCCGGCATGGCCAGGTTGGCCGGGCGCACCATCGGGCTGGATGGCGTCAAAGAGCAGCGGGCCAACTACCAGAGCAAAGGATTCAGGCCGGTCTACGAGACCATCCGCTACAGCGGGCGCCTTGCGGGCTCACCCGTCGGCGCCGGGCGGCCTCGCATGGTGAGTGCGCAACCGGTGCCCGATATCGTCGGCTATGATGCGCTTTGCTTTCCCGCGCCCCGGCACTCTTTCCTGCAGCAATGGCTGCAGCCGCCTCACCGTGCCTTGGCGGCGATCCAATCGTGGGGAGCGGCCGGCTATGCAGTGGCCCGTTCCTGCCGCAGCGGCTTCAAGGTCGGCCCGCTCTTCGCCGACGACACGCAGACGGCGCTCGAATTGCTCGCAGAGCTGTCAAATGCGTGCGAAGGCGGCGAACTGAACATCGACGTCCCGGCTACCCAAGTCGATTTCATCGCAGCACTCGAGGCCGCGGGCTTCTCACCGACCTTCAGCACCACCCGCATGTATCAAGGCCCACCCCCGACGCTTGATGCCAACAAGGTATTCGGCGTGACGACGCTGGAACTGGGATAGGCCAGGCGGTCTGCGAACAGCGGCTGTTCAGGCCGCCGAACGCCGGCCCGGAGTGCCGGGTGGTTCGTGGCCAAGCGGCGTCACCAGCGTCAGGTCGGGGTAACCGCTCTCGATCAGCTTGACCGCGGCCCGCGTCACCTCGTCGTCCGGCTCGAGCATGGACAAGAACACTTCGGTCGCGTCGCCGCCCAGACGGCTGATGCCTTGCGCATCGGCCGGTCCGCACTCGACCACCACCAGATCATAGGCCGTGGTCAGCGACTGCATGATGATCGGCAACCTGTCGGCGGCGCGCATGGCGCGGACCGGATCGGCGGTGCCGACCGGAATGACGTGACAGTCGGAATAGAGATCGGCATGGATCACGTCGCTGAACTGCGCCTGCGAAGCGAGCAGATCGGTGATGCCCGGGAAAAGCCCGCTGTCCAGCATCGGTCGCGAAGCAGCACCCGAGGCGGTAAGATCGAGCAGCAGGACGCGCAGGCCGGCGTCGGACACCTCGCGCGCCACCAGGACCGCCGACGCGGCTGCCTCATCGCCTTCGGGCGAAACGAATATGGCGCGTGCGGCCCCGCTGGCGATCAGCTTTTCCGCGGCCTTCTCGATGTCGATTTCACCGAGCACGGAGCGCGGCCGCTGGACCTCCACGACGGGTTCCGGCTCGGCAGCTGATACGGCCTCGGCGACAGGCTCCGCCTGGGCGGCAGGCTCAGGCTCAGGCTCAGTAGCAGGCTCAGGCTCGGCAATGGGCTGGGCTCGCACCGTCATCTCAGATTCCGCGACCGTTTCGGGCCATGACGCCCCAGCATCACGATTGGCGAACTCGCTGGCGACAACTGGCTCCAGCCGGGCAGCTGGTTCCAGGGGCGCGGCCGGCTCCTGGCGGGCAGTTGTCGGCATCGCCACTTCGTCGATCGGTGCAAAACGGGCGCCCGTAGCCGGGCGCATGGCGCGGCCCGAGAAGAGCTCCCGCAGCAGCGTGAAGACCGCCGCCAGCAGAAGCGAAGCCGCAGCGGCGGCGCCAACGATCGGCCCGACCTTGGGGAAGTATGGCTCGGAGGGCACCGAAGCCGGCGAGGAGACACGAGCGTCGACCGGCACATAGTTGCGGTCCTGGCGCGAGGCTGCCTCGCGGTAGTTGGTCAGATAGAGTTCGAGCTGTTGGCGCTTGGCCGCCGCATCGCGCTGCAGCGCGTCGAGACCGACCTGCTGTTCGCCAGCCTGTGCCGAGGCCGCCTTCAGCGTGTTGACGTCGGCGACGAGCTGGTTTTCACGCGCCTTGGCGGCATCGGCCTGCATAACCAGGCCCTTCATGACCTTCTGCGCTTCGCTGCGGATCTGCGCATCGAGATCGGCCAGCTGTGATTTCGCCGCGCGAACGCGCGGATGATTGTCGAGCATCGTCGTCGACAGATCGGCGATGTTGGCGCGCAGCTCGACCTGGCGCTCCCGCAAACGCTGGATCAGGTCGGACGACAGCACTTCCGGCAGCGAATCCAGCGAGCCGCCATTCTGCAGCGCCTTGCGTACGCTGTCGGCGGTGCCTTCGGCCGCGGCGCGGTTGGCCCGCACCCGCGACAATTCGGTCGACAGCTCGGCCAGTTGCTGTGTGGCCAGGGTGGAATTGTTGCCGCCCATCAGGAGGTCCGACTGGCCGCGGTACGCCGCGACCTTGGCCTCGGCATCCCTGACCTGCTTCGACAGGTCGGCGATCTCAGGCGCCAGAAAATCCGCGGCGGCGGTGTTCGATTCGCTCTTGGCCGCGCCCTGCCCCGCAATATAAGCAGCGGCAATGGCGTCGGGGATAGCTGCGGCGAGCTTGGGATCCTCGGATGAGAACTCGATGGCAATGATGCGCGTCTTCTCAACACCAAAGACGTTGAGCTTCTCGCGCATCTTCTTCAACACGCGTTCGTCGGCCGGAATATCCATCGGATCGTTCTTCAGCCCAAGCAGGATCAGCATACGGCTAAGCGACGACATGTTGATCGTTTCGTCGAACTCGGGCAGCCGCGCCAAGCCGAGTTTCTGCGCCACCTGCTTGAGGATTTCGTTGGACGAAATGATCTGGACCTGGGTGGCGACACCTTGCTCGTCGAGGATCGGCTTGTCGCCGTCATTGTTGCTGCCGGCCGGGCGGGTATAAACGGATTCGCGCGGGGCGATTTCCACCTGCGTCTGCGCCTTGTAGTGCCGTGTCGCGAGCGAAGCGAAAGCAAACGCCAAGCCTGTCACCACGAGAACAAAGAGCAATATGCGCAGCCAGTTCCTCGCCAGGCTGGCGAAAAGCTGCCTGAGGTCGACATCGACATCTGCGGCCGCGGACTGAACGGACATGCATCCCTACTCCGAAACTGGGTCAGGATGCACCGTAAACAACTATGGTAACTCAGCAGTTAAGATCGCGGTAATACTCCGTTAGGGATTACTGGCGAGCGGCTAGAAAAAACGACAAAATGGCAAAATCCCTGCCGGCGCGAGATCTAACGGCCGACGCCTTTACCGGCCATTAACCCTAACAGGATGATAACGAACCCGATCCCAGATGTTTGCTGCGACGCCGCAGCGGCCAGTCGAAGGTACGTATCCGGTCATGAAAAGCACTGCTTCCCTTGTTCGCGCGCTGCTTGCCGTATCGATGCTCGCCGGCTGCTCCAGCTACCGCCCGCCGCCGGCGGCCTTCCACGAGGTCCTCGACCAGCCTTATCGCCTCGGCGCCGGCGACCGCGTCCGCGTCACCGTGTTCGAACAGGACGGCCTGACCAACACCTACAGTGTCGACCAGTCCGGCTATCTCTCCTTCCCGCTTGTCGGCGCCGTACCCGCGCGTGGTCACACCGCCCAGCAGATGGAAAAGGAGATCGCCGACAAATTGCGGCAAGGCTATCTGCGCGATCCGGACGTTTCGGTCGAGATCGACCGCTACCGGCCGATCTTCGTCATGGGCGAAGTGGGTGCTGCCGGCCAGTATTCCTACGTGCCCGGCCTGACGGTGCAGAAGGCCATCGCCATTGCCGGAGGCTTCACGCCACGCGCCAACCAGGAAAGCGTCGACATCACCCGCGATATCAACGGCAAGGTGATGACCGGGCGCGTGGTCACCTCCGACCCGCTGCTGCCCGGAGATACCGTCTTCGTCCGCGAACGCCTGTTCTGACAGATACCACGTGGCGGACAAGCTCAGGATCGTCCACTGCTTTCGTTCACCCGTCGGAGGAATTTTCCGGCATGTGCGCGACCTGACGGAAGCTCAGGTCGCGGCCGGTCATGTGGTCGGGATCGTCTGCGATTCGACCACCGGCGGCGAATTCGAGGAACGCCTGTTCGAGCAGATGAAGGACACGCTGGCGCTCGGTATCCATCGCACGCCAATGCAGCGCCATGTCGGCCCGGGCGATCTCGCCTCGGCCCGGCGCACCTACAGGATCATCAAGGAATTGCAGCCGGACGTCCTGCACGGGCACGGCGCCAAGGGTGGCGCCTATGCCCGTCTGTTCGGCTCATTGTTGCGGGTATCAAGGTCTCGCGTAGCCCGCCTTTATTCGCCGCATGGCGGCTCCCTCCACTATGACGAAACAACGGCCACGGGGAGGCTGTTCTTCGCTCTGGAGCGCTCCATGGCGCGCTTCACCGATTGCCTGCTCTTCGTCTCGGATTATGAGCGGCGAACCTATCGCCGGAAGGTGGGCGAGCCACCGATCCCGAACACGCTGGTCTACAACGGACTGCGCGCCACGGAATTCGAACCGGTGGCCGTCGGCCCCGATGCGGCGGATCTGCTCTATATCGGCATGATGCGGGACCTGAAGGGCCCCGACATCTTCATCGATGCGCTGGCCGCCGCCGGTCCCCGGCTTGGCCGTGCGCTGAGCGCGGTGATGGTCGGCGACGGCGACGACCTGCCGCGCTACCACGCGCAGGTGAAGCGCCTTGGGCTTCAGGACCATGTCCGCTTCCTGCCGCCAATGCCGGCCAGGGAGGCCTTCGCGCTGGCGGCGCTCGTCGTCGTTCCCTCGCGCGCCGAAGCCATGCCCTATATCGTGCTGGAGACACTCGCAGCGGCAAGACCCATGATCGCAACCTCGGTCGGCGGCATACCGGAGATTTTCGCTGCCGGCTCCCCTGCCCTGATCAGGCCTGATCCCGTCGAACTCACCGACAAGATGAGTGAAGCGCTGGCCGATCTCGCAGCCTACGGCAAGCTGATGCCCGACGGCGCCGGCCTCAAGGCGCGCTTCGGCGCCGACGTCATGGCCGCCGAAATCGAAAAGGCCTATTTCGCCGCGCTCGGCAGGTGACACCCCAAGCCTTTCCAAAGCCACGCGTTGTTTCAAGGGTTTCTTAGCTCTCTTTTGCTAATCACCCTGGGGAAGCTTGCGGACTGTCCCATGAACGAGATTGACCCCGCGCGCCGCTTTTCAGCAGAAGCTGTGCGTAAATTCGACGGCCCGGCCGATGGCGATGCGCCCGGGGGCATGAACGATGTTGCCCGACAGGTCGCGTCGCAATACCGGCGCGATACGATGTCGCCGATCATGGTCAGCGGCGTCCTGCGCATGATCGAGTTCGCGATCCTGTTCCTTTCGGGGCTCTGCGTCTATTTCTACTATGTCGGGTTCTTCAACTATCTCGCCTGGCAATATCCGGTGACGATCGCCGCCGCGTCGTTCCTCGCCGTGGTTCTGCTCGATGTCACCGACTGCTACCAGGTCGTTTCCCTGATGCGGCCGATCGCCAATTTCAGCCGCATCCTGCTGGTCTGGGCCGGTACCTTCGCGCTGATGGCGTTGACGGCTTTCACCATGAAGATGTCGGAAGACTATTCGCGACTGCTGTTCGGCACCTGGTTCGTGGTCGGCTTCGTCTTCCTCTTCGGCCTCAGGCTGGTGATGTCGAAGCTGATCCGGCGCTGGGCCCGCGATGGACGCATGGAGCGGCGCGCCGTCATCGTCGGCGGCGGCAAGGCGGCGGAAATCCTGATCCGTTCGGTCGAAAAACAGCCTTACAACGACATCCGCATCTGCGGCATATTCGATGACCGCAGCGACAAGCGCTCGCCGCCCATCGTTGCCGGCTATCCCAAGCTCGGCACCATTTCGGAACTGATCGAGTTCGCTCGCATCGCCCGCATCGACATGCTGATCGTGTCGCTGCCGCTGACCGCCGAAACGCGTGTGCTGCAGCTGTTGAAGAAGCTGTGGGTGCTGCCGGTGGACATTCGGCTTTCGGCGCATTCCAACGCGCTGCAGTTCCGCCCACGCGCCTATTCCTTCATCGGCTCGGTGCCGATGCTCGACATCTTCGACAAGCCGATCAACGACTGGGATTCCGTCGCCAAGCGCGCCTTCGACATCATTTTCTCGCTGATCGGCATCATCGTCTTCTCGCCGGTGATGCTGGCGACCGCGATCGCCATAAAACTCGACAGCAAGGGACCGGTGCTGTTCAAGCAAAAGCGACACGGCTTCAACAATGAGATCATCGAGGTCTACAAGTTCCGCTCGATGTATACCGACCGGTCGGACCCGACCGCCAAGCAGACAGTGACCAAGAACGATCCGCGCGTCACCCGCGTTGGCCGCTTCATCCGCAAGACGTCGATCGACGAACTGCCGCAGTTCGTCAATTCGCTGCTGGGATCGCTGTCGCTGATCGGCCCGCGCCCGCATGCGATCGCGGCGCAATCGCACAACCTTCTCTACAACGAGGTTGTCGACGGCTATTTCGCCCGCCACAAGGTCAAGCCGGGCGTCACCGGCTGGGCGCAGATCAACGGCTGGCGCGGCGAGATGGACACCAACGAGAAGATCCGCATGCGGACGGAATACGACCTCTACTACATCGAGAACTGGTCGCTGCTGTTCGATCTGCGGATCCTGTTCCTGACACCGATCCGGCTGCTCAACACGGAAAACGCCTATTGAGCGCGATTTCCCATGAGTTGCCGCCGGCCGCGGTCAACGCCAAGCTGATCGCGCTGATTTCTTTCAGTGCGGTGGTGTTCGGCATCCTCCTGTCCGGCTTCGTCATCAGCGAGCCGGCGCCTTACGAAATCTACATGGCCGGGCTGATCGCCATCTGGGCGCTCTTCGGCTTGCGGATTTCCCGCGCGGCCATGCCGCTGCTGGTGCTGCTGGTAACAATGAACATCGGCGGCATGATCTCGATGACGCAGATGGCGGACCTCGCCTTCACGCCCCTCTATCTCTCCGTGTCGCTGTTCCTGGCCTTCAGCGCGGTGTTCTTCGCCTCGGTCACCGCCACGCAACCAGGTCTCTACCGGCTGATCTTCAATGCCTATGTCGTCTCGGCCGTGGCGACGTCGCTGCTCGGCATAGCAGGCTATTTCCATGCCTTTCCCGGCGCCGAGATCTTCACCAAATACGACCGCGCCGCCGGCGCCTTCCAGGATCCGAACGTCTTCGGGCCGTTCCTGGTGCTGCCCGGCATCTATCTGCTCTATCTGCTCCTGACCGGTCCGGTCTCGCGCATGCCGCTGCTGGCGGTGCCGCTGCTGATCATCGCATCGGGCATTTTCTTCTCCTTCTCGCGCGGCGCCTGGGGCATGTTCGCCGTTTCGGCGATCCTGCTCACCGGCTGCCTGTTCCTGCAGAGCAACAGCGGCAAGTTCCGGTTGCGCGTGGTGATCATGACCATCGCCGCGCTGTCGTTGCTGACGATCGCCGTCATCGTCATCCTGCAATTGCCCGGCGTGTCGGAGATGTTCTCCAACCGTGCGCATCTCGAGCAAAGCTATGACACCGCCCGCCTCGGCCGTTTCGCCCGCTACGCAATCGGCTTCCAGATGGCGATGGAGCGTCCATTCGGCATCGGGCCGCTGGTCTTCGGCAAGATGTTCGGCGAGGACACGCACGACATCTGGCTGAAGATGCTGATGGATTATGGCTGGCTCGGCTTCGTGTCGTTCCTGACGCTTGTACTGTGGACCATAGCCTCCGGGTTCCGCATCCTGCTGCGCGACCGGCCGTGGCAGCCTTACCTCTTGTGCGCCTATGTCGCCTTCATCGGCAATATCGGGCTCGGCACCTTCATCGATATCGATCACTGGCGCCACGTCTACCTGCTGCTCGGCCTGATCTGGGGCGCCATCGCCTTGGAGTACCGCCATCAGCGGCTGTTGCGGCCGGCTCTGGCTCAAGCAGGACGCTGAAGGCGCGATCTGCCCAGGGTTCAGCCAAGACGAACCGGAAGAAGTGCCATTTCCAAATGGCCAGGTTTCACCGTTCGGGCCATTGATGGCGACAAAGCCTACCGCTCGCCAGACTTCGGCGGGATCGTCTCAACGCGCACCTTGTCACCAATCCCCTTTGCCATCGCGAACGCTTGGGCCCTGTCTTTCGTCGTCAACACCGTGCGCCAATGTGGCTTCTCAAAAACGGAAACGACGAAGGTCGTTTCCGGCTTTTCGTTCATCGCGCGGCTCCTTCATTTGCATGCTTCGGCCATATTAGTATCAGTGCATAGATTTGCCAGCCGGCGGTTCGGTCCCTAAACAGTCCGCCGGTCAGGCCCGGTGTCCCAATTCATCCCAACGCAGGCACCGGGCCGCCTTGAGCTTCGGAAATCCCGGGATTTGGTCTCGACCCAAGCGTCGACGAGATAATCCTAAGCCGGCTTTGTTCCATGCCTGCCACTTGCGGTCGAGCTTGCGCTGCGCAATACTACCTCTTGGGGTAAAGGGTTGCAGGGGAGTAGCATGCCAATCTACGATGTCGCAGAAATGCGCTACGATCGGGTAATCAGATGCAAGGCAGTCGAAGCGACTAGTCCTGCCGTGGCCGCATCGGAAATGAATACCTGCGAGGCAGCCTCGCAAAGGTGGGCGCGGGACTGGATTCGCGTAACTGATGAGGCTCGTGGGGAAGTATTCGCCTACACGGTCGCTCGCCGAATGAATTCGGCTCAACCACCATCATGAAAATACAAATGTTGGTTCGCAGTGGGGACCAGCCCGCTGCTGGGACTTCTTTGGGGGTGCAGCGGGCTGCGGGTGTGGGCACCCAAGGAACAGCGAAGGGCTGAATCAGTTCGCTGTTCGCGGTCAACATATGAGACATCGGCTCAAGGGCGCGACTTACGGATTCGTAAGGAGCCCACCTCTCTCGCTTAACGATGCTACACGTTCGAGGGGATTTGCCGACGAATTCCAGAATCGCCGACGCAGGAACATTCGCTGTCTGTTGGGGACTTCTTCGGAACGCCGTGTCCGAAACGGGCGACTGGAGCGCCTTTCGCCTCAAAAACGAGAAAAGGCGCCCAAGGCGCCTTCGGTAAAACCAGGGATTTCAAGGAACTAATGGTCGGAGTGGCCGGATTCGAACCGACGACCCCTTGACCCCCAGTCAAGTGCGCTACCGGGCTGCGCTACACTCCGGACCGGTCGCGATGTATCGTGATAACCCCGCTCGGGTCAACCGAATTCCGCGACTATCTTGCAGGTAGATTGTGAGACAATGGCGGCCGGCTGCGTCAGTACCTTACCTTAACCCTGGCACACATCGACCCATTCCGCACCGATAAGATCGACCATGCGCTGCGGGGCGATCCGCACCGCGGCGTTGGTGGCCCCGGCGGCCGGCACGACCTCTTCAAATTCGCGCAGCGACACGTCGCAGTAGACCGGCAGAGGCGCCGGCAAGCCGAACGGGCAAACACCGCCAACCGGATGGCTCGTGGCAGCGACAACTTCCTCCGCATCCAGCATGCGCGGCTTGCCGCCGAACCGGTCCTTGAACTTGCGGTTGTCCAGTCTGGCGATGCCGCTGGTCACGACCAGCATGGTGCGGTCGCCGACGCGCAGGCAGATCGTCTTGGCGATCTGCGCCGGAAGGACGCCATGCGCTTCCGCCGCCAGCGTCACCGTTGCCGAACTCGCTTGGGTAACGATGACTTCGACATCAGGCGCATGGGCGGCAAAGAACGCACGAACGGATTCCAGGCTCATATCGAAAAACTCACGGTTCAAAATCCGACGTACAAGGCGCCCGACACATAGGGCGCCCGACACACAGGGCGCCCGACACACAGAGCGATTGGCGCAAATCTGGATGCGGCACGTATAAACACGTGCGATTCATGAATCGGCAAGCCCGGCCGCCGGGGAACGCCGATGCATCAACAAGAAACCCGCCAAGCTGGCCTTGACGGGTTCCGTGGCACGGCTGTTGCCGGTTTTATGCCAGGGGTCGACCTTGTACGGCCGGTGTCGGTGCAGCGAAAGCGATGAGAGCATCCTGCGGCAGCCGAAGCGCGGCCGCGATACGACGCAGCTTCGCCGGATCGGCAGCCCTGCCGTTCTCGATGTCCTCAATTTCGCCGACCGCGAGACCGCAGGTCAGGGAAAGCTCTTCCAAGCTGTATCCGCGGGTCTCCCGCATTGCTCTGAGGCTACTGGAATCTGGCCCGATCTCACTGACTAACGGTTCGGAGAGGGCATTGATTTTTGCATTTTGGGGCATTGGCAACTCCGGTGGCTGAAAGAGTTTGATCAAAATGGAGTGTTGCCTGAGACGAGCAGGAAGATGCCCGCTCGCCAGTGATTTGCCAAGAGCCAAACGGACCGTCACGCTATCGTGAACCGGACGCCTTCGCGCCAGCTTACGCACATCGGCGCCATCAAGTTCTTTTGAACAGCCGGCACCTTTTTGCTCGAAGGTTTGGGCCCACCTGTTCGTTGTTCTGATGCACTGGCGTGAAAACCATCCGGTTCCAGCCAGGCCATTCCCAGAAGGATATCTGCAATGAACGTCAAGGCATCCCTCCTCGTGCTCGGCACGGTCTCCAGTCTTTTCATCGCCAGTGCGGCGACCGCTCAGGCGGCGGACGCGTTGCGCGTTCGTGGTACTGTGATCAGCTTCGAGCCCTCCCTGCTCACCGTCAAAACCCGCCAGGGCGACACCTCCGCGATCAAGCTCAATACCGGCTGGAAGATCTCGGGCGTCGCCAGTGCCTCCGAAAAGGACATCAAGCAAGGCGACTTCCTCGGCATCGCTTCCGTTTCAAAGGCGGATGGCGGCAGCGGGGCGCTGGAAGTCGTGATTTTCCCCGCTGCCTTGAAAGGCACCGGCGAGGGTGACCGCCCGTGGGACCTGCAGCCGAACAGCCGCATGACCAACGGCACGGTGGCGGACGTCACCGACATAAGCGGGCGAGCCGTGACGCTGACCTACGACAATGGGCAGACCAAGAAGATTTCGATCCCCGACAGCACGCCCGTCGTGACCTTTGCCCCGGCCACGCCGACCGATCTCAAGCCGGGCGCAACGGTTTTCGTGACCGCCCAGCGTGAGGCCGACGGGACGCTGAGCTCCAGCCGCGTCGTGGTGGGAAACAATGGCGTGGTCCCGCCGATGTAGCCAAACAGCCGGAAAGAGCGCGGCTTTTCGGCCTTGGTGATGATGGTTGGAAAGCCGGCTTCTTCGGAAACAGTCCAGAAACAAAATTCTACAATCGGGAAATACTGACGAAAAAATTCGGGAGCGTAATCCCATGTGCGGCGGTCGGGCTATCGACCCGATTTAATATCTGCCTGCGAAAAAAGGAAACGATCCATGAAGAAGTCCCTCCTCTCGGCTCTCGGGCTTGCGGTTGCAGTTGCTTTCACCGTGCCGGCTATCGGCGCGACGAGCGCGGATGCGGCCCCGATGGCGAAGCATCATCGTCATCATCACCACCATCGTCATCATCACCGCCACCACCACCACCACCATCATCACCACCACCACATGAAGACGATGAAGAAGGCCTGACACCACACTGCAATGAGAAGACCGGCCTTGGCTTCTTGTTCAAGGCTGGTCTTCTTGGTTGCGCCGCCAGACCCGACATGAACCGGGCCTATCGAATTTCGCCTGACGACACTGCTGGCCAGGATTTCGGCCAATTCCAATACTTCGAGAAGCGAGACTTTCACGCCGCGCCAAATCGCGATACGGCAAGGGATGCTTCTGACCGGCAACTGTACCGGATCAGGCTTTCGCGAACAGGCCAGGTATCCCGATGACGGCCAAGGCCGACCTCTCCCGGACAGACCGCCTTGTCCTGTCGGTTGCCCGATTGTGGCTCACACTTCGCCACCCTGCCCTTGTCGTGCGGTTCTTCATGAAACTGGGCTATCTGCCCAATCCGGCGGCGCCCGTGCGCTACCATGAATTGTTGCTTTGGCGAAAGATTCTCGATCGCAACCCGCTGTTCGTGACGCTGACCGACAAGCTGGCGGCCAAGGCTCATATCCGTGAAGTCTGCCCCGGGATCCCCATACCGAAGACGCTCTGGCGCGGGCGCGACGCCACCGACATCCCGCCGGGCCTGCTGGCCGGCGCCGTGGTGGTCAAGACAAACCATGGCTGCGCGATGAACATATTCGTCGCCGATGGCGACCCCAGTCGCGGCCTCATCATCGCCAAGACGAGGCACTGGCTGAGAAAACGCTATGGCCGCCGCAATGGCGAATGGGCTTATTGGCCGATCGTTCCCACCGTTTTCGTGGAAGAGCGGCTGGCGCTCTCCGGGGCAAGGGTCGCAACCGACATCAAGGTGCACGTCTGCGGCAGCGTGGTAACGCATGCCTGGGTCGAGGATAAGGCCGCCGGCCGTTCGTTGCTTTTTGACCGGGACGCCAATCCATTGCCCGGGCGCGATCCAGACTATCCCCGCGAGGATCAGGCGGTGCCCGTCAATACGCAGCTTCTCGACTATGTCCGTCAGGCGGTATCCATCGCCCCCGCCATCGCCGGCAACCTCGACTACATCCGCGTCGACTTCCTTGTCACCGACCTTTGTCTCTATGCCGGCGAGATCGTCGTCTATCCCGGTGCTGGCTATGGCACCACCACCAATCCGGCGTTCGCCAGCGAAATCGAGCGGCTCTGGCGGCTCGACCAATCAGCCTTCCTGCGCCGGCCTCACAAGGGGGCTGTGCGCCTCTATGCCGACGCGCTTCGCGCCAAATGCCGGAGCAACATTGCGAATGGCCAGGCCGACGCCGCGCAGCACTCCTGATGAAGCCGCCGGGATCAATGGCGGCTCGCCCTTCGCGGTCGGCCGCCATTTTCTTGGCTGAATACCTTGTCTTATGACCAGAGGACTCCTCAGCGTCGGTTGAAAAGCAGGCTGGCGACCAGGCCGAGTACCACAAGGCCGACCGCGGCGGCGGCGGCCGGATGGTCGCGGGCCGATTTCTCGATCACCCTGCCCTGTTTGCGGATTGCCGGCATGGCATCCCGCAGACGTCCGGCAAGATCCGAATATGTATCAAGAGCGGCATCGCGGCCGTCTTCATAGTAAGCGCCGCCCCGTTTTGACATTGCCTTGCGCAACGCCGCGAGTTCCCTCGAGAGGGCCGCGACCTGCTTTTCGAGGTCGATGTCCGAAAGGGTCGAAAATGATGCCATCATGCGTTTCCTTGTCTTGCTGAGCGTCTTGCAGAAGGAAACGTAACGCCTCACCCGAAGGCGAGTTCCGGCCCAAAGGCTTCAAAACGCGTCGTGCGGCGGTCAGCGCACCTGGTCAAGCAGACGCTTGCATTCGAGCAGGTCGAACAGCGCCTCCTGCAGCAGCGCCCGGTTGTCGCGCGAGAGTTTCGACGCATCCGGCTGAACCGGACCTTCCTCGTCGCTCTTGCCCAGGCCAAAAAAGCGGCGGCTGGGCTTGACCCTTGGCTGGCCAACCAGCTCATCATCTCCGCCACGCGGCTGCGCCGCCGGTGTCAGCGGCACCTGATCGGCCTGCTTCCGTTGCGAGATCGCCTCGACTGCGGCCATGTCACCATTGCCGATGGCGACGAGGAAGTGATTGCCGTTTTCGCGCAGCAGCTTCTGCACGCCCTTGATCGTGTAGCCCTGGTCGTAGAGCATGTGGCGGATGCCCTTGATCAGCTCGACGTCCTGCGGCCGGTAGTAGCGACGGCCGCCGCCGCGTTTCATCGGCTTGATCTGGTTGAAGCGCGTCTCCCAGAAGCGCAGCACATGCTGGGGCAGGTCGAGATCTTCAGCGACCTCGCTGATGGTGCGGAAGGCGTCAGGGCTCTTGTCCATGGGCGAAATCCTCACGCTGGAGCGTGATCCGGAACGGTATTCAGCGAGATCACGCTCACCAAAGAGAAAAGCTCATTCCAGTTGCGCGGAATGGACCATACGCGGAACACCAATCCGGCCATGCTGCCGAATCGGACCTTATTTCAGCGGTTTGTGAAGCAATATTCAAGCCCGGCGTCATGGCGGCGCCGGTTTTCAACCGCCAATGGAGGCTATTTGCCGCCCTTGGCCTTGCTGTTCTGATGCGAGCGCAGGATGCGGTTCTTCAGCACGTTGGACGATTTGAAGGTCATCACCCGACGCGGCAGGATCGGCACCTCTTCACCGGTCTTGGGATTGCGCCCGATGCGCTCGTTCTTGGAGCGGACGTGAAACGTCGCGAAGGACGACAGCTTGACCGTCTCGCCGCGCACGATGGCTTCGCAGATTTCGTCCAGCACAGCTTCGACGAGTTCGGCGGATTCAGTGCGCGACAGGCCGACCTTTCGATAGACGGCCTCCGCAAGGTCGGCACGCGTAAGTGTCTTTCCCCCCATGCGACCGTCCCATCAGCTCAAACATAAAATCGGCACAACAACGGCTGAGCCTAAGTAATTGATCCGGCAAGGTCAAGGACCGAAACCGACCCGTTCGGCACTTACCAGCGAACCAGAACGGCACCCCAGGTGAAGCCGCCGCCCATCGCTTCCAGGAGGACGAGGTCTCCCTTCTTGATGCGACCATCGGCAACGGCCACAGACAGTGCCAGCGGCACGGAAGCAGCCGAGGTGTTACCGTGCAAATCGACCGTAACCACCACCTTCTGCTCGGCTATCCCGAGCTTCTTGGCGGAAGCGTCAATAATTCGTTTATTGGCCTGGTGCGGCACGAACCAGTCGAGATCGTCAGCGGTGATGCCCGCGGCCGCGAAGGTCGCCTCGATAACGTCGGTGATCATGCCGACTGCGTGCTTGAAGACCTCGCGGCCTTCCATCCTGAGGTGCCCGACCGTTCCCGTTGTCGACGGTCCGCCGTCGACGAAAAGCTTGTCCTTGTGCGCGCCGTCAGAGCGCAGGCTGGCCGCCAGAACGCCATGGTCGGCAATCGTGCCGGCCCCCTCGCCCGCTTCCAGGACCAGCGCGCCGGCGCCGTCTCCGAACAAGACGCAGGTCGAGCGGTCATTCCAGTCGAGGATGCGCGAGAATGTTTCCGAGCCGATGACCAGTACGCGCTTGGCGAGGCCGCCACGGATATAGAGATCGGCTGTCGTCACCGCATAGACGAAGCCGGAGCACACTGCCTGCATGTCGAAGGCAAAGCCGTGATGCATGCCGAGCCTGTTCTGGATCTCGACCGCGGTGGCCGGGAATGTGTTGTTGGGCGTCGACGTCGCCAGCACGATCAGGTCGATGTCGTCCGGCGTCAGCCCGGCATTTGCAAGGGCGGCACGGGCCGCGGCCTCGCCCAGGGAAGCCGTCGTCTCGTCGTCGGCCGCGATATGACGCTGGCGGATTCCGGTGCGCTGGGCGATCCACTCGTCCGAGGTTTCGACCATGCCCTCGAAATCGGCATTCTTCATGATGCGGCGGGGCAGCGCGGCGCCCGTGCCGCGCACGACTGATCTGATCAAAGTTCTTTCCTATTCCTTCGCGTCGGTAACGACGTCGGATTTCCGAGATGACAGGGCACGCGGGTTGCGCGCATGAAACAGGTCCAGGTCGGCCTCGATCCGGTCAAGCAGATTGTTGCGAACCATGTCGTAGCCGAGTTCGATCGCGGCGGCGAACCCGTCCGAATCGGCACCACCATGGCTTTTGACGACGATGCCGCTCAGCCCCAGGAACACGCCGCCATTGGAGCGGCCGACATCCATCTTTTCGCGCAGGCGATCGAAGGCGCCCTTGGCGAAGACATAGCCTATCTTGGCCATCAGGGTGCGGCTCATGGCGGCGCGCAGATAACCTGCGATCTGGCGCGCGGTGCCTTCCGCCGTCTTCAGCGCGATATTGCCGGCGAAGCCTTCGGTCACCACCACGTCGACCGTGCCCCTGCCGATATCGTCGCCTTCGACAAAGCCATGATAGTTCATCGAGGCCATGTTGGCCTCGCGCAGCATGCGTCCTGCTTCCTTGACCTCTTCCTGGCCCTTGATCTCTTCCACGCCGACATTGAGCAGGCCAACCGTCGGTCGGGCGATGCCGAACACGGAGCGCGCCATGCCGGTGCCGAGAATGGCAAAATCGATGAGCTGTTGGGCATCGGCGCCGATGGTGGCGCCGACGTCCAGAACCACGCTTTCGCCGCGCAATGTAGGCCACAATGCCGCGATCGCCGGGCGATCGATGGTGGCCATGGTGCGCAGGCAGAATTTCGACATCGCCATCAACGCGCCCGTGTTACCGGCGGAGATGCAGGCGTCCGCGGCACCCGACTTGACCGCTTCGACCGCCTTCCACATCGACGACTTCCAGCGGCCATGGCGCAGCGCCTGGCTGGGCTTGTCGTCCATCCTGACCGCGATCTCGCAGTGGAAGAATTCGCTCACCTCGGCCAATTTGGGGAACTTGGCCAGTTCGGGGCGCACCAGTTCCTCACGCCCGTAGATGACGAAGCGGATGTCGGGACGGCGGGTCGCGACCGTCATGAGCGCCGGAATGACCACGGATGGTCCGTGATCGCCGCCCATGGCATCGATGGAAATCCTGATCACGCGGTATTTATCTCACGGTTATGCGGCAGGTCGCTTTAGTGATCGCGAAGGTTCGGCGAAAATAGCGGTTTTGGGTTTTCACACAACCGACTTTTCCATCGCGGGCGAGGTTTTCAGGATTTTCCCAGCAAGGATCGCAGTTTTTGCTGAAATTCATTCTCAGCCGCTTCGGTCCTGCCGCCGGTGTCCAGCGACGCGCCCGCCTTGCGCGGATAAGGGTCGATCGCCAATCCGAAGAACTGTTCGGCGAGTGCCCCGACATCGATGGTGTCGCCGGAAAATGTTTCGGGACTGTCGGGCCCGTCCGCATCGAGAAGTATCTCGCCGCCGCCTTCGAATCCCTGCCGTCCAAGCTTGGAGTCCTCGGGCAACAGCAGCGCCTCGACCGGCTCGTCGATATGCGCCTGGACCGGATCGAGCGTGACGATGCAGGCCTGGGTGATGTCGGCCTCGACACGGCCGCTGACCTTCACGCCATTGCGCTTCCAGGACGCCACAAGGAGCTCCGCACGATAGGCTTCCACCGAAAGCAGCCCATGCTCCCCGGCGAGCGCCGCGCGCTGGGCGGCATCGGCCTCGATCACCACGGGCAGGCCCTTCTGCGGCAGGCGGGCGACATTGGCGAAAAACGATACCGGGCTTCGCGTATCAGCGTGTTTCATCAAGCACCTCCCTTGGCGAGCGGAAACGTCGCCGTACCGGAAACGATTGATTCGGACGGCTGAGCGGCCAGTTGCCGGCAAGCGTCGGCGACATAGTCGGCCAATTGCGATGCCTCCGGCCACGCGCCGGTGTCGGGCCGAACATTGCGGGCAAGTGCCGCGGTCAGCCCGTCCTGGTCGTTTCTTTCCAGCGCATCATCATAGGCGGCGGTACGGCCATAAAACATCTTCGCCAGCTTCTTCATGCGTTTGGGCACGCCCACATCGCCAATGCCCAACTCCCGCAGCGAATGATCGACGTCGAGGAAGAACTCGTCGATCAGCACCTGGGCGATCTCCTGCGCCACGCCGTCTTCACCGCGCAAGCGATGCTGGAACAGGAACATATGCAGCGAAAGCATCTCGAAACGGCCGAGCGGCGTGTCCGGTACATTCCAATGGGAATAAAATACAGTCTGCCGCGCCGCTGCCACGATTTGTGCGTAGAGCGCGTCGGTGATGGCGCGGTTGGCGTGGCGTTCGCGACCAAAAAGGCGCTGGAACATGGGGATGGTCTCCGGGGACCGTTTGTTGAATTGGCCTTGTTGCATCGGCAGGCAAGCTGGTTTACCGGTTTTGCGGCCCAGCGCAAGTTGCGGCGATATAATGGAGAATTGTTGTTGCGCGCGCTGAATTTCAAGTCGACCTTCTCGTCCAGGCCTGCTGGCGCGATCTCACTGCTGCTCGTCGTATCGGCGCTCTCGGCGTGCCACACCAACAAGATGATCGGCGACCTCAATCCAAGCGAGACGTTTACGCAAGGGTATGTCTACGATCAGCAGGCCGTCGATTCGGTGCCTGTCGGCTCCAGCCGCGAGCAGGTGCTTCTGGCGCTTGGCACGCCATCGACGACGGCGACGTTCGACAACGAGGCGTTTTATTACATTTCGCAAACCCGCAAACGCTATGTGGCCTTCGACAAGCCCAGGCTCGTCGACCAGAAAGTGCTCGCGGTCTATTTCGGGGCCGACGGCCGCGTCAGCCAGATCGCCAATTACGGCTTGAAGGACGGCAAGATTTTCGACTTCATTTCGCGCACCACGCCGACTGGCGGCAAGGACCAGAACTTCCTCAGCCAGATCATCAACGGCGCCAGCAAGCTGGCGCCCAGCATTCCCGGCGGCGGAACTCCCTGATCATCAGAACCCTGCTTCCTTTCGGGCAACAGCAACATCTCAGGCGACCGAAAACCCGTGGGAGCGATCTCACGGGTTTTTGTTTGGCCAAGGCAAGGCCAGCTTGCCAGCAATGGGGCAAGCCCGTATCAAATCCCCCGGGCTTTGGGGTTTTTGAAAATGAGCAGTGGCGAACGCGTAGCGCCGGACGGCTGGATGGCCACCGGCACGTCTGACAGGCAAACCGTGACCTCCGACTGGCTTGCCATCGATCCTCCGGCAATCGACGGCGTCAGGGTCAAGGAAATCAGCCCTGTCGCGACGTCCAACGGCTATCTCACCGAGGTATTCCGGGACGAGTGGAATCTCGATCAGTCGCCGGTCGGCCAGGTCTTCCAGCGCACGATGTATCCAGGTGCGGTAACCGGCTGGCATGCGCATGAGGCGACACTGGATCGGCTCTTCTGCTGTGTCGGGAGCGTGCGCATATCGCTCTATGACGGCCGAAAGGCCTCGCCCAGCTTCGGCACTGTCTGGCACAAGATCGTCGGCGCGTTGCGACCGGCGATCGTCATCATCCCGCCCGGCGTGTGGCACGGTGTGACGGCGCTCGGGCCGGAGATCGCCCTGCTGCTCAATCTCGTCGACAAGGCCTATGCGTATGACGCGCCTGACCATTGGCGCCTGCCGCCGGACACCGATCACATCCCCTATAAGCTGGTGTAGCGTGGCGCGCCCCGGCCAGTCCGAGGCAGCCGGGCAGAAGTCGCCGCTCGTCTCGGTGGTGATCGCAACCCACGACCGCCCGGCCGCCTTGCGGCAAGCATTGCGCAGCGTCTTGGGCCAGACCCTGCAGGACTTTGAAATTCTGGTGATTGGCGACGCCTGCCGCCCCGACACGGCGGCGGTCATCGTTGAATTCGCCGATCCGCGCATCGTCTATATCAACCTGCCGGTCAATTTCGGCGAGCAGTCCGGCCCCAACAATATCGGCTTTGCCAGGGCACGCGGCCGGTTCGTCGCCTTGCTCAACCATGACGACCTCTGGTTTCCGGACCATCTCGCGGCAACCACGGGATGGATCGATGCGACCGGCGCCGACGTGGTGATCGCAAGGGGCGTCGTTGTCGAACCACCGCTGGTCGATGGCAAGCCTGTCAAGAACTCGATATTCGGGATCGGCAAGGACGGCTTCTACGATCCCGCGTCAACGACCGGGTTCGGATCGGCCCAGATTGTGCGGCGGACGGCGTTGGACTGGTTGGGGCCTTGGCGTCCGGCCAGTCAGTGCTTCTGCGAGTCATCGCAGGACTGGTTGTTCCGAGCTTGGCGAAAGGGTGCGGTCATCGCAACGATGCCGCATCTGACCGTGCTCAAGCTGCATTCCGGCAACCGCCGAGGCAGCTATGTCGAAGACCTGGCGACGGAACAGGAAGAGCTCGTCGCGGCAATGGAGACGCCCAACACCTTGCGTGTCAGAGTTCTTGCCGGTGCCGACGGACCGCCTCGCTCGACAAGAGCCACCTATCTCAGGCGCAGATTGCTCGCGGCTTGCGGCATCCACCCCAGGGCGCGGTCCTTCCGTCATCGACACAAACGTGGCGCATTCGTCGCGCTGCTGCGCGAGATTCGCGGCCTCCCGCCAATGCCCGAGCGCGAGCCGGGTGTGCGGGAACTGTCGGAGATCTACGGCAGCCGCCCGGATACGGACGCCAGCGGCGGTTGAGATCACGTCGAAGCCGACGCATTAAATGAAAAGCCCGCGGGGATCGCTCCCCGCGGGCTTTTTCGGACCACCGGCCCGGCCGGTTAGCCGTGCGCGAGCACGGCCAGCAGCAGGAGGGCCACGATGTTGGTGATCTTGATCGCCGGGTTGACCGCGGGGCCCGCGGTGTCCTTGTAGGGATCGCCGACCGTATCGCCGGTCACCGAAGCCTTGTGCGCCTCGGAGCCCTTGAGGTGCTTGACGCCGTCCTTGTCGGTGAACCCATCCTCGAACGATTTCTTCGCATTGTCCCATGCGCCACCGCCCGAGGTCATCGAGATGGCGACGAACAGGCCGTTGACGATAACGCCGAGCAGCGAGGCTCCGAGGGCCGCGAAGGCCGATGCTTTCGAACCGGAGATCAGCAGCACGCCGAAATAGACGACGAGCGGCGCCAGCACCGGCAGCAGCGACGGGATAATCATCTCCCGGATCGCCGCCTTGGTCAGAAGATCGACCGCACGCGCATAGTTCGGCTTGGACGTGCCTGCCATGATGCCCGGATCTTCGCGGAACTGCTTGCGAACCTCCTCGACGATAGCGCCCGCCGCGCGGCCAACGGCCGTCATGGCGATGCCACCGAACAGATACGGGATCAGGCCGCCGAAGATCAGGCCGGCGACGACGTAAGGGTTGGAGAGATCGAAGGAGATTTCACCCATGCCCTGGAAGTAGGGGTATTTGTCGCCATTGGCGGCAAAGAACTTCAGGTCGTTCGAATAGGCGGCAAACAGCACCAATGCGCCGAGGCCGGCCGAGCCGATGGCATAACCCTTGGTCACGGCCTTGGTGGTGTTGCCGACCGCGTCGAGCGCGTCAGTGGAGTGGCGCACTTCCTTGGGCAGGCCCGCCATTTCGGCGATGCCGCCGGCATTGTCGGTGACCGGGCCGAAGGCGTCGAGCGCCACGATCATGCCGGCAAGGCCGAGCATGGTGGTGACCGCGATCGCCGTGCCGTAGAGGCCGGCGAGCTGGTAGGTCGAGATGATGCCGCCGACGATGACGATGGCCGGCAACGCCGTCGATTCCAGCGAAATCGCGAGGCCCTGGATGACGTTGGTGCCGTGGCCGGTGACCGAAGCCTGGGCGATCGAGTTGACCGGGCGCTTGTTGGTGCCGGTGTAGTACTCGGTGATCACCACGATCAAACCCGTCACCACGAGGCCGATGAGGCCGCAGATGAACAGGTTCTTGCCGGTGATGACGATGCCGGCGACAGTACCGACCTCGCCCCAGCCGAGCGTTGCCGAAGTGGCGATGGCGAGGCCGACGATCGACAGCAGGCCGGTGACAATGAGCCCCTTGTAGAGGGCGCCCATGATCGAGCCGTTGGAGCCGAGCTTGACGAAGAAGGTGCCGACGATCGAGGTCAGGATGCAGGCGCCGCAGATGGCGAGCGGATAGAGCATCGCAGTCTGGAGAACGGCGGTACCGCCAAAGAAGATGGCGCCGAGAACCATGGTGGCGACGACCGTCACCGCATAGGTCTCGAACAGGTCGGCGGCCATGCCGGCGCAGTCGCCGACATTGTCGCCGACATTGTCGGCGATGGTGGCCGGGTTGCGCGGATCGTCTTCCGGGATGCCGGCTTCGACCTTGCCGACCAGATCGCCGCCCACGTCGGCGCCCTTGGTGAAGATGCCGCCGCCGAGACGGGCGAAGATCGAGATCAGCGAGGCGCCGAAGCCGAGCGAGACCAGCGAGTCGATGACGATACGGTCATTGGGCTGCAGGCCCATGGGACCGGTCAGGATCAGGTAGTAGATCGAGACGCCAAGCAATGCCAGGCCCGCCACCAGCATGCCGGTGATGGCGCCCGACTTGAAGGCGATGTCGAGACCGGCGGCGAGGCTGTTGGAGGCCGCCTGCGCGGTGCGCACATTGGCACGCACCGAAACATGCATGCCGATGAAGCCGGCGGCGCCCGACAGGACGGCGCCGATCAGGAAGCCGATCGCGGCGGTGATAGAAAGCAGCCACCAGGCGAGCAAAAGCACGACCACGCCGACGATGGCGATGGTGGTGTACTGGCGCGCCAGATAGGCTTGCGCGCCTTCGCGGATGGCGGCGGAGATTTCCTGCATGCGTGCATTGCCCTGATCGGACGCGAGAACCGATCGTGTCGCCCAGATAGCGTAAAGGACAGAAAGCAGACCGCAGGCGATGACGGCGTAAAGTATGGTCATTGCCAAATTTTCCTCGATTGTTGGCCCAAATGAACCCCTCCCTGGGCCGTTGAGACAAAGACCGGAATCCGCGCACGGAATCCACCTCTTCGCATCGGTGTATGCGAAACAGGGCTCGGAACGTCAAGATATTGTTCAGTTTTTGCCCGGCTTTCGCCCAAAAGACAAAGCCGCGACCACAATGCCCGCATGGGCCTTTCATTTAGATCGATTGAAATGACGCAAAGGAATCACTGCGGCAGGACCGCCGGCTCCCCTAAGGACTATTCCGCCTCGCGGCCCATCCGGCGTGCGGTGTAGCGTTCGACCGCCGACAGACCGTCATAGATCAGCACGGCAAGGGCCGCCACGATCAGGCCACCCTGCAGGATGAAGGCGAGGTTGTTGGACAACAACCCGGCGATGATCACCTCGCCCAGCGTCTTGGCGGCCACGGTCGAGCCGATGGTGGCCGTGGCCAGGCTGATCACCACCGACAGCCTGATGCCGCCCAGGATGATCGGCGCGCTCAGCGGCAGTTCGACCTTGGTGAGCCTTTGCCAGCCGGTCATGCCGGCACCACGCGCCGCCTCCATGACATTGGCCGGCAGCGTCGTCAGTCCGGTCAGGGCATTCTCGAAGATCGGCAGCAGACCATAGAGAAACAGCGCGATCAGCGTCGGCTTCTCGCCAAAACCGACAGCCGGCACGGCGAGCGCCAGCACCGCCACCGGCGGAAAGGTCTGGCCGATGTTGACTAGGCTGCGCGACAGCGGCAGGAATTCGGCGCCGGCTGGCCGGGTGACGAGGATGGCCAGGGCCACGGCAACTATGGTCGCGGCGACGGTGGCGATCAGCACGGTGCGCAAATGCAGCAGCGTCAGCGTCAGCAGGCTGCCTTGATTATAGATCGCGGGAGCGTTGTTTTCTGTCAGCGGCTTGAGCAGTGGCTCGAACCAGCCTGGACTGGTGACAAAGGCCACGAGCAACACCACCAGGGCAAGCCTCAGCAGCAGAGGCAGCCAGGCTTTCATGCCGGCCTCGCCGCGCGCTTGACCAGCCCGTCCACCGTGACGCGGCCGAGCGGTTTGCCGTCGGCGCCTTTTACCGGCAGCGCGGGCCGGCCCGACCACAGGAGTTCGGCCAGCGCATCGCGCTGGCTGGCATCACCGGGGATCGCCTCGCCATCGGCGGTGCCCTTTTCCACCGCGTCGCGCACCCGTCCGAGCGAGAGCAGCCTGAATGGCCTCTCGCTGGCGCCGACCAGGGTCTCGACAAAGCTGCTGGCCGGGTTTGCCAGGATCTCGGCGGGCTTGGCGTATTGCACGAGCTTGCCGGCATCCATGACAGCGATCTTGTCTCCCAGATGCACGGCCTCTTCCATGTCGTGAGTGACGAGAATGATGGTGGTGCCGAAACGCTTCTGGATCGCCAGCAGATCTTCCTGCGCCTTGGTGCGGATGATCGGGTCGAGTGCGCCGAACGGTTCGTCCATCAGGAGCACGTTGGGCTCGGCGGCGAGCGCCCGGGCGACACCGACGCGCTGCTGCTGGCCGCCGGACAATTCGTGCGGATAGCGCGGCCCGAACGCCTCGGGATCAAGCTGGTAGAGCGTCATCAGTTCATCGACGCGGGCCTTGATACGGGCCTTGTCCCAGCCGAGCAGCACCGGCACGGTGGCGATGTTCTGGGCCACGGTGCGATGCGGAAACAGGCCGTGGCCCTGGATGGCATAGCCGATGCTGCGGCGCAGTTCGTAGCCGGGCACCGAACGATTGTCGGCGCCGTCAAGCTTGATGATGCCGGCGGTTGGCTCGACCAGCCGATTGATCATGCGCAGCAACGTCGTCTTGCCGGAACCGGAGGTGCCGACGATGACGCAAACCGTGCGTGGCTCGATAACCATCGACACGTCGTCGACAACGGTGGTCGCATCATAGCGCTTGGTAATGCCCTCGATCTCGATCATGCCGTTTCAACCCTGCGCCTGGTGGCGGTCATTTCGATCACCGCATCGAGGATGATGGCGGCGGCGAAGGCGAGCGCGACCGTCGGCACCGCGCCAAGCAGCACCAGGTCCATCGCCGTCTGGCCAACGCCCTGGAAGACGAACACGCCAAAGCCGCCGCCGCCGATAAGCGCGGCGATGGTGGCAAGGCCGATATTCTGCACCAGCACGATGCGGATGCCGGTGAGGATCACCGGAAAGGCCAGCGGAAATTCGACACCGAACAGGCGCTGGCGGTCCGTCATGCCCATGCCGCGCGCGGCGTCGTTGGCGGCACGCGGCACGCCGGCGAGACCGACAACCGTGTTGGCCACCACCGGGAGCAGCGAATAGAGGAACAGGGCGACGAAGGCAGGTGCGGTGCCGATGCCGCGGATGCCGAGCGCGGCCGCTCCCGGCACATGTATGGCGACCCAGCCGAGCGGCGCGATCAGCAGGCCAAACAGCGCGATCGAAGGAATGGTCTGGATGATGTTGAGCACGTTGAGCACGCCGGCGCGCAGCTTTTCGACGCGGTGGCAGAGGATGCCGAGCGGCAGCCCGACGATCACTGCCGCGGCCAGCGAGCCAAGCGCCAGCGTCACGTGCTTGGAGCCTTCGGCCCAGAAACTGTCGGCACGGTTGGCGTATTCCTTGAGGATGGAAAGGTCGTTCCAGGCCCCCGACACCAGAAGCAGGCCGATCGCCACCGCGGCTGCGACCAGCACGCCGACGCGCGCCGACGGCGACAAATTCAGGCGCGTCAGCACGTCGGCCAGCAAGAGCGTGAAGGCAAAGATGAGAATCCAGAAACCGGAGGCCGGAGATACCCTGGCGAAGGTGTTGCCGGCCGGCGTCAAGAACGTGCCGGCGACGCCGATGAGCAGCGCCAGCGCGGCAAGCGCGACCACACCGGCGGCAAGGCGCAGCACAAGCGGTGTCCTGAAAAATGCTATGAGCGCGGCGACGACCACGATAGCCAAAAGCAATGGCCCGGCGGTTGCCGGCAGCGCCTCAAGAATCGAACGCGCCTGGCCCGGAACGATCCGGTTGGCGCGAAAGGTGGCGAAGGGGGCGAGGAACGCCGCATAGGCGGCGATCGCGGCGATGACCACGCCGAGCTTGTCGAAACGGATATTCACGCCCTCCCCCGCCGGTCGTTCCGGCGCGCCACGCATGCGGCGCGCCGGAATCGCCTACTTCAGAAAGCCGTTCTTCTTCAGGAAGTCCTCGGCGACGCCCTTGACCGGCTCACCGCCGACCTGCACGCGGCCGTTCAGCTCCTGCAGCGTGACGAGATCGAGCTTGGCGAAGACCGGCTTCAGCAGCGTCTCGATCTCGGGATGTTCCTTGAGCACGGATTCGCGGATGATCGGGGCCGGTTGGTAGACCGGCTGCACGCCTTTGTCGTCCTCGAGCACGACCAGGCCGGACGGCGCGATGCCGCCGTCGGTGCCATAGACCATGGCAGCGTTGGCACCGCTGGTCTGGTTGGCCGCCGCGGCGATGGTCGCCGCCGTGTCGCCGCCCGAGAGCGTGATCAGCTGGTCCGGCTTCAGCGTGAAGCCGTAGGTGGTCTGGAAGGCCGGAAGGGCTGCCGCCGAATTGACGAACTCGGAGGAAGCCGCCAGCACCACCTTGCCGCCGCCGGCGACGTATTTGCCGAAGTCCGACAGGGTGACGAGCTTGTTCTCGTCCGTCACTTCCTTGCGCAGCGCGATCGCCCAGGTGTTGTTGGCCGGCGCCGGCGACAGCCAGACGATCTTGTTGGCGTCATAGTCGAGCTTCTTGGCCGTCTCATAGGCCTTGGCTGCATCCTTCCAGACCGGATCATCGGCCTTTTCGAAGAAGAAAGCGGCGTTTCCGGTGTATTCGGGATAGATGTCGATCTCGCCCGCTGTGATCGCCTTGCGCACCACCGGCGTGCCGCCGAGCTGGATGCGGTCCGTGGTCTTGATGTTGTTAGCGTTGAGAACGAGCTGGATGATGTTGCCGAGCACGCCGCCCTCGGTGTCGATCTTCGAGGAGACGACCACCTGGGCACTGGCGGAAGCCGCCGTGATGCCGAGCGCGAGCGCCGCGCCAGCCAGAGCCTTGATTGAAAACATTGTGAAAATCCCTTGCTATGAACCGAAATACGGTGGCCGCATATGAGCATGGCCCAAACGCGGCGTCGGGGCATACGGTTTCATAAGAGTGGGTATCAGCGCAATAATTTTGTTCTGAAGCGGCGACTTCGACCGAAGCTATCCTGACAGCATCATGTCACGTCAGGGCGAGGCTCAGGCGTCGGATCTGCGCGGGCCCGTCAGCTTCAACGTACCAAGTGCCAAAAAGCACAGAACGGCGACCGGAAAGATCATCCAGTTCAGCATCTCCCAGCCCCAGGCGTTGTAGACCATGCCCGAAAGCAGCGACGCGCAGGCGACGGAGCCGAACAGGGCGAAGTCGTGAAAACCCTGCACCTTGCCCTTTTCCGACGGCCGGTAGCTGGCAGCGACCATGGCGGTGGCGCCTATGAAGCCGAAATTCCAGCCGAGACCGAGCAGGATAAGCGACGTCCAGAATTGCCACAGCGCCAGGCCCGACAAGGCTACCGCAGCGCAACCGATCAGCAGCAGCAAGCCAGTGGCAACGATGCGCTCGGCGCCAAACCGATGGATCAGCGAGCCGGTGAAGAAGCTCGGCGCGAACATCGCCATGACGTGCCAGGAAATGCCCAGCGTCGCATCATTCTCCGACAGGCCGCACCCGACCATGGCCAGCGGCGCGCCGGTCATGACGAAGCTCATCAGCGCATAGCAGCCGACGGCGCAGAACAGTGCGGCGACGAAGCGCGGCCTGGTGACGATTTCGGCCAGGGGCCTGGCATCGCCGCCGGCAACATCAACCTTGCTGGCGGCCTTTGCCGGAAGGCGCAGAAACGACAGGATAACGGCTCCGACCGCGGCAAGCGGCAAGATAGCGGCGAATGACCCCGCAAACATCACCGGCGCGAACAGTTCACGGGTGAAGATGACGATCTGCGGCCCAAGGATGGCGGTGACGATGCCGCCGGCCAGCACGAAGGAGATGGCGCGCGCCTTGAATTCCGGCGGCGCGTTGTCGGCGGCGGCGAAGCGGAACTGCTGGACGAAGGCACCGCCGACGCCGATCACGAGCAGCGCGAACGCGAACAGCCAGAAACTGCCGTGGAAAAGCGCCAGAGTGGCGATCAGGCCGCCAAGCGCGGTGACGACCGTTCCGGTCATGAAGCCACCGCGCTGGCCCAGCCGGCGGATGATGGCCGCGGCAGGCAAAGCGCCGAGCGCCACGCCAAGGTTGAAGCCGGTGACCGGCGCCGTTGCCAACGACTTGTCGGCGCCGAGCAGATATTGCCCGGCCAGTGCGCCCATGGAGATGGCTATCGGTGCCGCCGAGCCGATAATCGCCTGCGAGGCAGCGAGGATCAAAGCGGTGTGCCGCGCGTCCTTGCCCACCTCGACGGTGATGGCTGTCACGATGCGTCCTTGCCGCGCCCCTCGCCGCGCACCCGGCGTGACACGCGGTCGAGCACGGCATTGACCAGCTTCGGCTCGTCTTCCTCGTAAAAGGCCTTGGCGATATCGACATATTCCGAGACGATGACCGCCACAGGCACGTCTTCGCGCTTCATCAATTCATAGACGCCGGCGCGCATAATCGCGCGCAGCGTCGAATCGAGCCGAGACAGCGGCCAATCATCGGTCAGCGCCTGGCGGATGATTGGATCGATGGTCTTCTGGTTCTCGACGACGCCGGTCAGGATGGCGCGGAACCATTGCGCATCCGCCTCGCGGTAGAGCGCGCCGTCAACTTCCTTGCCAAGCCGGAACGCCTCGTACTCGGCGGTGATCTCGAAGACACCGCTGCCGGCGACATCCATCTGGTAGAGCGCCTGCACAGCGGCCAGACGGGCGGCACCGCGCTTGTTGGCGTGGCGTATCGCGGGCTGTCCGGGCGAAGCGGGTTCGCTCACGATCGCGCTCCCAATTGTTCCTTCAGAGCGATCATGGTCAGCGCCGCACGCGCGGCAAAGCCGCCCTTGTCGCCCTCCGAGCGCTTGGCCCGCGTCCATGCCTGTGCATCGTTCTCGGTGGTCAGGATGCCATTGCCGATGCAGACCGAGTCCTGCACGGACAGATCCATCAGCGCGCGGCTGGATTCATTGGCGACGATGTCGAAATGATAGGTGTCGCCGCGAATAACGGTGCCGAGCGCAACGAAGCCGTCGTAATTCGTGCCGCCTTCCGCCGCGCCATCCAGCGCGAAGGTGATGACCGCGGGAATCTCGAGCGAACCTGGAACAGTGATGACGTCATAGGTCGCGCCCGCTTCATCGAGCGCGCTTGTCGCGCCTTCGAGCAGCGCGTCGGCAAGGTCGTCGTGGAAGCGCGCTTCGACAATCAGCAGATGCGCCTTCGCCTTCGGACGAATGAAGGCTTTGCCGTGTTGGGATGTGCCTGCCATAAAAATCTCCGGGGGGTTGCCGGTGACTTAGGCCGAAGCCGGATTGATCGCAAGCGGAAGATTGTGGGATGGACGTCGGTCCTATCGATCCTCTCGCGTATGCCACAGGCGCAACACAGAAATTGTCGTGTCCTGTATTTCGTAGCGAATTTCGTAGCTGCCTACCAAAATGCGTCGCACCTCTCGTGGCTCGAACTCTTCCAGTTTCTCGCCGATACGCGGATACTCGAGCAACCGTGTCGGTGCCGCAGCAAGCGCCTGCACGGCGCGAGCGGCTGCCGGGCCATTTGCCGGCGCGAGAAAATCATAGAGCCGGACCAAGTCGGACAAAGCCTTGTTGGTCCATTTCAACTCCATCAACGAGGCACCGGCAGCGGCTTGTCGGTGCCAAGACTCTCAGCCCACGCCTGAACGGCCTGGTGGTCAATGACCCGTCCTGCATCCACATCGGCCAATGCTTCAAGCGTGAGCCGCCGGCGCTCCTCCTCCAAATCCACCCACGCGGAAAGAGCCTGTTTGACGATCCAACCGCGCGGGCGCTCAAGGCGAGCAGCTAGCTGATCTACCTTTTCGGCTAGCGGCAGCGGAACGTGAGCGGTGATTACTTTTGTATCCATCTGAGCCTCACAATCAGATTTAATCATAGCGATTAAAACTGATTAAGTCGAGGTCGAGGCTGAGGCCGGTAACACTCAAAGCCCCTCTTTCGCCGCCTCCGCCAGCCGCGCGGCGTAGCGGGCCATGGTGTCGATCTCGAGATTGACGCGGTCGCCGGCCTTGCGCTCACCCCAGGTGGTCACGGTCAGCGAGTGGTGGATCAACAACACGTCGAAGCGGGTGCCCTCGACCTTGTTGACGGTGAGCGAGGTGCCATCGAGCGCGACGGAGCCTTTTGGGGCGATGAATTTCGCCAGATGGCGCGGTGCCTCCAGCGTGAAGCGCACCGCGTCGCCCTCGTCCTTGCGTTCGACAATCTCGGCAGTCCCGTCGACATGGCCCGACACGATGTGGCCGCCGAGTTCGTCGCCGATCTTCAGCGCCCGCTCGAGATTGACCTTGGTGCCGGATTTCCAGCCCGAGGCCGTGGTCAGCCGCAAGGCCTCTTCCCAGGCTTCGACCTCGAACCAGCGCGCGTTCGAGCCATGTTCGGGCAAAGCCGTGACCGTCAGGCAGACGCCGCCGCAGGAGATCGAGGCGCCTATGGCGATGGTCTCGGGATCATAGGCGGTATCGATGCGCAGGCCGACGCCTTCACTGAGCGGCTTGACGGCCGCAACGGTGCCGATATCGGTGACAATTCCGGTAAACATCGATCTGATCCCTAGATGTCTCTTACCCATTCGGCGTAGCTGTCTTCGCCGAAGCGCATCTCGCGCAGCTTGCGAAAGCCAGCCGGGATATGGTCGGCATCGACCGGCGATGCAATGCCATCCTCGCCAATCGCCTCCGGTCCCTGGAACAACACGATGCGGTCGACCAGGCCCTCGTCCAGGAATGCCTTGGCGACCTGGGCGCCGCCTTCGACCAGCACGCTTGCCATGCCGAGCGCCGCCAGGTCTTCGAGCAGTTCCGGCAGCGCGACGACGCCGTCATGGGTTTCGGTGCCGATGAAGCGCACGCCGGCGCGTTCAAGCGCAGCGCGACGGTGCGGATCAGCCTCAAGACAGGCAGCGACATAGAGCGGCACCCGGTCGACACCGGAAACCAGCTTCGAGGCTTCCGGGAGCCGGATCTGACGATCGAGGATGATGCGCGCCGGCGAACGGTTTTCCAAACCCGGCAGACGCACGGTCAGAGCCGGATCGTCTTCCAGCGCCGTGCCGATGCCGATCAGGATGGCGTCCGACTCCGCGCGCATCAGATAGACGTCGCGACGCGCGATCTCGCCGGTGATCGCAACCTGGCCAGCGCCTTTCCTGCCGATCTTGCCGTCGCTCGAAAGCGCAAGCTTCAGCGTCACTTCGGGGCGTTTTCGCAGAGATCGAATCAAATAGCCCGCCATCTGCTCGGCGGCTTCCGCGGCCAGCACCTTCTCCACCACCTCGATGCCGGCGGCGCGCAAAATGGCATAGCCCTTGCCGGAGACGCGCGTGTCCGGATCGCTGGCGGCACCCACGACGCGCGCAATGCCGGCATTGACCAGCGCATTGGCGCAAGGCGGCGTGCGGCCGTGGTGGGCGCAGGGCTCCAAAGTGACGTAAGCCGTAGCACCCCGCGCGAGCTCGCCGGCCTCGGCCAGCGCCTCGGTCTCGGCATGCGGACGGCCACCGACCGCGGTGACGCCGGTGCCGACAATCATCGGCCCCGCGCCATCGTCACGCACGATGATCGTGCCGACCGACGGATTGGTCGAAGTCCTGCCCGCATTCCTGCGCGAAAGCCGCAGGGCCGCGGCCATGAAACGGCGATCAACGGCCGCTTGTCCGGCCTCGCTCAGTTGCGGTGCTGCCATGCTCAGCCGGCGTCCTCTTCAGTCTTGTCTTCGTCGCCCTTCAGTTCGCCCAGCAACTCGTGAAAGTCCTTGGCCTCGCGGAAATTGCGGTAGACCGAGGCAAAGCGCACATAGGCGACGTCATCGAGCGATTTCAACGCCTCCATGACCAGCCGGCCGACCTCGCCGGACGCCACTTCCGTCTCGCCGGAGCTTTCGAGCTGGCGCACGATGCCGGTCACCGCGCGGTCGATGCGTTCGGGATCGACATTGCGTTTGCGTACCGCGATCTCGACCGAGCGCAGCAGCTTGTCGCGGTCGAACGGCACTTTCCGGCCCGACTTCTTGACCACGACCAGATCGCGCAACTGCACGCGCTCGAAAGTGGTGAAGCGGCCGCCGCAATCGGGGCAGACACGACGCCTGCGGATCGCCGCGCCGTCCTCGGCGGGGCGCGAATCCTTCACCTGCGTATCTTCGGACTGGCAATAGGGACAGCGCATGAAAAGCCTTGGGTTCGCGAATCTGGTGAGGCGAAAGGCTTAGAGCCTTTCCGACCGGGATTGAAGCAGTTCCGTTTCTTCAGAGATAGCGAGGCGCGAGGAAGATTGCCAGCGCGGCAACCAGCCGGACGGCGATGCCGCCGGCGACGGCCAGGCGACAATCGACCTATTGCGGATCCGGCCGTCCGGTCACGGCGCGACGTCCTTGGTCGGAAAGCCGCAGGACGTGCCCAGGTTGCGGTAGGCCTTGGTGAAGCCGTCCATCGGGATACTGGCGAAAGCCTGCTTGCCGAAAGTCACGTCGAGCGAGACAACCTGGCGCATGGCACGCAGCAGCGCGAGACTGGTCTTGGCCTGGTTGTCGACCGTCCAGCTCGGGCGGCCGATGACGGCATCGTTGGAATAGACCGTAGCCGAAACCTTGACGCCGGGATCGCCAAACGTCGCCGCGATCTTCTTGCCGGTCGGCAACTCCTTGTTGTCGACAGTGAGCATGATGGCTGGATAGGCATCGGGCGGCAGCGCATCGCCGGTCGAGATCGACAAGGTCAGCGTGCCCGAATTGCCGTTCGCATCGAAGAACGCCGTCGAAGCCGCACAGGTCTTGCTCGCATCCTGGCCGGTGTCGAGCACATCGACGATGGTCGTCCATTTGCCGAAGGTGTTGGTAACCGGCGTCTCCGGAGCGAGCTGTGTCTGCGCGAAGGCGGACCCGCCAACGGCCAGCCAGCCGACAACGCCGAGCGGGGCGAGACGAAAATTGCGCATCATCAGGTCTCCAGTTCCATGCGTCACCCGATCAGGGGTGACGCACCGCCGGCGAATAAGAGATGACGCTTCGCGCCCGGTCAATCGAGATAAGGATGATCAACCGAGATAAGGATAGAGCGGAAAACGATCGGTCAGCGCCACGACCTTGGCCTTGACCGCCGCCTCGACCGCGGCATTGCCCTCGTCGGAATTGGCGACCTTGAGACCATCCAGCACTTCGGCGATCAGCTTGCCGATCTCGCGGAATTCGGCCTGGCCAAAGCCGCGCGTTGTGCCGGCGGGGGTGCCGAGACGCACGCCCGAGGTGACGAAGGGCTTTTCCGGATCGAAGGGAATGCCGTTCTTGTTGCAGGTGATGTTGGCGCGGCCAAGGGCTGCCTCGGCGCGCTTGCCGGTGGCGTTCTTGGGACGCAAATCGACCAGCATCAGATGGTTATCGGTGCCGCCTGAGACGATGTCGAGCCCGGTCTCCTTGAGGCTCGAAGCCAGCGCCTTGGCATTGGCGGCCACGCTCTCGGCATAGACCTTGAAGCTCGGCTTCAGCGCCTCGCCAAAGGCCACCGCCTTGGCGGCGATGACATGCATCAGCGGGCCGCCCTGCAGGCCGGGGAACACCGCCGAGTTCATCTTCTTGGCAATGTCCTCGTCGTTGCACAGGATCATGCCGCCGCGCGGGCCGCGCAGCGACTTGTGCGTGGTGGTCGTCACCACATGCGCGTGCGGCAGCGGCGACGGGTGCACGCCGCCGGCGACGAGGCCGGCAATGTGCGCCATGTCGACCATCAGATAGGCGCCGACCGCGTCAGCGATCTCGCGGAAACGCTTCCAGTCCCAGATGCGCGAATAGGCGGTGCCGCCGGCCAGGATCAGCTTCGGCTTGGTCTCATGCGCGGTCTTCTCGATCGCGTCCATGTCGAGCAGATGGTCGTCCTTGCGCACGCCATAGGAGACGACCTTGAACCATTTGCCGCTCATGTTCACAGGCGAGCCATGGGTAAGATGGCCACCGGAATTGAGATCGAGGCCCATAAAGGTGTCACCGGGCTGCAGCAGCGCCAGGAACACCGCCTGGTTCATCTGGCTGCCGGAATTCGGCTGGACGTTGGCGAAATTGCATCCGAACAGCTTCTTCGCCCGCTCGATGGCCAGTTCCTCGGCCACGTCGACGAACTGGCAGCCGCCGTAATAGCGCTTGCCCGGATAGCCTTCGGCATATTTGTTGGTCATGATCGACCCTTGCGCCTCAAGCACCGCGCGCGAGACGATGTTTTCCGAAGCGATCAGTTCGATCTCGTGGCGCTGGCGACCGAGCTCGTTACGGATGGCGCCGAAAATCTCCGGATCGGCGTCTTCCAGCGTGGTTTCGAAGAAGGATTCGAATTTATTCGACGCTGCCGCTGCTGTTGCCATGGCCTGAAATCCTCGGTTCGGGGGCAATTTGTTTATGCCTGCCGTTGCCCCAAAACCGCTGCACACTTTTGGGCGACACGCATTGCCGCGCCATTAACACAGTTGTTTTCGAGCCGCCACGTTTGCGGCGCGAAATTTGCTGGCCGGTTTGCGGCAGAGGTTGCAAATCCATGGGCCTTGGGCATCGCAGGCCCTATTTTCGTGACTGCCTGCCGTCCAGAAGAGCTTCGGTAAGCGTGATCTCGGTGAACAACGCCCGCGCGGTGTGATCGTTGATCTCGCCACGGCGAAGCATGGCGCGCAAGGCGTCGCGCTCGGCGGCGATGCCGGCGAGCCTCAGATCGATCTCCAGCCTCCCCGCTTCGCGCATCTCGGCGCGCGCTTCATCGGCCTCGTCAGCCGCCGCGATGCGCCGCCGGTAGGCAGCGACAATCCCGTTGGCGGCGGCGAGCCTGACGCCGGGCACATCGCCCTCCTCCTCATCGGTCTGTGCGATGCTTTCAAGGTGGGCGATCGCAGCCTTCGCCGCGCCGACACGCGCCATGCGTTCCTCGGCGGCGCCTGCGTCTTCACCTGGCTCGACCAGGCCGCGCGCGATGACGGGCAAGGCCAGGCTGGCGATCGCCAGGGAGCAGATGATGACGCCGGCGGCGAGAAAGATGACAAGGTCCCGCGCGGGAAACGGCGAGCCGTCCTGCAGGACCAGCGGCAGCGACAATATGCCGGCCAGCGTGATGGCGCCACGCACGCCGGCCACCGATCCGGCGAGCCGCACGCGCAGGCCGAATGGCTCGGCCTTGCGTTTGCCGAGCCGAGCCGCAAGCCCCGCCATGATGTCGCCAATCCAGATCCAGACGAAACGGAGCGCGATCAGGCACAAGGTCAGCGCCATCACGGTAAGCACCGGCTGAATGAGTGGATAGTTGCCGGTGAGTTCCGGTGGCACCTTGCGGATGATTTCGGGAAGCTGCAGGCCGAGCACGATGAACAGCGCGCCGTTGAAGACGAAGGAAAACGTTGTCCAGAGCGAGATCGTCTGCATGCGCGCCGACACACCAAGGAAGCGGAATATGCCGGTGCTCCCGGTCAACAGACCGGCGGTGACCGCGGCCAGGATTCCCGAAGCCTCGAAGTGCTCGGCGCCGAGATAGGCGACGAAGGGAAGCAGGATAGTGATCAGCACCTGCGCCTCGGCCGGCACGCCGCCGATGCGGCTCAGGAGTTGCAGCGCCTTGGCGGCGACGAACAATGCCGCCACCCCGGCCAGGATGCCGACCGCCACGGCGTAGAGGAAACTCAGCGAGGCCTCGGCGAAGGAAAAACTGCCGGTCAATGCCGCCGCGACGGCAAAGCGGAACATGACCAGCCCCGAAGCATCGTTGAGCAGCGACTCGCCTTCCAGAATGTGCATCAGCCGCGCCGGGACCACGCTCTTGTCGACGATCGAGGAGACGGCCACCGCATCGGTCGGCGACAGCACCGCCGCGAGCGCGAAGGCAACGACCAGCGGAATGCTCGGCACCAGCCAGTGCAAGGCATAGCCGAAGCCGACAATGGTGAAGAAGACGAGGCCAATGGCAAGGTCGAGGATGGGTCTGCGCAATGCCATCAGCTCGCGCTTGGGCGCGCCAAAGGCATCACTGAACAGCAGCGGTGGAATGAACACCAGCAGGAACAGTTCCGGATCGATCTCGATATGGATGCCGCGCACCGGCCATGCGAGCGCGGCGCCCATCGCAATCTGCAGGATCGGCAACGGCACCCGCACCAGCCGCACTAGCGCGCCGGAAACGGCGACGAAAACGAGCACGGCGAGGACAAAGATGGCGGCTTGCATGGTGCGATTCCGGCTGTTTCGCGAACCATGCGCAATCGTCGACCTCGCGTCCAGACAGCGCCGGCGCGACGACGGCCGAAGGGCGGGCCGGGTTCAGGGCATGAGCGAACCGACCGCATGGCAAAGCATGCCGTTAATGTCAGAAAGAAAGCCGGCACCTGGCGTCAACGCGAGGCTGCCTAGGGGCACCAGGTGGCCGGCCGCACGCCAGCCCCCCGCGGTCGACGTGCGTATGCTGGGGCGCCGATGTCCAGACATTCAGACGTGGATGCCGAAAGCGAGCGCCGCTCCCTTCCTGGATACGCTGGTATATTCCCGCATCAACCTCCCGATGGCGCGAGGTTGACAGGTGGCTTTCGCCAGGTAGCAGCCTTGCGGGTCATATGCGGTTGTGCCACCGTGCACCACGGCTGGCGAGCGGGGGTTCGATCTATGCTGTCGCGGATCATGGCACATGCCGAACCGGCCCTGGCGTCGGAAACGGCCGAGGATGCAAGCATCGCTTATTTCGCGGCGATGGAAACCTTCGGCGCTTCCTATCTGCAGACCCGCCTCTATCGAAGGCCGGCAGCGACGCTGACGTCGGCCAGCCATTGGGCGGCCGGCGGCTTCATCACCCGGCTGGCACCGGCGGACTGGCCAGGCAGCCCTGCGTTCGACTATGTGTGCTTCGAGTGCAACCCGCTGCTGGGCGCGATCCGCGAAAGCCGCACGCGCTACCGGTTCTCCGACTTTGCTCCGCGCAACCGCCCACAGTTCGGCGTCTATTGGGAAGCGCTCGGCGAGGCTGGGATCAATGATGCGCTGTGTTCCACCTCCTACGGCGCCGATGGCGCCATAGCCTCGCTGCATCTCGGCTTCCACGAGCGTGAATTCACGGCAGAAGAGAGTTTTGCCATCCAGATGGCCGGTCTCGTGCTGACGGAACGGCTGATGAACCTGACAACGCCACCGCCCGCCGCCATCGTTCGGCTGACGGTGCGCGAGCGTGATGCCCTGGCGCTTGTCGCCGAAGGCAAGACGGATTGGGAAATCTCGGTCATTCTCGGCATTGCCGAAGCGACCGTGCGCTTCCATGTCGACAATGCCAGGCGCAAGCTCGGCGCCGTCAATCGCGCGCAAGCGGTGGCGCGGCTGGTTAACCAGCGCTTGATTTAACGACGTTTTCGCCAAACAAAAAAGGCGCCTGACGGCGGCTTTTCGTTATGAATATCAAAGCCTTACAGAGAAGATGTAATCTGCAACTCGCTGGCGCCGTCCAGCGCGTAGACGTCGTCACGGAACTGGACCACGCCAGGTCCTGTCGACCAGGCCGAGAGATAGAGGAAGTGCACCGGCACCGGATTAGTGACCTGGATCGGCGTGTTCTGGCCGGTCTTGATCGCCGCCTCGAAATGCTGACGGTCCCAGCCGGGGGTGTCGCGCAAGATCCAGGTTACGAGATCGCGCACGTTCTGGACGCGCACGCAGCCCGAGGAATCGAAGCGCATCATCTTGCCGAACAGGCTCTGCTGCGGCGTGTCGTGCATGTAGACGCCGTCCGGGCTCGGGAAGTTGATCTTGACCGAGGCCATGGCGTTTTCCGAACCGGGATCCTGGCGGAACCGGTATTTGGCGGCATCATCGGTCGACCAGTCGACGTTCATCGGATCGACTTCGCTGCCGTCCGGCGCGAACAGGCGGATATGGCTGTTCTTCAAATAGTCGGGATCCTTCCGCATCAGCGGAATGATGTCCTTGCGCACGATCGAGACCGGCGCGTTCCAGTACGGGTTGACGATGATCTCGTTGATCTTGGAATTGACGATAGGCGTCTGGCGATCGATCTTGCCGACGATCGCCGTGTGGCGAAGCACGACGCGGTCGTTCTCGACCGCTTCGACCTGCGCCGCCGGAATGTCGACAAGCACATAGCGGCTGCCCAGCGTGCCGGCCTTCTCCTTCAGCCGCTGCAGATTGGTTTGCAGCTGGCCAAGCCGGACCTGCGCCGAAACGTTCATCGCCGCATAAGTGTATTTGCCCATCGAGCCGTCGGCTGGCAGGCCATGACGCAGCTGGAAGCGCTTGACCGCCGAGTCGACATAGGAATCGAAGGCCGTCGAAATACCGGCGCTCTGCGAAAGGTCGCCAGCGACCATAAGCCGCTTGCGCAGCGGCACGACATCGGGATCATCGACTCCGAGTTGCAGCTTCTTGGTCGCGGGGACTTCCACCCAGCCGCCCTGCCCGACAATGTTCTGATATTGCGCGACCGCCTGCTCCGTGAACGCAACGGTCTGCGGGCTGAAGATAGGCAGCGTCGAAGCCACTTTGCCACCTTCGCTGGCGCGAGCGTCGAACTGGTCGTCCCAATTGCCGCGTGCGGAAGATTTCAGAATATCCCCGATCACATCCTGCGCGCTCGCACGGCCGGCCACCATGGCGGCGGCGAGCAACGAGGCTCCGGAAAGGAAAAAGCGGCGGCTGGTTTTCATGGACGTTCCAGACATAGGTAGCGGTTCGATCACTTGCTGCGTCGATCATCGGGCGATCTCGCCCGCACTCTAAAATTGGCAATCTTAACAATTAGCCAACCATGGCCCGTATCACGTTGGCGAGAAACGCACGAGGCGCGATACGGTTGCGGGTGGACGCATGGTCTTCACGACAGCATCACTGCCACCCTCGGTTCCACTGGAATATGGCGGCAACGTGGCCTTGTGCCCAAATCGGCCGGGCCGGTGCTCCGAAAAGAAAGGGACCGATGCTTTTCGGCACCGGCCCTGACTGAAGGTCGCTATTTCGGCCGCGCTTCTATGGCGCGGGCCAGATCTGATGCGGCGCCTTACATCCGATAGGCGATCGTGTCGTTCCAGAAGCGGTCGAGCCGCTGCAAGGCGCGGTTCATCTGCTTGAACTCGTCGGTGTTGATGCCGCCGACCTGCTCGATCGAGCCGACATGGCGCTCATAAAGACCGGCGACGACGTCCGCCACCTCGTTGCCCTTCGGGGTCAGCGAGACGCGGACCGAACGGCGGTCGATGCGCGAACGCTGGTGGTTGATGAAGCCGAGATCGACCAGCTTCTTCAGATTGTAGGACACGTTCGAGCCGAGATAGTAGCCACGCGAGCGAAGCTCGCCGGCGGTCAGCTCGGAATTGCCGATATTGAACAGCAGCAGCGCCTGGATGGCATTGATGTCGGACCGGCCGTTGCGGTCGAATTCGTCCTTGATCACGTCAAGCAGACGGCGGTGCAGCCGCTCGACGAGCTGCAGCGATTCCATGTAAAGCGAACGGATAGCCTCGCGGCGATCGTCGGAAACGTTGGCGGTCTTCGCCGCCGGACGCGAATTGATCATTGTCTTTGCCTCTCGTTTGTCGCCCTGGTGATTTTTTGTTTTTCACCTTGATCGCGACACTATCGAATACTCATAAAATTCGACTTAAACGCTAGGGCTAACAAGAGCTTACCGGTAACAGGTTTCGAAAGAGGCTTAACGAACGGTCACCCGAGCAAGGATAATTAACCTAAAGGCTTAGGCAATGATCGCGAGGCCGGATCGAGGTGGCCGCGAAGTCGTCAATGGCGGCAAGAGCTTAGTGCCGCGCGGGGCGTTTCTGCAGGTAGATGACGACGCGAAAGACGATGTAGAGCAGCGCCACCGCCGCATGCGAGACGACGATCAGCAGCCGATGGCCGAAAAGCTCGGGAAAGCCGGCGTACATGACGGTTTCGGTGACCGCGCAGATGAACCAGATCACCGGGCCCCAGGAGGCCAGCATCCAAAGCCCCGCCGCGGCGAAGGGGAAGAACACGGCGAGCATCACCGCCGCCACCTGCCAGTGCACCGGCATCAGGTCGAAGCGCCAGAGCGATCCAGGGTAAAAGCCGATCAGCTTGATCCAGTACAGGATGCCGAACAGCAGGCAGTAGCCGGCGATGACGCGCTGGAACCAGGCGAAGATGACCTCGACCGTCGACGGCTGGAGTACGACGCGTCGCGACGTCACCTCGCTCATAGCGGGAGTTCCCGTTCACCGAGCGGAGCGAAATAGGCCTCGACATCCACCTCGCCGACCTCATCGAGGGTTGCCGGCCGCCATTGCGGCTTCGACCCCTTGTCGATGATGGCGGCGCGGATGCCTTCGTAGAAATCGTGGCCGGCAAGCATGCGGTTGAGGATGCGGAATTCCATCTTCATGCACTCGTCCATCGACAAGGTCTGCCCGGCGCTGATCTGCCGCCAGGCGACGCGAAGGCTGGTCGGAGAGCGCATGCGGATCGTCGCCAGTATCTTGGCCGCGAATTCATCGGCGCCCGACGCGCGGTCCAGGCTGTTGAGAACATCCTGCAGCGACGGTTGGTTGAAATGGCGCGATATCGCTTCGAGCGTCGGCCTGTCGGTCTCCCGCTTTGCCTGGACAAAGAAACCGCGCAGCACCGATTCCGGATCGCCGGTCAGCACCAGCCGATCAAGGAAGCTGGCCTGGTCTTCGGCCTTGATCGTGTGGGTGGCCAGCCCCGACCACAGCGCGTCGCCATAGCGGATGCGGTTGCCGGTCAGGGCCAGATACATGCCGAAGGAGCCGCCAAGGTCGGGCAGCAGATGGCTGGCGCCGACATCGGGGAAGAAGCCGATACCGACCTCCGGCATGGCGAACTGGGCATTCTCGGTCATCACCCGGTGCGAACCGTGAAAGGAAATGCCGACACCACCGCCCATGACGATGCCGTCGATAAGGGCGACATAGGGTTTCTTGAAGCTGTTGATGCGGGCGTTCAGCCGATACTCATCGGCAAAGAACTCGACCGGCGGCTTTCCGGCCCGGCCGGCCTCGTAGATATGCAGGATGTCGCCACCGGCAGAAAACGCCCTGCCCTCGGCCTTGACAAGGACGACGTCCACGCCGTCATCGCGCTCCCAGGCATGCAAGGCCTTGCCCAGCGCCTTGACCATGCGATGGGTGACGGCATTGAGCGCCTGCGGCCGGGTCAGCGTCACGAGACCGGCCCTGCCCAACCGTTCGAAGCGAATTTCGTCGCCCCCACCAAAATCCATCGCCAGAGAATCCTTCCCCCGCGCCTGCGGGACTGAAGTGCTAAAGGCGGCGAATGGGTGCGTCAATGGCGGCAGCCTCTCCACCACAGCCTTGGCGGCCAGCAGTGAGCAATGCTACGAAGATCGCTGCCGTTGCAAGCGACGCGCCGATACTGCGCGCAGGCGGATTTGGGGACAGTTGGCCATGTCCGGATTTCTTCGTCCCGCACTGTTGACGATCGGGCTCATGATCGCAGGCCTTGCACCGCGCGCCGCGTTCGCCGTCACGACCGACGATCTCTACCAGTCGCGGACCATCGTCACCGGCCAGGGCGAAGAGAACCGCCAGATAGGCTTCAGGGATTGCCTGGACCGGGTCCTGGTCAGGGTTTCAGGCGATCAGCGGCTGCCGAAAAAGCCGGAAATGCTGGCACTACGCGACAAGGCCGGCGATTTCATCGACAGCTTCCGCTACCATGACCGGCTGGAAGGCATTCCGATCCATGACGAGCAAGGCACGCATGACCGGCCGCACGATCTGATTTGTCTCTACAAGCCGGCCACGGTCAACAAGCTGCTGGCACAGCTCGGCAGCAGGCCTTGGCTTGGCGAGCGACCGACGCTTACCGTCTTTCTCACCGCCGAACAGGGCGCTCAGTATTTCATGCTCAGTGCCGAAGAGAAGCGTGGCGAGACGATGCGCGAGTCTTTCGCCAATGCCGCCGATCCGCTGTTGATGCATGTCGCGTTTCCGAAGGCGGCGCAGTTGGCAGAGCTCGGCAAAAAAGGGCTAAGCACCGACGACATGGCAAGGCTGGATCTGCTGGCCAAACAGACCGGTGGCGCGCAAGCGCTCTCCGGCAGCATCGTATGGAGCGACAAGGAGCTCGGCTGGATCGCCGATTGGCGACTGGCCGATCACGGCAAGACCTATCGCTGGCAGATCCGCGGCGTCAGCTTCGACGAGGCGTTCCGTGTGGCAATCGGGGGTGCCGCACAGATTCTCTCCGGCAATGGGCAGCCCTGACCGGATAGGCATGGCGGGACCGTGCCCCCTTCCGCCGGCCTGGCACAATCGTGTCGCATTGGTCAGCACCAAGGGCTCGTGGTAAAAGCCGCCGAAAAGAGAGTTTTGGCCATGAACAAATTCACCCCGACAAAGCCAGCCGGCGCGCGCAGCGTCGACGACATCACCGGCAGCCGCCGCCTGCGCCGCATGCGCAAGGCCGACTGGTCGCGCCGCCTGGTGCAGGAGAACCGGCTTACGGTCGACGACCTGATCTGGCCGATCTTCGTCGTCGAGGGCAAGGATGTGCGCGAGCCGATCGCGGCCATGCCCGGCGTCTTCCGGCTGTCGGTCGACCTTGCCGTCAAGGAGGCCGAACGGGCGGCAAAGCTCGGCATTCCGGCTCTCGCCACCTTCCCCAATGTCGACCTGGCCTTACGCGACCAGACCGGCTCGCACATCCTCGACCCGGAAAACATCATCAATCGCGCCAGCCGCGCGATAAAGGACGCGGTGCCCGGAATCGGCATCATCACCGACGCCGCGCTCGACCCGTTCACCAGCCATGGCCATGACGGCATCCTGCGCGACGGCATCATCGTCAACGACGAGACGGTCGAGCAGGTCGCGGCTGCGGCCGTCATCCAGGCGGCCGCCGGCGCCGACATCATCGCGCCTTCCGACATGATGGACGGCCGGATCGGCGCCATCCGCGACGCGCTCGACGCCAACGGTTTTCAGGACGTGGCGATCATGTCTTACGCGACGAAGTTCGCCTCGGCCTTCTACGGCCCCTATCGGGAGGCGGTCGGCACCGCCGGGCTGCTCAAGGGCGACAAGAAGACCTATTACATCGACCACGCCAATTCCGACGAGGCGGTGCGCGAGGCCGAGCAGGACATCGCCGAGGGCGCCGACATGCTGATGGTCAAACCAGGCCTGCCCTATCTCGACATCATCCGCCGGCTGAAGGACGAATTCCAGATGCCGACCTTCGCCTACCAGGTGTCGGGCGAATATTCGATGATCAAGGCCGCGGGCGCCAATGGCTGGATCGACGGCGAAAAGGCGATGCTGGAGAGCTTGCTTGCCTTCAAGCGCGCCGGCTGTGATGGGATCCTGACCTATTTCGCGCCTGAGGTGGCGGAGATGCTGAAGGGGTAGCTTGCACCAAACCTGAACGAGGAAGCCGCCGAAGCCCGGCGATGCGGGGTATTAGCACCGTTATCTTTGTTTTGAACGATCGTTCCCAGCTGGCTGTCAGGAGCCTTCTGTAGCCCGTTTGCGCACCACATGAAACCAATTGCTTTTTGCAAGCAGTTAGGTTAAACGGCCACTGATTGCAAATTACATGCGGTTCAGGAGGCAATGGTGTCAAAACTTCGTGTCAATGCATTCACCCTCTCGCTCGACGGTTACGGCGCCGGTCCGGATCAGACTCTTGAACATCCTCTCGGCGTCGGCGGCGAAAATCTGCACAAATGGATGATCGGCACCCGCACGTTCCGCCAGATGGTGCTCGGCAAGAACGACGGGACCACCGACACCGATGACAGCTTCGCGGCACGCAGTTTCGAGAATGTCGGCGCCTGGATCCTCGGCCGCAACATGTTCGGGCCGATCCGAGGCGATTGGCCTGACGACAGCTGGAAAGGCTGGTGGGGCCCCAGCCCGCCCTATCACGTGCCGACTTTCGTGCTGACGCGCTACAAACGCGATCCGATCGTCATGGAAGGCGGCACGACCTTCCACTTCGTCACCGACGGCATCCATTCGGCGCTCGAGCAGGCAAAGGTCGCGGCTGGCGGCAAGGATGTGCGGGTTGGTGGCGGCGTTTCGACAATCCGGCAATACCTTCAGGAGAAGCTCATCGACGAGATGCACCTGGCGATCTCGCCGATCCTGCTTGGCACAGGTGAGAATCTGTTCGCCGGCCTCGACATGCTGAAGCTCGGCTACCAGTGCACCGAGCAGGTTGCGACGGCGCTTGCCACGCATGTGGTGATCGGGCGGGCGTGACTACAGCTCTTTCTCCCCGTCACTATACGGGGAGAAATGCCCGGCAGGGCAATGAGGGGCGGCGCGGCCTTTGGAGACTAGCGGCAAGCTACCAATAGCAGCGAATTGGGGCTCAATCGCCAACGCTGGCGCCGCCCCTCATCCGCCCTTCGGGCACCTTCTCCCCGTGAACGGGGAGAAGGACAAAGTGCTCAATACTTCTCCGGCACGTAGAGTTCGCGCGGCAATGTCTGGCGCTCGTATTCGGGATTGAAGACGCGCTCGGGCAGCGTGATCTCCTCGTGCGGCACCTCTTCATAAGGCATCTGCTTGAGCAGATGGTCGATGCAGTTCAGCCGCGCGCGCTTCTTGTCGTTGCCCTCGACGATGAACCAGGGCGCCTCCGGAATGTTGGTGCGGGCGAAGGTTTCTTCCTTGGCCTTGGTATACTGCTCCCAGCGCACGCGCGATTGCAGATCCATCGGCGACAGCTTCCACTGCTTCATCGGATCGTGGATGCGCATCAGGAAGCGCATCTGCTGTTCCTCATCGGTGATCGAGAACCAGTATTTGACCACGGTGATACCCGAGCGCACCAGCATGCGCTCGAACTCCGGCACGTCGTGGAAGAACTCCTCGACCTGGTCGTGCGAGGCAAAGCCCATCACCCGTTCGACGCCGGAGCGATTGTACCAGGAGCGGTCGAACAGCACGATCTCGCCGCCAGCCGGCAGATGCGGGACATAGCGCTGGAAATACCATTGCGACTTCTCGCGTTCGGTCGGCGCCGGAAGTGCCACGACGCGGCAGATGCGCGGATTGAGCCGCTGGGTGATGCGCTTGATGACGCCGCCCTTGCCGGCAGAGTCACGGCCCTCGAAAACCACCACCAGCTTCTTCTTGTGATAAGCGACCCAGGACTGCAGCTTGATCAGTTCGGACTGCAAGGTGATCAGGTCGCGAAAATATTGCATGCGATCGATCGAAGGCGGATGCGAGTTCTTGTAGATCTTGGCGATCTCCATCGACAGCGCCGGCTCCGACATTTCGAGCTCATAGTCTTCGTCGAGCGTGTCGGCGAGCTCGGCTTCAAGCCAATCCTTGGCGGGAGAATTCTGTCTTAGCTCGGTCATATCAGTCGCTCCGCTAGCAAGCCCTGTCGGTTCATGTCCGGCACCCCAAACTGCAGGCCCGTGGCCTGGAATGGAAACACCTTAGCCGAATTCAATATAGGCCGGCGGTGACGGTTTTATTGCAGTCCGGAACGCGACCGCGGCCTTTAAAAGCTCCGCCATGCGTGATCGATCCATCATCATTGCATGGCGACAAGCCGGGCAAATTGTCCTACAAATCCCCGGTCGCATTCCGGGCTGCCCTTCGCGGCGCCCCAATTCAACACAATCGCGAGGACTGACATGGAATACCGCACCCTTGGCCGTTCCGGCCTGAAGGTTTCGACACTAACTTTGGGCACCATGACGTTCGGCGGCACCGGGCCCTTCGCCGCGGTGGGCAACAGCGATCTTACCGAAGCGAAGCGGATGATCGACATGTGCATCGACGCCGGCATCAACCTCATCGACACCGCCAATGTCTATTCGAACGGCCTGTCGGAAGAGATCGTCGGCGAGGCACTCGGCGGCAAGCGCAAGAACGACGTGCTGATCGCGTCAAAGGCGCGCATGCGGATCGGCAGCGGGCCGAACGACGAAGGCCTGTCGCGCCACCATCTGATCCGTGAATGCGAAAAGAGCCTGAAGCGGCTGAAGACCGACGTCATCGACATCTATTTCGTCCACCAGTGGGACGGTCTTACCCCGGTCGAGGAAACGGTGGCCGCGCTCGACACTTTGGTCGCCCAGGGCAAGGTGCGCTATATCGGCTGCTCCAACTGGTCCGGCTGGCAGGTGATGAAGGCGCTCTCCATCAGCGACAGCCGTCACCAGCAACGCTTCGTCACCCAGCAGATCCACTATACGCTGGAGGCACGCGAGGCCGAATATGAACTGCTACCGATCTCGGTCGACCAGGGGCTGGGCGTGCTGGTCTGGAGTCCGCTCGCCGGCGGCTTGCTGTCCGGCAAATACCGCCGCGACAGCCCGACCGCGCGCCAGCTCGCGGGTTGGTCCGAGCCGCCGATCCGGGACGAGGATCGGCTCTGGCGGATCGTGGACGTGCTGGTGGAGATCGGCAAGGCCCGCAGCGTCTCGGCGGCGCAGGTGGCACTTGCCTGGCTGCTCGGACGCCCCGCCGTCTCCTCGCTGGTGATTGGCGCCCGCAACGATGCCCAGCTCAAGGACAATCTCGCCGCGGCGGCCCTGGAGCTCAACCCTGAAGAACGCCAGCGCCTCGACGCCGTCAGCCGCCCGCCCCTGCTCTACCCCTACTGGCACCAGCAATTGACGGCAAAGGATCGCTTCGGCCCCGCCGACATGGTTCTCGACCGCAGCGTCATCTGACCGTTAGAGCGGCTCGTCGTTTCACGGAAACGTCGAGCCGCTCTAACTCTTTGTTTTGACTGAGTTACCTAGGGGAAGCGCTACGCGCTTTTCCCGGGAAAACCGTTTCACACTTTTCCTGGAATTGCTCTAGGCCGAGCCACGCTAGCCCTCGATGAAGTGCCAGAGTTGGCGATCGGGTTCGAGCTGGCCGCTGAGCACGAGCATTGGAGATTGTCCGGCAATAGGCATTGGCCGCGTCACGCTTACGCGTCGTTGTGCCAGGCATTTACCGAGGGCGGCGGTCGTCCAGCGCGTGCCGACCGACTTCGACGAGAGACCCTGGGCACTAGCCCGTTATGCAGCGCCAGACCTCGGTATCCGGCTCGATCTGGCCGCTGAGCACGAAATATTTGTAGAGCACCAGCAGGGAGATCGCCTGTTCAGTCTGTTCGTGCCCAAAGGTCCGGCAATAGGCGTTCGCTGCCGCGGTAATACGCTCCGCCTTCTCCGGGTTCCGTTCGAAATAGGCTACATGTTCGGCGAGGTCCGAGAAATCAGCTTCGAGCGGCACATAGTGGACATTGGCCTCGAGCTGCCGCTCGGCGAACCATGTCTCGTATGTCGGCGGCGGCATCAGGCAGAGCGACTTCGAGCTCAAGATCCATTTGAGGTTGGTCGCCACGTCGTTGCCCTCGAGCGAGACGATGTAGCGATAGCGCTGGTGCTGGCTGATGCTGAGAAACGGCTTGGCGTATTCGGCCGGAGCGTTCGGCTTGTGCGAGCCGGCATCGCAGAACGGCAGGTCGCGCACCGCCTTCAAAAATCTCGTCCTGATCGGATTGTTGAGATCGCCGCGCCAGACCACGGCAGGCAGCTTGTCGGCGAACGAGATGGCATCAGGCGGCATCTGGAAGTGACGAAACTTGTCGAGCTTCATGATGACCGCGTTCTGGTCGTCATCACGGATCGGCCGGTCCTTCACGATCGTCGGCACCTTCGGCAGCCTCCTGACGTCGCCGAATTCGAGGTCGATGAGCAATCCGGGGTCGAAGTAGCGGGCGAATTCCTTCAGGTCGTAATAGTACATGGTCGGCGTGAAGGGCAGCTTGCTGATGCGCATGGCATTGGCGCTGGGGGCGAAGCCATCCTGCAGCTTGTTGTAGTAATTCACCCGCCGGCGCGCCGCCTCATCGGAAAGCCTGGCCTTTTCGAGGCGAGCGGCCAGTCTGCGGCGAAACAAGGCTTGCGGAATGACATCGCGCGCGACGTTTCGCGCATAGTAGAAAACCTTTGCCGACGTCCGCGCAATTGTGGCCATGGTCCACTTGATCAAAACAAACGGGCAGCTCTCAATACGCTGGCGCCCCGCGTTTTCTACATCATTATGGCGCCCGTCTGGCAAGCCCCCTGCGGATCCGCGACGCCGCGCCCGTGCAGAACCGCTTCAGCTGTTGTGTTTGACGGCTAATGCTCCTAGGCAGGGTCAGAGCCGCAAGGCAGGTCAAAAGGAACCGATATGGCGCGAGCACCCAACTACGATCAGGAACGCAAGGAACGTGACCGGCAGAAGGCGGCGAAGAAGGCCGAAAAGCTGGCGGCCAAGGTTGCCGCGCGGGAACGTTCAAAGCCCGAGACCGAGATCGAAAACGAAACAGCGGAATGACGGCAAAAGGCCCGCAAATGCGGGCCTTGCCTCAATCCAGTTCGTCGCCCTGCGTCAGGCGGGCGCCTTGTCGCTGATAAAAACGTCCACTTCCCGCGCCGCTGCGATAAAGGCGCGCCTGGCGTTCATGGCCGGCTTGTCGCCGGCCAGCGCATCGTGGCAGGCCTGCAGCGCCGCGCGATGCTTGGGACTACGCTTGCCGGGCCAGCTGTTGAGGAGGTAATCGGAAGCCTCGCGGGCCGTGCGCAAGAGCTGAGTGCTTCCCGCCGTGACGGACTTGACGGTCACGGGTGTTTCAAATCGGTTGTTTTCCATCGCCGCTCTTACGCCATCGGCGCCCGTGAAGCGAGGCCGAAAGTTTGCTTCGCCTGCGGACGCCGCTTTTGCCCGGCAGCGCCCTGCCCGTACAGAACGGTTCGCGACTTCACGGAAACGCCGAACCGCCTCTGTCTCTCTATGCTGACGCAATTCCGGACGGGAACCGCTTCACTCTTTTCTCGGAATTGCTTCAAGCGGCAACGACGGCAAATCCCCTGGCGCGAAGACCGCGTCGATCGTTGGCGAGCGACGTCACCAGCCGGTCGCGGCTGCCGACGATATGGGCCGAAAGCAGGCGGGCCGCTTCATCGGCCTCGCCAAGGCGGGCCGCCGCCAGAATGGCACGGTGTTCGGCCCAGGCGCGACCCAGAGCCGCCTCGTCACGCACCTCCAGCCAGCGGGCCCGCGAGAGGCGCGTCATGGCATCGCGCACCGCCCGGAACAGGAATTCGTTGCCCGACAGGCGCGCCAGCTCGATGTGAAAATCCATGCCGACACGATGCCATTCCTCGCGCGGCGTGTTTTCGTCGCATGAATCGAGCATCGCCTCGATGATATCGATGGCGCTGCTTTCGGCGTGGATGCATGTCAGCCTCACGGCCGCGACCTCGACGGCTTCGCGATAGACGGCGATCTGCTCGAGCTCGGCGAGGTTGATCGGCGACACCGTCCAGCCGCGGCCATCCCTGCCCACCAGCCCCTCGGTCTCCAGCCGCAGAAGTGCCGCCCTGACCGGTGTGCGCGAGGCGCCGAAGCGGCCTTCGATCCAACGCTCGGTCAATTTCTCGCCTGGACCGATTTCGAGCCCCAGGATCATCTCCCGCAACTGTCGTTCGACATTGTGCATCTGTGACATCGCGCTGGCCTCTTCGAAGCCGCATTGACAGCAGCCGGGTTGAAGTTCATGACGTATACCGGTTTGGTATCCCAAAATGGTATCCGCAACAAGCGTTGATATCGAGCAGGCAGGACATGGCACAGGAAGATACGCAACAAGGCGGCTACAACATCCACTGGCGCCGCAATCTCGCCGTCTGTTTCGCCGGCTCGTTCAGCACGCTCATCGCCATGACGCTGCTGTTGCCTTTCCTGCCGCTCTATGTCGAACAGCTTGGCGCGCAAGGCCATGCGGCGATCGTGCAGTGGTCCGGCATCGCCTATGGTGCCACCTTCTTCGCCGCGGCCCTGGTCGCCCCGTTGTGGGGACGGCTGGGCGACCGCTACGGCCGCAAGGTGATGCTGGTGCGCGCCTCCTTCGGCATGGCGATCTGCATGTCGCTGACGGGCATGGTCGAGACGGTCTGGCAACTGGTGCTGCTGCGCCTGCTGATCGGGTTTGCCGGCGGCTATTCCTCGGGTTCGACCATATTGGTGGCCATGCAGACGCCCAAGGACCGCTCCGGCTGGGCGCTCGGCGTCCTGTCGGCGGGAATCACGGCGGGTTCGCTTGTCGGCCCCCTGCTCGGCGGAGCGCTGCCGCCAGTCATCGGCATTCGCGCCACGTTCCTGTTGTCCGGCGGCGTCATCTTCCTTGCCTTCCTGGCAACGACGTTCCTCATCAAGGAGACCCAGCGCCCGAAGCCGGCAGCGTCGGCGGCAAAGCCGAAAAGCGGCTGGTCGCAGATCCCGGACAAGCGCCCCGTCGTGGCCATGCTGACAACCGGCATGCTGCTCGCCTTCGCGACAATGTCGATCGAGCCGATCATCACCGTCTACGTACAGCAGCTCATGGAGGACCAGAGGCGGGTGACGATGATCGCCGGCGTGGTGATGTCGGCGACGGCGCTGGGCACCATCCTGTCGGCATCCTGGCTCGGCAAGCTTGCGGATCGTGTCGGCCACTGGAATGTCGTCGTCGGAGCGCTGGCCGTATCGGCCCTGCTGCTTATCCCGCAGGCCTTCGTCAGCAATGGCTGGCAACTGATAGGCCTGCGCTTTCTGATGGGACTGGCGCTGGGTGGCCTGCTGCCCTGCATCACCAGCGTCATCCGCCACAATATCCCCGACGGCGTCGGCGGCAATGTGCTTGGGCTGGCCATCTCGGCGCAGTATGTCGGGCAGGTTGCGGGACCCTTATCGGGTGGCTTCGTCGGTGGTCACTTCGGCATGCGCTCGGTGTTTCTCGCCACATCGGTGCTGATGGCCGGCGGTGCCGTCTACAACTGGATTGTCCAGTCGCGGCGCACACGGCATATGGCGTTGGAAGCGAGCGAGTCCTGAGGGCTCAGGTCGTTAAAACAGGAAACCAGCCGACATGAATTCCTCCGAACCAACCGCCAGCCCTACCCTCGTGTTCGCCGGCGGTCTCGTCGGCGCGGCAGGCGTGGCGCTGTCAGCTGCCGCCGCGCATCTCGGCGGCGCCTTCACCGGCACGGCCGCGTCGTTCCTCTTGATGCACGCGCCTGTCTTCCTCGCAGTCGGCCTCACCGGCGCGAATCGCTTTCTGCGGATCGCCAGCGTCGCCTTGCTTGCCGGGCTGCTGCTTTTCGCGGGCGATCTTCTTGCCCGCGATTTCCTGGGATCGAGACTGTTCCCGATGTCGGCGCCGATCGGGGGCACCTTGCTCATCGCCGGCTGGCTGGGGATAGCGATCTCTGCCCTGGTAAGTCGGCGTTCCTAAGGCCGAATCGGTCGCGATCAATCCCCGGGACGTCCGGTGCGGATCCTCAGATTGCGATTGCGCGAGGCCCGCTTCGCCAGGCGTCGCGCTTCCGGTCGCTCGGCGGCCGGAGCGATGCCCCAGTAGTTGCGGTAAATGTCTTCAAACAGATGCTTGATGGGATGCATGATTTTTCTCCCTTCGGGTTGAATCGATCCAATGCATAGGCAAAAAAGCGCGCCGATCAGCTTCGTGTACGCCCCACCAGGAAGCGAAGGTCGCGAATCCACGGGCTTGCCCCGCCCCGTCGCCTGAAACTGTTGGCAGCCGACCCCATACTCCAGTCGTTGCGATAGATGTCTTCAAACAGGTAATTGACGGGATGCATGGCGCACCTCCCCTGAAATACAGGCGGGCCAAACCCACCAACTTGGATCGATTCAATAATAGGCCTCCGACTGTTCTCGGTCAAGCAAAATTTGAATCGATCCAACGAAAGTGCTAGATGCAAATCCGGAACATGCTAAATGCATGTCAGGAGGCACGCACAATGGCGTCACTCACCGCAGGCAATCGAAGACCCGTCCGGCTGGCCGATATCGCCAAGGCCGCCGGTGTTTCGCACGGCACCGCATCCAATGTCTTCAGCCGCCCCGAGATTGTGCGCGAGGAAGTCCGCGAGCGGGTCAAGGCGGCGGCCGAGGCGATGGGTTATGGCGGGCCGGATCCCAAGGGCCGCCTGTTGCGGGCAGGCAAGGTCAACGCCATCGGCGTCGCCACCGCCGAACCCCTCTCCTACTTCTTCGACGATCCCTTTGCGCGGGTCATGATGGCGAGCATCTCGCAGGCCTGCGATGCAACAGGAGCCGGCATTTCCCTGGTATCGGCAGCCAACAACGAACAACTGGCCTGGAACATCCAGAGTGCGCTGGTCGACGGCTTCATCGTGTTCTGCATCGAAGGCGGTTCGCGGCTGGTTGAACTGGCGCGCGAGCGCAAACTGCCCTTCGTGGCGCTCGACCTGGACTCCGAGGATGGGGCGGTCGCGGCGATCGGAGTCGACAACATAGCCGGCGCCAGCCTGGCGGCGCGCCATCTCACGGATCTCGGACATCGCCGCTTTGCCGTTCTGGCACTGCCTTTCGTCGACGGCAGGACGGGTCTCGTTTCACCCGAGCAGGTTCGCTCAGCGACCTATGCCGGCACGCGTGACCGGCTCACCGGCTATCTCCAGGAGCTTTCGCGGGTTGGCGTCGACACATCCACGGTGCCCGTCTACGAAACCGCCAACGACGCGACCAGCACGAGAGCGGCGCTCGAAACCATCTTCGCGGCCAAGGAGCCACCCACGGCCATCCTGGCGATGTCGGACAAAATAGCCCTGGTGACGCTTGAATGGCTGAGCGCGCGCAAGTTCAGCGTCCCCGACGATGTTTCCGTCATCGGGTTCGACGGTGTTCCGGAGTCCGCCGTGTCCGAGCCGCCCTTGACCACGATCGCCCAGCCGATAGCCGAAATGGGCGGCCTTGCCGTCAAGGCGATCCTGGAGAGCGACGGCAAGGTCAGCCGGCAGCTGCTGCCGGTCAAACTGGTTGTGCGGGCCTCGTCGGCTCCGCCGCGCGGCTGAACGGCGCGCCGCTCAGCGATTGGCTCTTGCCATGGCGGAGATGCCGAAAGACGCACGCGCCGGCGTGACATCCTTTTGCGTCGTACCGACCTTGCCCGAAGCGCTGATGGTCGACAGCCATTCGAGATAGAAGGCGAGCGCGAACTGCATGGCGATGCCGGCCGACAGCAGCAGGCTGTCATAGGCAAGCCCGCCCGGATTGATCAGTTTCATCACCTGCGCGACCATGGCGATCACCGTTCCGGCGATGAAGACCGGCAGCGAGCGCTTGCCGAGTATCGCCAGCGGATGGTCAGGACTGGTACGGAACAGGTTCGACAGCGCCGGCAAGGCGACGATCAGATAGCTGACAGCCAGGATATGCAGCAGCCTTGGCAGCGACAGGAAGGTCTTGTCAAAACCGCCGATGACCACCGGCAGCTTGAACCACGTTATCTGACCCCAGAGCGGACTGTGCACCCATATCAGCGCCGTCAGCACATAGGCCGCGGCCGCGCCAACCAGCCAGCGGTTGATCGGAATGACACCGCCGCGCCTGACATGCAGCATGGCGGCGAGGCCGATGTTGAACAGGAACTGCCAGGAGAGAGGGTTCAGGAACCAGAAGCCGGGCTCAGGGTAATTTGGCGGGGCGATCTGCCAGATGCCGGCGACCAGCCACAGCGCGCCGGACACGACAAGCGCCGCGACAGGCCTGTAGCTGATGAACAAGACGAAGGCCGGTGCCATCAGAAGCAGCGCGGCATAGACCGGAAGGATATTGTTGTAGCCAAGCTGATGGCCGAGCGTGACGATGCCGACCAGCACTTCCGGCGTGTTCTTCATCAAGGGCTCGATGTTGATCAGTTTCAGCAATTCCGGCCGCCTTGTGAACACGGCCACGGTACAGAACAAGGCGATCACAACCATGGTCGTGACGATATGGGCGACATAGAGCATGCCTGCCCGCCGCCACATCTTCAATGTGGCCAGAAGCCGGCCACCCGGGCGGAACTTCGTGCCGTAGGCCAGCGCCACCGAGATGCCGGAAATCAGCACGAACGCCTCTGCCGCGTCCGAGAAACCGAAATTCTTGTAGGTCATGACCTCGAAGGCCGTGCCCGGCACATGGTCGATGAAAATGGTAAGCAGCGCCAATGCGCGCAGCACATCAATGCGCGTATCGCGTTCGGGGATACGCAAATTGCGATCCGGCAAGACAGGGGCAGTCATCGACAAAAGGCCTCAAAGCTGGTTGTTCATGTCCAGCAATGCGACCCCCGGCGCACCGCTTCGATTCCTCCCACGCGGAGTATATCGGCGCATAAACGGGCTGGAATGAGCCTGGTTCAATCAACTTTCGCGGAGCATGAAAATATTGCGTTTTGAAGCCGGCAAATTGAGCGAAGCCTCATATAATCAAGAGGATGCGGGATGACCGGCGACAGCACCGAAAACAGCCCGCTGCTCACGGATCTGGCCTTTCCGTATCGGCTCCTGGGCGCCGGTGGAAACAACCGAGAATGCCTCTTCCTGCTGCATGGATCGGGTGTCGACGAGACCACCCTGGTGCCGCTGGCAAGACGCATCGCTCCCGACGCCATGCTGATCGCGGCGCGGGGCCGTATCCCCCAGGAGGACGGTTTTCGCTGGTTCGAGCGTATAACCCCGACGCGCTTCGAACAGAAAAACATCCTGGCCGAAACGGCCGCCTTCGCGGCATTCGCAAACGAGGCCGCGACGCGCCATGGGCTTGATCTCGGTCACGCGACATTCCTCGGCTATTCGAACGGAGCCAATCTGGTTTCCAGCCTGATGCTGCTCCATCCGGGCATCGTCCGCAGGGCGGTGCTGCTGAGGCCAATGCCTGTACTCGACCACGTACCGGCGACGGACCTCGCGGGAATACGGACGCTGATCATCGCCGGCGCCGCCGACGAGACCTACGGGCCCTTCGCGCCGGCACTGGTGACGCTGCTCAGCCAGCACGGCTCCGCGATCGACGCCCGCATCATTCCCTCGGGCCATGAAATCGGTGATCCGGACGCAGCGATCATCAGGGATTGGTTGGCGAGATCGGCTGCCATTGGGTAGGTGGAGCCGCGTGTAAGCGCCGGGCAGCCCGTTTCGCAGCAGAATAAGTGCGAAAAAACAACTATTCGCCATCGAAACGGCCCGTCGCTCCCATTATCCACAGCGGCGACATATGTCTGTTACATCCGGTCTATCGAGATACTGTTCACTGATGGGAGGTCTGTATGGCCGACAAGAACAGCGTCACTCTGCTCGACGACACTTCGCAATTGCCTGTCATCGCGGCCAATCCCGCTGAAATTGCCAAGATTGAAAACAGCATCGACGTGCGCGACCGCGCTGCAATTTCGGTCTTTGGCGACCGCGCCCAGCAAGCCGTCAGCGACTATGCGGACAAGATCCTGTCCCAGTTGCGCAACCGTGATCTTGGCGACACCGGAGAACTCCTGACCGATATCATCATGAAGGCCAAGAACCTTGATCCAGCCTCGCTCAAGGACCAGGGTTTTTTGAGCAATCTGTTTTCCTCGTTCAAGGCCCGGCTGGAACGCTTCAAAGAAAAATACGAGGACGTGGCGGGGCAGATCGACCGCATCGGCCTGGAACTCGACCGTCACAAGGATACGTTGCGGCGCGACATCGCCGTGCTCGACGACCTGCATGAGCAGACCAAGGACTCCATCCTCAAGCTCGATGCCTTTGTGCAGGCCGGCAAGAAATTCGTCGACGATTATCGCACCAACGAATTGCCGAAACTGAAGGCCGCGGCGGACTCGACCGGCGGCGATGTCGGCGGCACGCTGGAAGCACAGACCTATCAGGACGCGGTGCAGGCACTGGATCGTCTGGAAAAGCGCGTCTTCTACCTGGTGCAGGCGCGCCAGCTCGGCATCCAGCAATTGCCGCAGATCCGCATCGTCCAGTCCGGCGACGAGACGCTGATCGAGAATCTGCAAGCGACCTCGGCGCTGACCGTGCCGGCCTGGAAGCAGAAAATGGTCATCCTGCTTGGCCTGACCAACCAGAAATCGGCGCTCGAACTGCAAAAGACGGTGACCGACGCCACCAACGAGATGATCCGCCAGACCTCCAAGATGATGAAGGACCAGGCGATCTCGATCGAGGAGCAGGCGCAGCGCGGCATCGTCGATGTCGAGACGCTGGCGCAGGCCAACCGCGACCTCATCGACACGGTGCAAGGCGTGCTGAAGGTCCAGCAGGAGGGCCGCCAGAAACGGGCCGACGCCGAAAAGCAGATGGACCAGATGACGCTCGATCTGAAGAAAGCGCTGACTCAAGGCTGATCGGAACCGCCATGCCGAAGACGCTGACGTCCGTTCTGCTGCTGGCCTTCGCCGTGCTGTTGGCGGCCTGCAATTCGAACAACGTCAAATTCTCGATCGTCTCCGGGTCCGAAAACACGGTGCTGGAGCCGATCGTGCAGGAATTCTGCGCCAAGCAAGGCGCCACCTGCACCTTCGCTTATGAAGGCTCGCTCGACATCGGCCTTGGCCTGCAACGGCCCGCCGGCCTCGACCAGGACGCCGTCTGGCCGGCCTCCAGTGTATGGGTGGATCTGTTCGATTCCGGCCGCAAGGTTCGCAACCTGACCTCGATCGCGCAGATGCCCGTCATTCTGGGCGTGCGCAAATCGAAGGCCGCGGAACTGGGCTGGGTCGGCAAGCCGGTCTTCATGAAAGACATCCTGGCCGCTGTGAAGGACGGCAAGCTCAAATTCCTGATGACGTCGGCAACGCAGTCCAATTCGGGCGCCAGCGCCTATCTCGCCATGCTGTCCAGCGCGCTCGGCAGCAAGGAGGTCATCGAGCCCGGCGATCTCGACAATCCCAACGTGCGCGACACGGTGAGCGCCCTGCTGCAAGGCGTCGAGCGCTCTTCCGGTTCGTCGGGCTGGCTCGCCGATCTCTATGTCGACAGTGCCGGCAAGGGCACCGTCTACGACGCGATGTGGAACTACGAGGCGACGCTGAAGGAGACCAACGACAAACTAAAGCAGATGGGCAAGGAGCCGCTCTATGCCGTCTATCCGGCTGACGGCGTCGCGGTCGGCGATTCCCCACTCGGCTTCATCGACCACGGCCGCGGCGCCGACGTCGAAAAATTCTTCACCGACCTGCTCGCCTACCTGCAGTCGGACGCGGTGCGCAAACGCATCGCCGATACCGGCCGGCGGCTGCCGCTTGGCGGCTCGGCGATCCAGGCCGCGGCCGAGCCCGACTGGAATTTCGACCCGAGCAAATTGGTAACGTCGATCCGCATGCCGGAGCCGGTGGTGATCCGCAAGGCGCTCGACCTCTATCAGGAGGCGCTGCGCAAGCCGTCGCTGACGGCGCTGTGCTTCGACTTTTCCGGCTCGATGGAGGACCAGGGCGAAAAGCAGCTGCAGGCTGCGGCGCAATTCCTGTTCACGCCGGAAAAGGCCAGCGAGGTGCTGGTGCAGTGGACGCCGTCCGACCACATCTTCGTGCTGCCGTTCGACAGCGTCGTGCGCGCCAGTTTCGATGCGACCGGCGATGCGGCAGGGCAAGCTCAGTTGCTCTCTGCCGTCGCCGACCAGCACGCCGGCGGCGGCACAGACATGTATGCCTGCGCCCAGCAGGCGCTGCAAAAAATCACCGCGACGCCGGATCTGTCGAAATATCTGCCTGCCATCATCATCATGACGGATGGCAGGACGGATGGCAGCGCCGATCTCTTCCTCCAGCAGTGGCGCGACGCGCCGGTGCGCGTGCCGGTGTTCGGCATCACCTTCGGCGATGCCGACAAGAGCCAGCTCGACAGCCTTGCCAAGGCGACTTCGGCACGCGTATTCGATGGCAGCGGCGATCTGGCGGGCGCCTTCCGCGCCGCTCGCGGCTATAATTGAGATGCGCGGCTAGGATGCGTGGCTTGTTCGGCAACGACTGGAACTGGATCGTGGCGGGCCTCGTCTCGGCGGCGTTGCTGATCGGGCTGAGCCTGCTTACCCATTTTCCGTTCCTGGTGTCGGCAATCATCGCAGCACTTGTCTTTGCCGGACTGGTGTTCGTGCTGGCACCGCGCCAGCTGTTCGAAGGCCTCGATCTGAATTCGTTCTCCGGCAGCCGGGTGGCGTTCGCCCGCGAGCTTCTGGCACAGGCGCAGCCGGCCGCGGATCGGCTTGCCGCGGCGGCAGGCACGATCACCGACAAGGAGATGAAGGCGAAGGTGAAGAACCTCTCCGACATCGCCGCCGATGTGATTTCCAGGGTCGAGGCCAAGCCCGACAGCGCGCCTTCGGTGCGGCGGTTCCTCACCTATTACGTGCCGCAGGCGGCAGAGGTGGCGGAGGGCTATGCGACGCTGGCAAACCGACGCGCGCCCAGTCAGGCACGGCTGGCGAATGTCGGCGCGGTGATCACCAAGCTTCAGGACGGGTTCGTGCACTATGCCGACAGCCTGGCCGACTCCGAACTCGGCACGCTCGACGTGGACCTGCGACTCATTCAGGAGTCGCTGAAAGAGGATATTGGTCGCTGATGGCCATCTCGCGCCGCGCTTTCGGATTGGGTCTGCTGGGTGCCGCCGCCGCCGGCACCGGCGGTTACCTGACGCTCAAGGATCGCCCCGAATTCCGTGGCTATCTCGGCAACAAGGCGCATCTGTTCGGCTTTATCGGTGGCGAAAAGCAGGCGTTCCTGGCCGATCCGGATGTCGTCCATGCGCTCGCCGGCTATGGGCTGGAGCTCGACGCGCGTGTCGCGGGTTCTGTCGAGATGGTGCGGGAAGCAGCACTTTTGTCGCAGAAACCGCAATTCCTGTGGCCATCCTCCTCGATCATGGTCGATCTCGCCCGCAAGAGCGGCGTGGCTATCCGCAACGACCAAGTGGTGCTGAACTCGCCGATCGTCGTCTACACCTGGGGGCCGGTGGTCGAAGGGCTGAAGAAGAGTGGGCTGGTCACGGTCGCCGCCAAGGGCGGCTATAACCAGCTCGATCTCAAGGCCCTGCTCGACGCCATTCTTGCCGGCAAGAACTGGTCGGATCTCGGCATCGGCGAGCTTTATGGTCGGGCGCGCATCGTCTCCACGGATCCCAACCGCTCCAATTCCGGCTTCATGTTCGCCGGACTGGTGCTGAGTCTGATGAGCGGTGACGTGGCGACGCAGGAACTGCTTGCCCAGCACGGCGACCAGGCCAAGGCGATCTTCCGCAGCATGGGCCTGAAGTCGTCGTCTTCGGGAAAACTGTTCGACCAGTACATCGCCGGCGGCCTTGGCGCCGAGCCGATGGTGATCGGCTACGAAAACCAGCTGGTCGAATGGGCGCTCGCCGATCCGGCGCGCTGGCAAAGGGTGCAGGCCGGGACCGGCGCCAAACCGGAAATCCTCTACCCCAGACCAACCGTCTACTCGGCGCATCCGCTGATCGTCGTCGATCCCGCGGTCGACCGCCTGCTGGAGGCGCTGACCAGCCCGAAGCTGCAGGAGCTTGCCTGGTCCAAGCACGGGTTCCGCGGGCCGCTGGGCACCGTAGCAGGTGATGCCGACGCCATAGCCGGCGTGAGGCCGGCGGAAATCGAGGCGGTGCTGCCGATGCCGTCAGCCGACGTGATGCTTGCGCTGCTTGACCAGATGGACGGTTAAAATTCAGCCTCGCCCCATCCTGTTCCAGGCATCGAGCCCGGCGATCTTGTAGGCCTCGGCAAGCGTCGGATAGTTGAAGGTGTTGTTGACGAAGAAGTCGACCGTGCCGCCGAGATTGATGACGGCCTGGCCGATATGGATGAGCTCGGTGGCGCCCTCGCCGACGATATGCGCGCCGAGCAGGCGCCGCGTCTCGATCGAGAACAACAGTTTCAGAAAGCCGGTGTCGACCCCCATGATGTGGCCGCGCGAGGTCTCGCGGAAGCGGGCGACACCGACCTCATAGGCGCCGCCGCTCTGACGCACCTGTTCCTCGGACTGGCCGACCGTCGAGATCTCCGGCACCGCATAAATGCCGTACGGGAATGTTTCAGGCGGCGGCGGCAATGTCACGCCGAAGGCGTGGCAGGCGGCCACCCTGCCCTGCTCCATCGAGGTCGAGGCAAGGCTCGGAAAGCCGATGACATCGCCGGCGGCGTAGATGTTGGGCACGCTTGTCTGGAAGGTCTGCGGATCGACCTTGATGCGGCCTCGGGAGTCGGCCTCGATGCCGACCACGTCGAGACCCAGGCTGCCGACATTGCCGGTACGGCCGGCGGCGTAAAGCACGACCTCGGAGCGGATGGTGCGGCCATCGGCCAGCTCCACCTCGGCGGTCTCGGGCTTGGAGCGGATTTCCTTCACCGCGCTGCCCAGCCTTATCGTCATGCCGCGATCGCGCATCTGGTGGATGAAATCATCGACGATCTCGCGGTCGACGAAATCGAGGATGGAATTGCGCGGCTCGACCAGTGTCACCGGCACATCGAGCGCCGAAAAGATTGTGGCGTATTCGACGCCGATGACGCCGCCACCGATCACCGTCAGCGTGCGCGGCAGGCGGTCGAGCTCGAGCATCTCGTCGCTGTCGAAGACACGGGTCTTGTCGAAAGGCACGTCGCGCGGCCGGTGCGGCCTGGTGCCGACCGCGATCAACGCGTTGGCGAAGCCGACCTCGCTGTAATCGCCATTGTCCGATGTCAGGCTGACCTTGTTGGGGCCGAGGAACTTCACCGCAGCGCGGGCGCTTTTGACGGTGTTGCGCATGAACTGGTGCTGCAGCACCTCGACCTCGTGATCGAGCGTCTTGTGCAGGCGCTCGATCAGGTCGCCGACCGAAATGTCCTGCTTGACCCTGTAGCCGCGTCCATAAAAGCCGCGCTCGCGCCAACCCGAGAGATTTAGCACTGTTTCGCGCAGCGTTTTCGAGGGAATGGTGCCGGTGTGCACCGAGACGCCGCCGAGACGCCGGCCGCGATCGACCACCAGCACCGATTTGCCGAGTTTGGCCGACTGCACCGCGGCGCGGCGTCCGGAGGGGCCGCTGCCGATGACCAGCATGTCGTAGTCCATAGTGCCCGTCCCCTCACTTCTGCCCCAGGACGCTTTGTTGCGCCCAAGCTAATGCCATCCACGCGGCAAATTCAACCGATTCAGATCGTGGAGCACGGCTTTCAGACTTCGCGTTCCTCGAAGCGCTCGACCTTGATTCCGCCGCAAGCCTTCACCATTTCATCATCGAGCGGTCCGCACCCTATGTCGGGCCTTGTTACGAGGAAATGACATGAACGCGCGCGTTCTCGACGGCGAAATCATCAACACCCGGCTTGACGACGTCAGGGCCTATGAGGGCGTGCGCACAAGGCGCATCCTAGCCTTCGTGCTCGACTACATCATCGTCGCCCTACTCACCATTCCCTTCGCCATACTGGTGTTTTTCCTCGGGCTTCTGACGCTTGGCGTTGGCTGGATGCTGTTCGGCGTCCTGGTGCCGGCCGTCGCCATCCTCTACATCTGGAACACGCTGGGCAGCGCCGACCAGGCGACCACCGGCATGAAGATGATGGGCATCCGCCTCGACCGTCTCGACGGCCGGCCGATCGACGGCCTGACCGCGGTCGTCCATTCAGTGCTGTTCTGGGCGGGCAACGTCATCCTGTCGCCGTTGGTCCTGCTGGTGACCTTGTTCTCCGACCGCAAGCGCACGCTGCACGACCTTCTGCTCGGCACGGTGGTCAGCCGTACCGGCCGTTGAGGCGTTTTCCGGAAGCGTTCCCCGCCTTGTCGGCGCAAATGTGAAGGCATCAGCTTGCACGTGCCTTCACAATCCTGTTGAATTTTTCGCTTTCCGCGCCAAAGGTAGAGCGACTCGAAGGAGCGTTTCCAAGACTTAGATGACGCAGCATCCGACCCAGTCGCCACAGTTCTTCCTGACCGCGCCGTCGCCGTGCCCCTATCTCGACGGCCAGTTCGAGCGCAAGGTGTTCACGCATCTGGTCGGGGACAAGGCGTCGGAGATGAACGACCTCCTCACGCAAGGCGGCTTCAGGCGTTCACAGAACATTGCCTACAGGCCGGCCTGCGAGACCTGCCGCGCCTGTGTTTCCGTGCGCATCCTCGCCCAGGAATTCACCGCCAGCCGCAACATGAAGCGCGTGCTGCAGCACAATTCCGACCTTGTCGGCGCCATGCACAATGCCGAGCCCTCGACCGAACAATATTCGCTGTTCCGCAGCTATCTCGATGCCCGCCACCGCCGCGGCGGCATGTCGGACATGACGGTGCTTGACTACGCAATGATGGTCGAGGACACCCATGTCGACACCAAGGTGATCGAATACCGGCGGCGCGGACCCGACACCTTCATCACCGGCAAGGGCCAGGGCGAGCTCATCGCGGTGGCGCTCACCGACAAGATGGCCGACGGCCTGTCGATGGTCTATTCCTACTTCAATCCCGAATTCGAAGAGCGTTCGCTCGGCACGTTCATGATCCTCGACCACATCGCCCGCGCCAGGGCGATGGGCCTGCCCCATGTCTACCTCGGCTACTGGGTCAACGGCTCGCGCAAGATGAATTATAAGATGCGCTTCATGCCGCAGGAGCATCTCGGCCCCAAGGGCTGGGAGCGCTACACCAACGAAGCGGTTTCACGCTGAGTTTTTCCACGATCCGCGCTTAAACAGTTTCAAGGCAGGGGATGCTGGTCTTTCAGCCGGTTGGCTGGAGAGAGTGCGCTACTGCACCGGTCAGCCGCCAGCCTGCATTTCATTGCGAAAGTTCCTGCATGCCTTCCCACCATGACCACCAGAAGGGTCTTTTGATCACCGCCATCGGCGGACTGACGCTGACTGTCGACATACCGTTGATCCGTCTCGCCGACGGCGGCGCATGGACGATCATGCTGCTGCGCACTGGCACCACATTCGTCGCCGCCATGGTCATCTGGTCGGTCTGGCGGGCTTTGAGCCGTAACGCCCCGCCGCTCATTCCCGGCTGGTCCGGCCTGATCGTTGCGATATGCTACGGGTTGACAGGGATCACCTTCGTCACCGCCGTCTATCACACCTCGACCGCCGATCTCGTCTTCATCCTGGCCTTCAACACCGTGTTCTCAGGGCTATTGTCCTGGATATTCCTGCGGGAAAGGCCACGGCTGGTGACCATCGTGGCGATGCTGGTCATGATCCTCGGCGTGCTGGTCATCGTCGGTGGGTCGGTCGGCACCGGCAAGCTGTTCGGCGATTTCATGGCGCTGTGCTCGGCTTTCTTCATCGCGGTGGCCATCACCATCTCACGTGCCAGCGGCAAGGACATGGGCTTCACCTCACTTGTCGGCGTGCTTCTGCCGATGGCGCTGGCAGCCTTCATGGTATCGGGCGAAGGCTTCCACGTGAACGCGCCGTGGTGGATCATCTTCAACGGCGCCGTCATCATGCCGATCTCGTTCTTCTGTCTTGCCGCCGGGCCGAAATACATTTCTGGGCCGGAAGTGGCGATGTTCTACGTTCTCGAAACGGTGCTGGCGCCCGTCTGGGTGTGGATGATCTTTGCCGAGGCACCGACCCGCAATAGCCTGATCGGCGGCGCGATCCTGATCGTCACGCTGGTCGCCCATTCGCTCTGGCAATTGCATGATGGTCGTAGGCAACGGGGTGACCTTGCGGTGCACCATCCAGCCTAAATTGTAATTGATGGGCCTGGCGCAAGTCGCGTTTCGGGATCAGGCGCTGGCCTTCTTTGCCGCGCCAGGTTCCGGCAGGACCTCGATCTGTGGGCTGGCCTCGATCTCGGTCGCCGAGCCGGCGGCCAACTCGTCGACCAGTTCCACCTCGCGCAGCCACTCGCGCCAGATGGCGACCAGCAGCGCCATCAGCACCGGACCGATGAACAGGCCGAGGAAGCCCATGGTCTTGACGCCGCCGATCAGGCCGAAAAAGGTCGGCAGGAAAGGCAGTTTTATCGGTCCGCCGACAAGCTTCGGGCGCAGCGTCTTGTCGACGATGAACAGTTCGACCGCACCCCATAGGAACAGCGCCAGACCGGCCATGGGCGAGCCGCTGGCCGCGAGGTAGATCGAGACAAGGGTGAAGGACAAAGGTGCGCCGCCGGGGATGAGCGCCATGACGCCGGTCAGGGCACCGAGCGTCACCGGCGACGGCACGCCGGCCAGCCAGTAGGCAATGCCCAGCACCAGCCCCTCGCCTATGGCGATGACGGTCATGCCGGTCACGGTCGAGGAGATCGTCGCCGGCACGACGCGCGAAATCCGCTCCCATCTGGTCGGCAGGATTCGCTCGCCAAGGCGGTCGACCTGGCCGGCAAAATGCTCGCCGTCGCGATAGGCGAAGAACAGGGCGATCATCATGAACAGCAACGTCAGGAGCAGACCAAAGGCACTGCCGCCGGCGGCCAGCGCGCCACGATAGATGCTGCCGATATTGGCGCCGCTGACCAGCTGGATCAGTTCACCAATGCCGCCGGGATGCCCGAAATTGGTCGTCCATTGCTCGTTCAGCCAGTCGCCGATGACAGGCATGGTCGCGATCCAGTGCGGCGTGGTCGCACCATGCCGGTTGGTCTCGATCGCCCAGGCCACCCACTCGCGCACCTCGTTGATCGCATAGGTGCCGGCAAGCGCGATCGGTATCACCAGGAAGGCAAGGATGAACAGGATGGCAAAGGTGGCGGCGACGGTGCGGTTACCGCCAACGCCGGCAAGCAGCCGCTGGTAGAGCGGCCAGCTGGCGAAAGCGATGACAAGCGCGGCCAGCACCGGGAACAGGAAGCCGTGGAAGAAGTAGACGCCCGCGGCGACGATCAGCACCAGCAGCCAGCGCGCCGCCGACAGCGGCGGAATGACAGCCGACCGTAACGGCGTCGACAGGCCGAACAGGCGCTGCTGCCGTTCCGGTTTCTGGATCCTGGATTCCTTCAAACGCCCGTGTCTCCCAAACACCCTTCTCCGTTATGCACTGATATAGTGCAGCAATCGTGACGATAGTCCAAATGATTGGGTGGCGTCTCTTCCTTCTCCCCTTGTGGGAGAAGGTGGATCGGCGCGTAGCGCCGAGACGGTTGAGAGGTGTTCCAGCGGAGTGAGACGTTGGTGCCAAGCTGGAGCACCCCTCATCCGACCTCGCTTCGCGAGGCCACCTTCTCCCACAGGGGGAGAAGGAAGAAGGCTCAGCTACCCAAACTTGCCTGTCCTCGGGAAACCCTTTGGCACCATACGCCCTGCCGATGCCCGGGCGCCGATCCATTCGGCCAGTTCCTCGCGCGACCTTGTGAAGGTGCGGTCGGCCGAATCCTGCCAGGACAAGCCCGTCTCCAATGTGAACGGCTTGAGATCAAGCAGGCCGCCATCCTTGTATTTCTGCAGCCGCACGCCCTTGCCGCGGCCCATTTCCGGAATTTCGGAGAGCGCGAACACCAGCATCTTGCGGTTCTCTCCGACGATGGCGAGATGATCGCCGGTGACCGGCACGCAGCGCTTGGCTTCGTCCGGCGCCTTGACGTTCATCACCTGCTTGCCCTTGCGGGTGTTGGCGACCACTTCCTCCTCCGGCACGATGAAGCCGTTGGCGTCATGCGAGGCCAGCAAGAGCTTGCGCTTGGGATCGTGGACGAAGGCGGTGACGATGTCCTGGTCATTGTCCATGTCGACGATGATGCGGATCGGCTCGCCATGGCCGCGTCCGCCTGGCAGCCGATCGGCGCCGATGGTGTAGAACTTGCCGCCAGTGGTGAAGACCAGCACCTTGTCGGTGGTCTGGGCATGGAAGGCGAGCTTCAAGCTGTCACCTTCCTTGAAGGTGAGTGTCGAAAGGTCGGCCAGATGACCCTTCATGGCCCTGAGCCAACCCTTCTCCGAAACCACCACGGTGACCGGCTCGCGCTCGATCATGGCATGGGCGATATCGGTCAGGTCGTGCTCGGGCGCATCGGCGAACTGGGTACGGCGCTTGCCGATTTCCGTCTCCGGGCCGAACTTTTCACGCAGATTGGCGACTTCCCACTTGATCGTCGACCATTGCTTGGCATCGGACGCCAGCAGCGCCTCGATCTGCTTCTTCTCCGCGCTCAGGCCATCGAATTCCTTGCGGATCTCGAATTCTTCCAGCTTGCGCAATGCGCGCAGGCGCATGTTGAGGATGGCTTCAGCCTGGGTGTCGGTGAGCGACCAGCGGGCCATCATCACCTGCTTGGGCTCGTCCTCCTCGCGGATGATCTTGATCACCTCGTCGATGTTGAGATAGGCGATCAGGTAACCGGCAAGGATTTCCAGCCGCCGTTCGATCTCGCCGAGGCGATGTTTCGAGCGGCGGATCAGAACGTCGCGGCGGTGGTCGAGCCATTCCTGCAGCACGCCCTTCAGGGACAGGACATTGGGCACCTTGCCGCGCGACAGCACATTCATGTTGAGCGGGAAGCGGCTTTCAAGCTCGGTCAGCTTGAACAGCGATTCCATCAGGATGCCCGGATCGACAGAACGGCTCTTGGGGACCAGCACGACGCGGATATCCTCCGCGCTTTCGTCCCTGACGTCCTCGAGCAGCGGCAGTTTGCGCGCCATCAGAAGCTCGGCGATCTTTTCGATCAGCCGCGCCTTCTGCACGCCATAAGGGATTTCGGTGACGACGATGCTCCAGGTGCCCCTGCCCTGGTCCTCCTGGCTCCATTTCGAACGCACGCGAAAACCACCACGGCCGGTCTCGTAGGCTTCGAGTATGGAGGCGCGGCTGTCGACGATGATGCCGCCGGTCGGGAAATCCGGGCCCTGGACGAAATCCATCAACTTCGCCACCGACGCATCCCGATGCTCGATCAGATGCAATGCCGCGTCGCAGAGCTCGGCCGCATTGTGCGGCGGGATCGATGTCGCCATGCCGACCGCGATGCCGGATGAGCCATTGGCCAGGAGGTTCGGGAAGGCGCCGGGGAGCACCACCGGCTCCTCGTCCTCTTCATTGTAGGTCGGCCGGTAGTCGACGGCGTCCTCGGTGATGCCGGCGAGCAATTCGGTCGCCACGTCGGTCATGCGCGCTTCGGTGTAGCGCATGGCGGCGGCGTTATCGCCGTCGATGTTGCCGAAATTGCCCTGACCGTCGACCAGGGGGTAGCGCATCGAAAAATCCTGCGCCAACCGCACCAGCGCGTCATAGATCGACTGGTCGCCATGCGGGTGGAACTTGCCCATCACCTCGCCGACGATACGCGCGCATTTGGCGAAGCCCTGGTCGGGGTTGAGACGCAGCAGGCGCATGGCGTGCATGATGCGGCGGTGGACCGGCTTCAGTCCGTCGCGAACGTCGGGCAGCGCCCGGTGCATGATGGTCGACAGCGCATAGGCAAGATAGCGCTCTTCCAGCGCCTTCTTCAGATCGACCGGTTCGATGTGATCGCCACCGCCATCTTGAGGCGGCAAAAGCCTTTTTCCCATGGGCTGGGACTAGCCGAGCGGGTGATTCGCGGCAAGAGGCGCGCGCCCGGCCGGTCGACTTGCGTGCTTTTCTGCAACAGGAAACCGCAAGGTCGCACTTGCCGGCCAACATCAATCTGTTACACGCCGCATCTATTGCGAAGCACGATAACGCTCGACGGTCCGACCTTCATGCCAAATTCACCGCATTCTCAAATGGCGTTCGGATCGGGTTTGCCTTTCACCGCGATTTTTGACCATTGTGCCGGGACATGCCTTTTTCCCGTCCAGTTCGTCACGGAATGGTGATGGCGCGAAGAATTGAAAAACAATTTCAGGACACTCTCAGGGACCTTGCGATGACAATCAAACGCTCAACTCTCCGGAAATTCGCTCTTTCGACCTTCCTGTTCACACTGCCGCTGAATGCGGCCCTTGCCCAGGACGCGGCCGTTGCCGATCGGCTGAAGGCGGCGCTGGCGGCCCAGGGCGTGAACATTTCCTGGACCGGCGTGACCGGCGACAACACCAGCATGGTGCTGCAGGGCGTGTCCATCAAACCGGCGGCGGAAAAGGAAGCCCTGCCGATCGGCGACGTCAAGCTCGAGGGCGTGACCGAGGCCGATGGCGGCTACGACATCGGCACCGTCTCGACCTCCCCCTTCGAACACAGCAAGGATGGCGTCACCCTCAACCTGAGCCCCTTCGTCATCCACGACATGACGGTTCCGGCCGAAGGCGCCACCGGCCCGCTGGGCTCGCTGCTGATGTACAAGTCGGCCGAACTCTCCAACATGACGGTCAAGGTCGCCGACAAGACCGCCTTCTCGATGGACGGGCTTGCCATCCAGATCACGCCGCCCGCGGACGGCAAGGAGATGGAATTCACCGGCAATACGGAAAAGTTCACGGCCGATCTCTCGCTGGTCGAGGATCCCAAGTCCAAGGAAGTCATCGACGCGCTCGGCTACCAGAACATCTCCGGCAATCTCGCAATGGCCGGCACCTGGCAGCCCTCGGACGGCAAGATGGAACTGTCGAAATATGACATCTCCGTCGAAAATGCGGGCACGCTCGGCATGACCTTCGATCTCGGCGGCTATACGTTGGACTTCGTCAAGTCGCTGCAGGAGATGCAGAAGAAGATGGCGGCTCAGCCGGAAGGCGCCGACAATTCGGCGCAAGGCATGGCCATGCTCGGCCTCTTGCAGCAGCTTTCCTTCAACAGCGCCTCGATCCGCTTCGACGACGATTCGCTGACCGGCAAGGTGCTGGAATATGTCGGCAAGCAGCAAGGCATGTCGGCCAAGGACATCGCCAACCAGGCCAAGGCGATCGTGCCGTTCGGCATGGCGCAGCTCAACAATCCCGAACTGACGGCGCAGGTGACGGCAGCGGTCAGCAAATATCTGGACGACCCGAAGAGCCTCGAAATCTCGGCCGAGCCGCCGGCATCGGTGCCGTTCGCGCTGATCATGGCAGGCGCCATGTCCAACCCGCTCGATCTGCCGAAGACGCTCGGCGTGGCCGTAAAGGCCAACGAAGACTGATCGAACGGCCTCAAGATACGAAATAGCCCGGCAGCGATGCCGGGCTATTTTTTTGGATTAGTGAATCGAAAGAATCGGTTCCGACTGTTCTTTAAGTGCGGTCCGAAGCCCGCGATCAGGCGTCCTTCTTGGTCGGCGCGACGCGCAGGGCCAGTTCGCGAAGCTGCTGCGGCGAGGCTTCCGACGGTGCGTTCATCAACAGATCATAGGCCTGCTGGTTCATCGGGAACATGGTGATCTCGCGCAGGTTCTTGGCGCCAACCAGCAACATGACGACGCGGTCGACGCCCGCCGCCATGCCGCCATGCGGCGGCGCGCCGTACTGGAAGGCGCGGTAGAGGCCGCCGAAACGCTCCTCCACCGTGGCGCGGTCCAGCCCGACCGTCTCGAACGCCTTGACCATGGTTTCGGGCAGGTGGTTGCGGATGCCACCGCTGGCGATCTCGAAGCCATTGCAGACCATGTCGTACTGGAACGCCTTGATGCCGAGCAGATCCTCGCCGTTCAGCGCGTCGATGCCGCCCTGCGGCATCGAGAACGGGTTGTGGGCGAAGTCGATCTTTTTCTCCTCCTCGTTCCATTCGAAGAACGGAAAGTCGACGATCCAGCACAATTCGAAGCGCTCGCGGTCGACGAGGTTCAGTTCCTCGCCGGCGCGCGTGCGCGCCGCTCCCGCGAAGGAGACGAACTTCTTCGGGTCGCCGGCGACGAAGAAGGCGGCGTCGCCGTCGGCAAGGCCGAGTTGCTGCCGGATCGCCTCGGTGCGCTCCTCGCCGATGTTCTTGGCGAGCGGGCCGGCGCCTTCGAGCTTGTCGCCTTCCTTGCGCCAGAAGATGTAACCCAGCCCCGGCTGGCCCTCGCCTTGCGCCCAGGAGTTCATGCGGTCGCAGAAGGCGCGGCTGCCGCCGGTCTTGGCGGGAATGCCCCACACCTCGGCCTTCGGGTCGTTGGCCAGGATGTTGGCGAACACCTTGAAGCCGGAATCGCGGAAATGATCGGAGACGGCCTGCATCTCGATCGGGTTGCGCAGGTCCGGCTTGTCGGAGCCGTATTTGCGCATGGCGACATCATAGGGAATGCGCTGGAACTTCTGCGTCACCGGCTTGCCGTTGGCGAAGGTCTCGAAGACCGCGCGGAGGACGGGCTCCATCGTATTGAGCACGTCGTCCTGCTCGACGAAGCTCATTTCGAGGTCGAGCTGATAGAATTCGCCGGGCAGACGGTCGGCGCGCGGGTCCTCGTCGCGGAAACAGGGCGCGATCTGGAAATAGCGGTCGAAGCCCGACACCATGATCAGCTGCTTGTACTGCTGCGGCGCCTGCGGCAGCGCGTAGAAGGTGCCGGGATGGATGCGCGACGGGACGAGGAAGTCGCGCGCGCCTTCCGGCGACGAGGCAGTCAGGATCGGCGTCGAGAATTCGGTGAAGCCGACATCGTTCATGCGCTTGCGCATCTCGGCGATGATTTTGGTGCGCGCCACGATGTTCCTGTGCAGCGTGTCGCGGCGCAGGTCGAGGAAGCGGTACTTCAGCCTGATGTCCTCGGGATAGTCCGGCTCGCCGAACACCGGCAGCGGCAATTCCTTGGCCGCCGACAGCACCTCGATCTCGCGGGCGAAAATCTCGATCTCGCCGGTCGGCAGGTTGGCGTTGACCGTCTCCGGAAAGCGCGCCTTGACCTCGCCATCGACACGGATGACCCATTCGCCGCGCACGGTCTCGGCGACCTTGAAGGCCGGCGAATCGGGATCGGCGACGATCTGGGTCAGGCCGTAGTGGTCACGCAGGTCGATGAAGAGCAGGCCGCCATGGTCGCGCACGCGATGCACCCAGCCCGACAGGCGAACGGATGAGCCGACATCGCTCTTTCTCAACTGGGCACAGGTATGGCTGCGGTAACGGTGCATGGTCATTGGTAAAGTCCGGGGTGCTGGGTGGCAGGCCGAAGCATCAAAGCCCGGCCCAAAATTTGCGCGAAAAGCGCATGGGAGGCCGGATTTGTCAAGGCGAGCACCCGCGCGCGCCCTCACCCACCCGAGCCTCTGGCATCATGGAGCCAAGGCGGGTTCGTCAGTCACGCAGCGTTATGCGCCACCACCGTCCGATCAGTTGGTGGTGCTGATCGATGCGTAGGCTTCGGCAAAGGATTTTGCCGGCAATGGCAGCTTGATGGCCTGGCCATCCGACGAATAGATGAGTGCGGCGCCATCGGTGCCTTTCTGCAAGGCCTCTATGAGCGGTTGCGGCACCTCCCCCTCGACAAGACATCCTTGCGCCGTGCAGCGGCTGATCGGGAAGGCGTTGCTATACGCGCCGACCTTGATCGTCACGCCCTTCTCGATGGCGAGACCGAGCGGCACGGCCATTTGCATCCGGGCGCCGCCTTTCGCCGGCCTGGCAATCCCCAACACCAGCGCGATCTGATCGCCGACGGCCGAACGCACGATGACCTGGCAATTCGGCTTGGCCGCTTTTTCCAAGCATTCTGTCTTCCATGTCCCAAAAACCGACGCCGCCTTGGCCGGCTGAGCCTCGCGAGCGGCAGGAGCTTCCGCTTTTCGCGCGCGCGGTGCGGCTAAGGGAGCATTCAAAACGGGCTGTTGATCGGACGGTGCCTTGTCGGGCAGGCCAATTTGCCGTTCCGGTACGATCGGCTCGACGATCGTGTCCAGGCCCTGGCGGCCTTGGGATTGTGCAAAGGCCGGGACGGACATCGCGGTAAGGAAAAGAGCGGACAAGACATAAATCGGGCGCATCATCGTCAGATCCTGCTTTAGTATGAGTGAGTTGTTTAGGCCACTCTAATGCCAAACAAGCAGAACAGCCAGCCGCTTCGACAGCCAGCTTGACAGGGTGTCATCGAGGGACGACTTTCTGGCCAGGACAATAGAATTTCGTCCAGCTACAACACTTGTAGAGCAAGAACCGAGGGGAGAGTTTCAGCTTGGATCGATTTTTCGGGAAGGCGTTCATCCTCGCCATGTCAAGTATCATGGCCGTATCCGCCGCTTCGGCCGATGCCTATGTCAACCAGCTTGACCAGAGCACAGGCGGCCAGGGGCTACAACAAATGAGCACGGGCACCGGGCCGGCCTATATCCAGCAACTGCCCGCGGATTCGCGCCCCGCGGTCGTTCGCCCGCAGAAAAACCGACCGAATGCAGCCGCCCAAAGCCGGGCGCACGAACTGGCGGCCAGGAAACGGTTTGCCTATCCCAATGTCGGCCCTGGTGTTTCGTTGGCACTGGCGGCCGCAAACGCCGACAAGCAGATGCCGACAGTCGGTCGTGGTGTCGTGAAGCGTTGATCAAATAAAAGGTGAATTACAGCTAATTTAATTGCTGCTAATATATGTTTTATAGCCTCGAAAACCGCCCATTTCAAAAAAAGTCAGCCACAAATTAACGTTAAATCGCGCTAAAGTAGCAAATACTCTTGTAACCCCCCAGGCGAAACGCTAATGCTTAATAGGGCGTTAACGCAGGAGTGGCCGGATTTAGTCGGTCACGTGCGTGGGGGGAATATAAATGCATTCATTCAAGGTTGCGGGCCTTTTGGCCCTCACTGGCCTTGTGTTGTCAGGTTGCCAAACCGGCCAACAACTGCCGACACCTCCCGCTCATCTCGAATCCCTGACCAAGACAACCCATAGATTGTCCGATGTTCCCGCACCGGCCGTGCCTGTGGATGTTGCCGTCTACGATTTCCCGGACTTGACCGGGCAAGCAAAGCCCAACGAGAACTTCGCAGAGTACAGTCGCGCGGTGACGCAAGGCGGTGCCAACATCCTCATCGATGTGTTGAAATCCGCAGGTCGCGGCAACTGGTTCCGGGTGGTCGAGCGCGGCGGATTGAAGAACCTGGTCCAGGAACGGACCCTGATTGAGAACACACAGCGTGCTTACGGGAAGGGACTGCCCAACCTTCCTCCTGTTCGCTTTGCCGGCCTGATCCTGGAAGGTGGCATTGTCGGCTATGACTCGAACGAGCAAACCGGAGGTGCGGGAGCGCGCTATCTCGGCATTGGCGGCGATGTAACCTACCGGTCCGATCTGGTGACCATATCGCTGCGGGCCGTGAGCGTGCAGACCGGCGAAATACTTGTCTCCACGACAACGTCCAAGCAGATCTATTCCTTCGAGGTTCGCGGTGGCGCCTATACATTTGCCGCGCCGACGGAGTTGCTCGAGGCCGAGATCGGAACGTCCTACAACGACCCGGGCCACCTGGCGGTGCGTGAAGGAATGGAACTCGCTGTCTATTCCCTCATCGTACAGGGAGTGAAGCAAGGCCTCTGGAAACTGAGTGACCAAAGCCGCGCCCCGGCACTCATCGGCGAATTCGCAAAGACCTATGCGAAGACAGAGCGACCCGGATCCTGAGGTCGTCGCCACCCGGATCCCACACGATCTCTTCAAATTGACAATCGCAAGTACAGACAACTCAAAAGTATTGTTAAAATTTTAAATTCCAATTCCGGCGAGATGTCTGGATTAAATCCACGATTCGCGCGGGTGATTCGCCAATTCCTCTTCCTACCATTTACCTATTAACGAATTTTTAACAAATTAGACTTGCGCTTCTCTGAAAATGCGTATTAGCTGACGCTTGGGAACCTGACCGTTTGGGCGGTCAGGTTGGGTCTATGGTTTGCTTCTAGAGCTCCATCAAAGGGGGATTATCGAATGACACGTTCCAGACTTTTCCGCGCCGGTCTCTTGGCCAGCGCCGCGATCATGCCGATGGCGGGAGCCGCCTTGGCCGACAACACCGCCTTCATCGGCCAGCTCAACAACAGCAATTTCGCTTACCTGTCGCAGGTAGGCTCGAACGATGGCTTTATCTACCAGCATGGTACGGGCAACTTCTTCCTGCCGCTCGATGGTTCCAACAACCCGACGGTAGCGCAAACCGGAACCAACCTTCTCGGCGTAGAGCAGCTCGGCGATGCCAATTTCATTGGCGGGGTGTTTCTCCAGACCGGCAACAACATCGCCGGCCTCGCCCAGTTCGGCGACCACAACCTGGTCAACCGATTCCTGCAGACCGGCGACAACCGTGGCGCCATCTTCCAGGGCGGTCACGCCAACCTTGCTCAGAACGAGCAGCAAGGCAGCCACAACGACACCGGCATCATCCAGTTCAATCCGGATTCGAACAAGGTCGGCAACTATGCCTTCAGCACGCAGCTGTCGGGTCCGAATGTCACCGCCTCCGATTCTTTCTCCGGCATTCTGCAGGGCGGTTCCAACAACGTTGCGTCGAACGCGCAGAGCCAACAGAAAGGCTCCACCGCGACCATCGCGCAGGGCGGCGAGAACAACCAGGCCTACAACAGCCAGTTCATCGACGCCTACAACACTGGTCCGTTGATCACTCAATATGATATCGGCCATGGCAACGAGGCCGGCATCGTGCAGGTCGGCAAAGACAATCTCGGCATCAACAGCCAGGATTCGAGCACGAGTGGTCTGGTCGCCATTGTCCAGGGCGGCGAAGGTAACAAGGGCTACAACCTGCACACAGGCGGCACCGACAACGACGCGGCCATCGCCCAGTTCGGCGACAACAACACGGCGACGAACCTTAGCCGTGACGGCGGCCACCTCGGCACCGGCAACAAGGCCGGCATCCTGCAGGTCGGCAACAGCAACAACGCGGTGAACAATTCGAAGAACGGCTTCGGTGACGTCGCCGGCATCGTCCAGAATGGCGATGGCAATACCGCCTTCAACAGCCAGGTCGGCGCCGCGAACGACGTTTCGACAGACGGCGGCACCACTGGCGCGACCGCGCTGATCCTGCAGAACGGCAATGGCAACGGCGCCACCAACCTGCAGACGGCGCAGATCGAGGGCGGCAACAACAAGGCCGGCATCATTCAGAATGGTGGCAGCAACGCGGCCCTCAATTCCCAGGACGCGGGCAAGAGCAATGTCGCCGGCATCCTGCAGCAAGGCGATAGCAACCAGGCCACCAACCTGCAGGACGGCGGGTCTGTCGCGGCTTCGGCAGGCGTGGTTCAGATCGGCAGTGGCAATGTGGCCCTCAACGATCAGACGAATGTCGATCCGACCTCGGCTTTCATCATCCAGGGCGGCACCGGCAATACCGGCGCAAACGTCCAGACCAATGTCGTCGATTCGGATGCGCTGATTGCCCAATATGGCAGCAATCCGAACGCCAACCTCGCCGGGAACTCACAGACCGGCGTGAAGAACAATTCGGCGAACATCCTTCAGGTCGGCACAGGTCCCGGCCTTAACACGGCAACAAACGCCCAGAGCGGCAACTCGGCCAATTTCGGCATCCAGAACGTCGCCGGTATTGCGCAATTCGGCACCGGCAACACGGCCGGAAACGTGCAGATCGACCCGAACTACAGCAATGCGGCAATCCTGCAGGTCGGCAGCGGAAACACCGGGCTCAATGTCCAGAACAACCCGTCCACGGCGTCCGCGGCCATCGTCCAGGGCGGTACGGGCAACAGTGCCGGGAATGCCCAGACCTACGGCACCGGCAACGCTGCCGGCATCGTACAGGGCGGCTCGACCAACGTCGCGGGCAACACTCAGTTGCATGGCTGGTACAACGACTCGCTGATCATCCAGGGCGGCACCGGCAATGGCGCCGTCAATTCGCAGACCGGCGGCAACGAGAACCAGGCCGGCATCGCACAATTCGGCGATGGCAATCAGGCTATCAACACGCAGAACGACACAGTCGGCGACACCAGCGGTGGGGTCGACGTGGCGGGCATCCTCCAGGTCGGCAATGGCAATGGTGGCGTCAATCTGCAGACAGGCGGCCAGGGTAACACGGCCGGCATCGTGCAAGTCGGCGCCACCAACTTGGCCGCGAACACGCAGACCGGGGGCTCCGATGCGACGGCTCTGATCGTGCAGGGCGGCACCGGCAACGTGGCGGCCAACGTGCAGACCAACGTCGATCCGACGTCCGCCGCGATCATCCAGGCCGGCACCGGCAACGGAGCGGTCAACACGCAGGATACCGTCATCAATTCGAACGCCCTGATCGTTCAGGGTGGCAACGGCAACTATGCCAGCAATACGCAGTCGGTCTACACCGCCGTCACGCCCAATATCCCCGGTGACACGCTGAATGCCGCAACGATCCAGGCCGGCGATGGCAATATCGCCGTCAACTTCCAGCAAGGCGGCAACAACAATGCCGGCATTGCACAGGGCGGCACGACCAACGTTGCATCCAACGTACAGGTCGGAGCTGACTTGAATGCCGGGATCGTGCAGCTCGGCACCTCGAACGTCGCTACGAACACGCAGAACCTCACAGGTAAAGACAACGCGGTTATCGCCCAATTCGGTACATCGAATGCCGCCGCCAATCTGCAGACCGGGGCATCGCCGCTGGCCGGCACATTCGCGAACGCTGCCATCGTGCAGGGCGGCGACCACAACACGGCCTCAAACACCCAGGTGAATGGCGGCCTCGTTTCGGCGGGCTTGCCTAATCAGGCGGGCATCGCACAGTTCGGCTCGACCAATACTGCCGCCAACTACCAAAAGGACGGGTACAACAACCAGGCCGGCATCATCCAGGTCGGCTCCAACAACATCGCCGGCAACGTTCAGACGGGCCTGACCACCGAATATGCGGACGACACTGGCAACACGGCTGTCATTGCCCAGTTCGGCGACGGCAACACCGGGTCGAACATCCAGGCCGCCGATGCGACCCACGCCGGCCTGTCGGCAGGCATCCTCCAGGCCGGAAACGGCAATGAAGGCTACAACGTCCAGACCGGTGGCAAGGACAATTCGGCCGGCATCGTGCAGGCCGGCAACAACAACAAGGGCACCAACCTGCAGTATGGCGGTTCGACGGAAGCATCCGCGGCCATCGTCCAGCTCGGCAGCGGCAACGTCGCGCTCAACGACCAGAACGGTGTCGATCCGACCTCGGCCCTGATCGTCCAGGGCGGCACCGGCAACGTCGGTGCGAACACCCAGACCGGCGTCACCAACTCCAGCGCGGCTATCGTGCAGTTCGGCACGTCGGCAGGCGCCAACCTTGCCGCCAACACACAGACCAACGTCGACGGCAGCTCGGCGCTTATCCTGCAGGGTAGTGACGGAGGCGCCACCAATCTCGCCTTCAACGTCCAGAATGGCGTTCAGGACTCGAGTGCCTTCATCGCGCAGTACGGCCACGGCAATGGCGCCGTCAACACCCAGCAGAACGGCAGCTCAGGCGTCACTGCGGCTGTCGTTCAGGTCGGCAACAACAACCAGGCGTTCAACACCCAAGGTAATTCGCAGACGGTTACCCTGGGCCTGCCGAATGGCAGTCAGAAGCTTGGAGAGTTCAAGCAGTTTGGGTTCTTTGGAGATACTTATGAGTACGGATTGCAGTGGTCAAATGCCGGTCTGACCGGAACCGACGATGCGCCTGCTCAAGAATCGATCGCAGCGGTCATCCAGAACGGCAATGGCAACTTTGGCTCCAACAGCCAGGTCGGCAAGGTCATTATTCCGGGCAACGTGACGGCTCATGCGACGGTGTCGGTCTGGGCTTGGAAGAAGTCCAACCACTCACCAGCGAGCCCAGCGCTTCTGGCCGCCGCCAATGCGCTGGTCGGCCCCTCGCTCTCCGCGGCTGCGGTGGCTGGGCTGCAGTCGGTTGGCAACGCGCTTCCTGAGGTCGTCGTTCCGACCATCGCGTCGGCAGCGGCCATCGTCCAGGACGGTGACGGCAACTTCGCGACCAACTCTCAGGTTGGCGCGGCGGCTTCGCTGGCGGCCAGCATTCAGGTTGGCGACGGCAATGCTTCCGTCAACTCGCAGGAACTGACGGCAGGCGTGCTCGCCGGCACCTTCCAGCAGGGCAACGGCAACCTGGCCGTGACCACCCAGCAGGCCGCCGTGGCTTCGGCCGCCGGCACGATCCAGAGTGGCAACCACAACCAGGCCTTCACCACCCAGTCCGGCGATCTCGATCTGACGAACATCGACTCGCTTGACGACGTGGCGAACCTGCAGGTGGCCTCGACCGACCTGTCGCTGACCACCCAGATCGGTGACAGCAACCTGGCCATCACCTCGCAGAAGGGGTCGAACAACCAGTCGGCGACAATCCAGCACGGTAGCCAGGATTGGGCGGTCACCGCCCAGTCGGGGACCGGCAGTTCGTCGCTGATCGTGCAGGATGCGAACAACTCCGGTGCCTCGGTGCTGCAGTCGGGCTCCTCGCAGTCGTCGCTGGTCGCCCAGGCCGGTGATTACAGCTTTGCCTACATCATCCAGGACGGCAGCTCGAACAGTTCGACAGTGCTGCAGAACGGCGTCGGTGCCGGGTCGAACCCGAACATCGCCTCCGTCACCCAGCACAACAGCGGCAACAACTCGCTGGTCTTCCAGTCCGGTCGCGGCAATGTCGCCGCGGTCGTGCAGAACTAGGCTTGCAACGATGTGGGGCGCTTCGGGCGCCCCACATCCCTTTCAACCCGATAGGCAAGGGAGGCTGCGGATGGCTTGGAATACCGGCTTTCTGGCAAGTGCCCTTGTTCTCGGCGGCAACACCGGTGCTTTTTCCATGGATAGCCAGACCCTTGACGCCAGGATCCTCGACAGTCGCGTCGTGAAGTGCGGCGTCACGATCGAAAGCGGCGCCATGACGAGGATCAGGCCGTTTATCGAAACGAGCGAGAGCCTCGCCGGCAAGTTCGCCATCACGGTGCATGGGCGGTCGGGGACGAACACGAATTTCACCAGCCAGACCGTCAGTTTCCCGGGCAACAACCTGATCGCCATCGGACAGCCGAGCAGCATCAGCATCGAGATGATCGCCACATCCGGAGGCACGGAACTATGCCGGCTCTCGGAAAATATCGACTTCGACGCGCCGGGCACCCGGACCTGACAAGCTTGCAACCGCACGCCTACGGGCAGCGCAAGGAGAGACAGATGGGTAAACTGGGCAGATGGAGCAAGGCGCTTGGGCGCGCCGTGGCCGTTTCGGTCCTTGCGCTGGTTGCAGCGTCTGCTTCGGCCGAGGACCTGCTGGTCGAGAATTCGCCGGACGCCAAGGCCACGCTCAATGTGCTGATGCAGCCAATCAGCCCGTTCATCCTGGGCCAGGCGCAGACCACGACATCGATCGCGCAGATCGGCGATACCAACCACGCCATGTCTTCAATCGACGGCGCCAGCAACCTGTCCTCGATCAACCAGGCCGGCAGCAACAACCGCGCGGTCCAGTCGATCCAGGGCAGCAACTCCGCGCTTCTGCTGGTACAGGGCGGCACCAACAACAATGTGCTGCAGGCCAGCCAGGGCGACCGGAACTTCCAGCTTGTCGGCGTTTCTGGCAACAACAACAGCGTAGCCTTCCTGCAGAAGGGAAACGACCTCGCAGGCGCTCTCGATGTGACCAATGCCAGCAATTCTACCGTCCTGGCAATCCAGACGCCACAATCCGGAAACTACCTAATGCCCACGGGCCTTCGCGGCTTGCAAAATGCGGTCGTCGTCATCGTTCCGGGCCGCATGTATGTCATTCCCAAGAAGTGATGCGGTTGGCCGCTGATTGATCCTAGTGAAGAAGGAGATTGACTATGTTACGCACCATCGTGCTCGCCGCTGGCATCGCGGCAATCGCCGCGATCGGAACCTCCACGGCGTCGGAACTCGTCTACAAGCCGGTCAATCCGACCTTCGGCGGCGATCCGCTGAACGGTAACTGGCTGCTTTCGCAGGCGACGGCGCAGACGGCGGGTGGCGGCTCTCCGGGATTCTCCATCGATTTCCCCGATTTCGGTGGCATCCCGCAGCCCAATCCGGATCCGACGGATCTGCCTCCCGTCAACGGAACGGGCAACTGAACCCCAACTGGAATCGAAAAGGCCGGGAAGACCCGGCCTTTTGCTTGAAGTTGGCGAATTCAGCGCTGGTGGATGATCGCCACGTTGCCGCGTCCCTGCTGGAAAATCAGCGCCTGATGGCCTGAGCCGCTCTGCGTGATGGAGGCGGTGTTTTCCAAGCCGATCTGGCGGATGAGCCCGACATTGCCGACGCCATCCTGCGTGATCGAGGCATTGTTGGCATCGCCATCCTGCCAGACCAATCCGAGATTGCCTTGGCTCGGCCGCAAGGCAGACATCGCCGTAGCCACCTGGAACATTGGCTTCACGATATCTTCCGTGCTCATTGTTGCGAATGAGCGCGAATACGAACCGGATCCGATCTGATTTACGTAAGCCGGAGAATAAAAATCCGACGCCTGTACGTTTCCAGACAGCAATACTGCCGTGGAAACCGCATATATTGTTGTTTTTATTTTCATGTCCCTGCCCCCTGTTATAAAGCAGACGATACATGACATGCGATAATTTAGCGTTTAGCGCCATGATGTGTGATTCGTTAAAATTTCGAGGCGGATTTTATGTAGTGTCCGGCGATAGCGATGTCGGCTTGAGCCATGCGGTTCGGTCCGCCCAAGGCTTTCGAGCGAGGTGCCGTTGAAGATTGCATGCCTATCCTCAGCGACGTTTAGCAGGATGTTGTGGATACGGTTGCCAGACGGCGGCTGAAGACCGTCGACACCCCCGGGCGCAGAACGTTCATTCCCCGCAGGCACTGTCCGGGAGCGGGCTGAATGGAAAGGCATCTGTCAAATCGCATCCGGCGATTCTCTAAATCCGTGGGCTCGCATCCTGAACAGCGCGGGAATTGCCGCTGGCATTGATGGAGGCAATGGTTCAAGAAGGGATCACTGATACGTGATCGCCTTTCATGTCCTCCATCCGCCCGCTGATCCCGCTTCTTCTCGCCGCAGGCATCCTGCTTGGCGGCAATGGGCTGCAGAGCACGCTGATCGCGCTGCGCGGCGCGCAGGAGGGGTTTTCCGCTTCCGACATCGGCCTTATGGGCACTTTCTATTTCGCCGGCTTCCTGCTCGGCTGCCTGGCCATCACCCGCATCATGAAGGCGGTCGGCCATATCAGGGCGTTTTCGGCGCTGGCCGCGATCGCCTCGGCCGGCACCCTGCTGCTGGTGCTGGTCCTCGATCCGGTGATGTGGTGCGCGGTGCGCTTTGCCGGCGGCTTCTGTTTCGCCGGTTTGTTCACCATCGTTGAAAGCTGGCTGAATTCCGGCGTCAGCAATCACGACCGCGCACGCGTGCTGGCGATCTACCGGATGGTCGACACCGGTTCCGTAACCGGCGCTCAGTTCCTGATTCCGATCTTCGGCGCCGGCGGCTTCACCATCTTCGCCATCATGTCGATCATGATCACGCTGTCGCTGGTGCCGGTGTCACTCGGCGACCGCTCCAACCCGACACCGCCGGAGGAGGTCAAGCTCGACCTGGCGCGCGTCTGGCGCATTTCGCCGCTGGGTTGCTTCGGCTGCATTGCCGTCGGCGTCACCAACAGCGCCTTTCGCACCCTGTCACCGGTCTATGCCGAGCAGATCGGCATGTCGGTCGCCGATGTCGTTACCTTCGTCAGCGTCGGCATCTTCGGCGGCGCCATCATCCAGTATCCGCTGGGCTATCTGTCCGACCGCTGGGACCGGCGCCGGGTGCTGTTGATAACGACCTGCTGCGCGATGCTTTCGGCATTGGCGCTGGTGTTCATCGCCGGCAGCAATCCGCTGCTCAACTTCGTCATCATCTTCATCTTCGGCTGTTTCGCCATGCCGCTCTATTCGCTGTCGGCCGCGCATTCCAACGACCGCGCCGACACAGGCGAGTTCGTGCTGATCAATGCGGCGCTGATGCTGTTCTACTCCTTCGGCGCCATTGGCGGTCCGTTCGCGGCCTCCACGGCGATGCAGTATTTCGGGCCGAGCGCGCTGTTCGTGTTCAGCGCCATCGTCTATGCGATCTTCATCGCCGTCATCCTCTATCGCATGCAGGCCCGGTCCGGCGTGCCCCTTGGCAAACGCAGCCGCTTCACCGCTCTGTTGCGCACCTCCACCATTTTCGCGCGGCTGGCCAGACGGAATGGTGATTCAGACGACCCGGGAAGCCCATGATAGAGGCGCCAAAGCTTGACGAAAGCCTTTCCGGCTGAAATCTAGGAAGACCTTACTCCTGCCAAAAGCGATTTGATGCACGTCATCACCACCCAGAAAGAACTCGAGACCGTTCTCGCCGCTTTCGAAAAGTCGGATTTCGTCACCGTCGACACCGAATTCATCCGCGAAACGACCTTCTGGCCCATCCTGTGCCTGATCCAGATGGCGGCCCCAGGCGTGACGGCGCTGATCGATCCGCTGTCGCCTGACATCGACCTGGCGCCCTTCTTCAGGCTGATGGCCAACGAGGCGGTGGTGAAGGTCTTCCATGCCGCCCGGCAGGACATCGAAATCATCGTCCATCTCGGCGATCTGGTGCCGCATCCGGTGTTCGATACACAGGTCGCCGCGATGGTCTGCGGCTTTGGCGACAGCGTTTCCTACGACCAGCTCGTGCAGCGCATCACCGGTGCGCGGCTCGACAAATCTTCGCGCTTCACCGACTGGCGCCACCGGCCGCTGTCCGACAAGCAGCTCGATTACGCGCTGGCCGACGTCACCCATCTGATCGAGGTCTATCAGCACCTGAGCGCCGAATTGACACGGGAAAACCGCGCCCACTGGCTGAACGAAGAGATGGATGTGCTGACCTCGCGCGAGACCTACGATCCGCATCCCGAAGACGCCTGGAAGCGGCTGAAGATGCGGCTGCGCAAGCCCCAGGAACTGGCGATCGTGCAGGCCGTGGCGGCATGGCGCGAGCGCGAGGCCAGGGAACGCGACGTTCCGCGCGGCCGCGTGCTCAAGGACGACGCGATCTACGAGGTGGCGCAGCAGGCGCCGGGTGACGCGGCGGCGCTTGCCAAGCTGCGCACCACGCCCAAGGGCTGGGAGCGCTCCTCGACGGCGACAGCCCTGCTTGGGGCAGTCAATGCCGCACTGGCCTTGCCCAAGGAGCAGATGCCGAAACTGCCGAAGAACTTTCAGCCGCCGGAAGGCTCAAATGCCGCGGCGGAACTGTTGAAAGTGCTGCTCAAGATCATTGCCGAGAAGCAGGGCGTGGCCTCGAAAGTATTGGCATCCAGCGACGACATCGATCACATCGCGGCCGAGGGCGAGGACGCCGATGTGCCGGCGCTGCAAGGATGGCGGCGTGCCGTGTTCGGCGAACAGGCGCTGAAGCTGGTGCGCGGCGAGATCGGCATCAAGTTCGACAAACGCAAGATCGCGGTGTTCGACCTTTAGAGGCTTTCTGGCCGATGGGTTCGGATCAGGATGAGAACCGACGATACGAGGTGATCGACGCATTGCGCGCAATCGCCGTGATGCTGGTTTTGATCTTCCACTACACGTCCCGCTTCCCCGCCGACTACATCCGGTTCGATCACCAGATGGAACTGCCGTGGCAAGGGGTGGTTGGTGTCTACCTCTTTTTCATCATCAGCGGCTACTGCATCGCGATGACAGCCGAGCGGGCTGGAACCGTGTGGATGTTCTGGCTGCAGAGATTTACGCGGCTGGAGCCCGCGCTCATCGCCTGCATCGCGGTTACGCTGGTCGTGGTTGCGGCTTTGGGGCTTCCGGGCAGAGACGTTTCAGCGCTCGACGGCCTGGAAAACGCAAGTTGGGTACCCTTGTTTGTTCCAACGCCGCTTGTCGACGGCGCCTATTGGTCGCTGCTTGAGGAAGCAAAATTCTACTTTGTGTTCGGCCTGATCTTCCATCTCTGGCCAGATCGTGTTCTCGCACTCTTCACCGGCTTTACCGTTCTGGGTGCGATTGCACAGTTTTCAGGGTTGTGGAGTGACCATCAGGCCTTGGTCTATCCCTTCAAGGGCATCGCCACGTCCTATTTTTTCTTCCCCTACAGCCTCTTCTTTTTGATGGGCATCGCGGCGAGGCGATCGACCCGGGCTGTCCAGACGGTCGTGACGGCCGGGTGCCTGGTGGTCGTCATCAAGCTGTGGGGCGACTCATCATTCAGTGCCTGGGTCATCACGCTTTCAATTCTTGGTGTCATCGGGGTTCAGTTGCGCGATATCAAGATCTGGCGAGGCGTGAGCTACATCGGGTTGATCAGCTTTCCCCTGTATCTTCTGCACCAGAATGTCGGTGTCGCAATCATACGATGGCTGGCTCCGTGGATCGGCTCCCCGTATGTCCGGATAGGCATAGCGTTCTGCACCGTGGTGGCCATTGCCGCGTTCATCGCATGGGCGGTCGAGCATAGATTTCGACGGAGGATCGAAATCCATGCGGCACGCTTGATGTCGAGGACCGCGACCTCGGCGTGACTCTATCTCAGGCCACACCCAGCAGATGCAGGGCGAACCAGATCCAGCCCAACAGGATAATCACGGCTCCAAAAGAGAAAGAGCGGCTGCGCAGCAGCAGATTGTTGCTGGTCAGATGAACCCAGGCGTGGAAGCAGCGCGAGGCGACAAAAATCCACATCAGCGCCAGGGTCAGATAGTTGACGCCGTTGGTGACATGCAGCGTCAGGCACAACACATAGAAAAGCACCGGCAGTTCGAACTGGTTGCTGAGATTGGCGGCAACGGTGACGCTGGAAGCCGGCTCGGTCGAGCGGACCTTGTATTGACCAACCTTGGCCTCGCCTGACTTGACTGCGCCATATCTGCGACGACCCAACACGCCGTAGACGATGTAGATCAGCAGCACATGCGCCAGAACCGGCCAGAAGATCGCGGTCTGGTTCATGACGTTTCCCCTGCCCTGTCCAGCATCAAGCCTGGGGTCTCTGGCCCATAAGCCAGAAAGCGGCGATGACGACCACCGGTATGGCAAGAAGCGCGAATTTGGTGACGATCAGCGACGAAGCGAAAGACAGCGAATCCGGGTTGGCCGACAGGAAATCGGACAGAAGGCGGGCCACGGCGATATTCTGGGCATAGTCGGCAAGCGTATAGGGCAGCACCAGCACCAGCGCGAAGATCGACTGCACCTGCGGCGGTAGCACGCGGAAATTCTTCAGGCGCCGGCCGGAGGCCAGGATCAGACTCACCAAGGTCAGCGACAGCAGCGCCGGGAACAGGAGATCGAAGGTGAGGTAGTGCCAGACGAGAATGATCTCGCCGCCGCGCCGGCCGAGCGCCGTCAGCCAGGCCATGCCTTCGTCGGGCGTGAAGCCGAAATAACGCATGTCTAGCGACGGCAGCCCGCCGCTCAACTGACGGAAATAGAAGAATTCCATCAGCGTCATGGCGATGAAAACCGACGCCGACAGGAAACAAAGCGCTGCCGCGTGACGAGACAGCCGCAGGATCGTCGCTGTCAGGCTTCGCCCGAGCCCGTATTGCTCAGGCTCCGCCGGGATAGTTCGGGCTTTCGCGGGTAATCGTGACGTCATGGGCGTGGCTTTCACGAAGTCCGGCGTTGGATATGCGCACAAAGGTGGCGCGCTCGCGGAAATCGGCAAGGTCGCGGCCACCAACATAACCCATAGCGGCTTTTAGCCCGCCTGCAAGCTGATGCAGCACGCCAGACACAGGTCCTTTGTAAGGGACCTGGCCTTCAATGCCTTCCGGCACCAGTTTCAGCGTGTCGCGGACCTCGGCCTGGAAGTAGCGATCGGCCGAGCCGCGCGCCATGGCGCCGACCGAACCCATGCCGCGATAGGCCTTGAAGGAGCGGCCCTGGTGCAGATAGACCTCGCCCGGGCTTTCGTCGGTACCGGCCAGCAGCGAACCGATCATGGCGGCGCTGGCGCCCGCGGCGAGCGCCTTGGCAAGGTCGCCGGAATATTTGATGCCGCCATCGGCAATCACCGACACACCTGATTTGTGCGCCGTCTCGACGGCCGACATGATGGCTGAAAGTTGCGGCACGCCGACGCCGGCAACAATGCGGGTGGTGCAGATGGAGCCCGGGCCGATGCCAACCTTGACGGCGTCGGCGCCGGCGTCGATCAGCGCCTGCGTGCCTTCGGCGGTGGCGACGTTGCCGGCCAGGATGCGAACCGAATTGGAGAGCTTCTTGGCACGCGTCACCGCGTCCAGCACGCGCTGCGAGTGGCCGTGCGCGGTATCGATGACCAAAAGGTCGACGCCGGCCTCGATCAGGCGCTCGGCACGCTCGAAGCCGTCGTCGCCAACGCTGGTGGCGGCAGCCGCGCGCAGGCGTCCCTGCGCATCCTTGGTGGCGTGCGGGTTGAGCTGCGACTTCTCGATGTCCTTGACGGTGATCAGGCCAACGCAGTTGCCCTTCTTGTCGACGACGACGAGCTTTTCGATGCGGTGCTGATGCAGGAGCCGCTTGGCCTCGTCCTGGTCGACATTCTCCTTGACCGTGATCAGGTTCTCACGGGTCATCAATTCGTAGACCTTCTGCGCCGGATCGGAGGCGAAGCGCACGTCGCGATTGGTCAGGATGCCGACCAGCCGGCCGGTCTTGTGGCCGCCGGTGCCGCCGTTCTCGACCACCGGAATGCCCGAGATCGAATAGGTGCGCATCAGGGACAGCGCGTCGGCCAGCGTGGCGTCGGGGCCAATGGTGACCGGGTTGACCACCATGCCCGATTCGAATTTCTTCACCTGCCGCACCTGTTCGGCCTGTTCGGCCGGCGAGAAATTGCGGTGGATGACGCCGATGCCGCCGGCCTGGGCCATGGCGATGGCAAGACGCGCCTCGGTGACGGTATCCATCGCGGCGGAGAGGATCGGCACGTTGAGGTCGATGTCGCCGGCAATGCGGGTGCGGACATCGGTTTCGCCGGGCATGACCTCGGAATGACCCGGCTGCAAAAGCACGTCGTCAAAGGTCAGCGCCAGTGCGCCGGTGGACGTTTCGATGATTTTTGCCATGGCCAGCCCTTTAGAATGCGGAAAAAGCGCTGGACCGGGATGGACAGCGCCGACTCGTTCTTCCCTTTCAGGATTGGCGCTGGCTGGTAACACGTCGCGGCGCGGATGAAAAGCCGATCGTTGCATCGCACAACAGCGTTATCGCGTGACCTGGGGCCACCACTGGTTGCGGTCGCACAAAAGTGACAGCAAATTAACACGACATTGGTGTCCAGCCGTGATAACCGCGCCCCTGTGTCGGCTCCCTCCCTTTTCTTTCTTAACGAGAATTGGGCCGAAAAGAAAATTTGAAACGGTCACGCTCGTGAATCGCACCATTCCGCTCATCCTGGCGGTCGCACTTTTCATGGAGAACATGGATTCGACCGTCATCGCGACATCGTTGCCGGCGATCGCCATCGACATCCATACCAGCCCTATTGCCCTTAAGCTGGCGCTGACGGCCTATCTGGTGTCGCTGGCCATCTTCATTCCGATCAGCGGCTGGATGGCCGACCGTTTCGGCGCCAAGAATATTTTTCGCGCCGCGATCGCGGTGTTTATCGTCGGTTCGGTCGCCTGCGCCTTGTCAGGTTCGCTGCCGGCCTTCGTGGTGTCGCGCTTCCTGCAAGGCATCGGCGGCGCCATGATGACGCCGGTCGGGCGCCTGGTGCTGGTGCGGGCCACGCCCAAGAGCGACCTGGTCGCCGCCATGTCCTGGCTGACAGTTCCGGCATTGGTCGGACCGCTGGTCGGTCCACCGATCGGTGGCTTCATCACCACCTACTTCACCTGGCACTGGATTTTTCTGATCAATGTGCCGATCGGCCTGATCGGCATCTGGCTGGCCACACGCTTCCTGCCGGAGACCGAATCGATGGAGACGCCGCCGCTCGATTTCGTCGGCTTCGTGCTGAGCGGGGTGGCTGCCTCCGGTGTGGTGTTCGGCCTGTCGGTGGTCAGCCTGCCCTATCTGCCGCCGGCGACCGGCTTCATCACCGTGACCGTCGGGCTGCTGTCTGGCGCGCTTTACCTGATGCACGCGCGCCACGCCAGGAATCCACTGCTGGCACTCGAACTGTTCCGCAACCAGGTGTTCCGCTCGTCGGTGCTTGGCGGCTCGCTGTTCCGCATCGGCATCGGGGCGGTGCCGTTCCTGCTGCCGCTGATGTTCCAGATCGGCTTCGGGCTGACGCCGTTCCAATCCGGCATGATCACCTTCGTCTCGGCGATTGGTGCCATCGGCATGAAATTCGTCACCGCGCTGATTTTTCGCGTTGCGGGCTTCCGCCGCGTGCTCATCGTCGGCTCACTGGTCGCCGCCGCATCGATCGCCATCTACGGCCTCTTCACCCCCGAAACGCCTTACGTGCTGATGCTGGCCATATTGCTGGTTGGCGGCTTCATCCGCTCGATGTTCTTCACCGGCGTCAACGCGCTCTCCTATGCCGAGGTGTCGGCCGAGGACACCAGCAAGGCAACTCCGATCACGGCGGTGTTCCAGCAGCTGTCGATCGCGCTCGGCGTGGCGCTCGCCGGCGGCATTCTGGAGGTCTCGACCTCGATCCATGGCGGCCCGCTGACGCTGGGCGATTTCCATATCGCCTTCTTCATCGTGGCGGCGGTGTCCGCGACGGCATCGCTGTCGTTCATGCGGCTGGCGCCCGATGCGGGCAACGCCGTCTCCGGCCATGGCCGGCTGACAACGCCCAAGACGCTGGAACCGGTGAGATCGCCTGGGGAATGAGCGGCGCCGAGCGCCCCGCCTCACTTCATCATCCTAGGGCGAAGCGACGCAAAGCGTCGCGAAGACCTAGGATGACGAAGTCACTGGTGGCTCTCGCCCCTTGAAGTCTTTCGCCAGCAGATAAAGTTCGACCGATTCATCACGCGAGGCCGGCGGCTTCACGTGATGCACGGAGCGGAAATTCTTCTTGAGCATCGAAAGCAGCTCGTTTTCAGCGCCGCCCTGGAAGGTCTTGGCCAGGAAATGCCCGCCCGGCTTCAGCACGGACAGCGCAAAATCGGCCGCCACCTCGCAAAGATGCATGGTGCGGATGTGGTCGGTCCGCTTGTGGCCGGTGGTGGGCGCGGCCATATCGGACAGCACGACATCGGGATCGCCGCCCAGCGCCTCGGACAGCTTGCGCGGCGCATCCGGATCGAGAAAATCCATCAACAGCACCGGCGCGCCGGGCACGGCATCCATCTCCAGGTAGTCGATGCCGACGACATGCGGATTTTCCGCCGTCGACTTCGTGCGCGCGGCCGCGACCTGGCACCAGCCGCCGGGGGCAGCGCCGAGATCGATCACCTTCATGCCGGGCTTCAGGAGATGGTGCTTGTCGTCGATTTCGATCAGCTTGTAGGCGGCGCGCGAGCGGTAGCCGTCGGCCTTCGACCGCTGGACATAGGGATCGTTGATGTGGCGCTGCAGCCAGCGGCGCGACGATTCCTTCAGGCCGCTCTTTTTCTTGATCCGCGTCCTCAGCACACGAATGCCGGCGGACCCTGGGTTTTCCGGTTTCTTGGTCATTGCCGGCCACCACGCCCATCGTTGCGCCAGACGCCGTCATCGGCCATCAGCTCGCTCAATATACCTTCGCGCAGGCCACGGTCGGCGACGCGCAGCCGTTCCGACGGCCAGACGGCGCGTATCGCCTCCAGGATAGCACAGCCGGCCAGCACCAGATCGGCGCGGTCCGCACCGATACAAGGGTTGGCGCAGCGTTGCTGGAAATCCCAGCCCACCAGTCTCTCCACCATGCGGTCGACGCTGTCTCGGTCCATCCACAACCCGTCGACCCGACGCCGGTCGTAACGCTCGAGATCGAGGTGAACACCGGCCAGCGTCGTGACCGTGCCAGAGGTGCCGAGCAGGTGGAAGTTGGGGCTGGCCTTGAGATGGCTCAGCCGGTCGCGGCCATCGAAAGTGGCCAGCCGGCCGGCGACGTCGTCGACCATGGCGGTGAAGATTTCGCGCGTCACGGTGCGGCCGCCAAAGCGCTCCGCCAGGGAGACGACGCCGACCGGCAGCGACGTCCACGAGACGATGTGGTTGGCCAGACGTGGGGAACGGCGGCCGGTGAGATCGATCAGCGCGATTTCGGAAGAGCCGCCGCCGATGTCGAACAGGACGACGCCCTGCGTGTCACGCTCGACCAGCGAGCCGCAGCCGGAAACCGCCAACCGCGCTTCGGTCTGGCGGTCGATGATCTCGAGCTTCAACCCGGCCTCGCGCTCGACGCGTTCAAGAAACTCGACGCCGTTCTCGGCCGAGCGGCAGGCTTCCGTGGCGATCAGCCTGGCCTTCCTGATCTTGCGGCTGCGCAATTTGTCGCCGCAGACCTTCAGCGCCTCGACGGCGCGGTCCATCGCCGGCTTGCCGAGCCGGCCATTGGCGGTGAGCCCCTCGCCCAGCCTGACAATGCGCGAGAAGGCATCGATGACGCGGAACTGGCCATGCCGCGTGGGAACAGCGACCAGCAGCCGGCAATTGTTGGTGCCGAGGTCGAGGGCGGCGAATACGGGAAGCTCGTGCAGCGGCGGCCGGCGAGTGCCCTGCTCGTGGCGCGGTGCTTGGAGAACGGGCGAGATCGCTGGGCCGGCCGGCTGCTGCCTCGACTCCACGGCCGAAGCGGCAGCCTTGCCTGGCACCGGCGATCGATTGTCCTGCGCTTCGTCGCGCGCGAAAACCTTGCGCCCGCGCCTTCGCTTGCGCCGCTTCTTGGGTTTGCCCTTCTGGTGATGGGTCGCATCGCCCGTCTGCCCGTCGGCGGAGCGCGGCTCCGTCGGGCGGCGTTGCTGCCAACCGGCTGTCCCCGAGCCCGATGGCCCTGGGGAAGCGCTGGACGCGCCCACCTCCGACGCACCTGCGCCGGTGTCGCGGTCTTCCACTGTCGTTCCTTCCGGCGCCGCGCGAACCGGTGACGGACGCAGCAGGCGCTTTGGCATGTTTCAAGTTGCCGCCAGACTAACAGTGCCGTGCCCGATCACCAAGAGCCGCACGCCGAATTTTGCCGGCTGGACGCGAACCGCCTTTCGCTCCGCCGCCAAATGTGCCCGCGAGGCCGCGGTTGGCACGCGATGCCGGCGAAGACAATCTCCTGTCAAAGCCGATGTTGTCACCGCATGCCGGCGCCTTCGCGCCATCTTCGCCGCGGGCGAATCTTTGCCGGCTGCGGCGCGACAAGTGTTCGCGGTTGAATAGCCGGCTTCAATGAGGCATTTCTGAAATGTACGGAAGTCGCCGGGCAACCGGCCTTCCACCACCAAGCGAAAAGGAAGCGGACACGCAGCGCATGGCAGTCAGGCAATGAACTGGAGACGTTATTTCTGGCCGGTCGTCGGCATCGCCGCGGTGATCTTCTCGCTGCTACTGCTCTGGCACGAACTGCGCGGCATTTCGCTCGACGATGTCTGGGACGGGCTCGCCGCCATTCCAACCCGCGGCTGGATCCTGGCAGCGCTGAGTTCGGTCATCGCCTATGCCGCGCTCGCCGGCTACGACCACATCGCGCTGCTGCATATCGGCAAACGGGTGTCGTGGCTGTTCGTGACGCTATGCTCCTTCACCACCTACGCGCTGTCGCACAATATCGGCGGCTCGGTGTTCTCCGGCGCCGTCATCCGCTACCGCGCCTATGGCACAAGGGGCCTGACCGGCCAGGATGTCGGCGTGCTGGTGGCGATCTGCTGGATCACCTTCGTGCTGTCGACGATTCTGGCCTCCGGCCTCGTGCTGGTGTTCGAACCTCAGATCATCGACCGCTTTTCGGGCATCGCCCATCACGGCCTGTCGGAAGCGGCTGGCATCGCCATGCTGCTTCTGGTCGCCGCCTACATATTCGGCAGTTGGCTGCACCTGCGCCCGCTGAAGATCGCCAGCTTCCAGTTGCACTACCCAGCGCTGCCGATCGTCGCCAGGCAATTGCTGATCGGCCCGATTGAATTGCTTGCCGCGGCCGCCATCATCTTCTTCGCCCTGCCCGAGGCCCACAATCCCGGCTATTTCGTCGTGCTCGGCGTCTTCCTCGTCTCCTTCTCGGTCGCCCAGATCTCGCACGCGCCGGGCGGGCTGGGCGTGTTCGAGGTGGTGTTCCTGGCCGGGCTTTCGGACATGGACCCGGTCGGCGTGCTGGCGGCGCTGCTGGTATTCCGGCTGTTTTATCTCATCATCCCGCTGTTTCTGGGCCTGGGCATTGTGCTGTTCTTCGAGCGCTCGCAGTTCAGCCGGACGGAGAGTTGACGCACGGCCAGAAGACGTAGCCCCGTTCACGGGGAGTTGAGACGTGGTCGGCACAGCGGACGGAAAGCCAACTGCTAGGCTTTCGAACGACGAACGCCGGCAGGCTGATGAGGGGCAGCGCAAACTTGTGCCAATGCCGAAATTGAAGCGCAAAGCAGGCTTGACTATTTTCCGCTGGCGGCTACAAGGCAGCGCTCAAGCGGCTAAGCCGTTCGGCCCGCGCGGTTCATGACCACGCCTGCTGGGGAATAGGTTAACGGTAGACCCACGGACTCTGACTCCGTTAGTCCTGGTTCGAATCCAGGTTCCCCAGCCAAACAATTTCAAGTACTTAGCGTAAACCGAATAGACCTACCGACCCTCCATGTCGCGTTCAGCTTCCGAGCAGCGGACTGGCTTGACCACTATCGAGCAGCCAAGGGGCTCTGAATACCGTTCCTAACCAAGGTTTGGCCCGCTGCTTCGGTGGGGGACCTTTCTTATTTGGCAGTCGACTGAACGAGCACTGTGACTTGCTTTCGTGCATCAACCCTCACGAGACAATGCTCGGGGATGTCCGGCCAAGTCGCCTTGGAGCATTCCTCATCAGTGGCGACTGGGGCAACGGGTGTCACTACCAGTTGTTGCGGGCTTGCTGCCTGGGTGGGCGAGGAAGCAAAAAGCAGCGTCTGAGTAATGAGACCCGACACTACGGCGATTTGGACGAGGAAGGCAGCAAAGGCTATGTTCTTGACCATGTCCGACAACGCAGCGATCTGCAGCGGGTTCCTGGTGCCCTAAAATTTCGCGGTGGCAGCCCGCTGCCTCACGGTGGCGGGCCTTTTGCATTACTCGTCGACCTCTGGCGCATAGTCGTCAGGCCATCAACTTCGGCGAGGAAAACCACAGATCCTTGAAAGCGAGCATCGGCGGCGTCCAGTGGTTATCCCACTTATTAGTCCTGGTTCGAATCCAGGTTCCCCAGCCACTCTTTGTTTTTCGTGTGAAATCAGCCATTTACGCAAGATTCAATGTCCTGATTCAGACCATCCCGGGCCACCCGTTTGGAACGCCGAGCAATACGCCAAGCCGGTGTAGGCAGGCTGCAGACCTGCCGGCTAGAAGCTTCGCTTCGGGCGGCGAGGCTGCTGCCGCGACATGAATATACAGTCCACAACCGCCGCGCACATCAGCGCGATGACATTGTTGCGGTTGCGTGCCGGTCGCCTCATCCCTTCCACATCGTCGATCGAAGAACGGCCTGCATATGCTCCGGGAGGTCGAGTTCGCCGCGCGCCTCGATATCCAAAAGATACCGGGCCTTGGCCAGGCGATCGCCTTCCTCGACCGCAGCATAGCCACAGATGGCGAGCAGCGCCCTCTCCTCTTCCCGGCTGGCTCTGTCGGAGTCGCCGCCTATGCCGTGCAGCGCCTTGCCGAACGCCGCATATGCCGTCCTGTGCGCCTCAATCAGCTCTCGCAGTCTATCGGACGGTTCCTGGTCTCGGCCCGGCGCCTCTGTGCCCCGTGCTGTTGCCGCAACCGTCGAGGCGACGGCTGCGCTGCCGGAATGGAAAAGCAAGGCGCGGCGGTTGATCCCGGACGTGGCGAACTCTCCCATTTGATTCGATGGCCATCCGATCGATGACATGACACCATCGGACGGTAACACGACGGTTTGCACATTCGTGTCAGGATGGAAGGCCTGAGGCAGCCGACAGCAAGCGCGGCTGGGCGATGCGCTGAACCTGAATCAAGCTTCCCGCCCCCCGAGAACAGGCACGGTGTGTCACTTTGAGCGGCTTGAGGCAGTGCGATTTGCAAGGCAAAAAAGATCGATGGCCGCTGGCGCTCCAATGGCTAAGTTGCGTAGAAACTTTGTGCAAGAGGCGGCGTGGTGTCCACCGATAGCCAGTTCATTCTTGAAAGCATCAGCCAAGGCTGCGTGATGCTTGCCGATGGCGAATTCGTCATCGACAGGCTGGTGAAGTATGTCGGCAACGGAAGGATTCGGTGGCATGTCGAGTTTCGTGGGCACCGTGTCGAGTTCACGACCGGCCAGTTGAAGAAGCAGCCTACCTTCCGAAGGAAGATGCTCGAACAGGCCGGTGTGCTGCCGCCGCAGCGTGCCGGTGCCGACTACAGGCGATGGGCTCTTGATCTGAGAAAGAACGCCATCGAGCTTCCCTGGCGGGATAGACCGGTCGATGCCGGTTTTACCATCGACAGCCTGGTCAGTCTTGGAGGCGACCGTTGGACGGTTGACTATCAAGGCAAGGTCATCAAGTTCACGACGACCAAACTCCGCCGGCAGACCAGCTTCCGCAAGCGGATGCTGCTGAAGGCCAAGGTGCTGCCGCCCCAACTGGATGCGGTTGCCTATCGGAAGTGGATGGACTGGCTCATTCAAAACGCCACGGAGGCTGCACCACAGGCCAGCGATGCCTTGATGAGTGAGAAAAGTTGGCTTGACGACCTGCCCGAGCTGGCCGGCTGGCAAAACGAAGGAACCAATTAAGGCGGCTGGTGTGCCGGCGGTGCGGCTCATGGCGTTTGCCATGGCTGGAGATTTCGGCACACATTGATGGCCAAGGAATCTGGCCCGACCCTAGCTTGGCTCGCGGCCGACAAGACTTTGAATGGAACGCATGGACCGCTTCGACCTCGGCACCTATCGCCGCCCCATCTCCACCCGCTCCACCGAGACCCAGCGCTGGTTCGATATCGGCCTCAACTGGTGCTACGGCTTCAACCATGAGGAAGGCGTCAAGTGCTTCGAGAAGGCGCTGGAGACTGACCCTGATTGTCCCATGGTTCATTGGGGCATCGCCTATGCGGCTGGGCCTTTCTACAACCTGACCTGGAAGGAGCATGGCGAGGCCGAGGCCAACAGCGCGACGAAGCGGTGCTTCGAGCATGTCCAGCTGGCGCGCGCCAATGCGGCTGGCGCCAGCGAGGTCGAACGGCGGTTGATCGAGGCGCTTGCCAGCCGCTTTCAGAAGCCGCACCGGGTGAGTTCTCAGGAATTCGAACAATGGGATGACGCCTACGCCGCCGCGATGCGGCGGGTCTATGAAAAGTTTCCCGACGACCATGATGTGATGGCGCTGCTGGTCGAGGCGCTGATGATGCGAACGGTGCGGCGGCTATGGAACCTCAAGACCGGTGAACCGGCGCCGAATTCCGATGTCGTCGAGGCGCTTGAGGTTTGCGAGCGGTCAATCCGGCTCGCCGACGAGGCCGGCGCGGCACAGCACCCGGCGATCCTGCACCTGCATATCCATCTCCTGGAAATGTCGACCATGCCGGAACGCGGCATGCGCTCGGCCGACCGGCTCGGCGAGATGTGCCCCGATGCCGGGCACATGAACCACATGCCGGGACATATCTATGTGCTGTGCGGCGACTATGAGAAGGCTAGGATCGCCAGCGAAAAGGCGGTCCGCGCCAACGACCTCTATCTCGCCTATGCCGAAGAGCCGACCTACTATCTGCTCGGCTGCTGCCACGACCTGCATCTGATGATGTTCACCTGCATGTTCCTGGGCCAGTACCGGCCGGCCCTGTGGGCCGCCGACAAGGTGCGCAGCCTGGTGACACGAGACGTGGTCGCCATCCAGGACCGGCCCAAGCTCACGCAGACAGTGGAAGGCTATCATGCGATGAAATCGCATGTGCAGGTGCGCTTCGGTCGCTGGCAGGAGATCATCGACGAACCGGTGGTTGAAGAGCCTGGCCTCTACGTACTGACGGCGGCCATGCAGCACTACGCCAAGGGTGTCGCGCATGCGACGCTCAGGCAATTCACGGAGGCCGAGCGCGAGCGGGAACGGTTCCACCGGCATGTGGAGAACATACCGGCCGAGCGGCGTTTCCTCAGCAACCCGACCCGCGCCTCGCTGGCCGTCGGTGCCGCCTTGCTGGATGGCGAGCTCGCCTACCATCAAGGCCGGCACGAGGAAGCCTACGCCCAGTTGCGGCAGGCGGTCGAGCTGGACGACAACCTTTCCTACACCGAGCCATGGGCGTGGATGCACCCGCCGCGTCATGCGCTGGCGGCGCTGCTGCTCGACCAGGGCCATGCGCAAGAGGCCGAGCAGGTCTATCGCGACGATCTCGGCCTGAGCGCCAAGGTGCAGCGGTGCGCCCAGCATCCGGACAATGTCTGGGCGCTGCACGGGCTGGTCGAATGCTTGAGGCGCCGCGGCGAAAGCGAAGAACTGCCGGCCCTGCAGGCAAGGCTCGCCGTGGCGATGGCCAAGGCGGATGTGGCGATCAGCTCGTCATGCCTGTGCCGGACGGGCGTGCAATCGGCGGCAAGCTGCTGCCATTGAGGCTACGGCAGGCGTGCCCCCCCCTCGCCTCGCCACGTCTCATGGCCGACCACCGGTAGGTGTACCGAAGCGACGTCGTCGTCGACATTGGAAAAACGGCCCATCGGCTCGCGAAACGCGCTGTTGTTGATCAGGCCAGACCTGACCGGTTTTCCTCAATTAGCACGGAGCAGTCTATCTCATCATGAAGTTGAGCGTGTGGGTCAGGCGCCAGCCAGGAAGCGTAAGAGCGAAGCCGCTTGAGCCTGGCTGTTTTCTCGAGCCGCGCCTGACGCTCATCTTCTGGCTGAGCACGAGGCAGCCTTTTGTTCCACTCGCCAGGATACTGCATTCTCTGCTCTCCTCGGTCGGAGCGCGCAAAGAGGCCCACTCAATGAGGGAGTTGGCCCCTTACCGGAGGACCACCTGTCGCTCCGGGTCTCCGCTCTCCACCTGGGCTGGATGCCACCACAGGCGTCGACGAGAGTCGCCATCCATTTTGATGAGGCTGCCGCAATTACCCTCGGGCCTCGGCAAAGTTATCCTTCACACCTCAAGCCTCGGCTTCATCGAGCGCCGTGGCTCAAACTGACGACCAGCCTTGGTCATACCCGTGCCGGACGAGCGCGCTGCTGGCGCCAGGCTGCCATTAAAGCTGCCGATAGGCGACCGCCGCCGCCCTACCCTCAGCCCAGCCATTTCTCATAGTCGGCCACCAGCAGATGCACTGGAGCAACATCCTCGTCGATGTTGGAGAAGCGGCCGATCGGCTCGCGGAACACGTTGTCGGTCAGATCGTCGTTGACGGTCGACACCTCACCGATCAGCACGTCCTTGCCCTCGGCCCAGAAGGCGTGCCAGACGCCGGGCAGCAAAGTGACGCTCTGACCCGGGTCGAGCTTCAGGAGGCCGCCCGCTGGCAGCCTGTGGATGGTTCCGTCGACCGGCACCGACACCTCCGCCTTGGGGTCGATACCGCCGTCGCGATCGTGCATGAACAGTTCCAGCACCAGCTTGCCGCCGCCGCGGTTGATGATGTCCTCGGCCTTGATGTTGTGGCGGTGCATGGGCGACAGCTGGTCCTTGCGCGAGATCATGATCTTCTCGGCATAGAGCATGCCCATGCCCTTCTTCATGTCCTCGTAGCGGCCATTGCGCACGGTGAACAGGAACAGGCCGAGTTCCTTGAATTTCTCCTGGCCGTAATCGGTGATGTCCCAGCCGAGCCGCGAGGTGAATATGGCGGAGGAGTCGACCTGGCGCGTCTTCATCTCCTCGGGCGACCAATAAGCGAAGGGCGGCATGATGTAGCCGAACGAGCGGATGAAAGCGTCGGCTTCGCGGATGATGTCATTGATGGCGGAGCGTTTCATGATCGTAACCCTTCGTGTCGACACGCTTTAGGTTGTTGCATGTCGTCATCCCAAAACCGCTGGGCACTTTTGGGCGACATGCATTGCAAATCGCATAGCCGAACGCCGATGCGGTGTCGATCCATCTCGCGCGTGCCCGGCGCTGCGCCAGGCGCGGATGGCCCACCGATCCGGTTCGCTGGCAGCGTGACATCGCCCGCTTTCAGGCTCATAACCCCTGCGAATTCTCACAGAGTGATAGACTATGCCGACCGTTCACGACCTCGATACGCCGTCGATCCTGATCGACGCGGCGCGCGCCGAAGCCAACATTGCCCGCGCACAGGCCCATGCCGACAGAAACGGGCTGAAGCTCAGGCCGCATATCAAGACGCATAAGCTTCCTTACTGGGCGAAAAAGCAGGTAGCGGCGGGTGCTGTCGGCATCACCTGCCAGAAGATCGGCGAGGCCGAGGTCATGGCCGATGCCGGGCTGTCCGACATTTTTCTTCCCTACAACATCCTCGGCCGCGCCAAGCTGGAGCGACTGAAGGCGCTGCACGGTCGCGTCACCCTGTCGGTCACGGCGGACAGCATGGAAACGCTGGAAGGACTGGCCGCCACTTTCACCGATGCCGGCCATCGTCTCGCGGTGCTGGTCGAATGCGACACCGGCATGGGCCGCTGCGGCGTGCAGACGGCCGATGAGGCGGTTGCGCTGGCAAGGCTGATCGACAAGGCCGGCGGCCTCACCTTTGGCGGGCTGATGACCTATCCGGCGGCTGGCCGCGCGGCGGAGGCCGAAGCGTGGCTCGCCGACGCCAGGCAGGCGCTGACCGCTTCGGGTCTCGCCTGCGAACGCATCTCCAGCGGCGGCACGCCGGACATGTGGCGCTCCAGCGATACATCTGTCGTCACCGAATATCGGCCCGGCACTTACATCTATCTCGACCGCTATCAGGTCGCCAAAGGTGTCGGTACCTTGGACGATTGCGCGCTGACGGTGCTGTCGACGGTGGTCAGCCACCCGACGCCGACGCGTGCCATACTCGATGCGGGCAGCAAGGCGCTGTCCAGCGACACGCTCGGGTTAAAGGATTTTGGCGAGTTGCTTGGTGCCGCCGACGCAAGGGTGACCGGGCTTAGCGAAGAGCATGGCACGGTCACGCTTTCCGGTGACGTGAAACTGCGCATCGGCGATCGCGTGCGCGTGGTGCCCGATCATTGCTGTGTCGTCACCAATCTGTTCAACCAGGTCAACCTGATCGACGGCGAGAATGTGCTGGAAACGCTGCCGGTGGCGGCACGCGGGCTGATGGGGTGAGCTCTTTCGGCGGGCAACGGGTAAACTAGGCCGGTTGCCGTTCCGCCTGCCGTGCGGCGACCCTGCGCATGGCGATGACCCTGCGGCGGCGTATTTCCGTACGCATTGCCATCAAGTGCAGCGCGAAGAACAGCACCGTGAAGCCGATAGCCATGACCAGCAGCGGCCAGAGCAGGCTGGGATCGATGGTCGGGCCGTCCATCCGGAACACCGAGGCCGGCTGGTGCAGCGTATTCCACCAATCGACCGAGAATTTGATGATCGGGATGTTGATAAAGCCGACCAGCGTGATGATGGCGGCGGCCCAGGCTGCGCGGCTGGCATCGTCGAGCGCGCGGGTCAGCGCGATGATGCCGAGATACATCAGGAACAGCACGAAGACCGAGGTCAGGCGGGCATCCCACACCCACCAGGTGCCCCACATCGGCTTGCCCCAGATCGAACCGGTGATCAGCGCAAGTGCCGTGAAGACCGCGCCGATGGGTGCCGCCGATTTAAGCGCGACATCGGCCAGCGGATGGCGCCAGACCAGCGTGCCGAGGGCGGAAACCGCCATCAGCGTGTAGCACATCATGGCGAGCCAGGCGAAAGGCACGTGGATGTACATGATGCGGACGGTGATGCCTTGCTGGAAATCCTCGGGCGCGGTGAAGCTCATGTAGACGCCGGCAGCAAGGATGAGTGTGGCGATCGCCGCCAGCCACGGCACGACCCTGTCCACCAGCGCGACGAAGCGCGTCGGGTTGGCAAGGTCCATCCAGCCGCTCAGGCGTGAAGTCGTGTCGCTCATGTGACTTTACATAGACCGCCGCCGCGATTGGGGCAATCGAGCGGTGGTGTCGCAGGCGTGGAAGCGCCTTCCTTCTCCCCTTGCGGGAGAAGGTGGATCGGCGCGTCAGCGCCGAGACGGTTGAGGGGTGTTCCAGCGGAGTCAGAGGTTGGCGTTCCCTGGAACACCCCTCATCCGACCTCGCTTCGCGAGGCCACCTTCTCCCACAAGGGGAGAAGGAGGAAGCGTCATCCGCTCAGGCGGCCTCGCCCTGCACGGAGCGGCTGAGGCGGCGGACTTCTTCGTCGTTGAGCAGGCCGCCGGCGCGCAGCAGGCTGGCGAAGCGGCCGTTGCGCAGCGACAGTTCGGCGAAGCCGCCCATTTCGACCACCCTGCCCTTGTCCATGAACACGACCAGATCGGCGTCGCGAACGGTGGTCAGGCGGTGCGCGATGATGAAGGTGGTGCGGTCGCGCCGCAGTTCGTCGATCGCTTCCTTGACCCGGTCCTCGGTCTCCACGTCAAGCGCACTGGTCGCCTCGTCGAGCACCAGGATCGGAGCATCCTTCAGCACGGCACGGGCAATGGCGATGCGCTGGCGCTCGCCACCGGAGAGCTGGCCGCCACGCTCGCCGACCACCGTGTCGTAGCCATTGCTCTTGGCCAGGATGAAGTCCTGCGCGGCAGCCGCGACGGCGGCGGCATGGATCTCGTCATTGCTCGCATCGGCGCGGCCGACACGGATATTGTCCTCGATCGAGCGGTTGAGAAGCCCGGCGTCCTGGAACACGGTGGCGATCGAATGACGCAGCGACTTGCGGGTCACGGTGCGGGTATCGATGCCATCGATCAGGATACGGCCGCTGGACGGCGAGAAGACGCGCTGCAGCAGATTGATCAGCGTGGTCTTGCCGGCACCCGTCGGTCCGACGATGGCGACCGTCTGGCCGGCCTGGACCTCGAAGGACACGTCGCTGACGCCTTGCCCCGAATTGGCGAATTCGAAGCTGACATCCTCGAAACGGACATGGCCGGTGACGTTGGTGAGATCGCGCAGGCCATCGGGCTCCGCGGCATCGGCGGCCGAATCCTCGAGCTTGTAGAAGTCCTCAAGCTTGGCGCGGGCCTCGGAGATCTGGTTGGCGAAAGCCGACATCTGGTCGAGCCGCGAGATCAGCAGCGTGGCGAAGCCGGTGAAGGCGATCACGTCGCCGACGCGCAACTGGCCATGCGTGACCAGATATGCGCCAATCAGAAGCACCACCATCATCGAGATCGTCGACGACAGGCGATTGAGCGCATTGGCGATGGCCCACCAGTCGAGCACTGGGTTTTGCGCGTCGAGCAGGTTCTTGACGTAGCGGCGCAGCGTCTCGGCCTCATGGCCCAGACGGTTGTAGCTCTGCAGAACGGCGACATTGCTCACCGAGTCCGTCACATGCGCGAACACCTTGTGGTAGTGACGCTCGACGGCGGCCTGGCCTGCCTTGGTGCGCTTCATGACCAGCCGGCCGATGCAGACATAGAGCACGCCGAGCCCGAGCAGCACCATCGACATGCGCACATCCATGCTGAGCGCCGTGGGCACCAGCAGCACGAGTGCAACGGCGGTGGACAGATGCTGGCGCATGAATTCGAGCCACAGGCTGAACAGCGTCTCGACGGCGCGCAATAACGTGTGCAGCGCGTTGGAAGTGCCACGCTGATGATGCCAGGCGAGCGGCATGGTGATAACGCGTTCGAAGGACTGGCACAGCACTTCGCTACGCCGGGCGTGGGCAAAGCGGTCGGCGCCGCGCGCCACTAGGACGAAAGCGATGACATTGAAGGCGCCCAGGCCGGCCCATACTGCAAGCGTGGAGAATACCGAGCCGTGCTCGGAAATCGCATCGATGACCCGGCCAAACATGATCGGCTCGAGAATGGCGATGGCGGCAAGGGCGACGTTGGCCGAACAGATCAGCGCCACACGCTTCTTGTCGGCGGCCAGATAGCCCAGCGCTCTCCAATAGATCTGCAGAAGTGACACTTCAGCTACTCCGCCAACTCTCTATTGTGCCCAATACCAGTATTGTGCACTGCACCATTCCCTGACACGTAACGGTTGATGCGTCGCAAAACAATGCCCGTCTATCGCTTCCGTTCCCATTTAGCGAACAAAAGATGACGACGATACGAAATCTGACGTGATCACCTAACGGTTTGAGATAAAAGGTGAAATGCCAGCCTTGCGGCAAAATCATGGCAGCGGCGGAGCACTGCCACATTTTTAATCACAACAGGCTCGCATGGCTTGGTTCGGGAGCGTCTGGCGGACGCCTTCACGGGTCGTGTGCAAGTAACGAGGGACCGCGTCGCGCGTCCCGAAGGACGCGCGATCTGTCGATTTAAGCTACTGATTTTACGCCGGTATCTTGACCACGACCTCGGTCCGAGTGCCGGCTTTGGGCTCGAACGAAGCGGACTTTGTTTTCGAACCATCGACTTCAAGCGAGATCGTCTTGGTCTTTTTGTCGCGAATGACATCAACCTTGATCTCGGCGCCAAGCATCTTGAGCGTGGCCTGATAGCCATCCCAATGGCTGGGCAGTTTCGGCCGGAACGTGATCTGCTTCCCGCGCCGTTCGATGCCGAGGATGCCCTCAACCGCCGCCCGGTAGAGCCAGCCCGCCGAGCCGGTGTACCAGGTCCAGCCGCCGCGGCCGCCCTTGTCCTCTCCGGCATAGATATCGGCCGCGACCACATAGGGTTCGACGCGATAGTGTTCGGTCGAGGCCTCGTCGATTGCGTGGTTGACAGGGTTCAGCATCGAGAAGCAGCGATAGGCTTCGTCGGTCTGTCCCATCTCGGCGAGCGCGATGACGAACCACGTCGCAGCGTGGGTGTACTGGCCGCCATTCTCGCGGACCCCCGGCGGATAGCTCTTGATGTAGCCGGGGTCTTTCTGTGTCTTCGAGAAGGGCGGCGTGAACAGTTTGACGATCTTGAGCTTGTCGTCCACGAGCAGGCTGGTTGCCTGCCGCATTGCCGTCGTCGACCGCGCCGGGTCGCCCTCACCCGAAAGCACACTCCAGGATTGGGCGATAGAGTCGATCCGGCACTCTTCGGATGTGCGTGAGCCCAAGGGCGTGCCGTCATCGAAGCTGCCGCGCCGGTACCATTCGCCATCCCATGCCGTGCTTTCAAGCGCCCGCTTCAGCGCATCGGCATGCTTTGCCCAGGCCTGCGCGCGCTTGCTGTCGCCCTCGACCTTGGCGACGGTGGCGAAGTCGCCCAGCGTCTTCAGCAGGAACCAGCCCAGCCACACGCTCTCGCCCTTGCCGTGTTCACCGACACGGTTCATGCCGTCGTTCCAGTCGCCGCCAAGGATCAGCGGCAGGCCGGCAGGACTGCTGCGCTTGATGGCGAGGTCGAGCGCCCGCGCGCAATGGTCGTAGAGCGATACCGTCTTCTTCGAGATTTCCGGGGTGAAGAAGGCATCGTGCTCGCCCTCGCCCAGCGCCTGCCCATCGATGAATGGCAGCTGCTCCTTCAGGATCGCGGCGTCGCCGGTCACCGTCAGGTAGCGCGCCGTCGCATGGGCCAGCCACACCACATCGTCGGAGATCATCGTGCGCACACCGGCTCCGGTGCGCGGCAGCCACCAATGCTGCACATCGCCCTCCGGGAACTGACGCCGCGCGGCGTTGAGGATCTGGTCGCGCGCCAGCGTCGGATCATGCGCCAGCAGCGCCAGCGTGTCCTGCAACTGGTCGCGGAAGCCGAAGGCGCCGCTCGCCTGATAAAAGGCCGAGCGGGCGCGGATGCGGCAGGCAAGGCTCTGATAGGGCAGCCAGTGATTGACCATGGCGTCGAGCCCCTTGTCCGGCGTCTCGACCTGGATGGTGTCGAGGAAGCCGCGCCACTCGCGCTCGTTGTCGGCCAAGCGCTGGTCGAAATCCTTGTCCCGATGCCTTTGCACCAGCGCGCTCGCCTGCGCCGCAGAATCGGCATCGCCGAGCAGCCAGAGCAGCGTGACGTCGCCGCCGGCCGGGATCTCGATGTCGCGGGCGAGCGCCGCGCAGGGATCGTCTCCGGCCTCGACGCGACCCGACAGCGCCGCGCCGCTCAGCACCGCCTGCGGCAGCTCGCTGGACCCGTGCCGGCCGAGGAACTCGGAACGATCCGCCGTCACCGAATGAACAGCGGCATCAGCGGCGAGGAAGGCCACGCGCTCGCTGAAATCGAGCCCGTAGGGGTTTTGCGCCAGCAACGCGCCGGTCGCGCTGTCGCGGGAGGGAACGATGGTCGCCGCGGTGCGTGACCGGTGCCCGCCAAGCACCCATTCGGCATAGGCATAGACGCGCAGCCGCGCCGGTACCGAGCCGGAATTCTGGATGCGCAGCCGCGTGATCTTCACCGGATCAATGGGGTCCACGACATGGGTCAGGTCCATCGACAACGGCCCGCGCTTCGAGCGGAACGTCGAGAAGCCCTGCCCGTGCCAGGCCTCGTAGGTCATCGAGGGATCGCGCACCATGGCGGCGAGTGGCGAGAACGCCCTGCCGCTGGCCTGATCGTAGATATAAATGCCCTCGCCCGGTCGGTTCGAGACAGGATCATTCGACCACGGCGTCAACTGGTAGTCGCGGCTGTTGCGGCTCCAGGTGAAGGCGGCACCCTCGGCTGAGGTGTGGAAGCCGAACGAGGCGTTGGAGACGACGTTGATCCAGGGCTGCGGCGTGCTGCGCCGGCCAGCCAGGCGCACCACATAGTGCCGTCCGTCGCCGTCGAAGCCGCCAAAGCCGTTCCATTGATTGAGGCCAGTGCCATCGGCGCTGACATCCGCCACGGCCTGCGAGGCGAATGCATGCGCCGCTGGCGCCGGAATCTCGCGCAGCGTCGGCAACCCGGCCGGCACAAGCGCGTCGCGCGCCTGCAAGGCGGCCGCCTCGGCCCGCTCTATCTGATCGAAGATGGTGCCGTTGCGCGTATGCAGCACCACCCGGGCGACGGCGAGCAGCGTCTTGTAGGTGGTCTCTTCCATCAGGTCGCGGCGCACCGCGAAAATGTGCTGGCGGGGGCCTAGTTCCTTGCCGCGCAGACGGCTGTTTTCGCACAGCGTCTCGACTGCCCGCTGCAGGTCCTGGACATAGGACGAGGCCTGCTCGTTGACGACGACGAAGTCGATCATCATGCCGCGGGTGCGCATATATTCCTGGAAGCGCAGCGCCTGGGCTACGATTTCCAGGTCGGCTACGTCGCCGATCCTGACCAGGAAGATCGGAAAATCGCCCGAAATGCTGGTCGGCCACAGGCTCGACTGCTTGCCCAGGCCCGAAGCGATGGATTCGGCCGGCAGTCGCAGGAACGCATCGGGATAGATCAGATAGCGTGCCAGTTTCTGCACATTGGCGGCATCGGTCAGGCTGAGGCCCATATGGCGGGTCTGCACCTGGCTCCGCGTCCAGGCAAGCATCGCCTGGCGGGCAAAGCTCTCCTGATGGTCGAGCCGATTGATGGCCTCGTCCAGCTCGGCGCGATTGGCCCCGACCACGGTCCAGAAGGTCAGCGATATCTTCTTGTTGGCGGGCACGCGCACCTGGCGGCGGAGCGAGGCGATGGGATCGAGCGTGAAGCCGGAATGGCCGCCGAGTCTCGCGCCTGGATCGAAAGCGGCGGCATCGACGATGGAGCGGCCACGGCCGATGAAGGCACGCCTGTCGGTCTCGGCCTCCGCATCGCGCGCCGGTCCGGACGGATCGGTGACGAAATGCGCCAGGGTGATATCAGGCTCGCTGGTTTCGCGCTTGCGGCGCGTGGCGAAGATCGCGCCGTTGTTGGCCGCGATTTCGGTCTCCACGAACATCTTCGAGAAGGCCGGATGGGCGTTGTCGGAAGCCTCCGAACCCAGGACCAATTCGGCGAAGGACGTCACCTCGATGTGACGATCGGATGTGCTTTCATTGTAGAGCGTTATGCGACGGCCTTCGCCATTGCCTTCGGAAACGACGATGCATTCGACTTCGGAGCGCAACGTGCCGACCGATTTGACGAAGCTCGCCTTGTCGTCGGAAAACAGGGTCTGCACCTTCTCCTCGGCCGCGCGCTTGGGCTCCGCCGTTGCGGACCACCAGTCTCCGGTGCTGACGTCACGCAGGAAGATGTAGGAGCCCAGACGGTCCTCGACCGGATCCGGCTGCCAGCGGGTCACGGACAGATCGCCCCAGCGGCTGTAGCCGGAACCGGTCGCGGTCACCATCACCGAATAACGGCCATTCGACATCACATTGGTCGATCGCAACGCCCGTAACGGATCGAGCACGATGCGGGTGTCGGGGCTCTCGGTCTCGGTCTCGTCCTTGGCTCGCTCGTCCGCTTCGGTCCTGACGGTGGCGGTCGGGATGTCGCGCGGCGCCCTTTCCTGCAGCAGCAATTCAGCCGATTCAATAACCGGATCGCTGTGGAAACGGTCGCGCAGGCGACCCTCGAAGATCGCGTCGGCGACCGCCGCGATCGACATGCCCGAATGGTGCGCATAGTAATTCAGCACGACCGCGTGGTTGGTCCCTTCAGGCACGCGCTGCGGCGTGAAATCGACCGCATCGTAATAGCCATGAGGGCCAAGCGCACCGATCTCGCGCAGCCGGGACAGATTCTGCACGGCTTCGCGCGGGTTGAACTGCGCCGCCAGGATGGTCGCGTAGGGCGCGATCACCGTGTTCTGGCCAAGGCCGCGCTTCAGCCCAAGCCCGGGCACGCCGAAATTGGTGTACTGATAGGTCAGTTCCCGGTCGCGGGCATTGTAGGCCGCTTCCGAAATGCCCCACGGCACGTTCTTCTGGCGGCCGTACTGCATCTGGCGCTTGATGATCAGCTTGCTGGTCTGGTTGAGGATCGAACCTTGCGGCTCCTTCATCACCAGCGGCGGCATCAGATACTCGAACATCGAGCCCGACCAGGACATCAGCGCGCCCTGGAAGCCGATCTCGACGATTGGGCGGCCGAGCCGGAACCAATGCTCGGTAGGCAGGTCGCCCTTCGCGATGGCGAACAGGCTGGTCAGCCGCGCCTCTGAGGCGAGAAGGTCGTAGCAGCTCTCGTCGAGCTGGTGCTCCTCGACCCGGTAGCCAATCGACAGCAGCTTGCGTTCCGGCCGCATCAGGAAGGCGAATTCCATCTCGAAGGCGAAGCGACGCGTACGTTCGCGTAAGGTCAGGAGCTTGGCGCGCAGCGCCTCGACGGCGTTGTCGTCGCTGTGGGCGTCGTGGACATGCGCCTCGCAAGTCGCTTCCAGCCTTGCCGCCCAATCGACGATGACGTCGCTCTGTGCCGACACTGCCTCGGTGTGGATGGCGGTGGCCAGCTTGCGGATCTCGCCCGCCAGCACGGCAAGGTTGATGGTGCGGATCGAGGCCATTTCCGGCTGCGCCTTGATCGTCTCCACGGCACGCCGCATGCCGTCCAGGCGGTCAACGAGGCGCTGGCGCAAGGGCCGCAACTGGCGGCGATCGTCAGGCAACTCATCGAGGCTTTCGCTCAGAATGGTCACCGTGTCGAGAATGCCTTCGAAATCGCCCTGGAGGTGAACGGAAGGGGCTTCCGCCCACTCGGCACAGGCGGCTGCCACCGCCACCAGGTGGCCGGCGAGATTGCCGCTGTCGACAGCCGAGATATAAAGCGGGTAGAGCGGCTTCAGCGTCGTGGTGTCGTACCAGTTGAAGAGATGGCCGCGGTGGCGCGGCATGCTCTCGATGGTCGTCATCGTGGCGTCGATGCGGGTGATGGCATCGGACAGGCTGATCCAGCCGAAATCGCGCGCCGAGACGACCGACAGCAGGTAGACACCGACATTGGTGGGCGAAGTGCGCGGTGCCACGACCGGTGCCGGGCTTTCCTGGAAATTGTCCGGCGGCAGATTGTGGTGCTCCGCCGTGACGAAGCTTTCGAAATAATGCCAGGTGCGCCGCGCCACGGTGCGCAACGCATGGATGTCGGCCTGCGATATGCGCAGGCGATCCTCGGTTTCGGCCGAACGGCTGATCCAGCTGGCGATCGCCGGCGATCCGATCCAGAACAGGGCGAAGAAGAAGGCGACGAAGGCGCCGGTGGAATCAGCCAGCACCGGAATGGCGAGGCCGACGAAACCGATGATCACGGCGCCGTACATCATGCCGTAATAGGAACCGACATCATTGTCGCCGGCCTTGTGCGCCTGCGAGGCGGTGCGCCATTCCAGAAGGTTCTGGCGGCTGACGAACAGCCGGTAGAGCGTACGCACGATGGCATCGCCCATCATCCAGGCATTGTGCGCCATCAGCACGATCTTGAGCGCCACCATGGCGGTGCCAAAGGCGACGTCGCGCGCCAGCGCCGAGAAATGGCCGCGCGGCGTCTGGTCGCCGCTCTTGGGCAGGATGGCGTTGACGACGTCGAAGGTCGGCGCCATGAACAGGCTGAGGATGAGCAGCGCCTGCCACTGCGCGGCCTGCGTGAAGGGCAGCAGGGTCCAGCCGGCGATCGCAGCCATCACCCAGAAGATCGGCGTCAGCGAGCGGCGCAGGTTGTCGACCATCTTCCAGCGCGACAGGGCCGGAACGCCGGAGCGCGGATCGAGGATATAGCCCAGAAGCTGCCAGTCGCCGCGTGCCCAGCGATGGTGGCGCGAGGCGTCGACCGAGTAGCGGGTCGGATAGTCCTCGACCAGTTCGACGTCCGTGACGAGCGCCGCGCGCGCCAGCGCGCCTTCGAGCAGATCGTGGCTGAGGATGGTATTTTCCTCGATGCGGCCCTGCAGGGCCGCCTCGAAGGCATCGACGTGATAGAGGCCCTTGCCGGTGAAGGAGCCGTCACTGAACACGTCTTGATAAAGATCCGAGACGGCGAAGACATAGGGGTCAAGGCCGCGATTGGCCGAGAACACGCGCTGGAAAAACGAGGCCTCGTCGCCTGATGTCAGCGAAGCGGTGATGCGAGGCTGCAGGATCGTGTAGCCGGCGGTGACGACGCGCCTGGTGGCGTCGAAATGCGGTCGGTTGAGCGGATGACAGAGCTTGCCGACGAGGCTCGCCACGGCATCGCGGGTCGTGCGCGTATCGGCGTCGAGCGTCATCACATGGACGACTTTCTCCGGCAGCGGAACATCCAGCGGCAGGAAGGTGGTGTCGCTGTCACCACGCAGCAAGAGGTCAAGCTCATGCAGCTTGCCTCGCTTGCGCTCCCAGCCCATCCAGGACCCTTGAGCCGCGTTGAAAAGCCGGCGGCGGTGCAGGATGTAGAAGCGCGGCGCGCCTTCCGAGGGATAGCGGGCGTTGAGACGGGCGATCTCGGCGCGGGCGTATTCGAGGATCTCGGTATCGGCGGCATCGATCTCGATCTTGCTGTCGGGCCAGTCCGACAGCAGCGCGAAATGGATCTCGTCCACCAGATTGGCGAGGTAATGGACTTCGATGTTGCGGATGTTCTCCTCGACATCGTCACGCGAGCCGATCAGCGAGGGGACGACCACAAGGGTGCGCGCCTCGGGCGGCACGCCGTGCCTGTAGTCATAGCCGATCAGGCGTGTCGGCTTGAGGAACAGCGAGACCACGGTGTTGAAGAAGGCGAGCGCGCCCTCGCTCGCCGGCACGGCAAACAGCGCCAGCATCAGGACGATCGAGGTTACCGAGAGGCCGAGGTTAGCCAAGGCATTGCCGGTGAGGACAAGAAGCAGGGCGGTCAGCGCGAAGACCGGCAGGACGATACCAAGCCATCCGGTCTTGGCGAAGGCCCGCTTGACTGTCTGGCTGATCGTCGGCCGATAGCCGATCGCCTTTTCCAACTCCAGACGGCGCGGACCGACGAGATAGAAACCGACATCGGTGTGAGTGGATGCCGGCGGCGTATCACCCTCTTCAGTGCTGCCCGATCCTGTCTCGCCGGTGGCGTGGCCGGCCAGTTCGATCGCCTTTTCGGCAACGCGGTATTCCGACAGGTTGGAGCGGCGCGCCAGTTCCTCGATCGCGGTCCGGTATTGGTCGCGGGAGAAGAAGTCGAGCGCGGCGAAATCGGTGCGTTCGCGCAACACGGTATCGATGCGGCTGACGCCCTCGAACCATACTGTCCAGTCGACGTCGTTGATGAGGCGCAGGCCGCGGATGATGTTGCCGGTCGTCACATTGCCGCTGGACAGCGTGTGATGCTCGGAGATGATGATCTCCTCGGCATCGGAGCCGGTCTTTTCAAGCTCGCCTTCCAGCCATTCCAGGGCCTTGCCGGCGTTCTGCGACCCGTCGCGCAGGCGATAGAGAAGCTGGGTGGCAAAGGTGGTGTCCTGCGCGTGGGCGCTGAAATTGGCCAGGATCGCCTGCCGGTCGGCGCTGTCGTCGGTCGCCAGCACCTTGTCGGCCACATCGTTGGCGATCTGGCGCATCTGGCGGGTGCGATTGACCCTCACCGCCAGCCGGCGGAGATTCTCGATCAGCACGAAGCGCAGAAGCGACGGCAGCGCCCAGAGTTCACCGATCTTCAGCGGCTCGACCGACTGAAAGCCTTGGACGATGGACTTGAACATGGTCGCGGAGACGGAACTGTCCGAATGCGCGACATAGGTCCAGGCCAACGCCAGCGCACGCGGCACGGTGCCGCCATCAGGTAGTTTCAGAGTCGGTAATTGCCGGTAGAAGCGGCGCGGCAGGTCGCGCTTGACCTGGAAAATGGTTTCTTCGACGAGGTAATTGTTGTCGAGCAGCCATTGCGCGGCCGGGGTGATCGTTTCGCCCTTGGCCTGCGCCGCATTGGTCGAGCGATAGACTTCGAGGATCTTCTTGGCGCTGTCGCGGATACGCGCCTGGAAGTCGAACGGAATAAGCCCGAACAAGTCGGTAAGATCGCCTTTTGCCAGGCTTTCGCCGAGCAGCCGGAGCCGCTCCTCCGGCAGGAATGTCGACCTTATCGGCTCTTCCGTGATGGCCGGGAAGCTGGCGCTGGTCTTCTCGATCTGGGCTGGGTTCGTCTGAATATTCATTGAAAATTCCGTAAGCGGGCACTCAGCGGCGTCACCGCCACGGCAATGGCCCTAAAACCGGTTCAAATGCAATTGGTTGCATAATCCCACTTGCCGAAAGTTTGTTTCCGCACCGCGACAGGGCGTCATCTCTCGGCAAAATTCCAAGACGAGCGCCCCTCTTCCCGTCGAGATCGATCGGCGGAGAGGATTCGGGCTTTTTCGTGATGCCGGCAAGAGCTTACGCTATATTTCACCGGCAGCACGATCATGTTTGGAAACAGGCGGTAACCGTTGGCGCGAAGGCGTCAGGCAGCGATCGTTATACGGATCACGAACACCGTCGTATCCCGAGCAGCCTCAATCCGCAGCGCGGAGGCATCCGGCCCGAGCAGCAGCGTGTCGAGCGGCCCGAGGCGAATTGACCCAGCCTCGGGGAAAGCGGCTTCGCCCTTGTGACAAAGGATGAGAGTCGAAGCGGCTTGGGTCGCGATTTCCGCAGGCCGCGAAATCACCAGACGCTCAACCGAATGCAGCTTGCGGCCACGGCGGGTCATGACGTTGAGATCGGTGATCGGGCCGGCGATCAGGGCGGCGCTGGTCGGCTGGTCGGCTGGAAAGGAAAAAGGCCGGGAAGCCGGTGTCAGCCGCGCCGCCGGCAGGCCGGCGATATCAAGCACGATGCCCTCGCCCTCCAGCACCGACAGTGTGCGGTCGATGCCGGCAAAGGTGGAGAATGGCCCGCTGCCCTCGACACGGGCCATCGAGACGCGCCAGTCGAAGTCATCGAGGCCCGCCCCGTCGGGTGAAACGGCGATCTCGGTCGTCGTGCCGCCGCCGTTCTTCCACGGCATGACGCGGTAGTCGGCGGCACGAAGAATGCGCATGATCTCAGCCGAGAATGCCGGGCAAGTTGAGCTGATGCTCCTTGGCGCACTCGATGGCGATGTCGTAGCCGGCATCGGCATGCCGCATGACGCCGGTCGCCGGGTCGTTCCACAGTACGCGCTCCAGGCGCCTGGCGGCATCGGGCGTGCCGTCGGCGACGATGACCATGCCGGCATGCTGCGAAAAACCCATGCCGACGCCGCCGCCATGGTGCAGCGACACCCAGGTGGCGCCGGACGCGGTGTTGAGCAGTGCGTTGAGCAGCGGCCAGTCGGACACGGCATCGGTGCCGTCCTTCATCGCTTCGGTCTCGCGGTTCGGCGAAGCGACCGAGCCGGAATCGAGGTGATCGCGGCCGATGACGACCGGCGCCTTGAGTTCGCCCTTGGCGACCATCTCGTTGAAGGCGAGGCCGAGCCGGTGGCGGTCACCCAGGCCAACCCAGCAGATGCGGGCCGGCAGGCCCTGGAAGGAAATGCGCTCGCGCGCCATGTCCAGCCAGTTGTGCAGATGGGTGTTGCCAGGCGTCAGTTCGCGCACCTTGGCGTCGGTCTTGTAGATATCTTCCGGATCGCCGGAGAGTGCCGCCCAACGGAACGGGCCGATGCCGCGGCAGAAGAGCGGGCGGATATAGGCCGGCACGAAGCCGGGAAAGGCGAAGGCGTTCTCGAAACCTTCGTCCTTGGCGACCTGCCGGATGTTGTTGCCGTAGTCCAGCGTCGGCACGCCGGCGTTCCAGAACGCCACCATCGCCTCGACATGTTCGCGCATGGAAGCGCGCGCCGCCTTCTCGACCGCCCTCGGGTCGCTGACGCGCTTCTCGCGCCACTCGGCCATCGTCCAGCCCTTGGGCAGATAACCATTGATCGGGTCGTGGGCCGAGGTCTGGTCGGTGACCATATCGGGGCGGATGCCGCGCCTGAACATTTCCGGCACGATCTCTGCGGCATTGCCGAGCAGTCCAACCGACTTCGCCTCGCCGGCCTTGGTCCAGCGCTCGATCATTTCCATCGCTTCATCGAGCGTCTCGGCCTTTTCGTCGACATATCGTGTGCGCAGGCGGAAATCGATCGAGTCCGGATTGCATTCGATCGCCAGGCAGCAGGCGCCAGCCATGACGGCGGCGAGCGGCTGGGCGCCACCCATGCCACCAAGGCCGCCGGTCAGGATCCATCTGCCCTTGAGATTGCCGCCATAATGCTGGCGGCCGGCTTCCACGAAGGTCTCGTAGGTGCCCTGCACAATGCCCTGCGTGCCGATGTAGATCCAGGAGCCGGCCGTCATCTGGCCGTACATCATCAGACCTTTCTTATCGAGCTCGTTGAATTTCTCCCAGGTCGCCCAGTGCGGCACGAGGTTCGAGTTGGCGATCAGCACGCGGGGCGCATCGGCATGGGTGCGGAACACGCCGACCGGCTTGCCGGATTGCACCAAAAGTGTCTCGTCTTCACCAAGCGTCTTCAGCGAGGCAACGATGCGGTCGAAATCATTCCAGGTGCGCGCCGCCCGGCCGATGCCGCCATAGACGACCAACTCGTTGGGATTTTCGGCGACGTCGGGGTCGAGATTGTTCATCAGCATGCGCAGCGGCGCTTCGGTCGTCCAATACCTGGCGTTGAGCTTGTCGCCGCGCGGCGCACGGACTTCACGGATGTTGTGGCGGGGATTGTTCATCATTGTCCCTTTCAAGCAAGACGGGCGGCGCGTCAGCGCCTTGCCCAGTCGATCGCGGTTTCGAGGATGGTCTTCAGCGTCGCGCGGATCGGCGCCGCATAGGTGGCGTCGTAAGGGACCGGCCAGTTCTCCGGCGACCCCTTCTGCGACGGCTCGCGCATATAGCCACGGTTGGAGAGCTCCATCTGCAGCGCATGAACACCGTTATGCGGCTGGCCGAAGCCGCGGGTGATCGAGCCACCCTTGAAGCGACCGTTGACCACCCAGGTCTCGCCGGTCGCAGCGAGGATGGCGGCGACCTTATCCTGAAGAATGGGGTCGGTGCTCTTGCCGTCATTGGTGCCGAGATTGAAGACCGGCAGCGTGCCTTCGAACAGCCGCGGCAGCACCGAGCGGATCGAATGGCAGTCGTAGAGTACGATCTTTTCATGCATGCCGCGCAGCCGGCCGATCTCGGCCTGCAACGCGGCATGATAGGGCTTGAAATAGGTTTCGCGGCGCTGATCAATCTCGGACGGGGTCGGCTCCTCGCCCATGCGATAAAGCGGATCGCCGTCAAATGTGTCGGTCGGGCAAAGTGTGGTCGTGGTCTGTCCGGGATAAAGCGAAACGCCTGAGGGGTCGCGGTTGACGTCGATCACGGTGCGCGAAATGGCGGTGTGCACGACGGTCGCACCGAGGTCGTTGGCGAAGTCATAGAGCTTGTCGATCCACCAATCGCAGTCGCGGCGGCCGAGCCAGGGCGACACCAGCCGGCTTTCAATGCCGGCAAGGTCGATGCCGGTGTGCGGGATCGACACCAGCAGCGGCGCGGTGCCTTGGCTGACGGTTAGCCAGGGTGTGGCGGCCATCATGCCGCTCCCGCAATCGACGGCAGTGCCACCGCGCCGGCGGCCTTCACGGTCGCGCCACTGCGCACCATGGCGATTGCCTTCTCCATGTCAGGGTGGAAATGCCGGTCATTGTCGAGATGCGGAACTTCGGCCCGGACCAGTTTGCGCACCGCTTCGAGCGCGGCACTCGACGCCAGGGGCGCATGGAAATCGCAGCCTTGCGCGGCGGCCAGCAACTCGATGCCAATCACCGCCGTGGCATTCTCGACCATGCCGATCAGACGGCGCGCGCCGTGCGCGGCCATCGAGACATGGTCTTCCTGGTTGGCCGAAGTGGGGATGGAATCGACTGATGCCGGATAGGCCTTCTGCTTGTTTTCCGAAACGAGTGCGGCCGCCGTCACCTGCGGGATCATGAAGCCGGAGTTCAAGCCGGGCTTCGGTGTCAGGAAGGCCGGCATGCCGGACAGTGCCGGGTCGACCAGCATGGCGATACGGCGTTCCGACAACGAGCCGATCTCGCAAACGGCAAGCGCGATCATGTCGGCAGCAAAGGCCACCGGCTCGGCGTGGAAATTGCCGCCGGAGAGCGCGGTGTCGTCCTCGGCGAAGATCAGCGGGTTGTCGGTGACGCCGTTGGCCTCGGTTTCGAGCGTATCGGCGGCCTTGCGCAGCACGTCGAGCGCGGCACCCATCACCTGCGGCTGGCAGCGCAGGCAATAGGGATCCTGCACGCGCTCGTCGCCGACGCGGTGCGACTCGCGGATGGCACTGCCGGCCATCAGATTGCGCAGCGCGTCCGCCGTCTCGATCTGGCCACGGTGCTTTCTCAAGAGATGAATGCGCGGATCGAACGGCGCGTCGGACCCCTTGGCGGCATCAGTCGACAGCGCGCCGGCGACCAGCGCCGATTGGTAGAGAACCTCAGCGTCGAACAGAGCGGCCAGCGCATAGGCGGTGGAAAACTGCGTGCCGTTGAGCAGCGCCAGACCTTCCTTGGCGCCAAGCGTCACCGGCTCAAGGCCGTGCGAGACGAAGGCGACCTTGGCAGGGAAGCGGCCATGCGGAGTAAAGCATTCGCCGACGCCGATCATCACCGCCGTCATATGCGACAGCGGCGCGAGGTCGCCGGAAGCGCCGACGGAGCCTTGCGCCGGCACAACGGGGATGACGTCGTTGGCGAGCATCGCTTCCAGCAACTCGATGGTTTCGGGGCGAACGCCAGAGGCGCCCTGCGCCAGGCTGGCAAGTTTCAGCGCCATCATCAGGCGGGCAACAGCAACCGGCATCGGTTCGCCGACGCCGGCGGCATGCGACAGAACGATGTTGCGCTGCAAGGTCTCGAGATCGCCGGCGGGGATACGCACGCTGGCCAATTTGCCGAAGCCGGTGTTGATGCCATAGACCGGCTCGCCCTTCGCGACGATCCTGGCGACAGCCTCAGCGCTCGCCTTGATCTTCGGGCGGCACGCATCGTCCAGCCTCAATGCGGCGCCACGGTAGATGGCTCGCCAGTCGGCCAGCGTCGCATTGCCGGGCTTCAAGGTCAGTTCGGTCATTGTCCTCTCCAGATGCGGGCATGAAGCGGGTTGAAGCCCATGCGGTAAACGAGTTCGGCTGGGCGCTCGATGTCCCAGATCGCCAGGTCGGCGGATTTCCCCGCTTCCAGCGTGCCGGTTTCTCCCAACAGGCCCAGCGCGCGGGCTGCCTCGCGGGTAACGCCCGCCAGACATTCATCGACCGTCAATGCAAACAAGGTCGCCGCCATGTTCATGGTCAGAAGCAGCGAGGTCAGCGGCGAGGTGCCGGGATTGTTGTCGGTGGCGACAGCCATCCTGACACCATGCTGGCGGAACAGGCCGATCGGCGGCTTCTTCGTCTCGCGAATGAAGTAATAGGCGCCCGGCAGGATCGTGGCCACGGTCCCTGATCTGGCCATCGCCACGGCGCCGGCCTCATCGGTGTATTCGAGATGATCGGCCGACAGCGCGCCATAGCGCGCGGCGAGCTCAGCGCCATGCAGGTTGGACAGTTGGTCGGCGTGGAGTTTTACGGGAAGACCGGCTGCCTTGGCGGCGTCGAACACGCGTGCCATCTGTTCCGGCGAGAACGCTATGCCTTCACAAAAACCGTCAACCGCGTCGGCCAGACCTTCGGCGGCAACCGTCGGTACGATGGTTCCGGCAACAAGGTCGATGAAGGCGTCCTTGTCGCCCTTGGCTTCGGGCGGCAGCGCATGGGCGGCCAGACAGGTCGTGCGGATCGTCACCGCCCGTTCGCCGCCCAGCCGGCGGGCGGCGCGCAGCGACTTCTTCTCATTGTCGACATCGAGACCGTAGCCCGATTTGACCTCGACCGACGTGACCCCCTCGGCCATCAGCGCATCGAGGCGGGGCAGCGTCTGGGCGACCAGTTCGTCCTCGCTGGCGGCACGCAAGGACTTGACCGAGGACACGATGCCGCCGCCGGCCCTGGCGACTTCCTCATAGGTGGCGCCAGCCAGCCGCATCTCGAACTCGTTGGCACGATTGCCGGCATGGACCAGATGGGTGTGGCAGTCGATCAGGCCGGGCGTGATCCAGCGGCCCTCGCAATCGACCGTGTCGCCCCGGGCAAGCGCCGAGGGCATCTCGGATTCCGGCCCGGCGTAGACAATGCGGCCATCCCGCGCGGCGACGACGCCATGCTCGACAATACCGAGACCGGCGGAACTTTCGGCCAAGGTCGCCAGGCGCGCATTGCGCCAAACACGAAGATCCCCTGCCCGGCTTTTGCTCTCTGCAGCCATCATCTTTTCCGTTTCAATCGGTGGCGATTATGTATATACATATTGAAACGCACTGCAAGTGCCATCATCGCATGAGAGACGGGAAAGCGGAGAGAAAAGTGACTGACATCTTTGCGGAACAGGCGCTTCTTCCCAATGGCTGGCACAACAATGTGCGGATCACCTGCGCCAACGGACGCATCACGGCCGTTGCGTCCGGGGCCACCGCGTCAGCCGGAGACGAGCGCCATTCCGTCCTGTTGCCCGGCATGCCCAATCTGCACAGCCACGCATTCCAGCGCGGCATGGCTGGTCTTGCCGAGCTTCGCGGCCCCTCCGCCGACAGTTTCTGGAGCTGGCGCGAGGTGATGTACCGTTTCGCACTGTCAATGACGCCGGACCAAGTCGAGGCGGTTGCGGCCCAGCTTTATGTCGAGATGCTGGAAGCCGGTTTTTCACGCGTCGGCGAATTCCACTACCTGCACCACGACCGCGACGGAAACCCGTATGCCAATCTCGCCGAGATGGCCGAGCGCATCGCGGCCGCGGCTGGCGAAACCGGCATCGGCCTGACGCTGCTGCCGGTGTTTTACGCGCACTCCTCCTTCGGCGGCGCAGCGCCAAATGAAGGCCAGCGCCGATTCATCAACGATGTGAATCGGTTCTCCCGGCTTGTTGAGAAGGCTGGCGAATCGGTTCGCGCGTTGAATCAAGCCGTCGTCGGTGTCGCGCCGCACAGCCTGCGCGCCGCGACGCCGGAAGAACTGGCCCAGGTTGCTGCCTTGGCTCCAAATGGACCGATCCACATCCATGTCGCCGAACAGGTCAAGGAAGTCGAGGACTGCCTGGCCTGGTCCGGCGCGCGGCCAGTCGAATTCCTGCTTGGCCATGCCGATGTCGACCAGCGCTGGTGCCTGATCCATGCCACCCACATGACCGACACCGAAACCACAGGCATGGCCAGGAGCGGCGCCATCGCCGGTCTTTGCCCGATCACCGAGGCCAATCTCGGCGACGGGACGTTCGCGGCGCCGCTGTTCAGGGAGCATGGCGGCCGCTTCGGTGTCGGCTCCGATTCCAACGTGCTGATCGGCTTGCCCGACGAATTGCGCCAGCTCGAATATTCTCAGCGCCTGGCGCACCGCGCCCGCAACGTGCTGGCGGTGGCCGGCGGCTCGACCGGGCGGGCGCTGTTCGACGCGGCGCTTGAAGGCGGTGGCGTCGCGCTCGGTGCCGGTGCCTCGCGGATCGTCGTCGGCGCGGCCGCCGATCTCGTCTCGCTCGACGCCAAGGCCCCCTCGCTGGCCGGCAAGTCCGGCGACGCCATCCTCGACGCCTGGATCTTCGCCAATGGCAGCAAGGTCGACTGCGTCTGGGTGCATGGGCAGAAACAGGTCAGCGGCGGCAGGCACCTGAAGCGAGACGTGGTAGGCGAGCGATTCCGCAAAGTGATGACGGCGCTGTCCGAAGGCTGATCCCAGATGAGCATGGCCGAAACGACCGAGATCGAGGACAGCGAGACCGTCTCGCTGCACCAGCGCATCCTCTCCGATATCCGCGAAAAAATCCTGTCCGGGGCCTGGGCGCCCGGTCACCGCATCCCGTTCGAACACGAGCTGACCGCCGAATACAAATGCTCGCGCATGACGGTGAACAAGGCGCTGTCGCAGTTGGCGAAGGCCGGCCTGATCGAGCGCCGTCGCCGTTCCGGCAGTTTTGTACGCCAGCCGCAGTCGCAGGCGGCGGTGCTGGAACTTCACGACATCAGGATCGAGGTCGAAGCGCTCGGCCTGCCCTATCGCTACGAACGGCTGGAGCGCCTGAAACGGCGCGGCAGCGCGGAGGACAGAGCGCTGCTAGGGCTGTCCGCGGCAGGGCCATTGCTGTGGGTCGAAGGCCTGCATTTTGCCGGCGAGCGGCCGTTCGCACTCGAGCAGCGCCTGATCAATCTTTCGGCTGTTCCGGAAGCGGGGGACGAAGAGTTCCTGGAAATCGCCGCCGGGCCTTGGCTGATCGGCCGCGTGCCCTGGAGCGAGGCCGAACACCGCATCCGCGCCATGGCCGCGGATGAGAGCGTTGCCGACGCGCTCGACATCGATCCCGGCGCGCCCTGCCTTGTGGTCGAGCGCCGCACCTGGAGCGCGGAACATCCAGTCACCCATGTCCGGTTTGTCTATCCCGCGGAAAGCCACACGCTGGTGGCGAGGTTTACGCCGTCGCAGGGGTAGCGCCTCTTCACCCTCCCCCTCGTGGGGAGGGTCGCTGCGAAGCAGCGGGGTGGGGGCGGCGCCAGCCCCCCACCCGGACCTGCGGTCCGACCTCCCCACAAGGGGGGAGGTAGAAGGCGGCCGTGCCTTAAATCGCCGCCGTAATAATGATCTCGACCAGATATTCCGGGCCTGCGAGCTTGGCTTCGCCGGTGGCGCGGGCGGGAGTGTGGCCCTGCGGCACCCACTTGTCCCATTCCGAATTCATCTCGGCGAAGGTGCCCATGTCGGCCAGCCAGATGATCGCCTGAACGATCTTGGTCTTGTCGGTGCCGGCCTTGGCCAGCAATTCGTCGATGGCCGCCAGAATATCACGGGTCTGCGAGGCGACGTTGCCGCCGGGTTCGCCGACCTGGCCGGCCAGATAGACCGTGTTGCCGTGAATGACGATCTGGGTCATGCGCGGGCCAACATCGATGCGTCGAATGCTCATGGGAGGTTCCTTCCTGTTATGGGTGGCGACTGTTTAGAGTTGCGGTTCGCTTCGGGCAAGGCCGCCGGGGCCAAATCCCCTTGGACCAGCAAGGGTGAGATTCACGGCAAGTTGAGCCGCCGTTCGCAATTCCGCCCGATTGGCTTGTTGACTAATGTAATAACATCACATATCCAAACCGCCACCCCTGCCGGACATGGCATCGCCACGGAACGACATGACCCAGACCTGCCTGACATTCCGTGACCTGACGCTGGGCTACAACAGTCACCCGGCGATCCATCACCTCGACGGCGCGATCCGCAAGGGCTCGCTGACGGCCGTGGTCGGCGCCAACGGGTCCGGCAAATCGACGCTGATGAAGGGTATTGTCGGCGTGCTGAAGCCGATGGCCGGCGAGGTTGTTCGCGCACCCGGCGTGCGTGCCGCCTACCTTCCCCAGCAATCCGAACTCGACCGCTCCTTCCCGGCGCGCGTTGTCGACCTTGTCTCGCTGGGGCTCTGGCCGAAGCGCGGCATGCTCGGCCGCTACACATCGGAGGATCGCGCGGCGGTCAGTCAGGCGCTGATGGCGGTCGGCCTTGGCGGCTTCGAAAAGCGCCCGATCGACACGCTGTCGGGTGGCCAGTTGCAGCGCACGCTGTTCGCCCGTGTGCTGTTGCAGGATGCCGACCTCATCCTGCTCGACGAACCGTTCAACGCCGTCGATGCCAAGACTGTCGGTGACCTGATCGCCCTGATCAAGCGCTGGCATGGCGAAGAACGCACCATAATGGTCGTTGTCCATGATCTCGATCTGGTCCGTCAGAATTTCCCGGAAACCCTGCTTTTGGCCCGCCAGCCGATCGCCTGGGGCGAAACGCGCGAGACGCTGAAGCCGGAAAATCTGCTACGCGCGCGCCGCTTCCATGAAGCCTGGGAAGAAAACGCGCCCTGGTGCGAACCGAACGAGCACACCGACGATGATGCGCATGGCCACGATCATCATGGCCACGATCACGACCACCATCATCATGGCGCCGGACCGAGGGCTGCCTGATGGACACGCTCTATGGTCTTTTCATCGCGCCCTTCGCCGATTTCGCCTTCATGCAGCGGGCGCTGTTCGGCTCGCTGATGCTGTCGCTCGGCGCGTGTCCGATCGGCGTCTTCCTTATGCTGCGGCGCATGAGCCTGTCGGGTGACGCCATGGCGCACGCCATCCTGCCGGGTGCGGCCGCAGGCTTCCTGTTCTATGGCCTCGAAATCCTGCCGATGACCATTGGTGGCCTGATCGCAGGCGTCATCGTGGCGCTCGGCGCCGGCGCCGTCTCGCGCTTCACCATCCAGCGCGAGGACGCCTCGATGGCGGCCTTCTACCTGATCTCGCTCGCCATCGGCGTGCTGATGGTCTCGATCCGCGGCTCCAGCGTCGACCTCATGCATGTGCTGTTCGGCACCGTGCTGGCGCTCAACAACGAAGCGCTGACGCTGATCGGCGGCATCGTCGTGGTAACCCTGGTGAGCCTCGCCGTCTTCTGGCGGGCACTGGTCGCCGAATGCCTCGATCCGCTGTTCCTGCGTTCGGTCAGCCGCATGGGCAGCCCTGTGCATTTCATCTTCCTTGGCCTGGTCGTGCTCAACCTCGTCGGTGGCTTCCAGGCGCTGGGCACCTTGTTGTCCGTCGGGTTGATGATGCTGCCGGCGGCCGCCGCCCGCTTCTGGACGGTGCGCGTCGAGCCGATGTGCGTGCTGGCCGTGCTGATCGGCTTTGCCTCCTGCATCGCCGGGCTGCTTTTGTCCTATCACGCCTCGCTGCCGTCCGGCCCGGCCATCATCCTGTCGGCCGGCGTCGTCTATTTCGCCTCGATCCTGTTCGGCACGCGCGGCATTCTGCGCGCGCGCATCATCCATCACCGTCACAGAACGGCCTGATCCCCGCCCCTCGAAAGGAGACCCGCTTATGCTGAAATCAATCCGTGCCGCCCTGGCGATGAGCGTTATAACATTAACTGCCTTTGGCGCTTCCTCGGCCTTCGCGGCACCGCTGAAAGTGGTCGCCAGCTTCACCGTCATCGCCGATTTCGCCAGGAATGTCGGCGGCGACCGGGTCGACATCACCACCATCGTCGGGCCGGATGGTGACGCCCATGTCTATGAGCCGAGCCCGGCCGACGCGGTTGCCATGGCCAAGGCCGACATCGTGCTGGTCAACGGCCTGCACTTTGAAGGCTTCTTGCAGCGGCTGGTCGATGCCAGCGCCACCAAAGCCTCTATCGTCACCTTGACCAAGGGCGTGACGCCGATCGACTTCAAGCCCGAATTCGCCGACGCCGACGCGGCCGAAGGCGCCGGCACCGGCGGCGGCAAGACCGTCACCGATCCGCACGCCTTCCAGTCGATCGCCAATGCCAAGATCTATGTGAAGAACATCGCCGAGGCCTTCTGCGCGGCCGACAGCGAGGGCTGCGTCAGCTACCAGACCAATGCCGCCGCCTACACCAAGAAGCTCGATGCGCTGGAAGGCGAAGTGAAGGCGGCGATCCAGTCGATTCCCGAAGCCAAGCGCGTCGTCATCACCTCGCATGACGCCTTCGGCTATTTCGAACACGAATACGGCCTGACCTTCCTCGCCCCGCAAGGCATCTCGACCGACTCTGAACCGTCTGCCGCCGATGTCGCCAAACTGGTCGAGCAGGTGAAGCAGGACAAGGCCGCGGCCATCTTCGTCGAGAACATCACCAACCCGCGGCTGATCGAGCAGATCGCCAGCGAGACCGGCATCAAGGTGGGCGGCACGCTCTATTCGGATGCGCTGTCGCAGCCCGATGGCCCGGGCTCGACTTATATCGACATGATGCACAACAACATCCGCCAGATCAAAGGCGCCATCCTCGGCAGTTGAGGAGCGCCGTGCGCGGAAAGGCGGAGCCAGTCTCCGCCTTTTTTAGCATTCAACACGTAATAAAATAATATAACAGATCGACTAAAATCCCGGAACCCAATCATGAATAAGATGCCCGGTCTCAAACGCCTTCCCGTCACCGTGCTTTCCGGCTTCCTCGGCGCCGGCAAGACCACGCTGCTCAATCACATATTGTCGAACCGCGAGGGCCGCCGCGTCGCCGTCATCGTCAACGACATGAGCGAGATCAATATCGATGCCGAACTTGTGCGCGATGGCGCCGACCTGTCGCGCACCGACGAGAAACTGGTGGAGATGTCGAATGGATGCATCTGCTGCACGTTGCGCGACGACCTGTTGAAGGAGGTCCGCGCACTCGCCGAACAAGATCGCTTCGACTATCTGCTGATCGAATCGACCGGCATCTCCGAGCCCCTGCCCGTCGCCGCGACCTTCGATTTCCGCGACGAGCATGGGAACAGCCTGTCCGACGTCGCCCGCCTCGACACGATGGTGACCGTGGTCGACGCGCTCAATCTGCTCAAGGATTATTCTTCGTCGGATTTCCTCAAGCAGCGTGGCCAGTCGCTTGGCGAGCAGGACGGCCGGGCGCTCGTCGACCTTCTGGTCGAGCAGATCGAGTTCGCCGACATCGTGGTGCTGAACAAGATCGGCGTGGCGAGCCCGCACCAGCGCGACATGGCAAGGCTGATCGTGCGGGCGCTCAACCCCGGTGCCGAGATCGTCGAAGCCGATTTCGGCAAGGTGCCGCTCGACAAGGTGCTCGCCACAGGCCGCTTCGATTTCGACAAAGCGCAGCAGAATCCGCTCTGGTTCAAGGAACTCAACGGTTTTCGCGACCATGTTCCCGAGACCGAGGAATACGGCATCCGTTCCTTCGTCTACCGGGCGCGAAAACCGTTCGAGCCGGCGATGTTCCAGACCTTCATCGGCCGCGCATGGCCGGGCGTGGTGCGGGCCAAAGGCTTCTTCTGGCTGGCGACACGGCCGCGCCATGTCGGCGAAATGAGCCAGGCGGGCGCACTGGTGCGGACCGAAAAGCGCGGCCTGTGGTGGGCTGCCGTGCCGCAAAGCCGCTGGCCCGACCATGCCGAATGGCGTCAAAGCATGGCGCCCTATCTCGACCCTGTCTGGGGCGATCGCCGCCAGGAACTGGTCTTCATCGGCTGCGAACCGATGGATGAGGCGCAAATCCGCGCCGAACTGGACGATTGCCTGGTCGACGCCGAGGATTTTCGGCCTGAACAGTGGCGAGCGCTGCCCGATCCGTTCCCGGCTTGGGCAGCCTGAGTTGGATTCTCGGCGGGAAACGTCTATCTGCGCTGAATGATTTCTGTCGGCGCGGATTGCCGGCCACGTCGGGGAGTGGCAAGACTCCTCGACAAACCAGATTGCGAGGATGCTGCCATGGAATACCGCGAGATCAGCGAAGACTATTCGGTCTCGGGCCAGATCCAGCCCGAAGACGTCGCGGCCATCAAGGCCGCCGGCTTCAAGAGCGTCATCTGCAACCGGCCGGATGACGAACAGCCCGGCCAGCCTTCGGCCGACACGCTCAAGGCGGCGGTGGAAGCCGCGGGCCTCGCCTTCCGCTACATCCCGGTCATCAGCGGCCAGATCACAGCCGAGAATGTCGAGGATCAGGCCGAGGCGCTGGACGAATTGGAAGGGCCGGTCTTCGCCTATTGCCGCTCCGGCGCGCGCTGCACGAATTTGTATGGGTTGATCCAGCAGTCGAAGGGCTGATCCTTTGGCGCCAGCAGTGCAATGACCGATCGGATCTACGCCGCACTTACCTTAGCTGCGCTTTTTGCTGCAGTGCTCCCAATCCATTGGTTATCATACCAGCGCTACAGAATCGTGAAGCGGCATGGTGGCTTGGGGAAATTCGCCAGAGTTGGACACGCAGGGGTTGTTTCCGTCGACTGGGAAAGCAATCAACTGACCCGGGATTTCGTGATGGACTGGAAACTGCACATTCCGGGATACAGCATCATTGCCTATGGACTCGCCTTGGTGTTCGGAACCATCTTCGCGGCAATGGCCTATTACCGGCACTAGCCTAAGGAAATTACTTTCGGGGCTGGCCGCGACGTCACAAAGGTAGACTACTGGTCTCCTTGAGCGTCTCCAGCACGATCGCCGTCTTCACATGCTGGACCGATTCATGTGGCAAGAGCACACCGTTGACGAACTCCGACAATGATTTGAGGTCGGGCGTCACCACTTTCAGGATATAATCCATTTCGCCGGTCAGCGCGTGCGCCTCCTGCACTTCGGGCAGCCGCGCCACCAATTCACCGAAGCGCCGGGCGTTGTCGCGGTTGTGGGTGGCCAGGGTCACCGAGATGACATTGACCAGCGAGAAGCCGAGCTTGTCGCGGTCGAGCACGGCACGATAGCCCTTGATATAGCCATCTTCCTCGAGCCGCTGGCGGCGGCGCGAGCATTGCGATGCCGACAGGTTCACCCGCTCCGAGAGGTCGTTGTTGGTGAGCCGCGCATCGCCCTGCAGGAGCGCCATTATCTTGCGGTCAAACTGATCAATGCGCGTCTCATCCATGATTTTTTCTCTTAACATGCACACTTCGCGCATGAGATCATCATTTCAAGCGTTTGAATGCAAGCACCATGCGCCGGCTGCGCGCTATGATGGCGTCAGATGGCCGTTTCAGGCCGAGCCAGCTTCCGGAGGAATACCATGGGTCCCTTCCCGCACGACGCCCCGCCCGCCAAGATCAGCAAGGACAACCCCGCCGGCACCGATGGTTTCGAGTTCGTCGAATTCGCGCATCCGGAACCGCAGAAGCTGGCCGAACTGTTCACCCGCATGGGCTATGTGGCGGTGGCCAAGCATCGCACGAAAGACATCACCGTCTGGCGCCAGGGCGACATCAACTATGTCGTCAATGCCGAGCCAGGCTCGCATGCGATGAAATTCGCCGACAAGCATGGTCCGTGCGCCGCCTCGATGGCCTGGCGCGTGGTCGACGCCAAGCACGCTTTCGACCACGCCGTCTCGAAGGGCGCCACGCCCTATGAAGGCGACGACAAGGCGCTCGACGTTCCGGCGATCGTAGGCATCGGCGGCTCGCTGCTCTATTTCATCGATGCCTATGGCAAGAAGGGCTCGGCCTACGATGCCGAGTTTGAATGGCTCGGTGCGCGCGATCCGCGGCCGCAAGGCGTCGGCTTCTATTTCCTCGATCACCTGACCCACAATGTGTATCGCGGCCAGATGGATAAATGGTGGGATTTCTACCGTAATCTGTTCGGCTTCAAGCAGATCCATTTCTTCGACATTGACGGCAAGATCACCGGCCTGGTCAGCCGCGCGATTACCTCGCCCTGCGGCAAGATCCGCATTCCTCTCAACGAATCCAAGGACGAGACCAGCCAGATCGCCGAGTATCTGAAGAAGTACAATGGCGAAGGCATCCAGCACATCGCGGTCGGCACCGACGAGATCTACGCCGCCACCGACAAGCTCGCCGCCAACGGGCTGAAGTTCATGCCCGGCCCGCCGGAGACCTACTACGACATGTCGTACGACCGGGTGAACGGCCATGACGAGCCGATCGAGCGGATGAAGAAGCACGGTATCCTGATCGACGGCGAAGGTGTGGTCGACGGCGGCATGACCAAGATCCTGCTGCAGATATTCTCGAAAACCGTGATCGGCCCGATCTTCTTCGAGTTCATCCAGCGCAAGGGCGACGAAGGCTTCGGCGAAGGCAATTTCCGCGCGCTGTTCGAATCGATCGAGCAGGACCAGATCAAGCGCGGTGTGATCAGGGTGGACGGCAAGGCGGCCTGAAACTCAAGCTCGTTTGCGGCTCGATCGGCTTTGATCTAAGTTCCGATCACAAGAGGTCGAGCCGTGAACGTCTCCGTAACCGAAGCCAGAGCTAAACTGTCAGAACTCGTAAGGCGCGCGAAGGCCGGCGAGGAGATCGTGATCACCCGACGCGGCAAGCCGGTAGCGCGTCTCCTCCCGCCTCCGGTGAAGATTGGCCTTCTGCCGCGCATCGGCACCACCTCGGCCGTCGATGGGCCGGTTGTTTAAGATGAGAATTGGCAACTAAAGCCTCAGCCGCTCGACCTCAGCTCTCCTCAACTTCACATCATAATCGAGCAAAAACTCATCCAACTGCGGCGGCGCGACCGAAGTGCCGGAGAGCATGGCGTGCACCTGGCCGCGATGGTGGATGTCGTGCAGGAAGACGTGGGCGAGGATGTCGCCGATCTTTTCGGGGATCATGCCGTCCTCGCGCCGGTCGGTGATGACGCGGCGGTCGAGATCGGCCTCCGACAGGCCATCGCAGAAGGCGATCAGTCGCCGGTCGGCCGCGATCTGCGCGGCAAACAGCGCATGGGGCTCGTCGAAAGGCACAAAATCATCATGGGCTGCGGCGCCGATGCCGCCCTCTTCGAGAAAATCGAGATAGAGATAATCGACGGCGAGGATGTGGTTGAGCGTTGCCTTGATCGACGGGAAAAAGCTGGTGCGCTCGGCTTCGAACTCACCGGGCTTGAGCGCAAGCACGGCGCGATAGAGCCGGTCGTTCGACCAGAGATTGTTACCGGCCATGCGGCGCAGATGATCAAGCAGGGTCATGACGTCATCCTGCGGACCGAACCACATGCAAACCCGCCCCCATAACCACGAATCCGGCGAGCACAATCAGCAGCAACCCGTTCATGCGCCGCCGCATGGCTTGCGTTTCCTCGTCCCGCGCGACATTCATGTTGGTGATGGTGTGGAACATCATCGCCTTGCGCGGAAGGCCGCTGCGGTTGGTCAGGTCCGGCGAGCGCGCCTCGATGCGATAGCTCAGCCGGATCGCCAGGATGAAGACAGCCAGAATAGCCAGCGCCCAGACACCGGCCATCAGATAGAATATCTCTCCCGTCATTCCATCCCCGCTATCGTTCGTATTTCTCGACCTTCTGCTCGATGGCGCCGAAGATCGAATGTCCGGCCTTGTCCTTCATCTCGATGCGCACCGTGTCGCCGAAGCGCAGGAACGGCGTCTTGGGCTCGCCTGACGCAATGGTCTCGATCATGCGCAGTTCGGCGATGCAGGAATAGCCGGCGCCGCCGGCCGAGACAGGTTTTCCCGGGCCGCCATCGAGCTTGTTGGAAACCGTGCCCGAACCAATAATGGTGCCGGCGACAAGCGGTCGCGTCTTCGCGGCGTGCGCGATAAGGGCCGGGAAATCGAAGGTCATGTCAACGCCGGCATTGGCGCGGCCGAAAGGCTTGCCGTTGAGATCGGCAAGCAGCGGCAGGCTGACCTTGCCGCCATCCCAGGCATCGCCCAGTTCGTCCGGCGTCACCGCCACGGGTGAAAAGGCCGAGGACGGTTTCGACTGGAAGAAGCCGAAACCCTTGGCCAGTTCCGGCCCGGTGAGTGCGCGCAGGGTGACATCGTTGACCAGCAAGACCAGCCGGATCGCGGCGCGCGCTTCATCAAGGCTCGCCCCCATCGGCACGTCGTCAACGATAACGGCGACTTCCGCCTCCATGTCGATGCCGAAGGCTTCGTCGGTCATGTGGATCGGATCGCGCGGCCCGATGAAGGAGTCCGAGCCGCCCTGGTAAATCAGCGGATCGGTCCAGAAGCTTGCCGGCATCTCGACGCCACGCGCCTTCCGCACCAGTTCGACATGGTTCACATAGGCCGACCCGTCGGCCCATTGATAGGCGCGTGGCAGCGGCGAATGGGCGTCGTGCTCGTGAAAGCGCGCTGATGGCATCGCATTGTTCTCCAGCGATTCCGCTATGGTCGCGAGATGCGGCGAAATCCTGCGCCAGTCGTCCAGTGCCGCCTGCAGCGTGCGCGCCAGGAACGAAGCATCCGTGTACTGCGTCAGGTCGCGCGAGACGACGACGAGTTTTCCGTCGCGCGTCCCGTCCTTCAATGTGGCAAGCTTCATGCGATTTCCTCTCCTGATGCGGCTTTGACACCGCTTAGCTCCACAACAAGGCCGTCGCGGGCGATCGTCAAGTCGCCGGCCCATGTTTTCCTGACAGCAGCAAGCCAGTCGGCCTCGGTGATCTCGGGATCGTCGGCGGGGATGAGGTGGTTGAGCACCAGCCTCTTGACGCCGGCATCGCTGGCGATGCGCCCGGCTTCCTCGGCAAAGCTGTGGCTGGCGAGAAGATGTTCCTTGAGCCGCGCGCCATTGCCGGTTCTGGCGACCAACCGCTCGATGCCTTCCTCCAGCATGGCTTCATGGACGAGAAGGTCAGCACCCTCGGCGAAATCGGCAAGCGGTGGAAAGAAGGCCGTATCGGCGGAAAAGACCACGTTTTTCCCACCATGCTCGAAGCGCAGGGCAAAACAGTCGGTCACCGGCGGATGGTCGACACGCAGCGCCGTGACCTTCAGGCCGCCTTGCTCGACCATCTGGCCCTCGCCGAACTCATCGATCGAAACCAGCTCGCGAATGTCAGGCCGGCCCTCATCGACGATGCGGATCTCGATGTCGAATTCCATCGCCTGGCAAAAGCACCGCCAGTGGTGGCCGGTGCCGGGCGGACCAAACACGCGGACCGGCGTCGCCAGACCCGCCGTCCAGGCGGTGTGGATCAGCGGTCCCAGTTCCAACACATGGTCTGAATGCAGATGCGTGATGAAGATCAGGTCGAGCGCCTTCAGGCTGACGCCGGCATCGACCAGAGCGCGCGTCACGCCAAGCCCGCAATCGACGACGATGGTTCGCCCTCCGATTTCAAGCAGCGACGAACTCGGCCATGGCCCGCCAAGCCGCAGCGCCGGGCCGCCCTTTGAGCCCAGCAGCACCAACCGATCCGGCATTGGCTTGCGGCTCAAGACCAGTCGCCCTCTGGCGTGCCATTAAAACGCTTCTTCAGGTCTGCCCAGCAATCGATGTAGTTGTCCTGGCGGGTCTCCAGTTCGGCGCCGTAGCGGGTCAGCATCTGCGGGAAGCGGGTCTCGAACATGATGGCCATGGTGTTGTCGAGCTTGACCGGTTTCAGATCCGCGCGCGAGGCTTTTTCGAAGCCAGGGGCATCCGGGCCATGGGCCAGCATCAGATTGTGCAGGCTGATGCCACCGGGAACAAAGCCTTCTTCCTTGGCATCGTACTGGCCATGGATCAGGCCCATGAATTCGCTCATGATGTTGCGGTGGTACCATGGCGGCCGGAACGTATCCTCGGCCACCAGCCATCGCGGCGGGAAGATGACGAAGTCGATATTGGCCGTGCCTTCCTCGCCGCTCGGCGCGGTCAGCACGGTGAAGATCGACGGATCGGGGTGATCGAACAGGATGGCGCCGACCGGCGAAAACGTCGCCAGATCATATTTGTAAGGCGCGTAATTGCCATGCCAGGCGACGACGTCGAGCGGCGAATGACCGATCTCGGTGACATGGAAATTGCCGCACCATTTCACGATCAGCCGGCATGGCGTCTCCTTCTCTTCGAACCAGGCGCAAGGCGTCTTGAAATCGCGCGGGTTGGCCAGGCAATTGGCGCCGATCGGGCCGCGATCAGGCAAGGTCAGCTTGGCACCATAGTTCTCGCAGACGTAGCCGCGCACCTGCCTGTCGACCAATTCGACCTTGAAGACGAGGCCGCGCGGCAAAACGGCGATCTCGCCGGGCCGAAGCTCGATGACGCCCATCTCCGTCACCAGACGCAGGGCGCCGACCTGCGGCACGACCAGCAACTCCCCGTCGGCATTGAAGAAATGATCATCGACCATCGATGTGTTGGCGACATAGACATGCGCCGCCATGCCGGTCTGCCCAAGCACGTCGCCGGCCGTGGTTATGCTGCGCATGCCTTGAATAAAATTGGTCGGCTCCTTCGGCATCGGCACCGGGTTCCAGCGATACTGGCCAAGCGCCAGTTCGTGGTCACCGACATTGGGCGCGGTCTTCCACAGGGGATAGCTCGCCGCCTTGAAGCGGCCGGTGTGCTTGACGCTCGGCCGGATGCGATAGAGCCAGGACCGCTCATTGGTGCCGCGCGGCGCGGTGAAGGGCGAACCGGAAAGCTGTTCGGCGTAAAGGCCGTAGGCCGGCCGTTGCGGCGAGTTCCGCCCCTGCGGCAGCGAGCCGGGCAAGGTTTCGGTCTCGAAATCGTTGCCGAAGCCCGGCATGTAGGAAAAGGCCATCGCTTCCTCCCTTGCGCATCCGGCCAGACGCCAGCCAGATTGACCAAACTGGTTTCATTTGTAACCATCGAAAATGTAACTATCAATGCCACCATGGCGCGCAAGGAAATGAACCATGGACCCGGAGATCCTGGAGCTCGAAAGCTTCCTGCCCTACCGGCTGTATCGTCTTGCCGACGCCGTCAGCCGCGAATTCTCGCGGATATACAAGGACAGTCACGGGTTGACGCGGCCGGAATGGCGCACGCTTTCCGGACTTGGCCAGCGCGGGACGATGACCGCGACAGAGCTCGGCGAGCAGTCGGCCATGCACAAGACCAAGGTGTCGCGCGCGGTGGCGGAGCTTGAAAGGCGGCGCTGGCTCATCCGGACTCCCGATGACAACGATCGCCGTGTCGAGCATTTGAGACTTACCAAAGCGGGCCTTGCCGCCTATCGTGAGATGGTGCCGCTGGCGAAGGCGTTCGAGCAGGCGCTGCTGGCCAAATTGAGCGCCGACGAACGAACTTCCATCGTAAAGGGCGTCTTGTCGCTGGAAACCGCATTGGATAGGAGATAGCCGCCGTCGCCGGAGGGGATATAAGACGGTCGCCGCGAAGGGGTAGCGCGTTCAGGCAGCCACGGGTCTCGCGATCCCTGCTTGTCCGGTAGCGGATTTTCTGCGCCTGCATGTCAGCTGGCGGATGATCCATGAGCGAATTGGGGGATGGATGAAGTCGCTGATTGCCAAGCCGGTGGCGGTGATCGTCTTGCTGTTTGCGCGTGCCATCACCGCTGTGCGGCCGTTCTGGCACGAAGGCAGGCTGCCTCGCCGTCGCTCGATCTTCTTTGCCAACCACTCCAGCCATGGTGATTTCATCCTGATCTGGGCTGTTCTGCCGCCGCGCCTGCGTCGGCGGGTCCGTCCCGTAGCGGGCGCCGACTACTGGCTGAAATCAAAACTCCGAAGCTTCATCGGGCGCGACGTTTTCAATGCCGTCCTGATCGATCGCAATCGCGACGCACGCACGATGGATCCTGTCGAGAGCATGGGGGAAGCGATGAAGGAAGGCTCTTCGCTGATCCTCTTCCCGGAGGGCACGCGCAACCAGTCCGATGCGTCCTTGCAGCCATTCAAATCCGGCCTGTTCCATTTGGCGGCATTGCACCCGGACTTCGAGTTGGTGCCGGTATGGATCGCCAATCTCAACCGAGTGATGCCGAAGGGGGAGTTCGTGCCCATACCGCTGATCTGCACGGTGACGTTCGGCGAGCCAATGCATCTGGCTGATGGCGAGGACAAGGATATGTTTCTCGAGCGAGCACGGGAAGCGCTACTCGCGCTGGCGCCGAAAAAGGCAGCGGCCGAGAGGATAGAGGAATGAGCTCGACCCAATTCGACATGATGGTTCTCGTGCTCGGCGTCTGCGGGATCCTGCTTACGGCCTCCTTCGTGGGCCAGATCCTGGAGCGACGCTTGTCGCCAGACGGCTCGAACCCGGCCATCGAGAACCTCAACGCCCGCATCAATGCCTGGTGGGTGATGGCGATCCTCATCGCCATCGCATTCGTCGCCGGGCGAATCGGCGTTCTGCTCCTCTTCGGCTTCTGCTCCTTCGCCGCCCTTCGCGAGTTCGTGACGCTGACCAATACGCGGCGTGCCGACCACTGGGCGCTGGCCACCGCGTTTTTCGTCGTGCTGCCGTTGCAGTATGTCCTGCTCTGGATCGAGGACTACGAAATCTTTTCCGTTTTCATTCCGGTCTACGCCTTCCTGTTGATGCCCATCATCTCGGCGGTGCGAGGCGACACGCAGCACTTCCTGGTTCGAATCGCGGAGGTGCAATGGGCGCTGATGATCTGCGTCTTCTGCGCCTCGCACGTGCCGGCTCTCCTGACGTTGCACATTCCCGGCTACGAGGGCCGCAATGTGCTTTTGATAGCCTTCCTTGTCATCGTCGTTCAGTTGAGCGATGTGCTGCAATATATCTGGGGCAAGATGATCGGGCGCACGAAGATCGCACCAAGGCTTTCGCCGTCCAAGACTGTCGAAGGTTTCGTCGGCGGCATCGCCTGCGCCAGCCTCGTCGGCGCTGGTCTGTGGTGGATCACGCCGTTCTCTCCGCTTCAGGCCGGCGCAATGGCCTTCCTGATCACGTTGATGGGCTTTTTCGGCGGCCTCGTGATGTCCGCCATCAAACGCGACCGCGGCGTGAAGGATTGGGGCCATCTGATAGACGGCCATGGCGGCCTGATCGATCGGCTGGATTCAGTGGTGTTCTCCGCTCCGATCTTCTTCCACCTCACGCGTTACTTCTGGTCGCCGACATGAGGCAGTCATGAACACGGGCGATCGCAGACCCCTTGCAAGCCGCGACACGCGCTGGGCACAGGCGACGGCCAGACGTCTCGCCGCACTCTCGGTGACGCCCAACCAGATTTCGCAGGCCAGCATCCTCGCCGGCGCGCTGGCCGGCGCCGCCTTCTGGCTTGGCGGGCAGAGCGACGGCATGGCGCGTCTGCTGTTGTTGCCGGGAGCCGCGCTGTTCTGCCAACTGCGCCTGCTGTGCAACCTCTTCGATGGCATGGTCGCCGTCGAAGGCGGCAAGGCGTCGGCCGATGGGCCGTTCTGGAACGAGTTCCCGGACAGGATCGCCGACATCGCCATCTTGGTGGGAATAGGCTACGGCATCGCCATGCCTGGCCTGGGCTGGGCAGCCGCCTGTTTTTCGGTTCTCACCGCCTATGTGCGGGAACTAGGGCGGGCCAACGAAGCACCGAGCGATTTCTCCGGCCCGATGGCCAAACCGCATCGCATGGCGGTTGCAACCATTGCTGCGCTGCTGTCTTCAGTGGAATTCTTCTGGCATGGCCGCAATGAGGTCCTGACGCTCGCGCTTGCCATCATCGCGATCGGCTCCGCCGCAACCGCGCTGCGCCGCGCATGGCGACAAGTGCGATGGTTGAGAACCAGGAGCCCCTGAGGCCTTTTCCTCGCTACGCTCGCCGGACGCGTCTACCAGTCCATCACGACCTTGCCCGAACTGCCACTCCTCATCGCATCGAAGCCTGTCTGGAAATCGTCGATGCCAATGCGGTGCGTGATCAGTCCCGAGACATCGAGCGGACCCTGCACCAGCGCGATCATCTTGTACCAGGTCTCGAACATCTCGCGGCCATAGATGCCCTTGAGATGCAGCATCTTGAAGATGACCTTGTTCCAGTCGATCTCGAAGCCGGTGGGCGCAATACCCAGGATAGCGATCTTGCCGCCATTGTTCATGGTGTCGATCATGTCGCGGAAGGCGGGGGCGGCGCCAGACATTTCGAGGCCGACGTCAAAACCCTCGGTCATGCCGAGCGCCGGCATGACGTCGCGCAGCTTTTGCTTCGAGGCGTCGACGACATGCTGGACGCCGAGCTTCTTCGCCAGCGCCAGCCGCACCGGGTTGATGTCGGTGATGACCACTTTTCGCGCACCAACGCACTGGGCAACGAGTGCGCCCATGATGCCGATGGGCCCGGCGCCGGTGACCAGCACGTCCTCGCCGACCAGATCGAAGGACAATGCCGTGTGGACGGCATTGCCCAGTGGATCGAAGATCGCCGCGACTTCGTCCGGCACGTCGTCGGGGATCGGAACGACGTTGTGTTGCGGGATCGCCAGATACTCGCCGAAAGCGCCTGGCCGGTTGACGCCGACACCAAGCGTGTTGCGGCACAGATGTCCCCTGCCCGCACGGCAGTTGCGGCAATGGCCACAGACGATGTGGCCTTCGCCCGAGACGCGCTGGCCGACCTTGTATTCGGTGACGGCCGCGCCGAAATCTGCGACGGTGCCGACGAATTCATGGCCGGTCACCATCGGCACCGGCACCGTCTTCTGCGCCCACTGATCCCAATTGTAGATATGGACGTCGGTGCCGCAGATCGCCGTCTTCTTGACCTTGATCAGCACATCGTTGGGGCCGATCTCCGGCACCGGCACTTCTTCCATCCAGATGCCCGGTTCGGCCTTGGCCTTCACCAGCGCCTTCATCATGTTCGACATTCTCTTGTCCCTTGAATCTCTTGATCCGGAATCGCTTTTCGGCGCCGGCCGCTCAGGAAATCACGCCCAGTTCCCTGCCGACCGCGCCGAACGCCTCCACCGCGCGGTCGATGTCGGCGCTGGAATGCGCCGCCGACATCTGGGTGCGGATACGCGCCTGGCCCTTAGGCACCACCGGGAACGAGAAGCCTATGACATAGATGCCGCGCTTCAGCATGCGCGTCGCCATTTCCTGCGCCAGCGTCGCCTCGCCAAGCATCACGGGAATGATCGGATGATCGGCACCGGCCAGCGTGAAGCCGAGCTTGCCCATCTGCGACCTGAACCGCGCCGCGTTGGCATATAGGCGTTCGCGCAAGGCGTCGCCATTGCGGATCAGGTCGAACACCTTGATCGAGGCGCCGGCGATCGCCGGCATCAGCGTGTTGGAAAAGAGATAGGGCCGCGAGCGCTGGCGCAGCCAGTCGACCACTTGGCTCTTGCCGGAGGTGTAGCCACCGGAAGCGCCGCCAAGCGCCTTGCCCAGCGTGCCGGTGATGATGTCGACCCTGCCCTCGACGCCGCAATGTTCCGCCGAGCCGCGGCCATTTTTGCCGACGAAGCCGACCGCATGGCTGTCGTCGACCATGACCATGGCGTCATATTTGTCCGCAAGGTCGCAGACGCCCTTCAGGTTGGCGATGATGCCGTCCATCGAGAACACACCGTCGGTGGCGATCAGTCGGAAGCGGCAATCCTTCGCCTCCTTCAATCGCGCCTCCAGATCGGCCATGTCGTTGTTGGCGTAGCGGAAGCGCTTGGCCTTGGACAGCCTGACGCCGTCGATGATCGAGGCGTGGTTCAGCGCATCCGAAATGATCGCGTCTTCCTCGCCAAGCAGCGTCTCGAACAGTCCGCCATTGGCGTCGAAACAGGAGCCGTAGAGGATGGTGTCCTCCAGGCCGAGGAAGGAGGAAATCGTCGCCTCGAGCTGCTTGTGCTCCTCCTGCGTGCCGCAGATGAAGCGCACCGAGGCCATGCCGTAGCCGTAGCGATCGAGCGCTTGCGTAGCCGCCTTTCGCAGGTCGGCGCTGTCGGCGAGGCCGAGATAGTTGTTGGCGCAGAAGTTCAGCACTTTCTCACCGCCGACCTCGATCTGCGCCGACTGCATCGAGGAAATCACCCGCTCGGATTTGTAGAGCCCGGCCGATTTGAGCCCTGCAAGCTCGCTGTCGATATGGGAGAGAAATGCTGCGGTCATGATCGGGCCTCGTTTGACGTGGGCAGACTGTCGTCCCGCTTGCGCAAAAAATCCATCGCAAAAGCGACCGGATCGGGTGGCCGGACAGCATCAACCGAGACGCGACGGGCATCGCGCGAGCGGCCACTCGATAACGCACGCGACAAGCAATACTCAAATGCAGGCCGGCGGCGAAAGGAGCCGATAACCATTTAGCGATCTTTGCGGCTCTCCCCTTGCCGGCCGGCTGTCAATTTCCAGTCCTGTTAACGTTTGCGGCTCAATGGTGACCATACAGGAATCCGTTGGCGAGAGGGCCGCCCCCGAAAATGTCGCAGCAGCCGGTGCAAACCGTTTCAGGCAAGCTCATACTGCTGATCAAGGCTGGCTACTGGCTGGCGCTGCTGATCATTGCCACCATGGTGGCAGCCTCTTTCGTCCTGCTGCAGCAGACGATGGCCACGCAGCAGCACAACCACACCTTGCTCGATATCGTCGGCACGCAGAAGACACTGTCGCAGCGCATCGTCTTCCTTGCCAGCGCAACGGGTGCCGCGTCGCGCGACAAGCAGCCGGCGCTGGTCAGTGCGCTCAAGCAAGCCACGGCGGAGTTCGAGACCAATTACGATCTGCTGCTCAAGCAGACGGGCGCGGATCCGCAGTCGCCGGCCAAGCTCGATGCGAAATCGATCGAGAGCGTGCTTTTCGCCAAGCCCTTCCATCTCGACTATTTCTCGGTTGGGCTGATCGCCAATGGCGACCGTCTGATCTCGGCTCTTGAGTCGAAACTCAATCTCGACAATGACGGCTACAAGGGCGGCGCTGAACGCGTCAACCTCGATACGTCGGTCGCCAACGCAACCTTGTCGGGCTATGCGGCCCTTGGCCAGCGCATCAGCGCCGAGGCCGACGAGCGCTCCGAAAAGCTGCTCGCCCTCCACCGCACACTGTTCTACGCCACACTCGGCGTTATCCTGCTGGTGGCACTGTTCATCTTCAGGCCGATGTCCAATGCAATCCTGCGCAAGACGCGTGAACTGGTCGATGCTCGCAACTCAATGGCCTTCATCGCGGTTCACGACGGCCTGACCGGCCTGCACAACCGCACTTTCCTGACCGACCATTTCGACACGCTGATCAAGGGTGCGCACCGGCGGCGCGAACGCCTGGCCGTGGTCCAGCTGGACCTAGACCGATTCAAGCAGATCAACGACACGCTCGGCCACGCCGCAGGCGACTATGTCCTGGTTGTGACGGCGCAGCGTATGCGCGATTCGTGCCGGGCGTCGGATCTGTGCGCGCGGCTCGGTGGCGACGAATTCGTGATGATCCTCAATGGCGCGGGCACCACCGAGGACATCAACATGCTGGCACGGCGGATCCTGGCGCATATCAACGAGCCGATCATCTTCCAGGGCACCACGATTCTTCCGGGTGCCAGCGGCGGCATCGCCGTCTATCCGATCGATGCCGACAACGCTCAGGACCTGCTCGTCCATGCCGATCTGGCACTTTACTCCGCCAAGAAGATGGGCGGCGGCAATTTCTCGTTCTTCTCGGAGGAGCTGCGCCGCGAACTCGACTACCGCAAGCAGCTCGAGCACGACATCAAGGTCGCCATTTCAGAAAAAGCGTTTCAGGTCTATTTCCAGCCGCAGGTCTCCCTGACCAACGGCGCCATCAGCGGCATCGAAGCCCTGGTGCGATGGAACCATGCCGAGCGCGGCATGATCTCGCCGGGCGAATTCATTCCGGTCGCCGAGAAATGCGGTTTCATGCCGGAGATCGGCCGCATCGTGATCAGCAAGGCGATCAACGAAGCCGCCGAGTGGAACCGTGCCGGGATTGCCTTCGGCCGGCTTGCCGTCAACGTTTCGGGCACCGAACTGCGCGAGCACGATTTCGACGCGTTTTTGTTCGAGACATTGGAAAAGGCCGGGCTGCCGCCACAGAAACTGTCGCTGGAAATCGTCGAATCCGTCATTCTGGACGACGAGAAGACGGGCATCGCCGCCAAGCTGCGCCACATCAGGGCCGCGGGCGTGCATCTGGAACTCGATGATTTCGGCACCGGTTATGCGTCGCTCAGCCACGTCAATCCCAACGAGATAGATCGGCTCAAGATCGACCGCCGCTTCGTCCAGAACATCCATGAGAATGGCGACAACTCCAAGATCGTGCGCGCCATCACCGAGCTTGCCCGCGGGCTCGGCATCTCGATCGTCGCCGAGGGGGCTGAAACCGAGGCCGAACTCGACTCGCTGATGGCGATCGGCTGCGACCAGGTACAGGGCTATTCCATCGCCTTCCCGATGCCGCACGACAAGGCGCTCGAATGGCTGACAGCGCGCATGCCGAAGAAAGCCAGGCTGACGGTGCTGCAAGGCAGCCTGAAATAGGCGAAACCTGGCCCGCCTTGACAACCGGCCGCCGAGATGGCGGCCTGTGCTGATCGCAAACGGATACAGCGGCCCATGACATTCTTTCGGCTTGTGCTGGCGGCCATGTTGTTGTCCGCGCCGCCGGCTTATGGGGCGGATCGCACCATCTATCTCACCTTCGACGATGGTCCGCTGAACGGCACCAGCAACATCCTCGATGTGTTGGCGGCGGAACAGGTTCCGGCGACGCTGTTCATGGTCGGCATGCACGCCGAGGCCAGTGCGTCCAACAAGGCCTTGGTCCGGCGCGCCAAGGCGATGCCGCTGGTGACGATCGGCAACCACAGCTACAGCCACGCCTACAATCACTACCGGCACTTCTACAGCGACACGGAAGGGGTGGTTGCCGACATGCTCATGGCCAATGCCGTGCTGGGCCTTAAGCCCGCGGTGCACGCGCGACTGCCGGGGCGCGATGTATTCCGGCTGCCTTCAATGTCAAAGGACGACAACTCGCTTGGACCCGCGCAAGCCGGCCGCGAGGATCCCGACTACGAATTCGTCGCGGCTTCCGGCTTCTATCTCTACGGCTGGGACCACGAGTGGGTGCACAAGGACAATGGCGAGCCGGTCCAGAGCGTCGACCATCTGGTCAGCGAGATCGATCACCTGTTCGGCTATGGCCGCTTCGCCAAGCCGGGCAAGCTGATCCTCTTGATGCATGACGAGATGTTCCAGGACAGTTTCGACGGCAAGACGAAACTGACCAACCTGATCACCGCACTGAAACTGCGCCGCTACGCCTTTGGAACGATCCCGACCTATGACTGAGCGGGCCGTTATGATTTGATCTTGCGAGCCGGTTTGCGGGAACGAGGCGGTAAATCGTTCTTGTCACCGGGAAAAGCCGTCAGCAATTGTCCGAAGCTTGGCGCTTCGACATTGTCGCGCAATGCTGCCAATACCTGCGCGAACTCCGCCAGACGGTCGTCGGGCAGTCCTGTGCGGAGCCGCCTGTCGAAGACAAGCGCGGCCTGCCGCAATGTCTCGAACAGCGCTTCTCCCGCTTCTGTCAATTCGACCAGATGGACCCTCCGGTTGACGGGATCGCGGCGGCGCGTCAGCAGGCCCTGCGCCTCCATCGCGTTGAGATGGTGGGTCAGCGTCGCGCCCTGGATGCCGATCATGCCGGCGAGTTCGCGCTGATTGGCAAGCTTGCTCGACTTGACCGATAGCAGGGTGAGCCAGACCGGCAATGTGCCGCCCGCTTCAACCAAAGCGGCGTCGAAGGCCTGCGCAACGAGCTTGGCGGTGCGGCCGAGATTCATGCCGACTGGCGGGCGTTCAAAGGGCGTCATCGCGGGACACTAGAGCAATTCCAGGAAAAGTGTGAAGCGGTTTTCCGCCCGGAATTGCCTCCGACAAAGACGGTGTTTTCCGCGGATGGAACAGGTTCGCGTTTATACATTGACATCTAACTGTTAGATATCTAACTATTAGTGCGGTAGCGAGCGAGAGAGGAGAGCCGGCATGCAATATGTCTATATCGTGGTTATCGGTCTTCACGTGATGGCCGGCGTGTTCTGGGCTGGCACCACCATCACCCTCGCCCGCGATCCCGAGATCAAGGCGGAGCGATTCATCCAGCCGCAGATGGGCGCGGCCGGCATGGTTTTCCTGACCGGGGCGCTGCTGTGGTATTTCTTCCACGGCGCTTATTTCGGCTCGATGGAAATGGTGCTGGCGCTCGGCATCCTGGCCGCGTTTGCCGCGGCCGGCGTGCTCGGCGCCATGGTCAGGGCGCCGAGCAGGCGGCTTACCGGCGCCAATGCGGAAATCGAAACGCAGCTGCGCGCCAGAATGGCGATCGGCGAACGCATTGCCGCATGGCTTCTGGTGGTCACCGTGCTTTGCATGGCAATCGCCAGGATGGTCTGAGCGTCGTCCGCACCGCAGCTCACAAGATCGCACGTTATCAGGCGATGAGCCAACGGCGTGCGGGCGCGCGGCCAGGCCGGCATACATGGGCTCTCGTATGCAGGTCTGACCGCGCGCCACCAACCCCGACAGCCGCGGCAGCCGCTTCTCAGGTCAGTTTTTTACGCGCCTGTTTCTCGAGTTCGCCCACGAAGACGGCCGGGCTCCATCCTGCATCCAGAGCACGATGGACAAGCGCCTGTTGTGTCTCCGGCGCGAGCCCGCCGAGCGGCGGGTCGCGATCGAGATTGGTCGGAAAGGAATAACCTTCCGCCGACGACGCGATGGCATTGCCAGCCGCCTGCCTGGTCAGGCTGCCATCGCCCAGCATACGCTGCAGAATGGGGTAGAGGGCCGCGCTCATGCGGGTCCGGTCCACACTCTCCATGGCGCGGCCATAGGCCGATGAGACCTGCAAGAGATTCGCCATGCGCTGGATGTCGGCTGACCGGTTGGTGCCGGCGGCGTGGAACAGCGCCGGATTGAAGAAGGCCGCATCGCCCTTTTTCAGGGGCAGCTGAACATGATGCTCGGCGAAATAGGCCTGGAATTCGGGGCGGTTCATCGCCAGGTACCCAGGCAGGTAGGTCTGCGAATAGGGCAAATAGAGCGTGGGGCCGCTTTCCACCGGCATGTCGCAGTGAGCGACAGCGCCCTGCAGCGTCAGCACCGGCGATATCCGATGGACGTGCACCGGATAGCGTTCGATGATGGACGAGGTCTGGAAACCGAGATGATAGTCCCGGTGCGCCGACTGCGACGCGCCACCCGGCCTGACATTGTTCACCTGCGACGTCACCTGATAGGCCGGGCCTAGCCAGGCTTCCGATATCAGCGCGATGATATCGTTGCCGTAATAGGCGGCGAAGGTCGCGGGATCGCGCAGGCACAGCTTCTCCAGCGCATTCCACACCCGGTCGTTGGCGCCGGGCTTGGCAAAATGATCGCCGCCGCCTGCTCCGGCCGCACGCTCCTCGGCGATGATGGCATTGAACGCTTCAGTGGCTGCGTCGACTGGCGCCACATCCTCGAAGGCACCGCGAAACACGACGACACCGGGACCGTCGGTCATCGCCTCGACCCATTCGGCAAGAAGCGCCTTACGCCGAGCCGGATCGCCGGCGGCCGCGCGAACCGGCGCACCATCGTAGATCAGGATGTTCTTCTGGACCTCGGACGCGAACGGATAGTCTGCTGGATTTGTCGTCCTTCGCGTCGACGCGGCAAAATCGTCGATGCTGCACACATCGGCGGTAAGCCAGACACGATCGGATCTGAGCTTGGCATAATTGTCGGCCTTCACGGCATCCTCCCCTTGGTCTTGTTTCGACTGGATAGCGGAAGTATAGCTCTGGTTGAGAGGTGGCCTACAGCTGAAACACCTCAAAAACACCTCAAGATTGATCGAGGCGGCCGATGTCGCATCCGTTCCTGGTGAAGGACATCGCCCTGCAGGCCGGCGTCAGCATCGCCACGGTCGACCGCGTCCTGCATGGGCGCGGCGGCGTGCGTCAGCACACCATACGCCGCATAGAGCAGGCGATCCGGGAACTGGAAACGCAACGCTCCCAACTCGGCCTGTCGGGCCGCAAGTTCATTCTCGATCTCGTCATGGAAGCTCCTTTGCGCTTCACCGAGGCGGTACGCGCCGCGCTGGAGGCCGAGATGCCGGGCCTCCATCCGGCGGTGTTCCGCGCGCGCCACCACCTTGCCGAAGTGCGCGTGGCGGCGAACACCGTCGCGCTGCTCGACGCGATCGCCCGTCGCGGCAGCAACGGGATTTTCCTCAAGGCGCCTGATATTCCGGAGATAGCGGCCGCGGTGGACCGGGTCGTCAGGTCGGGAATACCGGTCGTGACGCTGGTCACCGATCTGCCGAACAGCCGGAGGCTGGCCTATGTCGGCATCGACAACCGCGCCGCCGGCGAAACGGCTGCCTATCTGATCGGCGCATGGCTTGGCGGACGTCGTGCCGATGTCCTGGTCACCTTGAGCAGCAACCGGTTCCGGGGCGAGGAGGAGCGCGAAATCGGCTTTCGCCGCGCCTTGCGCGAAAACTTCCCCGACCTTGGGATCGTCGACATCAGCGAGGGCCACGGGATCGATCGCGCGACGGGCGAGTTGGTCCGCACCGCGCTGACACATCATCCCGATGTTGCGGCCGTGTATTCGATCGGCGGCGGAAACGCCTCCATCGTGCAGGCATTCGCCGAGATGAAGCGGCCCTGCCTTGTGTTCATCGGCCACGATCTCGACGCCGACAATCTCGACTTGCTGCGAAGCCGGCACATCTCGGCCGTGCTGCATCACGATCTCAGGCAAGACATGCGTTCGGCCTGCATCCACATCATGCGGGCACAGGGCGCGTTGCCGAAATCGGTCGCGCCGGGCGCGTCCAACATCCAGATCATCACGCCGTTCAACATGCCGGCCTGAGCAGACGGTGCATCAGATCCGCAGGCCGAACCTGATCCCGTCATAGATGGCGGCATGGATGTTGCGTGAGGCGACCGCGTCACCGATGCGGAACAGCACGAAGCCCGCCCCTGGATTGCGCGCCGGGAAAATGTCGCCGCCGCCGACCAGACGTTCGTAGTCGACCGCCCCGCCATTCTTCGACAGCGGCTTCAGGCTGAGATAGAGATCGTCGAGCGGCGCCGTGCCGTGCTCGACCACCACCTGGTCGACCCTGCGCTCCCCGCGCCAGCCATCGGCAAAGTCCGAAGCGAGTTCCGCGACCAGTTGATTGCCCTCGCGGCGCACCGAGCGCAGGCGCGTGTTGATGGTGATGGTGACGCCCTTTTCCTGGAAGGCGCGCATATAAGGCACGTGGTTCATGCCGCCCATTTCAGGAGCGAAGAAACGCTCCGGCGAAACCAGTTCCAGCCTCGCGCCGCTGTTGGCGATCAACTCGGCCGCACCCATGCCTTGATGGCCGCCATTGTCGTCATAGATGAGCACGTTCTCGGCCGGCTTGACGCTGCCGGCCATGATGTCCCAGCTCGAAGTGACGAGATTGTCGCCCGCTGTCAGCGGTGGGTTTTGCGGCAGGCCGCCGGTGGCGACGACGACCACATCGGGCGCCAGCGCCAGGACATCATCCTGCTCCGCCCAGGTGTCGTAACGGATTTCGACACCGAGCCGGTCGAGTTCGGCCAGCCGCCAGTCGATGATGCCGATCAGTTCCTTGCGGCGCGGGTTCTGCGTCGCCAGACGCACCTGGCCGCCGGCCTGGCTCGATGCTTCAAGCACCGTGACCTGGTGGCCGCGCTCGGCCGCGACACGCGCCGCCTCCAGTCCGCCGGCCCCAGCGCCGACGACAACGACCTTTCTTCTCGGCCCTTCGGTCTTGACGATGATGTGCGGAATCTCGGCCTCGCGGCCGGTCGCCGCGTTGTGCACGCACAGCGCCTCGCCGCCCTCATAGATGCGGTCGAGACAATAGGTGGCGCCGACACAAGGACGGATCTCATGCTCGCGGCCCTCCATCACCTTCCTGATGATGTGCGGATCGGCGATGTGCGCACGGGTCATGCCGACCATATCGAGCTTGCCGGTGGCGATCGCATGGCGCGCGGTGGCGACATCGGAAATGCGCGCCGCGTGGAAGGTCGGGAACTTTGTCGCCGCCCTCACCTCGCCGGCGAAATCGAGATGCGGCGAAGATCGCATACCGGCCACCGGAATGACCTTGGTCAATGCCGCGTCGCTTTCAATCGAACCACGGATGATATTGAGGAAATCGACCTTGCCGGAGCCGGCCAGCCGCCTGGCGATCTCGACGCCTTCCTCCTTCGACAGGCCTTTCTCGAAATCCTCGTCGGCGACCATGCGGATGCCGACGACGAATTTTTCGCCGACCGCCGCGCGCACCGCGTCCAGCACCATGTTGGTGAAGCGCAGCCGGTTGTCGAGCGAGCCGCCATACTCGTCATCGCGATGATTGGTGGCCGGCGACCAGAAGCCATCCATCAGATGGCCGTAGGACTCGAACTCGATGCCGTCGAGGCCGGCGGCCTGGCAGCGCTGCGCGGCCGACGCATAGTCGGCAACAATGCGTTCGATGTCCCAGTCCTCGATGGTCTTGGGGAAAGCGCGATGCGCCGGCTCGCGCACGGGCGAAGCCGAGAGCACCGGCAGCCAGTCGGCCTTGTTCCAGCCGGTGCGGCGGCCGAGATGAGTGATCTGGATCATCACCTTGCAGTCATGCTCGTGGCAGGCGTCGGCGAGTTCGGCAAGCCACGGCACGATGCGGTCATCATAGACATGCAAATTGCCGAAGGCGGCCGGGCTGTCGCGCGAGACGATCGCCGAGCCCGCGGTCATCGTCAGCGCCATGCCGCCCCTCGCCTTTTCGGCATGGTAGAGCCGGTAGCGTTGTTTCGGCATGCCGTCCTCGGAATAGGCCGGCTCGTGGCTGGTCGACATCACCCGGTTCTTCAGCGTCAGATGCTTGAGCTGGTAGGGTTGGAGAAGCGGGTCGCTGCTGGTCATCGTCTTCCTGCCGTTTCAAATTGTGTTGGAGCAACATGTGCCGCTCCAGTTCCTATTCAAGCATCGGATTTATCCGAAAACCGCTGCGCACTTTCCGGTCCGATGCTAAGGAGCGGCGAAAATCGAAAGAGATCCCGCCCATGATCGATACCAAGACCCTTACCCAGCTCGGCGCCCACGTCGAGACGCCACAGAGCCCCGAACAGGCGGTCCTGGAGACCGTGCCGTTTTCGCGCGGCGACGGTCCGCCGGCGATCGTGCGTTTCACCTGCCCGGAATTCACCTCGCTGTGCCCGGTGACCGGCCAGCCGGACTTTGCCCATATCGTCATCGACTACGCACCCGATGCGGCTTTGGTGGAATCGAAGTCGCTGAAGCTGTTCATGACCTCGTTTCGCAACCATGGCGCCTTCCATGAAGATTGTACCGTCATGATCGGCCGCCGCATCGTGGCGGCTACCAAGCCGCTGTGGTTGCGCATAGGCGGCTATTGGTATCCGCGCGGCGGCATTCCGATCGACGTTTTCTGGCAGACCGGCGCGCCACCCGAAGGCGCCTGGCTGCCGGACACCGGAGTGGCCCCCTATCGCGGGCGCGGCTAGTTCAGCCATCATTCGCACTGATATTGGCTGAGCGCCCATTCGCCCGTCACCGACAGCAGGTCCGATATCTTCCAGTCGCCGCCGACCTTCTTGAACTTCCATTCGAGGCGGTGCTGATGGCCTTCGACGACGAAGGCGACCACCACCTTGGCTTGATCGCCGTTCACGGCCTCGATGCTCTTCAGGCTCTTGTCGATTGCGAGCTTGTCGTAGTCGGCATTGTCGAGCGCCATATTGGGGTCCAGACACTCGCCCTGCCCCGAAGCCCGCAGCGCATCGCTCTTGTCGAGCACTGTCTTGGCCGGATCGACAAAATTCTTGCGCTGGGTCGGATCGAGCTCCAGCCCGGGATGGTCGTAGAACGGCTTGACCACCGCCGTCGGCGAGCCCGGCAACACGGGCGCGGCCGGCTCGGATGGCGGCCATGCCAGCGGTGGCGTTGCCGGTTCCACCGCGTTGCCGGGTGGGTTTGCAGGGGGTGCATCGCCGCTGCCCGGCGTGGCCTGCGCCGGGGCGTTTGCCGGCGGGGCGCCGAACAGTCCCTGGGCAACAGCGCCGCTCAAACCCGCCGCCAGCAGGCACATTGCCGACAGGGCCAAGAATACGCGACGGGCCATCGCATCACTCCGGATCTTGGCCCGCCACGCATTCGAGCTGGCTCAGCGTCCAGTCGCTGGTCTTCGAGGCAATGTCCGAGACCTTCCACTTTCCGCCGACCTTCTTCAGCGACCAGTTCATCTCGCGTTTTGAATCGTCTCCGTCCGAAAAAAGGCTGAAGCTCGCCACCACTTGCGCCGTATCGCCATCCACCGTCTCGGACAGTTTCAACGTCTTGGAGACGGTCTTCTGGTCGAAATCCTGCGCATCCAGGCCAGGATCGAAGTCGATACAGGCGACCTGGTCGGGATTTTTCCTGGTCGCCTGATCGTTGAGATCGAACAGTTTCGTCACCGGCTCGGTGAAGCGGTCCCGATATTGTGCGTCGGCCTCGAACCTGACCGCCGGGACATAGAAGAACTTCACGGCGTCGGACGCCGGCCCCGCCAAGGCGGCCGCGGGCAAGGCTGTCGTAAGGGCGGCAAGAAGCACTGTCCGTCTCATGCAGAATCTCCGGCTTTTGATGGCTTGAAGCTATCAACACCACGCATCCTGCATATCGGCTTTTTTGCGGCTCATGAAGTCCCTGCCCGGTCTCCTTTCAGCCGTCGAGCCAAACGTTCTGGAGATCCATTTCGAAGGTCTGGTGGACCCCGTAATTCCTGACCTTCTTGTTGGTGTGGCTGAAGAGCTTCTGCCAGAACGGCTGAATGATGACGCCCGAATCCTGCAGGATCTGCTCGACGTCCTTCATCACCTCCTTGCGCTTGGCCACGTCGATCAGCGATAGCGCCTGTTTGAGCTTGGCGTCGAAGTCGGGATTGGAAAAGGCGGATTCATTCCACGCCTCGCCGGTGCGATATCCCAGCGCCAGCACCTGAACGCCGAGTGGGCGCATGTACCAGATGGTCATCGAATAGGGATATTTCGTCCAGTCGTTCCAGAAGGTCGAACCCGGCAGCACCGTGCGCTTTACCTTGATGCCGGCGTCGCGCAGCTGACCGGCGATCGCGTCGCCGGTGTTCTTCTGCCAATCGTCCTCGATGGTGATAAGCTCGTGCTCGAAGTCGGCCTGGCCGGCTTCCGCCATCAGCTTCTTGGCGCCGGCGGCGTCGCGCTCCTTCTTCGGCAGGGGATAATATTCAGGATGGATCGGGCTGACATGGTGGTTCTCGCCGACCGTGCCGCGCCCGTTATAGCCGAGTTGCAGCACGGCGTTGTTGTCGACAGCCATCTGCAGCGCGTTGCGCACCCGTTTGTCGTCATAGGGCTTATGGGTGACATTGGTGCGGGCAACGAGTGTCGTCGCCGTCGCGACCTCGGATTTCTGCAGACCCATCTTGTCGAGAATGTCGATGAAGTCGGCGGGCGATTCGAAATTGAGGTCGATCTCGCCGGAGTCGAACGCGTTGACCGTGGCGTTGAAATCGGTGCCGTAGTCGATGAACTCGACGCCGTCGAGCGGCGCCTCGCCACCCCACCATTTGCCGTTCTCGCGGCGCTTCACCACCGCCTTCTGGCCGACATCGTAGGAGACCAGTTCGAATGGTCCCGTGCCGACCGGCTTCTTGATCGGATCGGCGCCGTCGGCGTCGAAGTTGCGGTGCACGACAAGCGCGGGATAGTCGGTGAAGTTCGGGATCAGCGAGATGTCGGGTTCGCTGAGCTTCAGCTTGACCGTGTTGTCATCGACCTTGGTGATCGCGCCATCCCTCGCCTTTCCGGTTTTTGCGTCGATCAGCGCGCCGACGCGGGCGGCCATCGAATTGCCGGCGACGCCTTTCTCGCACCAGCGCGTGACGTTGTGAACCACGTCATCGGCGTTGAAAGCATCGCCATTGTTCCAGGTGATGCCCTTGCGCACATGCAGGACGTATTCGGTGGCGTCGTCGTTGATGTCCCAGCTTTCAAGCAGCACCGGCTCGAAGGTGAACTGTCTGGTATAGCGCACCAGCGGCTCCAGCCAGCTGCGCGAGATATTGGCAAGCTCCACCCAGTCATAGGTGCGCGGGTCCTTCTGCGCCTTTACCGACATCGAGACGTGCAGCGTGCCGCCCTTCTTCGGCTCCTCGGCCAGAGCCTGCTGCGGGGCGGCAAGACCGATCATGCCATAGGCCAAGGCCGTCGATGCGCCGAAAGCGCTTGCCAGGGCCAGGAACTCACGCCGGTCCATGCGGCCCGCGCGCGCATCTTCCGCCATCGCCTCGATAGCGCTTGGGACACGATCGCCATTGCTTCTGAAGAATGTCATTTCTCTCTCCCATTGGTTCCGTCGGGTCGTTGCCCGTTCTTTCTCAACTGACGGTGTCCGGCAGCTTCTCCTCCCGCCGCGCGATCAAATCCCTGAGACCCTCGGCGATCCCCTCATCCAGCTTCGGCTCCTCATAATCGGCCAGCATGTTGCGCGCTTTCTCGCGGCCGCGTGTATCGTGATCCTTCGCCCCTTCGGCATTCCACTGCTCGTAGGAATTGAAGTCCATGATCGAGGGCATGAAGAAGGCGGACTCGAAGTGTTCGAGCGTGTGCTGGGTGCCGAGGAAATGGCCTTGCGGCCCGACCTCGCGGATCGCCGCCATCGCTTCCTTGAAATCGTCGAAGGAGAGCCCGCCTGCGTATTTGTACCAGCCGACAAGCTGTTCGCAGTCCGTGGCGAATTTCGAATAGCCGCAGGTCAGGCCCGCTTCCAGCCAGCCGGCGGAATGCCAGATGTAGTTGGCGCCGGCGAGAATGGCGGCATGCATCAGCATGTTCGATTCGTAGCCAGCCTGGACGTCGTTCAGCTTCGAGCCGACATGGAAACCCGACGTGCGCCATGGCAGGCGATATTTCCGTGCCAAGGCGCCCATCAGGTACATCATCTGGGCGGCTTCCGGCGTGCCTCCCATCGGCGCGCCGGTCTTCATATCGACCGTGACCATGAACTGGCCGTAGATCTGCGGCGAGCCTGGGCGGATGAGCTGGGTCAGCGCCACGCCGGCAAGCGCCTCGGCGTTGACCTGCGCCACCGCGCCGACGGCGGAAGCCGAGGTCGAAGCGCCGCAGAGCGCGAAAGGCGCCAGGATCAGCGGCTGATTGTGGCTCGCGTAGACCCGCATGGCGTCGATCATGGTGGCGTCCCATACCAATGGCGAATTGCAGTTGGTGATCGCCACCAGCACAGGGTTGTCGCGTACGAACTCCTCGCCGAAGACGATGCCAGCCATCGCCATCGTGTCCTCGGCGCGCTCTTTCGACGTCACTATGCCCATGAACGGCTTGTCGGAATGCTTCAGCGCCGAGTGGATGATGTGCAGATGCCGTTTCGGCACCGCTATCTCCATCGGCTCGCAGATGACCGAACTCGAGGAATGCAGCGCCGGCGCCATGTAGGCCATTTTGTGGAAATTGTTGAGGTCGGCGAGCGTGCCGTAACGCCTGACATTGTCGAGGTCGCGGACGTAGGGCGCGCCATACATCGGCACGAAAATCGAGTTCGTGCCGCCGACGCGCACCGTGCGCTCGGGGTTGCGCGCATGGAGCGTGAACTCCGATGGAACCTTCGAGACGAGTTCCATCAGCAGCGCGCGGTCGATGCGGACACGCGTATCCCTGACATCGGCGCCGGCCGCCTTCCAGAGCTCGATCGCGCCGTCGTCGCGGAATTCGCAGCCCACCTCCTCGAGGATCTTGAGCGATTCCTCGTGGATCAGTTCCACCGCCTCGTCAGGCACGATCTCATAGGCGGGGATCTTGCGCACCAAGGTCGGAAAGGAAGCGATCGGAGCGCTTCTGAGCGCCTTGCGGCCAAGACGGCCACCGCCGCGGCGATGGGTCTGTTCGGTCAATTCGACGGCCGGTGCGTTCATGGAGCCTCCTTCTTCCCGCTACACACGTTAGCGACCCGAAATATGGCTGTGACGCTGGAAAATCCTGATCTTCTGTATAAGCTGTGCTTATGCGAAGCCTGCGCCACCTCCTGCCCTCCGCCGGCAGCCTGATCGTCTTCGAGGCAGCCGGCCGGCTGTCGAGCTTCACCGCCGCCGGACGCGAGCTCGGCATGACGCAGGCAGCCGTCTCCTATGCGGTGCGCGGGCTGGAAGAGCAGCTCGGCGCCAAGCTGTTCCAGCGCCGTCATCGGCAGGTCAGCCTGACGGAAGCCGGCGAACGCTTCCACGCCGATGTCTCGCTGGGCCTGTCGCACATCCGCAAGTCGGCCGAGGATCTGCGCCTGCAGGCAACCGGCGGCCATGTGACGCTCGCCGCATCGACCGCTTTCGGCTCCTTCTGGATGATGCCGCGCCTGCAGCAGTTCCGCGACGAATTGCCGGGCATCGATCTGCGCATCCAGACCGCCGACCGCGACCTCAACATCATCGCCGAGGGTATCCCGCTCGGCGTGCGCGGAGGCGTGCCCGGACAATGGCCGGACTATCATTCGATGCCGCTCTCCGACGAGGAGATCTTTCCGGTCGCGGGCCCCAGCTATCTCGCCAAGTTCGGCCTGCCCAGGACGGTCGCTGAATTGGCCGCGCACCGTCTCATCCATCTTGAGGAGCCCTATCGAGAGGCCCCCAATTGGGACGAATGGTTTGCATCCGCCGGAACCAGCCTGCGCAATGCCGAGCGCGGACTGCGCATCAATGACTATGCCCTGGTGATCCAGGCGGTCATGGAGGGGCAAGGCATCGCGCTCGGCTGGCGGCATCTCGTCGAGCGGCTCGTGGCATCCGGCCTGCTGGTGCCGGTCACCGACCATGTGATGAGGACCGGCATCGCTTTCTACGTCATCTGGCCGAAGAACCGCGACCTCAGCGAGAATGCCCGTAAGGTAAGGGATTGGCTGGTGGCGCAGGCGTAAGTTCAATGCAATCCGGCGTGTGGCCGGATTGCATTCGCAGGCTGGAGCGATCAGACCGAACCGTCATTCTTGAGGCCCAGCACGTCGACCTTGTCGATGGTCGGCGGGCCAGCGAACAGCGTTTCGGCATTGGCCATCAGCGCCTTTGCAATCTCGCCAGTGAGATGGGCCTGCCGCCCTGCCTCGTCATGAAAGGCATCGAACACACCGAAGACGCTTGGCGAAAGCTGCAAGGCAAACCAGATCGGTGTTCCTGCTTCCCGATTGGCCAGCTGCAGTCCGGCTTCGAGGAACTCGGCGACGTCCTTCTCCTTGCCCGGTTTGGCTTCGAAGCGTGCGAACAATGCGAGTTTGATCATTTGTCTTCTCCTCGTCGTTTGTGCGGCCGAGGCGGCCGTCGAAACAACAGTTGCAGCATCAAGTCGCAAAGCGTATTGGCAAAAATGACATCTTTGATACCATTATCGCCATGAACATTTCCGTCCTTGCGCTTGATGGCGTCTTCGACACCGGACTGGCCACGATGCTCGACGTGTTCGGCACCGCCAACGAACTGGTCGGGATGCTGGCGTCGCCGCCCGGCCGCTTCGCAACGACTATCGTCGGGGTGAGCGCCTCGGTCCGTACGGCACAGGGCCTTCAAGTGCCGGTCGTGGCGATGGGCAGCCAGCCAGATCCCGATTGGCTGGTGATCCCGGCGATCGGCCAGAAGATGCCGGGCCCGCTTGCCGACGCCCTGAAACGCAGCGATATCGCCGACGCAACCAAGGCGTTGCGCGCTGCCGCCGAAACAGGCACACGCATCGGAGCTGCCTGTATCGGCACTTTCATCCTGGCGGAAACCGGCCTGCTCGACCACAGGCCGTCAACGACGACCTGGTGGCTGGCGCCGATGTTCCGCCAACTTTATCCGCGAGTGCGGCTCGATGCCGCGCGCATGCTGATCAATGACGGGCAGTTCGCAACTGCCGGAGCCGCGCTTGGCCACATCGATCTCGCTTTGATGATCATTCGCCAGACAAGCCCGGAACTCGCTGCGCTGACGGCGAAATACCTCATCGTCGACAGCCGGCCGTTGCAATCGGCCTATGCGATCTCCGACCACCTTGCCCATTCCAACCCGCTGGTCGAACGCTTCGAACGCTGGGCGCGCGACCATCTCGCCGCCGGGTTCAATCTCGACGAAGCAGCCACGGCACTCGGCGCCAGCAAGCGCACGCTGTCGCGACGGGTCAACGATGTGCTCGGCAAGACGCCGCTATCCTATTTTCAGGATCTGCGCGTCGAGCAGGCTGTGCATTTGTTGAAAACCACATCCGACAGCGTCGACGAGATCGCCGCGAAGGTCGGCTATAGCGAGGGGGTGACGCTGCGCAATTTGCTGCGCCGACGGCTGCGCAAGGGTGTGCGCGAAATCCGTACCGCCAACTGATCCACCGCCAACGCAATTCTGCCTCTCCCGCGAAGCCCGAATCCGCCTATAGTGCCCCATGCCCATTCGTCAGCTTTCCGAAACGATGATCAACCAGATCGCCGCAGGCGAAGTCATCGAGCGTCCGGCAAGCGTGGTCAAGGAGCTGGTCGAGAACGCGCTCGATGCCGGTGCTTCGCGCGTCGAAGTCGTCACGGCAGGCGGCGGGCTGAACCTGATCCGCGTCACCGATGACGGTTCCGGCATCCCCCAGCGGGAGCTGGCGCTGGCGATTGCCCGCCACTGCACCTCCAAGCTCGCCGAGGATATCAACGACATCCGCTCGCTCGGCTTTCGCGGCGAAGCGCTGCCGTCGATCGGCTCGGTGTCGCGGCTGTCGATCCGCTCGCGCACGGCATTGAGTGACAGCGCCGCCGAAATCGGCATCGAGGGCGGCCGCGTCCTGCCCGTCAAGCCGGCGGCGGCCAATCGGGGAACCACGGTCGAGGTGCGCGACCTGTTCTTCGCCACGCCGGCGAGGCTGAAATTCATGAAAGGCGAGCGCGCCGAAAGCTCGGCGACCAGCGATGTCGTCAAGCGTATCGCCATCGCCTTTCCGGCCGTGCGGTTCACGCTGGCCGGTTCCGACCGCTCGACGCTGGAATTGCCGGCGACCGATGACAGTCCGGAAGGCAGCCTGCGCCGCGTCGCCCAGGTGATGGGGAGCGAATTTCCCGACAATTCCATTGCCATCGACGCGATGCGCGAAGGCGTGCATCTGACCGGCCATGTGTCGATCCCGTCCTTCACCCGCGCCAATGCGCTGCAGCAATATGCCTATGTCAACGGCAGGCCGGTGCGCGACAAGCTGATCGCCGGCGCCATCCGCGGCGCCTTCGCCGATGTGCTGCCGCGCGACCGCCACGCCGTAACGGTGCTGTTCCTTTCGCTCGATCCGGCCATCGTCGACGTCAATGTCCACCCGGCCAAGGCCGATGTGCGCTTCCGCGATCCGGGCCTGGTGCGCGGGCTGATCGTCGGCGCCATCCGCCAGGCCCTGGCGGACGCCGGCATCCGCTCAGCCACGACCGGAGCCGCCGGCATGATGGCGGCGTTCCGGCCGGGCGCCGCTCCCTACAATCATGGCGGCCCGGCCAACGGCCATCGCTCCTACGAAGCGGCATTCCACGCATCCGGCTCCACCGGTTTCGACCCCTCGCGCTCGCCGCAGCGGCCGCTCGACATGCAATTCGAAGGCTCTGGCTTTGAACGCGCCGGCGCAAGGCATGGCGGCTTTGGGGAACCCGGCCAGGCCACGTTCGATACCGGCCCGCTTGCCAGCGCCGATGCGCGCGCCGGGCAGAGCGAGGCGGCGGAGACGCTGCTTGGCACGGCGCTGGGTGCCGCACGCGCCCAGGTGCACGAGAACTACATCGTTGCCCAGACCAGGGATTCGCTCGTCATCGTCGACCAGCACGCGGCGCATGAGCGGCTGGTTTACGAAGCGCTGAAGAACGCCCTGCATTCGCGCCCCGTGCCTTCGCAGATGCTGCTCCTGCCGGAAATCATCGATCTGCCGGAAGAAGATGCCGAGCGGCTGGCCATGCATTCTGAAACATTGGCCCGCTTCGGCCTGGGCATTGAGCGTTTCGGCCCGGGCGCCGTTGCCGTGCGCGAGACGCCATCGATGCTTGGCGAGACCAATGTCCCGCAATTGGTGCGTGATCTCGCCGACGAGATCGCCGACAACGACACGGTCGAAACGCTAAAAGAACGGCTGGACAAGATCGCCGCCACCATGGCCTGCCACGGCTCGGTGCGTTCCGGCCGGCTGCTCAAGGCCGACGAGATGAACGCGCTGCTGCGCCAGATGGAGGCGACGCCGGGTTCGGGCACGTGCAACCATGGCCGCCCGACCTATATCGAGCTCAAGCTGGCGGATATCGAGCGGTTGTTCGGGCGGCGGTAGGTGTGCCCTCCGACCGCCAACACCAAGGCCCGATGCCCCGCGTCATTTCTTTTTCTGATATTTCTTGGTCGCGCGATTGAAGACGTAGTCCGTCGTGTAGCCCGCGCCGCCACCGCGAAAATTCACTGAAACGACGTCCTTGCCGTGCTCCACCGACTTCTGGACGTTCATGTAGATGGGCGTCATCAGCATGCCCGCATTGCAATCATCGTCATCGAAGCGGATTTGCTGGACGACCTTGCCGGTGCTCTTTTTGATCACCTGCATTTTCGTCATGCAAATGCTGGCGCTGGTGTTCGCATAAACGCCGGCAAACCTGTCGGCGGCGGTCTCGGCCCAGAAGGGAATCTCCACGGTGCCGACGATCTTTGCGTCGCCGGTGTCATCAAGGCTCGCGACCTTCTTGAGAATGACGGGCAACCTGTCGGCGCCCTTGCTCAAGCTTCCCGTCGCGCCGTCCGCGTTAACATCAAGGACGATCGGGCATCCGGCGGTGTCGACTGGCGTCTTTGACCCCATCACCATGACCCGATAGAATTCCTTGTCATCCGCGATCTCGCAAAGCGAGATTTTGGTGCCGTTGACGGTGCCATACAGTGCGGTCGGCCTCTGTTCTGTGTCGCGGAAGTAAGTTCCCTCGACGGTAATGCCGCTGCCAAAACTGTCATATCTCTGCAGCGACAAATGAACCGGATCAGGCCCAATGGTTCCTTCGTAGTTTTCGACCTGATACCAGCCTGCGACGGCTTCCCCGGTCAGTAACAAAACGCAAAAGAGCGCCGATACGAGCAGTTTTCCCATTCCGTCCCCCAGTGAAAGCAGCTCACCATAACGGCCCTTCCTCTGGGTGTCTGCACGCCGGTGGATACGGTTTCCGGTTTGAGTCCGCAAACGCCTCCAACCTTCTGTTTTACCTCTTTAAATTCACCACGATGACGCCGCCGAGCGCCAGCACGCCGCCGAGGATACCGAGCAGCGTCGGCACTTCGCCCAACCAGAAGAAACCGATCAGGGCGGACATGGGCGAGACCAGGTAGAGAAAGTTCGATGCACGCGCCGCCGGCAGGCGCGACAGGGCCGTCGCCCAGGCCGCATAGGCGATCAGGCTCGGCACGATGCCGAGATAGATGACGGCGCCGAGGCCGGCTGTGTTGGCGACAGCCGCCTGCTGGAAAGCGGCGGGCAGGAAAGGTGCCAGGCAGAGCGCGCCGAGCGCCATGTTTGACGCAGCGATGGTCAGCGGATGGTGGCGGGCAAACAGCGGCTTCTGGACGATGGTGTTGACCGCCGAGCAGAGCGCGGAGCCGAGCACCAGCAGTGCGCCGGCATTGAAGTGCAAGCCATGGCCGTCGGCCACGGCGATGATGCCGATGCCGGCGAAGGAGATGGCCGTGCCAAGCCAGGCCAGACGCGAGAAACGCTCGCCGAGAAGCGCCATCGCCATGATGGCGGTGAAGATCGGGCTGACATTGATGATGAAGCCGGCGGCTCCCGCCGAAACGGTCAGTTCGCCGAAATTGAGCATGGCCGTATAGAGCGCGACGAAAATGGCGCCGCCAAAGGCGAAGCGCCACAATTCGCCGACCCTGGGCAGCGCCGGGCGTTTGACCGCAAGAAAGATCGCCGCCGGCACCGCGGCGATGGCAAAGCGCAGGGAGCCAAGCTCCAGCGGCTGGAAGGCGGCAAGGCCGGCACGGATCGCCGGAAAGGCCGACGCCCAGCCGACAACCGTCAACGCCACGGCGACGGCGGCCGTGGTGTCCATCCGCTGTGTCTGATTCAACGTGCCCGTCATTGCGCTCATCTCACTGTCCTCGTGTTCCCCGTCCTGAAAGCCACAAAACGCCCTTTCCCGCTTGTTGACAAACGACCAAATCGAGGATCACCTGTGACTATGGATCACAGCTCAGACACAATGGTGCCGCTCGAAACCCTGCGTGCGTTCGATGCGGCGGCGCGGACAGGCAGTTTTTCGGCGGCGGCCGAAAAGCTCAACATCACCCATGGCGCGGTCAGCCGGCAGATCGCCAAGCTCGAGGACTGGCTGGGGCTGAAGGTGTTCGATCGCGGTGCGCGCGGGGTGACGCTGACGATCGAAGGCAACCGGCTGCATCTGCGCACGTCCGAAGCTTTCGCGCTGATATCGACCCATTCCGACCGCTGGGTCGAGCCGCGCGGCACGGCGGTGGTGCGGCTGACCTCGATCCCCTCGGTGAGCGGACTGTGGCTGATGCCACGCATGGCGGCCCTGGAGAACAATCCGACCAAGCTGCGCATCGTGCTCGATGTCGACATCCGCCAGGCCGACCTTGCCGATGAAGGCATCGATCTGTCGATCCGTTGCGGCCGCGGCGGCATTCCGGGCCGCGTCTCGGTGCAGCTTTTCGAGGAGCATGTCTTCCCTGTCGCCTCGCCGGAGCTTGCACGCGAGATCGGCCGCGGCGACCCGGCCCGGCTGCTCAAATTCCCTCTGATCAACGATTCCGACGCCTCAGGCTGGCGCGCTTGGTTCGCGGCACAAGGCATGGACTACCGTCCGCGTCCGCAGGACCGGCGTTTCGAGGACTATAATCTGGTGCTGGACGCCGCCGCCTACGGGCTCGGCATCGCATTGGCACGTCCGCCGCTGACCGGGCATCAGCTGAAATCGGGCCGCATCACCGCGGTCGAAGAGCGCACGGCGCTCAATCCGGTGTCCTACTGGCTCGACCGGCCAATGGGACGGCCACGCACGGCCGCGGCCGATCTTGCCCGCCGCATCGCGCAGCAGGCCGGATTGGCGCCCGAGAAGATCGAAGCGTTTATCGAGGCGGATCGATAGGCCTAGGCTGGCCGGCCCGTCAACCGGTTCACACTCAGCGAAGCAGCAACAGAACGAACCCGAAAATCACGGTTGCCAATAGACCGGTCATGATCGAAACAAAACCGATCCTCACCAGCATGCGCTCGGGGTTCGGCGCCGCACCACGGGATTGATTGCCAGGCCTTCGGTGTCCCGCCGGTGTACCCAGGGCGGCTGCGTTTTTCGGGACCGGAACCTGCGGTGGGATAAACGACAGCAAGGACACTCCCGCAGCCCTGGCGGGAGCGTTGTCATTGGCCGTTGCCGTGGGTGGCAAGGCACCTCGCTGCGTTTCGGTTTGCGGCGCCGCTTTCCTGGCCACGACGGTTGCCAACGCCGCCTCGTCCCTCGTCTCGATCTGGGCCTGATAGGCCTCGACGATACCGGCTGACGCAATCTGCTGCGATTTGACGGCCATTGGCGCCGCGGGCATTGCCGACAGGGCCGGCGCCGTACGTTCCGCGAACAGGGAAGGCGCCGGGGGCTGGACCAGTTCCCTGACCAGGGCCGTCCTGACCGGATCTGCCTTTGCCAACGGCACGGGTTGCGGCGTCATCGCCTCCTTGAGCAAGGAAGCCAGGCGGGCGGAAGAAATATCCATCATGCCCCCGATAAAAGCGCTTTTCAGCCTCTCGTAGCGCCTCAGCATTGTCCGAGGCTTGTCGCGAGCTTGACCTGGCCGGAGATTTGTGGCGATGAAATCTCCATGAACCTCGGCACCACCGCATGATGAACCGTTTCGAAGGCCCGGGCGGCAAGGAAGCCCGCATCCGCTACCTCGATGGCGATTTCCAGGTCACCAGCCCCGGCTCGTTCGTGCGCTGCGCCGTGACCGGGGAAAACATCCCATTGGATGAACTGAAATACTGGAGCGTCGCCAGGCAGGAGCCCTACGTCAGCGCCGCCGCCTCGCTGCGCCGCGAAATCGAAGCGCATCCGGAGCTACGCAGCCGGCGTTGAGTAGGTGGAAGCACCTCTGAGTTCGTTATGGGCGACGCCAATCGCGCCTTACCCTCTCAGCTTTCGCTGCCGCCAGGCATCGAGCGTTTCCTCGATGATGCGTTCAGGCACGTGGTCAAGCTCGAAAACCGTGTCGATCTCCAGCACGTCGAGACCGTCGAGAAAGCCCTGCGGGGCGCCGTGACGCAACCGGGCGGCGTCCTTGGCGGTGGTGATGAGGCCGAGGCCTTCGGTGCGTGCCGTCGCCGCCAGTTCGGCAAGCTCGTCCTCGGCATAGAAATGATGGTCCGGAAAGGGCTTTGAAAGAACCACCTCGCCGCCGGCCTCGCGTACCGTGTCGAAGAATTTGTCGGGATGGCCGATGCCGGCGAAGGCGAGGAAGCGCTTGCCGGCAAGCCCTGTCTTGCTGCTGGGCTGCGTATGGGCCTCGAAGATCGGCCGGCCGGCGCGCGCCGCCTGGCGCACCACGGCGTCGGCGGCGGTGCCCTCGCCCATCTTCAACAGCCCGCTGGTGAAGACCAGCTGGTCGACGATTTTGGCCCGAAGCGGGCCGCCAGGAATGACGCGGCCATTGCCGATGCCGTAGCGGGCATCGACGACGACCAGCGCGTAGTCGATATGGATGCGCGCACTCTGAAAGCCGTCGTCCATGATCAGGAAATCGCAGCCGTGCCTTTCCAGCAGCAGCCGGGCGCCGGCGGCGCGGTTCGGCGTCACGGCCACCGGCGCGTGTTCGGCCAATAGCAGCGGCTCGTCGCCAACATGCCTGGCGCTGTCATGACTGATATCGACGACATGCGGTTCGGCGAAGGAGCCGCCATGGCCGCGGGACAGGAAACCGGGCTTCAGCCGCATGCGCCTGGCCTGTTCGGCGAGCGCGATGGCGACCGGCGTCTTGCCGGTGCCGCCGACGGTGAAATTGCCGACACACAGAACCGGCGCCTCGATCTTCTCGCGCCGGGCCCGCCGCATGCCGCGGCCGGCGACGAGCGCATAGACGGCCGACAGCGGCGACAGCGCCAGGACTTTCCAGTCCGGCTCTTCCCACCAGAATGGTGGTGCTTCGGAGGCCACCTTAACGCCCGTTCGCGCCCTTCAGGCGCGACTTGACGACCAGCGGCTGGATATAGGGTTCAAGCGATTTCAGCGTGCGCGCCAGAGCGCCGCGCATCTCATCGACGGTCGCCACCCCTGCCGCCATCATCTCATGGCGCGCCACTTCGTTGGTCAGAAGGAAGTTGACGGCGCCGGCCAGCATGTCGCGATCGCGCACCAGCTTGGCGCCGCCGCTGTCGATCAGGCGCTGATAGGCTTCGCGAAAATTCTGTACATTGCGGCCGGCAAGGACCGCGGTGTCGAGCATGGCCGGTTCGAGCGGATTCTGGCCGCCCTCGGAGGTCAGCGAACGGCCGACGAAAGCGATCTCGGTCAACCGGAGATAGAGCCCCATCTCGCCGATCGTATCGCCGAGCAGGATATCGGTGTCGGGCCCGATACGATCGCCCTTGCTGCGCCGCGCGACCTTCAGCCCCATGCCCGAAATCTGCGCGGCAAGGGCCTCGGCACGATCGGGATGGCGCGGCACGACGATGGTCAGCAGGCCGTGGTGGCGCTTGTGCAGCGTGGCGTGGACCTCCGCCGCGACCACTTCCTCGCCATCATGTGTCGAGATCGCCGCCCAAGTCGGACGGCCGCCGATCTGCCGCTGCAAGGTGGCCAACGCGCGTTGGTCAACCGGAGGCGGATTGGTGTCGACCTTGAGGTTGCCCGACACCGTGACCGGCCGGGCACCAAGCGCGCGGAAACGCTCGCCGTCGACATCCGACTGGGCAACGACATGGGCAAGGTTCTCAAACAGCGCCTCGGCGATGTTTGCGCGCTTTTTCCAGGAGCTGAACGAGCGGTCGGAAAGCCTGCCATTGACCAGAACCTGCGGCACATGGCGCGCGCCAAGCTCGAGGATGGTCATCGGCCAGATTTCCGATTCGGCGATGATCGCCAGGTCCGGCCGCCAGTGATCGAGGAAGCGGCTGACCGCCGGCTTCAGGTCGAGCGGCACATATTGGTGGATGATGCGGTCGCCGAGCCGCTCGTCGGCTACCTGGGCCGATGTCACGGTGCCGGTCGTCAGCACGATGTTGACCCCATAGTCGAGAATGCTCTCGACGAGGGGCACGACGGCTATGGTTTCGCCGACGCTCGCGGCATGGATCCAGATAACAGGCCCTTCGGGGCGAGGACGACCGGCGACGCCGTAGCGCTCGCGGCGGCGGTTGCGGTCTTCCTTGCCGCGCGAGGTGCGCCAGGCGACATACGGTCCGACCAGCGGATAGGCCGCGGCACCTGCGAAACGGTATGCCCCCAGCATGGCGCGCGCCCAGCGGCCACTCATCGCCGGCCATCCACGAGACGGTAGGCCTCGGCGGTGGCGGCGTTGAGCGCGGTCGTGACTTCCTGGCGCTTGCGCTCCATTTCGGCGTCATCGGCGTCCGCCGCCACAAAGATCGGCTCGCCGATGGTCACCGCGGAACGGCCGAACGGCAGGTTGATGGTGGTCTTGTCCCAGCTTCTTTCCAGCACCTTGCGGCGGCTGGTGGCAATGGCGACAGGCAGGAGTGGCCTGCCCGAGAGACGCGCCAGGAGAACGATGCCGAGCCCTGCGTCGCGGGGCGTGCCGTGGGGAATGTCTGCAATCATGGCGACGTTCTTGCCAGCCGTGAGCGACTTTTTGAGGGCGATCAGGGCCTTGGCCCCGCCCTTGTCGAGATGCCTTGCATTGTCACGCCCGCCCGAACCGCGCACCGCCTCGATGCCGAATTTCTCCAGCATCAGCGCGTTGAGCTCCGCATCGGCGCTGCGCGACACCATGGCGACCAGCGGCTTGCGCTTCGGATAATAGGCCGGCGTCAAAAGATGCTGGCCGTGCCACAAAGCGATGATGCCGGGCTCGAATTCAGCGTAGGCGCCGCCCGAAAAGCGCGCCGATCCGGCGACCAGCGGGCTGGTCAGGCGAACCAGGCGCACGAACTGGGCGAGCAGGCTGGCAATGGCGTTCTTGACGAATCGCGATTGCGCGAGCGGTTCGCGTATCTTGCGCCAGAAGGTCTTGGTCGTGCGGCTGCCGCCCCTGCCCTTGGGCGCGGCGTCGCTGGCTGGCCCTTTCGCCAGGTCCTGCTCCATCGAAGTCAACCGGCGTCCTTGCTGTCGGGATCCAGCAGGCGGTGCAGATGAACGACGAAATAACGCATATGGGCATTGTCCACGCTGGCTTGCGCCTTGGCTTTCCACGCTGTGTGCGCGGATTGATAGTCTGGATAGATGCCGACAATGTCGAGCCCATCGAGATCGCGGAACTCGGTACCCCCAAGTTTCTTCAGTTCGCCGCCGAACACCAGATGCAAAAGCTGTTTCTTACCGTCTTCCGCGGTCATGTCGGTCCTTCACATATTGTGAGTTTGTGACAGGTCTAGACCAAAGCCGCCGACTTTGGAACCTTCGAAAATGCTTTCACGCATCCAGCCCGGCGATGACATCGACGAGCACCGCCAGCAATTCACCGCTGCCGGCGGCGAGCGCGCTGTGGCGGGTCACCTCGCCGGCATAGAGCGGCGCGCGGCCATTCGGGTCAAGCAAGCGGCCGCCGGCCTCGCGCAGGATGAGATCGGCGGCGGCAATGTCCCAGTCATGCGCGTTCGGCTTGACGAAGGTGGCGTCGAGCGTGCCGTTGGCGATCATCGCCAGGCGATAGGCAAGCGATGGGCTGTAGGGCGCCCGTGTCAGCCGCTTCTGCCAGCCGGCCGGCACCAGGTCGATCAACTGCTTCAACCCTGATATCTCAGCCTTGTCGCCAAGCGCGCGCACGGCGATGCGCTTGCCGTTGCGGAACGCGCCCTGGCCGGGCAGCGCCCAGTAGGTCTCGTCCATTGCCGGGCATTCGAGCACGCCGGCGAGCGTGCGGCCCTGCTCGACGACGGCGACGCTGACGCACCAGGTGCGCTGGCCCTCCAGGAAGCCGCGCGTGCCGTCGATCGGATCGACGACGAAGGTGCGGCGCGCCGAAAGCCGTGCCGGATCGTCAACCGTCTCTTCCGACAGCCAGCCATAATCCGGCCGCGCCGCCAGCAGGGTGCGGCGCAGATAGGCATCGGCCGCATGATCGGCTTCGCTGACCGGCGAGGTGCCGCCCTTCATCCAGACTTGCGGGCTGTTGCCGAAATAGCGCATGGCGATGAGGCCCGCTTCGCGGGCGGCATCCTGCAGCAGCGGCAGATCCCCAGCGGCGTCAGAAGGGGCACCGGCGGTGGTCAGCTCAGGCTCCGGCAAGGGTCATGCCTTCGATCAGGAGCGTCGGCGCCGCGGTGCCGAAATTGCGGTCGAGGTCGCTTGCCGGCACCATGTTGAGGAACATCGTCTTCAGGTTGGAGGCGATGGTGACTTCGGCGACCGGATAGGCCAGTTCGCCATTCTCGATCCAGAAACCGGAAGCGCCTCGGCTGTATTCGCCGGTGATCATGTCGACACCCTGGCCAAACACTTCGGTGACATAGAAACCGGTCTTGAGCGACTTGATCAGATCCTCGGGTGAGCGCTCGCCCGGCTCGATGGCGAGATTGGTTGAGGACGGCGAAACGGAGGAGCCGCTGCGCGATCCGCGCCCGTTGGTGATCAGTCCCAGTTCGCGCGCCGCCGAAGTCGACAGGAACCAGTGGTTGAGCACGCCCTTCTCGATCATGAGAAGCTTTTCGCCCTCGACGCCTTCGCCGTCGAAGGGACGCGAGGCCTGGCCACGCGGCCTGAGCGGCTCGTCGGTGACCGTGATCGCGGATGCGGCAACCTGCTTGCCCATCATATCACGCAGGAACGAGGTCTTGCGCGCGACGGAGGCGCCATTGATGGCACCGGCAATATGGCCGGCGATGCCGCGCGCCACGCGCGGATCGAACACCACGTCGACCGGCCCGGTCGCCGCCTTGCGCGCGCCAAGGCGGCGCACGGCGCGCTCGCCGGCCTTGCGGCCGATATCCGCCGGCGCGTCGAGATCGGCAAAATGCTGGCGCGAGGAGAATTCATAGTCGCGCTCCATGCCGGTGCCTTCGCCGGCGATGACGCTGGCCGAGCGCGAGAAACGCGAGCCGACATAGTGGCCAAGGAACCCGTGCGAGGTGGCCAGCACCAGGCCGCCAAGACCCGCGCCGGCGCTGGCGCCGGCCGAATTGGTCACGCCCTTGACGGCAAGCGCTGCCTCTTCCGCCGCAAGGGCCGCTTCCTTCAACTGGTCGGCGGACACTTCGGTGGCATCGAACAGGTCGAGATCGCGCGTTTGCCTTGCCAGCAGCGCCGGATCGGCCAGCCCCTGATAGGGGTCCTCGGGCGAGACCTTCGCCATGGCCACAGCGCGCTCGGCAAGCGCTGCCGGGTCGGACGCAGCGGTGGCCGAGACACTCGCCACTCGCTGACCGACGAAGACGCGCAACGAAACGTCCTCGGCCTCAGACGATTCGGTGGCCTCGACCTTGCCGAGCCGCACCGACACGCCGGTGGATCGGCCGCGCACGGCCACAGCGTCGGCTGCATCGGCGCCTGCCTTCTTGGCGGCCTCGACTAGCGCCGCGACGCGGTCGGTCAGTTTTGCTGCATCTGATGTATCGGCCATGCCCAGGATCCTGCTGCTACGGCCAGCCCATGGCCGCCGCACACCATCTATTGTTCCAATCAGGCTTGTGCAATGGCGAAGGCCGGAATCAGTGGATCGATTGCAGGTGTCGGCGCCGGCTTCCTGGCGGGCAGATCAAGGGCGAAGCCGGTGGCTGACCGGTTCACGGCTCGCCACGGGCGTCCAGATCACATCCTCGATCTTCCGGGCACCGGTCGCCAGCATCGCCAGCCGGTCGAAACCGAGCGCGATGCCGCTGGCCTGCGGCATGATGGCAAGGGCGGCGAGAAAATCCTCGTCCAGCGGGTAACGTTCGCCATAGATGCGCTCCTTCTCGTCCATCTCGAGGATGAAGCGCCGACGCTGCTCTTCGGCATCGGTCAGTTCGCCAAAGCCATTGGCGAGCTCGACGCCGCAACAATAGAGCTCGAAGCGCTCGGCGACGCGGGCGTCGCGCGGGCTTGGCCGCGCCAGCGCCGCCTCGGCGACTGGATACTCGCACAGGATGGTGGCGGAGCCGATGCCCAGGTTGGGCTCGATCTTTTCCACCATCACCCGACTGAACAGGTCGGCCCAGCTGTCGTCAGGCGCGGTTCGCAGGCCGGCCTTGATCAAGGCGGCGTGAAGTGCTTGCCGCTCCGTGCCGCCATCGGCGGCGACGGTGGCCAGCAAATCGATGCCGGCATGGCGGGTGAAGGCATCCGCCACCGTCAGCCGTTCGGGCTCGGCGAACGGATCGCAGTCACGGCCCCGGAAGGAAAAGCGCGTCGCCCCTGCCCTCGTCGCGGCCAGTGCCAGCAGATCGGCGCAATCGCGCATCAGGCTCTCATAGGTCTCGCCCACACGGTACCATTCGAGCATGGTGAATTCGGGATGGTGCAAGGGGCCGCGTTCGCGATTGCGGTAGACTGGACCCAGGCTGAAAATCCTGACCTCACCGGCGGCGAGCAGCTTCTTGCAGGCGAATTCCGGCGAGGTGTGGAGATAGAGCGGCGAGCGCGCGCCATCCGGGCCGACCGCTTCCGTGGCGAAAGCCGCCAGATGCGCCTCGTTGCCGGGCGATACCTGCAGGGCCGATGTTTCCACCTCGATGAAATCGTTGCGAGCAAACCAGTCGCGCAGGGCAGCCGTCAGGCCATTGCGCAGCAGCAGGCGCGGGCGGCGGTCCGCGTGAACATCAGGCGTCCACCAGGGTGAAGCGGCGGTCATGAGCGGACTGAAGGCGCGCTGGTGCGGGCCATGTCAGTTTGCAGCGGGGGCTGGCGGTTCGCGCCAAGATGCGCTACCAGCGCCGCACAAGCCGGCAAACGCCCGTCAACTCTCGCAGGATTTAAAACCGTGGTGAAAGTCATCGCCAGTTCGCTCCGCAAAGGCAATGTCGTCGACAAGGACGGCAAGCTTTATGTGATCCTCTTTGCCGAAAACATCCACCCAGGCAAGGGCACGCCCGTGACGCAGCTCGACATGCGCCGCATCGGCGACGGGGTGAAGGTTTCGGAGCGCTACCGCACCACCGAACAGGTGGAGCGCGCCTATGTCGAGGAGCGCGAGCACACCTTCCTCTATGCCGACGGCGAAGGCTATCACTTCATGAACCCGGAGACCTACGACCAGGTGGCGGTGACGGAAGCCGTGGTCGGCGACGCCGCCCCCTATCTGCAGGAAGGCATGCCGGTACAGGTCTCGCAGTTCAACGGCATCGCGATCGCCCTGGTGCTGCCGCAGCGCGCCACCTTCGAAGTGGTCGAGACGGAGCCGACGACCAAGGGCCAGACGGCGTCGTCCTCCTACAAGCCCGCCGTGCTCTCCAACGGCGTTCGCACCACCGTGCCGCCGCACATCGCGCCTGGCACCCGCGTGGTGGTGATGACAGCCGATGGGGCTTATGTGGAGCGCGCGAAGGACTAGAGCGTTTCACGGAAACGGCGAAACGCTCTATCTCATTGTTTTGACGCATTTTCCCAAGGGAAAGCGCTCACACTTTTCCTGGAATTGCTCTAGGCCCGCCGTCAGAGCACGTCTTGTGATGGCTTGGCGCCCTATGACGCAAGGTTTGGCAATTCGTTGCGCTCACTGACGCCGCGACTGCTGTAATCCGGCCGACAGCCGGATTGCAAATAGGGCCTTCGGATGTAAACTATCATTCGGGAGAAGGTGCGCGGACAGGTGGATGTCTCGCGGGCCCAGTACCGAGATGTTCGTAGGGCATAACCCCTACCTGGTCGCGCTCTCGGTGGTGATCGCGATCCTGGGAGGATACACAGGTTTCGGGCTCGCAGCCCGCGTGCGCGGTACCGCCGGTGCCGGGCGTAGGCTTTTGCTCGCCGGCGCCGCCTTTTTCCTGGCGGTCGGTATCTGGACCATGCACTTCGTCGGCGTGCTGGCGGCACCGCTCCCGAGCGACGCCGTCTATCTCGTCCTGCCGACCATCGTCTCCTTCCTGATCTGCGCCCTGGTCGTCGGCGTGTCGCTGTTCTTCGTCTCGGTGGGCGAGCCCTCGGACGGCCGTGTCATGGCGTCGGCGCTGTTGCTCGGGGCCGGTATCGTGTCGATGCATTATGTCGGCATCCACGGGCTGGCCGGCGCCTTCCGCGTCGAGCACGAGCGCGCCATGGTGCTGATGGCGGTCCTGATCGCTGTCGGCACGGCGTATGGCGGCCTGCGTGTGTTCCTGGCGCGTCATGTCGGCAGGCGCCTGGCGCTCAGCGCGGCGGCTTTCGGGGTTGCGGTTTCCGGCATGCATTACACCGCCATGTACGGCATGCGCTTCGTGCCGGCGCCGGCTCTGGACCACGGCTCGGACGGCCTCATCGCCTCGCCGCAGGTCCTGTCCCTGATCGTCTCGCTTCTGTGCTTCCTGATCGTGGCCGGCTTTCTGCTGTTCCTCGTCCCCGAGCCGCGCCCTCGCGTTTCGGTCGCGTCCGGCGCGGCCGATGGGCAGGATTTCGATGCCGAGGAAAGCACGAGGCCCGATGGAAGCGGTTTCGACCTGACGGGCCTGCAGGCGCAACGGCATTTGCCGCTGCGAGGACTGGGACAACCGCGCATCGCCGCCGCGACGCGACTGCCCGTCGAGGGCAGCGACGGCACGCATTTCATCGATGTGGGAGAGATCCGCAGCGTCAAGGCGGACGCCCACTACACGCTTGTCCATGACGGCAATCGCGAACGCATGTGTCCATGGGCGATCTCCCAGGCCGAAACGCAGCTCGATCCAGCCACCTTTATCCGCGTCCACCGCAGTCATATCGTCTCAATCCCCCACGTCACGATGATCCGCAAGGAGGGAGACGGCGCCGTGGTGGAACTCGACGGCGTCGTACCGCATCTTGTGCCGGTGAGCCGTGCCAAGATCGCCGAACTCAGGGCGCGGCTGGGCCTGATCCGACGCGCCACCTGACCACCTCCCCGGCATAGGTCACGATGACTGACGCAATTCGTGCGGAATTTACCGCATTTCGTGCCTTTCCGCGCTCTTCGTGACGCCTGGACCCCGCATGTCTTGCGCATGCCGGACAGCGGGGACAGCCTCCCCACCATGTTATTCGTGACCGGAACCGCATCCGAGTTCCGGCTCGAGGGAGGATAGACCGACATGATTCCAGGACCTTTCAGCTATCACCGCCCGGCGAGCGTCGCCGATGCGATCAAGCTGCTCGCCGACCTTGGCGAGGAGGCGCGGCCGCTGGCGGGCGGCCACAGCCTGATCCCGATGATGAAACTCAGGCTCGCGACGCCCGACCATCTGATCGACCTCCACGGTATAGATGGCCTCAAGGGCATCAGACGCGATGGCGACCGCATCGTCATCGGCGCCATGACCACCCAGCACGACCTGCTTGCCTCGGACGTGATCGCATCCTCCTTGCCGGTCCTGCACGAGACGGCACTGCTGATCGCCGACCCGCAGGTGCGCTATCGCGGCACCATCGGCGGCAATGTCGCCAATGGCGATCCCGGCAACGACATGCCGGCGCTGATGATGGCGCTCGGCGCCGACTACCTATTGGAAGGTCCCGACGGCATCCGCACTGTGGCCGCGCGGGAGTTCTACCAGGGCGCCTATTTCACCGCGCTCGAACCCGGCGAGATACTGACCTCGGTGTCGGTCCCGGTACCGCCGGTCGGCCATGGCTACGCCTACGAGAAGCTGAAACGCAAGATCGGCGACTATGCGACCGCCGCTGCCGCCGTGATGCTGACGATGAGCGGCGGCAAGGTCGCGACCTGCGTGATCGGGCTCACAAACCTGTCGGAGACCCCGCTGCTGGCCGAGGACGCCGCACAAGCGGTCATCGGCACCAGCCTCGACGACGCTGCCTTGAAGAGATCGGCCGAGGCGGCGGAGGCGGTGATGGAGCCTGCCGGCGACGGCAGGGGGCCGGCCGAATACAGGAAACATGTCGGCGGCATCATGGTCCAGCGGGCGTTGAAACGCGCCGCGGCCAAGGCGGCCTGAGGAGGAGACCCAGATGGCAACCCAGGCAAGGAAAACCCAGGTCAGCATGAAGGTGAACGGTGTCGAGGTCGACGGCCTCGTCGAGCCGCGTACCCTGCTCGTTCATTTCATCCGCGAAAACCTGCAACTCACCGGAACCCATATCGGCTGCGAAACGACGCATTGCGGCGCCTGCACCATCGATCTCAACGGCATGTCGGTGAAGAGCTGCACGATCTTTGCCGTGCAAGCCGACGGCGCCGAGATCACCACGGTGGAGGGCATCGCCAACGCGGACGGCACGCTGGCGGCATTGCAGGAAGGCTTCAGGCAGATGCACGGACTGCAATGCGGCTTCTGCACTCCGGGTATGATCGTGCGCGCGCACCGGCTTCTGCAGGAGAACCCGAACCCCACTGAAGAAGAAATCCGTTTCGGCATCGCGGGCAATCTGTGCCGCTGCACCGGCTACCAGAACATCGTCAGGGCAATCCAGTACGCAGCCGCCAAGATCAACGGCACGGAATTCCAGGAGGCAGCGGAATGAACGACATGACCCCCACGCGCGAACAGCGCGAAGCGAAACTGGAAGGCATGGGCTGCAAGAGGAAGCGGGTCGAGGATATCCGCTTCACGCAAGGCCGGGGCAATTATGTCGACGACATCAAGCTGCCCGGCATGCTGCATGGCGACTTCGTGCGCTCGCCGCACGCCCATGCCCGCGTCAAGTCGATCAACGCCGAGAAGGCGCTCAAAATCCCCGGCGTGCTCGCCGTGATCACGGCGGAGACGCTGAAGACCGTGAATCTAGCCTGGATGCCGACGCTGGCGGGCGATGTGCAGATGGTGCTGGCCGACGGCAAGGTCCTGTTCCAGAACCAGGAAGTCGCTTTCGTCGTCGCCAGCGACCGCTACACCGCAGACGACGGCATCAATGCCGTGGAGGTCGAGTATGAGGCGTTGCCGCCGCTGGTTGATCCTTTCAAGGCGATGGACACCGATGCGCCCGTGCTGCGCGAGGATCTTGCCGGCAAGACGACCGGTGCGCATGGCCCGCGCAAGCACCACAACCATATCTTCGAATGGACGGTGGGCGACAAGGATCTCACCGACGCCGCCTTCCGCAAGGCGGAGGTGACGATCAAGGAGATGATCTCCTACCATCGCACCCACCCGTCGCCGCTCGAAACCTGCCAGTGCCTCTGCTCCTTCGACAAGGTGAAGGGCGAACTGACCATTTACGGCACGTTCCAGGCGCCACACGTCATCCGCACCGTGGTGGCGCTGATCGCCAAGATTCCGGAACACAAGATCCATGTCATCGCGCCCGACATCGGCGGCGGCTTCGGCAACAAGGTCGGCGCCTATCCCGGCTATATCTGCGCGGCGGTGGCATCGATCGTGACGGGCAAACCTGTCAAATGGGTCGAGGACCGTATCGAGAACCTGACCGCCACCTCCTTTGCCCGCGACTACCACATGACGACGGAGATCGCGGCGACCAAGGAAGGCAAGGTCACCGGGCTGCGCGTCCACGTGCTGGCCGATCACGGCGCCTTCGACGCCTGCGCCGATCCGTCGAAATGGCCCGCCGGCTTCTTCAACATCGTCACCGGTTCCTACGACTTCCCGGTGGCGCATCTGGCAGTCGACGGCGTCTACACCAACAAGGCGCCGGGCGGTGTCGCCTATCGCTGCTCGTTCCGGGTGACGGAAGCCGCCTACTGCATCGAGCGGGGCATGGATATCCTTGCCCAGAAGCTCGGCATGGACCCGGCGGAGTTGCGGCTCAAGAACTTCATCAAGCCGGAGCAGTTCCCATACCATTCCGCGCTCGGCTGGGAATATGATTCCGGCGACTACCAGACCGCCATGAAGAAGATGATGGAGACGGTCGACTACGCAGGGCTGCGCAAGGAACAGGCCGCCAGGCGCGAAGCGTTCAAGCGCGGCGAGACGCGCGAGATCATGGGCCTCGGTGTCTCCTTCTTCACCGAGATCGTCGGCGCCGGCCCGTCGAAGAACTGCGACATCCTCGGCATCGCCATGTTCGATTCCTGCGAGATCAGGCTGCACCCGACGGGCGCCGGCATCGCGCGGGTCGGGACCAAGAGCCAGGGCCAGGGTCACGAGACGACGTGGGCGCAGATCATCGCGACCGAGATCGGCATTCCGGCCGACGACATCATGGTCGAGGAAGGCAATACCGACACCGCGCCTTACGGACTTGGCACCTACGGCTCGCGCTCGACGCCGGTGGCGGGCGCCGCCATCGCCATGGCCGCGCGCAAGATCAAGGCCAAGGCACAGATGATCGCCGCCTACAAGCTCGAGGTCCATGAAGACGATCTCGAATGGGACATCGACGGCTTCCGGGTAAAGGGACTGCCGGAGAAATTCCTCGGCATGAAGGACATCTGCTGGATCGCCTACAATTCCCCACCGCCCGGCATGGAGCCGGGCCTGGAAGCGGTGAGCTATTACGATCCGCCCAACATGACCTATCCGTTCGGGGCCTATATCTGCGTCATGGATATCGACGTCGACACGGGAGTCTACAAAGTCCGCCGCTTCTACGCTCTTGACGATTGCGGCACGCGCATCAACCCGATGATCATCGAGGGCCAGGTGCATGGCGGACTGACCGAGGCCTTCGCCATCGCCATGGGCCAGGAGATCGCCTATGACGAGGCCGGCAACGTCACCACCGGCTCGTTCATGGATTTCTTCATTCCGACCGCGGTCGAAACGCCGCGCTGGGAAACCGACTTCACCGTGACGCCGTCGCCGCATCATCCGATCGGCGCCAAGGGCGTCGGCGAAAGCCCCAATGTCGGCGGCGTGCCGGCCTTTTCCAACGCCGTCAACGACGCTTTCTCGTTCCTCGGCTCCACGCACATCCAGATGCCGCATGACTACTGGCGCAACTGGCGGGTGGCGAAGCAGCTGGGGGCGGTGGGGTAGTCCTTCCCATGGCCCTCCCCCGCGACGAGATCGCCGGCCGCCTTGCCGCGGCAGGCTACATTGCCGACGCCGAACTGGCGACCGCCATCGGCATCATGCAGTTGCTCAAACGGCCGCTGCTGCTGGAGGGCGAGGCGGGCGTCGGCAAGACCGAGGTTGCCAAGGCGCTGGCCTTCGTGCACGACACGGAACTGATCCGCCTGCAGTGCTACGAGGGCCTCGACCAATCGGCGGCGCTCTACGAATGGAACTATCAGCGCCAGTTGCTTGCCATCGAGGCGCACAAGGCCGGCACCGACCGCAACGCCGACACGATCGAGGACAGGATATTCTCCGAAAAATACCTGCTCGAGCGGCCGCTGCTGGCCGCCATCCGGAGGAAAAAGCCGCCGGTACTGCTGATCGACGAGGTCGATCGCGCCGACGAGGAATTCGAAGCTTTTCTTCTTGAACTGCTTTCCGATTTTCAGGTCTCGATCCCTGAACTCGGCACCATCACGGCCATATCCGTTCCGCACGTCGTGCTGACCTCGAACGGCACCCGCGAACTGTCCGATGCACTGCGCCGGCGCTGCCTCTACCACTATGTCGACTATCCCGACGTCGATCGCGAGGCACGCATCATCATGGCGAGAATCCCGCAGGCAGGCGCCGCGCTCTCGCTGCAGATCGCCCGCATGGTCGAAAGCATCCGCAAGGAGGAATTGCGCAAGGTGCCGGGCATCGCGGAAACGCTCGACTGGGCCGCGGCGCTTGTCGGCCTCGATGTGACGGACTTGCACGAGAAGCCCGAAAACGTGCACGAGACGCTGATCTGCCTGATGAAAACCCGGGAGGACAGCGCGCGCATGACGCGTGAGGTCACGCAGCGCATATTGGGGAGAGTGGCATGAGTTGCTGCGGCACCCCTCCGACCCTCGACGAGATGGACGAGGTCTCGCGCCTCGTCTCGCGCAAACTCTCGGCCTTCCTTGCCACGCTGCGCGGCGCCGCCTTCGCGGTGGGGGCGCGTGAAGGCCAGGATGCCGCGGCGCTGCTTGCCGCTGGGTACGGGAAAAAACCGGGCCTGCTGCGCTCGGCCTTCAAGCATCTGTTCTCGGCCCGCAAGGCCGACTGGGAGAAATTCGACGGCATCTTCGATGCGTTCTGGCTGAAGAAGCGTGTGCGTTCGCGCATTGCCGCTTCAGGCAGGCCCGCCAACGCCAACAATCCGTCGGTGAAGTCGCTTCAGGACGGGCAGGACAAGCAGAAGGGTGGCGAGGCATTCGACCAGATCGCCTCCGGCGGCGAGGCAAGCGCCGAGGAACGGTCCGGCGAAGGACGCGCCGAGGGCGCCTCGCGGACGGAAACCATCGCCGAAACCGATTTCCGCAAACTCTCCGACCCCGCCGACATAGCCGAGGCGCATGCCATCGCCGAACAGTTGGCGCGTCTCATGCGCACAAGGCTGACGCGGCGCGACCTCGCGCGTCGGCGCGGCTACCGGCTCGACCTCCGGCGCACCATCCATCGCAACATCAGCCATGGCGGCGTGCCGGTCAGCCTGGTCAGGCGGCAGCGCAAGCAAAAGCCGCTGCGGCTGGTGATCCTGCTCGATGCGTCGGGTTCGATGAGCATGTATACCGGCGCCTTCCTGCGGTTCATCCACGGCGTCCTCGACGCCTTTCGCGAAGCCGAGGCCTTCCTGTTCCACACCAGGCTTGCCCATGTCTCCGACGCCATGAGGGAGAAGGATGCGGCGCGCGCGCTCGACCGTCTGTCGATGATGGCCCAGGGCGCTGGTGGCGGCACGAGGATCGGAGAGAGCCTGCAGACCTTCAACCGCTGGCACGCCGCCCGCGTCATCCATTCACGCACCTGCGTGATGATCGTCTCGGACGGCTACGAGACCGGCGACGCAGCCCTGCTCGGCCACGAGATGGAGCAGCTTGGGCGGCGTTGCCGGCGCATCGTCTGGCTGAACCCGATGATGGGCTGGGACGGCTACGCGCCGGAGGCCGCCGGCATCAAGGCAGCGCTGCCGCATGTCGATCTGTTCGCGCCGGCGCATACGCTGAAGAGCCTGGCCGCGCTCGAACCCTATTTGAGCAAACTGTGACGGAGACGGGAGGTTTTGCCATGAACGCCCATGTCGATGTGCTCGATATCGTATCGCGCCTGAAGGCGGCCGAAGAGCCCTTTGTGCTCGCCACCGTGGTGCGCACCGTGTCGGTGACGGCGGCCAAGGCGGGCGCCAAGGCCGTGATCCGTCCGGACGGCCGCATCGAGGCCGGCTGGATCGGTGGCGGCTGCGCACGCGGGGCCACGCTCAAGGCGGCGCGCGAGGCGCTGGCCGACGGGCAATCGCGGCTGATCTCGATTCAACCGGAAAATCTTCTGGAGGAACTGGGAGTGCACGCGGGCGACGATCGTGACGGGATAAAATTCGCCAAGAACATGTGCCCGTCCAAGGGCACGATGGACATCTTCGTGGAGCCGGTGCTGCCGCGCCCGTCCCTTGTCGTGCTGGGTTCCAGCCCGGTGGCGCTGGCACTGATCGAGCAGGCGAGGCCTCTCGGCTACCACGTCACGCTGGCATCGCCGATGGCGGACCTGTCCGCCATGCCCGACGCGGATCTGCTCGTCGACGGATTTCGGGCCGAAGCACATCATGGCGCAAGACGCTTCGTCGTCGTTTCCACGCAAGGTAAAGGCGATGAGGCGGCACTGAAAGCGGCGCTCGGCATGGATGCCGACTACCGCGGCTTCGTCGGCAGCCGCCGCAAGATCGCGGCGTTGCGCGAACAACTGATAGCCGACGGCGTCTCGCCTGTGGCGCTGGACGGCATCAAGGCGCCGGCCGGACTCGACCTCGGCGCCATCACACCCGAGGAGATCGCCTTGTCGATCCTCGCCGAAATCACACAACGCCGCCGCGAAGGACAGCGCTCTACGGCGGCAAATCAATCCGCAGCAGAAAAGGCATAGACGATGGATATGAACGGGCAAGAGCGCATCGAGGCGCCAATCGACGCGGTATGGCGAGCGCTGAACGATCCGGAGACCCTGCGTGCCTGCATTCCGGGCTGCGAGACGCTGGAGAAGACGTCGGATACCGACATGACCGCGACCGTCGTGCTGCGGGTCGGACCGATCAAGGCGCGTTTCGAAGGCACGGTGGAACTGACCAATCTCAACCCGCCGCGCTCCTACACGATCTCCGGAGAGGGCAAGGGCGGCATTGCCGGCTTCGCCAAGGGCGGGGCCGATGTCTCGCTGACCGAGGATGGGCCAAATGCCACGATCCTCTCCTACACGGTGAAGGCCGATGTCGGCGGCAAGATCGCCCAACTCGGCAGCCGGCTGATCGATTCGACCTCGCGCAAGCTTGCCGGCCAGTTCTTCACCAATCTCGGCAGCCAGATGACCGGGCAACCGATCTCGGCCTGACAAGGCAGAAGGAAAAGCTGCCAGCTCGGCACCCGCCGGTGCACGCGACTACTTCAGGGTGCAAGGCGTCGGCTTGAAGACGGTTGTCGTTTCGGGCGGATGACACGCTTTTCACGCGCCTCCACCACCCTCTCCAGCTCCCGCTTGAGCTGATCCTTGATATCAGCCGTCTCGCTCATAAGGGCGTCGATCTTCAGGAAATCGAGCACGCGGTATTTTGATACTGCCGGGCGGACCAGTATGTCGGGGCGGCATTGTTGCAGCTTGTTGGCGATGATCGACTGCATCATCAGCTGCGTGGCGCCGAACATCAGGTCGACCGAGGTGGGCTGCTTGCGGTCGACCTCTTCCGGCGCGCCGACGACGTCGACGCCGATGATGATGTCGGCGTCGTTCTCGATCAGGTCGAATGGCACGGGATTGTAGATGCCGCCGTCGATCAGCAGCCTGCCGTCGCGCATCACCGGGCGGAACACGGCGGGAATGGCCGCCGAAGCGGCCAGCGCGGAATGCAGGTCGCCATCCGCGAACACCGCCAGCTTGTGGCCGAAGTAATCGGTCGCCGTCACCTTCAACGGGATTTTCAACTCGGCGAAGGTTTCGGGGATGGCCTCGGGCAGAAACGCCTTCAGGATTCGCTCGACATTGAACTGGCTGACACGGATGCCGTTCTGCATGGCTTCCGCGATCGTGCCCGGACGAGCGCGCCACATGCGGCTCGCCACCTCGGCGCGCCGGCCGAGGATCGAGCGGGCATAGTCGCGGATATCCTTGCCGGTCATGCCCGCGGCCATGCCGGCGCCCATGATGGCACCGATCGATGAACCGGCGATCGTCACCGGCTTGATACCGAGTTCGTCCAGCACCTCGATGACATGGATATGCGCCAGCCCGCGCGCGCCGCCGCCGCCGAAAGCTATGCCGAAGGTCGGGCTCATCCCTTGCCGGCCCTCGACAGCGGAGGCCCGACCACCATGATGGTCGGCTCGGCCGTCAGCAGCTTCTGCGCAGCCGCCTTGACCTGGTCGAGCGTCACCGCGTTGATGTAGCCGGCGCGGCGCTGCATATAGTCGATGCCGAGATCGTCGAGCTGCAATTCGACCAGCGTCGCGGCGATGGAACTCGATGAGTCCAGATTGTTGATGGCATAGGCGCCGATGAGATATTTCTTGGTCGCCGCGAGTTCTGCCTCGGTCGGACCGTTCTCGGCCAGTTGCTTGACGACATCGCGCACGATACCGAGCGTCTCGGCCGCACGGTCGGAGCGCGTTCCGGTGGTGACAATCAGCGCGTTGGCATGGTCCTGGTTGACCAGCGAGGAGTTGACGCCATAGGCCAGCCCGCGCTTTTCGCGCACCTCTTGGAACAGGCGCGAGGTGAAGGTGCCGCCGCCGAGGATCTCGTTCATCAGCACCGCCGGGAAGAAATCCGCCGACTTGCGCTTCACGCCGGGCCAGGCGAGCTGCAGCGAGGTCTGCGGCAAGTCGTAATTGACTTCCAGATGCTGCGCCAATTTAGGCTCGATATCGGCGACAGGCGCGAGCGCCTGGTTCTGCGGCAGGTCGCCGAACACCATGTCGAGCTTCTTCTTCAGCGTCTCGGCGTCGATGGCGCCGACCACGGCGATATGCAGGCCGCTGCGCGCGAACACCGCCTTGTGCAGGGCCTTCAGATCATCCCGCGTGATGGCCGCGATGCTCTGCCTGGTGCCCTGGTCCGAGCGCGAATAGGGATGGTCGCCATAGATGGCGCGCGCCCATTTGTTCTGCGCCACCGTGTCGGGGTCGTTCTCGTTTGCGATGATGCCGGACAGGATCTGGGCGCGGATGCGATCGATCGGCGCCTGGTCGAAGCGCGGCTCGTTGACCGCCAGCCGCAACAGGTCGAACGCCTCGTCGCGCTGCTCGGCCAGCATGCGCATCGAACCATAGACGCCGTCGCGGCTCTCGTCGAAGCTCATCTCGGCTCCGGCATCGTCGAGCTTGATCTGGAAGGCTTCCGAATCGAGCGGGCCGGCACCCTCGTCGAACAGGCCGGTCATCAGATTGGCCAATCCTTCCTTGCCCACCGGATCCTGCGTCGAGCCGCCGCCGAAGACGAAACGAACGGCGACGACCGGTACGGAATAATCCTCCACCAGCCAGGCCGTGACGCCCTTCGACGAGGTGACGGACTGGATTTCCATGGCGCGGGCGGCAAGCGCCGGCAGGACCAGGAAGAGGATGGTGAGGAAGAGGATTGCGAGCGCGGTGGCCACGCGCGGTCTTCCCTTCTCCCCTTGTGGGATAAGGTGGCCTCGCGAAGCGAGGTCGGATGAGGGGTGTTCCAGCTTGGCGAGGACGGCACTCCGTGGCGCACCCCTCATCCGTCTCGGCGCTATGCGCCGATCCACCTTCTCCCACAAGGGGAGAAGGGAAGGCGCTTTCACCGCCTCGCGCATATGCATAGAGTTCATCATCAATTCCCCGCCTGTTGCTGCGGCAAGAGATAGCCGGTGGTCGAGCGAGCCAGCACCAGGTAACGTGCGGCGACGGCCTTGACCTCGTCGGCCGTGACCTTTCGGATACGGTCCGGCCATTGCTGGACATCCTGCACATTGCCGCCGGTGGCGAGCGTCGAGCCATACATTTCAGCCATGGAGTCCTGTTTGTCGCGGGTAAAGACCATCGACCTGATATAGCGGTCCTTGGCCTTTTCAAGCTCATCGGATGTGACGCCATCGCTGACGATACGCGCCACCTCGGCATCGACCGCGGCCTCGACGTCGGCCAGCTTGGCGTCGCCGCGCGGCGCGCCATAGACGGTGAAATTGGTGTCGTCGAGCATGGTGCCCTGGAAATACGCACCGGCATTGGACGCGATGCCCTGCTTGACCACAAGCGCCTGGTAGAGCCGGCTGCGGTTGCCGCCGCCGAGGATTTCGGCAAGCAGGTCGAGCGCCTCGGCCTCGCCCGCCTTGGCGGTGTGGTAGGACGGCACCACCCATTGCGTCGAGAAACTCGGCACGCTGACGCGGGCGTCGGAGAGTGTGACGGTGCGCTTGGTGTTCTGCTCCGGCTCGACCGGGCGCACGCGCGGCGGCAGGTCCGGGCCGCGCGCCACCTTGCCATAGGTCTTCTCAGCCAGCGCCTTCACCGTCTCCGGTTCGACATCGCCGGCCACGATCAGCACGGCATTGTTGGGCCGGTAGTATTTGTCATAGAAGGCGGTGGCGTCGGTGCGGTTCAGCTGTTCCATCTCCTGCATCCAGCCGATGACCGGAATGCGATAGGGCTGGTTCTGCCACAACGTGGCATCGACTTCCTCGTCGAGCACCGCCTGCGGATTGTTGTCGATGCGCGAACGGCGTTCCTCGAGGATGACATCGCGCTCGGTCTTGATGACATCATCTGTGAGGATGAGGTTGCGCATCCGGTCCGCCTCGAAGCCCATCATCTGCTCGAGCGCCGACGGCGCCACCGTCTCGTGGAACGCGGTATAGTCGTAGGAAGTGAAGGCGTTGTTGGAGCCGCCAATGTCGGAGACGGCGCGGTCGAACTCGCCGGCCGCGTGATTTGTCGTCGCCTTGAACATCAGATGCTCGAAGAAATGGGCGATGCCGGATTTGCCTGGCGGCTCGTCGGCGCTGCCGATCTTGTACCACACCATGTGAGTGACGATCGGCGCGCGATGGTCGGGAATGACGACCACTTCCATGCCGTTGTCGAGCAGGAAGTTGGTGACCGTGCCATCATCGGCCGCAACGGCGGGGCTGATCAGCGCCAGAGCGGTCGTCAGCAGCATTGCGCGCAGCCATTCAGGACGTTTCATCGATGGCTCCGGTTGTCATGGCGGGGACGATAGGCGGGGTTGCCAGTCGAGGCAAAGCGAATTTGTTCGTCATTTTGAAGGCACTCGGCCTACCCGTTGCCTTCGGAAGGGATCACAAACGCGGGTGTATCAGGCAGCCTCGATGAAACGGATGACGGTTTCGCCGTAATTGCGCTCATCCAGCACGGAAAAGCCCGGGCCTGGTTCGAAGGGAACCACCGCCGTCTCCTCGACCACGCACAGCGCGCCGGGGCGCAGCCAGCCGCCGGCTTTCGCCGACCGCAAGGCAAGCTCGCCAAGACCCTTGCCGTAGGGCGGATCGGCGAAGACGAGGCCAAACGGCGCCAGCGTGCCCGCCTCGCCAAGGCCTGTCGCATCGCGACGAAAAATCTTGGTGCGGCCGGTCAGGCCGAACGCCTCGACATTGTCGCGGATCAGGCCACGGCCTTCGGCCGATTCCTCGATGAAGACACCATAGGATGCCCCGCGCGATAGCGCCTCCAGACCCAGCGCGCCGGTTCCAGCGAACAGGTCGAGCACGCGCGCGCCGTCCAACTGTTCGGCAAAACGATGCGCCAGCACGTTGAAGACGGCCTCGCGGGTGCGGTCGGTCGTCGGACGGATGGCGCTGCTGCGAGGCGTCGCCAGCGGACGCCCGCGAAACTCACCGCCGACGATTCTCATCTTGTCCGGGGACCCTTGGGGCCGCCGCGCGGCCGCTCACCGCCGCCGGCGCCGCCAGGACGCTCGCCACGCGGCTTGCCGAATGGCTTGGCGCCTGCCGGTTTGCCGCCGGGTTTGCCATAGGACGGTTTGAACGACGCCTTGCGCGCCTTGGCGTCGGCCGCCTTGGCGGCATCGGCTTCCGCCCTGCCCTTGCCGATCGGCCGGGCACCAGGCGCCATCCAGACATTGGCCTTGCGCTGGCCGGGCGGCTCGATCGGCCGCTGCTCGCGCTCGGATTTCTTGCCGCCACGAGGTTTGTCGCCGAAGCCACCGCGCGGCTTGTCGCCAAAACTGCCGCGTGGCTTGTCACCAAAGCCACCACGCTCTGGCCTCGGACCACGCTCGCCAAAGCTCTTTTCCGGCCTCTCGCTTCTGTCGGGGCTTGTCGACAGTTTGCCGAGCGCCTCGTCGCGGCTGCCTTCCCGGCGCTTGCGGTTCTTGATCAGCCCGCCCTCGCCGATCGGCCGGCGCTCGCCATCACGCGTGAATTTCGGCCGTTCGGGTTCCGGCTCGCGAACTTCAGTGCGCCGCACCGGCTTGTTGGAAAAGGGTTTTGCTATCTCGGCGTCGAAATTGGCGCCGGATTCCTCCACCAGGCGTTCGCCAAGCTGGTCGCGCAGCACGCGGCCCTTGATCTCCAGCACGTGACCTTCGGCAAGGTCCTCGAGCTGGAACGGACCGTAGGAGATGCGGATCAGCCGCGTCACGTCGAGGCCGAGCGCGCCGAGGATGTTCTTCACTTCCCGGTTCTTGCCTTCGCGCAGGCCGATCGTCAGCCAGGCATTGGAGCCCTGCTCCCGGTCGAGGCTGGCTTCGATGGCGCCATAGAACACGCCGTCGACGGCAATGCCTTCGCGCAGGCCGGCAAGCGCGCTCTCCTCGACCTTGCCGTGGACGCGCACACGGTAGCGGCGCAGCCAGCCGGTGGCCGGCAGTTCGAGCACGCGCGACAGGCCACCATCATTGGTGAGCAGCAGCAGGCCTTCAGTGTTGATGTCGAGCCGGCCAATGGTCATCAGCCGCGGCAATTCGGCCGGCAGCACGTCGAAGACGGTCTTGCGGCCCTCGGGATCGCGGTTGGTGGTGACGACGCCGGCCGGCTTGTGAAACAGGAACAGGCGTGTGCGTTCGATCGGCGGGATTTCCATGCCGTCGAGATGGATGATGTCGCCAGGCATGACATTGAACGCCGGCGAAGACAGCGCCCGGCCATTGACCTTGACGCGGCCGGCGGCGATCAGCTCCTCGGCATCGCGGCGCGAGGCAAGCCCGGCGCGCGCCAGCCGCTTCGCGATGCGTTCGCCGGCTTCTTCCGTGGCCTCGGCGGGCCGCGGTCGCGGCTTGAAGCCGCCTGAAGCCCCTTGCGGCCGATCACTGAAGTCGCGCTTGGGACGATCGCTGAAGTCGCGCTTCGGACGGTCAGAAAAGTCACGCTTCGGACGATCGCCGAAATCACGCTTGGGGCGTTCGAAACGCTTTTCGCCACCCTCTGCCGAAGCGGCAACCGGACGGTCGCCACGCGGCGCGTAGGGTTTGCGTGGCCCTTCACGTTTTTCATACGGCTTGCGTTCGCCTTCGGCCGCCATCGGACGGTCGCCGCGTGGGGCATAAGGCTTGCGTGGTCCTTCACGCTTCTCGTAGGGCTTGCGTTCGCCTTCAGCCGCCATCGGACGGTCGCCGCGCGGGGCGTAAGGCTTGCGCGGTCCTTCACGCTTCTCATACGGCTTGCGTTCGCCTTCAGCCGCCATCGGACGGTCGCCGCGCGGCGCGTAGGGCTTGCGCGGTCCTTCGCGCTTCTCATACGGCTTGCCCGCTGGGCGCGGCCCCTTGCTGAACGGCTTGTCGCCGCCCTTGAAGTCACGCTTCGGGCGCTCGCCCTCGGCGGCCATCGGACGATCGCCGCGCGGCGCGTAGGGTTTCTTGGCGCCAAAGGATGGCTTGCCGCCCCTGTCGCCTCGCGGAGCCGCGGGTTTCTTGCCCGGACCTTTTTGGCGCGGAGATTTCCTGTCGTTGTCGTCCATGTGGCCTTTGTCCGTTTGCGCTGCTACAGCGTGGCGCATCCTTTCGGGCGCGCAACGAACGCTGTAGCACTTTGATTTGGCGCATGATCTTTTCTGAAAATCGAGTCCGATTTTCAGGCTGATGCGCTCAATAACAGGATCATCAGAGTTTGTCAGGGAAAAGTGGCGACCGGTTTTTCCGGCAAGACGAACGAAAATCAAAAGTCTGGAGTGGCGAGGAGATAATCGGAATGGAAACCGCGTGAAGCGGCCGGATTTCATGGCGGCGGCGCTTAAGGAGGCCGAAGCGGCAGCCTTGCGCGGCGAAGTGCCGGTCGGCGCCGTCATCGCCACGGGCAACACAATCGTGGCCAGTGCCGGCAACCGTACCCGCGAACTGGCGGACCCGACTGCGCATGCCGAGATGCTGGTTATCCGCGAAGCCTGCGGGAAACTCGCTAGCGAGCGGCTTACCGGCCACGATCTCTACGTGACGCTGGAACCGTGCGCCATGTGCGCAGGCGCCATTTCCTTCGCCAGGTTGCGCCGTCTCTATTTCGGTGCCGCGGACGAAAAGGGCGGTGCGGTCGTGAACGGCGTGCGCTTCTTTGCCTCGCCGACCTGTCATCACACGCCCGACATCTATCCGGGCATGGGAGAGACCGAAGCGGCCCTGCTGCTCAAGGAATTTTTCAGGGAGCGTCGCGACTGATCCCACGCCATGCCGTCCGAAAAGGCAGCGCGGGCGTTCCTAGAGCATTTCACCGTTTCACGGAAAAGGCGAACCACTCCAACTCTTTGTTCTGACGCAATCCCCTAGGGAAAGCGCTACGCGCTTTTCCCGGGAAAACCGTTCACACTTTCCCTGGAATTGCTTTAGAGCGACGGCAGCCAGTCGAACCAGCCGCCCTTCTTGCCTTCCGCCTGTTTCTTCAAACGGCGTTCCTTCTTGTACTCGTCCTCGCCGAGTTCGTTCTGTGGCGCGGTGTCCGATGCGACACGGTAGGCCAAGGGCGGCTCGCTCAAATACTTGCGCGTGTTCGGATCGCCCTGCTTGCTCTCGGCGAGACGGCGCTGGATTTCGGCGGCGCGACCCTTGTCGGAATCAGCGGGCGACCAAGCCGGAGGATGGCTGGAGCCAGACTCTTCCATGGCCTTTTTCACCGCGGCCGGATCCGTCTGCACATCGTCAACGATCTCCGCCTGGTAGTTCGGATCGTTCTGGTGGGCGGTGGCGTCGGCACGCAAGCGCGCACGGCGCTGCTCGGGCGATTCGGGCCATTCGGCGCTTGCCGTCATGCTGTCCTGCGGTGCAGGCAGGGCTTCCTTCTGTCCGGGAGCGGGCTTTACCAAGGTGGGGCGCGGCTTGTAGTCGATCGGGTCCTTGCGCTTCGGCGCGAAGGAAACGGCGCCGGTGAGATCGCCGGCCAGCTGTTCGGCGGCGGTCTTGTCGGTGCCATAGGTCGGAGAGCCCATGCAGCCGGACAAAGCGAGGCCCGATGCGACAAGCGGCGCCAGCAGCGCAAGGCGCGCATTATATCTCTCGGTCATGCCAAAAAGTCCCACTCTAGACAGCCTCTCGATCGCCACCGGTCTTGATGTCCGGCCCCCATCGTCCAAGCACTTGCGACGGAAATCCGGCGACAATTTGTCTTCCGGAGTTTCGCGTGTTTACCTCAACCGCTCGTTAAGGGCAACGCACGGGCGGATCCGCGCCGCCCGGCGTGGCATTTGTGCACCGATATGCCTCGCATTCCGGCCACGCGCGCCGTGACCCCAAAACCGCCGCACACCTTCGGGTCAGACCCGAGGGTGTGGTTTTGGGCGACATGCATCAAAGCCGGCCGAGCGCCTGCAGCTCATGCAGCACGGCAGCGTCGCGGGCCGAGACATCGGGGAATGCAGCATCCTGGCCGACATCGGCCGTGTAGCGCCAGGAACGCGCGCATTTGACCAGACCGCGATCCTCGGCCTTCTCGACCACCACGGCAACGCCCTTGACGTCGTCGAGCGTGAAGGCACCGTCCGGCGCCTGGCCATGGACAATGACGAGATCGCTGGTGATCGCCATCTCTGCCATGTCGACGTCCGATATGGCAGCCTCAAGCGCAGCGTCGTTGATCGTGACCACCGGCACCGCCTCGAGCGAGGAGCCGATCACCTTCTGCGCCCGCGCAATCTCCAGCGCGCCGGTGACGACACGGCGGACCTGCCGCACCTTGCGCCATTTTTCCGCCAGCGCGTCATTCTTCCAATCCGCCGGGATTTCCGGGAACTGGTCGAGATGCAACGAAACGGCATCGGGATGCCGGTCGAGCCAGGCCTCTTCCATGGTGAAGGGCAGCATCGGCGCCAGCCATTTCACCAGGCAGTCGAAGAGATGGCGCACCACCTGCACCGAGGCCTTGCGCTTCACGCTCGACGGCGCGTCGCAGTAAAGCGCGTCCTTGCGGATGTCGAAATAGAAGGCCGACAGTTCGACCACCATGAAATCGAGCAATGCACGGGTGATGCGCTTGAATTCGAAGGCGTCGTAGCCCTGGCGCACCACCTCGTCCAGTTCGGCCAGCCGATGCAGCATCAGCCGTTCGAGCTCCGGCATTTCTTCCAGCGGCACCGCCTCGCCATCGTCATGGGCGAGCGTGCCCAGCATCCAGCGAATGGTGTTGCGCAGTTTGCGGTAGGCGTCGATGTTGGTCTGCAGCACGTTCTTGCCGAGCCGCTGGTCTTCCCAATAATCCGTCGTCACCACCCACAGGCGCAGAATGTCGGCGCCGGATTGCTTAATCACGTCCTGCGGCACCACGGTGTTGCCGAGCGATTTCGACATCTTGCGCCCGTCCTCGTCCATGGTGAAGCCATGGGTGACGACGGTGTCGTAAGGCGCCCTGCCCCTGGTGCCGCAGCTTTCGAGCAGCGAGGAGTGGAACCAGCCGCGATGCTGGTCGGAACCTTCGAGATAGACGTCGGCCGGCCATTTCAGGTCGGGACGGTCCTCCAGCGTGAAGACGTGCGTCGAGCCCGAATCGAACCAGACATCGAGGATGTCCATCACCTGCTTCCAACGGGAGGCGTCGTGATTGCCGAGGAAACGCTCCTTGGCGCCGGCGGCGAACCAGGCGTCGGCGCCTTCCTTCTCGAAGGCATCCATGATGCGCTGGTTGACGGCCTCGTCCTTCAGCACATTGCCGTCCTCATCGGCGAATACGGCGATCGGCACGCCCCAGGCGCGCTGGCGCGACAGCACCCAGTCGGGGCGCTCCTCGATCATGGCACGGATGCGGTTCTGGCCGGCAGCCGGCACGAAGCGCGTGTCGTCGATGGCCTTCAACGCGCGGCTGCGCAGCGTCGTGCCGTCGCCGAGGTCCTTGTCCATGTAGACGAACCATTGCGGTGTGTTGCGGAAGATGACCGGCTTCTTCGACCGCCAGGAATGCGGATAGGAGTGCTTCAGCCGGCCGCGCGCGAACAAAGCGTTGCGCTTGATCAGTTCGTCGATGACCGCCTGGTTGGCGTTGCCCTTCTTACCGTTGTCGTCGATGACGCGTGCCGGTCCGCCTTCGCGATCCGGGCCAAAGCCCGGCGCGTCCTTGGTCAGGAAGCCGGCGTCGTCGACGGTAAACGGGATCGCGGTATCGACACCGCGCGTGCGCAGTTCGGGTGCCGCATCCATCCAGGCGTCGAAATCCTCGCGGCCGTGGCCGGGCGCCGTGTGGACAAAACCCGTGCCGGCATCATCCGTGACATGGTCGCCGGCAAGCATCGGCACGGGGAATTCGTAACCGCCGCCAAGGCCCTTGAGAGGGTGCGAAAGCACAAGATTTCCAAGCTGTTCGGTGCTGATGCCGTGAAGGCGCTTCAAGGTCACCTTGGCCTTGGCCTGGCTTTCCTCGGCCAGGGCGTCGGCAAAGATCAGCTTCTCACCGGGTTGCGGACCAAACGCATTCTCGGCCGCTGTCACCTCGTAGAGCCCGTAGGCGACGCGCGGCGAATAGTTGACGGCGCGATTGCCCGGGATGGTCCAAGGCGTCGTCGTCCAGATGACGACATGTGCATCCAGCAAATCCAGCGACCGCCCGCTCAGATCCGGATTGAGTTCCGCCGGCTGCCCGTCCACGACACTGGCAACGACAAGATTGGCGACAGGAAACTTCACCCAGATCGTATCGGACTCGTAGTCCTGGTATTCGATCTCTGCCTCGGCCAATGCGGTGCGCTCGACGACGCTCCACATCACCGGCTTCGAGCCACGATAGAGCTGGCCCGACATGGCGAATTTCAACAGCTCGCCGGCGATGCGCGACTCGGCGTGGAAGGCCATCGTCGTATAGGGATTCTTGAAGTCGCCGACGACGCCGAGCCGCTGGAACTCGCCACCCTGCACAGAGATCCAGTGCGCGGCGAATTCACGGCATTCCTGACGGAATTCGTTGACCGGCACCTCGTCCTTGTTCTTGCCCTTGGCGCGGTACTGCTCCTCGATCTTCCACTCGATGGGAAGGCCGTGGCAGTCCCAGCCGGGCACGTAGTTCGAGTCATAGCCGCGCATCTGGAACGAGCGGGTGATGACATCCTTGAGGATCTTGTTCAGCGCGTGCCCGATATGGATGTTGCCGTTGGCGTAGGGCGGGCCGTCATGCAGCACGTATTTCGTGCGGCCGGCGGCACTCTCGCGCAGCTTGCGGTAGAGGTCCATGTCCTGCCAGCGCTTGACCAGCACCGGCTCCTTCTCGGGCAAGCCGGCGCGCATCGGGAAATCCGTCTGCGGCAAGTAAAGCGTCTTGGAATAGTCGATCGTCTCGGCCTTGTCGGCGGTAGGGGTATCGGTCATTGATCTGCCATCTCAATTGCCCGGCGGCGGGAAAGCCCCGGGGCTTGAAGTCTTGGGTTGATGCATATCGTTTTCCCAAAACCGGACCCACTTTTGGGCGATATGCGTCGATGTTCTGGAAAAAGCGCGAGGGTGCGCGCAAAAGTCCCGGCGGCTCCGGCGGCGCTCAGGCCGCCCGGAACACCGGGCCGGTAATTCGTATCGTCAGCACACGAAAGCGCGAAAAGCTCATCATTGGTGGGCTTTTAGCGGAGATAGGCGCAGGAATAAAGCGTCTCGTTCGATTCGCCTACATCTTGAAGTCGAAGCGATAGGTGGTCGACACACCGACCATGAACTGATTGCGATCGCCGCGCTCCCTGACCAGGCTGGAATCGGCCGCCGGACCCTCCAGGCGCGAATATTCGCCGAACAGGCTGGCGGTCATCGGATCGGTCACCTTCCAGGTCACCGCACCGCCGAGGCCGACGGATTTCAGGCCGCCACCAGGATTATACTGGCTCAGGCCCGAGGCCACGGCTTCCTGTGCGTTGACGCCATAATAGGCGTCGAAATAGTTGGCCGAGGCAAAAGACACGCGCGGGCCACCCGAAATCCTGACTGTTGGCGTCACATCGTAGAAGGCGTCGGCGGCGATATCGGCGACAAAGCCATTGTGGGCACGGATGCCGTGCCGCAATTCGGCGCGCGCGCGCATCCAGTCCGTCGGATAGAATTCGAAAAAGCCGCCGACTTCACCACCCCAACGGATCGGATCGAGGCCCTTGAGCTCGTCGGCATCGCCGTCGTCGCGCGAGAACAGGAACTTGCCGGTCAAACCGGCGCGAACGCCGCCGTCGTCGACGAGCGCCAGCGAGATGTTGTCGTTGCGCGAGGTGAAGCGTGCCTGGGGACCGGCCTTGCCCAAAGAGATGATGGGCTGGGCGCTAAGCATGTATTTCTTGCCGCCCTCGAAATTCGGCGCAACCAGGCCAGTGGCGCCAACCGTCAGATACCAGTCGCCGGACAGCCAGCCGAAAGCGCCGTCGCCGGCCTCGGCCGCGCCCGATGTGGCCAGCATGACGGTAGCCAAGGCTGCAGAAATCTTTCCGAACGGACTCATGGCTACTCCACTAACACGATACAACTGCCCTTCGGCGACAGCTTTGACGAGGCTTTGGTAAAATTTGATTTAAAGCAGAGACATAAGCCTCGCATTGCTTGCATCATCCGATCCGCCCTCGGCTGGACGCCGGTCGGCCCCAAGGGTAACTTCGTTTTATTCTGGCAGTCCTCAAGGGAGGTGGCGACATGACACTGCACGGCGATACACTGAAGAACGCGATCGGCCAGACGCGAGCAAAGTGGGGATGGTTTGTCGGTCTGGGCGTATTGCTGTTGATCCTCGGCGGCATTGCCTTCGGCAATTTGTTCATCGCCACTGTGGCTTCCGTCTACGTCGTCGGCTGGCTGATGCTGGTGGCCGGCATCATCGAGATCATGCATGCTTTCGGGGTCAAGACCTGGGGGCGCTTCTTCTACTGGCTGCTCAGCGGCCTGCTTTACGCGGTCGCCGGGTTTTTCGCTTTCGACAATCCGCTGCTGGCCTCGGCGGTGCTGACCTTCCTGCTGGCCGTCGCGCTCGTCGCGTCCGGCGCGCTGCGGGCATGGGTCGGCTTCAGTCACCGTCCGGAACAAGGCTGGGGCTGGATTGTCGCGGCAGGCGCCATCAGCGTGCTTGCCGGCCTGATCATCGCCATGGGTTGGCCGGTCAACAGCGTGTGGGTGCTCGGACTGTTCCTGGCGATCGACCTGATCTTCCAGGGCTGGACCTTCATCGCCGTCGGCCTGGCGCTGAAAAAGTAAAGTAGAGCCTTCCCGGGCACGGTCTTGCGCGAAAACCGGTCCGCCGGCGCGGATATCCGGTCCGGGATAGCGCTTTTAAAAGGCGATGGCAGCGTCGAGTTGTGAAAGCGGCTTGACGCCTGCAAGCAGCGCCCTCGCCTCGGCTTCGTCCCTCTTCATCTGCATGACCAGCGCGTCGAGCCCGTCGAATTTGATCTCGCTGCGCAGGAAGCCGAAGAACGAGACCTGGCAGATCTCGCCATAGAGATCGCCGGAAAAATCGAAGACAAAGGTCTCCAGAAGCGGCGCGCCATTGTCGTCGACGGTCGGGCGGCGGCCGAAGCTGGCGACGCCATCATGCAACGTGCCGTCGGCGCGCCGAAAGCGGACGGCATAAATTCCTTCCTTGAGGGTGGCTTCCGCGGGAAGCCGCATATTCGCGGTCGGAAAGCCGAGCGTTCGGCCGAGCCGCTGGCCACCGACCACCTCGCTTTCCACAGTGAAGCGATAGCCGAGCAGACCGGCGGCCTCGGCCACCTCGCCATCGCAGAGCAAGCCCCGGATCCGGCTTGACGAGACCACCTCGGCGCCCTCGTCGCGAAAAGCGTCGACGAGCGTGACGCCAAAGCCATGGAGTTCGCCGGCTGCCATCAGATAGGCCGGTCCACCCTGGCGGTCCTTGCCGAAATGGAAATCGAAACCGGTCACGGCATGGGTGATGCCGAGCGTCCTCTCCAGCACGTCGGTGACGAAAGCTTCCGCCGACAGCGAGGCGAAGTCACGCGTGAACGGCTGCTCGACGAGCGCGGCAAAACCGAGCAACGACAGAAGCTGCGCCTTCATCGGCGGCGGGGTCAGCACGAACAACGGCATGTCGGGCCTGAAGACCTTGCGCGGGTGCGGTTCGAAGGTCAGCACCAAGGCCGGCACGTCGCGCCGCCCAGCCTCGGCCAACGCCCGCTCGAGCACCGCCTGATGGCCACGGTGGACACCATCGAAATTGCCGATCGCGACAACGCCACCCCGCAGATCGGCTGGCAGCGGCGCGGTTGCCGAGAGATGCTGGAAGGCCACCATTGTCACCTACTGCAGTCTGGCTATGACGGCCACCGGACGATAGCCGTGCCGTTCCAGGAAGAGACCGAGCTTTGCCGGATCCGGCCGGGACGCTTCGCCGTAGTCGCGGGCATGGATGCCGCCGGAGACATAGAGAACGTCGAAACCATTGTCGGCCGCGCCCTTCACATCGGTCATCATCCCGTCGCCGATGGCCAGCACCTGCGAACGCTCAACCGGGCGCCCAAGCACCTCCGCCACTTCTTTCATCGCGACGTCGTAGATCGGCGTGTAAGGCTTTCCCGCGATCAGCGTGCGGCCGCCGAGCTGGGCATAGTCGCGCGCCAGGGCACCCGCACACCAGATGATCCGTTCGCCGCGCTCCACCATGATATCGGGATTGGCGCAGATGAACGGCAGGTTCCTGGCACGCAATCGGCGCAAGAGATCCGTATAATCCTCAGGCTTCTCGATCTCGTCGTTGAACAGCCCGGTGCAAACAACACCGGCGGCCTCGAATTCCTCGACGAGATCGACATCGAGGCCGTCATAAAGGGTCAGATCGCGTTCGGCGCCGATGTGGAAGATCTTGCGCGGGCCCTCCGCGATCAGGTCGCGGGTCACATCACCCGAGGTCACCACACGGTCGTAGGCCGATGGCGGAACGCCGATCACGCTCATCTGAGCCACGACGTCGGCGCTGCGGCGAGGCGAATTGGTGATAAGGACAACCGGGATACCGGCTGTCCTGGCCTCGGCAAGCGCCGCCGCGGCCGCCGGAAAATGCCATTCGCCATTGTGCACCACGCCCCAGACATCGCAAAGGATTGCCGAATAGGCTTTCGAGACGTCTTCGAGCGAGCCGACGATTTCAGGCGAATTCGCCATGCCGTTTCCTTCAATATGAGCGTTGCGAGTACCGCGGCCGACGGGCCGCCGCAGCGGGTTCGAATTATCCGAACCGCTCCATGCTGTCACCAGCTTTCGCCTGGCAGCCTCGTCAATTGATCAATGAGGTTTGGACTGGACGACCATGAGCGCCGTCTTATCCTTGTTATTTGTCAGCCCGATATGCCCACGTCCTGCCTCGGCAGGCGTCTTTCTGGGCGGCGTCAGGGCCGTGGCCTTTTGATTGGTTAGCGGTTGGTGAAGCGCCGACCAAGCAATAGAGCGGTTTCCCAAACCCGTCTTTCAGCGTTTTGTGAAAAGCTGGCGCAGACCGAGAATCCGCCGGCGGGGGCCGCTGCAAGACATGCATGAAATCTGGCGTCAGTTTCGCCGCGACCGGCGCGGCAACTATGCTCTTATGACAGTCGTGGCGATGGTACCGCTGATGGGCGGCCTGGCGATCGCGGTCGACTTCACGGAAATGAACCGTGAAAAACAGATGGTGACGAATGCGCTCGATGCCGCCAACTTCGCCACGGCGCGTCGGCTGACGGAAGGCGCGACCGACGACCAGTTGAGGGCCTACGCGCTCGACTTCTTCAACGCCAACCTGAACGATGTCGATCCGGCCAGCACGACGCTCAACGTCATCTTGCCGAGCAACACTAGCGGTGGTGGCCTGCTCACCATGACGGCGCAGCTTGCCTACAAGCCCTATTTCTACCCGGCCTTCGCGCAGCTTGTCGGTAAATCCGCAATCGACGCGAACCAAAGGATCAGCTTCAACGTCAGCTCCCAGGTGCGGCTGAAGAACACGCTGGAAGTTGCCCTGGTGCTCGACAATTCCGGGTCGATGACCACACTCGGCACCGGCTCCGGACAAAAGCGCATCGATCTTCTCAAGACCGCGTCCAAGCAACTGGTCGACACGCTGGCCCAGCAGGCGGCCATGATCAAGCAGGTCGACAAGCCGGTGCAGTTCGGCCTCGTGCCCTTTGCCGCTTCGGTCAATGTCGGCCCCGGCAATGGCAACGCGTCGTGGATGGACACAGAGGGCCTGTCGCCGGTGTCGAACGAGAATTTCGACTGGTCGACGCTGAATGCGGCCAACAAATACGCCCAGCAGACCAACGGCATCTGGTACAAGCGCGGCACCGGCTGGGGCAGCGAGGAAGGCCAGATGCTGACCCGGTTTTCGCTCTACCGGGACATGCAGGTCGTCACCAACCACGAGCGCGTCGTCAACAGCAAGCGGGTGGTTTGCGACGCATACAATTCGAACAACACCTGCAAGCGCAGCCACGACGAATATGACTACATCGACTCCTACGGGCCGTTCGCCAGTTGACAAGGCTGCGTGGAGGCCCGGCCCTACCCCTACAATATCAACGACACGCCGCCATCCGGCGGCACCGCCAACACCGGCATAGGCGTCGGCGATCCGGCAACGATGTTCGTGCCCATGTTCGCCCCGGACGAGCCCGGCAACCACTGGAAGCTCACCCAGGATCCCGACGAGGCCGCACCGGTAACCTATGGCGCGGTGAACAGCTGGTGGAATGACGATCCTTCGAGCAGCACCGGCCAATCGCGGCTGCGCAACATGGCCAAGTATTTCCAGCCGCGGCCGATCAATGCGCCGGCGCTGCCTGCCGGCAACGGCCCGAACTACAGCTGCACCACCAATCCAATCACGCCGCTGACCGATGTCAGCGTCACCGATGGGCTCACCTCGATCAAGGCCGCCATCGACCTGATGCAGCCGAATGGCGGCACCAATGTTCCCGAGGGCATGGCGTGGGGTTGGCGCGTGGTTTCGAGTGGCGAGCCGTTCACGCAAGGGCGGGCGGAAACCGAGAAAGGCAACGACAAGGTGGTGATCGTGCTGACCGACGGCGCCAATACCTATTATACGCCGTCCTCGCTGAGCTATTCCGATCCCGCGAACTCGAAATCGACCTATGCGTCCTATGGCTATCTCAACCCCGGCTACAACGGCACTTCGGTCGGCCGCCTGTTCATGGGCACATCGAGCGCCATCGGTCAGTTCGACTATTCGAACGGCAACTACACCAACGCGCTCAACGAGCAGATGGCAGCGCTTTGCAACAACGCCAAGGCGGCCAACATCATGGTGATGACGGTGGCGCTCGACCTGTCGACGACCAAGGCCAGCGACAAGCTGGCGATCGACGCGCTGAAATCCTGCTCCTCTGACTCGCGCTTCCGCAAGGATCCGACGAACCCGAGCAAACCGGCGAAGCTGTTCTGGAATGCGACCGGCGCCAGCCTGTCGAACGATTTCAAGGAAATCGGCAATGAACTGTCGAACCTGCGGGTGGTCGGCTAGAGCGCGTCGCGTCGAACGGAATCATGCACCCGCTGGCGCAATGCCTGCGCCCCCCAAGCCCTTGCGGGCGCCCGCCGCGACAGGCAGATATTGGCCGCTCGCGGGATCGCGCATCCATCGCGGCACGCTTGGGGACAAACAATGCCCGATACCGCCAACCATCTCGCCTTCGCGCTGGTCTGCCTCGGCATGGTGCTGACGCCAGGCCCGAACATGATCTACCTGATCTCACGCTCGCTGTCGCAAGGGCCGAAGGCCGGACTGATCTCGCTTGGCGGGGTTGCGGTCGGCTTCCTGTTCTATGTGCTTTCGGCGGCGTTCGGGATCACCGCACTGCTGCTCGCCGTGCCCTATGCCTACGATGCGTTGCGCTTTGCCGGCGTGCTCTACCTCTTGTGGTTGGCCTGGCAAGCGGTGAAGCCTGGCGGACGTTCGCCCTTCCAGGTGCGCGACCTGCCGAAAGACGGGCCGCGCAAGCTGTTCGCCATGGGGCTGATGACCAATCTGCTCAATCCGAAAGTGGCCGTTCTCTATCTGTCGCTGCTGCCGCAATTCATCAGCATCGGCAAAGGCCATGTCCTGTCACAGCTACTGGTTCTGGGCGCGACGCAGATCACGATCAGCCTGACCGTCAACGCCATCATCGCGGTGACGGCCGGTTCGATCGCCACATTCCTTGCCGGACGGCCGCTGTGGCTGGTCATCCAACGCTGGATGATGGGAACCGTGCTGACGGCACTGGCGCTGAAGATGGCGACCGACGCGCAGCGCTGAGGCCCTCCAGCACGACCTTTCCCAAAACCGGTTCCCGCTTTTGAGGATCATGCCCTATCCAAGCATGATCTTTTCCCAAAACCGGTTCCCACTTTTGAGGATCATGCCTTAGCCTACATCGGCCGGCGGATCGGCCGGATCTGCGCCGGCTCGATCACCTTGCGGTAGAGGTGCCAGGTGGCGTGACCCAGGATCGGCATGACCACGGCCAGCCCGGCAAACAGCGGGATCGAACCGATCACCAGAAGCACGGCGACCAGCAGCCCCCACAGCGCCATCTGCAGCGGGTTGGCCATCACCGCCCGGGCCGAGGTCTCGATCGCCGAGACGGCACCGACATCACGGTCGAGCAGCAGCGGAAAGGCGATCACCGTCGTGGCCAGCACCACCACCGCAAAGACAAAACCGGCCGCGTTGCCAAGCAGAATCAACGTCCAGCCCTTGCTGGTCGTCAGCACATCACGGACAAAAGCGCCGATCGAAGCCGGTGGCTGGTCGCCGAACAGGCTGGTGTAGATCGATTGGGCGGTGAACAGCCACAACAGGAACAGCGCAAACAACATGATGCCGATGACCGCGATCGACGGCAGCGCCGGGGAGCGGCGCACATCGAGCGCATGGCGCCAATCCGTGTTCATGCCGAGTTCGCGCCGACGGCTGATCTCGTAAAGCCCGATCGCGGCGAAAGGCCCGACCAGGGCAAAGCCCGACATCAAGGGATAGACAAGCTGGATGGCGTTGGAGCCCGATGTCCACTGCGTCAGGATCAGGCCGACGACCGGGTAAATCAGGCACAGGAACACGTAGTGCGAGGGCTTGGCCCAGAAATCCTCGGCGCCGAGCCTGAGCGCGTCCCAGAGATCCGCCGTGGTGATGCGGCGCACCGTGGGCTGCACATGCATCCCGTAGGCGTCCGCCATGACATGAAAGCCGGCCATAACCATCCTCCGTTTTTCTTCGGGGGGCGGTCACCGCCTGGGGTGGCCGCCCGTAGCTGCCACTTCATGAACGAAGGCATCATAGCCGATCTTCCCGGGATTGTCGCTGCGTGGACGGCGTTTCGGCTCTCCTTACGGGATTTTCGTCTCCGGCCCGGCAGAACCCAATCCGGCCGCCATCAGGGCGAATTGAAAACCGCCTCTAGGTGATGGCCATCCGGATCGATGACAAACGCGGCATGGTAGTGCGGGCCATAGTCGGGCCGCGGGCCTGGCGCGCCGTTGTCGCGCCCGCCGTGAGCAAGCGCGGCCGCATGGAACCGCGCGATGCTCTGACGATCCGGCGCGGCGAAAGCCAGATGGAAACCCGGACCGGGCGGGCGCTGTCCTTTCGGGCGAAGTTTCAGCGCCAGCTTGTCGCCGCCACCGGCAATCCCGTAGCCGACGGCCTGATCGGGCTCGCCGGGTCTGAGATCGTCCCAGACCCTGACATAGCCGAGCGGCGCCAGCACGGCATCATAGAAGGCAGCAGAGCGCTCGATGTTGGAAACGCCAAAGGAGATGTGATGCAGCATGTCTTGGATCTCCTTTTCGAATCGGCTCGTGGCCTGTGGTAGCGATTTTCACCGCCCTGCCCGGCAAAAGCCATGATCGCGACTATGTCAGACGGGCATGACAGCTGAAAAAGTCGAAATCCGTCAAAAAGGCCTGAACAGGCGCACATGGCTCAAGGCAGCCGGCCTCGCGGCCTTGGCCGGGCTCGCCGCCTGCGGCACCGTCTCGCTGCCGACCGGGCAAGGCGCCGGGGTTTCCTCCTCCGCGACCGGCACGCTGGCGAGCCTGCGCGCCTCGGCGGGGCTTGGCCCGCTCGTTCCCGACGCCCAACTCGAACAGGCGGCGCTTCAGCAGGCCGGCTACATGGCATCGCGGGAGCGCATGAGCCACACCACGGGCTGGGGCAAGGACTTTGCCTCGCGCGTCAAGGACAATGGCATTGCCGGTGCCGCCGCCGAAAACATCGCCGAGGGCCGCTTCGACCAGCAGAAGCTGTTCGACATCTGGGCGCATTCGCCCGGCCATCGCCGTAACATGCTCGACCCGCGCTTCACCCGCTTCGGCCTTGCCTATGTGCGCGACGGCCGCGACTCCAGCCTGCGCTACTGGGCTCTCGTGCTCGGAAAATAGAACTTCCCTGCCCGGCCTACTTGGTCGTCGCCTTGAATTTTCCCATCAGATAGGGGCCGGAGCGCACAGGCTCGTATTTCGGCGCTTCGCCGTCGGCGAGGCAGGCGTGCAGCACCTTGATCTCCGCGTCCCAGTTCGGCTGGTGGAAGAAGGCCATGGACTGGCGCCGGTCCTTGCCACCCTCATCCGCCGGCGGATTGACCACGCGATGCACGGTGGAGACCCAACGATCGTTGGTCCAGCGCGCCATCAGGTCGCCGATATTGATGACGAAGGCTCCCGGGATCGGCGGCACCTCGGTCCATTCTCCATCCGGCGTGATGATCTGAAGGCCGCGTGATCCGGCCTGCGGCAGGAGGATGGTCAGGCTGCCATAGTCGGTGTGGGCGCCGGCGCGGATCTGGCCGGGTTTCGGCGCGACATGCTGTTCGGGATAGTTGAGCGCCCGAAGCGCGCTGATCGGCGCATCGAGATAGCTGTCGAAATGATTTTCGGGCAGACCAAGCGCGGTGGCGAAGACACGCATGACGCGCAGCGCCAGATCCTCGAGCGCCGCATAGTAGGCTTTCCAGGCGTCGACGAACCCCTCCGGTTCTCCGGGCCAGATCGTTTCGGCATAGCAGAAGGCGAGCGCCTCGGGATCGGACATGCCTTGCGGCACGCTCAGGGGGCCGCCGTTGAAACTCTCCTTGAGGTCGGGCGGCGTGTCGACGTTGCGGGATTTGGCCAATGCTTCGAGTTCAGGGCCAAGATAGCCGTAGGGATAGCCCTTGTAGGGCGCCTTCGAGCGCTGCTTTTGCTCCGGCGCCAGATCGAAAAAGGCCCGTGCCTTCGACCATGCCGCATCGATCACCGCCTGTGGAATGCCGTGATTGGTAACAGCCAGGAACCCGGTGTCGCGGCAGATGCGGTCGACCTCGGCGCCGAGCGCCTGCTTCTCCTCGGCGCCGGCGTCTTCGAACCGCCCGAGATCGAATACCGGAAATGTCTGGTGCCGCATCGTTCTTACGCCCCGCTGGGTCAACGGCCAAACGATGCAGGCCGCTTCCGCAATGAGCTAGCACCAACCGACGCGGCAATCCTAGTCCATATCGGCGGCAGGCATATTGCCTGCCGCGGCCTAGTCCATATTGGCGGCGGGCACATTGCCTGCCGCGGCCTAGTCCATATCGGCGGCAGACAGATTGCCTGCCGCGGGGCCTAGTCCATATGCGCGGCGGGTGCGCCGCCGCCGGCCGGGCCGGCTTTCGGCTTGCGCAGCAGGAAGACGAACGGGATGGCGAGCAGCGTCATCATCATCAGTATTTTGAAGTCGTTGACGTAGGAGATCATCATCGCCTGGATATTGACCATGCGATCGACCTCCGACAGCGCCGTGGGATCGCCGCCGGCGGCCGCGGGCGAGACTGCCCAGAGGTTGGGATTGAACGGGTTGATGAAGGCAGAAAGCTCGGCGTGGTTGATCTGCGTGTTGCGCACCAGCAGCACCGTCACGACCGAAACGCCGATCGACGAGCCAAGATTGCGCACCAGGCTGAACAACGCGGTCGCATCGGTGCGGAAGCGTACGTCGAGCGTGGCGAACGTAACCGTCGACAGCGATACGAACACCATGCCCATGCCCAGGCCCTGGATCACCCCGGAGCTGATGATCAGCCAGTTGTCCATTTGCGGCGTGAAACTGGCCATGGTGTAGAGCGACTGCGCGGTCAGCAGAAAACCGATGACGACGAGAATTCTGGCGTCGATCTTTCCCATGATGCGCCCCACGACGAGCATCGAGATCATCGTGCCGACACCGCGCGGACCGATGACGATGCCGATGGTGATGGTCGGATAGCCGAATATGGTCGAGAGCATCGGCGGCAGCAGCGACATCGAGGCCAGGATGAGCACACCCATGACGAAGATGAACGCCAGGCCGGTCACGAAATTGCGATCGAGGAAGATCTTGGGGTCGATAAAGGGATGTTCTGCCGTCATGGTGTGGATGATGAACACCCAGAAGCCAGTGATGGCCAAACCGAGTTCGATCCATATCTCGACCGAGGAAAACCAGTCGACCTCACCGCCGCGATCGAGCATCAGTTGCAGCGCGCCGACGCCGAGCGATATCATGGCAAAGCCGAAGAAATCGAAGCTGCGCACCCGCCGGGCAACGGCCGGCAGATAGGCGGCCATGCCAATGAAGGCGACGATGCCGACCGGCAGGTTGATGAAGAACACCCAGCGCCAGTTGAAATTCTCGGTCAGCCAGCCGCCCAGCGTCGGGCCCAGGATCGGTCCCAGCATGATGCCGGCGCCCCAGATGGCCATGGCCTGGCCGTGACGCTCCTTGGGGTTGATGTCGAGCAGGAAGGTCTGCGACAGCGGCACGATTGCGGCGCCGAACACGCCCTGCATCAGCCGGAACAGCACGATGGTTTCGAGGCTCCATGCCAGGCCGCACAGCATGGAGAAGATGGTGAAGCCGACCACGGCCGTCAGGAATAGCTCCTTGCGGCCGAAGCGGTCGGAGAGCCAGCCGGTGACCGGCGTCATGATGGCGGCGGCCACGATGTAGGACGTCAGCACCCAGTTGATGTTGTCCGGAGAGGCGCCGAGATCGCCGGTCATGGTCGGCAGGGCGACGTTGGCAATCGTGGTGTCGAGCGCCTGCATGACGGTCGCCAGCATGAGCGCGACCGTGATCAGGCCGCGATGCGGCACTTCTTTGAAGGATTCGGGCGTGCTCATCCGCGGAACTTCCAGCCGGTAACAAAAACGTGTACATAGGGTTTCCGGGCGGCAAAGCCTTCCGTTGAGAGCCTCATCGCGGTGGGACGCGATTATCGATGTGGGGGTTACATCGACCGAGGGTCTCTGATGAGCGGATGCCTGCCGCCCGGAAACATGAGGACCGACGGGTCCGTGTCGAAGATTTCAGATTCGGCCAAGCCGCAACGCGGCTCGAACCAGGCGCTGATCCTTCCCACTCCTCCCATCAGACCAATCCTTTTATCCACGTCCACCCGCCTGGTCCGCGCGGGCTTCCGCTGACTTATTGCGCGGCCTCGCCAGCCTTGGCGTGACCGAATATCGCGGGGAAACCGCGGGCAACGCCGGTGTCAACGGTGACAGAAGCGCTCATGCCCGTCCGCAGCGCCATCTTGGCGTCGGGATCAGTGAGTTCCAGGCGCACCGGGATGCGCTGCGTGACCTTGACCCAGTTGCCGGTGGCGTTCTGTGCGGGCAGCAGCGAGAATTCAGCACCCGTTCCCGCACCGATCGCCTTGACCGTCGCCTCGAAGGTCTTGCCCGGATAGGTGTCGACCACGATCTCGGCCTTCTGGCCCGGCTTCATGTTGGTGAGCTGGGTCTCCTTGAAATTGGCATCGATCCAGGTGTCGCCGGTCTCGACCAGCGAAAACAGCGGCGTGCCGGAGCCGACAAACTGGCCGACCTTGAACGACGAGGCCTGCGAGATGACGCCATCGGCGGGCGCCTTGACCGTGGTCTGCGCCAGGTCGTAGGCGGCCTTGTCGCGCGCGGCGAGCGCCGACATCACGGTTGGATGCTTGTCGGTTTCGATGTCGGGGTTGCCGCCAAGTGCTGCCTTGGCACTGACAATGCCTTGCTGGGCGACGGCGACCTGCTGCTTTGCCTTGTCGAGGTCGTTGCGGGCCTGATCCAGCGACGACTTGGCGTTGATGCCCTTCTGCGCGAGATCGGCGGCGCGGTCATATTGCGACTGGGCGTAGTCGACCTCGCTGCTGGCGGACTTCTCCTGCGCCATCGACTGGCTGTAGGCGGCACGCAGTTGCTCGACATTGAGGCGTGCCGCGGCAACCGCGGCGTCGGCCTGGGCGAGCGCGATCCGGTAAGGCTCGGGGTCGATTGCGAACAGGAGATCCCCCTGCTTGACTAACTGATGGTCCGATATGGCGACCTGGACGATGCGGCCTGCCGTGTCCGAGGCGATCGACACCTTGGCCTGCTGCAGATTGGCGTTCTCCGTCTCCTGATAGCGCCCACCGGTCACCCAGACATAGCCGCCGCCGATGATCAGCGCGGCCGGCAAGGCGAACATCAAAAAGAAGCGGCCCATGCGGCGCTTCTTCTTTGGCGCCGCCGGCACCGGCACTACGGGCGGGGCGACCGCGACAGGGGCGGCAACCGGCTGGGCCGGTGCTTCCATCTCGACCTTGGGGGCGTTTTCGTCGACCTTGGCTACCGCATTCATGCTGCTGCGCCTTCCGCACTCTTTACCTTTTCAAGCGACGAAGCCTCGCCGTCCGTCAGATTCTGCACGATTACATCGAGCGCCCTGATCAGGACGCGGCGGTCCTCGGGCGAAACGCCGACAAGCGATTCCTCATAGACTTCGCCGGCGAGGCTCTTGACCTCGGCATAGGCGGCGCTCGCCTTGGCTGTCGGGAAAATCATGCGCACGCGGCGGTCGGCGGCGTCGGCGCGGCGTTCGATCCAGCCGCCCTCCTCCATCCGGTCGACGAGGCGCGAGACGCTGATCGGCTCGATTTCGAGCAGTTCCGCGAGCCGCGCCTGGGTAACGCCTGCCTCCTTGGCGACACGCACCATGAGGCGCCATTGCGCCGACGAAAGGCCAAGCCCGCTGGCACGCGTCTCGAAGCGCTTGCGCAGCAGACGTTGCACGTCGTGGATCAAAAAGCCCAGTCTATCTATGCCATCAGAAACCATGAGCGATACATATAATAAGCGTGCTTACTATTCAAGATGTCACGTGACGGCCGAAGCCGGCAAATGTGCATGGCGGTCTTGCAACGCGATCGCGGCTGGCAATCAGTGAACCGCTGGAGACAGCCGGCCAGGCAGGAATCGGCCTTTTCACAGGCGGTTTCGGACGACCAGCGTGACGACGAAGAAGGCACCGAGTGAGCTGGTGATGATGCCTATCGGCAGTTCCTGCGGCGGCAGCAGCGTCCGGGCGAGAAGATCGCTTGCCAGCAAGAGCACCGCCCCGAACAATGCACAGCTTGCGATCAGGCGCAGATGCAAGGGGCCGGCCAGCGGCCGCGACAGATGCGGGATCATCAATCCGACAAAGCCGATGACGCCGGCGACCGAGACGAGAATTGCCGTCGAGAAGGCCGCAATGAGAAACGTCGCTCTGCGCATGCGCGCCACCGGCACGCCAAGGCTTTCGGCAGCACTTTCACCGGCTAGGAAGGCGTCCAGCCTGCGGTGGTTCCACAGCCCGTAGGCCGCGATCGTGCCGGCTCCCAAGGCGCCCAGCCAGACATTATCCCAGCGCGCCAGCCCGAGCCCGCCCATCGTCCAGAACAGCACCGAATGGGCCGCACGCTGGTCTCCGGCAAAGACCAGATAATTGGTCAATGCCGTGAACAGGAAGGAGACGGCAAGGCCGGCGAGGATCAGCCGCTCCGGTCCCTGCCCCCTTACCCGTGCGACCAGCAGCAGGACGATGCAGGCGGCCAGTATGCCGCCGGTGAAGGCGGCGACCGGCAAGGTCCAGATGCCAAAACTGTCGCCGAAGACGGTGATGACGGAAACAGCGCCGGCGGCGGCCCCCGACGACAGGCCGAACAGGAAAGGATCGGCGAGATCGTTGCGGGTCACCGTCTGCAGCAAAGCACCTGTTATACCGAGGCCGGCACCGACACAGACCGCCAGGATCGTGCGCGGCAGCCTGAGATCGACGACGATCTTGCCGACCGGGCCCGACACCTGGTGTTCATGCATCCCGACGGCATGGCCAAGCGAGGCGATGACGTCGGTCAGCGGGATCAGCGTCGAACCATAGGCTATCGACAGCAGCACGAGGGCGACGACCGCCACCGTGCCCGCCACCATGGCCAGCGCGAATGCCTTGTGCCCCGAAAGCGCGCCGGATTTTTGCCCTGGGGCAAGAAGCATCAGAACGCTTCCGGATGCATCGCCTTGGCGATCTTGGCGATCGCCTCGATGTTTGCCGGTCCAGGCGTCAGTTCGGCATAGCGAAGGGCCACGAAACGCTCGTTCTTGACCGCGTCCGTCTCCTTCATCGCCGGATGCGCCTTCAGGAAATCGAGCAGTTTCCTGTAGCCGCCGCCATCCTGGTAGTCGAGCAGGATGAGGAATTGCGGATTGCGCGAGGCCACTGTTTCCCAGTCCGTGTTGCCCCAGCTGGTGTCCATGTCGGCCATGATGTTGTCGCCACCGGCGGCTGATATCATGGCGCTGGGGATGGCGAATTTTCCGGCGGTGAACGGCTTGTCCTCGCCGGAATCATAGAGGAACACGCGGGTTCCCTTGGCGTCGCCGACCTTCGTGGTGATGTCGGCGAGTTGCGCCTTCCAGCCGGCGACAAGCTTCTGCGCCTCGGTCTCCTTGCCAAAGATCTTGCCCAGCTTTTCAACATCGTCATAGAGCAGGTCCATGGAAGCCGCCGGGCGGTTCTTGTCGAGATGGACGCAGCTCTCGGTCAGCACCAGTGTCTTGATGCCATGTGGGGCGAGCGTGTCGGGCGTCACGTCGCCGCCCGGCTTCATGCCATAGTACCAGCCGGCGAAGAAGAAATCGGGCTCGACGGCGACCAGGTTCTCGAGCGTCGGGTATTTGGGCGCGAGTTCCGGGATAGAGCCCTGCTCGGCCTTGAATTCGGGGCCGACCTTGTACCATCCGGTGATGCCGGTCAGGCCGACGATCGACGGCTGCAGCTTCAGCGCGAAGGCCATCTCGGCCATGTTGAGATCATGGATGACTGCGCGCTTGGGCGGCCCGTCGAAGGTCAGCGGCTTGCCGCAACTGTCGACGGTGACGGGGAAAGCGAAGGCGGTAGAGGCCAGCAAGGAAAAGACGAGCGACAAGGCGAGACGTTTCACGGATTTTGCTCCTTGGTTGAACAGTGCTGATGAGGGATGGTTCGATCAGGATGGCGGCGCGGCGCGGTTCGGAACATCGAACACCGTCAGTTCACGGTCCTCGGTGGGGTGGCGCAGGCGAAACACGTCGACGCCGAAAATCTCGCGGATCAGCTGTTGCGTCAGCGCTTCGCGCGGTGCGGCCAACGCGTGCAGCCGCGCTTCGTTCATCACCGCGACCCTGGTGGCGAACGGCGCCACCAGGGCCAAGTCGTGCAGCACCGCGATCACCGTCATGCCGAAGCCGGCGACGAGTTCGAGAAGCTCGCCGCGAGCACGCGGGTCGAGATGGTTGGTCGGCTCGTCGAGGAACAACACTTTCGGTTGCTGCGCAATGGCGCGCGCCAGCTGGGCGCGTTGGCGCTCCCCGCCAGACAGCGAGCCAATGGTGCGGCCAAGCAGCGGCAGAAGGCCGGTCCGGCGCAGCGCGTCCACCACGATGTCACGCTCCTCGCTCCTGCGCCTCAGGCCGGCATGCGGAACGCGGCCAAGTTCGACATAGTCGATCACCGCCAGCCGCGGATCCGGCTGGTCGGTCTGGCCGACGACGGCCATGTGCAGGGCCCGCTCGGCTGTCGAGATCCTGTCCAGGCGTCGCCCGCCAAGCTTCACCTCGCCCGAACTTGGCCTGAGCATGCCCGACAGCATGCGCAGCAGCGTCGTCTTGCCGGCGCCATTGGGGCCGATGATGGCGAGACGATCGCCGGTGGCGATAGAAAGGCTGACCGCATGGACCAGATTCCGGCCATTCGCCACGGCACCCAGGTCGCGCGCCTCGAGGAGTGGCATTGTCATCGGCTATCACCCGCCAGCTTGCCCGGCGCCGGGATGCGGGCCAGCGTCTTGCCGGCCAGTCGCGGCGGACGTTGGCCGGAATTGCACCAGCCGTCGGCGAGCGAGGCGTAAAGCCAGGCAAATCGCACGAGATCGCCAGCGTCGGCCTCGGCATCGATGGAGCCGAAGAGATAGGTGGCCTTGCCCGGCGCCTGGAAGGCTACCGTCAGCGGCCGTGCGCAGCCCGCCATGCATTCGACGCCCTCGATCGTGAAGCCATGCGACACGGCGGGTTCATCGTGGGCCGAGAGCCGGGAGCGCAAGTCGGCGCACAGGCTTTCGCCCGACCGGATGCCGGTCGGAACGTCACGGCAAAGCGTGCACACGATGATGCGGTGATCGATGGCGCCGTCCAACTTTCCGTCACTTTCCAAAACTGGCGACGGAAGGATGTTGGCGAGCCGGCAGACAAGACCGACGTCCACGTTTCCTCCCGGCACACCCCGTCCGGTCAACTCAGTGATGGCAGGTCTCCTGGCTCGCGGGTCGTTGCGCAATCCTGCCTTCCCAGCCTTGCCGGCCAGTGGCATTTCGGATCTTGCTCACCGCTTACAGTTGCGGGGGCAGCCACGGCTTCGACCTATTGGGTCTCACCGTGTTCCCTTTTCACCCCTCGCCTTTCGACTCGGGGACCATCACCACTCGATCGTAGTTTTCCCCCAATTGCTTCGCAACGGATTTCTCGGTGCATTGTCGATCCCGCGGCGGCGCTCAAATTGTACATGTTATGTAATTACATTACATCTTAGATCATGCCGCGCGGGGACGTCAAGTGAGGGCTTGCTGCCGGAAGAAGACAGCGAGCCAGTCTCGCTCCTGGAGATGCGGCTGGCCGCGGAGCGTTGCCGTCCGGATTGCACGGCAAGCGCAATTTCGATCAAACTGCCGCGCGCGAAGGCCGCAAGATGATCCGCTCAATGCGAGGAACCCATGAACCCGACCGAGAAAGCGCTGTGGTTTGTCGAGAGCCATCTGCCGGAGGCGATCTCGCTCGACGATGTCGCCCAAAGCAGCGGCGTGTCGCGCTTTCATGTGACGCGCGCCTTCGGCGCCGCCACCGGCCGCTCGGTCATGGGCTACATGCGCGCACGCAGGCTGACCGAGGCGGCGCGCAGGCTGGCCGGCGGAGCGCCCGACATCCTCTCGGTGGCGCTCGATGCCGGCTACAGTTCGCATGAGGCTTTCACCCGCGCCTTCCGCGAACAGTTCGGCACCACGCCGGAGATGGTGCGCGCGCGAGGCTCGACCAAGACCCTCGACCTCGTGGAGCCGATCCTGATGGACCAATCCTTTCTTTCGGCCCTCGAACCACCGCGCTTCGAGACCAGCCGGCCGTTGCCGATCGCTGGGCTCGGCGAACGCTACACCTGTGAAACCAGCGCCGCCATTCCGATGCAGTGGCAACGCTTCGGTCCCTATATCGGCAACATTCCAGGCGAGACCGGCGACGTCGCCTACGGCGTCTGCGCCAACGGCGACGATGCCGGCAATTTCGACTACGTCGCCGGTGTCGAGGTCACCGATTTTTCCGACCGTCCAAGGGAACTCAGCCGCGTGCGCATACCCGCCCAGAAATATGCGGTGTTTGCGCATCGCGAGCACATCTCGACCATCCGCCGCACCGTCAACACGATCTGGAACAAATGGCTGCCGGCCTCCGGGCACGAGATAGCGGACGCGCCGGAATTCGAACGCTACGGTCCGGAGTTCGATCCGCGCAGCGGCGATGGCGGGCTAGAGATCTGGGTGCCGATCAAGGATTGACCGGCACTACAATTCCAAGTCCCAGGTCTGGCCAACCAGATCCTTGCCGAAGGAGTGGTGAGGTTCTTCCTCGGTCAGTCTGAAGCCGACCGCCTGGTAGATGTGCCGGGCGGCTATCAGGATATCGTTGGTCCACAAGGTCAGCGTCTTGTAGCCCTTCGCACGGGCAAAGCCGATGCATTCCTCGACCAGCCGCCTGCCGATGCCGAGGCCACGCACCGAAGGTTCGACATAGAGCAGGCGCAGCTTCGCCACCTTGGGCGATTTGCGCACGACGAAGACCGAGCCGACGACCTCGCCATCGCGCTCGGCGATCCAGCTTCGTTCCCATTTCGGATCGAAGGATTTGACGAATGCCGCGAGGATTTCGGCAACCAGCGCCTCATAGGTTTCGTCCCAGCCATAGTCCTGCGCGTAGAGCATGCCTTGCCGGCGGATGATCCAGCCAATGTCGCCGACCTGCAGCGGCCGCAACAGATAAGGGATCCTTGGCTCGGCGCTTTCACCCAGCAGAGCCTGGACCGTCCGCATGGATTTCACCAGCCGGTCCTGCTCCGACGCAGGCAGCCGATCGAGGAGCGCCGCGACCTGGTCGTGCGAATCCTTGTTCAGCGGCGCGAAGGCATTCCTGCCCGCCAGCGTCAGCGCAATCGACGATTGCCTGGCGTCCGAAACCATCGTCGACCTGGAGATGAGGTGAAGGCGCTCGAACTTCTTCAGCAGACGGCTGACATAGCCGGCGTCGAGACCGAGGTCGCGCCCGAGGTCGGTCGCGGTCAGACCGTCGCGGTGCGCCAGTTCGTAGAGCACGCGCGCCTCGGTCAGCGAGAAGGCGCTTTTCAGCAGCCCTTCGTCGAGCAGCCCGATCTGGCGGGTGTAGAAGCGGTTGAAAGCCCGCACCGCGTCGATCAGGTCTTTGTTGGGCGCTTCGTTACCGGGCTGATGGTGAATCGTCATGGGCATCTCCTGTCCGCACAGGATTGATCATTTGGTTGACTGAGTCAATAAAATGGTTGACCCAACGCACCTCACAACTTCATCATTCTAGGGCGGAGCAAGGAGCGAAGCGACGCGCGCAGACCCTGGAATCCATTCCGTGACGGTGGCCGAAGCGCGCCACGCCGCAGAACGGGCTTCATGTGTCTGCATTAGGCGCCAAGAATCCATTTCGTTGCATAGCGGAAGGGGGCATGGATTCTAGGGTCTGCGCTCCGCTTCGCGTCGCTCCGCCCTAGAATGACGACATCGCGGGGTCGGTGCGCCAATCACGACCGCAGTGGCGCCCCTCAACCCATCGGCAACACCGGCCAGCGATCAACGATCTTGCCGCCAGAAAATACCGCGATCGGCCCGAATTGCTGCAGCACAGCCTCGCTCTGCGTCGGCCTCAGAAAGGCATAATCCCCCGGCTTCACCTGCGCTGTTGCCGGCAAGCTCATGAATTGCTGGTTGGAGGAAAACCCCATCAGACCGTTTGGTTTCATTCCTTCCGGGAACACCGCTTCGGCCATCCACTTGCCGCCATAGAGATAGCAGCCTTTGCGCGGGAAGAGGCCGAGCGCCTGCAAGGCCTTCGAGAACCAGACCGGGCCTGGCAGCGCCGCATCGGCCGCCTTGAGGATCGGGGTGGCGATGAAGGCGGCCGGCTGGAATCCGTTGAGCCCCGGCTTGTCGAAATCGCTGGGCAGGACGAAAGCCGAGCCGATCGAGACTTCGTTGGCAACGCCCGCGCCATGCAGCAGCGCCGTCTTCGAGCCGCCGATGTTGAGGATGCGGCGCTGATCCGGTTCGAGTGCCACGACGAAATCTGCCGCCAGCGCCGAGGCTTTCATCAACGCCTTGGCAGCACCGCCAAACAGCCCGGGGATTTCCGGCGCATGCGCCTCATAGGCCATGATGCCTTCGCAACACAGGCCCTTCGGCACCGTCAGCGCCTTGATCTCGGCCGGGCGGGCAAACCCGCCGCGATGGAGGCCGACATCGACCTCGAAGGCGATACGCAGCTCGATAGCGAGATCGGCGGCCAGAGCGCCATATTCCGCCAGTCTTTCGTCGCTGTCGACCAGCCAGCAGACACGCGACCAGTCGGCGTCGCCCTTCACCAGCACCGCTCTTGCCGCGCTGACCGGCATTGGTTTGCCGTACAGCAGATCCGCATGCGGGAACGCCTTCAGCACCGCCGCGCTGATCGGCGGATGGAAAGTCATGAAGCGATCGCTTCCAAGCGTCTTGCCGATATGCGAAAGCAGCGGCAGGCAAGCGAGCGACTTGTCGACCAGCCGCACGGCAAGGCTGGGGTCAAGCCTGTCCTTCACCAGGGCGATGTTGCTGTCCAGCCGGTCGCGGTCCAGCACCAGACAGGGCTGGAAGATACCGGCCTGCTTCAGCGCCTGCGATAGAGTGGCGAAATAGGCGCTCATGGTTCGATGCCGAACAAGCCAGCCATGTAGGGCGAGACGAAACGGTTTCGCGGATCGATGTCGCGGCGCACCGCCATGGCATCGTCCCAGCGCGGATAGAGCTTCTTGAAGTCCGCCGCCTTCAGGCTGTGCATCTTGCCCCAATGCGGCCTGCCGCCATATCTGCGAAAGACCGGCTCTGCCGCCTGCATGAACGGCAACGGATCGTTCGCCGCGTCGTGGTGGATGGCGATCGAACAGGTCGGCCTGTTGTAGAAGGGCGAGAGCCAGAACTGATCGGCCGCGACGCTGCGCACCTCCATTGGGAAATAGACTTCGGGAAAGCGCTTTTCGGTCAGCTCGATGATTTCGGCCAGCGCCTTCGGTCCTTCCTCGAACGGAAGGTGATATTCCATCTCGTTGAATCTGGTCTGTCGGTCGCTGGCATAGACATTGAGCCAGTCCTGCACATAGTCCTCGGCCGGCACCTTGGCGACGGCGCCCTGGATCAGCCGGCGGCGCAGTGACGGCAGCCAGGCTAGCCCGGTGCGCAGCCGGCGCAGTGTCCGCAGTCCGGCCTCGTCATTCTCGGTAGGACGCGCGGTGGTCGCCGCGTCGCTCAAGTCGCTGGCGATGAACTGCGCATGGCCGGAGAACGGGATGTAGTAAAATTCGGCCGACCGGTGCGTGCTCATCATCGTTTCGAAATCGCGCAGCATGTCGGCGATCGGCAGCACCCATTTGCGGCGGCGCAGCCTGTAGGTCGCAATGTTGTTCAACGTCACTTCGCTCATGACGCCGAAGGCACCGAGCGCGACGCCTATGGCGTGGATCGTGTCCTGATCCCCTGCCCTGGTGAAGTCGCGAACCTTGCCAAACCCGTCGACGATCTGCACCGTCTCCAATTGCGTGTGATAGGCGCCGAGCGTCGGTCCCGAACCATGGGTCGCGGTTCCCAGCGCCCCGCCGATCGCCTGGCGGTCGATGTCGCCCATATTGGGCAGGCCCTGGCCGATATCCTGCAGGATGTGCATGAGCGAACCAAGCCGCGTGCCCGCCCGCACGCGCGCCTGATGCTTTTCAGCGTCATGCGAGACCAGCCCCTCCAGTTTCTCCAGGGACAGGATGGTGCCTTGCGATTTCACCAGCGGCGTGAAGGAGTGACCGGCACCGACGACACGGATCGGGCCGGGTGCGGTGCGAATGAGATCACCTACTTCACCGGCATCGGCGGGGCTGGCGATCAGCCGCGGCTCGGCCGTGACATAGCCCGACCAGTTGCTCCAGCTGGACATATTACCCCCGGTCAGGCAACGGCGCGGCGGTGCCGCGAGACGAGGACGAACAGGCCGAGCAGCAGCACGCTGGCCAAGGCACTGCCGACAGCGAATTCCGGAACCGGGCGAAAATCCTTGCCGTCAATGAGCAGCGACGCCGCGACGGGCCCGGCCGCCAGGCCAAGGAGCTGCGCGGCAGGCACCAAGAGCACGGCCGTGCGGGTCTCGTCCGCCGTGATCGTCAGCCGGATCTGATAGGGCACGATGAACAGGAGAATAAAACCCATGACCAGGGCGGCGACCCAGAACGTGGTGAGGCCGGGTCCGCTGGCGAGGATGAGCGAGGCGACAAGTGCGACGGTGCCAATTGCCGCTATGGCAAGGCGATAGTCGATGCGGGCCTCGAACACGGTCGCGGTCATCGCGCCCAGAACCTGCATCGCGAGGCTGGCCGATACGATCAGGCCAACGGTGCGGCCGTCGATGCCGAATTGGGCGCCAAGCGGCTCCAGAAAGGCCCAGATCGAGCCAAAGAACATGAAGTAGCAGAAGATGCACAACAACGCCGTGATCGAAGGAACCGTCAGCACATTGGCCAGATCCTCGTCCTTGGGCAGATCGGCATAGTCGGCGGGGACCGTGAAGGCGACCCCCAGCGACAGGACGCAGACGACCGCCAGAACGAGGAAGCCGCCGGCCGACCCGGCCGCTGGAATGACATAGAGCGCCAGTAGCAGGGCCAGAGGGCACTGCGCCAGCGTCTGCATGGTGACGAAATAGCCGCCGATGCGCTCGGCCCGGCGCGAGCGGGCGATCAGTTCGGTGGCGACCGCGACAAGGCCGCCTTCGGCAAGGCCGGCCACGGCGCGGGCCGCCATCAACATGTTGGCGCCGGCGGCATAGGCGGTCCAGACATTCGCCAGTGCCAGCAGGAGCAGGAGGGCCGCACTTTTCCAGCGCATGTTGCGGGCCGAGAGCAGCGTTGCAACGATCGCCGAACCGATGGCGATGGCGATCAGTTCGGCGGTGGCGACCAGTGCCAATTCATCGCCGCTGACATGGCCCTCTGTATAAAGGGCGCCGAGCAAAACCGGCTGCATACCGAGAATGAGCAGACCGACCGATCCGATCCACAGGGCGGAGGCAAGCTGGCCGCCGGTCGGGTTGCCGACCAGCCAGTCGCCGCTTCCGGTATGCGAGTCACCAGATGTCAAAGGCGCCTCCCAACATCCTTGCCGCACGGCAGAAAAGCTGACAATCTGTCAGCATTTTCAGGACCTGATACTTGATCATATTTCTTGTCAACCAGAATTTGGCAGTTCGAGCGAAAGACCGGTGCATGACACAAGCAAGGCGAACAGCGACCGAACCGAGGCGCATGCCGAAGCAGGAGCGCAGCCGCGAGCGCATCGACGCCATCCTGTCGACGACCATGAAGCTGATCGGCGAGAAGGGCATCGACGCCGTCACCATGAAGGAGGTCGGCATGCTGGCGGGCGGGCCGATCGCCACAGTCTATCACTACTTCCCCAACAAGTCGGCGATCCTGGCGATGCTCTATGAGCGGTTTTCGGAGGTCAGCCGCGCGCGACTGACTGATATCATCGCCGATGTCCGCGAAGCCAAGGACGTCATCGTCGCGGCCGACCGGCTGCTTGACGATTACCTCAGCCGCGTCGCCGGCGATCCGGCCATCCAGGATCTGCAGAACGCCATCCAGGCCGACAAGGCGCTCAAGAATCTCGACATCGCCGAAACGCGGCACCAGGCCAGGATGTTCTGCGACCACGTCATCGGCCTGATCGAGCCGCGGAAGCACGAGCAGTTCGAACGCATCGTTCTGCTGATCTTCCAGCTCGCCGGCGGCGTGGTGCGCCTGGCACTTGCGGAGGGCGAAGCGGAAAGCCGCCGCACCATCGAGGATTACCGGTCGATCATTCACACCCAGTTGCGGCTGTTTCTTTAGACGGAGCGTCGGCCTCAGCCGCTTGTTAGCCTATCTTGCCTGACGGATGAAGCCTTCGAAGCCGTCGGCCAGATCGGCGGCGCCGGCCGCGAACATCTTCGCGAGACTCTGGGGACGGCCGGGAGTCTTGTTGGCATCAAGCAGAATGGCCCTGCCCTCATGCAGGACGAAATCGAACTTTCCGTAGTCGAAGCCGAGTTCGCGCCGCCGCTCACGCATTTCGTCGGGAACCGGGACGGGCTCACGCCGGATCGTTTCGGATGCCTTGACCAGGCTGTTTGGCGAGACGTAGCGGGTACAGCGCTCGCGCTCTCCGCAAAACACCCAGAAACGCGCCGCAAAACCGTCGGGTTCTCTTTCCGGGATGAACTTTTCCACGACCAGATCGTCGTTTCCGAAGATGCCGTCCGGAACCTCACCGAGAGATCCATAGACCTCATAGGGTTGCAAGGTTGGCAGATGCGGAAAAGGCGGCGGCTTCCCGGCGCGCCTCGATCGCCGGTTGAGGAGTGTCTCCGGAATACCCCGATTGTTGAGGTCACTCTTGACGATGACCGGGCCCTGCCAGGCGTCGCCTTCCGATATCAGAGCCCCGCTGATCCGCCGTTTCGAGATATCGGACGCCCCGACATTGAGGCAGAACGCAAAGCCCTTGGCATAGTCGACATGGTCCGCGGGCGTTACTGTCGCATCGACGTGCAGAACCGCGATATCGGCATTGTATATCTTCGATGGGCCTTGCTGGATCCGGACCGAATGGCCGCGCCGCTTCAGTTGTTCCAGAACATCGAAAAGCAGATAGGGGCTGCCCCTCCGCAACATAAGATTGCGCTTGCCCAGGAACCGGTCATGCTCATGCGTTATGACGACGATATGCGACACAGCAATTCCCCTTGGCTTCCATGCCCGCTTCCATTAAGCGGCTCTCATCGCTCGATGCCAGACCTTCCTGGGCTCCAACGGGTTTGAATGCCAAATCATTGGGATAATTATCATCGGCACTGGAAGCTCCTGGACGCCCCGCTCCGGCCGACCGCGGAAACCGTCGACATATTCGATCGCGAACTTGGTCTCGGGAATGCCGATGTCCTTCTGCTCGGCGTGACACCCGAACTGGCAATCCTGGGCAGGTCGATGCTGGCGATCGATCAATCGGCAACCATGATTTCCGGCGTGTGGGCGGGCGACAACGCCTCGCGAAGGGCGATGGCCGGCAATTGGCTAAGCCTCCCCCTGGAACAAGCCAGTTTCGACGCCGTCATCGGCGACGGCTGCCTGTCGGCAGTCGATTCCAAAGCCGCCCGCCATGCGCTGCTGGGCGAAATCGCAAGAGTGCTGAAGCCCGGCAAGCGCGCGGCGATCCGGGTTTTCGCCCGGCCGGAAGCGGCGGACGATCTGCTCGACATCGAAGCTTCGGTGCTGGCTGGCGGGGTCGAGAATTTTCACGCGCTCAAATGGCGCATCGCGATGGCATGCACGACGGACGACGGCGACAATACCGTCAAAGTACAGGCAATCCGTGCAACATTCGACAGGCTGTTTCCGGATCGCGAAGCCCTTGCCGCACGGACGGGATGGAGCATGGTGTCCATCAACACGATCGACGTCTATGCAGGTTCCGAAACCAGGTACAGTTTTGCGACGCTTTCCACGCTGTTGGATGAGGCAAGCGCCTGGTTCGACCAGGTGCGCGTCGTGCCGAGCGGCTCTTACCCGCTGGCCGAACGCTGCCCGCTTCTGGTGCTTGAATCGCCGAGGCGCCGGCAGGAAGAACAACCCGTGGTTCGATCTTGACACTCCGGAAAATGGCTTGTGCCTCGGATACCGGGTTCCGCTTGACAGGACTGCATTCGAACGGGAGTTCGCGCGGCAACCGGGATTTTTCGGCACCGCCGGTCAGCGCGAGAAAAATTTCCCATGACTGCCCCTTCCCGTGCGCCTTGACTCTCGCAGGTCGGCGGCCTATTTCAGCGCCACGTTAGCACTCGCCCTTGGTGAGTGCTAACCATATGTCCGGCTTCGCCGGACGGAGGAACTGTTTCTCACCGTTCTCATTCGAGGAAGAAAAAATGGCAAAGTCGAAGTTCCGCCCGCTTCATGACCGCGTGGTCGTTCGCCGGGTCGAATCCGAATCCAAGACCGCCGGCGGGATCATCATCCCGGATACGGCGAAGGAAAAGCCGCAGGAAGGCGAGATCATCGCCGTCGGCTCCGGCGCCCGCGACGAAAGCGGCAAGCTCGTGCCCCTGGACGTCAAGGCTGGCGACCGCATCCTGTTCGGCAAGTGGTCGGGCACCGAAGTCAAGCTCAATGGCGAAGACCTTCTGATCATGAAGGAATCCGACATCATGGGCATCATCGGCTGATTATCGGCCTCACCGTCAACTGAATTCCGGGCTTACCCCAAGCCCCTGCCAGGAGCTTAAAAATGGCTGCCAAAGACGTAAAATTCTCCCGTGATGCCCGCGAGCGCATGCTGCGCGGCGTCAACATCCTCGCCGACGCGGTGAAGGTGACCCTCGGCCCCAAGGGCCGCAACGTCGTCATCGACAAGTCGTTCGGCGCCCCGCGCATTACCAAGGACGGCGTCACCGTCGCCAAGGAAATCGAGCTTGAGGACAAGTTCGAGAACATGGGCGCGCAGATGGTCCGCGAAGTCGCTTCGAAGACCAATGATATCGCCGGCGACGGCACCACGACCGCGACCGTTCTGGCGCAGTCGATCGTCCAGGAAGGCCACAAGGCGGTTGCCGCCGGCATGAACCCGATGGACCTGAAGCGCGGTATCGATCTGGCCGTCACCGAAGTCGTCGCGGCTCTCGGCAAGGCTGCCAAGAAGATCAAGACCTCCGAGGAAGTTGCCCAGGTCGGCACGATCTCGGCCAATGGCGACGAGTCGGTCGGCAAGATGATCGCGGAAGCGATGCAGAAGGTCGGCAACGAAGGCGTCATCACCGTCGAGGAAGCCAAGACCGCCGAGACCGAACTCGAAGTCGTCGAAGGCATGCAGTTCGACCGCGGCTATCTCTCGCCCTACTTCGTCACCAACGCCGACAAGATGGTTGCCGATCTCGAGGACGCCTACATCCTGCTCCACGAGAAGAAGCTCTCCAACCTGCAGGCCATGCTGCCGGTTCTCGAAGCCGTCGTGCAGACCTCGAAGCCGCTGCTCATCATCTCGGAAGACGTCGAAGGCGAGGCTCTGGCCACGCTCGTCGTCAACAAGCTGCGTGGCGGCCTGAAGATCGCCGCCGTCAAGGCACCGGGCTTCGGCGATCGCCGCAAGGCCATGCTGGAAGACATCGCCATCCTCACCGGTGGCCAGGTCATTTCGGAAGACCTCGGCATCAAGCTCGAGAATGTTGGCCTCAACATGCTCGGCCGCGCCAAGAAGGTGTCGATCTCCAAGGAGAACACCACCATCGTCGACGGCGCCGGCAAGAAGGCCGAGATCCAGGGCCGCGTTGCCCAGATCAAGCAGCAGATCGAAGAGACCACCTCGGACTACGACAAGGAAAAGCTGCAGGAACGTCTCGCCAAGCTGGCGGGCGGCGTTGCGGTGATCCGCGTCGGCGGCGCGACGGAAGTCGAAGTCAAGGAAAAGAAGGACCGCGTTGATGACGCCCTGAACGCGACCCGCGCGGCCGTGGAAGAAGGCATCGTCGCCGGCGGTGGCGTGGCCCTGCTGCGCGCTTCGGCCAACATCAAGGCTGCCGGCGCCAATGCCGACCAGGCTGCTGGCATCAACATCGTGCGTCGCGCACTGCAGGCTCCGGCCCGCCAGATCGCGTCGAACGCCGGTGCGGAAGCTTCGATCGTTGCCGGCAAGATCCTTGAGAACAAGGGCGCGACCTTCGGCTACAACGCCCAGTCGGGCGAGTATGGCGACATGATCGCGATGGGCATCGTCGACCCGGTCAAGGTCGTGCGCACCGCTCTCCAGGACGCGGCCTCGGTCGCCGGCCTGCTCGTCACCACCGAAGCCATGATCGCGGAGGCTCCGAAGAAGGAGTCGGCTGGCGGCGGCATGCCTGGCGGCATGGGCGGCGGCGGCATGGGCGGCATGGGCGGCATGGACTTCTAAGAAGTCCATAAGCACGCCCATGAGCCACCTGGCTTATGCATACGGAAGGGCGGCAGCGATGCCGCCCTTTTTGTTGTGCGGTTGGCCCGGCCGGTAATAGCTCTCTTATGCGGCGGTCTCTGCTTGCTGCGCCACCTCTCCAGCCAGCACCGCGCCTTCAATCAGCGCCGCCACCTCATCAGCGACCGCGTGTAACGGGGCGCGGTCGCGCGTGGCACGGGCGATCACCATAAGCCCTTCCAGCGACGATTCGACCAGCAATGCCAAAGCGTGGGCGCGGCGCTCGGGCACCCCTGCCCTGACGAAGGCCTCCCGCAGAAGGCCTATCCACTGCTCGAAGGCCGAGCGGCACAAATCCGCCAGCTCAGGCACGTCGGTCGGCGAGTCCAGCACCACCGGTGCGATCGGACAGCCAAGCGAAAACTGGTTGTCCTCCAGCATGCGCGCCACCGACTGGTAGATATGATGGACGGCCACCGCCGGATCCCTTTCAGCGGCCAGCGCCTCGCCCAGCCTCTCCGTCACCTTGGCGACACTGTCACGCGTCACTTCGATGACCAGCTGATCCTTGCCGCCGGGAAAATGGAAATAGAGCGAGCCGCGCGGCGCGCCGCTGGCGCTCAATATGTCGTTGAGCGAGGTGCCGTGATAGCCGCGCTTCCGGAGCAGCAGCGCCGTCGTCTCGAGTATGCGGGTGCGGGTGTCGTTCGCCATGTCAACCTCTGTCAGCAGCGGTCATTATAGGCCTTGCACCTAATATGACAATCGGTCTACATAATATGTAGATCAGTCTATATATTAGAGGAAGCCGACATGCGAACTTATCGTCTTGAAGGGTCCGGTGGCACCGAATGCCTGGTGATGCGCGACGGGGCGCAGCCGCGGCCGAACTCGCATGAGATCGTGGTGCGCGTTCACGCCACCTCGCTCAACCGGCGCGACACGATGATCCTCAACGGCACCTATCCGCTGACGCCGCGCCAGGGCGTCGTTCCGCTGAGCGACGGGGCCGGTGAAGTTGTCGCCATCGGCGATGCCGTCACCCGCTTTGCCGTCGGCGATCGCGTGACCGGCAGCTATTTCGCGCGCTGGATCGACGGCCGCATGCATCCGGGCGTGGTCGACCAGCTCGGCTGCACGCTGGACGGCATGCTAAGCGAATTCGCCCTGCTCGACGAGCAATGGGCGGTCCGCTTGCCGGAGCATCTCTCCTGGCATGAGGCTGCGACACTCACCTGCGCCGGGCTGACGGCCTGGAGCGCGTTAACGGGCGCGGACGCTCCAAGGCCCGGACAATGGGTTCTGACCATCGGCTCGGGCGGTGTCGCGTTGTTTGCCTTGCAGTTCGCCAAACTCATGGGCTGCCGTGTCGCCGCCATCACCTCGCGCACCGAGAAGGCCGACAGGCTCCGCGCGCTCGGCGCCGATCTCGTCATCGCCACCGCCAACGCGCCGCAATGGGGCATGAAACTGCGCGAGCAGACCGGCGGAATCGATCTGGTCGTCGAGACCGGCGGCCCGGCGACCTTTGGTCAATCGCTGATCGCCAGCGCTCTCTACGGGCGTATCGTGCTGCTCACCGTGCAGGACCAGAAGGGCAGATCGGTGGAGATTCCAGCCGCCGTCTACCAACGCAGCCTTGCCACCATCGGCCGCGTGTTCGTGGGCAGCCGCAACGGGCTGGAAACGATGCTCGCCGCCGTCGCCGCGCATCGGCTGAAGCCGATCATCGACAGGATCTTCCCGTTCACCGATGCGCGCGAGGCCTACCGCCATTTCCGGCAGGGCGACGTCTTCGGCAAGGTCGTCATCGACGGCGCGTGATAGCAGCATTCCCCAAACCAGAGAGGAGTATCAGCCATGACAATCCGCGAAGCATCAGCCCAATGGCAGGGCACGCTAAAGGAAGGAGCCGGCCGGCTGCGGCTGGGCAGCGGCGTGTTCGAGGGCGCCTATTCCTTCCCCTCGCGTTTCGACAATGGTCCGGGCACCAATCCGGAGGAACTGATCGCGGCCGCGCACGCCGGCTGCTTCTCGATGGCGCTTGCCGCCGTCCTCGACAGCGAAGGCCGCACGCCCGGCAGCATCCATACGATCGCACAGGTGCATCTCCGCGCCACGACAGCCGGCCCGACCATCACCCGTATCGAACTGAAGACGCAGGCAAGCGTCGCCGGCCTGGCGGCTGAGGACTTCGAGCGGCTGGCGCAATCGGCCAAGGCGGGCTGCCTCGTCTCACGGGCGTTGGCCGGCGTCGCCACGATCTCGCTGAAGGCCGACCTCGTCGACGCCGCCATTGACCACGAAAGGAAGGAACCCATCCAATGACCAGGGAAGTCATCATCGACATCGCCACCGCAAAGCGCTCCAGCGAAACGGCCGAAATCATGCAGCGCTACAACGACGTGTTCCAGCGCCACGATCCGTCCGCGCTCCACGAACTGGTGGCGGAGGACTGCGTGATCGAGAACACCACGCCGGCGCCGGACGGTGCCCGTCGCGCCGGCAAGGCCGCCTGCGTCGAACTGTGGTCGGCGATCGCCACCGGGCCGGGCACGCGCTTCGACATCGAAGAGACTTTCGTCGCCGGCGACCGCGCGACCATCCGCTGGTGCTACTGGATGGCCGACGGCAACTCACTGCGCGGCGTCAACCTGATGCGCGTCGCGCACGGACGGATCGTCGAGGCGATGGGCTATGTGAAGGGGTAGAGCGTCGGGCCACCCCACAGAAGATTTCCTGCCGGCCTTGCATCAGGAACCGGATGACGACAAATACAGGAGAGCGGATCTGCTAAACCGCGCTGCTCCCCGCACCAGGCGTGCGACACGACAATTCGTGGCACGGCGCGATGGCGAAGATGCGCCGCCTTGCGCGCCTCCCTGCCATCAAGGATAACGGCCGACTATTCCTCGGTCTGTTTCGTCAATAAAATCAGATACTTCCATCAATTCTCCGTGATCCTGTAAAGACTGCCGGACAATATTTCTTAACACATTCGCCATTACTAAAGGGTGAGAGCAAGGCGAAGCTGCTCGAGCGTGTGGTGTCGGGTAACCAGCGATGCAATTTTTCCGGCGATTTTTGCGGAACCGCGACGGCAACATCCTGATCATCTCGGCACTGGTAATGCCGGTCCTGATCGGCATGGCCGCCCTGGTGACCGAATATGGCGCCGCGCTGGTCCAGCAGGCCGACAATCAGCGCGTTGCCGACCTGTCGGCCTATGCAGGCGCGCTCGCCTACAATGCCAACAAGTCCACCGACCAGATGACTGCCACAGCTGTCGGCGTCGCGGTGCTCAACGGCGTCGCCGCCGCCAATGTCCAGGTCAGCCTGGTTGCCTCCCCCAGGACAGCCGGCGTCAACGCCGTTTCGGTGTCGGTCAACACCTACAGGACCTTGTTCCTGGCCCGCATCCTGAACGATCGCCAGCAGCTGCAGATCTACGCCAATTCGGTGGCCGAGGTCGGCGCGCAACCACAGACGCCCGGATGCATGCTCGCGCTCGACGGCACGCAGACCGGCGTGACGCTGAGCGGCGGCACCTCGATCTCGGCGCCGAAATGCACCGTCTCTTCCAACAACACGGTGACCGTACCTTGCGGCACCAGCATTTCGGCGATCGGCGTCAACTATAATTCCGCCGCGGCTCCAAGCCAGCCCTGCAATGGCATCACCGGCCCAGGCGGGGCGGCTGCGGTGATCACCAAGAAATCGACCCCTGACCCGCTGGCCGGCAATGCCGCGGTCACGGCCGCCGTGGCCCGCTTTTCAACCGTGGCCGCCCTGTCGGCGACGACCGCCCCTTCTGCTCCGACCAATACGACCGGCACCAACATCGACTTCGCGTGGGACCAGACCGCGACAATGAACGCAGCTGCGGCCGCTGGCTGTACAGCGTCCTGGTCGCAGCCGACCTGGACGTTCAGCTGTGGCAGCAAGACGACCGTCAATCTGGGGACCGTCACTATCGGCGGCGGCATCAACCTGAATTTCGCCCTGAACGGTGCGGCAACGACCACCTACAATTTCGCCGGCGATTTCACCACCAGCGCCACGACGAGTTTCGGTCCCGGAATCTATAATTTCGCCAAGACCCTGACGACGGCGGGAACGACCACTTTCAAGGCCGGTACCTATAATTTCGGCAAGCAGGTGACCACCGCCGGGACCACCACCTTTGGCGCCGGCACTTTCAACTTCACCAAGGGTTTGACCACCGGCGGCGGTGCCACCACAACCTTTGGAGCCGGCACCTTCAAGATTGGTCGCAGCGACACCGCCTGCAGCGGCTCGGGGCAGGTCAGCATCTGCAATACCTCCACCTTGACCTTTGGCGGACCCAGCGTTTTCGAGCTGCCCGGCGGCTATACCAACACCGGCGGTTCGACACTCACCTTCGGCTCGGGCACGACCAATTCCTACAAGATCGGCCCCGGCAGCAACGGCGATGCCATCACGATCGGCGGCGGGTCCACGACCATCATGGCCGATGCGACCGGCGCGAGCAGCGTCTTCCAGGTCGTCGGCAATGTGAATGGCGGCGGCGGCGGCAGCTGCTTTGTCGTCAGCGCCGCGGCACAGCACGACATCTCCGGCAACTTCATCGGCTCGGGCGCCATCCTGCTCGGCGCCGGCGTCTATACAGTGGACGGCTATTTCGCGCTTGGCGGCAATGGCGGCGGCAGCGCCAACTGCAACGGCAGCACGATCAGCGTCAGCGGCGCCAATGTGACGCTTGTGCTGTCAGGCAAGGCCAAGTCCAGTTCGGGAAGTTGCAACGGCTATGTCTTCTGCGTCGCCGCCGGCTACAGCAACATCGTGCTCACAGCACCGCAGTCGGGAGCAACGGCAAAGCTGGCGGTTATCGGTCCGACGGCGACCACAAACACCGGCGGCGCGACATTCGCCGAAGGCGGCTCCAACGCCCAGATATCAGGTGCATTCTACTTTCCCTATGGCCCGATCGTGATGAATGGCGGCTCGAGCGTGCTGGGATCGAAAACCGACTCGACCAAGTGCCTGCAGATGATCGGCTCGCGCATCACGCTATCGGGCGGCACCGCGGCAGCTTCGGAATGCATCGCCGCGCCCAGCACCGGCGCCAGCAGCAAGGTGAGCCTCGTGGAATGAGAAATCCGTCACGCCTCTGCCTCAGCCTGCTCGCCGGCGGGGCTCGTTCATTCACGGACTTCCTTCGGCGTCAGAAAGCAGGCGTATCGGCGGTCGAGTTCGCGCTCGTCACTCCGGTGCTGCTCGTCATCCTTGCCGGAACCGTCGACATAGGCGGCTCGCTGAAGGCCAAGTTCGAACTGAGCTCGGCGGTCTCGGCCGGTTCGAACTATGCGCTGCTCAATGGCGACAAGGTCAACTCCTCCGGCGGCAGCGCATTGGCCGGCAACATCGCCACGGTGGTGACGAGCGGCCTGAGCGGCAATGCCGGCAACATTCAGGTCGTCGTCAACAACGGCCCGACGATTGCGTATGACGCCAGCACATCCAAGGCGACCCAGAGCGGCACGGCCGCGAATGCGGACCTCTGCTACTGCCCGGGCAATTCCGGGACCGTCGCCTGGAGCACCCCGGTCGCATGCGCCAGCATCTGCAGTGCCGGCGGGATCGCCGGAAAATTCGTGACGATCGCGGCCAGCAAGCCCTACACGCCGCTTTTCGGCGGCTTCGGCATCGTCACCAACGGCAATATCACCGTCAACTCGGTGGTGCAGCCGCAATGAGCCGTTGCCGGTCGTTCCTGCGCGACAGATCCGGCGCCAACGCCGTCGAGTTCGCGCTGCTGTCGGTGCCGTTGCTGATGGTGTTGATGGGCACGTTCGAGTTCGGTCGCATGTACTGGGCGCAGCACGTGCTGAATGAAATCGCCGCCGCGGGGGCTCGTTGCGTCGGCGTGCTGCAGAGCGGATGCACGCAGAACGGCGCCTACAACGCCGCCAGCGCCATCAGCTATATCAGCAACAGGGCGGCAACCGACGGCATTGTCCTGAGCACGACCAACATCACCGTCAGCAACAACACCACCTGCTCGGGCCTGTCCGGCTTTTCGAGCGTCCAGGTCTCCTACACGTTCGCGACCGTGCTGCCGGCCTTCCTGACCTCGCTGGCGAATGGCCCCAACCTCAGCGCCAAGGCTTGCTTCCCAAATCAGGGTGCCTGATGCAGTTCGCCCATAAGCGATCTCGGTTTTGAGAGAGCGACACGCATCGAAACAAGGGCGTGGAGCTACCGATCGGCAAGTGCCAGCTTGGCGCCGAGCATGACAAAGGCGCCCGCGAACGTCCTGCGCATCCAGGTCAGCACCATCGGTCGCGACACGACGTGACTGCGGATCGAGGCGGCGAAGATGCCGTAGCCGACGAAAACGACGAAGGTCAAAAGCATGAAGACGGAGCTGAGTTCCAGCATCTTCGACAGCGCGTTTGGCTCGGTGGTGCTGACGAATTGCGGCAGGAAGGCGAAGAAGAAGATCGACAGTTTCGGATTGAGCACGTTGACGAGGATGCCGGTGGCGATCACCTTGCCGGCCGAGCGCGGCGCGACATTGTCCTCGACGCTCAAGCCGCCCTTCTCCTTCAGCGTGTTCCAGGCCATGTAGAGGAGATAGGCGACGCCGAGATATTTCAGCGTCTCGAAAGCAACCGCGCTGGTGTGCAGCAGTGCCGCAAGGCCGGTGATGGCCGCCGCCATGTGCGGGATGATGCCGAGCGTGCAGCCGAAAGCCGCAATGATCGAGGCCCGCGCACCGCGCGAAAGTCCGGCGCTCAGCGTGTACAGAACGCCGGTGCCGGGCGAAGCCACGACGATCAGCGACGTCAACAGGAATTCGATGCTCACGATGGTTCCTCCGGCACCCTGCCCTGACGCAGCGTAGCCAGCAAGGAGGCTTCGTCAAGCCGCCCACAATTCTAGGACGTCGGCAGTCCGTGCTCCCGGCGTGCCATCAAGCACTCTGCGTCGCCAGGCATGCAGGCGCGGCATACGTCCGGTCGGACGTCGTATACGCCGCACGCGGTCGCTTTGCCGACTTCGCCTGTCAAGGCCGAACAGCGCACGCCCTCACAGCGCATGCCCGACAGGTCGGCCGCTACATATTTTTCAGGGATGCGGTCGAGCTGCGCATCGTCCTCGGTGGAGAAGCGTGGCCATTCGGCCGAATAGGAACAGCACGCGCCGCAGCTCTGGCAGTCGAAGGCGGGCGCCAACAGGCCGCGCGGCGCAAGAACGGCAAGGTTGCGATCGGCGTCCTGCGGCAAGGCGCTACTTCTTCTTGCCTGTCTTGCCCTTGGGTGCGTCCACCGGCGACTTGAACAGATCGGTCGCCGCCTCGGCGACCTTCGGTGCGGCAGCCGGCTTGGCCGGCTTTGCAGCGGGAGCCGGCGTTGCCGGCTGGTCCTTGGCGGAGAATTTAATGGCCATGTCAGTCCTCGTCGGCGAAACGCGATGATGGTGCGCGCGGATTGCGCAAGCGGCCGATCAGCGCCGAAACCGCCGTGATGTTCATTTCCTCGGGCGACCAGTTCCTGGCTTCCGCGATGTGATGCGGCGCCAGTTCACGATGCGTGCTGCCGCTATAGGCGGCATCCTGGTAGGTCACCCGCTCCTGGGTCTTTTTGTCCTCGCGGACATATTCGATCAGGTAGTTCGGGGCTTCGGCACGGCCACGCACGCCAACGCGCACCTGGGCATCGCCATGGGCGCGCTTACAGCGTTCGAGTTTTTCCAGCACGCGCCGGACGTATTCGACCGGCTTGTCCAGGGTTTCGACCATGTCGGCAATGGTCGCATCGGCCGCGATCGGCGTCTGTGGTACGCGCTTGGTGGCCATCAGCGTTTTCCGGCTCGTTTCGGCTGCACCGCAAGTGCTGCCGCCGCCGCCATCTCGTCGGCTTCCTTTTCCAGGCGCAGTTCGCGCAAACGGGCGGTCTTGGCTTCCCGCGCCTCGCTTACGGCATCGCGCTCGGATATAATGCGGTTGAGCGACATTGACTGGGTTTGCGTCCTGCTGAACAGCGACGCCGCCGGATCGGCGGTCTTCGAATGGGCGGTCAAAATCTTTCTCCTGTCAGGAGCCTGGTGCCGATAGGACGAGACCGGCTCTTCGGTCAGGACCACGCACGAAGCAACACGGCATTGGGGCAATAGGGCAGCGGATTCAAATTGCTGAGGCGTTCCTTAGCACGTTCAGCCCGACGCGCAGCGCATTTTCGGCAGCAACAAGCGTAAAATGAAAAAGGCCAGGCACCGCCTGACCTCCGTAGGAGTACCGCACATCCAGATGGATGCATAGGAACACTCCGTTCATGCTCATGATGTGCCTTGGAAACTCAGGTTTCCGAGGCCATGCGCCCGAATTCGCCCATCACCGGTGCCAGTACATCCGTGGTCACCGGGAGGGCTGAATTCTTTCTTCAGGCCGCCTTCAACTGGTCGGCGGACATCTTGCCCGACTTGTTGTCGCGGACCATCTCGTAGCCGAGCTTCTGGCCCTCGACGATGTCGCGCATGCCGGCGCGCTCTACGGCCGAGATGTGGACGAAAACGTCGGCCGAGCCGTCGTCAGGCTGAATAAAACCAAAACCTTTGGTGGCGTTGAACCATTTAACTGTGCCGGTGCTCATAAACGAACCCTTTCCATGGCAAATATTCGTTAATCGCGGTGCGAATGCACAACGATTTTTGTCTCGATTTTTGATGGGGAAGTTCGTCAAAGGCGCGCAAGCGTGCGCGGATAACAAAAGTCAGTCAAACAAATATCGACATATTTCTTGTAGGCTTCTTTTGCCGCCGAGTCAATTTGTGGTTTTCCATCGGCCTGAATTCAACCTATGATTGCCCAGACATAAGACCTCAACTGGCGAAGCGGCCGAAAGACAACGTCCAAAAACGCACCACAACCGGAACCAACTTGTATGTGCCAGGAGGCCGAAGCCGGGCCGCGAGCCTGGCTATATAATGGCGCTGATCAGCGGCAGGATCTCGTAGTGGAAACCGCGGCCGGAACGCGACACTGGATCGCCATCGATCACGGCCCTCGCCTCGGCTTCGCTCCCGACACGCAGGATCAATAGGCCCCAGGGGCCGGCCGGGTCGGCAACCGGGCCAGCCACGATCATGCTACCCTCGCGAAGCTTGCAGCGAAGGTAGTCGGCATGCCGCCCCATCAGTTCCTTTTCTTCCTCGGTCATTGTGAAGGCGAAATCCGGTCGAGGCGGGATCAGCCGGCAATGAAATATCAATGGCGCTGTGGGCGGTCCGTCGTTGCTGGCCATCGGCCCTTCTCCAAAACCCCGTCAATCGGCCATCGGTATTCCGCCTCGATTGACCTATTCGTCCGGTCCCGGTTCCGGCCAGGGCTCCTTCGCCGCTTCCGCGTACCAGTGCCGCATCGCCGGCGTGGCCAGCACGGCGTCGACATAGGCCCTGGTGTCGGGCGCGAGTTCACCGCCATAGGTGTCGAAGCGGGTGACGACCGGCGCGTACATGGCATCGGCCGCGGTGAAATGGCCAAACAGGAAGGGGCCGCCCTTGCCGTATTTTTCGCGACACGCGCGCCAGATGGCCTCGATGCGAGCGCGCTGCACTTCGCCTTCGGCGTCGAGCGGCTTGTGGCCCTTGGGCCGGCGCAGATTCATCGGCCAGCCATAACGGACCTCGCGAAAGCCGGAATGCATTTCGGTGGCCACCGAGCGGGCCAAGGCCCGGGCGCCGATATCGTCGGGCCAGAGCCCTCTGTCCGGAAACAGGTCGGCAAGATATTCAAGAATGGCAAGGGTTTCCCAGACGATCCTGCCCCCGCCCTGCGACGGCTTGTGATCCAAGACGGGTACCTGTCCGGTCGGCGAAACCTTGGCAAGATTGGCAAAGGTCTCGGGCGTCCGCAGGCGCACGAAGCTTTCCTCGAACGGGATCTCCAGATGCTTCATCGCCACCCATGGCCTGAGCGACCAGGAGGAGAAACATTTGTTGCCGATGTAGAGCGTGAATTCAGCCAAGGCGATTTCCCCCAAATTTTCGTCACACTAGAGCAATTCCAGGAAAAGTGTGTAGCGGTTTTGCCGGGAAAAGCGCGTAGCGCTTTCCCTTGGGAAATGAGTCCAAACAAAGAGTTAGGGCAGTTCGGTGTTTCCGTGAAACGATGAACTGTTCCAGCCACGCAACGCAATGGCAGCAAAGCGTTTCGGCCGCCTTGCAGCTTTCACCCGGCGATGAACTCAGTTTGCCTGCGCAGCCAATTGCGCCCCAGGCGAAACCCCGGCGCGGGCGCGGATCGCGGCGACCGCGCTGGCAATATCGGCATTGACGCGCAGCGCCTCGCGTCCGGCTTCTATGGTGAGGTCGACCTCTTCGACCGGCAGCTTCAGCCGGGTCGGTATGGCGTTGAGCCTGATTTGCACCGCCGGATCGAGGTCGGCGAAAGACAGGTGCTGCACCACGAGCCGGACGTCGCGGCAATTCCAGCCGCCCGTCGAGCCTCGATAGGCGGCCACCGTCGGGGTCGGCAAGGCGCAGCGGTAGCGCACCAACTCCTCCTTCCACTGCGAGACGGCCAGGGTCAGGGCATCGAATTCGTCGCGCACCGAGGAAGAAAGCGTGGTGCTGGTCACGGCGTCGAGCAGTTCCGAGGCCTTTGGCCCATGGAGTGATTTCGCCCAACTCACATCCCTGTTGCTGCCCGCATCGGCGACGATGAAGATCAGCGTCGTCAGGCGAACGGCCGCCGAAGGCGACAGCGGCCCGTAGGGCGTGCCGGCGGCCGAGCGCTCGAGCGAAAAGCCGGTGACGCCGATATTGTCGGTCAAGCCGCCGTCGAGCAGCTTCACATAATCGAGCGGATCGGCGTTCTGGTAGGAATCGAGCGCGCTGGCGTAGGCCTTCAGCCTGAGCGAGGCGTTGCGGTCGGCAAGCGCCCGGCTCAGCCACAATGGCTTGCGGTAACCGCAATTCGGCTTGGTGGCGGCGACCACGATCGGGGCGAAGACGATGGGCACGGCGGCGGAGGCGGCAACCGCATCGGCCAGCCGCACCTTGTCGAGGTCACTGCACAGAGCCGCGAAGGTGTCGTAGGTGAACATGAACGGCGTGCGGTTGTAGATATCGGACGCGTTGACCCAGACGATCGGCCGGTCCGGCTTGCGGAACGCCTCGAAGGTCGCGCCGTCGAAAAGATGGTCGTTCAGCCATTTGGCGAAGCCGCTGCGGTCATTGACGCCGCCATAATAGGCGCGCACGAGATTGAGCGGCGACACCGATGTCCTGAGATCGGCTTCCGCGTCCTGGATCAGGAAACGCTGGCGAAAATCCTGGTAGCCGTCCTTGCCCTTGTAGCCGAAATAAGCCGCCGCGATGGCGCCGCCGGACGCTCCGGAAATCATCCTGATGTCGTCGACCAGCGTGCGGCGGTACGGCCGCTCGTCGATGACGATGTCGTCCAGGGCCTGCAGCACGCCATAGGAGAAGGCAGCCGCCCTGGTGCCCCCGCCGGAAAAGGCGAGGCCGACCACGGTCGAACCATCGTCACCCGGATCGGGGATGAAGGTCGGTGAAGGGTGGCCTGCTTCGGATGTCAGGACGTTGATCGGTCCGACATCGTCGGCGATGCAACCTGCCGTCAGCACGCAGACAGCGACCGCCAAGGCAAGGCGAAACAGAAAACGCATAGAACTCCCCCGGCCGCCCGTAGGCTGGTCCCGCGCAGACCCTAGCCGCATTGCCTCGCCAGAGGCAACCAGTTGTCTGGCGGCACCCTGCGGCCTGCGGAACCTAAGCAAGGCTGGACCGTTTGCCCTTCGCGAGTGAAAATCCCGAAATCCCAGGAGATGCGAAATGGTGAACAAGGATCAGGTCGCCGGCGTGGCTAAGCAGGTCAAGGGCTCGATCAAGCAAGCAGCCGGCAAGGCCACCGGCAACCGGCGGACCCAGGCCGAAGGCATGGCCGACAAGGTCGCGGGCAAGGTGCAGAGGGCCTATGGCGACGTGAAGGACAAGGTCAGGAAGGCGTTCTGATTCAGCATCGGGAAGATCGGAAAAGGCGGCTGCCCGAGGCCGCCTTTTTCATGTGCTCCAGCCCTTGCTGAAAGCGTTGGTGAAAGCGATCTCGCCGTGGTCGTCGGTCGCCTCGCCCAGCACCACGTCCATGCCGTCGCTGGTCACCCTGGCCAGAGCGAAACCTCCCATATAGGCAGCCTTCGGCTTGAACAGGTCGAGCCCGTCACGGCGGTAGATCAGCGAGGTTTCGTGCTGATGGCCGTGGAAGACGGCAATGACATTGTAACCCTTCAGCGCCGCCACCAGCGCCTGCCTGTCGGCCTCGCCCCACCAGTGCGGCGCACCGGCGCCGCCATCGTCATAGGTCCGCTTGGCGGGATCCCACCGCTCCGTCGAAAATGTGTCCCAGCCATAGTGCTGGAACAGGATGACAGGACGGCCATCCGACGCATAGGTCGCCAGATCCTGCTTGAGCCATGGCAGGCTCGAATCGGCGCCATGGCCGGTATCGCCGGCGAAACGATGCGTCTGGACGAGATGCAGGCCACCCCAATCCCATGAATAGCAGTCGGTCTCGACATCGTAGTCGGTGGCCGGCACGGGCGGCTTGAAGAACACGCCGGCGCGATGGTTGACTTCGACATAGTCACGCAGTTCGCGCCGATACCAGTCGACATGATGCGGCGGACCGTTCTGGTCGAGATCGTGGTTGCCGAGCCCGATATAGACCGGCATGTGAATGCGATCCGGGCCGACGCCCTGGCTGTAGCGCTGGCTGAATTGAAGCAGCTGCGTACCCTCGCTCGGCTGGGTGATCTGGCCGCCGCCGTCGTCGGTGATATCACCGCCGATGACAAGGCCGAGCGGCATGCCGATCCGGCGGCCCGCTGAACGCAAGCGGGTGGCGACGCCATTGATCTCGGCAGGCCAGTCCTTGTCGCCGATGGCATTCAGTGCCGCGACATTGCGCAGCAACGCGGCGTCGGTCTTGCCCTCCTGCTGGCAGTTGGGACTCAAGCCACTCGCCATGCGGCAGGCATGGATATCGGCGATGAACAGGAAGGTGGCGTCGATGGGCTGGATGCGCTGCCCTGTCTGGCTGAACGCCGGGCGTGAAACCGCACCAGCCGTGGCAAGACCGGCTACCTGCATCAGAAAGCTGCGTCGTGAAAGCAATTTTGGCCGCCGGTGATTCATCATCGGCGGAATTTCAGCACAAGCGGCGTCCGTCCGTCCAGTTTCGGCGATGTCGTCAGCCGATGTGCGTACCCCTGACGCATGAGTGGAAATTGAAATGAAGCGCCGGAAGCCTTTGGACTGGTCTGGTCAAAAGCGGCTTGGACGGAAGTTCGCAAGCAGCGGATGCCCAGTGCCGCTGGCGATCTCGCCGGCGAGCAGTTCGCCCGCAATCAGGCCAAGCGTTGCGCCGCTGTGGCTGAAGGCGACGTAATATCCCTGGATGTCCTTCAGTTGGCCGAAGACCGGCTCGCCGTCGCCGGGGATCGGCTTGGGGCCGACGCCGTAGCTTTCCAGTTCCAGTTTCGGATGGCCTTCGAGAACCTTCGAGGCTTCATCGAGAAGCCCCTGGACGGTCGAACCCTTCACACCATAGGTGCCGTCGGAATTGACGGCCACCTCTTCTTCCGACCAAGCGGAATCGAGCACCAGGGCTCCGTCCGGCGTCGGGCGGATGGCGACGCGCGGTGTGTTGAGCACGGCCCGGAGGGGCAAGTCGACCGACTTGGTCCTGACCAGCAGCGCGATCGGCGTTCCGTCGGCGATATGCTTGCCGGTGACCGCAACCATTCGCGGCACGTCGCCGCCGGTCGCCAGCAGTACCGCATTGGCAGCGAAGCTGGCGCCGCTTGTCGTGGTGACGCCAGTGGCGCGGCCGTCGATGACCGTGACCGCGGCGCTTCCGGCGTCGGTGACCAGCTGCCCGCCGCGCTGCAGAAATTCCGCGATCAATATCTCGATCAGCGACGGCAGGTCGACCCAACCCTCGCCCGGATTGAAGATCGCGCCTTGAGGCGTGACAGCGCTTGCAGCGATGCCGGGCGTGGCTGAAGCTATCGCGCCCGCGGACAGATGTTGCGCGTCATAGCCGAGGCCCTTTTCATGGGCGAAGACATCCGCGATCTCGTTCGAGGCGTCATCGGCATCCCATGTCAGGCCGCCGTCAAAGCGCAGCCAGGCAGCATCGGGATATCTTGCCGACAGCGTGCGGTAGCGGTCGATACCGATCATGCGCAGGCGATGATACTCCGCCGATCGCCTGCGCGCGGAATTCAGCCAAGCGAGCGAGCGGCCGGAAGCTCCCTTGGCGAGCGGTCCATTATTGACCAAAACGGTTTCGATCCCGAGCCTCGCAAGATGAACGGCCGAGGAGACACCGAAAATGCCGCCCCCGACAACAATGACCTTTGAGACCGAACGTGATGTAGCCATGGGGTATTCTTTCACTGGTGGAGGTTGGATCGGGCGACCGTCTCAGGGTCTGCGATCGTGGGATCAAAGCACTTCGGCAAGGAAGTGTTTCAGACGCGTGCTCTTTGGAGTGTCGAAGATCGCGGCGGGCGTGCCGGCCTCAATGACGCGGCCTTCATCCATGAAGACGACCTGATCGGCGACCTTGCGGGCAAAGCCCATTTCATGCGTCACCACGACCATTGTCATGCCGCGCCGGCCGAGGTCCGCCATCAGGTTGAGAACGCCCTTCACCAGTTCGGGATCGAGAGCGCTCGTCACCTCGTCGAACAGGATAACCTCCGGGTCCATCGCAAGCGCGCGGGCGATCGCCACGCGCTGCTGCTGTCCACCGGAAAGACCGCCGGGACGATGGTGTTTGCGGGCGGCGAGCCCGACATCGGCAAGGCGCGCCTCGGCGATGCGCTCGGCCTCCTGCACCGGAATGCCCTTGACCTTGGTCAGCGACAGCATGACGTTTTCCAGGGCTGTATGGTCCGGAAACAGGTTGAAATGCTGGAAAACCATGCCGACACGCCGGCGCAGTTTTTCAGGCTTCATCGCCAGGATGCTCGCGCCATCGAGCAGCACGTCACCACCCTTGGGCTCGACCAGGCGGTTGAGACAGCGCAACAAGGTCGACTTGCCCGACCCTGACGGGCCGATGACGCAGGTGACCGTCCCCGGCTTGACCGCCAGGCTGACGCCCTTGAGGACATCGAGATTGCCATAGGCCATGTCGAGATCGGTGATGGTGAGACTGCCGCCCTTGAAGCGGGGAAGCGCGGAATTGTCCTCAAGACCGCTCTGCGCAGGTGGATTGCTGACGGCGTTTTCCAGTTCATCGACCTCGGCAAGACCGCTGGTGACGTGGCCGGCCTTTTGCTTTCCAGCCCGCAGCGAGTTGTCGATGTAGTTGACCATGTGGGTCAATGGCACAGTGATGACGAGATAGAACACGCCGGCCAGAAGCAATGGCGAGAGGTTTCCGGTGACCACCGCCTGGTCCTGGCCGACACGGAAAATCTCGCGCTCCGATGCGAGCAGGCCGAGGAAGTAGACGAGGCTCGAATCCTTGACGTTGCCGATGAACTGGTTGACCAGGGCCGGCAAGACACGGCGGACGCCTTGCGGTATCACGATCAGGCGCATGCCTTGGCCGTAGCTCATGCTGAGCGCCCGGCAGGCCTCCATCTGCCCGCGCTCGACGCTCTGGATACCCGAGCGGAAGATTTCGCCGATGTAGGCGCCGGCGATCAGACTGAGGGCGAGAATGCCGAGCGGATAAGGCGAAGGCCCAAAGATTTCACGGCCGATGCGGGCAAAGCCCTGGCCGATCAGCAGGATGGTGACGATCGCCGGAAGGCCACGGAAAATATCGGTGTAGACCCGGGCGGGAAGGCGTAGCCAGCGCGATTGCGAGATGCCCATGACTGCCAGGATCATGCCGAGAACGACACCCAGTACCGTGGACGCGGCCGCGAGGATCAACGTGTTCTTCAATCCGATGGTGATCATGCTGGGCAGCACGTCCGCCATGGCCTGCCAGTCGAGGAAACTGCGCCGCAGGTTTTCAAGCCAGTCCATTCGCACCCCTTTCGGTTGCGCTGTCCGCATCGTCCGCCATCGAGTGCGGCAGCATAAGGCCCGGCCGCCGGTGTGAAAGCCGGCGGCCGGGTGCGATTACTTCTTGGGGAGATACTGGTCGGGCATCGGCGAACCGGGGAACCACTTCTCGTAGAGCGTCTTCCAGGTGCCGTCCTGCATGGCCGCATGAAGGGCGGTGTTCAATGCCTCGCGAAACTTGTCGTTGCCCTTGCGCACCACGAAGCCGGCGGGTGCGTCAAAGGAAGGAATATTGACCGCGATCTTCAGGTTCGGATAGCGAACGCCATAGTCCTTGGCGGCCTCGTAATCGAGGAAATGCGCGTCGACGGTTCCGTTGTTGAGTGCTGAAACGGCAGAATTGTTGTCGGGGAATTTGACGAGATCGGTTCCGACAAAATTCTTCGCCGCGTAGATTTCCTGGAGCGTCCCCTGCACGACGCCGAGACGCTTGCCCTTGAGCCCTTCCGCCGACGTGATCGCCTTGTCGGCGGTCAGCACGGAGAGATAGCCTGCAAGATACCCGTCGGAAAAGTCGACGGTCTTCTTGCGCGCTTCCGTCGTGCCGATTGCCGCGACCGCGACATCGAAGCGCTCGTTCGCAACCGAAGGCATCAACGCCGAGAATTCCTGGCCGGTGAAGATCACCTGGTCCGGCTTGAATCCCAAGCGGCTCGCGACGTTGCGGAACAGTTCGATGTCGAAACCGGTGAAGGTGCCATCCGCCTGGGTGAAAGCGTAGGGTTTGGCATCGCCCATGGTCCCAACGCTGATGACTTTCGCATCAATAAGACCGTAGGGATTGTCATCCGCGGCGGCGGCTGTCGAAAGCAAGCCGGCGCCGATGCACACGGCCATAAGAGCCATTGCGCCGGTCCGCACCGGTGACATCAACGACTTGAGAATTCCTATCCTGCTCATGTCTTCTCTCCACTCTGAAGGTCTGTTCTTCTTGGTATTTGTGTCGAGCCCGCACTCTCGCGCCTGACATCGCCCGCCACCGCAATCGCGGGACGTTCCGTCACAGCCTCCTGGCTCGCAATTCTCTAAAAGAGACCGGTCTCTTGTTGATTGAGACCGGTCTCTTTGATAATCGTTATCGCCAGATTGACCTTCCGTCAACAACTCTTGTAGTCGTTCATCCGATGAAAAGAACCGCGCCCAAGACCCCGTCGATAACGGTCAGCGATGTCGCCCGCGCGGCAAACGTCTCGAAGGCGACAGCCGCGCGCGTGCTCGGCGGATACGGCGTCGTCAGCGACACGATCCGCGCTGATGTCGTGGCCGCGGCCAAGGCACTGGACTACCGTCCGAACGAGCTGGCTCGCAGCATGACGACCGGCCGGTCCGGCATCATCGGGGTGGTTGTCGGCGACATCGAGAACCCGTTCTTCAGCCTCGCGGTGCGTGGCATCAGCGACGCCGCAAGGGCAGCCGGGTTCAACGTCATTCTGGCTAACTCCGGCGAGCGGATCGAGGTTGAAAAGGCAGCTGTGCGGCTATTGATCGGCAAGCGCGTCGACGGGCTGATCGTCACGCCATCGGAATCGCGTGACATCTCACACCTGCGCGACATCCATCGTTCAGGCCGGCCGCTTGCCCTGCTCGACAGGGCGCTGCCCGATCTGGATGTCGATACAGTCACGGTCGACGATCGCGGCATCGCCATGCGAGCGACCCGCATTCTTGTGGATGCCGGACACCGCAAGATCGCCTATGTGACCGCGGTCGACGCCGAAGGGCACGAGTACCGCGATCTCGGGCAAATCTATACCTCCTCGGTTCGCGAGCGCATCGACGGTTACCTCACCGTGTGCCGAGATGCCGGAATTGATCGGCCAGAACGTTATGTCCGCCTTGGTGCAACAAGCCCCGCCGAAACGCGCAGGGCTGCCGACGAGATGCTGTCCGGGCCGGATCGGCCGACGGCGGTCCTTGCCTCCGACAGCGTCATAGCACTGGAGATATTCAGGGTGATCCGCGAGCGCGGCTTGCGGGTTCCCGAGGACATTTCGCTGATCACCTTCCACGATGCGGACTGGACGAGTGTGACAACGCCACCCATCACCGTCATCGACCAGCCCGTCTACGCGCTTGGCAAGAGTGTCGCGGAATTGCTTATCCGTCGATTGAAGGGAGAGCCACGCCCGGCGGAAAGACTCATTCTGCCAACATCGATATTTGAGCGCGGGTCCGTTGGCCCGCCCTCGTCAACTTCGCGATCATTGGTCCGGCGTTAGGCTCCCAATGCCTCGATGATGGCCCCGGCGACAAAGGCCGGATCCTCCCAATGCGGGTTGTGGCCACAGGCTTCGGCGCGCGCGAGTCTCGCCCCCGCCAGGCTGCGCAACAGCGCCTCCTGGTGCGCCTCGCCAAACAGCGGGTCGCACGCGCCGGCGATGATCAGCGTCGGGGTCCGCACTGCCTGTGCCGCACTGGTCAGGTCGGCCGGGCATATCTCTTCCAGAATGGCGCGCCAGCGCGCCGCGGGCATGGCCGATGCGTCTTTCGCCAGGCCGGCTAGAAACGGCTGGGGCACATCGGACCGGCAGGCATGCCACCAGTCATAGAACGGGTCGGCTGGCGATATCGGGTCACGCAGGGCCTGAACACCCGTCACGAGTGGATGGTCGCGTGCGAAATCGGGCTTCAACGTGCCTGCCATGACCACCAGCCCCCCGAGGAGCTCGGCGTATCGCGCAGCCAGAGCGATGGCCACCATGGCGCCCAGCGAATGGCCCACGACAACAGGCCGATCGAGTTGGAGATGCCGGATCAACCCGGCAATGTCATCGGCGAAGTCGGTAATGCCGCAACCTTTGCCCGACGGCGAGGCGCCATGGCCGCGCAGGTCGGGCATGATCAGCCGGCGGCCGGCCAGGTGAGGCGCCAGCAGCGAAAAGCTGCGGCTGGTGTCGGTGAAGCCGTGCACCAGAACCAGTGCCGGCTCGGCGCCCGATATCTCGACATAGGCGATCTCGAGGCCGCCGGGATTGACGAATTGCTTGCGGCCGGCCCAGGCGTCCTGCTCCGCAGCCGATGCCGCCTTCAGTTCGACCGCCGTCACAGGCCGAGCTTCTCCTTGACCGCGGCAAGGCCGGGCTTGCCGTCGAAGGTGGTGACGCCGGCGAGCCAGGTGTCGAGGCGGTCCTTGTTCAGCGTGATCGCCTTCGATGCCCCGTCCTCCGGCTTCATGCCGTCATTGATCAGGTAGCCCATGCCGACATTCTCGAAATCGATGTCGAAGGCGAGATTTTTCAGGAACTGCGCGACATTGGGACATTGCTGCAGATAGCCCTTGCGGACCTGCGTCGTCACCGTCGCGGCGCCGAAGTTCGGGCCAAAGAACTTGTCGCCACCAGTCAGATATTTGAAATCGTACATGGTGTTCATCGGATGCGGGGCCCAGCCCTGAAAGACGATGAACTGCTTCTCCTTGATCTCATAGCCGACCTCCGAGAGCATGCCCGCTTCGCTCGACTCGACCACGTGCCAGCCGTCAAGGCCGAAGGCCGGATCGGCGATGGCGTCCATCATCAATTGATTGGAACCGGGTTCGATGCCGTACATTTTCTTGCCGAACTTGTCGGCGAATTTGTGCAGGTCGGAAACGTCCTTGACCCCGGCCTCCCAGACATAAGTCGGTACGGCGAAGGTGTATTTGGCCCCGACGAGATTGACGCGGACATTCTCGATCGAGCCGTCCTTCTTGTAGGGCTCGTAGTAGGTGACCATCGCCGGATCCCAGTAACCCAGGAACAGGTCGAGATCCCTGTTTTTCATGCCCTCGTAGATGACGTTGATGCCGAGCACTTCGCTCTGCGACTGATAGCCGAGCGCTTGCAGCAGGATGTTGGCCACACCAGTGGTGAAGGCGAGATCGTTCCAGCCAGGCTCGGCCATGCGAACGGTCCTGCACTCTTCGGCCTCTGCCGCCTGGGCCGCGTGAGACGCCAGCACCAAAGCGGCAAGGCACACGCCATTTGCAAGGATGCGCAACATTTCGGTTCTCCTCTTGTCCTTAATTGACCAATTGGTCTTTTTATTGTCCCGTCGGTCAATAGTTGATCTAGGCGGACGAAGATGTCAACGTGGATTCGCAATGCGTGGATCGAACCCGTGAAACTCAGGCGTCTCGGTGACATACGCCGCAAGGAGTTGCGGCAAGCCGCTTTCGCGGTGCTGGAGCGCGAAGGCATTGCCGGCGCGACCCTGGAAAAGGTTGCCGCCCATGCCGGCGCCTCCAAGGGCATCGTGCTGCACTATTTCCGCAACAAGCAGGAATTGTTCGAACATGCGATGCGCGAAGCCAACGCCGTGCTGCGCGACGCCGTGGTCGCCCGGCTTCGTCGGGCGCGCTCGCCAAGGGAACGCCTCGATGCGGTGATCGATGGCAATTTCGAGGAGCATCTGTTCCAGCCATCGCTTTGCCATGCCTGGCTTTCGCTCTGCGCCGAGGTGCCGCGCGACGAGAAGCTGGCGCGGATCCAGAAGGTGCTTCACGCGCGCATGCGCTCGAACCTGTTGTCCGGCCTGCACGGCCTCACCTCGCCCAAGGTTGCCGATGACATCGCGCTTGGCGTCACCGCGCTGATCGACGGGCTTTGGTTGCGGCTCGGCCTGGAGCCGGGCAGCGTGTCGCGTGAACAGGCCATCCGCCAGGTCAAGGATTTCGTCGCCGCGCGGCTGGCCATGCACCAGCCTGCGACCGTCAGCGCATAGGCCGGCCCCGGCCTTTGGGCAGGCCGAATTCCATGCCAAGTGAAGGGCGTACCGTCAGGGTGGCCAGCCGGTCGCGCGCTTGCGCCGCTCAAGGCCGGATTTCAGGTTGCCGCCGGCGGCGGCGTGATCCTTCAGGAGCCTCGCCCATGCCGCCACCGCTGCCGCGCGTGTCAGGCGGGTCCTGGCGAAATCCTGCGCCTCCGCGGCTATCTCGGCCTCCAGTTTCGGATTGGCGCGCAGCCACTCTATGCGTTCGGCCAGATCGGACAGGTCGCGCGCCACCGGGACATAGTGGCGAAACGGTTCGATATCGTCGAAAAACCACTCGCGCCACGGCCGATCCTGCAACAGCACGACCCGTTTGGTGTGGAGCAGCATCTTGAAGCGGCCACTGTAGCCCGCGCCCTCGACGTCGATCATGTACCTGTAGGTGGCGACCTGGTCTTCCATTGTCTTGAAGGTCGCGGAATACCGATTGATGCTGGTGTTGTAGTTCGGCTCGGTGTTGTAGGCCTCAATCAGATCCGGCCGCGCCTTTGCAATCTCGACTATCGCCTGGCGAGCATGGTTCATGCAGCGCCCCGCCCAGAACAATCTGTCATCGCGCGGCGGCTCTTCGGAGGCGGCAGCCATCGCCCGCGTTTTCTGGTCGTAATCGTCGAACTTCGCGTCCGGCCAGCCATCGAAAACGAAATCCGGCGCGGCTACCTCGCCATAGCCGTCGGCTTGAGAGAAGGCAAAGCGCGTGCGGAAATAGCGATACCTTCTGCGCGACGGCGTATCGCCGAGCAGCATATAGAAGGGCGGCAGGCTTTCGACGCCCAGGGACGCCAATGCCTCGGCGATCAAGGTCAGGACCTGCACGTGCCGCTCAAGCCAGGCAGCGCGGGAGCGCACCTTGAGCGTCCCGCCTTCGAAACGGCAATGGATCTCGCCGCGATTGAGCCCAGGCAGAAAGCGCCTGCCAACCTCGACGACATCGACAGCCATGGGAAGCGCTTTCGGTCCATTCTTGAGTGGTGCCATTTTCAAAAGACGCTCGCCGCGGCCCGTTTCGATCAAACGCGGCTATCCCGTTGGCGCGGCGGATGCAAGGGCAGACAATCCCGGCGTCGGCACCTGACGAAGTTCATACCGTGGGATAGGCCCGCGGCTTGACCCGGGCCGCGACCATGCGGTGCTCTGGCCTGACCCAAAACTTCGGAGCGCCAAATGAGGCTTCAAGACAAGCATGCGCTGGTGACCGGCGGCTCGGACGGCATCGGCCTGGCAATCGCCGAGGCGTTCCTGCGCGAGGGCGCCGATGTCCTGATCGTCGGCCGCGACGCCGGCAAGCTCGAAGCCGCGCGCGAGAAACTGGCGGCTGCCGGCCCAGGGGGAACCGTGGAGACATTGTCGGCCGACCTTGCCACAAGCCCCGGCATCGCAGCGGTTGCCGAACACGTGAAAGGCTCCGGCCGGCCGCTCGACGTTCTCGTCAACAATGCCGGTGTGGCCTATCTCGTGCCATTCGAGACCGTAAGCGAGGCACAGTTCCAGCACTCCTTCGCGCTCAATGTGACAGCCGCGTTCTTCCTCACCCAGGGACTGCTGCAGCATTTTGGTGCTGGCGCCTCCGTCATCAACATCTCCTCCTATTTCGCTAACAAGATGATCCCGAAGCGGCCGTCCAGCCTTTACTCCCTGTCCAAGGGCGCGTTGAACTCGCTGACCAAATCGCTGGCCTTCGAGCTCGGCCCGCGCGGCATCCGTGTCAACGCCATCGCGCCCGGCACGGTCGACACAGCCATGCGGCGCCGGTCGATCGAGAACCTGCCGGCGGCCGCGCAGGCCGATCTCAGGGCCTATGTCGAGCGAAGTTATCCCCTCGGCCGCATCGGCCAGACGAGCGATCTGGCCGGCATCGCGATCTATCTGGCGAGCGATGAGGCGGCGTGGACCAGCGGCGGCATCTTCTCCATCGACGGCGGCTACACCGCGGGGTGAACTGCGGGCTGGCGTCTTGCGCCGTGGACAAGCCGGTGTACTTGACCGACGTCCGATTCCGCGTCTGTCACGAAGAGCGAGAATATCCCGGACACGCGTGCCGCCATGTCGTCAGACGATCCGCTGATCCTCTTCTACACGACGTTCTTCGGCAAGCCCGTCGACATTGGGTCCATCCATTGCGAATTGCCGGGGAGGTGGACGCTGGACAAACGCCGGATTTCCGAGGCGGCGGCAGTCGTTTGCCACATTCCGAACTTCCGCGAAATCGGCGACGCCTACAAGTACCCTGGCCAATACTGGGTGGCCTGGTCCATGGAGAGCCGCCAAAACCACAACCGCATTGCCGATCCCAAGATCATGCAGCACTTCGACCTCACGATGACGCATGAATCCGGGTCGGACGTCTGGGTGCCCTACCTTCCGCCCAAGCAATGGTGGGAAGAAATATTGGCCAAACCAATCGGGCCGAAGACGGAAGAGGCACCGGTCGCACTCTTTCAATCGGCCGGGCTGAACCACAGCGGTCGCGTCGATCTGGCGACCGAACTGTCACGCCACATCAAGATCGATTCCTATGGCCGACACTTCAACAACCGGTCGATCATCGGCCCCGATCTCGGTCAGAAGACCAAGATCGAAACCATTGCGCGGCACAAATTCTGCTTTGCCACGGAGAACTCGATAGAGCCCGACTATGTCACCGAGAAGATCTACGACGCATTCGCGGCCGGCACCGTGCCGATCTACCTTGGCGCCCCGAATGTTGATGAATTCGTCCCTGCAAATTCATACATCGACGCCAACGCTTTCCCCAACGCCAGGGACCTGGCGGCCTATCTCCAGCATCTGATCGAAACGCCGCAAGACTACGAGACCTACTTTGCCTGGCGCTCGACGCCACTGCCCGACAGTCTCGTCAAACGTCTGCAAGGCTTGGAAATCCCTGCCTTCTGTCGGTTGATGAACCTTGTGGGTCAACGCCGGGAAGAACGGCCAAATCCGCCATCGGGACGGCCAATTCTCCCTTTCGGCCGCATCTCCTTCCTGCGTACGCGGTTGCGTCGCTGGAAGAAAAAGGTCCGGGGCTGACGATCGGGGCATGAGGGGAGAAGGAGGAATGCTCCTTCAACCGATTTGCATTCACACCACCCGCAATCTCCGCTTGAAGGCCATTGTGCAACGCGATACGCCCTTGCCCAAATCGACAGACCGGAGACTTGCCGTGAGCACGCCAAAGACCAGAACCGAAACCGATACGTTCGGCCCCATCGAGGTTGCAGCGGACCGTTATTGGGGGGCGCAGGCGCAGCGCTCCCTGGGCAATTTCAAGATCGGCTGGGAAAAGCAGCCGGCTTCGATCGTGCGCGCGCTCGGTATCGTCAAGCGGGCCGCGGCGGAAGCCAACATGGAGCTGAAGCGGCTCGATCCGGCGATCGGCAAGGCGATCATCGCGGCCGCGCAAGAGGTCATCGACGGCAAGCTCAACGACCATTTCCCGCTGGTGGTCTGGCAGACCGGCTCCGGCACGCAGTCCAACATGAACGCCAATGAGGTGATCTCCAACCGGGCGATCGAGATGCTTGGCGGCGTGATGGGGTCGAAGAAGCCGGTGCACCCCAACGATCACGTCAACATGAGCCAGTCGTCGAACGACACCTATCCGACGGCCATGCACATTGCCTGCGCCGAGCGCATCGTGCACGATTTGCTGCCGGCGCTGAAGCACCTGCACAAGGCGCTGGACGCCAAGGCCAGGGCCTTCAATCACATCATCAAGATTGGCCGCACGCACACGCAGGATGCCACTCCCCTCACTCTCGGCCAGGAATTTTCCGGCTATGCGGCGCAGGTCGCCTCCTCGATCAAGCGCATCGAAATGACGCTGCCCGGCCTGCAGGAACTGGCGCAGGGCGGCACCGCCGTCGGTACCGGCCTCAATGCGCCTGTCGGCTTCGCCGAGCGGGTGGCTGATCGCATCGCCGCCATCACCGGCATCGCCTTCGTCACCGCGCCGAACAAGTTCGAGGCGCTCGCCGCACACGATTCCATGGTGTTCTCGCACGGCGCCATCAACGCGGCTGCCGCAGCACTCTTCAAGGTCGCCAACGACATCCGCTTCCTCGGCTCCGGCCCACGCTCCGGGCTCGGCGAATTGTCGCTGCCGGAGAACGAGCCCGGCTCTTCGATCATGCCCGGCAAGGTCAACCCGACGCAGTGCGAAGCGATGACACAGGTCTGCGTGCAGGTGTTCGGCAACAACGCCGCGGTGACCTTCGCCGGCAGCCAGGGCCATTTCGAGCTCAATGTCTACAATCCTCTGATGGCCTACAACTTCCTGCAGTCCGTGCAGCTCCTCGCCGACGCGTCGGTCTCCTTCACCGACAATTGCGTCGTCGGCATCGAGGCCCGCGAAGACAACATCAAGGCGGCCCTCGACCGCTCGCTGATGCTGGTAACGGCGCTGGCCCCGACCATCGGCTATGACAACGCCGCCAAGATCGCCAAGACGGCGCACAAGAAGGGCACCACGCTTCGCGAGGAAGCACTGGCCACCGGGCTGGTCAGCGAGGCTGACTATGACCGGCTGGTGCGGCCGGAGGACATGACGCATCCGGGATAAGGTGTTTTCGGCGGGAGAATTTCCTCCCGCCGCCCCGCCTTTCGACACGAATTTCGCGCGTCTTGCCCGATCATGGAAATGTGCGGACTGTGAACAATGTGTCGCCAGATAGGCGGCTTTGGTGAACAGTCGGCATCGTCTATCTCTGGCTCATTCAACCCATTCGGAGAGCCACCATGTCCATCAACACTTCAGCCGCCGGCGCCGGCACCGCGTCCAACAGCTCTGTCACCATCCTCCTCGGCCGCATCCTGCTCGCGGTCATTTTCCTGCTTTCCGGTTTCGGCAAGCTCACCGCCATTTCCGGCACCGCCGCCTATTTCGGCGGCCTCGGCTTGCCGGCGCCAACGGCAACGGCCGTCATCGTCGGTCTGATCGAACTGCTTGGCGGCCTTGCCGTCCTCGTCGGCTTCCAGACCAGGCTCGCCGCCTGGGTGCTCGCTGTCTTCACCGTCGCCACCGGTCTGGTCGCGCACACCGGCTGGGCCGACCAGATGCAGATGATCCAGTTTCTCAAGAACCTCGCCATCACCGGCGGCTTCCTGCTGCTGGCTTCATCGGGCGCCGGCGCCTACTCCATCGACGCCAAGCGCGGCTAATCCTTCTTCCCATACCTGAGAGAAGCGGTGCGGAATTTTCCGCGCCGCTTTTTCGTTGTCTGGAATAGCCAGTTCGGTTTCGGCTCCAGCTTCGCAGGCGTAAGCTGCGCGGCGCCGGCTCGATCCCAATCGGGCGCCGGCAAGGGAGGTGGCCATGACCCGCAACGCATTGCTTCTGGTTTCGCGACTGCTGTTTGCCGTGCTGTTCGTACCGTCCGGCTTCCAGGCCCTCGCCAACATTGCCGGCACGACCAGTTATTTCGCCGGCCTCGGCCTGCCGCTGCCATACCTTGCCGCCTGGGGCACGGGCCTGTTCGAGCTGATCGCCGGATTGCTGGTCCTCGTCGGCTTCCAGACCCGGGTCGTGGCGCTGCTGCTGGCGGCCTTCTGCGTCGTTGCCGGCTTCATCGGCCATTACGGCCAGGGCGCTGACGATGCGACGCTCGCCTTCCTGCACCAGCAGATGCTGATGAAGGACATTGCGATCGCGGGTGGCTTCCTGGCGCTGGCCATGGCCGGTGCCGGAGCGTGGTCGGCCGACGGACGCAGTTTCGGCATCGGTGCGGACGCGACCTGAGCCTCGATCCACCGGAACGTGCTATTTGACCGAAACGCTCGGCCCGCCTTCCACTGCCAGCACCAGCCTGCGGTTGGTGATCCGCGCCAGCTGCGCCAGCCGGCCGGCCGGCCGCTCGCCGTAGAGGTCGGAGAGCGAGGCCGGCAACACCAGCGCCAGCACGCCATTGGCGCGCGGCTCCCATTTCAGCCTGGGCATGATGCCGGGCATCGAGGCCGTCAGCAGATAGACGACGCGCATCATCGCCGCCAGCACCCGGGCACGCTCGAGGTAGCGTGGCGTCGCCAGCGCCTTGATTTCCGGCGCGATGGATTCGTTGAAGATGCCGTCATGACGATAGGCGTTGGCCAGCGCCAGGAAGGCACGGCCCGGATGGTCGACGCCGAAGAAAGAGGCATGGGCAATGATGTTGAGCGATTGCCTGCCGCGATACTCGGGATGCGCGCGCCAGCCGATGTCGGCCAGCAGTGCGGCGGCATGGCGGTAGCGCGCCTCGTCTTCGGTCTCGTCGATGCCGAAGGCGGCGAAGGATTTGGCCGTCCAGTCGACCAGTTCATGCGCATGGGTGACCGAGCGCGAACGCAACCGGGCGAGCTCCTCGGACGCCGAAATCAACGGATCCGCCTTCTGCTCCGCCTCATCGAGCAACGAATAGAGGAAGCCTTCGCGCACACCGAGTGCCGAGACGATGATCTTCGACGGCTGCATCGCCGCCATGATCTCCTGCAGCACGATGGCGCCGTAGGGCAGCAGCGAACGGCGGTTCTTCGAGACGCCTTCGATCCCCTTGACCTTCTCGATCTCGGCTTTGCCCACCTGCTTGAGAAAGTTCGCCGCACTGTCGGCTGATATCTCGTAATGGTGCATGACGCCGAGCGGGTAGTTGGTCATCTCCATGTGCAGCCGGGCGAGGTTTCGCCAAGTGCCGCCGACGGCGTAGAAGGGCCGGCCCTGCCCGCCCTTCAACAGCTTGGCCCGCGCAAGCTCTTCGCGCGCGATCTTCTGCGCCTGGGTGAGCGAGTTCTTCGCCATGTCCTGAAGGCGCAGGCCACCGAGCGGCAGCGTTATGCCGTCACCGATTGCCTCGCCACTGACGTCGACAAGCTCGAGGCTGCCGCCGCCCAGATCGCCGGCGATGCCATTGGCCGGATGGAAGCCGGAAATGACGCCGAGCGCCGAATAGTGGGCCTCCTGACGCCCGCTGATCACCCGGATCTCGGTCTTGAGCACGTCCTCGGCCCGATGGATGAAATCGGGTCCGTTGATTGCCTCGCGCGCGGCGGCGGTGGCCAAGACATACATATGCTCTGCGCCGGCCTGATCGGACAGCGCGCGAAAGCGGCGGAACTCTTCCATCGAGCGCGTCACCGCCTCGGGGTCGAGTTTGCCGGTCGAAACGATGCCGCGGCCAAGACCAGCCAGCATCTTTTCGTTGAACAGCATGGTCGGCGAGCGCGCCAGCCCTTCATAGACAACGAGGCGGATCGAATTCGACCCGATGTCGATGATGGACAGCGGTCGGCGGTCCTGCAGCCGGCCCTGGGAATCAGACAGCATCAGGTGGACGCTGCGGCGTTCTTCTTGCGGCGCTTGAACTGCGCAATGCGTTTGGGCGCATGCGACTTCAGCGCGTCACCCCGTCCGGACAGGCTCGGATTGGTCATGAAATATTCCTGCGCGTTGAACGGTTCCTCGCCCTCCTCCAGCACCACGCGCCGGGAGGTTCCATCAGCCAATACGTCGAAACTTTGCTGATTGTCCATGATGTTGCCGAGCATGATCTGGCCGAGCACCTGTTCATGCACAGTTGGATTGGTGATCGGCACCATGGTCTCGACGCGACGGTCGAGATTGCGCGGCATCAGGTCGGCCGAGGAGATGTAGACGATCGCCTCGTCCGACGGCAGGCCATGGCCGTTGCCGAAACAATAGATGCGGCTGTGCTCCAGGAAGCGGCCGACGATCGATTTGACCCTGATGTTTTCCGACAGGCCCGGCACCTGTGGCCGAAGGCAGCAGATGCCGCGCACGACGAGGTCGATCTCGACACCGGCGCGGCTGGCATCATAGAGGGCGTCGATGATGATCGGGTCCACAAGCGCGTTCATCTTCATCCAGATGCGCGCCGGCCTGCCTTCCAGCGCATGGGCGACTTCGTCGGAAATGTGCTGCAGGATGCGGTTGCGCAGCGTGAACGGCGAGATCGCGAGCCGCATTTCGGCGGTCGGCTCGGCATAGCCGGTGATGAAATTGAACAGCTGCGCGACGTCGCGGGCAATCGTCGGGTCCGTGGTGAAGAAGGACAGGTCGGTGTAGATGCGCGCGGTGACCGGATGGTAGTTGCCGGTGCCAAGATGCACGTAATTGCGCAGCTTGCCGTCCTCGCGCCGCACCACCAGCGACATCTTGGCATGGGTCTTCAGTTCGAGGAAACCGAACACGACCTGCACGCCGGCGCGCTCCAGGTCGCGCGCCCAGCGGATGTTGGCTTCCTCGTCGAAGCGCGCCTTGAGCTCGACCAGTGCGGTCACCGACTTGCCGGCCTCGGCCGCGTCGACCAGCGCGCGCACGATCGGGCTGTCGTTGGAGGTGCGGTAAAGCGTCTGCTTGATCGCCACCACTTCGGGGTCGGCCATTGCCTGGCGCAGGAACTGGACCACCACGTCGAAGGATTCGTAGGGGTGGTGGACGATGATGTCCTTCTCGCGGATGGCGGCAAAGCAATCGCCGCCATGCTCGCGGATGCGCTCGGGAAAGCGCGGATTGTAGGGCCTGAATTTGAGGTCGTCGCGGGGCACGGCGACGATCTCGGAGATCTGGCTGAGCGCCAGCGGCCCGGTCAGGACGCTGATGCGGCTCGATGAGACGCCGAGTTCGCTGGCCACGAAATCGCGCAATTCGCCAGGCATCAGCTTGTCGAACTCGATGCGGATCACCGATCCGCGACGGCGGCGCTTCAGCGCGGTCTCGAACAGGCGCACCAGATCTTCCGATTCTTCCTCGACCTCGATATCGCTGTCGCGGATGATGCGGAACGTGCCTGAGCCCTTGACCTCGTAGCCGGGAAACAGCTTGCCGATATAGAGCCCGACCGCCTCTTCCAGCGGGATGAAGCGGACATGGTGCTTGCGATCCGGAAGACGGATGAAGCGCTTCAGCGCCACTGGCAGGCGCAGGAGCGCGCTCATTTCTTCGCCATTCTTGCGATGGCGAAGCTGCAGCGCCATCGAGAAGCCGAGATTGGGAATGAACGGGAACGGATGCGCCGGGTCGATCGACAGGGGGGTAAGCACCGGAAACACCTGGTCCTGGAAATGCTCTTCCAACCAGATCTTCTCGTCCTTGGTCAGAGCGTCGCGGGTGATGGTCTCGATGCCTTCCTTGTTGAGCAGCACAGTCAACGCCGAAAGGCTCTTCTGCTGGTCTTCCTGCAGCCGTTCGACCTCGCGCAGCAGCTGTTCGAGCTGCTGTTCGGGAGTGCGGCCATCAGGGCTCTTCAGCACGATGCCCTCGCGGACCTGGCCGGCGAGGCCGGCGACCCGCACCATGAAGAATTCGTCGAGATTGGCAGCCGAGATCGAGAGGAAACGAACGCGCTCCAGCAGCGGATGATGGGTGTTCAGCGATTCCTCGAGCACGCGGCGATTGAACTGCAGCCAGGAAAACTCGCGATTGACGAAACGATCGGGATTGCCGCCTTCCGGGCTCGCCGCTTCGACATTGATGAATTCGCTCTGCACCGGCTTCAGTTCGTTCATGGTTCCTGCTCTTTCCACCGCTCAGCCGGTTAACCGGCTTAACTTATCCTCTGACAGGCTTTTGCGACAGTTTCATTTCATCGATCTTGCAAAGAGACCTGTTATGATCCAGATGCATGCGAGACTGCGTTAAGGAGACGACGATGGCAGGCGGTTCCATTCCCCATTTCCAGAACGATGCGGGCCATCCGGCGATCGACATCGGCGTCAGGGAATTCATGTGCACGGGCGCCAACCCGCCTTTCGATCACCCGCATGTGTTTCTCGACATGGGCGACGACAATGAGAAGGTCTGCCCCTATTGCTCGACGCTCTACCGCTATTCGCCGAAGCTGAAGGCGACGGAAACGCTGCCTGCCGGCTGCCTCTACATCGACCAGGCCGCCTGATTCCCTCGCGACGGACCTGATGGACGACCAAGGCTCCCGGCAAATCGTCATCGCCGGAGCGGGCGTCGCCGGGCTGACCTCCGCACTTGCTTTTGCCAGACGCGGCTACCCCGTGCAGGTGTTCGAGCAAGCGCCGCGCCTGGAAGCTGTAGGCGCCGGCCTCCAGCTTTCCCCCAACGCGACACGCATCCTGCGTGACCTCGGCGTACTCGACCGGCTGTTGCCGGCGGCGGTGCGGCCGGAGGCCGTGGTGCTGAAGGATGCGAGGACGTTGCGCGAATTGGCGCATGTGCCGTTGGGGCAGTCGGGTGAAGACCATTGGGGCGCTCCCTATCTCGTCGCGCACCGGGCCGACCTGCAGAGCGCGCTGATGGCGTGTGCTGCCGAGATGCCTGATATCCATCTCACCGTCGGGGCGCGCGTCCAAGGAATTGCGACTGGCAGCCATGGTGTCACGGCAACCGTCGAGATCGGCGGCAAGACCGCGGAGGAACAAAGCTTCTTGCTGGTCGGCGCCGATGGCGTCTGGTCGTCGGTGCGCGGGCTTGTCGATGCAAGAAGGATGGCATCGCCAAGAAGCCGTTTTTCGGGAGAGTTGGCCTGGCGCACCACCGTCACGGCCGACAGCAGCGCCGGGCGGGCCTTCGCCGCGATCGGCGCAGCCGATTGTGTCACGACGTTCCTGCATCCGGGTTTCCACATGGTCGCCTATCCCGTCAGCAAGGGCGACGCATTCAACCTCGTCGCCTTCACCAAGGGCGAGCGCATTGCCGAGGGCTGGTCCGGCCATGCCGATCCCGGCACCCTCGCCGCCGCCATGCGCGGCACCGCGCCAGGACTCGTGAAGCTGGTGGAAATAGCCGGGCCGTGGCTGACCTGGCCGCTGCATACCGTCGAACAGAAACAGCCTTGGACAACGCCGACCGGCATTGCGCTGATCGGCGATGCCGCGCATGCGATGACGCCATTCGCGGCACAGGGCGCGGCGATGGCGATCGAGGATGCCGCGACGCTTGCCACTCTGGTCGCCGACTTCCCCGCCGATCCGCGAAAGAGCCTCACCATCTGGGAGAATCTGCGGCGGCCGCGCGTGGAGAAGGTGCTCAAGCGCGGTGCGCTCAACCGGTTTGCCTGGCACGCCCGGGGCCCGGTGGCGCTGGCCCGCAACCTGGTGCTGGCGACGCGGCCGGCGGAGAAGCTCGCGGCTGATCTCGACTGGCTTTATGGCTGGGAGGAACCGAAGGTCGTTAGGCGGTAGGACGTCGGGACAAGTCAGCCCGATAGGTTGACGGGACAGCGCCTCTCTGTCCTGCCGGACATCTCCACCACCTGGGGAGATTGGCGGCTTTGGCGCCGGCGTCCATCTTGGAAACGTTGCCGAGTCTCAATTATACAACCGCATCGACCACCCCAGCGACACCGGCAGCGGGTTCCACCAGCCGGTCCGCAGGCCTGCGGTACGCAGAGCGGCAGCGGTCCAGGTGTTGCAGCCGACCAGCGCGTTGAAATGGCCTTTGGCTTCGAAAAAGCCGTCGAATTTTGAATAGGCAGCGTTCTGGACATGGATCGGACCGTTCGGCCCCTGCTGAAAACTGGCCTGGATGAAATCGAGCAACGCCGCGAACCGCTTCCCGTCAATGTCGAAGCCCGCGACATCCGGATGTGGTTCGGCGATGGCGCCGGCGACATCGACGTGCATCACCGAGGCATCGAGGGTCAGCGCCTTCATCACCGGACCGGCCTTGAGTTCGGACCAGGTCGGTGTTTCCAGATAAAAGGCGCGGCCGCCCCAGCCGAAGATGATGTAGCGCACCTCCGGACTATCGGCCGGGATGCCGGCCTCGACCAGAAAATGAAAGCGCTGGCGCACGGCATCGTCCACCGGAATGGCGATGTCGGTGTGGATCGGGTTCTTCAGCACCAATATATGCCGCGTGCCCTCGCCCGCGGATGCCGCCGGCCAGAGCGGACGCGGTACCAGCGTGCCGAGGGCCGCTGCAAGCACGATCACGGCGAGCGACATGGAAAGGAAACGCAGGACTTTTCTCATCGATGACGCCCGCTGCCCTGCCGCCAATCGCATCAGCCGATCCATAAGAAAAGAGCCCGGCCGCATTGCGGCCGGGCTCTTGCGCTCGGTGTGAAACCGGTCAGTGCAGGATCTGCGACAGGAACAGCTTCGTGCGCTCATGGCGCGGATGGTCGAAGAATTCGGCCGGCGTGTTCTGCTCGACGATCTGGCCCTGATCCATGAAGATCACCCGGTTGGCGACCTTGCGGGCAAAGCCCATTTCGTGCGTGACACACAGCATGGTCATGCCTTCCTCGGCGAGCCCCACCATGGTCTCCAGAACTTCCTTGATCATTTCCGGGTCGAGCGCCGAGGTCGGCTCGTCGAACAGCATGATGCGCGGGTTCATGCATAGCGAGCGCGCGATCGCCACGCGCTGCTGCTGACCGCCTGAAAGCTGTCCCGGATACTTGTTGGCCTGCTCCGGGATTTTCACGCGCTTGAGGAAATGCATGGCGATTTCCTCGGCCTGCTTCTTGGGCGTCTTGCGCACCCAGATCGGCGCCAGCGTGCAGTTTTCCAGGATGGTCAGATGCGGGAACAGGTTGAAGTGCTGGAACACCATGCCGACCTCGCGGCGCACCTCGTCGATCTTCTTCAGATCATTGGTGAGTTCCTTGCCGTCGACGATGATCTTGCCCTTCTGGTGCTCCTCCAGCCGGTTGATGCAGCGGATCATGGTCGACTTGCCGGAGCCTGAGGGCCCGCAGATGACGATGCGCTCGCCACGCATCACCTTCAGATTGATGTCCTTCAGCACATGGAATTCGCCATACCATTTGTGCATGGCGATGATGTCGATGGCGACATCGGTGGTCGAGATGTGCATCTTGGCGGCGTTGACCTTGATCTCTTCCGCGCTGACGGCATTTTCGGTGGCCATTGACAGGGTCCCCTTGGTCTTTCGTTTAGCGTTTGTAGCCGGTATCGAGCCGGCGTTCGGTGTACATTGAATAGCGCGACATGCCGAAGCAGAACAGCCAGAAGACGAAGGCGGCGAACACCAGGCCGGACCGGGCCGTTTGCGGCGTCGCCCAGTTGGCGTCCGAGAAGTTCTGCTTGACGACACCGAGCAGGTCGAACATCGAGATGATCAGGACGAGGCTGGTGTCCTTGAACATGCCGATGAACGTATTGACGATGCCGGGAATGACCAGCTTCAGCGCCTGCGGCAGAACGATCAGCCCCATCTTCTGCCAATAGCCGAGGCCGAGCGAATCGGCGCCCTCATACTGGCCTTTGGGAATTGCCTGCAGGCCGCCACGCACGACTTCGGCCATGTAGGCGGCGGCAAACAGCGACACGCCGATCAGCGCCCGCAGGAACTTGTCGAAGGTGACGCCAGCCGGCAGGAACAGCGGCAGCATGACGCTGACGAAGAACAGAACGGTGATCAGCGGGATGCCGCGCACCGTTTCGATGAAGATCACGCACAACGTCTTGATGATCGGCATTTTCGAACGCCTGCCCAGCGCCAGCACCGTGCCCAGCGGCAGCGACACGGCAATGCCGACGAAGGACAGGCTGAGCGTGACCAGCAGGCCGCCCCAGCGCGAGGTCTCGACATGCGGCAGGCCGAACACGCCGCCGATCAGCAGGAAAAAGGAGACGATCGGCAGCACCAGGAAAAGCAGGATGGCGTTCAGCCCCTTGCGGGGGACACGCGGGATCAGCATCGGCACCAGCAGCGCCACGAACAGGATGGCAACCAGGATCGGCCGCCAGCGTTCCTCGATCGGATAGGTGCCGAACATGAACTGGCCGAACTTGGCATTGACGAAAGCCCAGCAGGCGCCGGTCCAGCCATCCGGCTGAATGCCGCCTTGTGCAACGGTCGCACAGACGGTGCGGTCCGGCCCTGTCCACTGCGCGTTGAGGAACGCCCAGTTGATGACCTGCGGCAGGATCCAGGCAACGATGACGATGCCAAGGATGGTGAGGATGGTGTCGCCAACCGTGCCGACCAGGTTCTTGCGCACCCAGGCCATCGGGCCGCGGACGCTTGTCGGCGCGGGCTGCGCCAGGGCCATTTCGGTGCGCACCCAGGACATATCGTGTTCCTGCATGGCTCTACCTTTCCACCAGCGCCATTCTGGCGTTGACCACGTTCATGACGGCCGAGGTCACCAGGCTGAGGATGAGATAGGCGATCATCATGATCAGCACGCCTTCGACCGCCTGTCCGGTCTGGTTCAGAACCGTGCCGGCTGTCGCCGTCAGGTCCGGATAGCCGATGGCGATCGCCAGCGACGAGTTCTTGGTCAGGTTGAGATATTGGCTGGTCAGCGGCGGGATGACGATGCGCATGGCCTGCGGCACCACAACCAGCCGCAGGATAGACCCGGATCGTAGCCCGAGGGCCGCCGCCGCTTCGGTCTGCCCCTTGTTGACACCCCTGATGCCGGCGCGCACGATTTCGGCGATGAAGGCCGCCGTGTAGCAGGACAGCGCCAGATAGAGCGACAGGAACTCCGGCTTGACCTGGAAGCCGCCGGTCAGGTTGAAGGTGGATTGTTTCGGAAGATCAAAGCTCAGCGGAAAACCGCTCAGAATGTAAGCGAGCAATGGCAGGCCGACGATCAGCGCCACGGAAGTCCAGAACACCGGAAATTGCTGGCCTGTCACCATCTGCCGCTGACGCGCCCTGCGGGCGACGAACCACGCCATGGCGATGCCGACAAGCAGAGCGACGAAGATCAACCAGGAGCCCTCGCCCCACACTGCGCGGGGAAAATAGAAGCCACGCTGGTTGAGGAAGGAGCCGAAGGGCAGATGATAGCTGTCACGCGGTGCCGGCAGCACCGCCAGCACGCCGGAATACCAGAAGAAGATGACCAGCAGCGGCGGGATGTTGCGGAAGACCTCGACATAGACCGTGCAGATCTTCTGGATCAGCCAGTTCTGCGACAAGCGGCCGATGCCGATGACGAAGCCGATGATCGTTGCGGTGATGATGCCCGCGACGGCGACGATGATGGTGTTGATCAGGCCGACGAGGATGGCGCGGCCGTAGGTCGAGTCCGACGTATAGGCGATCGGCGTATCCGAGATGTCGAACCCGGCGCGTCCCCTGAGGAAGCCGAAGCCGGAGGCGATGTGGAGGCGCTGCAGATTGTCGATGACGTTCTGCACGATCCACCAGACAGAGCCGAACAGGACGATGACGACCAGCGTCTGGAAGAAGAGACTGCGGACTTTCGGATCATTGATGAAGGAAGCCCGGCTGGGCTCTTCGCGAAGAACTTCCTGCGATGCCATGTGACCGTCCCCTGGAAAGAGAAACCGGAAGGCAGAGTATCTGCCTTCCGGATCACATTTCGGTCAGCGGATCGGCGGAGCGTATTGGAGGCCGCCCTTGGTCCACAGCGCGTTGATGCCGCGCGCGATCTTGAGCGGGCTGCCCGAGCCGACATTGCGATCGAACATTTCGCCGTAATTGCCAACGGCCTTGACGATGTTGACGACCCAGTCATTGGAGACGCCGAGATCGGTGCCGATCTTGGTGTCGGCCTCCTGGCCGAGCACGCGCTTGATCTCCGGGCTGGCCGAATTCTTCATCTCATCGACATTGGCCTTGGTGATGCCGAGCTCCTCGGCGTCGAGCAGCGCGAAATAGGTCCACTTGACGATATGATACCACTGGTCGTCGCCCTGGCGCACGGCCGGGCCGAGCGGCTCCTTGGAGATGATCTCGGGCAGCACGACGTGATCGGCCGGCGAGCCGAGCGTCAGGCGGATGCCGTAAAGGCCCGACTGGTCGGTGGTGTAGACGTCGCAGCGGCCAGCATCATAGGCGGCATTGACCTCTTCGAGTTTCTCGAAGACGACCGGATTGTACTCCATCTTGTTCGCCTTGAAGTAGTCGGCGAGGTTGAGTTCGGTGGTGGTGCCGCTCTGCACGCAGACGGCGGCGCCCGAGAGCTGGAGGGCCGAATTGACGCCCGGCAGCTTCTTGGCGTTGATCATGAAGCCCTGGCCGTCATAGTAGGTGGTGCCGACGAAATTCAGGCCGAGCGCGGTGTCGCGGTTGATGGTCCAGGTGGTGTTGCGCGACAGGATGTCGACCTCGCCGGACTGCAGCGCGGTGAAGCGTTCCTTGGCGCTGAGCGGCGTGAACTTGACCTTGGTGCCGTCACCGAAGACGGCGGCCGCGACAGCGCGGCAGAAATCTGCATCGATGCCCTGCCAGTCGCCCTTGTCATCCGGCGCCGAGAAGCCGGCCAGACCGGTCGAGACGCCGCACTGGATGAAGCCCTTCGCCTTGACGGTGTCGAGCGTCGTGGCCGACGCTGCCGACGCCATCAATCCAAGCGTAGCGGCGCCAAGAATGCCGATAGCAATATGTTTCATGACCCACAGACCCTTTTCTCTGTTTTTCAGGCAAACCCTGATCTTTTTTCCCGTGTGAACGCAGCTCCCATCCCGGCCCATTTCCGGAACCCCGCATCGTAACCGACGCGCCGCCTCCCATTCACGAATGGCATCGAAGGCGATAATTCCTGTGAGGTCAAGGAAAATGACCGAATCCGAACGTGTTTGAAAATCGATTGCCTGAAATGCCCGAACCGCAGACAAACGCGCTCGATATCCAAGCCGTGACCCCATAAATCTGCCGGGCGGACTGCATGCAAGATCCTCTGTGACCCGATAGCCAACTTATTATTACTGCACAGCAGCGCATCAACGCTGCACCAACAGCCGACATTTCTTGATCAGCTGGCGCTCAAGCGCTCGATTTTGCCGACAGCATCGTGAATGCTCCACATGGTCCCGATCTCGTGAGCGATCCGGCCAGCAGCGGCTCGAATTCTGGAATCGGCGAGTGCTCTCTCTATTGCCGCGCGCAGCGATGTCGTATCGGGGTTCGGCAGCGCGATGCCTGCGCCGGCTGCTTCCACCCTCCGCGCATTTTCGGGCTGATCGGCGTTCAAGGGTGTGAGGACGATCGGCAACCCGTTTGCCAATCCGGCCAGGACCGTGCCTGCACCGCCGTGGCAGACGAGAGCCGCTGCCCGTGGAAATATCTCGCGCTGAGGTACCCAAGCCTCGACCGTCACATTCTCGGGAACGGCACCGAGCAGCGACCGATCCATCTCCGCGCCGGTCGAAAACAGCGCCCGAACAGGCAAGTCCGCGACGGATTTCAGGGCCGTGCGAAACAGCTCGTGATTCTTGGACGATCCCGCCGCCAGCGTGCCAAACGTAATGAAAACCAGCGGTCTTCCATCGTCGAGCGCCCATGTCGGAACGGCACTTTCCGGGTCCAGGCTCTCCCTCTCCGTCCGCACACGGAACGGCGCCAATGAGCCGACCGTCTCCACATCGCCGTCCAGGGACGCGGGAAATGACGTGAAAGTCGGCGTGGCGCGCAGAGCCGCCCCGACATCCGGTTCGAGTCCGGCTTCCTGACGCAGGACGTCAACCGGCGCCACTGCGCTTGCCATTGCGACCGCTTCTGAAAGACCGTTGATGGTCGCGACGCTGGCAACCGGAATGTCATTCTCCGCGGCCACAATCGCGGCCGCAAACTCCAGCGACTCACGCACGATAACGTCCGGCTTCCAGGTCCGGAACGTTTCGCGAAGCCCTGGCAGTGCGGCTCGCGCGTTGAGGTCTGCGAAAACGTCGCGGACCATTGTGCGGCCCATTTCCTCGGCGGTCATATTGGAGGTCGTCGCCCATACCTTGCCAAGTTTCTCGTCACCCGGATGACCGAAAGGCGCGTGCGCCAACCCTGTGTCCCGAAGTATTGGACCGGCGCTCTCCGGTGAGGCGAACAAAACTTGATGGCCGTGCTTCATCAGCGTATGCGCGTAGGGCAGCAATGGTCGTATGTGGCCTGTCATCCGCATGGATGAAAATAGGACGCGCATGCCGCTCCCCTGATCTTGTAAGCAGACCGACTTTGCAGACCGTCCAAGTGACGATGTGCATGAAATGAATGGACCCTGTTTTACAAAACAAAGCAATGCCGCGGCATGTCACCCTCGGCCCACTCGCGACCGGTCAAATCGGCGGATGGCGTTGCCCGAGACGTGATCCAAGCTCCGAGACCGAAGCCCGAGCCATGCGCTAGGAAGCGATTATGACTGGACCGGTGTCAAGCCGTTGCTGCTGCCCGACAAATCGCGCGAGGTCGGCGGGCACATGACAGAAGACGGCCTCCGCGAAAGAAATTGGCATATCCGAAGTCGGTTTCCTGGCGAACGCCATGCTGTTGCACGGCCCATGCCGCCGCACTATGGCTAGCGGCTTATCAGAAGAGGCAAGATGAATGGCAAAAGACGGCAACGAGCAGGGTTCAGGCAAAGTGGGCATCAACACGCGGCTTGCCCATTCGGGTAACAACCCGCACGACTATTTCGGTTTCGTCAATCCGCCGGTCGTGCATGCCTCGACGGTGCTGTTTCCCAATGCCGCCGCGATGGCGAGCCGCAGCCAGAAATACACTTACGGCACGCGCGGCACGCCGACGACGGACGCCCTTGCCCAGGCCATCGACGCGCTGGAAGGATCCGCCGGCACGATCGTGGTGCCGTCGGGCCTTGCGGCGGTGACCATTCCGCTGCTCGCCTTCGTATCGGCCGGCGATCATCTGCTGATCGTCGACAGCGTCTACCATCCGACCCGTAATTTCGCCGACACCATGCTGAAGCGGCTCGGCGTCGAGGTGGAGTATTATGATTCGCGTATCGGCGCCGGCATCGCCGCCCTGATCAAGCCCAACACCAGGGTGGTGTTCACGGAATCGCCGGCGTCCAACACATTCGAGGTGCAGGACATCCCGGCGATCGCCAAGGCGGCGCATGCGGCCGGCGCCATCGTGATGATGGACAACACCTGGGCGACGCCGCTCTACTTCCGGCCGCTCGACCATGGCGTCGACATCTCCATTCATGCCGCGACCAAGTATCCGGCCGGCCATTCCGACGTGCTGCTCGGCACCGTGTCGGCCAATGAAAGCCACTGGAAGCATCTCTATGAGAGCTTCTGCACGCTTGGCTGCTGCGTAGGCCCCGACGATGCCTACCAGGTGCTGCGCGGCCTGCGCACCATGGGCGTGCGCCTGGAACATCATCAGCGCAGCGCGCTTGCCATCGCGTCGTGGCTCGAAGGCCAGCAGGGCGTGGCGCGCGTGCTGCACCCTGCCCTCCCCAGTCACCCGGACCACGAATTGTGGAAGCGCGACTTTTGCGGTTCGAGCGGCATCTTTTCCATCGTGCTTGCCGGAGGCGGCCAGAAGGAGCAGCACGCTTTCCTGGACGCGCTGCAGATCTTCGGGCTCGGCTATTCCTGGGGCGGCTACGAGAGCCTTGCGGTGCCGGTCTGGCTTGGCGACCGCGTCGTGGCACAAGCCGCTTACGAAGGCCCGCTGATCCGCCTGCAGATCGGCCTTGAGGATGTCGACGACCTGAAAGCCGACATCATGCGCGGGCTGGCCGCAGCCGCGGCCTGAGCGGTGCGCGCGAGCTGACTGCCGCACAGAGTCAGCAAACGGTCGCAAGGCCTTGACGCTGATGACAAAGCGCGAGCCGCTCGCGGCATCCCATTGCCGCGCGGCGCGCAATATTATTCTCCCGGGCCGCGACTTTCCGGATTTGTTTGACTTTCAAATCCGCGGATTCGGCCGCATTGCGTGCTGCACGGCATTCCGACCAATCCATTTGTCACAAAGCTTGCCATGGCCTTTCGTCTTTTTGTCCCCATCCTTGCCGGCGCGACGCTGCGCGAACGCATCCTTGCGTGTATCGGCGCCATGATCGGCATCGCGCTGACCGGCGTGATCAGCGGGCTGGCGATGGGTGGCGGCCCGCACGTGGCCCTGCTGGTGGCGCCGATGGGCGCCTCCGCCGTGCTTCTCTTCGCCGTGCCCGCGAGCCCTTTGGCGCAGCCCTGGTCGATCATCGGCGGCAATTCCGTGTCGGCGCTGGTGGGCGTGACCGTGGCGCATTTCGTCCATGATCCGGTCATTGCCTCGGGCCTCGCTGTAGCTTTCGCCATCGCGGCGATGTCGTTCACGCGCTGCCTGCACCCGCCAGGCGGCGCGGCGGCGCTGACGGCCGTGCTCGGCGGGCCTGCCGTTGTCAGCGCGGGCTTCCTGTTCCCCTTCGTGCCGGTGGCCTTGAATTCAATCATCCTGGTCACGCTCGGCTTCCTCTTCCACAGGCTGGCGCGGCGCAACTATCCGCATGTCGCAGCACCCGCCGCCAACAGCCATGGGACAGCCGATCCGCCGGCGCAGCAGCGCGTCGGCTTCCGGCCCGAGGATATCGACGCGGCACTGACCACGCTCGACGAAACCTTCGACATCGACCGCAACGACCTGGAGCGGCTCCTGAGACAAGTCGAGCTGCAGGCCATGGTGCGCTCGCACAGGACGTTGCTCTGCGAGGACATCATGTCCCGCGACGTCGTGTCAGTGCCGGAGCAGGCCACCATCGAGGAGGCGCGCCAGCAACTGCTCGATCACAATATCCGGACCCTGCCGGTGGTCGACGCGGACGCCCGTCTGGTGGGCGCGGTCGGCCTGCGTGAACTGACGAGGGCCAGCGACACGGTGAAGGGCGTCATGTCGAAGGCCGGCACCGCCTCGCCCGACACGCCGGCGATGAGCCTGCTTCCCGTGCTGACCGACGGGCGCAGCCACGCCGTGGTCATCGTCGACCGCGAACGGCGCATTCTCGGCCTGATCACCCAGACCGATCTTCTGGCGGCGGCCGCGCGCGTTCAGGCCGCAGACAAGGGATTGGCGGCGGCTTAGAATAGCGAAGCCAGGTTGCCGAAATCCGGGAACCTTTTTCCGGCGGGCGCATCCAACGTGCAGTCATGCGCTGTTTGGGGAGATCCGGTCGCGATGAGCAAGCTCGTAATGCCCGCCAAAATGCCGGAGGCGGCTGAAGGCCCTTCCGGCGACGTGCTGCTCGTGCAGCGTGCGCTCGCACGCGAGGCTGGTGCTTTTCGCGTTATCATCAAGACACATAACCAGTTGCTCTACCGGATCGCCCGCGGCGTGGTGCGCAACGACGCTGAGGCCGAGGACATCGTGCAGGAGGCCTATATGCGCGCCTTCGCCAGCCTCGGCTCCTTTCGCGGCGACTCCTCGCTCGCCACCTGGCTGTCGCGCATCGTCATCAACGAAGCCCTCGGCCGCCTGCGCAAGAGGCGCCACACCGTGGCGTTGCCCGAGAACCCGGAAGCGCAGATCATCCGCTTTCCCCTCAATCCCAGCGACGACCCGGAGCGGACCATGGCGCAGCGGCAGATTCTCGCACTTGTCGAACGGGCGACCGACAGCCTGCCCGACATCTACCGCGTGGTCTTCGTGGCCCGTGTCATAGAGGGCCTCAGCATGGAGGAAACCGCCGATCTGCTCGGCGTGCGGCCAGAGACCGTCAAGACAAGGCTGCACCGGGCGCGCACCCTGTTGCGCAAGGCGCTGGACGACGAGATCGGCCCGGTGCTGCTCGACGCCTTCCCCTTCGCCGGCCGCCGCTGCGAACGGCTGACCCAGTCCGTGATGAGACGCCTGGGCTTCGAATGATCCTGCTCTGATTTTGCGGGAACGTTTCTCCCGGCCGCGCATCCAATCAGCGTCAACTGAAAAATCGAGCTCGGCGCCTCCGCGCGGCCGGGCGAAGGAGAATGCCATGCTCACCCGACATACCGCGGCCCTTGCCGCCCTGCTTCTCGTCAGCGCTGCCCCGTTCGCGCAAGCCGCCGACAAGCCGACCGACCCGCAGATCGCCCATATCGCCTATACAGCCGGCGTCCTCGACATCGAGGCGGCCAAGCAGGCGATCAAGACATCGAAGAACAAGGAGGTCGTCGCCTTCGCCAAGGACATGGAGCGCGACCATGAGGCGGTGAACAAGCAGGCGCTCGACCTGGTGAAGAAGCTCAAGGTGAAGCCCGAGGACAACGCCACCAGCCAGGCGCTGAGCAAGGCGGCGGAGGCCGAACGCGCCAAGCTCGCCAAGCTGACGGGCGCAGCCTTCGACAAGGCCTATATCGAGAATGAGGTTGCCTATCACAAGCAGGTCAACGGTGCGCTCGAAACCCTCCTCATCCCCTCGGCCAGCAATGCCGAGCTGAAGAGCCTGCTCGAGACCGGCCTCAAGATCTTCCAGGGCCACGAACAGCACGCCGAACACGTCGCTGGCATGCTGAAATGAAAGCGGACGTCTTGATCCATCCGTCCTGGCTGGCCGCCCTGGCGCTGATGCTTACAGCGGCGCCGGCGGCGGCCGCGACCATAGAGGTCACCATCGACAAACTCGTCTTCTCGCCGGCGACCATCGATGCGAAGGTCGGCGACACGATCGAGTGGGTGAACAAGGACGTGATTGCCCACACGGCCACGGTGAAGGGCGGCTGGGAGGTGATGATCCCGCCGAAGAAGTCGGCAAGCCTGACGTTGAAGGCGGCGGGCGCGGTCGACTATTTCTGCCGCTTTCACCCCAACATGAAGGGCCATCTCGACGTGTCGCCCTGATCAGCGGCCCTGTCGAGCCGTAGCGAGGCGCGCCTGGCCTCGTCAGGTCGGGCGACATGTGTCCACGAGCCATCGTAACTTGCTTTGCGCCGCTCGATCCAGGCATCGAGCCCTTCGCGCAAATCAATGGTCGGAGCCATGCGGGCGAACTGCTCGGCTTCGACCAGAAGGCCTTCGGCGATGCCGTGGTTGAGCCCGCGCGCCACGGCGGTGAGAATGCTCGCGACCGCAAGTCCGGAGTGCCGAAGGATACGCCTGGCCAGATCAAAAGCCGCCGGCATCAGGTCTTCGTGGGGGACGACCTGGTTGACAAGACCGAGTTCAAGAGCACGCGGCGGCGGAAACCAGTCCCCCGTCAACAGCAATTCGAGCGCCCGCTTGCGCCCGGCGAGCCTCGGCAGGCGCTGGGTGCCGCCGAAGGTCGGCGGCATTGCGAGGTTGATTTCCGGCTTGGCGAACAGGGCGCGGTCGCTGGCGATCGCCAGCGGCACCGCTTCGGTGATTTCGCAACCTCCGCCAAAGGCAATGCCATTGACGGCGGCGATGACGGGCTTGCGGAAGGCTTCGAGCCGTGCCGTCAGCCGCTGGCCGCGCATGACGAAGTCCCGTAACGCTGTGTCGGTACCGGCGGCAACGCTGCCCGAGAATTCGTGGATGTCGCCGCCGGCCGAGAAGGCCCGCTCTCCCGCGCCGGTCAGAATGATCGCGCGAATGCCGTCGTCGACTTCAATGTCATCGAGGATCGCGAGCAGGCGATCAATCAGGGCATAGTTCAGCGCATTGAGCTTTTCAGGGCGGTTGAGGGTAAGAACAGTCACCCCGTCGCGGGTCTCGTTCAGGACAAGATCGGTCATGGTTCTTCCTTTCCAAATACGATGGGAAGGGACCACGCTTTCGATTGTATGTATATTCACTAGTCGGTATACATGACGTATGATCCAGGCACAAAGCCCCACCCGCGAACGCATCGTCGAAGCCGCGACCAAGCTCTTCTACGCAGAGGGAATCGGCCGCGTCAGCGTTGATGCCATCGCCGAAAAGGCGGGGCTCACCAAACGGACGCTTTACTATCACTTCAAGAGCAAGGACGACCTGATCGCCGCCTATCTCGATGGTCGCGACCAGCCCAATCTGCGGCAGATGGCCGGCTGGTTCGATGCGGCGGAAGGTGGCGCGGATCACAGGGTCGAAGCGATCTTCACCAACCTTGCGCGGGTCGCGCGTCATCCAAAATGGAAAGGATGCGGCTTTCTGCGCACGGCCGCCGAACTCGCCTCGATGCCCGGTCACCCGGCTGTCAAGGTCGGAGCACGTCACAAGTCAAATTTTGAAGCCTGGCTGGCTGGCGCGTTGTCCGACCACGGCATCAAGGAACCACGCGCGGTGGCCCGCGAGATCGTGCTGCTGATAGACGGCTCGTTTTCGATCATGCTGATCCACCGCAATCCCGACTATATAGAAGCCGCCGGGCACGCCGCCGCCACTCTGGTCAGGGCGCGCATTTGAGGCAGGAACTAAGTGCTTCTTGGTTTGTCCCTAATTCCCATTTCAGCCCAGAATGCGCGTTGCTCGGGTGTTCGTCTCAAGCTCGCATGACTTTCATGTATTGCCAGACCAGGGGTGGTGTTGGCCTCGACAATGACGATGTCATCGTTCGTCAACGCGACATCCCACCCGATGAGGCCCGGATAGGGTAGTTGGCTTGCCAGCCTCAACATACGCGACTTGACAACATCCCAGTTGGGTATGACCGCGTTGCGGATTTGGACACCAGAGTCCGGATGACGTTCACTGACTTGGCGGCCCCTCGTTTCCGAATTGTAAGAGAGGCCGGGGCCAAGAACGCCGTTCAGCGGATCCACCAGCGCCGAGATTCCGCCACGCCCGATCTTCCAGTTGTCGGTCGGGTAGGTTTCCGGACGGCCCATCTTCATGGTCGCCGCCAATATGACAGTGCGGTGGTTGGAAAAATGCGTCCCGGTCAACACCCGAAGCGTGTTCAACGTGGGTGGAAAAAATGTCTCGCTCCATGTTCCCTGTCGGATGATCTCCGAGATCGTGTAGGCATCGGGCTTCTGGCGCAAAAAACCGTCAAGCCATTCCCGAGCGTGCACGTTGCGGCCATTGACCTGCAATCCTTCGGGGGCATGAACGAGCCTTAATGCACCTTTCGCGTGTCCGCCCGCAGCAGGTTTGAGAAACAATTCACCCTTCTGATTTACAAGCGAAAGTATCGTTCCAAATTCAAGACGTTCTTCCGGTTTCGCGAGATCAACAAGATGCTGGCCGGCCACATAGTGCGTCATTGGCGGCGCTACGGAGGGCATGACATGGTCAAGCCATGCCTTTTGGTTCAGCTTATTGAACAAGAACTGGTCAATGCGATTGTTGTAGGCTGCGAGCCGGCGAGTGTACAAACTGAGGGGGGTATATTCTTTTCGAAGAAACGCCTGCTCCTCGAGCATGATCAATGCTTGCGACTGGTGGCCTCGAAGCAAGCCGCGCAACCGCCAGAGGCCGCTTGGCGCTGGGTCCTCGAATTCGGTCCGTACAAAAGCGCTGTATGCACGCCATCGACGTGCCATTGCGACCACCGCCCCCAAAGGATCACCTCTCCCACCACAACTCAGAAACTGCCCCAAAATCTATCGTGAGCACGCCGGCGCCAGATATCAAGTCCGCACGCCGAGTTTGTGTTCATGGTGCGCGGCCGAATTGGTTCCGAGAGCTAACGGCTGCTTTTTCTTAATGCCCCAGCGCCAGCCATGCCGTGCCGGCCACGAGCGTGATCAGCGTCAACGGCAAGCCGACCTTGAAGAAGGCACCGAAAGACAGTTGTGTGCCGGCGGCCCTGGACTGTTCGGCGACGATCAGGTTGGCGACCGAGCCGAGCAGCGTGAAATTGCCGGCGAGCGTGGAACTCATCGCCACCACCAGCCAGGCCCGTTCGGGATTTTCCAGCCCGGGTATGAAGGGTCGCAATGCCAGTACGGCCGGCACATTGCTCATGATGTTGGAAAGCACCGCGGTGAATCCGGATAGCCGCCAGACGTCATCAAGGCCGAGATTCTTGGCCGAGGCGATGATGTCGGGCGTGAGCAGCGTCCTTTCTGCGCCGGCAACCACCACGAACAGACCCGCGAACATGAACAGCAGCGGTCCGTCGATCTCGCGGTAAATACGCGCGGGCTTGATGGCGCGGGTGAGCAGGAGAATGGCGCCACCGATCAGTGCCGCCTTGGCGACGGGAACGCCGGCGAAGAAGGCAACGGCCAATCCGATGCAGACGATCACCGCCTTCAGCACCTGCCCGCGATGCATGCGCCCGCGCGACACATGCGGCGTCAACTCAGCGCTGCGGGTGAATTCTGTGCGATAGACGATGCGCACGATGACTATGACCGCGACCAGGCCGAACAGGGCGACCGGCGCGAGCGCCGCCGAAAAGGCGGGATAGGAAATGCCCGACAGCGCGCCGATGACCATGTTCTGCGGATTGCCGGTGATGGTGGCGACGCTGCCGCAGTTCGACGCGGTGGCGGTGGCGATCAGATAGGGGATCGGGTTGCGGTTGATGACGCGGGTGACGTGGACGACGATCGGCGCCATGACCAGGCAGATGGCATCGTTGACCAGGAAGGCCGACAGCACGCCGGTCAGCAGCGAGACCATGACCAGCAGCATGAACGGCGCGTGCGCGTGTTCGATGGCGATGGCGCCAAGGCCGCGAAAGGCGCCGGAGACCTTCAGATGCGCGACCACGATCATCATGCCGAGCAGAAGCGTGATGGTGTCGAAATTGATCGCGCGGTAGGCGTCCTCCATGCTGATCGCGCCGATGGCGATCATCGCGGCGCCGCCAAGCAGCGCAATCCCCGCCCGGTCCAGACGCAGTCCAGGTATGCGGCCGACAGCTACGCCGGCATAGGTCAGGACCAGGATCAGCAGTGCCGCCGCGCCCATCAATGTCATTGGTAAGAAGCCCCGCTCGATCTGGTGGCGCCGATGCGGTCCGCCCGGTGGTTCTTTTGCATGTCAACTTTGGCGATGTCGAGATTGATGACAAACGGAGTGGGCAGCTGTCGTTGCGGGCGGTATCGCTAACGTCGGTAGAAATCCAGTCGCTGTTGCAATGCCTGCGGCGAAAACAGCCGCTCGACAGTCTGCCGCGCTTTGTGGCCCACACCAGCCCTCAGCGCCGGATCGGCCTTGAGCTCGGCCAGGATTTGCGCCGCCTGTTGCGTCGTCTCGAAGAGAAAACCGTTCTCGCCATGGATGATATGGTCGGCATAGCCGCCATGCGAATGGCAGACCACGGGCAAACCGCAAGCCATCGCCTCGAACACCACGCGGCCGAAGGTCTCCACATGCGAGCCGGTGCGGTAGTAGAAGACGTCGAGCGTCGGCAAGAACTGTTCGGCGGCAAACTGGCCTTGCGGCAGGAGTTCCAGCTGCGGATGTGGCGTGAGCTTGTCCTTGAGCGGCGTCCCGCCCTGGATCCGCACCGCAACGCCATCGGCCAGCAATGCCTCATAAAGCGCCGCATCGTCGGCATGATGCTTGTCCGCCGTGTCGCGGCTCAGACGCCCGACCGTGAACGGTCGATCCGACCTTGCCGGCCATGGCGAGAAACGCTCGATATCGATCGGCGACGGATGCACGACGCCTTCGACCTGCAGCATGCGCTTCTGAAAATCGGAGATCAGCACCAGTTCGGCGTCGGGCCAGCCCAGCAGGCGCGGCATGCCGCTCGTCAGCGCGATGATTTTTGGGTGGAAGGTGTTGAAGACATAGATCAGCCGGCGTGGCCGCCGGATCAGGTAAGGCCAGATCTTGTTGCGCCAATGCGCGCCGAGGAAGACGTAGGTGCCGCCGTCCGGCACGTCGCGCTCTGCCGGCGAGACGCGGTGAATCGGGAATTGCCGCATCAGTTCGTCGGACACGCGCGAAGAGGTTGCCCAAAGACGCACCTGCTGGTCGGCGCTCAACAGCCGGTACAGGTCGAGGGTTTCGCGCTCGCTGCCGCCAAACGGGTTTTGAAAACTGTTGAAGAGATGGATCATGATCGCCGCGCTTGCCTGGCCTTGCCCGGGGCCATCCCGCCACTCGTTCGCCGGCACCGAAAGGTCGCGACTGCGCCAGCGGGCCGGAAGACCGAGGAGATCAAGAAAGCAGAAATGTCTCTGGCGATGCCCAATACATCACCTTAGCCGGAGGAAGCACACCGACAAGAAGGCGTCAAGGAAGCGGCCGCCTTCACGCGTTGCAAGGCTGCCTTCAATGCACCGTGGCGACGCTGGGCTGAGATACCAGGGCGGCTTCCGCCGGGTCGAAACTGACCTGGTCGCGCCCATTCGACTTGGCGGCATAGAGCCGTCGGTCGGCGGCCGAGAATATCGCCTCGTAGGTGGTCGGGCCACTGAAGCTGGTGCCGCCGATCGAGACGGAAAGCGGACAGGCGCGGCCGCCGGGCGAAAAGTCCATCTCGCGGATCCGCCGGCGGATCCCTTCGGCAACCAGCCAGGATTGCGAGGGGTCGACACCGGGAAGAAACACGCCAAACTCCTCGCCGCCGATGCGGCCGACGATATCACTGCCGCGCAATTGCCCCTTGATTGCCTGCGCGATCAGCTTGAGCGCCTGGTCGCCGCAGTCATGACCGAGACGGTCGTTGATCGACTTGAAGTGGTCGGCATCGATGATCAGCAGCGCGCCGGAACGGGCATGCTCCTGCTTGCGGGTCTCCTCGAGATAGGCCTCGACCAGCATCGAGAAGGCTCCGCGGTTCAGCACCGCCGTAAGACTGTCGGTCGCGGCGATGACGCTGAGTTCGCGTTGGGCTATGGCCAGTTGGCGGATCTTCCACATGAGAAGAAACAGAAACGAGCCGCCCAGCACCAGGGGAAGAAGCAGGTCCGTCAGTTGCGCGCGCCAGACAGCCTCGGGCGAGAGATAGGGGAAATTGAACGAATCAACAAAAAACGCCACGGCAATGAAGAATGCCGTGCCGGCCGCGGTGACAGCGATCACCCTGCCCCAGCTGGTCGGCGACAGGTCGAGCTTCATCCCATTCCACTCCGTTAGCCGCCTCTACTATGACGTGCCAACGCAAACAAAATGATAAGACTTTCCTTCAATTCGAGATCAGTGAGCCGGAGCACGCCCGCCCTATCGGTGGTCGTGCTCCGGCGGTGAAAGCAGTTCGGTGCTTAAATTTCGCGCGATGCGGGAGTTCCCGAACGTCAACGGCCGGGCGCCGGTCGACTCGCCTCCACAACGAAGGATGCGGCGATCAAGTCGTCGGCATCCAGTCGTAGCGAGCCGTCGCCTGCTCCCATGATGGCGGCGACCTTGTGGAAGGTCTTCATCTCATAGTCGGAAATTTCGGCATCCTGCATTCTGGCCTTGAGTTCAGCGATACGCCGCCCCAAGGCAGGGGACGTTCCAATTTCTCGTTTCGACATGGCCTGGCTTCTCCTCCCCCAACCCGCACTTGTTTTGCCCCGCCCATTCGCTGGCCCGCACATTGCCCTTTTATGAGGTTCCGCGAATACAAGGCCCCGAACGCCTCATGGGGCCTAAGGTTCCAATCTCGGCAGATCACGAAATAATTCCGGATCGCCCGTCGAGCTTTGCGCACCGTCAACAGCCATCTGTATGCTGTCTCGTTCTGGATCAGCCAAGTTGGCATCGCAATTGCGTGGCCGGGATCAGCAGGGGGAACAAAGCACCCGGCATGATCCCTGGGCGGGCGACCTGCCGTCGAGAGAGGCGCGACGGGTTTCGTGAGATCTTCCGAAGCCGCCGGTTTTTAAGGTAAGTCCATGGCCGACAACAAACCGTCTTCCCCATCCGTAGAAATCTCCCGATCCCTGGGCGAGTGGTTTGTCCGCATCGTAAGAACGAACCGCAACACGTATTCCAGAGCCTTCGAACGGGAGGCCGATGCAGTCGCTTTCGCTGAGGATCAGCGTGCGCGTCTGACATTGCAAAATCCCACCAGCATCTAGTCGTGCGGAACTGGTACCTTGGCGCAGTGAACGATGTGAGATCCTGTTTAGCGCTTTGCCCTTCTGGACTGGCTCGGGGTCAGGAATCCACCCATTATCAGGTCTAAGGCGTCGAGTGCCTCTTCATCGAGCAAATTTGTCAAGGCCACTCCACCAACGAGCACAACCTCGTCGTTGTCTATGTCGTAGACCTCCCAGAGCCCATCCTTGACCCTTCGAATTGCGTGCCGACGCTGCATAAGGGTGTCCTAATAGGCGAGTCTCGGAAACTCCTGCAAGAAAATCGGTCCGGGTGCTCGGATTAACGGTGGAAAACTATGATCCAAACCCAACTAGCGGGTTTAGCCATGCCTTACCAGCGGACCAGTTCCTCCAAGTTCCATTGCGAAACGAAAAACCCGAACGGTGGCAGACTTCTTGCGAAAGCTGTTTGCGTGTTTAGCAAAGCAGCCATCACGGGCGCGGAAGCAAACGCCAGGACACCAGGGGCCGGATCGTCCGAACGGCCGTGGGAACGGGGAACTGCACACGCGCGTTAACATTCGTTAACATCTCTAATTTAGCATCCGCTCATTATGCGTTTCTCCATTCTACTCTTTTGCTGGTTGGCATTCTTCGGTTGGGACTTCGCCGCTCACGAAGGTCAGTTCACCATCGGGCTCGGAACACGAATCGTACGTTTGTTTCAGTAGCCGGCCGTTGGCCGGAGTTCGATCTCGACATCGAACGCCCTGCAAAGACATACCAGCTGGTTGATCTGGAGACGGTTCGACAGGCAGATTCTGCTCGCAGATCGGGTATCTTTGAAATTGTTGGCGATCCCGACAGGATTCGAACCTGTGACCATCGGCTTAGAAGGCCGGTGCTCTATCCAGCTGAGCTACGGGACCGCTGGCCGGCCAAAAAAGGGCCGGCTGGATATCTGGCGCTGGCCGCCGTTCAATGCGTCCAGGGCGTCCTGCGGTCATAGCGGAAATTTTCCGCATAGGAAATCTGGCGGCGCTTGGTCTCTTTCGGCTCCTCGACACGGAAGGCAAGCCCTTCCTTTTCGGCGTAAGCCACGGCCTCTTCCCGCGTGTCGAAGGTGAGCCTGATCTGGCTTCTCATATCTCCAGAGGTCGTATAGCCCATCAGGGGATCGATCTTCTTGCGCATCTCGGGATCGAATTCCAGCACCCAGTGGCCGGTCTTGGCCTTACCGGACTGCATCGCGGTTTTGGCTGGGCTGAAAATGCGCGCGGACATGGCCACCTCATTGTTGTGCAAGGCAGCATCGCCGCCCTTTGCCCGTCATTACTGCGCAATGCGCATGGCGGCAAGGTTTTTGCACTTGCCATGCAGCACCGAAATGAATAGGCAACAGACCGTTCGGAGTGTAGCGCAGGCTGGTAGCGCATCTGGTTTGGGACCAGAGGGTCGGGAGTTCGAATCTCTCCACTCCGACCATCCCTTAAAAAAACGCAGTATCGATAGCCATTGGCGTGATCGCATGGTCATTTTTGGCCGCTTCCGGCCGTGCGGCGATGCCACGGTGGGCCGCGACGATCAGGGCCTCGGCGGCCTTTCTTGCCGGGCTTCGCCCAGCCGCGCCGCCGCATGGCCGTGGCGGATCAGAATGGTCGCGGCCGCCGCACGGGTGATCGCTCGATACGTTTGAAGGTAAGCTCGCCGGGCGAGAACCCCAACAACCTCATTCCCGGCGAGCCTACAACCTGATTTGGAACGCAATCAGGACCGGGGTCAGCCGGCAACCTAGCGGTGCAAGATGGATGCCAGCTGTTATTTCCCAAAATGGGACACGCTTCGCGTTTGCCGACCGTCTGAACACCGAGTCACCCAGAGCGCGTTGCACCAAAACATCGATGCGGCCCGCTCCATGTCCTGTTTGTGCATGTCGTGTCCCAAGGGCACGTCTGGGCGACATGCGTCAAATCTCGAACGCGCCCTGCCCTTCGTCCATGGCGCTGACCGCTTCGGCCGCCAGCGCCCGCGTGATCGGCGTCTTGCGCTCGAGCGCGGTGCGGTCCAGCCGCTCCACCACGCGCATGGCGGTCGCCAGCGAGCGTTCGATGCGCCGCACCAGATACTGCACGACATGCGGCTCGACCTCGACCTGGCGGTCGGCGAACAGCTTGGTTATGACGCCGGCGAGCAGGAGATCATCGGGCTCGTGGATTTCGACCGTCGCCGCCGCTTTCAGCCGCGAGGCGAGATCAGGCAGGGAAACACCCCAGGCCGACGGAAAACGGCGCGCCGTCAACAGCAGCGTCGAGCCGGCGCCACGCACCGCATTGATCAGATGGAACAGGCCTTGTTCGTCGATCGCGCCTGTGTCGACATCGTCGATCAGCACCGGCCGGGCGCCAAGGTTTGCAATGCTGTCGCCAATGCGTGCGGCATTCACGGCCACCGCGTTGGCACGCGCGCGCCAGATGGCAGCCAGATGCGTCTTGCCGGAGCCGGCGGGACCTGCCAGCACCACCACCGGCGCCGGCCAGTCCGGCCAACGGTCGACCAGCGCCGCCGCCTGGTTGTTGGTGCCGGAGACGACAAGTTCGTCGCGCGAATACCCGGTGCCGTGGCCGAGATCGAGCGGCAGCTGGCGCGGCGGGTCGGTTCGCTGAGCAGTCACTTCAGCGACGCGGCTGCGTGCGGTGGCCGCCGCCGCGATCTGCCGGCAATGGCGGCAAGGGCTCGGTCGCGCGGCCCTTGTAGAGCGGCGATTCGAGATAGCGGGCGATGGCAAAGCGCACCAGGACCGCGACGGCCGCGGAAGCCGGAACGGCAATCAGCAGGCCGACAAAGCCGAACAGCGCGCCGAAGGCGAACAGCGCGAACATCAGCCATACCGGATGCAGGCCGACGCTTTTGCCGACCAGCCTGGGCTGCAGGATGTTGCCTTCGATGAACTGGCCGATGAAGAAGACCACAGCGACGGCGACGATCATCGTCCAATCCGGCCAGAACTGGACGAAGGCGACGCCGACGGCCAGCACCAGCCCGGTCAGCGAGCCGACATAGGGGATGAAGGAGATCAACCCGGCGAACAGGCCGATGAGGATCGCAAAATTCAGCCCGGTCAGCGTCAGGCCAGTGGCGTACATGGCGCCCAGCACCAGACAGAGCGTGCCCTGGCCGCGCACGAAGCCGGCGGTCGCTGTGTTGATGTCACGCGCGATGGCGCGCACGGTCGCGACGTTGTCACGCGGCACCCAGCTGTCGATGACCGCCACCATGCGGTCCCAGTCGAGCAGCATGTAGAAGGCAACGACCGGCGTCACCACGAACAGGCTGACCACCGAGACCAGTGCCATGCCGGAACTCCACAGCGAAGTGAATACGGTGGTGATCAGGCCGAAGCCCGAGGTCAGCAGCGAATTCAGTCCGTCACGCAAGCCATTGGCATTGACGCCGAATCTCTGCTCCAGCCATTTCGGATCAAAGGAGGTGATCAGGCTCTGCAGGCGGGTGAGATATTCCGGCAGCTTGCCGGCGAAATCGGCCATCTGCGTCGCCAGCACCGGAATGAGGATGACGAAGGCCAGTACCAGCACGATGAGGAAAGTGATGAGGATGACCACCGTCGCCATGAAGCGGGACAGGCCGAGCCGCTGCAACCGGTCGGCGACCGGGTCGAGGAAATAGGCAAGCACCATGCCGGCGACGAAAGGCAACAGGATGGCGCTGAAGACATAGAGGAAAAGCGCCAGGATCGCCGCGCCGGCCAGCCAGAAGAAGATCTGGCGGCGGAACGCGGAGGACGCGGCAAGATCGGCAGCCGCGGCCTCGATCACTGCCGCTTCTTTCTCAGATGTCCTGATTGGAGCTTTCGCCATAGCCGCTCATATGCCTCAGCCAAGCCACGAGATAGGCTGCGGCCGAAGCCACGGTCAAGACCCCGGACAGCAATATGAGGCCCTGCCTCAAAGGGTCGAGGCGCACGGCAAAGGCGAGTTCGCCCAGCACAACCGCCGCCAGCACGATCTGGATGGCTGTATTGGCCTTCGATACCAGAAACGGCTTTATCTCGACGGGATGAGCCATTACCGTGGACAACAGGATCGCGCAGACGATCAGCGCATCGCGCGATACCATGGTGACGACCAGCCACAGCGGCAACTGCCCGGTGAAGCCCATGACGACGAACACCGAAACCAGAAGCAGCTTGTCGGCCATCGGGTCGAGATAGGCACCAAGCCTGGACTGCTGGTTGAAACGGCGTGCGATAAAGCCATCGACACCATCCGACACGCCGGCAATGACGAAGCCGGCAAAGGCCCAGTCCCAGCGCGCCTGCAGCATGGCCAGCACCACGGCAGGCACCAGGACAAGGCGCAGGATGCTGATCAGGTTGGGGATGGTCAACGTATTGTCCCGCCATATTCTCTTTCGGGATAGATGAGGGAGACGGAAGGGCGACACAAGGGAGAAGCAGTCCGTTCCAAGCGCGAGCGCCATGCGGGATGCCAGGCTATCCACGTTTTTGTCAGGCCAAATGGCGCTCGGTTCGGCCGTTATCCTTGCGGACCGAAACCGTTCATGCGAAGAGCCCGCAAACGAGCAGGAAAATTGTGATGAGCAAGCGCGAAACTGGCCAGCACAAAACGGGCCAGTCCAAAACGAGCAAGCGCAGGAACGGGCTCACCTATGCCGAGGCTGGCGTCGATATCGATGCCGGCAATCTCATGGTCGAGAAGATCAAGCCGCTGGTGCGCGCCACGCGCCGGCCGGGCGCCGATGGCGAGATCGGCGGTTTCGGCGGCCTGTTCGACCTCAAGGCCGCCGGTTTCACCGATCCGGTGCTGGTCGCCGCCAATGACGGCGTCGGTACCAAGCTCAAGATCGCCATCGATGCCGGCAAGCACGACACGATCGGCATCGACCTCGTCGCCATGTGCGTCAACGACATCGTGGTGCAGGGCGCCGAACCGCTGTTCTTCCTCGATTATTTCGCCACCGGCAAGCTCGACCCCGACCAGGGGGCGGCGATCGTCGGCGGCATCGCCGAAGGTTGCCGTCAGGCCGGCTGCGCGCTGATCGGCGGCGAGACGGCGGAAATGCCAGGCATGTATCACGGCAAGGATTATGACCTCGCCGGCTTTGCCGTGGGCGCGGCCGAACGTGGCCAGCTTTTGCCCACGGACGACATTGTCGAAGGCGATGTGCTGCTCGGCCTCGCCTCCTCCGGCCTGCATTCGAACGGTTTCTCGCTGGTGCGCCGCATCGTCGCCGCCAGCGGCCTGGCATGGAGCGATCCGGCGCCATTCAACGACGAGGCGACGCTGGCCGAAGCGCTGCTCGAACCGACCCGCATCTATGTCAAATCGATCCTCAAGGCCATCCGCAACACGCACGGCATCAAGGCGCTGGCCCACATCACCGGCGGCGGCTTCCCGGAAAACATTCCGCGCGTGCTGCCCAAGGACTTTTCGGCCGAGCTCGACCTCGAAGCGATCGACGTCCCGCCGGTGTTCTCGTGGCTGGCCAAGACCGGCGGCGTGGCGCCGGAAGAGATGATGCGCACCTTCAATTGCGGCGTCGGCATGATCCTGGCGGTCGCGTCCGGCCAGGCGGCACAGGTCGCCGCCGTGCTGCAGGAAGCCGGCGAGACAGTGACGCCAATCGGCCGCATCGTGCCGCGCCGCGATGCCGGCGTCATCTATCGGGGCTCGATCGGCCTATGAGCAGAAAACGCACAGTCGTCCTGATATCAGGGCGCGGCTCCAACATGACCGCGCTGATCGCCGCCGCCAGCGACCCGGCCTTCCCGGCCGAGATCGTGGGCGTCATCTCCGACAAGGCGGACGCTGCCGGCCTCGGCATCGCCAAGGCGCGCGGCATCACCACGCAGGTCATTGCCCGCGCCGACCATGGCAGCAAACAGGCGCATGACGTGGCGATCGACGCCGCGCTTAACGCCTTCAATGCCGAGATCGTGGCGTTGGCCGGCTACATGCGCATCCTCACGTCAGGCTTCGTCCAGAAATGGCAGGGCCGCATGATCAACATCCACCCTGCCCTGCTGCCGGCGTTCAAGGGCCTGGACACCCATGCGCGCGCGCTGGCCGCCGGCCTGCGCATCCATGGCTGCACTGTGCATTTCGTCACATCCGAGATGGATGACGGGCCGATCATCGCGCAGGCGGCCGTGCCGGTGATGGTTGGCGACAATACGGATGCGCTGGCTGCCCGGGTGCTGAAGGCCGAGCACCGGCTTTATCCGCTGGCCCTTGGGCTGGTCGCCGAGGGCAAGGCGCGCATGGAGGGCGGGCGCACGATGCTTGCCCACTTTGCCGATGACGCCGACAACGGCACCTCGGTGGTGATGGCGCCCGACCCGCTGCGCGAGGAAGCCGACCTGGAACATCTGGCGCGGATCACGCCCTGAGCCGAGAGTGCGGCGATGAGACAACTTCTTCTCCTGCGCCATGCCAAATCGAGTTGGGACGATCCTGATCTCGACGACTTCGATCGGCCGCTCGCCGAGCGCGGATTGAAGGCGGCCAAATTGATGGGGCGCGAGCTTGCGGCGCGCGACTGGCTGCCGGACCAGGTGCTGGTGTCGTCGGCGCTGCGCACCCGCGACACCTGGCGGCTGGTCGCCGCGGAGTTGCCCGCGCATCCACGGGTCGCGTTTGCCCAGCCGCTCTATGAAGCTTCGGCTGCTGATATTCTGGGCCAGATCCACAAGGCCGACCGGTCGAGCGGCTGCCTGATGGTGGTTGGCCACAATCCTGGACTGGAGAACCTGGCAAAACAGCTTGCCGGTCCGGGCTCGGATGCCAAGGCGAGCAAGAGGTTCGAGGAAAAGTTCCCCACGGCAGCCCTCGCGCGCTTTGTCTTCGACGGCGAGTGGTCCGCCCTGGGCTCCGCGCGGCTGACGCATTGCCTGCGCCCGAAGGATTTGGGCTAAAAGCCCATGCCGGGCGGATGCGGCGGACAAGTCCGCCGCATCCGAACCCTCAGTTCCCCCAGATGCCCTGGCCGGGTTCCGGCCAGTCGGTGGCGGTCTTCATCTTGGCGTCGGCTGCCTTGTGCTCGGCCATATCCGTGTTCTTGACCGCGCCGGTGACGGCATGATCGACGCCGGCAATCGAAGCAACCGGCTGGTTGGCATTGTCGGAGCCAAAGTGGTCGCTGCCGGCAAAGGCGCCGCCTGTCGCAAAGAAAAGAGCGAGGGCAGCGAAAGCAATCTTGTTCATTTCAATCTCCTGTTCATCCGTTGGGCGGCGTCTTGGGAGGACGGTTCCGCTGGGGATAAGACCCGGGGCCACCCGGTTTTATTCCTGGAGGTGGACGCTTTTTCTGCCGGATGCGCAGATTGGCCAAACCGATGCCACCTGCCCTGTCGCACAAAAAACAAGAGCGGCGGGCAGGCCCACCGCTCTTTGTTATTGTCGAAGCCTGCTTGAGCGTCGGCTCAGTTGCCCCAGATACCCTGGCCGGATTCCGGCTGGTTTGAATCGGGCGTCAGCTTGAAGCCGTGATGCTCGACCGGCTTGCGGATCGAAGCCGTGTGGCTGTGGTCGATATTGCCGGCGGGCGCCGTGATGGCCGGCTGGTTGACGTTGTCCGAATTATAATGGTCGCTGCCGGCAAAGGCGGTGCCCGTGGCAACGAGGATGGCGGCGGCAGTAAGTGCGATCTTGGTCATTTTCTTTACTCCAGTATTTCCAGTTCTGTCCGTCTAGTGGCGTGCCCTTGGGAGGAATTTCGCGTCGCTCGGACAGGCTGGAAGTGGTTTTTTCATTCGCCGACTTCCAATCACGAAGATGTTCCATCACACACCGGATCGAGACGTCCGACCTCGGCCAAATGGCAGAACACCAGAAATTTTATTTAACAATATCATATGGTTATAGGAAATCGCCCAATACATGGCACGGCGATTTGCTGAATCAGCAGTCCCCATCCGCTCACGGCTCGTCAACATAAGTTGAACCGACCGGTTCGATTTCGATCAACCCCCATGTGAACCGCTGGAGCCCTGCCATCCCCATAACCCGATCGGCATTGGCACTTATACCCATGCACATAAAACAAGAGCGGCGGGCCAAGCCCACCGCTCTTTGTCGTCTACCGTGGTTTGAAGGATTAACGGCCCCAGATGCCCTGGCCCGACTGAGCCGGCACGTTGGCATTGGCGTCGCCCTGTACCTTTACGGACTTGGCGATCGAACCGGTATGCGTGTTGTCGACGTTGGAGATCGACTGGTTGGCAACCGGCTGGTTGACATTGTTGGAACCATAATTGTCGCTGCCGGCAAAAGCGGTGCCCGTGGCAACAAGGATGGCGGCGGCGGTAAGAGCGATCTTGGTCATTTTAAGTACTCCTGAATTCGAGATGGAATTGATGTCGACAGTCGCGATTAGCGGCCGAAGAGGTTGCGGTCAGCGCCCTGCGGAGCCTGGGTCTGGACGGTTGCGGTCGACTTCGAGATCGAAGCGGTGACCGAATGGTCGACAGTGGCGGCGGGCTGATTGACGTTGGCCGAGTTAAAGTTGTCGCTGCCGGCGAAAGCGGTGCCCGTGGCAACGAGGATGGCGGCGGCGGTAAGAGCGATCTTGGTCATTTTCTTTACTCCAGTATTTATCTGTCCTGTCCGTCTAGTGGCGTGCCCTTGGGAGGAATTTCGCGTCGCTCGGACCACCCCGAAGTAGGGAATGCCTTTTGGGATTTCCAGTCGCCCCGGTCCTGCAGGATTTCGTTATATTATAGACAATGAATATTGCGGCGCGGCAAACCCGGCGCAAATTATCCAATCATTTCATTCTGTTAAACTCTTCCCTTCTGACGAAGGCCTAGTGATTTTGGAGGCCATTGTTCACCGTTTGCGGTACAATCTGTCAATCAGAACCGAACCGTTCGGTTCGATTTGTGTGCGGAAACAGGCTGACTTGAACCAGGAAGGGTCTGCTGTTACCCCGCGCCAGAGCCGCATTTGTCTTGCGTTGCGATCGATACTGTCGCTCATTCAAGAAAGATCAGGGGTGCCGCGGCCGATCAAGCCTTGGGCGTTCCGCTGGGAGATGGGATCCGGGCCGCCATAGATATGCGACTGCTGCTTGTTGAGGACAATCGTGAACTCGCCGACTGGTTGGGCAAGACCTTGCGCCAGGCGAATTACGTGGTCGACATCGTCCATGACGGCGAGGATGTCGAGCATGCGCTGGCGGCGGGCGATCATGCGCTTGTCATCCTCGACCTGGCACTGCCGCGCATGGGCGGGATGGAGGTGCTGCGCATGCTGCGGACACGCGGCAACGCAGTGCCGGTCATCGTGCTGACCGCCAACGCCAGTCTCGATGGCCGGGTCAAAGGCCTCAACGAAGGCGCGGACGACTATCTCGCCAAGCCGTTTCAGATCGAGGAGCTCGAAGCACGCATCCGCGTGCAGCTGCGCCGCGCCAATGACCGCACCGCGCCTGTCGTTACCTGCGGCGATCTCGTTTTCGACACCAACACGCGGCTGTTTTCGCTCGCCGGCGAAATGCTGGCACTGACGCCGCGAGAACACGCGGTGCTCGAACAATTGATGGTGAAGGCCGGGCGTACCGTGAGCAAGGCCGCACTGTCGGCTGCCATCTACGACTTCGAGACCGATGCGGATCCAAGCGCCATCGAGATCTATGTGCACCGTGTGCGCAAGAAGCTCGAAGGGTCACGGGTCCAGATCGCCACCTTGCGCGGCCTCGGCTATCTGTTGCGCCATGAGGATTAACAGTCTTCGGCTGCAATTGCTGGCCTGGGTGGTGCTGCCGCTCGCCGGGCTGGCGACCATCAATCTATGGACCAGCCAGCGCAATGCGCTGGCGACCGCCGATCTGGTTACCGACCGAATGCTGGTCGGCTCGGCGCGGGCGATTGCCGAGCAGGTCGCGATGGTCGATGGCGTGCTCGACGCAACGGTGCCTCCGGCTGCCATCGAGATGTTCGACACCGGCGACCGCGACAGCGTCTATTACCGGGTCGAGACCGCCGGCGGGCGCTTGCTGACCGGCTATCCGGACCTCCCCGAGGCGCCGCAGCATGCCAGCGTCGGGGCCAGCTATCGCGACCACGCGCTACGGCTCCTTACCCTCAGCCATGCCGTCATCGGTGCCGGCGACGACTCGCCGATATCGGTCACCGTGGGCGTTACGCTTGCCGGCCATGACGCGATGGTGAAGCGGCTGTGGTTCAGTGCCTTTGCCCAGCAGCTGGCTCTGGTGGCGATTGCCGGCGTGTTCGTGCTGCTCGGCCTGCGCCGGGGCCTGGCGCCGCTGATCCGGCTGCGCGACGCGGTGCGCTCGCCGAGCCGCAGCGATCTCGACCCGGTTGAAGTGCCGGGCGCGCAAAGCGAGATCCGGCCGCTGATCGACGCGCTGAACGTCTACATGGAGCGCGTGCGGGGGCAGATGGCGGCGCAGCGCCGCTTCATCGCCAATGCCGCCCACCAGTTGCGCACGCCGCTGGCGCTGCTTTCGACGCAGGCGAGCTATGCCTTGAGGGAAACTGTGCCCGACGCACGCCAGGAAGCGCTGGTGGCGCTGCAGGCCAGCTCCGGCAAGCTGGCCCGGCTGGCCGAACAGTTGCTCACCTTATCGCGGGCCGAGCCCGGCAGCCGGCGGCCACGCGCCGATCGCATCGACCTGACCGAGGCCGCCAGGCACGTGCTGGAAACGCAGGCGCCGGCGGCGATCGCCCGCAATATCGATCTCGGCCTTGAAGAGACCGGCCCGGTGCCGGTCGTCGGCGACGGCACCATGCTGCGCGAAATGATCGTGAACCTCGTTGACAATGCGCTACGCTATTCCTCGTCAGGCGGCAGCGTCACGGTGAGACTGGCGGCCGTCGATGGCGAAGCCGCGCTGACAGTCGCCGATGACGGGCCTGGCATTCCGCCGGACGAAAGAGACCATGTGTTCGAGCGCTTCTACCGCATCGCCGGTTCGACCGAGGAAGGCAGCGGCCTGGGGCTCGCCATCGTGCGCGAGGTCGTCGAAAACGCCGGCGGCCGCGTCACCCTGCGGGATGGAGCGGCCGGCGGTCTGGTGGTCGAGGTCAGGTTGCCCCTTGCCTGACCCGAGCCCAGCGCCAGGCGCCGGGCTCGTACCGTCGTCAAAACGAAGTCAGGTGCCTTGCTCGTTGAAGGGCGCCGGGCGCCATTTGACGACATAGTTCTCGAAGCGGGTGATGATGAACTCCACCACCAGCGCCATGACAGCCAGGATGATCATGGCGGCGAAAACGCCATTGGCGTTGAAGGCACCCTGCGCGGTCGAGATCAGCAGGCCCATGCCTTGCTTGGCCCCGAGGAACTCGCCGACGACGGCACCAACCAGGGCAAAGCCGAAGCTGACATGCAGGCTGGCGAGGATCCAGCTCATCGCCGAGGGGATGATCACCGAGGTGGTGATCTGGAACGTCGACGCGCCGAGGATCTGGGCGTTGGCGATCATCGCACGGTCGGCCTCGCGCACGCCCTGAAAGGCGTTGGCGAAGACGACGAAGAACACCATCACCACCGCAAGCGCTACCTTCGAGGCCATGCCAAGGCCGAGCGCGATGATGAACACGGAGCCCAGCACAACGCGCGGCACCGAATTGGCGATCTTGATGTAGATCGAGAAGACATCCGCCAAGAGCCGGTTGCGGCCAAGGATGATGCCGGCGGCGATACCGCCAACGGCGCCGATGACGAAGCCGAGGAAGGTCTCCTCCAGCGTCACATACATCTGCAGCCAGAGCGACCCTTGCGACGTGCCCTCGGTGACCCACACCCAGATCTGGTCCCAGATGCCGGAAGGGCTGGCGAAGAAGAACGGGTCGATGACATTGTAGTCGGCGCCGAGTTCCCACAGGCCGAGGAAAACGACCAGGATCGCCAGGCGCAGGCCGATGACGAGCGCATGGCGGCGGCGCAGCCGCGCCCGCGCCCGGGCTTCGGCAACGGCGATCGAAGCATCGCGGACGGCGGCCTGATTGGCGGTCGGAGAGATTGCGGTCATGCTGTTTCTCCTTTCAATGGCTGGCCTGCCGGCCACGGCTCTGGCCGAGTTGCACTTCCTCGCGCAAATCGCTCCAGATCACCTTGGCGATCTCGATGAATTTCGGGTCGTAGCGGATGTCGGCCATGACGCGCGGTCGCGGCAGGTCGATGCGGTAGACGCTCTTGACCGTGCCCGGCCCGGCGGTCAGCACATAGACCTTGTCGGCCAGTGCCACCGCCTCTTCCAGGTCGTGTGTGACGAAGACGACAGAGGATTTCTGCTCCGACCACAGGTCGAGCAACTCGTCCTGCATGGCGGTGCGCGTCTGCATGTCGAGCGCGCTGAACGGCTCGTCCATCAAGAGGATCTTGGGCTGGTTGATGAAGGTCTGCGCTAGTGCGACGCGCTTGCGCATGCCGCCCGAAAGCTGGTGCGGATAGTGCTTTTCGAAGCGGCCGAGCCCGACGCGGGCGATCCAGTCGCGCGCCCGTTCATAGGCCTGTGCTTTCGGCGTGCCACGATAGAGCGGACCGGCGGCGACATTGTCGAGGACGCTGCGCCACGGGAACAGCGCATCGGCCTGGAAGACGAAACCAATGTCGCGGCTGATGTCGGTGACCGGATTGCCCATGACGCGGACATTACCGGTCGTCGGCCGCAGCAGTCCGGTGACGAGGTTGAGCGTCGTGGACTTGCCGCAGCCGGTCGGCCCGACCACGCAAGCGAATTCGCCGCGCGCCACGGTCATGGTGAAGTCTCGGATCGCCGTCATCATATGGCCGTCGGGCGTGACGAAGCGCAGCGTCACATCATCGATGGCGATAGCGGCGTCGGCGGGTGGCGCGGCCTGAGACAGCTTCTCGGCCGCCATGGTTTGCACTTGCATGGCGCACTCCTGAGGTGTTGGCGCGGAGACGCCGCCGGTCGCCCAGCAGAGCCTCCCGTCATCGGCATCCGGAAAGGCGCCGCTGCCGAACTGATTCAGCCAAGCGGCGCAACTTGTTGTTCTTCAACGCGGAGCGGAAACCCGCACCCGTCGGACGGCGCTATTTGGCGGCGTCGACGAATTCCGTCGTGAAGGTCTTCGACAGGTCGATCTGCTTGCCCTGGAGGCTCTTGGAGAAAGTCGACAGAACTTTCAGCACCGTCTCCGGGCCATCGGCCGGCATGCGGCCGTCGGGCGTGAACATCGCCTTGCCGCCGGCCAGGCCCTGCACATAGAGGTCCTTGTTGCCGGCGTAATAGTCCTTCGGCATCTTGTCGGCGATTTCCTCGGCCGAATGCGTGGCGATGAATTTCATCGTCTTGACGAAGGCATGGGCGAGTTTTTGGGCCTCGTCCTTGTGGCCTTCCAGCCAGGAAGACTGGACATAGAAGGACGCCGCCGGATAGTCGCCGCCCAGCGCTTCCCTGGTCTTTTCGGGCGTGCGCATGTCGACCAGCACACTGGCCTCGCCGGTCTTGAGCAATTGCGCGATGGTCGGCTCGGTGGTCATGCCGGCCTGGATCTGATCCTGTTTGACGGCGGCGATGAAGGTGTTGCCGGCGCCGACCGGCAGCAGCGTGTAGTCGCCGGGCTTCAACCCGTTGCGCACGGCAAGGTACTGGGTGAGGAAATCGGTCGAGGAGCCGAGACCGGTGACGCCGAGCGTGGCGCCCTTGAAATCGGCCGGCGACTTGATCTCGGGATGCTTGGCGGAGACCAGCTCGACCTCGCCCGGCGCCTGGCTGAACTGGACGATCGACTGGATGTACTTGCCCTTGGACTGCAGGTCGACAGTGTGGTCGTAGAAGCCGACGACACCCTGCACGGCACCGGCCAACAATTCGTTTTCGGCCTCGACGCCGGCACGGGAATTAACGAGCTCGACATCAAGCCCTTCATCCTTGAAGTAGCCGAGCTGCTGGGTGAGCATGGCCGGCAGGTAGATCTGCTTTTCCATGCCGCCGACGATGATGGTGATCTTGTCCGCCGCCGATGCTGCCGTCGCACCAGTGGCAACGAGGGCAAGCGTCAGGGCTGCTGAACGCAAAACGCGTTTCGAGATGAAACCGGTCACTTTATTTCCTCCACCTGGGCGGCGCGCCATCCCGGCTGTGCCGCATTCCTCCTTGCCGGCCGCTCCCGCACCGGTCACACGGCGAACGCCGCTAGCCGTCATTGCACGCCCAAGCTTTCAGCTGGCTTTCAGTCGTTTTGACGGTTGTTGAAAGGGAAGCCGCCGTGGGTCACGAGGCGGCAAAACCAAGCACGTCGCGCATATCGTATTCGCCGGGTGACCGATCGGCGACCCAAAGTGCCGCGGCGATCGCGCCACGGGCGAACATGATGCGGTCGCCGGCCGCATGCGACAAGGTAACGAGTTCACCCTCGGTACAGAAGCTGACGCTGTGCTCGCCGATTATGCTGCCGCCACGTGCCACCGCAAAACCGATCTCGCCGGCCGGACGTGCGCCGATGAGCCCGTCGCGAACGCGCCTTGCGACCGCGTCCAGTTCGACACCGCGTCCGCCGGCAACGGCCTGCCCCAGCATCAGTGCGGTGCCCGACGGCGCATCGACCTTGTGGCGATGATGCGCCTCGAAAATCTCGGCATCCCAGTCATTGGCATCGAGCGCTCTCGCCGCCTGTTCCACCAATCCGACCAGCATATTGAGCCCGAGCGAAAAACTGCCGGAGCGGACAATGGGAATCGTTTTCGCGGCGTCGGCGATATCAGCCAGTTCGGCGGCATCGAAACCCGTCGAACCAACCACCAAAGCGGGGCCGCCCCGGTTTGCGCAAAACCGCGCCAGGTCGGCCGAAGCCGCCGGCGTGGTGAAATCGATCACCACGTCGGCCATGGCAAGCGCGTCGTCGCGGCTCACCAGCCCGTCGCCGACACTATCCGGGCGATGAAAGCGTGCAACGAGCGCCAGCCGCGGATCGGCCTGCACGGCCTCCACCATCTGGCGGCCCATGCGGCCCAACGCGCCGGCGATGGCGATCCTGACCGGTGGCCGCGCCATGATTTCAGCTATTTCCACATGCCGCGCATGCGCGCGCCGATGTCGACGCGCACTTCCGGCCGGGGCACCCTGCCCTGCGCCGCTTGTACGCCCGGCCACGACATCTGCTGGAACGCGGCGAGGATCGAGGCCGGGATAAAACGCGTGCGCGAGGCGTAGAGATGGCGGTCGCCGCGTGCCGCCTGGCCATGCGGAAAGAAGCGCTGCGGCATGACCAGGTTGAGGCTGTCCTTGGCCCGCGTCATCGCCACGTAGAGCAGCCGGCGCTCCTCCTCGACATCCTCCTTTGTGCCGACACCGAGATCGGCCGGAATGCAGCCATCGACCGTGTTGAGCACGAAGACGTTCTTCCATTCCTGGCCCTTGGCCGAATGGATGGTTGACAGGATCAGATAGTCCTCGTCGCGATGTGGCGGTCCAGCCTGGTCGCTGGTGGCGTCCGGCGGATCGAGGGTCAGCTCGGTCAGGAACCGTTCGCGCGAGGCGTAGCCCGAGCCGATCTGCTCGAGCTGCAGCAGGTCGGCACGGCGCGTGATGACATCCTCATGGATGCGCTCCAGATGCGGCTCGTACCAGAGCCTGACCTGTTCGAGATCCGCAGGCCATTTGGCGCCGGCCCGCAGGCCGGAATAGAGCGCGACGAAGCTCGGCCAGTCGTCCGCCGCGCGTTGTGGCGGCCGCCAGCCGGCCAGCCCCATCGCCTCATCAAGTGCTGTCGTCATCGTCTCGACGATCTGTGCCGCGGCTGAAGGGCCGATCCCCGGCATCAGCTGCAGCACGCGGAAGCCGGCGACGCGGTCGCGCGGATTTTCGGCGAAGCGCAACACCGCCAGCACGTCCTTGACATGGGCGGCATCGAGGAATTTCAGCCCGCCGAACTTGATGAAGGGAATGTTGCGCCGCGTCAGCTCGATCTCCAGCGGCCCGCTATGGTGCGAGGCGCGAAACAGCACCGCCTGCGATTTCAGTGCCGTGCCGGCCTCACGCTCGGCAAGGATCGTATCGCAGACGAAGTTCGCCTGCTCGACCTCGTCGCGCACGGTGACCAGCCTTGGCTTGTCGGTGGATTTGCGCTCCGACCACAGGTTCTTGGTGAAGCGCTCCGAAGCCTCGCCGATCACCGCATTGGCGGCCGCCAGAATGGTCTCGGTCGAGCGGTAGTTGCGCTCCAGCATCACCACATCGGCGGCCTGCGCGAACTGTTTTGGAAAATCGAGGATATTACGCACCTCCGCGGCGCGGAAGGAATAGATCGACTGCGCATCGTCGCCGACCACCGTCAGCCCGGCACCGTCGGGTTTCAACGCCATGAGGATCGACGCCTGCAGCCGGTTGGTATCCTGGTATTCGTCGACCAGCACATGGTCGAAACGCCCGCCCAGATGCGCCGCGATTTCCGGCTCGGCCGCCATCTGCGCCCAGTAAAGCAGCAGATCGTCGTAATCGAGCACGTTCTGCGCCTGCTTGGCCTCGACATAACCGGCGAACAGCTGCTTCAGTTCTCCCGCCCAGCCGGCGCACCAGGGGAAGGCCGCCCCCAACACTTCGCCGAGCGGCGCCTGGGCGTTGACGGCGCGCGAGTAGATGGCAAGGCAGGTGCCCTTGGTCGGGAAGCGAGCCTCGGTCTTGGAGAAGCCGAGCTCGTGACGCACGAGATTCATCAGGTCGGCGGAATCCTCGCGATCATGGATGGTGAAGGCCGGGTCGAGGCCGATCTCCAGCGCATAGTCGCGCAACAGCCGCGCGCCTATGCCGTGAAAGGTCCCGGCCCAAGTCAGCGCATCGGTGATGACAGCGGCGTCGCGGCCGAGCACCTCGCCGGCGATACGCTCGACACGTTTTGCCATTTCGGATGCGGCGCGGCGCGAAAAGGTCATCAGCAGGATGCGGCGCGGGTCGGCTCCCCTGACTATGAGATGGGCGACGCGATGCGCCAGCGTGTTGGTCTTGCCCGAGCCCGCGCCGGCAATGACCAGCAACGGCCCTGCGATCTTGCCGTCACCATGCTCGACGGCCTGACGCTGAGCATCGTTCAGCCGGGCGAGATAGGCAGGCTGGGCAGGCGGCTCCAGAAAAGTCGAATCATGGGCGGCAAGGTTCATCGCCCATCAAGCATCGTTTCCGCTTTGTTCGCAACAAGGAAGCGGTGATATGCCATAGCGAAGCAGAGCCACCCGAGGAGCGGGATTTGGTTCCCGGCCGACTGCCGAGGGCCGCGCGGCAAGGATAGAGAGCTGCGACGCTTCCGCGAGCGAAACGCCTGGCGACTCCAGCCCGCGCCAGACCGTTGAGTGACAAAAGCACCGACTTGGTGGCTCAACGCCACGTCGGATTCACCACCGCTTCAAGCGCCGATTGCCGGCATTGCCGCCAAGGCCTTACGGCTTGCTTGGTGATCATCGATCATTTGTGTAAATCGCATTGATGATCGCCTCAGCCAATCTTTCAACATCGTCTGTATTGGTGGCGTAAGACATAACGAACCTTGCAGTTATCCCTTCGTTCTCTTCATCTATCAAATAGAATTTGAATCCACATTTTCGCAGACGTTCATATGTGCCCATGTCAGCTTTCAGGAAGACCATGTTGGTCTGCGCTGGGTAGCAAGGCGCTATGCCGTTTTGCGAGAGTGCATCTCCCAACCGACACGCCATCGCGTTCGCGTGTCGGGCTGACTCCCTCCAAAGGTCATTGTCGAAATAGGCTTCGAGCTGGGCCGCAAGAAACCACAGGCGGGAGGGCAAATGGCCTGACCGCTTCATCAATCGCTTGAAATCATCGGCCAGGTCATGCTCGAAGAAAACAACAACCTCAGTCCCTATCGCGCCGCCCTTCGTCGCACCAAGGCACAGGACGTCGACGCCCGCGCGCCAGGTAAGCTCGGCAGGAGTCGAGCCAGATGCCACGACGACATTGGCGAATCGAGTGCCGTCCATATGCACTGCCGCGTCATGGCCTTTGGCCCAGCTGGCCAGCCGCAACACTTCATCCGCTGAATAGTATGTCCCGACTTCCGTTGCCTGACTTAGCGAAAGCGCGGTCGTTCGCAATTGGTGCACGTCATCAAGAAATCCGAAGCCACGGGCGCAGGTTTCGGTATCCAGTTTTCCATTCTTGCCATCCAGAGCTTTCAGCCTTCCCTGGCTGTGAAACTCGACCGCGCCGCATTCATCCCGATAGACATGCGATAACCTATGGCAAAGAATCTGACCGAAACGTCCGGACATCTGGGCGAGAGCGAGGGCGTTTGCCGCGGTTCCCGTCAGAATTGGAAATGCCGCAACCTCGTGCTCGAATATTTCGGCAAGTCTTTCTTCCAACCTGCCTGTGATTTGATCGTCACCATAGGCGTCCATCCACATGCCGCCTCCTTGGACGGCTGCTTCAAGGATTTGTGGTAACGGCGGAGCGACATTGTCGGATCGAAAATCCTTGTTCATTCCGAGGCCAGGATTTCCTCACGCGAAACATCGGTCAGCAGGTGACCAAGGCAGTCGCCCCTGCGAACCCTGCCGATGGCCCGGCTGCAAATCCATGTTCCGGATTCCGGGAAAAATACCCGCACCCCGGCTTGCACCGGGGTTTCAGGATTGAGGATTGTGCCCGCAAGGTCGCCCCTCCCGACCTCGTCGCCCAGGGCGGCGGCGGGTTCAAAGATTCCGTCGCGATCGGCATAGAAATAATGCCGCTGGCTCGCGTTCATCAGCCGGCTTTCGATCTCCTCTTTCCATTCGCTTGCCAGCGGAAGAATTTTCAGATGCGCCATAAGGCGGTACATTGCGCGCTCGGCCACCCGGGTGGCCTGTCTGGAAATCCTGCCGCCACCGCCGAATTCGCCACTGAGGTAGACAACGCCGTTTCGGTACGCGGCACGGCCGGCCTCCGATCCCTGGGGTATACCCTTGTGAGCCCAGGCGATGGGAGCATTCATGAACTCAAGTGCATCGAGAGTATCTGCCGCCTTGTCGGGATCGTCGGAAACAGTCGCATAAGTGCATGGCATATATTCCAGGGAGCTGCCGCCTGAATGGAAGTCGAAGAAGACGTCACACATCGGCAGGATGGTGTTTGCTATGTAATCGGCGATCCGGGACGTGGGATTGTCGGAAATCGAGTCGCCAAAACAGCGGTTCAGGTTTCCGCCGTCGAGTGGAGACACTCGTGATCCCTCCAGCGCGGCCGGCAGATTTGCCGCCGGCAACACGATGATGCGGCCCGACACCGAGTCTGCATCCAAGGTCTGGATCAGGCGGGTCAGGATTGCCTGGCCCTCATATTCGTCCCCGTGCGACCCGGCCATCAACAGCAGCGTCGGTCCGCTTCCGTTCTTGAAAAGCGAGATAGGGATCGGAACGATCCCGTAAGCGGAGCGATGGACGGAATGCTCCAGGTTCAGGAAAGAATCCTGCCGTCCAGCACGGTTCCAGTCGATGTCCGTCCACAGCGGCGACAATGACAAATCTTCCTCCTGCTCAAAAAGATCCCATCATGGAGAACAGGGTTGATCCGGCTCTCCATGAGATCTCCATCGCTTGTGGTGTCAGGCCGAGAACCAGACGCGCTCGGCGGCGCGGTCACCCGACAAGTCCGAGACGGCACTCGGCTCAAATCCATGAACGCGAGAACTTCTTGCATCCAGGAAGTCGGCAAATACGGGGATTACGCTGGGTCCTTCATTGTTGAGAATTGCCTGCATCTCACCGTAGATTTCCTTGCGCTTGCCGAAATCCAATGCCGATTTCCCTTCTGCAAGAAGCTTGTCGAATTTCTCGTTTGACCAGTAGGACTCGTTCCATGATGCGCCCGATTTGTAGATAAGCGAGAACGTCTGATCGATCGGCCGGGTCAGCCAGACCGACATGCAGAAGGGCTTTTTCATCCAGGTATCCGTCCAGTAGCCGTCCGCCGGCCGCCGCTGGACTTTGAGATTCACATCGCCCGCAGACGCGCCGTTTTGATAAATGGTGGCCATGTCGATCGCCTCAGGGAAAGCGGCGTCGGACGTGAATAGATCAAGTGACAGCGAATCCAGACCAGCCTGCTTCAGATAGAATTTCGACTTGTCCGGATCGAACTGATGCTGTGGCAGCTCGGCGTTGTAGTAAGGGCTCAAGGGAGAAATCGGTTGGTCGTTTCCAATGATGCCCAAGCCCTTGAACATGAGGTCCAGGACCTTCTGGCGGTCAAACGCGTATTTGAGGGCCAGTCGCACATTGTTGTCGGACGTAGGCTTGACGTTGTCGAGCGCGATGAACGTCCAGTGAATTCCGCCAGGGCTGCGTACGATTTCAATGTTGGGAATCGCAGCCATGAGGCCGGCAATCTTGCGGTCCACGCGGTTGATGATGTCCGCCGCACCGCTCCTCAAAGCCGTGACGCGGGCGGTCGCATCATTCATCACCGTGGTCTCGACCGCATCAACATGCGCCCGATCAGGCTTCCAGTAGTTTTCATTGCGTTCCACGATCGAGCGAATTCCCGGTTCGAAAACACGCAGTTTGTACCCGCCGGTCCCGACAAGATTTTTGAAATCGGTGAACCCATCGGGAACGATCATCGCGTGATAGTCCGAGAACGCGTACATGAAGTCCGCATTCGGAGCGTCCAGTTCGATTGTCAGCTGGTTCTTGCCATCGGCTTTCACGTCCTTGATCGAGTTGAAAATAGCCTTCGCGCCTGATGAGGTTTCCCCTCGATGCAGGTTGATCGAATAGATAACGTCAGCAGCTTCGAGCGTCTTGCCATTGTGAAATTGCACATCCCTGCGCAAATTGACGATCCAGGACTGGGCGCCTTTCGTCTCCCAACTCTCGGCAAGCTCGGAGACGAGCTTGTTGTCTGGCGTTATCTCGACCAGCTGGTTGCAAATGGAGACACCGACGTTTCGAGCCACTGTTTCGGCGTATGTTCGTGGATCCAGCGAGTCGCCCGAGCTTCCGCCCGCCAGCGCCATGCGCAAGGTACCACCCTTCTTCGGCGCCTCGGCGCGAGCGCTTCCAATTCCGACACCGGCAACAGTTGCAGCAAGTCCAAGTTTGGCCGCGCCCGACAGGATTTCGCGTCGCGTTGGCGACCAGCGCAAATCGGATGGCAGTTTCATGGCATTCCCCTTTGTTGATTGTTTGTCAGGCTGACCGACGGCGCAGTTCGGCAAAATCGCGCAGATCGTCCGCAAGGCTGCTTTCGCCGTGCTCGCGAATTGCTTTTTCGGCAACATTCGGATCGCCCGACAGAATTGCCTCGACGATCGGGCGATGCCAGCTGGTCAGGTCTATTCGGCTTGGCCAATGACTTTCCGACCAGCGATAGAGCCACTCGACTTTGTTTGAGAGGCCGAAATATTGGCGGGACAAACTGGCATGCCCCGCAAGATCAACAATCGTCCTGTGGAAACCGAGATCCGCATCGACGCGCTCGCCGCTGTCCTCGCTGGCCTCCGCCTGTTGAAGGCGGGCAAATGCCGCCTTCAATTTGCTCTCGATTTCCTTGTTTTTGCCAACAGCGACCAGACGAGCTCCAAGGCCCTCAAGAGCGCCACGAAGCGTGTAGGTCTCCCATAGCTCTTTCTCGGATATGTCTCGAACCGACCAGCCGGAGTACGGCTGCTTCACGATCAAGTCTTCCGTCTCCAGGGCGGAGAGGGCCGCACGGACGGTGCCACGGCCCGTACCAAGCTGTTCCGACAGGTCAATTTCGGTAAGCCGAGCCCCCGGCAAGAGCCGCCCGTGCAGTATCTCGATACGAAGCTGGGCAGCGGCTCTGTCCACAAAACTGAGTTTGTCGATTTTCATATCGGTCTCCAGCGCTATGCTTGGCGATTGTCGACAATCGATAATCGCCAAGCATGGTGCTGTCAATCGTCTTCCAGATCGATTTGGATGGCCTTTCGGTGCGTGGAGCCGGACTCTTCTTGTTAGCGCATGGGACGGAGGGAACGCCTGCATCAATCCATCGCCAGCAGCGATGGTCTGCGACCTCGGCCATCGGTCAGAACACTCCGTCGTGTTCCCCGCAGGCGATGCGGCCTTGCACGTGCTGCTTCACGTTCATACCGGCGCAGCATGCTGCATTGTGGAAATGAGATGATACTCGAGAACGTGGACTAACGCTCGAGTCTCTCCGGTATTTCGGCGATGCATTCCTCGAGACGCTTCAGGCGGAACTTGGCATTGCGAAGTTCGTGTCCTGCTTCAAGCCGCCGATGCCTCCCTTGAGAGGAAGTCGTCATCAGGTCGCGCTCCAGTTCGGCGATGCGCGCGCGCACCTGCCGTGCCTCCTCCTGACGCAACGCCTTTATCCAGCTCCGCCCGCGCATCTGTCTTCCCGCAACACCCCAAAGACCTGCGGCTTGCATGCCAGAAAGACCCTAATTTCCTGCAAGTGCGAATATTCTAAATTTAATTAGTGCTAATTTAGCAGGCGTTCGCCGCAAGGAAGAAGGCCGGCGCCGCTTGGGAGGTGTCTGATAGCGCCGGCCAGGCGGATATCAGGTCCGCCGCAGGGTAAGGCTAGCTGAGTCTTGCCGCGACGTCATGCGGGATCGCGGATCTCGGCCTTTTCGAGGCGTTTTCCCCCGCCAAATGCATCCGTAGCCTGTCAAACCTCAAGCCGTAGCCGGGCGATGGCGACATGGAAATTGGCGCCGAACAACAGCCCGTCATCGTTGAAGTCATAGCTGGAATTGTGGAGCGGTGCCGAAGCCTCGCCATTGCCGAGGAAGACGAAGCAGCCCGGCACGTGATCAAGGAAACGGGCAAAGTCCTCCGATGCCGTCATCGGCTCCCGGGCGACCGCGATATTGCCGGGCTCGAAGACATTTCCCGCGGCGGCGAAGGCCGCATCAACCAGTTCGGCATCGTTACGCAAAGGCACGAATTCGCGCGTATAGGTAACCTCCGCGGCAACATTGTAGGCAGCAGCGGTACCCTGGGCGATGACGCGCATCTGGCGTTCGATCCCGGCGCTGACCTCGGGATGGAAGCTGCGGGCATCGCCAAGGATGCGGGCAAGACCGGGCAATGCATTGCGCGTGCCGTCGGTGATCAATTCGGTCACCGAAACCACCGCTATGTCGGCTGGGCTCAGCCGGCGTGAGACAATGGTCTGCAGATTGGTGACCAGCGCGCAGGCGGCGACCAGTGTCTCGTTGCCCGAATGCGGCCGCGCCGCGTGGCCGCCGATCCCCTTCAGCACGATCTCGAAATTGTCCTCCGCCGACATCGCGGGACCGGCGCGGGTCTCGAAGTGCCCGACGGGAAGGCCGGGCATGTTGTGCAGGCCAAATATCTCGTCGAAGGGGAAGCGCTGCATCAGGCCATCGTCGAGCATGGCCAGGGCGCCCCTGCCCCACTCCTCGGCCGGCTGGAAGATGAAGCGCACGGTGCCGTCGAAACCGCCCTCGCTTGCCAGCAGCTTGGCCGCGCCAAGCAGCATGGCGGTGTGACCGTCATGGCCGCAAGCATGCATTATTCCTGCATTGCCGGAGCGATAGGGCGCGCTCGATTGCTCTGATATGCGCAGCGCATCCATGTCGGCCCGCAGCGCGATAGCGCGGTTGCCGTTGCCGCGCTTCAACGTGCCGACGACGCCGGTGCCACCGACACCCTCGGCGACATCGTCGAGGCCGAATTCGCGCAGTTTGGCCGCGACGAAGGCAGATGTGCGTTTCTCCTCGAAGCCGAATTCCGGGTGCGCGTGCAGGTCGCGCCGCCAACCGGTCATCTCGCGCTTCAGCGTTTCGAGATCGAGTTCAGCCATGTCCTCACCCTTCGAATTCGGCAAGCTCGGTGATCACATCAAGCAGGATGTTGGCGCCGGCAACAAGCTCGGCATCCTCGGTGTGCTCAAGCGGGCTGTGGCTGATGCCTCCGGCGCTCGGCACGAAAATCATCGCCGCCGGGGCGATGCGCGCGATCATCTGCGCGTCATGGCCGGCGCCCGAGGTCATGCGCCTTGAAACGAGCCCGCGCTTCCTCGCGGCGGTCTCGATCAGCTCGACCACTCGGCGGTCGAAGACAACCGGCTCGAAGCGCGCGAGCCTTTCGACCGTCACGGCGATGCCCTCGACGGCGAGTTGTTCGAGAAAGGCGGCCAGCGCCGCCTCTTCCGCCTGCAAGCGCTGCTCATCGGGATCGCGCAGATCGACTGTGAAGACGGCGCGCGATGGAATGACGTTGATGGCGTTCGGCTCCAGGCGCATCGTGCCGACCGTGGCAACGGTTGGCGCGTTGGACGCCGCTGCCCGGTCATGCAGGAAGGTGACGACGCGTGCCGCGGCATATCCGGCGTCGCGGCGCATCGACATCGGCGTGGTGCCGGCATGGTTGGCGACGCCATCGAGGGTGATGCGCTGCCAGGAGATGCCTTGCAGCGTCTCCACCGCGCCGATTGGAATGCCTTCGCGCTCCAGCACCGGCCCCTGTTCGATATGCAGCTCGACATAGATGTGCGGCTTGAGAAAGCCCGGTTCGCGGTCGCCGGCATAGCCGATGCGGACGAGTTCCTGCCCAAGCGTGCTGCCGTCGGTCCCGACAGCGGCGAGTGCCGCCTCGACATCGACGCCGCCGGCATGGACCAGCGAGCCCATCATGTCGGGAGAGAAGCGTACGCCTTCCTCATTGGTGAAGGCCGCGACGGCGAGCGGGCGCGACGGCGAGAGGCCCGACGCCTTCAGCGTCTCGATCACCTCCAGCCCGGCAAGCACGCCGTAGCAGCCATCATAGATACCAGCGTCGATGACGGTGTCGATATGCGAACCGATCAGCAGCGGCGCCTTGCCTGCGTTGCCGGCGCTTTGCCAGATGCCGAAAATGTTGCCGATACGGTCGATGGCAACATCGAGCCCAGCCTGGCGCAGCCAGCCGACGAAAAGATCGCGGCCTTGCCTGTCGGTGTCGGAAGCGGCCAGCCGGGTCAGCCTGCCCTCACTGTCGCGGCCGATCGCGCCCAGTTCTCGGATGCGGCCAAGCAGGCGCTGTGCATCGACGGCGATCATGGTGTTGCCTCGGCGGCAAGCTTGCCGGCCAGCACATCGGCCGGGCTCATGCCGACCAGTTCGGCATAGCGATGCGGGTCGGTGGCGCCTTCGGTGTTGATCACCAGCACCCGGGATTTGCCGTCAAGGCCGAGGTCGGCCTTGTTTTCGGCCATCGCCCGGATCAGCCCGGCAAGGCCGACGCCGCCGCTCTCGCCAGAGACGATCACCGGATCGTCGCCGGCCGGCCGTGCCAGCCGCCGCATCACCGCAACGGCGTCGTCCTCGTCCACGGTCATGAAGGCATCGGCGGCGCGCGCCAGCACACGCCAGGCGACCTGCGAGGCCTCGTAGCATTCAAGCATCGCCATGACAGTCGGCTGATCGTGCGCCACCTTGACCACACGCCCAGCCACAGCGGCTGCGACGATGCATGCGGCACGCGCGGGCTCGACGACAGTGAAGGTTGGCCTGGCTTCGCCAAGCACGATGGCGAGATGGCCCGCCACCGCGGCGGCAATGCCGCCAACGCCGGCCTGGACGAAGACGTGGGTTGGCGGTTCGCTGAGCTGGCGCAGCGCTTCGCGCACGATCGCCGTATAGCCCTGCATCACAAGGCCAGGAATGCGTTCATAACCCGGCCATGACGTATCCGACACCACGGTCCAGCCCTTCTCGGCCGCGACTTCGGCGGCTTGCCTGACCGAATCGTCATAATTGCCGTCGACACGAACCATCTCCGCGCCATAGCGCACTATTGCCGAGATGCGCTCGTCGCTGACCCCGGCATGGACAAAGATCACGGACCTGGCGCCGGCAAGCTCGGCGCCTTGCGCGACAGAGCGGCCATGATTGCCGTCGGTGGCGCAGGCAAAAGTCATCTGTGCGGCGACCGCGCGAACATCGGCTCGATCGAGATCACCGACAACGACAGATCGGCCAAGGCGCTTGCCTGCCTGCTCCAGCACCAGTTGGAAGACCGCATAGGCGCCGCCCAGCGCCTTGAAGCTGCCGAGGCCGAGACGAAAGCCCTCGTCCTTGACGTGCAATGCGCCAAGGCCGAATTCACTCGCCAGAGCCGGCAGCGCGTGCAGTGGCGTCATTGTGTGATTTTCACGGTGGGCAAGGAAGCGCTCGATCGTGTCCGCGCCCTTGACCCCGAGGATTTCGGCATCGGCCACATCAAGCGGCTTACCGTGCAAGGCATTGCGATTGAGTAGGAACACTGGCGGTCTCCTTGGCAGTCAGCGAGAATATATTGCAAGGCAGGCGCAAAGAGCGCTGTAATTAGGCCTTCAAAATGCAAGTTTCTTTCGCCGGGATAGCTCCATTGCCTCCATCGCCGCCCCCGCTCGACAGTTTCGACCTCGCCATCCTTGCCATCCTGCAACGGGACAATACCACGCCGCAGAGGCTGATCGGCGAAGCAGTGAACCTGTCGGCGCCAGCGGTACAGCGGCGCATCAAGCGCATGGAGCAGACCGGCGTCATCGCCGCCAATGTCGCGGTCATCGAACCCGCGACAGTCGGCCAACCCATCACCATCTTCGTCGAGGTGGAACTGGAGAGCGAACGCACCGAACTGATCGACGCCGCCAAGCGGCAATTCTCCGAAACGCCTGAAGTGCAGCAATGCTATTACGTCACCGGCGAAGCCGACTTCATCCTCGTCATCACCGTGGCCGACATGGGCGCCTATGAGGCGCTGACGCGAAAACTGTTCTTCGGCAGCAACAATGTCCGGAAATTCCGTACCTTCGTCGCCATGGACCGCGTCAAGGTCGGGCTGACGGTGCCGTTGCCGGACTGAGCCTTGTAGGCAGGCAGGACTCCGGCCAGGCCGCCATGCTTTTGACATTCTCAGGACGCGAATTGAGCGGCGGAGGCGCGCTTGGACGACACCATCCCAGTTGCTATCATCGGTGCCGGGCCGGCGGGCTTGGCTGTTGCCGCATGCCTGCGCCAGGCCGGTGTCGACTTCATAATCATCGAAAAAGAGCAGCAGGCCGCACCCGCATGGCGGCGGCACTACGAGCGCGTCCACCTGCATACCACCAAGCGCTTTTCGTCCCTGCCCTTCGCGCCCTTCCCGAAGCATTATCCACGTTATGTGCCGCGCGATCTCTTCGTCGACTATATCGATGCCTATGCGCAACGCTTCGACCTGCGACCCCAATTTGGGGAAACGGTGAAGGCGATCGCCCGGGAGGACCACGGCTGGCGTGTGGAGGCGACATCCGGTCCGTTGCGCGCCAGGCATGTGGTGATTGCGTCAGGCTACAATGCCGAGCCCTTGCGACCCGGATTTGCCGGCATCGACACCTTTACGGGCAAGACATTGCACAGCGCCGACTATCGCAATGCCACGCCTTTCGCCGGCCAGTCGGTGCTGGTCGTCGGCATGGGCAACACCGGCGCGGAGATTGCGCTCGACCTGGCCGAAAACGGTGCACGACCGACGATTTCCGTGCGCGGCGGCGTTCATATCGTGCCGCGCGAACTGTTCGGCGTGCCCATCCAGATGGTCGGCATGGCGGCGCGGCTGGGGCCGCAACGCGTCAATGACGTTCTCTTCCCGATCATCCTCGACCTGGTGCTGGGAAGGCCGGAAAAATATGGGCTCAAACGGCCGAGACAAGGACTGCTGCAACAGATTGCGGTCGCATCGCGCATTCCGGTGATCGATGTGGGCACCATCGACAAGATCCGCGAAGGCGCGATCAAGGTCGCGCCCGATATCGCCGAGATCTCGGAACGCGGCGCCCGTTTCGCCGACGGCAAGCACGGCGAATTCGACGCGATCATCTTCGCCACCGGTTTCCGGCCGGGCTATGCCAAATTTCTCGAGCCCGGCATCCAGCCGGGCCGCAGTGGCGTCACCGCACAGGCCTCGGATCTCGGCCTCTACCTCGTTGGCTTCCACAATGCGGTCACCGGGTTGTTGCGCGAGATCGCGATCGAAGCCCAGGCGATCGCCGATGACATCCATCACCGGCTGAACAGAAAAAAGGCCACCGAAATCCTGCCGGTATAGTCGGCCCAGCGCTTCGCCCGGCTCAACTTGCCTTGCGCAGCCAGACCTTGTTGTCGTGGAAGGCGGCGCCGCCATAGGGCGCCGGCGCATCAGCGCCGGTCAGCACATTGATGCCCTCGCCCCGCTCATGCGCGCTGTTTGGCCAGATGCCTTCGGCGATCACCACGCCGCGCTTGATGCCGTCGAAGAATTTCGCGTGCAGCACCAGGTCGCCCCGCCGGTTGCCGACCTCGACACGATCGCCATCGGCAAGTCCAAGGTCCGCCGCATCGTCGGGATGCAGGAGCAGTGCGGGCCTACCTTCCTTTTCCTTCGACACCGGCGTCTCGGCAAAAGTCGAGTTGAGGAAGTTGCGCGCCGGCGAGGTCGTCAGCCGGAACGGATGCGCCTCGTCGGCGACCTCGATCAGATCGACATGGTCGGGAAATTCGGGCAGGCGCTCCACCGGTCCGAACAGGCCCATGCTCTTCGGCGGCCGGTTGGGAGCCGCCTGACCGGTCCAGTCGGCACGGAAACGGAATTTTCCATCCGCGTGGCCAAATCCTCTAATGAAATGCGCGGTCTCGAAATCAGGCTGCAAATCGACCCATTTCTGCTCCTTCAAGCTGTCGAAGCTGCCCAACCCGCGCTTGCCGAGAATGATGTCGATGTGCTGCTGTTCGGTCAGGCCAAAGCCCGGCCGATCGGCGACTCCGAGGCGCTCGGCCAGTTGCTCGATAACGAAATGGTTGGTTCGCGGCCCTTCCGGCGGGTCGATCAGCTTCGGACCGAGCGTGATGTGCTGGTTGCCGCCGCCCCTGTAGACATCGTCATGCTCGAGGAACATCGTCGCCGGCAGCACCACATCGGCGAGCTTGGCCGTGTCGGTCATGAATTGCTCGTGCACGCAAGTGAACAGGTCTTCGCGGAGAAAGCCCTGCTTCACCAGCCGCTGCTCGGGCGCGACATTCACCGGATTGGTGTTCTGGATCAGCATGGCCGTCACCGGCGGTCCGCCATAGAGCGCGTCACTGGCACCGGTCAGCACCGGCCCGATGCGCGAATGGTCGAGATAGCGGATCGAGGGATCGCGCATCCTTGAGCCCTCCAGCACGTCCTGATTGAGCTTGAAGATGCCGGAATTGGAATGGAAGGCGCCGCCGCCCTCATATTGCCAGCTGCCGGTGACCGCGGCGATGCAGGACGCGGCATGCATGTTCACCGCGCCATTGCGCTGACGGGCAAAGCCATAGCCGAGGCGGAAATAGGTTTTCCTGGTCGTGCCGACCAAGCGGGCAAAGGCCTCGATTTCGGCCACTGAAAGGCCGGTGATCCCGGCTGCCCACTCCGGCGTGCGCGTCCTCAGATGCTCTTCCAACCCCTTCGAGTCATCGGTGTATCTTTCGAGATAGGCACGGTCGGCCAAGCCTTCCCTGAACAGCACATGCATGACCGCGCAAGCCAGCGCGCCGTCAGTGCCGGGCTTCAGGACCAGGCCCATATCGGCCTGCCTCATGGTCGCGTTTTCATAAACGTCGATGACGACGATTTTAGCGCCGCGCTCCTTGCGCGCCTTGATGGCATGGGTCATCACATTGACCTGGGTAACCACCGCGTTGGTGCCCCAGATCACCACGCAGTCGGATTTGGCCATCTCGCGCGGGTCCGGCCCGCGCAAGGCGCCCGCCCCCATCATCCAGCCGGTCCAGGCCAGATTGGTGCAGATCGACCCGAAGAAGCCCGAATACTTTTTGGCGTGGCGCAACCGGTGGATGCCGTCGCGCTGAACCAGTCCCATCGTGCCGGCATAGAAATAGGGCCACACCGTCTCCGAGCCGTATTCCTCTTCGGCCGCGACGAACTTTTCGGCGACGAGGTCCAGTGCCGCCTCCCAGCTCGCTTCCTTCCACAGCCTGTCGCCCTTGGCGCCGGCCCTCACCAGCGGCTTCAGCAGCCGGTCGGGATGATGGACGCGGTCGGCGTAGCGGGCGACCTTGGCGCAGACCACCCCCGATGTGTAGCTGTTGGCCTTGGCGCCATGGACGCGGCCGATGCGGTTGCCATCGAGCAGTTCGACCTCGAGCGCGCAAGTTGACGGGCAATCATGCGGACAGGCCGAATGGCCGATGCGGAGCTTGGCGTGCTGGTTCATGGGGGGTGTTTAGCGGGTTTTGCGGGTGGCGTGTAGGGCCAGAAGGAGCCTTCCCTTCTCCCCTTGCGGGAGAAGGTGGATCGGCGCGCAGCGCCGAGACGGATGAGGGTGTTCCAGCGGAGTGAGGCGTTGGCGTTCCCTGGAACACCCCTCATCCGACCTCGCTTCGCGAGGCCACCTTCTCCCACAAGGGGAGAAGGAAGAACGCTCCTACTCCGCCGTGCCTTCCTCATACTCCGCCGACATGGTCAGCCATTTTTCCTCGTGGCCGGCCAGCGTCTGGGCAAGCTGCGAGCGCTCCTTGGCCAGGCGTGTCGCGGTCGACGGGTCCTTTTCGTAGATCGCCGGGTTGGCCAACTCGTCCTCGATGCCGTCGATGCGCTTGCGGATGCGGTCCATCAGCGCCTCGGTGGCGCGGATTTCCTTGGCCAGCGGCTCGAAAGCGGCGCGGCGCGCGGCCGCATCGCGGCGGCGGTCAGCTTTTGACGCCTTGTCGGCCTCGCGCTTGCCGCGGCGGTCGCCGGACACGCCGGTGACCAGCGTCTTGTAGTCCTCCAGGTCGCCATCATACGGGTTGACCGCGCCGTCCTTCACCAGCCACAGCCGGTCGGCGGTCGCCTCCAGCAGGTGGCGGTCGTGCGAGATCAGGATGACGGCGCCGGGAAACTCGTTGAGCGCATGGATCAGCGATTCACGGCTGTCGATGTCGAGGTGGTTGGTCGGTTCGTCGAGGATGAACAGGTTCGGCCCCTCGAAGGCCGACAGGCCCATCAACAGCCGCGCCTTCTCGCCGCCGGACAAGTCCTTGGCGGGCGTATTCATCTTCTCGGTGGTGAGACCGAACTGGGCGACGCGGCCGCGCACCTTGGATTCCGGCGCCTCCGGCATCAGCCGGCGGACATGCTCATAGGCGTTTTCCTCTGGACGGAGATCGTCGAGCTGGTGCTGGGCGAAGATCGCCACCTTCAGCCCGGGCGCCACCGTCATGGTGCCGCTCTCCTGCTTGAGCCGGCCTGACAGCAATTTGGCGAAGGTCGACTTGCCGTTGCCGTTGGCGCCGAGCAGCGCGATGCGGTCGTCGGCGTCGATGCGCAGCGTCATCTTCTTCAGGATCGGCTGGCCTTCGGTGTAGCCGACATTGACGTTGTTCAGCGCCACGATCGGCGAGGCGACCGTCTTCACCGGCTCGGGGAAGGAGAACGGCCGCACCGAATCGTTCACGATGGCCGCGATCGGCTTCATCTTTTCCAGCGCCTTGATGCGCGACTGCGCCTGCCTCGCCTTGGAGGCCTTGGCGCGGAAGCGCTCGACAAAGGATTCCATATGCTTGCGGGCGGCTTCCTGCTTGACCCTGCCCTTTTCCTGCAATTCCTTCTGCTCGGTATATTGGCGCTCGAACTGGTCGTAGCCGCCGCGCCAGAAGGTCAGCTTCTTCTGATCGAGATGAACGATCGAATTGACGGCGCGGTTGAGCAGGTCGCGATCGTGCGAAATCAGAAGCACCGTGTGCGGATACTTCGACACATAGTTCTCCAGCCACAGCGTGCCTTCGAGATCGAGATAGTTGGTCGGCTCGTCGAGCAGCAGCAGATCGGGCTCTGAAAACAGCACGGCGGCGAGCGCCACGCGCATGCGCCAGCCGCCGGAGAAGGACGAGGCCGGACGGCGCTGCGCCGCATCGTCGAAGCCGAGGCCGGCCAGGATGGTGGCCGCACGGGACTCGGCCGAATGCGCGTCGATGTCGGCCAGCCGCATGTGGATGTCGGCGATGCGGTGCGGATCGGTGGCGGTCTTTTCCTCTTCGAGCAGCGCCGTACGCTCAAGGTCGGCCTTGAGCACGATCTCGATCAGCGGCTCCTCGGTTCCCGGCGCTTCCTGCGCCACCTGGCCGATGCGCGTGTTCTTGGGCAGGCTGATCGAGCCTGTCTCGGAGGGAAAATCGCCGGTGATCGCCTTGAACAGCGTCGTCTTGCCGGTGCCGTTGCGACCGACAAGGCCGGCCTTGGTGCCGGCCGGCAAGGTCAGCGAGGCATGGTCGAGAAGCAGGCGCCCGGCCATGCGGAGCGAAAGGTCATTGATGATCAGCATGGCCGCGCTTTTGCACCGGACATCGACGCTTCGCAAGACCTTGCGGACCGGTTGGCCGCACAAGGTCTGAAAACGGCGCATGCAATTGCGCCGTCACAGCCGCCGATCAATGGCTCGCCGAGCCGGCCGGCAAGGCCTCAGGCCGTGGCCTTGCCACGCTTTGTCGCCTTGGCGACGGTGGCCGGTGCCGCCGGCTTGCGGCCAAGTCCCGTCGACTTCGCCAGCGCCGACCGGGTCGCCGAGTAGTTCGGAGCAACCATCGGATAGTCCGGCGGCAAGCCCCATTTGGCCCGGTAATCGTCCGGGCTCAAACCATAGTCTGTCCTGAGGTGTCGCTTGAGCGACTTGAATTTCTTTCCATCCTCAAGGCAGACGATGTAATCGGGAAACACCGACTTTTTCGGATTGACAGCCGGAACCAGGCTCGGGCTTTCCACGACGGCCGCGCCAGCCAGCTTTCGAACCGAGGCGCTGACGCTGGCAATCAGGTCAGGCAGGCCGGAGGCCGGAAGCGGATTGTTGCCTACATAGGCCGAGACAATATCGGCCGTCAGCTCGATAACGGTCTTATCCTCGATATTTGACAAATCTTTCATCCTATTTGCGACAAAGTCATCCACCCCAGCGAAGACTTTTGTCGATGTATCTCTTTAACCTCGTCCCCCAACGGGCCGCCAAGTTCCAAAACGAATCAAGACTTGGCGTCAACTACTTTTATGGAAAATCGACGTCACGCAAATTAGAAAATCTAATACTTGGAAGCGGCAGACTTGGTCGTCCGGCCGTCGGCCAATATCTCAAGAATACGCTTCCAGCGGGCACAGCGCCCGAAATCCTTCTGTTCAATCGCCTTTTCCGCCTTCATCGCTGCGTAAAGCGGTGCCTCGATGCCGAATTCCTTGATCAGCCAATGCGCTTCCTGCCTGGCGAGACGTTCATTTTCGTCAAACATGGTCTTGTGCCTCCGAACGTTCCAGGCCGATCGCTATACAACTGCCGATGACAAGGACGGCTCCGGCGATAGCGGTCGTCGTCAGTCGTTCGCCGGACAGGGTCAGCAGCAACGTCGACGCGATCGGCGTGAGATAGGCGATGACAGCGACCTTGCCGCTGCCTTCGAGCTTCAAGGCGCGTGACCAGAGGTAATAACCCAGGCCCATAGGGCCGGCGCCAAGATAGAGCCCAAGGGCCAGATCCATGCCGGTGGGCCATGCAACGCCTTCGCGAGCCGACCATAAAAGTGTCAAGGCGATGCCGACCAGCGACGAGGGCAGCAACAGCCGCTCGGGCGAAGTGGCGAGCCGTCCCACCATCACCGAATAGAAGGCCATGCACAGCGCAGACCCGAACGCGGCGAAATAGCCGACAAGATCGCCCTGGAACCAGGCGCTTTCACGCCCTCCCGAAATCACCAGTGCGACGCCGACGAACCCAAGTGCCGCGGCAAGCCCCAGCAAAGCCGGACGCCGCGGATTTTCGAAGACGATCACCGCCGCGGCCACCATCAATGGCCAAGTGTAGGCCACGAGATTGGCTTCGATCACTGGCATCGATGCGAAGGCAACATATTGCAGCACCATGGTGCCGACCAGACCGATAAGGCCGACCGCGAAAGGCGCGAGTGCGGCCCGGGGCGCCACCGGCGGAGCCCTCTCTAGGCTCATGAACCGGATCAGGGCGAAGACCAGTGCGGCGCCCGCAAATTGCAGGAACTGCACCTGCGACACCGGATGGGTCGCCAGCAGGGATTTGCCGACCAACGCATTGGTCGACCACAAGGCCACCGCGCCGGTGGCGAAGACCAGCGCGGATATCGAGCCTGATCCATGCCGAAAGAATCGGCATGGGGCTCTATCTCCAGGCTCGACCATGATCTTGTCCGAAAACCGGGTCCCACTTTTCGGAATCATGGTTCGCTACCATGATTCCCGTGCCCCGCCCGGAACCTGTGCTTCGGCTGTTGGGGCGGGCGTCGGATGCTCCGCCTCGAACCGGCGATAGGCAGGCAACTGGTTGGTCCAGACATCTTCGGCGAGTTCATTGACCCACTCGCGGTCGTGGTCGTTGTCGGCGGCAAGATAGAACATGCGGTTGTCGTCGACATAGGGCTTGGCCACCGAACGCTGGTTGAGCACCAGTGTGACGCGCTCGCCATACTGGATCGGCGCCGTGCGATGCAGCACGCCAAGGAACTGCCCGAGTGTCGCGTAGTTCATCTTGTGATCGATGCGCATGATGCGGTTGCGCGGAATCTCGCGGCCGGATTCGAGGAGGGCCCGACCGGTCTCGGAATCGTCGCAATAGATCTCGAGATGGCCGCCGACCAGCGGATTGCTGATCGACAGCGGAATGAGTTCGGTGACCGGAACGCCGTCGCAATGCCACTCGACGGCGCCGTCCCTTGGATTCATGAAGGTGACGGTCGAGCCGACGATCGATAGCGGATAGGGCTCCAGCTTCGTGCCCATCATGTCGGACAGTCGCTCCAGGCGCAGCTTGTCGTGCAGCAATTCCCTGATTTCGGGGATGAAACGGTCAGCGCCGGTGATAAAGGTCAGGTCGAGGTGCTTGTGCACGGCATGGCTGGCCTTGAGCTTCAGGGCAGCCTCCTCGATTGCGGCAAGCAGGGCCGGATCATAGCCATGCAGATACTGCGCAACGCCGAAACTCGACACTTTCCAGGCGGTTTCATGTCCGATAATGGCCTCACGGCTCATCGCATAGCGCAGTTCGGGTATGGTGTGTGCGTTCATTGTACTTCTCCAAGTGGGGGCAAACACTTGGTTAACAGTCGATTAAATTAGTCCCCCCTGTAAAATTAGGAATGCTAGTGCTACCGTAAGCCCAGCTTAAGGTCGAAAGCCGTGCGTCTGCTCAGTCAGGTCAACCTCAATTCGCTGAAAATCGTGGAGAGTGCTGCAAGGCACGGCAATTTCACGCGTGCGGGCGAAGAGCAGTTCATCACCGCTTCCGCGGTCAGCCAGCGCGTCAAGAGCCTGGAGGACCAGCTGCGCTTCAAGATTTTCCAACGCGGTGGCAATGCGGTGTCGCTGACGCCGGAGGGTGAGACCTATGTCTCGCGCGTTCGCGAGGCGCTGGAGCGAATCGTTGCGGCCAGCATGGAAGCGACCGGGCAATCGCAAGAGCATGTGCTGAAAATATCCGTGCTGCCGACCTTTGCCGCACGCTGGCTGTTTCCGCGCCTGCCGCTGTTTCAGCGGCAATATCCCGATATCGTGATGCGGGTTTCGACTTCCTATGCCACGCATGAATTCACGACCTCCGATTTCGATCTCGAAATCCGCTATGGCGACGGCCACTTCAACGGGCTGCCATCCGATCTGCTGTTTCGGGAAGACCTGACGCCGGTGTGCAGCCGCAAGCTGTTCCATGAGGTACTCGGCGAAAAGCCGCTGTCGAAGGTGACACCGGACGACCTCAAGCTCTTCACGCTGTTGCATTCCGATACCTGCACCCAGAACTGGCAATCCTGGCTGGCCTTCGCCGGTGCCAGCTTCGTGCTCAGCGAGACCAAGAGCATCTATTTCGACTCGTGCATGATGTCCTACGAGGCGGCCAATGCCGGAATGGGTTTCGCCGTCGCCAACCGCGCCTACATGGCCAGCGACATCCGCGCCGAAAGGCTGGTCGCTCCCTTTGCCGTCCACCACCCGAACACGGCCGGCTGGTATTTCGTCTCCCCGCACAAGAGCCTTGCCGCACGCAAGGTGCAGCTGTTCAAACAATGGGTCATGGCGGAAGCGGCCCTGACGCAACGTCAATTGGATAGCGAAATCAGAGACTTGGCTGCTGAGGCCGTCTGAAGTTCGGATCGACCCTCATTCGTCCCTCGATGACGAGGCGAACCGCCCGCTTTCGAACTGGATCAGGCGAAAGCCCTGCCCTCCTCGGTGCGCTGGAAATGAGCCAGATCGAGCTGCACGGAAGGGCGACCGAGAACCGTCAGGATCATATGCGCCTGACCGCGATGATGGGTCTGGTGGTTGAAGACATGAGCCAGCGCTGGCGCCAGGCGCTGCGAGACGGTGCGCATGTCCGATACGGTCATATAGGTGAAGCGGCCCGACAGCGCCTTGTCGCTCAAGCCGGCGAGCCAGTCGATGATCCGCCGGTCCTCCGCCTCGCGCGCCGTTCTCAAATTCGGCAAGGCGCGGTGCAGCACGGCGTCCAGTGCCGTCGGCGCGTCGCCTTCGCCGGTGAAGCGCTTCATCCAGATGCGATCGGCGGCGAGCAGGTGATTGAGCGTGCCCATCAGCGAGCCGAAGAAGGCGCCGACATCGCGATTGAATTCCTCCTCATCGAGATCGGCGGCGGCGGTATAGATGCGGCCATTGGCCCATTGATTGTACGCCGCAAACATCATGAAGTGCTGTTTCATCTTTTCTCCCGCCGCCCCGTCTCGGGGTGTCGGGAGCGATACCTAGAGCAATTCACCGTTTCACGGAAACGGCGAATTGCTCTAGCCTTGTTTTGACGCAATTCCGAACGGAAAACCGCTCGCACTTTTCCTGGAATTGCTCCAGACTGCAAAGGTACCCGCGCCAATGACCATTCTGCTTTATGATCTCGTCGGGCGTGACGAGAGCCGTCCGTTCAGCCCGCATTGCTGGAAGGCAACGATGGCGCTTGCCCACAAGGGGCTCGATGTCTCAACTGCACCGACGCGTTTTCTCGAGGTCCCCACCATAGAAGGCGGCGCTTCGAAAAGCGTTCCGGTGATCCGCGACGGCGACAAGGTGGTCATCGATTCCTTCGCCATCGCGCTCTATCTCGACGAAGCCTATCCGGACCGGCCGACGCTGTTTGGCGGCGAAGGCGGCAAGGCGATGGCGCGCTTCATCGAGCGCTGGTCGCAATTGACCATCCATCCCTACATCACCACGGCCGCGCTCACCGACCTCCATGCCATGCAGGACGAAGAGAACGCTGTATATTTCCGGCAGAGCCGGGAACAGCGTCTCGGCAAGCAGTTGGAAGATGTCGTCGCGGCACGCGACGGCGGGTTGGCGGCGTTTCGGGCCTCGCTTGAGCCGCTGCGCTCGATGCTGAGCTATCAGCCCTTCATCGGCGGTGCCTCGCCGCTGTTTGCGGACTATATCGTCTTCGGCGCGTTGCAATGGGCGCGCATTGCCACGCCCTATCAGCTGCTCGAAAACAGCGACGTGGTGGCGCAATGGTTCAGCCGCTGCCTCGACCTGCATGGCGGGCTGGGACGAAAGGTGGCTGCGGCGGCGTGACGGCCGCAAAACACCTGCCCTGCCCTCAAGGCAGATCGGGCGCCGTCAATCCATGGCGAAATCAGCGGCGGGATAGCTGGCCTTACTTGGCCGCCTTCTTTGGCTTGCTGGTTTTCGGCTTGCTGGCTTTCGTGGCGGCCTTTTCTTCCTTGGTCGCGGCCTTTGCCTTGCCAGCGCCAGATGCCTTCTTGGCTGGCGTCTTGGCCGCCGACGGCTTGCCCGCGTCCTCCCGATCGATGTCGGCCGCCGCCTGGTGCCAATGGCGTTCGTGGTGACCGGCTGGTTGCCCTTCTTCCTGCCAGATCTGATGTGCGCGATTGCGAATGCGCTCCTGACGATCGTCTGCCATGGTCATGTTGTCTCCATTCGGGCCGACTTCAGCGCGGCGCCGATACGCGACTATAGCAAGCAAAGCGTTGCTGTGCAGCCGTCTGATCCGGCCCAGGGAGCACCCGGCTGACATGGAAGCGTCCCGCCGGCCCGGCCCTTCGCTGTCGCTGCGGGCGTTCGTCGTCCGCTTCGCGGACCGGTTCCCGGCCCTTCGCTACCGCTGCGGGCGTTCGTCGCTCGGAAAGCCAAGCAATTGGCTTTCCGTCCGCTTCGCGGACCGCTCCTCACCCCTTGGCAATGGGGCGGGCGGCTTGTATAGAGCCCGCCACTCTCAATTCCATTCTCAGACAAGGACGACCCATGGCGCTCGAACGCACCTTCTCCATGATCAAGCCGGACGCAACCCGGCGCAACCTCACCGGCGCCATCACCAAGATGCTCGAAGATGCCGGCCTGCGCGTCATCGCTTCGCGCCGTGTGTGGATGAGCCGCCGCGAGGCAGAAGGCTTTTACGCCGTCCACAAGGACCGCCCGTTCTTCGGCGAACTGGTCGAGTTCATGTCCTCGGCTCCGACGATCGTCCAGGTTCTGGAGGGCGAGAACGCCATTGCCAGGAACCGCGAAGTGATGGGTGCCACCAACCCGGCCAACGCCGCCGAAGGCACCATCCGCAAGGTGCATGCGCTGTCGATCGGCGAGAATTCGGTGCACGGCTCCGACGCGCCGGAAACCGCCGCGCAGGAAATCAAGTACTGGTTCTCGGACACCGAGATCGTCGGCTGAGCCGACATCGCCAAGTCTCATGCGAAAAGGCCGGCATCTCGCCGGCCTTTTTCATTGGCGGTCAGCTCGCGGCGCTGAAGCGAAGGATTTCGCGGCCGTCCTTGTCCGATATGGTGAGCTTGCCGGCATCGACCTTGTAGGAAGCCGCCCTGGCTAGGGCACCGAACAACGCCTTTTCCTCGGCCATCACCTCGGGCGCGCAGGCCTTGTAGGTCGAACCGATATTGCTGATCGCGATCGCCTGGCCATCGACCTTCGCCGTGGCAAAATAGGCGTTGCAGGGGCCACTGCCGCCAGCCTTGCCGGCCTCGCTGATCCTGAACGTCGCCTGCGGCGCGGTGATGGCGCCGATGCCGTCGACATAGTCGACCACCCAGAGCTGGCCAAAGACGGAAGCCGGCGGCTCTGTGCCTGACGCGACCATCTTGAGCATGATGGTTTGCGGCGCGTCGGTCAGCGGATCGAGCTGATGGCGCACATCGGAAATGAACATCAACTTGCCGTCGACAGTGATCCGCGCCTGCAGCGCATAGGTCATCTGTGACCGGATCGCCGATGGATCGAATTTGATCTCGAAGCTGATCGGCACCTGGCCGGTCGGCTTGATAGTCTGCTCGCCGATGACCCTGGCCGGCGCGTCGGCCAGCGAGACATCGACAAGCTGGACGGAAAGCACGGCGCTGGGCGGCAGGGCGATGCGCTCGCGATAGATCACCTCGCCCCTCACCGCCTTTTCGGCGGCCACGGACAGTTCCGGCACCGCCAGGATACCGATGATCAGAGGCACGAAACCGAAGACGAAGAACTCCGCGAGCCTGTCCAGCATGACCACCTCCCTTGCCCGGGATCGCCAATCCCCGGGCTGCCAATAGCTGACCACGCCGTCCATCTGGCCAAAGGATTGCGGTCAATGCATGGCTGCGACAGGGATTTATTCGGAAGGCGATTTCCAGCGCCCTGCCGCTTGGGCGTCGGTTTCCTTGGCCTCGACCCAGCCGCCCTCGGAGCCATCGGCGCGGTGCTCCTTCTTCCAGAAGGGTGCACGCGACTTCAGATAATCCATGAGGAAATTCGCCGCCTCGAACGCCGCCTGACGATGGGCGGAGGCGGCCACCACCAGCACAATATTCTGACCCGGGACGATCTTGCCATGGCGGTGGATGACGGTGAGGCCTTGCAGCGGCCAGCGCTGAACCGCCTCAGCGGCGATACGACCAATCTCGGCCTCCGCCATGCCGGGATAATGCTCGAGCTCAAGTGCGGACAGGGCACCCTGCTCATCCCGACAAAGACCGGAGAATGTGACCACCGCGCCAATATCGGCGCGGCCTTGCGTCATGCCGGCAATTTCGGCGGCGACGTCGAAATCCTGGCGCTGGATGCGCACGCTCGGCACCAGGACGGCCGACATGGGTATCAGCCCCCGGTCATTGGCGGGAACAGCGCGATCTCGCGCGCGCCCGAAATCTTCTCGCGGTGGTCGACATGTTCCTGATTGATGGCAACACGAATCACGTCGGGATACTGCAGCGCCTGCTCGTAGCCCTCGCCACGCGATTGCAGCCAGCGCAACAGGTCGGCGACCGTCTCGATGCCCGCCGGCAATTCAACGTCTTCCTCCGATGTGCCGATCCGTTCGCGCACCCAGGCGAAATAGATGAGACGGGTCGTCATCTCACTCATCCATGATGTGCTTGAGGCCGGCGCGGAAATAGTCGTAGCCGGTGTAGAGCGTGACGAGCGCCGCGATCCACAGCAGCACCAGGCCGGTCTGCGTGGTCAGCGGGAATATCTTGTCGCCGGCCGGCCCCGCCAGCAGGAAGGCGATGGCGACCATCTGGATGGTGGTCTTCCACTTGGCAAGCTGCGTCACGGGCACCGAGACCTTGAGCGCCGCCAGATATTCGCGCAGGCCCGAAACCAGGATTTCGCGGCACAGGATGATGATTGCCGCCCAGAGCGACCAGCCGGCGATGCCGGCATGGCGATCGGTGTCGGCCGCAAGCAGCAAAAGGCACGTGGCGACCAGCAGCTTGTCGGCGATCGGATCGAGCATCTTGCCGATGTTGGAGGTCTGCTGCCAGGCGCGCGCAAAATAACCGTCGAAATAATCGGTGATGGATGCGAGCAGGAAAATGATCAGCGCCGACCAGCGGGCGAAGTCGCTGGATTTGAGATGGCCTTCGAGAAAAAAGCACAGCACCACCAGCGGCACCGCGATAATGCGGGCGTAGGTCAGTATGTTGGGCAAGTTGAACGCGCGCTGGGCCATGTCTGGGGGACTCTTTCTGCCTGCGTACTCAAATCAGAAGCGAATGTAGGGGGTCAACAGGCCAGATTCGACTGACCAGCTGAAACTGCCGAATTTTTCAACTTTCGTGAAAATGATTGTAGACCAGCTTGGCGACCTGTTCGGAAATGCCGTCGACTTTCCTCAGATCCTCGATTGCCGCACGGCTGACCGCCTTGGCGGTGCCGAATGCCAGCAGCAGCGCCCGCTTGCGGCCGGGACCGATGCCGGCAATCTCATCGAGCGGGCTCTTGACCATTTCCTTCTTGCGCCGCGCCCGGTGCGAACCGATGGCGAAGCGATGGACCTCGTCGCGCAGTCGCTGCACGAAATAGAGCACGGGGTCGCGCACCGGCAGCGAAAACGAGTCCCTGCCCCTGACGAAAAAACGTTCGCGGCCGGCATCGCGGTCCTGGCCCTTGGCGATGCCGATGGCCACGACGCGGTCCTCGATGCCGAGATCGGCGAGAATCTTGCGCACCGCCGTCATCTGGCCCTGACCACCGTCGATCAGGATGACGTCGGGCCAGGCCGGGAAGCTGCCGGAGATGTCGTCGTCGATATCATCGGCCGCCTCGCCTGCCGCGGCGTCGTCGGCCACGGCAACATCGCCATGCTCCTTGAGCAGCCGCGAAAAGCGCCGCTCCATCACCTCGCGCATCATGCCGAAATCGTCGCCCGGCGTGATCTCGGTCGAGCGGATGTTGAATTTCCGGTACTGGTTTTTGACAAAACCTTCCGGCCCCGCGACCACCATGGCGCCGACGGCATTGGTGCCCATGATGTGCGAGTTATCGTACACTTCGATGCGCACCGGGGGTTTGGCCAGCCCGAAGGTCTCGGCGAAACCGGCAAGCAATCGCCCTTGCGTCGACGTTTCGGCCAGCCTGCGGCCCAACGCCTCCCTGGCGTTCTGAAGGGCGTTGTCGGTCAGGTCCTTCTTCTCGCCGCGCTGCGGCACCGAAATCGCCACCTTGCGGCCGGCGCGGGTGGAGAGCGCCTCGGCCAGCAGCTCCTGGTCTTCGACCCCACGCGACAGCAGAATGGTGCGTGGCGTCGGCTTGTCGTCGTAGAACTGCGCCAGGAACGAGCCCAGCACCTCCGATCCCTCCAGTGCCGGGTCGGCCTTGGGGAAATAGGCACGGTTGCCCCAGTTCTGGCCGGTGCGGAAGAAAAAGACCTGGATGCAGACCTGGCCACCTTCCTGATGGATGGCGAAGACATCGGCTTCGTCGACGGTCTGCGGGTTGATGCCCTGATGGCTTTGCACGTGCGACAGGGCCGCCAGCCGATCGCGATAGATGGCGGCGCGCTCGAAATCGAGGTCTTCGGACGCCTGCTGCATGGCGGCCGAAATCTCGGTCTTCACCTTCTGGCTACGGCCAGACAAGAAATCCTTCGCCTCGGAGACCAGTTCGGCGTAGCCCTCATGCGAGATTTCGCCGGTACAGGGGCCGGCGCAACGTTTGATCTGGTACAAAAGGCATGGCCGCGTGCGGTTCTCGTAGAAAGAGTCGGTGCAGCTGCGCAGCAGGAAGGCGCGCTGCAGCGAATTGATGGTGCGGCCGACGGCGCCGGCCGAGGCAAAGGGGCCGAAATAGTCGCCCTTGCGAGACCGCGCGCCGCGATGCTTGTAAATGCCGGGCGAGGCGTGGTCGCCGGTCAACAGAATGTAGGGGAACGACTTGTCGTCCCGCATCAGCACGTTGAATCGCGGCCGCAAGCGCTTGATAAGGTTGGCCTCAAGCAGCAGCGCTTCGATCTCGGTGCGGGTGACGACGAATTCCATCGTCGACGTCTCGCGCACCATGCGGCCGATGCGGTTGGTGTGGAACCGGCCCTGCGCGTAGTTGGTGACGCGCTTCTTCAAGCTCCGCGCCTTGCCGACATAGAGCACGTCGCCGGCGGCGTTCATCATGCGGTAGACGCCGGGCGCATTGGGCAGCCGCTTGACCAGCGTCTGGATCACCTCGGCGCCGACCATGCCTTCGGCATCGCCGGCATGCGGCGTCCAGTCGATGGCCGTGAAGGCGACATCCGGGCCAACTGGTTCGACGATCTCCTCCAGCGCCTCGTCCTCGAGGTCGATTTCGGGAGGAAGATCATCGGCGCCGCCGCGCGCCTTGCTTTTGTGATCCAGTGGACTCATTCCGCCATGCCTGTCACATCGGGCGTCTGCCATGCAAGATGCTGGCCGCCATCAAGCGCGATCATCTGACCGGTGACCGAGCGCGCATCCCAGAGATAGCGGATGGTGGCGCCGAATTCAGGCAATTCCGGGCCGCGCTTCAGGATCAGGCCGGCGACCTGTGCGTTAAAATCGGAATCATCCTGGCGCATGTTCTTCAACGTCGGCCCCGGACCGATCGCGTTGACACGAATGCTTGGGCCCAGCGCCTGCGCCAACATCCGCGTTTGCGTCCACAGGGCGGATTTGGACAGCGCATAGGAAAAATAGCGCGGCGTCGGCCGCCAGACGCGTTGGTCGATGATGTTGACGATCAGCCCCTCCTGCCCTTCCGGCAAGGCGCGGGCGAAATTCTGCGCCAACAGCGCCGGCGTCTTCACATGAATGGCAAAGTGGCGGTCCCAGGCCTGCCAGTCGAAATCGTCAACTGAATCATCGACAAAGAGCGAAGCATTGTTGACCAGAAGCGAGATGGGCCCCAGCGCGACTTCCGCCTGACCGACGAGGTCGCTGACGGCATTCATATCGGTCAGGTCGGCGCTTACCACCGCCGCGCGGCCGCCGGACTGGTTAATCCCCGCGGCCAAGGCGTCAGCCTCACCGCGCGAGCGATTGGCATGGATGGCGACTGCAAAACCATGGCTGGCGAGGTCCTCGACGATCGCCTTGCCGATCCGTTTCGCCCCGCCGGTCACCAGCGCCGCGGTGGCTTTGCTCATCTTCAGTCAATCCTCAATTTCGGCACGAAAAGACGGCGCCGGCAAAATATGGCCCGCCATCCGTTAAATGGCGTTCGCACCTGGGGCAACATTGTGGCGAAACCGCCTGGCGGACATTCAGACTCGCCTCATACCAAGGCCAGTCATATCCCCATATAGGGCGCTGGACTCCTTGCACCAAGCGGTGTGCAGCGCAACATGGCCAAGCTGCTGACATTTCGCTGTTGCGAAGATGCAACGTCAAGGTTCTGCCTCATTCGTGCCGGGGAATGACCCAAGTTCAGGTTCGCTTCAGCCGCATTTTGACACGACATTTGGAACCGACGAACGCCAGATCCGTTTCACCTCCCGGACGGGTTGATGGCGATCGTAAGAAACAAGCCTGTGTCCTGTGGCTTAAGGAGTAAAGAACAATGCAAGCCAATCTCAAATTCGCACGGCCGCTGGCCGTCGCGCTCGGGCTCTTCGCCCTCGGTGGAACCGCTTATGCCGCGGACGTCGTTCAGGAAGAGCCGCCGGCACCCGCTCCGGTTGCCGAACTGCCTGTGGCATCCTGGGCCGGCCCCTATGCCGGTATCAACCTCGGCTATGGCTTCTCCGGCCGTACCAAGGAAAAGGATACCGGTTTCGACACCAGCACGAAGGGTTTCGTCGGTAGCGTCTTCGGCGGCTATCAGTGGCAGCAGGAGAACTTCGTGTACGGCGGTGAAGCCGAACTCGGCTACAACGGCGTCAAGGGTGACGACAATGGCATCCACTCCAAGGGTGGCTTCGAAGGTTCGCTGCGTGCCCGTCTGGGCTATGCAGTGACCCCGGAAATCCTGCTCTACGGCACTGGCGGTCTCGCCGGCAGAAGCCTGAAGGTGGAAGACTCCGACCTCCTCGCCAGCGACACCGGCACGATGATCGGCTGGACCGCGGGCGTCGGCACCGACATCAAGCTGACCGACAATGTCTTCGGCCGTGTCGAGTATCGTTACACCGACTTCGGCAGCAAGAGCTTCGATGGTATCGGCAAGGTCAAGGCCACCGACAACCGCGTCACCTTCGGCGTCGGTATGAAGTTCTAAGTCGTTCAAGCCACGACACGAAAAAGCCGGGCCTTGCGCCCGGCTTTTTTTGTGGCCGCCGGTCAACCCGGGATCGCGGACTTCAACTCCGGGAATTTCTCGTCGAAACGCGCCGCCCAGCGGGTCAACCGGCCGCGGCCCTTTTCCCATTTGCCGGTAAAGCGCAGTGAGAGATAACCGAGGCAAGCCCGCAGAGCCATCTGGCCGGCGGTGATCTTCTTCGGCAGTTTCGGCGGGTTGGCGTTGAGCAGGTCGAGAGCGGAGGTGATCTTCGCCCACTGCCGGTCGAGCCAGGGCTGATAGACCATCTCCTCAGGCCGGGTGCGGCGCTCATAGACCATCGACAGCGCGCAATCGCAAATGCCGTCGGCCAGCGCCTCCAGTACTTCCGCCTCCAGCCGCTTGTCGGGATTGCGCGGAAACAACGCGTTCTTCGAAATCCGGTTGAGGTGCTGGGTAATAGCGCGGCTGTCGTGGATCGAACGGCCGTCATCAAGCACCAGCACCGGGATCTTGCCGAGCGGATTGGCACCGATCAATTCGGCCGGTCGGTCCTCGGTTTTGACCGGCACCAGATCGATCTCTATCCCGGCATAGGCCGCAGCCATCCTGACCTTGGAGCTGTAGGGAGAGGTGGATGCGTAGAGCAGCTTCGACATGATCGGTTTCCTGTTGCGGACGTCCAGTGTTGACTGGACGGGCACTTGCGATCAACCGCCAGAGCGCAAAAAAAGAGCTGCCAGAAACCGATTGCGGTTTCCGCCCCAAGCATAGCCTACAGAGTGGTATGTTGGAAACACGAGCAAGCTACGGCAGCAGGCTGATTATCTTCAAACCTGCATTCGCATCTCACCAACCAGGCACTGCGCCGGGGCCTTCGCCAAGCGCGACAAGGAGACAGTTCAACGGGCGAGCGAGGCAGCCAACCGGCGCCTCGCTTTGCTTGCCCCCTCGGTCTGATCCCGATGTTCAGCCCCGAGGGCTGAACCCGCTGCCGGACTTGCTTCGATCCAGTTCGTCAGAGCGTCCTTGCCGAGCCCCGAAGGACACGCGACGCCCCAACGACCGGTCTACTTCTTGGCCGGAGCCTTCGCCTTTGCAGGCGCTGCCTTGGCCTTCGGCGCGGCGGCTTTCTTCACCGCGGGCTTTGTAGCGGCCGCTGCTGCTTTCGCAGCCGGCTTTGCCGCTGCCTTCGCGGCGGGCTTTGCCGCAGCCTTGGCGGGCGCTGCCTTCTTGGCCGCGGGTTTTGCCGCCGCCTTGGCCGCAGGCTTCTTCGCCGGTGCTGCCTTCGCTGCAGGCTTTGCCGCTGCCTTGGCGGGCGCCGCCTTCTTCACTGCGGGCTTCGCCACAGCCTTGGCCGCTGCCGGCTTCTTGGCCGGTGCTGCTTTCGCTGCGGGCTTTGCTGCGGGCTTTGCCGCCGCCTTCGCAGGCGCTGCTTTCTTCACTGCCGTTGCGGCCTTCGCCGCGACTGCTTTTGCGGGTGCTTTCTTTGCCGGTGCTTTGGAAGCCGGCGCTTTAGATGACTGCTTAGCCATGTCATGCCCCTTCACGTTATGCCGATGGCCGTGAATGACCCCGGCGCGCAATGCATATCTGACTCGCGGCTCGCTAGCCAGCGAAGCAATGGTATGATTTTCTCAGCTTAAATTTTCGTTGAGATCGAGACGCGATCGCACTCATCATCGCAAAAATCCGTCGCTGATCTTCTGATACCACCGGCAATTTGACACCGGCATTCTCGATGCGAGCCTACCATCGAACTCCGAAGACTAGCGAGCAACTTTACGTATGATCGTCGGCCGTGAATATCATGACCTTCCACCTCATCGAGGCGATCATCTTCCGCAAGCGAACGGTCTATGCGGATCAGGAGCGCGATACGGCGACCGATCTGAGGATCACCTTGTCAAGCATGCATCGATACCTCCAATTGACAGACAGCTCTGCATGACAGAGTATTCTGCAAAGATGCGATTGCGCTTTGTCGATCGCGCAAGAAGCAAGTGGCGCTGCCGCTTTCCGAGAGCGCCGTGCCACATGACGACAATCCAAGGCCTTGCCGCATTGGAGCCCATCGATGAGCGCCGACGACATCATCCATCAGAATACACGGCTCAGGATCATGGCCATCCTCAACACGCTGGAAAGGCGCGAGGCGCTGGAGTTCACCCAGTTGAAGATCATGGTCGAAGCCACCGATGGAAATCTCGGGGCACACCTCGATACGCTGGCCAGGGCGGGCTATGTCGATATTGAAAAGCTCTTCGTCGGGCGACGGCCGCAGACACGGGTCAAGGCAACAACGATCGGGCGGCGGGCCTTTCGCGGTCACATTGCCTTTCTTCGCAAGATCATCGATCAGGCGCAGGCAACGCGGCGCGGGAAATAGCACTGCAATTGAGCAAACACCGTTGGCGCGTCGCGACGACGGTGGCGCCCCGCGTATAAGGCAGGCGCATGGATTTCGTCACGGCTGATAGCCGAGGCAGATGGCGCCGAGCGCCACGACGGCGCAGGCGCCGACCCGCCGGGGTGTCAGCGTCTCGCCGAGAAACAGCCGGCCGATGAAAGCCGCGAAGACGACACTGGTCTCGCGGATCGCGGTGATCGGACCGGCAGGTCCGAGCGCGAAGGCCGCCACCACGACGCCATAGGCCAGAAGCGCGAACAGGCCGCCGCCCAGTGCCTTCCAGGTCTCCGGCCCCCGCGGGTCGACAGCAAGCCGGCCACGACTGGCGACGAAGGTCGCCGGCAGCAATGCGCCATAGGCCAGCAGGACCCAGGCGGTGTAGGCGCCGACATTGCCCGCCGCGCGAACGCCGATTGCATCGACCGTCGCATAGGCGGCGATGATAGCTCCCGTTGCCAGCGCATAGAGGATCGATGTCGCGGCGGCTCTTCCTCGTCCGAGCGAAAGCCCCATGATGCCGCCACCGACCAGGGCGACGCCGACGGTCTCCAGAACGGTGAGCTGCTGGCCGGCCAGCAGGAAGCCGCCAAGGGTGACGAGCAGAGGCACGCTGCCGCGAACAATCGGGTAGACCTGTCCCAATTCGCCATGTCTGTAGGCGGCCACCAGGAACACGCTGTAGCCAACCTGCAGGCAAGCCGAGAGCCCGACATAGAGCCAGGCCGACGTGGCCGGAAAACCGTTGAGGATTGCCAGGGGAATGGCCAGCATCGTGCTGGAGAAGCTCATGACGGTGACGGTCCACAACCTGTCGGCGCCTGTTCGCAGGAAAGCGTTCCAGCTCGCGTGCAGGATCGCCGCGAACAGCGCGAGGCCGACGACCAGCGGACTCATTGCGGTCTGCGCGAGGCAGCGATGATGTCCAGGGCCGCCTTGCGGGCTTCACGAAGAGCAGTACCCGCCTGCCCCATCTGCGCCATCAGGGTGGCCCCTTCGATCAGCATCAACAGCGTCGCCGCCACGTTCTCGGCGCGCCCGCGCGGCATCACCTGCGCGAGGATCGATCGCATGCGCTGCTTGAAGCCGTCCTTCTGCCTGGCGACGGCCTTGAATACGGCATGCTGCGGGTCACCGAACTCAGCCAGCGCATGCGCGAACAGGCAGCCGTGGAAATCCGGGCTACGGAACCAGCGGCCATGCCAGTCGAAAATCTTCGCGATCTTCTGCTCCGGCGTCATGCTCTCCCGCGCAAGCTGGTCGAGCTGTTCGTCAAAACGCCTGGCGCGATAGTCGAGCACCGCGACGATCAGTTCATCCTTGCTGGGGAAATGGCGATACATCGTCATCTTGGCCACATCGGCCTCGGCGATGATCCGGTCGATCCCGGTGGCATGGAAGCCGGCACGCTTGAACAGCGCGTAGGCGGTTTCGACGACGTGCTGGCGTTTGTCGGAGACAGGCGACGGCGTCATGATGCGCACCAAGTGATGAGACAGGTCTGTCTCATACCTATGCGATGGATCTCACCGTCTGTCAACACGGCACGGAAAAGGCCTGCGGCTGATCAAGCCGCAGGCCTTAAAGAAAATCGAGAATTTGGAAGATCGCGCTTAGGGTGTGCTGAGATTCAGGTCAGGCCGAGTCGAAAACGGTAGCTTCCGAGAATCGGAGCGGAGCGTACTCAAAGTACGAGAGCACCGGAAGCGCAGGAAGCTACCGTTTGCAGGCCGGCCTCACCTGAATATCAACACACCCTTAGCGTAGGACGCGGCAGCGGCCGTTATAGACCATCCAGCGGTCGAAGCCCGAGACGCAGAATTCGACATTGTCGCCGATCGAGGCAAAGCCCTGGCCTTCCTCGATCAGGTACCAGATAGACCGGTCGCGCCCGTCGGAGAGGCTGACGGTGGCCCCGCAGTAGCGGCGGCCGATCGGCCAGGTGTCGTCTGCCGGCAGATAGCGGTGCTGATGGATGCGCCGGAAGTCGGTGATCTGCACATCCGGCAGATGCGGCACATGATGCACTTGGTAGGAGAAGCGGGAGGTGATCTTGCTCAGCACCCAAGGCTGGCCGCAGACGCCGCCATCGTCGTCCGAATAGACGCCAAGGTCAGCCGCCTGGACCGCATGGGTAATGCCAAGAGGCGCGGCGAGCGGGGTACAGAGCGAAATCAGGGCAGCAAGTGCGGATTTGGCGAAGCGAGTCATGACAGCCTCTCAAGGTCGATTGCGCGCACTGTGCGGATTCGCTTGGCGTCGGTCAAGCGGTTGCTCAGACAATGGTTTCCAGAAACCAGCTGAAGCGTCTACCAACGTACCTACCGGCTACACGTTCCTCTCCAGCATCAGTCTTCCGGAAGAAAGGCTGGGTTGAAGACGACCTCCCAGAGATGGTCGTCCGGGTCCTGGAAATAGCCGGCATAGCCACCCCAGAACGTATTCTGGGCCGGCTTGACGAGACGGGCGCCTGCCCTGACGGCCTGCACCATCACGGCATCAACCTCAGCCTCGCTCGTGACGTTGTGACCGATGGTGAACTCGGTCGGGCTTCGGTCTGTCTGGCCGATGCCGGCGTCACGGGCGATGTTGGGACGTTCGAAGATCGCGAACTTCAAGCCGCCCTGCAGATCGAAGAAGGCGACGGCGCCGTGCTCGAACTCCCTGCCGATGATGCCCTCGGTCGGAAGCCCAAGTCCGTTTCGGTAGAATTCGAGCGAAGCTTCCAGACTATCGACACCAAGCGTGATGACACTGATGCGAGCTTTCATATTGATTTCTCCCTTCTATATTCAGGACTTGCGCGGTGACGTCAGCGCGGATGTGGTCGCTAATGCCAGCGGAAGGCTTCATGTGATTTGCCACGGCTGGAGCGGCGCAAATTGAAGATTTCGGCCAAAATGGCGGAGAGCGCGAGCCGAACGGCGAGCTTATGATTGCTGGCCAAGCAGACGGATGATGGCTGAAGGGATGGAAGCGGTACTGGCGCAGACCACCGGCTTTTTCCGGGAACGCCCGGCAGACAGGCGGCTGGGTGCCGTCTTCGCGTCCGTCTGGATCCACCGCATGCAGGACAAGGACGCTCCACCTGTCGTGATAACGCCGGATGCGACGATCGACCTGCAGTGGATCGACGGCCGGTTCCGGGTCGCGGGGCCGGACCGGGAGCCGCAGATCGAGGTATTGCCGTCAGGAGCGACGATTGTCGGATTCAGATTCCGGCCAGGAGTGGCCGCCGCGTGGCTGGGCGTGCCGGCCAACCGGATCGTCGGAGAACGCCTCGACCTCGGTGACCTTTGTGGCACCATGGCGCGCCATCTGGCATGCCGCGTGCGGGACACGCACGATCTTGCCTGGCTGGCGGGGCAGTTGGAGAAGGCAATCGGGGAATACACGCAAGAACACCGTGCGCCCGATGTGGTCATGGGCAATGCATTCGACGTCATCGACCGGGGGCTGCCGGCCGGCAAGCCGCTGGTGCCGTTCCTGCTGCGCAGCTTGCATATGAGCGAGCGGTCGCTGCGTCGCCGTTTCGAGGAGAGTTTCGGCTATGGCCCCAAGACGCTCGACCGCATCCTTCGCTTCCATCGTTTCCGGCGTCTGCGGCAGGCATCCGGCAATGCCTCGACCGCTGTCTTGGCGGTCGAGGCCGGCTATGCGGATCAGGCCCATTTGATACGCGAAAGCAGGCGGCTGTCCGGCATCACGCCGTCGGCACTGGCCGCCACCGGAGCATAGCAGCGCCTCGGCCGACAGCGTTCAAGCCGTGCCCGCCTGCTCCCCGGCCAGCCACTCCAGCGACCAGTGCGCCGGCTTTTCCACCGCAAGCAATTTGTGGAGGGCCGGCAACAGCGTTCGCAATTCGCCTTCCAGCGTGAAGGGCGGGTTGACCACGACCATGCCGCTGCCATCGAGGCTGGGCTCAGAAGAGGCCGGCCGGATCTCGAATTCGATGTCGAGGATTTTCGGGATGCCGGATTGCTTCAGCGCCTTCCTGAAGGCGATGATCGCCTTGCGGTCCTTGATCGGATACCATAGCGCGTAAATGCCACCGGGCCAGCGCTTGTGCGCCCTTATGAGCCCGTCGACAAGACGGCCGAACTCGCCCTCCTCCTCGAACGGCGGATCGATGAGGACCAGGCCGCGCTTCTCCTTCGGCGGCAGATGCGCGCCGAGCGCCAGCCAGCCGTCGAGTTCCATCACCCTCACCTGGAAGTCGCCGGCGAATTCCGCCTTCAGCTTGGCGGCGTCTTTCGGGTGCAGTTCGATCGCCGACAACCGGTCCTGCTTGCGCAGGAGATGGCGCGCCAGCATCGGCGAACCCGGATATTTCTTCACGCCGTCCCCGGGATTGAGCGACCGCACAGCCTCCAGATAGGGCGCCAGCAACGCGCCCGCCCTGGCGTCGAACGAGGCATCGATCAGCCTGCCGATGCCGCCTTGCCATTCGCCGGTCTTCTGCGCCTCGAGCGACGACAGATCGTAGCGGCCAATGCCGGCATGGGTATCGACGACGCGAAAAGCCTTGTCCTTCTGCTTGAGATAGTCGAGCAGCCGCGTCAGCACGACATGCTTGACGACATCGGCGAAGTTTCCGGCGTGGTAGGCGTGGCGATAGTTCACTTGGGTCCCCTGCCCCAGCGCGGCGGCGGCGGTTGCGAGTTCGGATTGTCCGGCCGGCCACCACCGGAACGCCGGGACAGCAGGAACCCGATCAGGCCGACCGCCATCAGCGAGAAGCCGACCGGCCGCGCACGACGGTCGGCCTCGCCGACACCGGAGCGCAGCACAAGGTCGACCGCCCGCATCGGTATGTCCTCGGCGTCGCCCGGACCGACGGTGAACACATACGGGCCGGGACTGACGGGCGCGATGACGCCCGCCTCGTCGCGAAAGATCTTGTCGGGCAGTTGCGGGCTGGCCTGGCGCGGGTTGTCGACATGGTTGAACTGCAACGTCGATGCAAGCACCGTGCGGCCATTGGTGGCGGCGGTCAGCGTCAACACCGTGCGTTGCTGCGAAACGATGCGCTCGGCTCTCGCCGTCAAGTCGACCAATGCCCGCACCGGCGCGTCGCGGCCCGAGAGCGACACGGTCACCGGTTTGAAGCGGCCTTGTTCATAGACCCGCCAGGTGCCGATTTCGCGGCCGGAAAAATTGGTCATCGCCCAGGGATAGATAAGGCCTATACCGGTGCCGGCCAGCAGGATCAGGACAAACAGAAAGCGCATTCAGACAGTCACCTTGTAATCATGCCTTGCCGGGCAACTGGCCAGTACCGGCACCGTCGCGCAGGCGTTCCATTTCGTCCAGCAGCATGTCGAGGCCGAGTTCGAATGTCTTGTCGAATTCGGCGGTGCCGAAAAAGCGACCGGCCGCCGTGACATTGGGAAAATCCCGGGCCAGTTGCTCGTCGTTGACCGTGTTCACAGCCGACGGGCCCCTGGCATAGCCCGCGTTCTCGTCCAGCACCGCCCCCATCAAATAATAACCGACGGCGCGAAACAGCCGCGCGCTGAGTTCGGTGTCAAAGCCGGCATCCCTGAACAGGCCGATAATGCCGTCCAGCCAGGCAAGGCAGATGGGCGAGTTCATACGGTAGGTGACGAAGAAAGCGGCATAGGCTGGATGGTCGCGGCCGATGCGACGAAAATCCTCGATGGCGATGCGCATCCTTTGCCGCCATGGGAGGCTGGCGTCGGGCATTTCAAGCGCACCGATCAACCGGTCGACGAGGGCTTCGTGCAAATGCGCCACCGAAGGAAAGTGGTGGTAAATGCTCATCGCCTCGCAACCGAGTGCCGCCGCCAGCTTGCGCATGGAAAAGCCGGCGAGCCCCTCCTTCTCGATCACCTCGAAGGCCGCGTCCTCGATCATCTCGCGCGACAGGCGGCCACGCGTTCCGGCTTTTTTTATCGATGAGTCCATGGCGCCGCTTGACAACTTACACCGTAAGGTTCACTTTTCGCATCACCTTACACCGTAAGGCTTGGAAAAACCAGAGGAGAATGTCATGTTCGACTATCGCATTCTTTCATCCGTGCCTCCTTCCATCCGCCGGACCTGCCTGCTCGCCGTTACCGGCTGTGCACTGACGCTGGCCGCGGCACCTGCCCATGCCGACGACTATGATGCGACCCTCAAGGATATCCAGTCGACCATGGGTGGCGTACCGAGCTTTGTGAAGCAGTTTCCCAAAGCCGGTCTGCCCGGTGCCTGGGCCGAGGTCAAGGCCATCGAACTCAGCGACAAGACGGCGCTGCCGCCCAAGATCAAGTCGCTGATCTCGCTGGCGGTGGCGGCGCAAATTCCGTGCAGCTATTGCATCTGGTCGGACACCCAGGACGCCAAGCGCGCCGGCGCCACCGACGAGGAGATCCAGGAAGCCGTGACAATGGCTGCGTTGACCCGCCACTGGAGCACCATCTTCAATGGCATGCAGGTCGATTTCGACACGTTCAAGAAGGAAATGGGCGGGCAATAAGCCCGCCGGCAAGAAGGAAATGGGTGGGCAATAAGCCGGACGGCAAAAGGAAATGGGGAAGTGGCGAACCAGCCGATGGCTGGTTGTCATCACCCAAGAGGCCCGTCAAATGGCGGGCCTCTTCGTGGGTAGCCCATGCAACCGATACGCGGTTGCATGGCGAATGCTCCCTGTCCGAGCCTGGCAAGCCACCTTCTAGTGTCATTGTCGGTAGCGGCCGCTCTACCTAGGCGATCAATAAATATGGCTAAATTAACCATTAGCAACGTAATGAAGGGCCTATCCGCGCTTTGCTGGCGATTCGGATTGTGGACGAGCACTTTGGCGCTGGAGGGACTTGATGCGCGAATACAACCGCAGTTCAGGCACTCGTTGCAACACATCAAAAGTCAATCTAGCGTTGAAATTCAACTATAAACTCTTAGCTTTTGGTCTTTCTCTGATTATAAGCGGTTGCCAATCCTCAAACATGGGCGACCATGCTTTCTCTACGCCGAAGCCAGACCAAAGTATCAAGACAAACAGCATAAACGACTCACAAAAATCGGTAATCTGGAACCCTCAGATCGGAAACTCCGCACATATTTGCAGCCCGAGCGGATTTGGCCGGCAGTCCCATTGCTTCTTGCGAATATAGCAACGCCAAGCCGGTTGAAATTCATTCAAAAAATTTACATGCCACTGCGGAACCTTATTAATAATAGTATATCCCTGTTATTTATTTACGCGCAGTTCTCGGTTTTTCTTTTTGTTGCTTGTGAAAACCGAGGGCATTCAATTTGCATGCCTACCCGGCATCGGACCGCAGCCCGATGGATTAGGCGCGCACTATCACGGTTTCGGCATCGCGATTAACCACTCACGAACGTTTGTGGTTAACAATCCCCTAATTTAGTTGACTGCCTTGTCCACAGGTATATTTTCAACCTCGTTGGGATGTGCAATTTGCGCGAGCAATGGGCGATGGTGGCGGCAAACGTGTAATCACGAATTTCGGGGCATCTGAAATGCCGTGCGGCAGCAATAAGCCGCGCTGCATCGATCCTGCGAGCTCAAAGAGCAGTTAGCGCACATCATAAATGGCGAATCCGCGTGAGCGGAGGGTTTTGTCACGTTCGCAAGGACGCGGCCGGGCAGTGCTCTGTCCGGCCCGGTCGGTGGCGTGCGCAGTGCGTAAGGGAAAGACCATGAGTAAGGTTATCAAGGTTCTGAAACTGCAGGATGGGATCGGCCGCAAGGGCGCGCGCCGAAGTCGCGCCCTGGTCGCCGGCGGAGCAGGATTTCTGGGCTCGCATCTGTGCGAGCGGCTGCTCGCCGACGGATATGAGGTCCTCGCGCTCGACAATTTCCATACCGGCAAGAGATACAATCTCAACGCCATACTGGGCAATCCGGCGTTCAGATGCATCGAGCATGACATCGTCGACGCGTTGCCCGAAGATATTCCCGTCGACGAAATCTACAATCTGGCCTGCCCCGCTTCCCCGCCGCACTACCAGGCGGATCCGATCCACACATTCAAGACCAGCGTGCTCGGCTCGCTGAACCTTCTGGAACTCGCCCGGCGCCATAGTGCCAAGATCTTCCAGGCCTCCACCTCGGAGGTCTACGGCGACCCGCTGGTGCATCCGCAGCCGGAGAGCTATCTCGGCAACGTCAACACGCATGGCCCACGGTCCTGCTACGACGAGGGCAAACGGTCGGCCGAGACGCTGTTTTTCGACTATTCGCGGACGTTCGGCATCGATATCCGCGTCGCACGTATCTTCAACACCTATGGCCGCCGCATGCAGCCCGACGACGGTCGCGTGGTGTCGAACTTCATCGTCCAGGCGCTGCGCGGTGAAGACCTGACCGTCTATGGCAGCGGCATGCAGACACGATCGTTCTGCTACGTGGATGACCTGATCGAGGGCTTCATCAGACTGATGAGGGCTCCGACACCTCCACCGCATCCGGTCAACCTCGGCAATCCCGCAGAATTCACCGTGATGGATCTGGCCAGGCTGGTCGTCGATTACACGAACTCGCGGTCGCGGATCGTGCACCGGCCGCTGCCCATCGACGACCCCAGGCAACGCAGGCCCGACATCTCCTTCGCCAGGCAATATCTGGACTGGGAGCCGACGATCGACCTGAGCCAGGGGCTTGCCCGCACCGTGGAGTATTTCGACGCCCTGCTCTACGGCCACCGGCCCGTCAGAGAAGCCGCCGTGTCATGACACTGCCCGCCATACTCGTGACAGGTGGCGCCGGCTTCATCGGCAGCCACACCTGCAAGCTTTTGTCGGCAGCCGGGTATCTTCCGGTGGTCTACGACAATCTGAGCCGCGGCAACGAGAAATCCGTTGCCTGGGGCCCACTCGTCGTCGGCGACATCCGGGACAGACGCGAACTGGAGCAAGCGATCGGCACATATAAGCCGAGGGCGATCATCCATTTCGCGGCGCTGGCCTATGTTGGTGAGTCCGTTCACCAACCGGCCGAATATTACTCAACCAATGTCGCCGGCACCATCGCGGTGCTCGACGCGGCTCGCGCCACGGCGATCAGCAACATCATCTTCTCCAGCAGTTGCGCGACCTACGGCGTGCCCGAGGTGCTGCCGGTGCGCGAGAACTCGTCGCAGAATCCGATCAGCCCGTATGGACGCAGCAAGCTGATGGGCGAGCAGATCATCGGTGACTATGCGGCAGCCTACGGGATGAAATACGCCATCCTGCGCTATTTCAACGCCTGCGGCGCCGACCCCGACGGCGAGCTCGGAGAATGGCATTCGCCGGAAACGCACCTGGTTCCCAGGGTGCTGATGGCCGCGTCCGGATTGATCGACGAGATCGAGGTTTTCGGCACCGACTACGACACGTCGGATGGCACCTGCGTGCGCGACTATATCCATGTCAGCGACCTCGCCCGCGCCCATCTGAAGGCGCTCTTGCACCTTGAGGCCGGCGGCGAAAGCCTGGCGGTCAATCTCGGCACCGGGCGAGGCGTTTCGATCAAGGAGATCTTGCAGGCGGTCAGCCGAATGACCTCGCGATCGGTCCCGGCCGTCTACAGAACCCGGCGCCCCGGGGACCCGGCCGCGCTCTATGCCGATCCGGTCAATGCGCGCGAGCATCTGGGCTTTGTGCCCGAGCTTTCCGACATAGACACCATTGTCAGGACAGCGGCCCCGTTCTTTGGCCTCGAGGCGACGCGATGAGATCCGGTCTCGCGCCATCGCATTGGCCTTCCGCCGGAGCTGTCGATGCAGTTCCGCATCGTGCCGGTGAGCACAATTCGTTCCTGGTGTCCCTGATGACCCGGCCGCAGAAGGCTGCGTACGTATCGGCCTATCTGCTATGGCTGGCTTCATTGTGTTATTTCTGGTCGTGGTGGCTTGATCCGGCACACAATGTGGGAACCGTGCGTTTCCTGATGGTGTCGGTGCTGGTGGCACTGACGATGGCCATGCCGCTTTACACGCTGACGATATTTCTGCGGTCGAGGGTTCCGGCGCCCCAGATAAGTCTGTCGCCTGCCAGCCGCGTGGCCATGGTGGTCACCAAGGCGCCTTCCGAGCCATTTTCCATCATTGCCGAAACGCTTACTGCGATGCTCCGCCAGGATCTGCGGCACGACACATGGCTGGCGGACGAGGATCCATCCGAGGAGACGCTGGCCTGGTGCAGGGAGCATTCGGTTTTTGTTTCGACGCGAAAGGGACGCGACGACTATCACCGGCCGCAATGGCCGCGCAGAACCCGATGCAAGGAGGGAAACCTTGCCTTCTTCTATGACAATTACGGCTACGACCGGTACGACTTTGTTGCCCAGCTGGATGCCGATCACGTTCCTTCGCCATCCTATCTCAGGCATATGCTGGCGCCCTTTTGCGACCCGCGAGTGGGTTATGTCTCGGCGCCAAGCATCTGTGACCGGAACGCAGGAAACAGCTGGTCGGCCAGAAGCAGGCTCTATGCGGAAGGCATACTGCACGGCGCACTGCAAGCCGGATACAATGGCGGCTGGGCACCGATCTGCTTCGGATCCCACTATGCCGTTCGGACCGCCGCGCTAAAGGATATTGGCGGCCTGGGTCCAGAGCTTGCCGAAGACCACTCCACAACCCTGATGATGAATGCAAAGGGCTGGCAGGGAGCCCACGCCATCGATGCGATCGCCAACGGTGACGGGCCGCAGACATTCGCCGACCTTGCCACGCAGGAATTCCAGTGGTCGCGAAGCATCATGACGCTTCTCATCAAATATACCCCGGATTATATCGGGAACCTGCCCCCGAAGCTGCGGTTTCAATTCATTTTCTGCCAGCTTTGGTACGCGTTGTTTTGTTCGACGATGGTTCTCTCATTTTCGATTCCCATTGTCGCGCTGCTGTTCGACATGAACTTCGTCGGAACGGATTTTCCGCAATTCCTCAAGCATCTCCTGCCATCAACGATCATTCTGACATCGATAAACACCTTGTTTCGCGCCAATGGCTGGTGGCGGCCGACATATGCCAAGGTCTTCAGCTGGGAAGGTATCCTGTTTCCATTCGCCAGGTGGCCATGGGCACTGGCTGGCATATTTGCGGCTTTTCGCGATTGGGCGACCGGAACATTCGTCGATTTTCGCGTGACGCCGAAAGGTGGCGGGCCTGCGGATGTCCTGCCCTTCCGGGTGATCGCGCCGTACGCAATTCTGTCCATCGCCTCGGCGCTGCCGGCGATCTTTGTGGAGGACGCCACGGCCGGGCGCGGTTTCTACTTCTTCGCCATATTCAATGCCATCGTCTACGCGCTGATCCTGGTCGTCATCATCTTCAGGCACGCCTACGAAAACGCGATCAAGCCCAATATCGGCCTGCTCAAGCAAGGCGCGTTCGCGGCCGCGGTCTCGACGGTCTCGGCGCTTTCGCTGTCGGCCCACGGCCTCGACGGTTTGGACACGATGGCGGCAGGTGCAGGGCCTCTCAAACTGACACGCCTCACCTACGGCCCGTCCGGAGCCGGCCTGACGGCGGTGAAAGCCGGGAAGTTGCGGTTCGAAATCTGGTGGGACAGCCAGGCCGTGACCACCGGGAAAAAAGGAAGCCAGTCATGAAGATAACCATCGTCGGATCAGGATATGTCGGCCGCCCGGCAGCCGCCCGGCCGCATGGATGGAATGTACACCGAACCCAGGAGGAAGGCATCGACATCGGGGGGACCTACGAAAAACCCGATGATGCTCAATACAGACAGGGAGTAATGTGATGAAACGGACGATGAAATCTTACCCGAGGAGCTTCGCGCTTCTTGTCGCGATAGGATTGGCCGCCAGTGTAACCATGTCGGCGAACCCGTCGCTTGGCGCGTCGACCGATCTATCCCAAAAGGCCACGCCGCAGGCCTCGGCCCCCGACTTTGGCGCGTACGACCCGTATGGCGCGTTCAGCAACGACAAGACGGTCAAGATCGAGCATCTGTTCCTGCCCTGGGAAGATGTCGATCTGGCTAGCCTGCCCGCGGCCGATACCTATGCGGCCGCAAGAGGACGGACCATCCTGATCACGATAGAGCCATGGACCTGGTCGCAGCAATGGCGCGTCACGCCGACCGAACTCAGGGACGGCATCCTGTCCGGCAAATACGATCCGAATCTCGATGCCATTTGCAGGATCGCCGGCGGGATGAAGACGCCCGTCACCATTCGCTTTGCGCACGAGATGGAAGACAAGAAGGGCCGGTTCTCGTGGGCGAACTGGGATCCGGCGGACTACATCAAGGCCTACAGGCATGTCGTTGACCAGTGCAGGACACTGGCGCCCCACGCGGCGTTCATGTGGTCGCCAAAGGGTGATGACGGCCTGGCCGCCTACTATCCAGGCGATAATTATGTCGACGTGATCGGCCTGTCGGTCTTCGGCTTGCAGAAATTCGACAGGGACAAATACGGCCGCGACCGGACCTTCTCCGAGTTGTTGAAGCCGGGCTACGACCGGGTTGTCCAGTTCAACAAGCCGATCGTCGTCGCGGAACTCGGCTATTCCGGCAGCAAGGAATATGTCGCGGCATGGGACGCGGAGGTGCGTCAGCCCTTGCCCGCTTTCCCCAAGCTTACGGCGATCGTCTATTTCAACGACAAGGAAGTCTACCCTTGGCCGGAGAATTACGGCCTGCCTGACTGGCGGATACGGCAGAACATCATCAACTGATAGCCGAGAAGGCAAGAATAGAAAGGAAGTTGGCTATGCGTGCATTCAAACTGGTTGTGGGCGCTGTCGGGATCGCCTGCCTCCTGGCAGGAGCGGCGTCGGCGCAGACGGTAAGTTCGATCGCCAAGCGGGCCGAACAGGGCAAGCCGCTGACCGCAGGTGACGTGCTGGCGATCTACAACAACAGGACCTGGGTGTGGAAGGATGGCGCCGGCTACTTCCAGCAGGAAAAACGGCAATTCGCCGGATGGAGCGGCACGGGCCAGGCCGCCGCCTACGGCGAAGGTGTCTGGTTCCTCAAGGATGACGGGACGTTCTGTTTCCGCGCGAAATGGACCAGCGCCAAGAAATCCAGCACAGATTATTCGTGCTTTGCCCACCGAAGGGTTGGCGGCACGATCTATGCGAAGAATACGGCGAAGGGAGACTGGTATGTGCTGACGGGCGACGCGAAGGGCTATGAGGAAATCAAGATGCTGAAGCCCGGCGACCGTGTCAGCAAGAGGGTTCAGGAAATCAAGGAATCGTTCAACCGGCCGGCAACCGCGGGCTAGAGCAATTCCAGGAAAAGCGTGAAACGGTTTTCCCACAGGAATTGCGTAAAAACAAATAGCTGGAGCAGTTCGCGGTTTCCGTGAAACGGTGAGCTGCTCCAAGCATAGGGCTGTCCAATCGGCTCACTGCCCGACATTGTCCCTTAGCAGTATTGGACTTGCCGGAGGGGGATGTTCGCCTCCGGGCTCGATGTCCTGAATGTCAGGCCGGTTGCAACGTCACGGCAGCGCCGCGAATTTGGTCGGATCGACACGCCAATCCGGAGAGCCGAAACCTTTCGGCCAATAATGGGGCTCCTTGTCGTTGAAATAGACAATGGTCCTCAGCAACGGAAATTTCGCACCGTTGGTTTCGCGATCCATGATTTCGGTCAGCCAGCGATCGACATAGCCCTCATCGCCCGAAATGCCGAGTTCAGAGATGATCACCGGCTTGGCGTAGGCGACCACGTTTCGGTACGTCTCCCAAAAAACTTCACGAAAAGCGCGATCACGCCCGCCATGCTTGCGGTCCCATTTCTGCAGCCCCCAGAGCGACACGCCGACATAGTCGACGTAGTCGGGGCCAGGATAATACTTCCTCAGGTCTCCATCGCCACGCGGCGACCACACGATGAGGGTGCTCGGGGACAGCTTGCGGCACCGTTGGACCACGTGCCGGAAGGCGGCAACGAAACTGGCGGGATCCTTGTGTGCCCAGGGATATCGGTCCGATGCCGCCTCCATCTCGTGACCCCAACGCAACAAGGTGCGGCCGGATGACCTGGCCAGTTCGGAGCAGACACGGTCGATCTGGCTATCATATCTTGACTGCGCGATCTCACGCAGCATCGCGTCGCCGCCACGGCTCATTCTCGACGCCTTGGGCCATGGCTCCACTGTGACCATAAGGTCACGGCCCCGCTTGGCCGCTTCGTTCGCCTTCTGTCTCAGCTTGCCGGCGTCGAACGGCTCCCAGGCGACAAAAACATGCTCGATGCGGAAATCAGTGGCCGACTTGAAGGCGTCGGCGGGATCGTACACGCCGAACCCGATCGGCGGGGGCGGTTGAAGGACAGGGTCTTGGCGCGGCGGCAGGGCCGTGGTTTCCATACGGTCGATATTGGCATGGTCGACGCTCGCAGTGAAAGCCATTGGAGCGAGCGAGGCGTTTCCTGGAAGTATCATCCCGAACGCCACACATATCTGCACTATGAGATGACCAAGCAGCATCGATGTATCCCCGATTTGCCGGGAATACTGCGCCGCGCTTCTTGATTAGAGATAAATAATGCATCTATTTCAATGGCTTAATGAACGAATGCTTTTTTGAGTTGCTAAAATTTTATTCGATTTCGAGACATTCGGCCAATGTCCGTACGCCTGTCTCCGACAAGCACCGGCTCCATCATCCCGGCACGGATCATCCGCGTCTTCGACTACCTGGTCGCGATGTCGGCCGTTTCGCCTTGTTGAGCCAGATGATACTCCGAAGCCTAGGCCTTGCGCTCCCAGCGGCGGTCTGAAGTCTGCTGCCAGTAGGTCACGGCATGGCCTGCGTCCTTCATGGTCTTCCAATGCGCGCGGGCCGCCTCGACCTGGGCAGCGTCATGGCCATCGAACAGGAACACGGCGCGCTCGTAGCCGGCGAGATCGGGCGCCGCCGCGCCGTCGACGAGGAACCTTATCTTGGCTTCATTGGGATTGCCGTCGCCGGTGGTCAACAGGATAGGCTGCTCCCCGGGATAAGCCTCGCGATCGGTCGCGTGCGCCAGGAACGAATCATCGCGGAAGGTCCACAGATGCTGGTCGAGCGCGTCGCGCCGTTCCTCGGTGCCGGTCTGCACCACGGCGCGCCAGCCGCGATCGACGCTGCGCTCGAGCAGGCCCGGCAGCGCATCCTCCAGCGTCGATTCGGTCAGATGGTAGAACAGCACGTCGGCCATGGATCGAGGTCAGCTTTCGTAATGATCGCGCACCAGCCGGTCGAGCAGCCGCACGCCGAAGCCTGAACCCCATGACTGGTTGATCTCGCTCGACGGCGAGCCCATGGCCGTGCCGGCAATGTCGAGATGCGCCCAGGGCGTATCCTTGACGAAGCGCTGCAGGAACTGCGCGGCGATGATGGCGCCGCCATAGCGGCCGCCGATGTTCTTCATGTCGGCGTTCTTGGAATCGATCAGCTTGTCGTATTCGGCCCCGAGCGGCATGCGCCACAGCCGCTCCTGAGTCGCCTGCCCCGCCCCCGTCAGCCTCTCCGCCAATTCGTCATTGTTGGAAAACAGGCCGGCATAGTGCAGGCCGAGCGCGACCATGATGGCGCCGGTCAGCGTCGCCAGATTGACCATGAATTTCGGCTCAAAACGGTCGTTGCAGTACCACAGCGCGTCGGCCAGCACGAGACGCCCCTCGGCGTCGGTGTTGAGCACCTCTATGGTCTGGCCCGACATGGAGGTGACAATGTCGCCGGGACGCTGGGCATGGCCGTCGACGGCGTTTTCGACAAGACCGATGATGCCGACGACATTGGCTTTCGCCTTGCGCGCGGCCAGTGCGTGCATGAGTCCGGTTACCGCGGCAGCGCCACCCATGTCGCCCTTCATGTCCTCCATGCCCGACGCCGGCTTCATCGAATTGCCGCCGGTGTCGAAGGTGACGCCCTTGCCGACGAAGGCGACCGGGCTGTCCTTGGGCTTGCCGCCGTTCCACTGCATGATCGCCATGCGCGCGCCGCGCGGCGAGCCTTGCGCAACGCCGAGCAGCGAGCCCATGCCGAGCTTCTTCATCTCCTTCTCGGCCAGGATCTCGACCTTGACGCCGAGCGCCTCGAGCTCCTTGGCCCGGGCAGCGAACTCGACCGGTCCCAGAATATTTGCCGGTTCGTTGACAAGGTCGCGCGCCAGAAGCACGCCGTCGACCACCGCCTCGGCATCCGCGAAGGCCTTCCTGGCGCCTGCCGGGTCGGCGGTGTGGATGGTTATCTTGACCGACTTCTTCGGATCGGCCTTTGCGTCATCCTTGTCCTTCCTGGTCTTGTACTTGTCGAAGGAATAGCCGCGCAGGAGGATGCCCGCCGCAAGATTGGCGGCGTCCTTGCCATCAGGCGAGGCGCCGGCAAGGTCGAGCACGACGGCAACGTCGGTTGCCTTGCGCAATGAGGCTGCAATGGTGCCGCCGAGTTTCAGCCAGGCATATTCGTCGAGTCCCGACGCCTTGCCGGCGCCGATCGCGACCAGCCTGTCGAGCGACGTTGCCTGCGGCGCCAGAACCTCGACGACGCCGGCGAACTTGCCCGTGAACTCGGCCACCGGGAACGCCCGTTGCAGCGTTTTGCCGGGATCGTAAGCAGAGGCGGCGTCGCTCAGGCTGCCGTCATCCGCCGACAGCACGAAGACCGTGCCCTTCCTGTTCGCCGCCGTCTGAGGCGCGGCAAATTTTGCAAAGGCGATCGACGGTCTCGGATTCATCATGTCCTGCTTTCGGGGATTGCGCGATGATGCGCGAAGCGGTTTGAAACGATCCGCGACATTTGGTCGTTTTCCGGCATTTGGCAAGACTTTGCCAAAATGGCTACCCATATGACACACGGAATCGATGGCGATTCGTCGCGGCACGGCCCCGCTTCATGCCGCAACATGTTGTTAACCATCGATGTTCGCCCTTTCTTATCCATTCCCTCCGACACTCCGATCCACTGCGGCACGCGACGTGGGACGCGAACCGGATCGCCTGCCTGATCGAGCCCACCGGAGCCAGTTGTGCGGTCGTCGCCGGACAGCTACCCTGAGCGTGGTGGCATGATGCCGTTCGAGAAAATCGAGTAAAGCCTTCATGAAGGTCGTTGAACGCTACATCATGCGCCGCGCTTTCGTGGTCTTCCTGGCAGCGCTGGTCTGGACGCTGGCCATCGTGTGGACCACGCAGGTGCTGGCCAAGATCGACCTCGTCACCGACAGTGGCCAGTCGTCGCTGACCTTCTTCGAGGTCGCCGCCCTCATTCTTCCCTCGATCATACCGATCGTCGTGCCTTTCGCGCTGGTGGTGGCGGTTGCCCAGACACTCAGTGTCATGAATTCGGATTCCGAACTCGCTGTCGTCAACGCGGCTGGCGCCTCGCGCTGGACGATCGTGCGGCCAATCATGCTTCTCGCCCTTGCGGCCAGCGTTTTTTCCTTTGCGGTCGACAATGGCATCGACCCCTATGCAAGGCAGAAGAATCGCGCCCTGGTGGCGCAATCGCGCGCCGACCTGTTGTCGCTGATCATCCAGGAAGGCACCTTCCGCAAGATCGAGGATGGCCTTTTCCTGCAGATTGGCGAGCGGCTTCCGGACAATCGGCTGGGCGGCATCTTCGTCGCCGATTCGCGCGAGGAAGGCGTCAATCTCGTCTATTATGCCAAGACGGGCAGCATCGTCGAACGCGGCGGCGAAAAGGTGCTGATGATGAATGACGGCGTCATCCACCGCAAAACGCTGACCGGCGACCTCAGTGTCATCCGGTTCACCTCCTATGCCTTCGACATGTCGGCCTTCATGGCGGCGGCCTCCGAGGTGACGCTGCTGCCGAAGGACCAGACAACCCAGTATCTGCTCAACCCAAGCCCCAACGACAAGAATTTCCAGCAAAGACCGCAGGAATACAGGGCCGAGATCGACCAGCGATTTTCGGAATGGACCTATTCCATGGTGTTCGCGCTGATCGCGCTCGCGGTCGCCGGCGACGCGCGCTCGCATCGCGAGGCGCGCGTCAATCCCCTGATCACGGCGATCACCATATCCCTGTTCGTGCGCTGGCTGGGTTTCTTTGCCGCCAGCAAGGCGGATGAGATTCCGCAATATGCCTATATGGTCTATGGCGTGCCCATCGTGGCTTCCGCCGTTGCCATCTGGTTCATCGTGTCGAACCGCACCATGGAACTGCCGGTGGCCTGGGCTGACTGGATGACGAACCTGGCCAGCCGCTTCGGTGACGGCTGGAACGCCCTCAAGCTGCGTTGGTCACGGCGCGGCACTTCAGGTCAGGGGATCGGCTGATGGGCTGGACACTGGGCCGTTATTTCTTCTTCCGTTACGTGACGATCACGATCTGGTTCTTCCTGGGCCTGCTGGCGCTGGTGTTCCTGATCGATTTCACCGAACTGTCCGGCCGCACCACCGGCCTGCCCGGCTTCACCTATGGAACGGCAGTGGCCATTTCGGGCCTTCGCATGCCGATGATCATGCTGCAGACAGTGCCGTTTGTCGGCCTGTTCTCGGCGATGGCAACGCTGGTGTCGCTCAACCGCCGCTACGAGCTGGTCATCGCGCGTTCCGCCGGCGTTTCGGCCTGGCAGTTCCTTTTGCCATGCTGCATCGGAGCACTGCTGTTCGGCTTCGTGTCGGTCGGGCTCATCAATCCGCTGGCCGCACACGCCTTCTCCTTGTCCGAACAGATCGAGACCCAGTTGCGCTCCGGCAAATCGAACACGGTTTCGGCCGATGCCGCCCCCTGGATTCGTCAGAAAACCGGCGATGGTGACACCATCATCGGCGCACGGGCCATTCTCAACCAGGGCCTGGAGATGGCCGACGCCGTCTTTTTCGTCCTCGACCAGCAAGGCAATATCGTCGAGCGCAAGGATGCCGCGCGCGCCTACCTGCGGGACGGCTATTGGGACTTGCAGGACGTAAAGACCTTCAAGAACGGCACCATCCAGCCTGCCGCAAGCGATCGTGTGCCGACCAATCTGAAGCCGGAATTCGTGCAGGAGCGGCTGGCGCGCCCGGAAACCATTCCATTCTACGACCTGCCCGGAAAAATCGAGGTTGCCCGTTCCTTCGGCCTCAAGGCAAATGCCTTTGCCATGCAGTTTGATTCGCTGGTGGCGTTGCCGTTCCTCCTCGTCGCCATGACGCTGATTGCGGCAACAGTTTCAATGCGATTTGCGAGGATGGGACAATCAGCAACGATGATTCTGGGTGGCGTCGTTGCCGGCTTTCTGCTTTATGTCGTTTCGGTGCTGGTGAAGGCATTCGGCGTGGCGGGGTTCGTGCCGACTGCCATAGCCGCCTGGGTACCAGTTGTGGTAGCTATGTTCTTCGGGGTGACTTTCCTGCTATACAAGGAAGACGGCTAGTGAGGGAGGCGTTTTTGCCCAGCAACAGGCAGGCCAGTTTGGCGCGCCTCTATGCGGCGAGCGCCTTGGCGTGCCTGCTTGCCTGCGGCGTTCCATTGCCTGCGTTCGCGCAGGAAGTCGGCGATATGGCGACCAAGGTTCCGTCCGGCTCGCAGATGCTGCTCGCGGCCGATACGCTCGAGTACAACAACGACAACCAGACCGTGACCGCTGTCGGCGGGGTTCAGATCGACTATGGCGGCAACCGCCTCGTCGCCCAGAAGGTCGTATACAACCGCAACACCAAGCGGATGGTTGCCAGCGGCAATGTCGAGATCGTCAACAGCGACGGCACCAAGATCAATTCGCAGCACATCGATATCACCGACGATTTCGCCGACGGCTTCGTCAACGCGCTTCGCGTTGAAACCGTCGACAAGGCCTATTTCGCCGCCGAAAGCGCCGAACGTATGGGCGGCGTGCTGACCACCTTCCACAATGGCGTCTACACCGCCTGCGAGCCGTGCGAGGACAAGCCCGACAAAGCGCCTACCTGGCGCGTGAAGGCCAGGAAGATCATCTGGAACGGCGAGAAGAAGACGGTTCGCTTCGAGAATGCGAATTTCGAGTTCTTCGGCTTTCCGCTCGCCTACCTGCCGGCTTTCGAGATCGCCGACCCGACGGTGAAGCGCAAGAGCGGCTTCCTGATCCCCAGCATCAGCTACAACAGCCACCTGGGGTACAGCGTCAAGGTTCCCTACTATTTCGCACTTTCGCCGACCTATGACCTGACGGTGTCGGGAAGCGGCTACACCAAGCAGGGCTTCCTCGGAGAGGCCGAGTGGCGGCAGCGCTTCAACAATGGCCAATACAGTTTGAAGATCGCCGGCATCCAGCAGCAGGATCCCGATGCCTTCATCGACAGCGCAGGCCGCAACGTCGATTCCGGCGCCGCGGGCGACCCGAACAAGTTCCGCGGCATGATGGGCACGCAGGGACAGTTCGCGATCAACGAACGCTGGAATTTCGGCTGGGACGTGCTGCTGCAGACGGACAAGAACTTCTCCAACACCTACAACATCGACAAGTACAATGCCGCCGTCCACCAGTCGTCGGTCTACCTGACCGGTCTCAATGGCCGTAACTATTTCGACGTGCGCGCCATGCATTTCGAGGTCCAGGAAGATACGCTCAGCAGCAATCCCGCGGCGCGAAGCGGCCAGCAGCCCTGGGTGCTGCCCTCGCTGGATTATGCATACATCCCCGATGCGTCCATCGCGGGCGGCCAGTTGTCGATGAACGTCAATACGCGGGTGATCCGCCGCGATGATCTCGATCAGGCTTTCTCGACCCCTTACAATTCTCTCACCCCAACCCAGCGTGTCCGCGGCATTGAAGGCGAATCCAGCCGCCTCACCGCAGAGGCTGAATGGAAGCGGTCATTTGTCACTGACAACGGACTGGTGCTAACACCCTTGCTGGCGTTGCAGGGCGACGTCGATTATCTGAACGCCTCATCCGGTTCTTTGGCGGCCATCAACGAAATGGCGGCAAACCCCGAGATAAATACGAACAATGACATGCGTTCGTCGTTTGCCCGTTACATGGCAACAGCGGGCCTCGAAATGCGTTGGCCGATGCTGTTTTCAATGGCCAGCGGGTCGAGCCATGTCATCGAGCCGATGGCGCAAGTATTCCTGCGTCCGAACGAACAGTATGTCGGCGGCCTCGCCGTCCCGAATGAAGACGCCCAGAGCATGGTGTTCGATGCGACCACGCTCTTCGAACGCGACAAGTTCTCCGGTTACGACCGCGTGGAAGGTGGCTCGCGCGCCAATGTCGGCTTCCGCTATTCCGGCTCCTATATCAACGGCTGGGGCACTAACGCGATTTTCGGCCAGTCCTACCAGATTGGCGGGGACAACTCCTTCGCCGCGCCGGATCTGGTCAATGTCGGTGCCTATTCGGGCCTCCAGAACACCAAGTCCGACTATGTCGGCCTGTTTGGCATCAACAGCCCGAATGGATTCGCGGCTTCCGTCAGCGGCCGCTTCGACGAGCAGAGCTTCGAGATTCGCCGCGCCGAGGTGAAGGCCGCCTATTCGGGCCTGCCGGTGTCGTTGAGTGCCAAGTACGCTTTCATCCAGGCCCAGCCGCTATATGGTTTCACGACCGACCGTCATGAGGTCACGCTGGGTGCGTCCACCCATCTTGCCGAGAACTGGCGCGTGTTCGGGACAGGAACCTACGACCTGCAGGAAAGCCTGCTGGTCAAGGATGGCGTCGGCTTCGCCTACAACGATTCCTGCTTCACCTATCTGATGACGTACTCGCAGTCGCGTGACCTGAACACCAGGGAAGTGACGCAGAGCATCGGCTTCAATCTGTCGTTCCGCACCCTCGGCGACTTCGGCTCGTCGACCAGCGCGATCGACACCATCCAGTAGCCGGCGACATCGTTTCGCCGCATAGGGCTGGCACGGATTCGCGCACCCGGAAGAGGACGAAATTGGGCGGAACCGGGATAGAATTGGGATGCTAATGATGAGGAAATACCTCTTTTCAGCAGGGTTCGCGCTGCTTGTGGCGGCAACATCCGTGTCAATGACCGTCATGACGCCGCCGGCCTTCGCCAGCGAGATCAAGTACGTCGTCAACGACATACCAATCACGTCAGGCGATATCGCGCATCGTGCCGCCTTCCTGAAACTGCAGCACAAGAAGGGTGGCGACGCCGCCCAGGAAATGATCGATCAGACGCTGCGCCTTGCCGAGGCCAGGCGGCTTGGCATCCGCATCAGCGACGCGCAGGTCGAGGCTGCCTATCAGCGCTTTGCTTCCGGCAACAAGATGCAACTCAGCCAACTCGACGGCGTCATGGAAAAATCCGGAGTCACCAAGGAACACTTCAAGGAGTTCATCCGCGCCCAGATGGCCTGGAACCAGGCCTTGAGCGCGCGCTACCGTTCCGGAGAAGGCGGCAGCGTAACCGAGCAGGACGCGGTCCGGCGCATGCTCGACAAGGGCGGCGCCAAGCCAAGCGCCACCGAGTACATGCTGCAGCAGGTCATCTTCGTCGTGCCGGCCGCCGAACGCAGCGCGACGCTGGCCAAGCGCAAGCGCGAGGCCGACGCCATGCGCGCCCGCTTCAACGGCTGCAACACGACGCGCGAGTTCGCCAAGGGCCTGATCGACGTCACCGTTCGCGATCTGGGCCGGGTGCTGGCGCCACAACTGCCGCCGGACTGGGCCGAGCAGATCAAGGCCACCAAGGTTGGCGGCGCCACCGTCACGCGCGAAACCGAGCGCGGCGTCGAATTTATCGGCATCTGCTCATCGCGCGAAGTGTCCGACGACAAGACCGCCCAGATGGTGTTCCAGAGCGAAGGCTCCAATGACAAGGCGGCCGACGATCTCAGCAAGAAATATGTCGAAGAGCTGAAGGCAAAAGCCCGCATCGTCAAGCGCTGACGTGAGCAGCGCGATGAAGGCCCTGGCGCTGAGCGTTGGCGATCCGTCCGGCATCGGCCCCGAAATCGCTATCGCCGCCTTCCTGGCGCGCGAGGCAGCCGGCTTGCCCGCCTTCTATCTCCTGGCTGATCCGGCGCTGATCGCATCGCGGGCAAGCCACCTCGGCGTGTCGGTGCCGATCGTCGAGACAACGCCGGCGCAAACGGCGCGAATTTTCGTCGACAGCCTGCCGGTCGTTCCACTGGCGGCCCGGTTCATCGACAGCCCCGGCAAGCCGGATCCGGCCAATGCGGCCGGCACGATCGAGGCGATCGACCGCGCTGTCGCCGCTTGCCTCGCCGGCGACGCAGCTGCCGTGGTCACCTGCCCTATCGCCAAGAAGCCGCTCTACGATGCCGGGTTCCGCTTTCCCGGCCATACCGAATATCTGGCGCATCTGGCGACCCGGCACAGCGGTGTCGAGGTGACGCCGGTCATGATGCTGGCGGGCCCTGATCTGCGCACCGTTCCCGTCACCATCCACATCGCGCTGGCCGAGGTGCCGAAGTCGCTGACCACCGAATTGATCGTGGCGACGGCGCGCATCACGGCCACCGATCTCGCCAGCCGTTTCGGCATCGCCAGGCCGAGGCTTGCCATTGCCGGCCTCAACCCGCATGCCGGCGAAGGCGGCTCCATGGGCCAGGAAGACGAACGTGTGGTGCGCCCGGCGGTCGACATCCTGCGCGCCGAGGGCATCGATGCTTTCGGCCCCCTGCCGGCCGACACGTTGTTCCATGCCCGGGCGCGGGCGGGCTACGATGTGGCGCTGTGCATGTATCACGACCAGGCCTTGATCCCGGCCAAGGCGCTGGCTTTCGACGAGGCGGTCAACGTCACGCTCGGCCTGCCCTTCATCCGCACGTCGCCCGACCATGGCACCGCCTTCGACATCGCCGGCAAGGGCATTGCGCGGCCCGATAGCCTGATCGCCGCATTGAAGCTCGCCAGACGGCTCGCCGACATCGACAGCAAGGCCGCCGCCGCATGAGCGCTCCCGTTTCGGGTCCGAACGCATGAGCCTTGACGGGCTGCCGCCGCTGCGCGATGTCATCGAGCGCCATGGGCTGCAGGCGAAAAAGGCGCTCGGCCAGAATTTCCTGCTCGATCTCAATTTGACGGGCAAGATCGCACGCAGCGCCGGCGACCTGACAAACACTGCTGTGATCGAGGTTGGTCCTGGGCCTGGCGGCCTGACAAGAGCGCTGCTTGCCAACGGCGCCCGCCGGGTTGTCGCCATCGAGCGCGACGAGCGCTGCCTGGCGGCGCTTGCCGAAGTATCCGCTCACTATCCCGGCCGGCTGGAGGTGATTTCCGGCGACGCGCTGAAGACCGACTTCGCCGTCCTCGCCGAGGCAGCGGCCGGAGATGGTGGGATGGTGAGGATCGTGGCCAACCTGCCCTACAATATCGGCACGGAATTGCTCGTCCGCTGGCTGACTGTGATGGACTGGCCGCCGTTCTACGCCTCGATGACGCTGATGTTCCAGCGTGAGGTGGCCCAGCGCATCGTCGCCGCGCCTGGCAGCGATGCCTATGGCAGGCTTGGCGTGCTGGCCGGCTGGCGCACGCAAGCCAGGATTGCCTTCGACGTGCCGCCCCAGGCCTTTACGCCGCCGCCCAAGGTCACCTCTTCGGTGGTGCATCTGGAGCCGCGCGCGACACCCCTGCCCACTGACGTGAAGAAACTCGGCCGTGTCACCGAAGCCGCCTTCGGCCAACGCCGAAAGATGTTGCGGCAGAGCGTGAAAAGCCTCGGCGGCGAGGCCTTGCTCGAGCGCGCGGGCATCGACCCGACAAGACGTGCCGAAACGCTCAGCGTCGAGGAATTTGTGCGGCTGACGAACGCTGTTTAGCTCGCTTCTCCCCGTTCACGGGGAGAAGATGCCGGCAGGCAGATGAGGGGCGGCACGAACTTTTCGCAGGTTTGGCGCTGCCCCTCATCCGGCCCTTGGGGCCACCTTCTCCCCGTGAACGGGAGAAGGAAAAAAGACCTCACGCCGTCTTCTCGTCCAACAGACCGGAGACGAAATCGAACAGGCCGGGCCGGCGGTCCCGCCGCAATCGTTCGGCGACGACGATGCCGCGCACCTCGGCGAAGGCGCGGTCGAGATCGTCATTGACGATGACGAAATCATATTCCTTCCAGTGCTCGATCTCATTGCGGGCGTTCTTCAGCCGCGTCTCGATCACCGCTTCCTGGTCCTCGGCGCGGCGCTTCAGCCGCGCCTTCAATTCCTTCATCGATGGCGGCAGGATGAAGATCGAGACGATATCGGCACGCATCTTCTCCTTGAGCTGCTGGGCGCCTTGCCAGTCGATGTCGAACAGCATGTCGCGGCCTTGCGCCAGCGCCAGTTCCGCAGGTTCACGCGGTGTCGCATAGCAATTGCCGTGCACTTCCGCCCACTCGAGCAGCGCATCGGAATCACGCAGCCGCTCGAAGTCGCGCATGGTGCGGAAATGGTAGTGAACACCCTCGATCTCCGAGCCGCGCCGCGGCCTGGTGGTGACCGAGACCGACAATTCGAGGCTGGAATCGCTTTCCAGGAGGTTGCGCGCGATCGTCGACTTGCCGGCACCGGATGGCGACGACAGGACGAGCATCAGCCCCCGGCGGCGGATGCGGCCCCCCAAATCCCTGGGAACCATCGGTTCCTTGGCAACCATCGGCTACTCCAGATTCTGGACCTGTTCACGAAACTGGTCGACCACGGCCTTCAGTTCCAGCCCGATCGCGGTGACGGCTGCGGCGTTCGACTTCGAGCACAGCGTATTCGATTCGCGGTTAAATTCCTGTGCCAGAAAATCGAGCTTGCGGCCGACGGCGCCGCCGCCCCCAAGCAGGGCCCGGCCAGATGCGACATGCGTTTTCAGCCGGTCGATCTCTTCGCGGATATCAGCCTTGGTCGCAAGGAATGCTGCCTCCATGTGCAGCCGGCTGGCGTCCAGATTGGCGGACGCGTCCATCAGCAGCCTGACCTGCTCGGCGATGCGTTCACGGATCGCCGCGGTGTCGCGTGAGGGATCCGCCTCCGCGCGCAACGTCAGTGCCTCGATGGCATCGATGTGACCGGACAGCAGCAAAGCCAGTGCCGCACCCTCGCCCTGCCGCGCCTGTTCCAGCCCTTTCAGCGCGACGTCAAGCGCAACCGTGATGGCGGCGTCGAGCGCGGCGCGCGCCTCCTCGGTTTCGACGGTTTCAGGAATGTCGAGCACGCCTCGCAGCGACAGCAATCCGTCGGCTGTCGCCGGGGCAACGTCGAATTGTTCCTGCAGACGCTTGGCGAGACCCGCAAGGTCTTTCAGAAACGCCTCGTTGACGACGGGTTGCGCCTGCGCGCCGGCGGCGCGGCCGATTGTGAGCGTCGCCTGGAAATTGCCGCGGGCGAAACGCTTCTGCAGCGTCTGTCGCACCGCTGGCTCCAGCCGCTCGAAACCTTGCGGCAGCCGCAGCCGCACCTCGACGCTCTTGCCGTTGACGGACTTGACCTCCCAGGCGATCGAGGTGCCGTCATGCTCGGCGACGGCACGTGCAAATCCGGTCATGCTCTGCAAATTCATGTCGCCTGCACATCCCTGGCGCATCACCCCGAACCAGTTTTCCGGACAGGGCAAGTGCTGCTTGAAAACAACCACGCCGCGGGCGCGTCGAAATCGGACGCGTGGCGTTCTTTCAAATGTCAGGCTGTCGCCTTCCGGGCAACGCCTTTCTTCGTCTTACTGGGCATCACCCGCATCGCCGCCGGCGTCACCATTGTCGCCACCGGTGCTGTCGGCGCCATCGGCGGGCTTGTCGGCAGCAGGCTTGTCCGCATTGCCGTTGGCACCAGCGGCAGCGGCCTTGGCCGCGTCATCGGCCTGCTTCTTCTGCAGCGCACGATAACGGGCGACGTTCTCATTGTGCTCGTCCAGCGTCGCGGCAAAGACATGACCGCCCGTGCCGTCAGCAACGAAATAGAGATCGTCGGTCTTCGATGGATTGGCCACGGCCTCAAGTGCCGCACGGCCCGGATTGGCGATCGGCGTCGGCGGCAGGCCGTTGATCACATAGGTGTTGTAAGGTGTCTGCTTTTGGATGTCCGACTGGTAGATCGGGCGGTCGGCAGGCTTTCCCTTGCCACCGAACAGACCATAGATGATGGTCGGATCGGATTGCAGGCGCATGCCCTTGGCCAACCGGTTCAGGAAGACAGCGGCGACGCGCGAACGCTCGTCACCCCTGCCGGTTTCCTTCTCGACGATCGACGCCAGGGTGACAAAGTCCTCGACATTGGCGAGCGGCAGATCCGGCGCGCGCCGCTGCCATACCTCGTCGACCAGCTTCTTCTGGTCGGCCAGCAGCTTGTCGATCATCTGCTGGCGCGTCGCTCCACGCGTGAAGCGCAGCGTGTCGGTGGCAAGGCTGCCTTCGGCAGGCGTTGTCGAAGGCATGTCGCCACTCAGGGCGGGTTCGTCGGCGACACGCTGCAGGGCCTGCTCAACCGTCAGCCCTTCCGGAATGGTCAGCGAGTACATCACCGACTTGCCGCTTTTCAGGAGCTCCATGATGTCGCGCATGGATGCCCTGGGCTTGATCTCGTATTCGCCGGCCTTGAGCGCGGAATCATTGCCGAAGGCACGCACGCCAAGGCGGAAGACGCGGGCGTCGCTGATCAGCCCGCGACGCTCAAGCTGGTCGGCGATATCCTGGACGCCAGTGTTCGCCTTGACCAGGAAGGTGTCGCCATTGGCCGAAGGGCCGGGTTCTGTGAATTCCTGCTTGCCGAAATAGACCGCCACGCCAGCCGCCAGAACCAACAGCATCACCGAGGAGATGACGAAGTTCATGAACACCACGACCTGGCTGCGCGAAGCGCGCGAGCGTTTCGGCGGCGGCGTTCCGGCTTCCGGCCGCAAGGCCTCGCTGGCTGTCTTCGGCACGATCGGCCCGGTGTTCGCCGGCCGTTGCCCGAATTCTCCGTTGCCCACCGGATTTGTGTTCATTTTGCCCTACCGTTTGATCGCCCAACGAATCCCCTGCGGCAGAGTAGGGGCGAATATGGCAAAATTGACGGCACGCCGAAGCATCGTCCGGCGGCCGGACGATCAGCCATTGTATCGCTGGAACACAAGCGAAGCGTTTGTGCCGCCGAAGCCGAAGGAATTGGACAGCGCCACGTCGATCTGGCGGGAGCGAGGCTTGTTCGGCACCAGGTCGATCGCGGTTTCACGCTCCGGGTTGTCGAGGTTGATGGTCGCCGGCGCGATATTGTCCCGGATAGCGAGGATCGAAAAGATCGCCTCGGCGGCACCCGCCGCGCCCAGCAGATGGCCGATCGACGACTTGGTCGACGACATCGAAATCTTCGACGCGGCATTGCCGACAAGCCGCTCGACGGCGCCGAGCTCGATCGTGTCGGCCATGGTCGAGGTGCCATGCGCGTTGATGTAGTCGACGTCGGAAGGCGTAAGCTTGGCCCGGTTCAACGCCGCCGTCATGCAACGGAAAGCGCCGTCGCCGTCTTCAGCCGGTGCGGTGATATGATAGGCGTCGCCCGTGAGACCGTAACCAGTCACCTCAGCGTAGATTTTCGCCCCGCGCGCCTTGGCATGCTCGAGTTCTTCCAGCACCACGACACCGGCGCCCTCGCCCATGACGAAGCCGTCCCGGTCACGGTCATAGGGACGCGAGGCCGTCTGCGGCGTGTCATTGCGCTCGGTCGACAGCGCCCGACAGGCGGCGAAGCCCGCGATCGACAGCCGCGTCACCGGCGCTTCGGCGCCACCGGCGACCATCACGTCGGCATCACCCCACATGATCAGCCGGGCAGCATCGCCAATGGCGTGCGCGCCGGTCGAACAGGCAGTGACGACGGCATGGTTCGGGCCTTTCAGCCCGTGCCGGATCGAAACCTGGCCAGAGACAAGATTGATGATCTGGCCAGGAATGAAGAAGGGGCTGATGCGGCGCGGACCGCGCTCCTTGAGGATTATCGCGTTCTCGGCGATGCCCTCGATGCCGCCAATGCCGGACCCGATGAGCACGCCGGTGGCGCACTGCTCCTCATGCGTCTTGGGCTCCCAGCCGGAATCCTTCAGCGCCTCGTCGGCGGCGGCAATCCCGTACAGGATGAAGTCGCCGATCTTGCGCAATTCCTTAGGCTCGAGCACGGCCTCTGGATTGAAGGTAGCATTGCTGCCGTCACCACGCGGAATGACGTGGGCGACCTTGCAGGCAAGATCCTCCACCTCGAACTCGGTGATGCGCTTGGCGGCGCTGCGGCCGGTCAGAAGTTCCTTCCAGCTGTGCTCAAAGCCCATGCCGAACGGCGACAACAACCCAAGGCCCGTGACGACGACACGCCTCATCGCAGGTCCTCCCCGGTGATGACTGCGGAAAGCGTCAGGCCGAAGCCTTGTCGATGTACTTCACGGCATCGCCGACGGTCAGGATGGTCTCGGCCGCGTCGTCGGGAATCTCGACGCCAAACTCTTCTTCGAACGCCATGACGAGTTCGACCGTATCGAGGCTGTCAGCGCCCAGATCATCGATGAAGCTCGCCTGCTCCGTCACTTTGTCGGCATCGACGCCAAGGTGCTCGATGACGATCTTCTTGACGCGCTCTGCGGTGTCACTCATTTGGGCATCCTCGTCTTTTGTTTGTCTGTCTTCGTTAGCGGGCAGAATGCCGCTAATCAAGCTGAAAGATGGTCCTGCCGGAAACGCAACGGCTACGGACCGGTTTTTGCCCGAACCGCCGGGTTGCGGGCCGCATTACACGAAAAATGGCCGAGGTCCAAGGTGAAATGGTCTCTTTTCACAACCCCGCCATGTCTGGTCAAATCATGGCCATGCCACCGTTGACATGGATGGTCTGCCCGGTGACGTAGGCGGCTTCGTTGGAGGCGAGGTAGGCGACGGCGGACGCCACTTCAACACTCGATCCCATGCGGCGCGTCGGGATCGCCGCCATGATCGCCTCTTTCTGCTTGTCGTTGAGCTTGTCGGTCATCGCCGATTCGATGAAGCCCGGGGCAACGCAGTTGACGGTGATGTTGCGGGTGGCGATCTCCTGCGCCAGCGACTTGGAGAAGCCGATCATGCCGGCCTTGGAGGCGCAGTAGTTGGTTTGGCCGGGATTGCCCGTGACACCAACCACCGAGGTGATGTTGATGATGCGGCCATGGCGGCGGCGCATCATCGGATGGGTGAGTTCGCGCGTCAGCCGGAAAACGGCGGTCAGATTGACTTCGATCACGCTATCCCAATCGGCGTCCGACATGCGCACGAACAGCCCGTCCTTGGTAATGCCGGCATTGTTGACCAGGATGTCGACGCCTTCGAGATCGGCCTCCGCCTTCTGGCCAAGCGCCTTGACCTCGTCGCGATTCGCCAGATTGGCCGGAAACAGCTTTACCCGGTCGCCGAGTTCGGCGGCCAGTGTCTCGAGTTTCTCGATGCGGGTGCCATGCAGGCCGACAATGGCGCCTTGCGCATGCAGCACGCGGGCGATCGCCTCGCCGATGCCTCCCGATGCGCCGGTGACGAGCGCCTTGCGGCCGGTCAGTTCGAACATTTTTGTCTCCTGATCTGAGAAAACACCCTTCACACGGAAGGGGTCAAATCGCCAGTGTATTATGCAAATGCGGCCAGTGCCGCCTCAACATCGGCCGACGTGCCGACAGCCGATGTAGCGATATCGCGGTTGATGCGCCGTGCCAGGCCCGACAGCACCTTGCCGGCGCCGATCTCGTAAAGCGTCGCGACGCCGTTGGCACCGAACCATTCCACCGTTTCGCGCCAGCGCACGCGGCCGGTTATCTGCTCGACCAGGCGCCGGGCGATCTCATCCGGATCGCTGGTCGGGGTCACGGTGACGTTGGACACCACGGGGACCGCCGGCGCGTTCTTCGCCACCCCGGCGAGCGCGTCGCGCATGACGTTCGCCGCCGGCGCCATCAACGCGGAATGAAAGGGCGCCGAGACCTGCAGCATCAGCGCCCGCTTGGCGCCCTTTTCGGTGCACAGTTTCGCCGCCAGCTCGACCGCGGCCTTGGCGCCGGAGATGACCAGTTGGCCGCCACCATTGTCGTTGGCGATCTGACAGACCTTGCCGGCCCCTTGCACGGCCTCGGCGCAAGCGGCTTCGACATCCGCCTGCTCCAGTCCGATGATCGCCGCCATGGCGCCCTCGCCGGCCGGCACCGCCGCCTGCATGGCGTTGCCGCGAATGCGCAGCAGGCGGGCGGCATCGGCGACGGAAACAAAGCCGGCGGCGGCAAGGGCCGAATATTCGCCCAGCGAATGGCCGGCGACATAGGCGACCTTGTCCTTCAGCGAGAAACCGCGCGCTTCCAGCGCCCTCACGGCAGCCAGCGAAACCGCCATCAGTGCCGGCTGTGCATTGGCGGTCAGCGTCAACGTCTCTTCCGGACCTTCCCAGATCAGCTTCGACAGGTTTTCGCCAAGCGCGTCGTCGACTTCCTGGAATATCCTGCGCGCCTCCGGAAAGGCATCGGCAAGATCCTTGCCCATTCCGACAGCCTGGCTGCCTTGTCCCGGAAAGGTGAATGCGACGGCCATGCTAGGGCTCCCGAAGACTGGTTGTGCTTGCCTGATAATACGAATTTTTCCTGCCTGTGGCGCAAGGCAGCCCGCCAAGTCAAGCCCGGCTGGACCCGTGCCCAAATCCGAACCATGCGCCGAGTGCCTGTTCCGAAAGGGCTTTTTGGCGATCACACCTGATGAAAACCGCTCACGAATCGTTTGCTGGCTCTTCTTATTTCCGCCACAGGCGCTAGCTTTGCGTGACAATTATATGACAATCGCGTGACTTGGGTTGTCGCTGGGTGGGAAGTTAAAGTGGCAAAGAGTTCGAAACGCGCCGGTAAAGCCGCGCCTCAGTTCCTGGAAGACGATCCGTCCACCGGCTATCTGCCGGGCCGGACATGGCCGGTCGTCCGTTACGGATTGATCAGCCTGGCGATCTCAACCATCCTGGTGTTCGCCATCGAATTGATCGTGCGCGGTGACTTTGCCGGCACCGTCTCCTTCTTCCTGCAGCCGCTCAAGCCGGGATGGACGACCATCGTCGTGTTCGCGCTGATCCTGATCGGCCTCGACGCCGTGTTCGGCCGCAGCCACCAGAGCCTGATGATCGTCGCGCCATTGACGCTCTCGCTGGCCTTTGTCGGCCACCAGAAATCGCACTATCTCGGCGATCCGCTCTACCCGACGGATTTCCTCTACGCCCGCCAGATCTTCGCCCTGTTGCCGCTCCTGGTGCGTGAACGGCCGATGACCGCGCTCGCCATAGTCGTCGGCATCGTCGCCGGCCTGTCGCTGCTCGTCTATGGCTGGCGGCTGTGGCGCCGCAAGGTTCCCGCGCTCAGCCACAAGGGTCGCCTTGCCCGGCTGACGCTGGCGGTGCCGCTGCTCGCCTTCTTCGTCTCGATCATGGACTACGCCACTTTCTCATGGACCAGGGATCGGCTGCAGATCATCCCGATCATGTGGGACCAGAAGGAAAACTACGCCTCCAACGGCTTTGCGTTGGCCTTCGCGCTCAACGTGCCGATGGCCCATGTCTCGGCACCCCCGGGCTATACGGAAAAGGCGATCGCGGCGATCGACCGGCCGCAGATAACGGCCTCGGTGCCCGATGAAAAGCCAGACATCATTATCGTCATGAGCGAATCCTTCTGGGATCCGACCAAGCTGCCCGGCGTCACCATCACACCGGATCCCATTCCCACCGTGCGGGCATTGCGTTCCGGTTCGATGTTCTCGCCTGAATTCGGCGGCATGACCGCAAACATCGAATTCGAGGCGCTGACCGGCTTTTCCAACGCTTTCCTGCCGGCCGGCAGCATCCCTTACCAACAATATGTGCGCACGCCGACACCATCGATGGCGACCTTCCTGAAGAGCGAGGGCTACAGGGCGCGCGCTATCCATCCGGGCACCAACTGGTTCTGGAACCGTGGCGCGGTGTACGCCGATTTCGGTTTCAACGATTTCAAGTCGGAAGAGACGCTGCCCCCCATGGAAAAGCGCGGACCGCTGGCTTCGGATGCGGCGATGACGGATGAGATCATCCGGGAAGCCGACGCCAGTGACGATCCGGTGTTCTTCTTCGCGGTCAGCCTGCAGAACCATGGCCCCTATGAACCGAACCGCTACTACAACCCGACCCACGCCGTGCAGGCGCCGATCAGCCAGTGGGCGCGCGATTCGCTGCTGAGCTACGCGGAGGGTTCAGCCGACGCGGACCACGGCCTTGAACGGCTGATCGAATGGGCCAAGAAGCGCGACCGGCCGACGATTGTCGCCTTCTTCGGCGACCATCTGCCGCCGCTGGGGCCGGTCTATGTCGAGACCGGCTTCCTGAAGGACAACGTCGCGCCACGCAAGGAGCCTACACCGCAAGCCGCCCTTGAGCATCACGAGACACCGCTGATCATCTGGTCGAACCGTTCCGGCCCGGTCGCGGACCTCGGCACGGTCAGCCCAGCATTCCTGCCCTATCATATCCTCACCGCGGCCGGCATCAGCCATCCCTATTACACGGGCTTCCTGGGCGAGATGCGCGAGCGCTACCGCGTCGTCGACCGTAACCTGCTGCTGACCCCGGCCGGCGAGGCCACGCCCGATTGGTCACGTCAAAAGGAGATCGACCCGGCAATCCGCGATTTCCGGCTCATCCAGTACGACATGATGTTCGGCAAGCGCCATGCCGCACCCGACTTCTTCCCCGAGACGGTCGACAAGGTCGTCGCCCATACGAGTTGAAGGTTCCGATCCTTCAGATGCGGCAGCCCTCTCGATATCGAGCACTCAGTTCGTGAGTTGCAGCTTCGAGAACTTGTTGGCGATTTGCTGAAAGACGTTCGGCAGTTTGGCCGGGTCGTTGACGGCATAGTAGTCGCTCGGGTTGGAAGCACAGGCGCTGTAGAGCGTGCGGTTGGCGGCGGTGTCGGACTGCAGCACCATCGTGTAGATCTGCACACCCTCGTTCTTCAATTGCGTGCACACGCTCTTGGTCCAACCGTCGACATTGCGGGCCGCCGTCGTCTGATTGTCCGACCCGAAGCGGCCACCCGCCAGGTATCCATAGGACGTGTAGTCGGACTTGGTCGGCTGATTGCTGGCGCCATAGACGACGTTCTCGCCATCGGTAAGCAGCATGACAATCTTGCTCACGCCCGGCGTCTTGAACGGCACCCCATCGGTATAGGGCGCGCCTGGCGAAAGCACCCGCATGCCCCACGACAGGCCCTCCGAGACATTGGTGCCGGAACCGTTCCACTCCGTCATCTGGCTCGCGGCCTTGCGCAATTTGTCGAAGTCGTCGGTCAAGGGAACGACGGGGGTCGGGCAGGAGCGATTCGGCCCAACGGTGATGGCGGTGCCGGTCTCGGTGACGAGCTTGTTCGTCGAGGCGACATATTTGGCGATCTTTTCCAGATCAGCGCCCAACAACGCGTCGATTACACCTCCGAGCAGGCCGCTGAGGTCGATACCCAGCACATTGATGCCGGACTGCTTGAGTTTGTTCTTGTCTATGGTGTCGTCGAGGTACGAATTGTTGTAGCCGGTCGCGGAGTTGCCATAGGAGCCGGACGGCTTGGTGGCAGATGATGGATCGTCGGGAGCGAAATAGGGCACGAACAGCGTGTCGGGCTTGTTCGGATCCGGTGGCGTATCGGAAATGTTGTAGGTGCCGGGGCGAGCCTCGACGCAGCCTTTCCACCCGGTGTCTTTCCATCCGCCCTTCAGCCCCAGTTGCTTGAACAGCGCCATGTGGGTCGGCCGCTTGCCGTCGATGGCGGGGAAATTGATGCCATTGGTCGAGGACTTCCCGTCCATGTCGATCCAGGACGGATCGAACCCATCGCCATTGACGTTGACCGCCGTGACAAAGGGAACCAGCGAGGCACGCACCTGGCGCGTCGGCGATTTTGTCGCCTCAAGCGTGTCCAGCAGGGACTTCGTTGCCGTCCTCAATGCCGTCATGCGGGCACCGGCCATCGAGCCGGTATTGTCCAGCACCAGCACGACTTCGAGCTGATTGTTCGATTCGACAGCCGAGGCATCGACGACGATGTGCCTGTTCTGGCCGAACAGGAAGGCGAAGTTCAAATTGACGTCCGCGGAGGCAACCGCCTTTGTCTTGATGAAGTTGACGCCCCTGTCGACGGTCAGCGTCGCCTGCGCGTTGGCGAGTTCGCCATGCCCGACGATGTTGGCCTGAAAATAGCGATCGAAGGCGTCCGTGCGGGTAATATCCAGATCGCCGAGATGAGAGGAGGCGAGATTTGCGGCGTCGAGCGCATTCTGCAGGTTGCTCTTGGCCCGCATGATGGTCGACACATCAACCGCGAAGGCGACGGCCGACAGGATGGCCGGCAGACCGAGCCCCATCAGAAGCGCGAAATTGCCGCTCTTCGAGCGCCAGAATCTGTTGAGAAGCATCCTTACCCCCGGAAATGCCCACCGCTTGGTCTGCGCGGATTGCCCGGGCTTTTGCGCCTTCCATGATGAATCGACCGTTGACGGCGGGGCTCAACCCTGTGCAACCTGACATTGTGGTTAAAGGCTGGTTGCGAGAAAATCGCCAGGCGGTACCGACGCGGCTGCTTCCTTTCCAGCGCCCTGCGACATCGGGAACGCCGCTTGCCCTTGCCTTCTCGGTGGATTGCTGTATAGACGCCGCCAATCTGCCGGTCCCAGCTGGGGGCTGAACGGAGGGCCGGAGGTTTTATCAAAAGCCTTCGTGTGAAGCCAGAAGTGCTTCCGCCTCCCGTGTCTCCGCTCTCGACCGTCTCGTCATGCTCCTTTCTTCTCCGTGCCTTCCTGGGCTCGGGTCAGAGAAGTTGCAGAGGCTTTTGCCGCCGGGAACCGGGAGAGAAACGAAGAAAGGCACTGAACCATAATGGCTCTTTACGAACATGTGTTTCTTGCCCGGCAGGACCTCTCGCAGCAGCAGGTCGATGCGCTTGTCGAACAGTACAAGGGCGTCATCTCCGCGAATGGCGGGTCCGTCGGCCGGGTCGAGAACTGGGGACTGAAGTCCCTCACCTACCGGGTCAACAAGAACCGGAAGGCATACTACACGCTCATGGACCTCGACTGCCCGCCGGCAGCGCTCAACGAGATGGAGCGCCAGATGGGTCTGTCCGAGGACGTCCTGCGTTTCCTGACCATCAAGGTCGAGGCGCATGAGGAAGGTCCCTCGGCCATGATGCAGAAGCGCGAAGAGCGCTCCGAGCGCGGCAGCTTCGGCGATCGCGATCGCGGCCCGCGTTCGTTCGGCGACCGTGATCGCGGCGACCGTGGCGATCGTCCGCCGCGTTCGTTCGGCGATGCCGGTGGTGATCGTGGTCCGCGCCGTCCGCGCGAAGGCTTTGAAGGGGGTGCAGAATAATGGTCGACATCAACCAGATCCCGACCCGGCGCCCGTTCCACCGTCGCCGCAAGACCTGCCCGTTCTCCGGCGCCAACGCGCCCAAGATCGACTACAAGGACGTGCGTCTCCTGCAGCGCTACATTTCCGAGCGCGGCAAGATCGTGCCGTCGCGCATCACCGCCGTCAGCCAGAAGAAGCAGCGTGAACTCGCCAAGGCGATCAAGCGCGCCCGTTTCCTCGGCCTGCTGCCCTACGTGGTCCGCTAAATCTCTCGGACGGGCGGCTCGCCGCCCGTTCCTTTCGCCGGCCATGACGGGCATGACCGGTTCAGGCATCAAATCCCGAGTTGAGGTCAAGGCCTCTAACTGCCGCGACAGGCAGGACAGCGACACCGGCGGCAACGCCCCTTTTGCTTCCTGACCTGTTCCAGAGAATTCGGCGCCTGCCTTGTGGACGGACGCCCAACCAAAAGGAACAAAACCATGGAAGTCATTCTTCTCGAACGCGTTTCCCGCCTCGGCCAGATGGGCGATACCGTCAAGGTCAAGGACGGCTTTGCCCGTAATTTCCTGCTGCCGCAGGGCAAGGCGCTGCGCGCCAACGAAGCCAACAAGAAGAAGTTCGAAGGCCAGCGCGCCCAGCTCGAAGCCCGCAATCTCGAGCGCAAGTCGGAAGCCGGCCAGGTTGCCGAAAAGCTCGACGGCAAGAGCTTCATCGCCGTTCGCTCGGCCGGCGAGACCGGTCAGCTCTACGGTTCGGTGTCGACGCGCGACATCGCAGATCTGCTGACGGCGGAAGGCTTCACGGTCAACCGCAACCAGATCCAGCTCAACCAGCCGATCAAGACCATCGGTCTCACCAATGTGGCGATCGCGCTGCATCCGGAAGTCGAAGTCACCATCACGCTCAACATCGCCCGTACGGCCGATGAGGCCGAACGCCAGGCCAAGGGCGAGACGCTGACCACCGCCGAAGCCATTTATGGCGACGACATCAACGACAATGCCCGGCCGGAAAACTTCTTCGATCCGAACGCCGAGTTCGAAGGCGGCGAAGACAACGCCTGATCGCCCACGACAAGCGAAGGAGCCGAGCTCCGATCACTTTGTCGTAATCCAGCCATTCTGGACCAATGCCCGGGCCTCTCGCCCGGGCATTTTTATACCAAATGGAACTTTTCGAACCCCTATATATTGTTGCAGAATTAAGGCAGCCGGTCTGACCGTGAGGGGACATTTGGTTATGAATATTCTGCTGAAGCGCGTTCTCGATCGCCTGGTTCGCACGGGCAATCTCAAGGTAACCGGGCCCAAGGGCTTGACAGTCATCTTCGGCGACGGCAGCGGCGAGCCAGTGCACATGCACATCAAGACCCGGCACGCCGAACGGGCCATCACATTCGATCCGATGCTGGCGGTGCCTGAAGCCTACATGGACGGCGAACTCGACATCCTCGAAGGCGGCGTGCTCGGCCTGATGCGCATTGCCTTCCAGAACATGGGCAGCGGCGGCATCGACGCGACATGGTCAAAAGCGATCGAGGGCCTGCGCCACGCCTTCCGCCGCCTGCAGCAGATCAACACCGCCTCGCGCTCGCGCCGCAACGTGCAGCGTCATTACGATCTGTCGGGCGACCTGTACCGGCTCTTCCTCGACGAGGACATGCAGTATTCCTGCGCCTATTTCGAGCAGCCGGACATGACGCTGGACGAGGCGCAGGCCGCCAAGAAGCGTCATATCGCCGCCAAGCTCAGACTGAAAGCCGGCCAGACCGTGCTCGATATCGGCTCCGGCTGGGGCGGGCTCGGCCTCTATCTCGCCAAGGCCTTCGACGTCGATGTGCAGGGCGTGACGCTGTCGACCGAACAGCATGGCGTGGCCACCGACAGGGCGCATGCGCAAGGCCTGGAAAACCACGTCCATTTCGAACTGAAGGATTATCGCGAACTCAACGAACGCTTCGACCGTATCGTTTCGGTCGGCATGTTCGAACATGTCGGCGTGAACCACTTCCGCACCTTCTTCGACAAAGCGGCAACGTTGCTGAAGCCCGATGGCGTCATGCTCCTGCATACGATCGGCCGCTCCGGCGTGCCGTGGGCGACCAGCGCCTTCATCCGCAAGTATATTTTCCCGGGCGGCTACATACCGGCAATGTCGGAGGTGCTGCCGGCGATCGAGAAGTCCGGCCTGGTGGTCACCGATGTCGAGATCCTGCGGCTCCATTATGCCGACACGCTGAAGCACTGGAGCCAGCGCTTCGCCGCCAATCGCGACAAGGCCAAGGCCATCTACGACGAACGCTTCTGCCGCATGTGGGAGTTCTATCTGGCCGCTTCCGAAGCCGCCTTCCGCTGGCAGGACCTGGTCATCTTCCAGTTCCAGATCGCCAAGAAGAACGACACACTGCCGGTAACCCGCGACTACATGGCAAAATGCGAAAAGGCACTGGAAATGCGCGACCTGGGCCGCCGCGAAGCGGCTCCCGTAGAGAAGGCCGCCAAGCCCGCCCGGCGCCGCAAGGTGGCGGAGTAGGAACGCAACGTTGGTGCGCTTTCGCCATTGCCGCTTGCCATTCCCGGCCCCTGCCCTGAAAAAGGCCTCGTGATCGTCACGAGGCCTTTTTCATGACCTATCTCCTCTATGCCGCCGCGGCACTGGCCGAGATCGCCGGCTGTTTTTCGGTGTGGGCCTGGTGGCGGCTCGAAAAATCGCCGCTGTGGCTGGCGCCGGGCTTCGTCTCGCTGCTGCTGTTCGCCTGGCTTCTGGCGCTGGTCGACACCAATGCCGCAGGCCGCGCCTATGCCGCTTATGGCGGCATCTACATCGTCGCCTCGCTTGGCTGGCTGTGGCTGGTGGAAGGCGTGCGGCCCGACCGCTGGGATCTTGGTGGTGCCGCGCTCTGCATAGCCGGTGCTTCGGTCATCCTGCTCGCACCGCGAGGAGCCTAGCGTGGAACTGCCGGCTCTTCTTCGACACGCCGTCGACCGCATCCTGGAGAAAATCCCGCTGCCGGAACTGAAGCAGGCGGCGAAAACACTCTCCGACCGCTACCGCGCCGAACTGCGCGACGGCCGCCTGCACATGGCGCAGGACATGGCGGTCAAGGCCTATCTGGCGACGCGGCTGCCGGCGACCTATGCCGCGGTCCGCGCCAGCCTCGACACGCTGAACGCGGCCCGGCCAAATTTCGCGCCGAAAACCCTGCTCGACGTCGGCGCCGGTCCTGGTACGGTGCTTTGGGCCACCCACGATCTCTGGCCCGATCTCGAACAGGCCGTTTTGCTGGAAGCAAGCGCGGCGGTGCGCAAGGTCGGCGAGACGCTCGCCGCCGACGCCATCGCGGCCCGAACCGTCTGGCAGGCCGGCGACGTCACAACAGACCTGGGCGACCTTCAGCCGGCGGACCTCGTCACCTGCGCCTATGTGCTGGACGAGATCGTGCCGGCATCGCTGCCCAAGATGGTCGACCGGCTATGGCAGCTGACGACAGACACGCTGCTGATCATCGAGCCGGGCACGCCGGCGGGCTGGCAGCGCATTCTGGCGGTGCGCGCGCAACTGATCGCCGCCGGTGCGCATGTGCTGGCGCCTTGTCCGCACAAGGCGCCCTGCCCGCTCAACCCGCCCGACTGGTGCCATTTTGCCCGCCGCGTCGCCCGATCGCGCCTGCACCGGCTGGCCAAGGACGCCGATGTGCCGTGGGAAGACGAGAAATTCATTTTTGTCGCCGCGTCGCGCCAGCCGGCCGCCTCCCACGCCGCGCGGGTCCTCGCACCGCCGAAATCCGGCTCGGGCAAGGTTCTGCTCAAGCTTTGCCGGGAAGACGGCACAGCCGTGGAGCAACTCTTCACCAAGCGTGACGGCGCGGACTTCAAGCTGGCCCGGCGGCTGGACTGGGGTGACAGGCTGGAACCACGCGGTACCTGAACGGCCGATTGTTCTTGCTTCGTTCCAATAGCGCGCGTAAGAATCACTGCTTGCCGAGTCAATCGGAATCGGGACACAGGAACACTGTCCTGTGGACGGTTTTCCGTTCCTGTGAACAACGGGCATCAAGGTTGGTTGGTCGTGCGGTGATGCAGAAAGGTCAGCACGGTTTCGTGTCGTTCTGATATCGAGAAGCCGGGATCGAAATCGGGGATATCATGGCAGAGGCAGCACGAAAATTCGGCGTGGCGGAGCAGCAACCGCTTTATCGCGAGGCGCCGAACAACATCGAGGCCGAGCAGGCGCTGCTGGGCGCTATCCTCGTCAACAATGATGCCTTCTATCGTGTCTCCGATTTCCTGAAGCCAGGCCATTTCTACGAACCCCTGCACAGAAAAATCTTCGAGATCGCGGCCGAGCTCATCCGCATGGGCAAGGTGGCGACGCCAATCACACTCAAGACCTTCCTGCCGGCCGACGAAAAGGTCGGCGACATGACGGTGGCGCAATATATCGTGCGGCTGGCGGTCGAAGCCGTCACCGTCGTCAACGCCACCGACTATGGCCGCGCCATCTACGACCTGGCAACGCGCCGCGCGCTGATCACCGTCGGCGAAGACATGGTCAACATCGCCTATGACGCGCCGGTCGACATGTCGCCTTCCGAGCAGATCGAGGATGCCGAGCGCCGCCTGTTCGAACTGGCCGAAACCGGACGCTATGATGGCGGCTTCGAGAGCTTCACCGACGCGGTCAAGACGGCCGTGGACATGGCCAACGCGGCCTATATGCGCGACGGCCATTTGTCGGGCCTCGCCACCGGCATGCGCGATCTCGACCGCCGCATGGGCGGCCTGCAATCGTCGGATCTTATCGTGCTTGCCGGCCGCCCGGGCATGGGCAAGACGTCGCTTGCCACCAACATCGCTTTCAATATCGCCGAGATGTATGTGCCGGCGCAGCAGGCGGACGGATCGTTCAAGGCGGCCAATGGCGGCGTGGTCGGCTTCTTCTCGCTCGAAATGTCGTCCGAGCAGCTCGCTACCCGTATCATCTCCGAGCAGACGGAAATCTCGTCCTCAAAAATCCGCCGCGGCGAGATCAGCGAAATGGATTTCGAAAAGCTGGTCGCCTGTTCGCAGACCATGCAGAAGATCCCGCTTTTCATCGACCAGACCGGCGGTATCTCCATTGCGCAGCTATCCGCCCGCGCGCGGCGCCTGAAGCGCCAGCGCGGCCTCGACCTGATCGTCATCGACTATATCCAGCTGATGCAGGGTTCATCCGCCAAGTCTTCGCAGAACCGCGTGCAGGAAATCACCGAGATCACCACGGGCCTCAAGGCGCTGGCCAAGGAACTGGCCGTACCGATCATCGCGCTGTCGCAGCTGTCGCGTCAGGTCGAAAGCCGCGACGACAAGCGCCCGCAACTCTCCGACTTGCGTGAATCCGGTTCGATCGAGCAGGACGCCGACGTCGTGATGTTCGTCTACCGCGAGGAGTATTACCTCAAGAACCGTGAGCCGAAGCTCGGCACGGAAGAATACGTCAAGTGGGAAAACGAGATGAACGAGATGCGCGGCAAGGCCGAAGTGATCGTCGCCAAGCAGCGCCACGGCCCGACGGGCTCGGTGACGCTCGCCTTCCATGGCGAGTTCACCCGCTTCTCCGACCTGGCGGAAGAGCACCATATCGCGGAGAGGTTTGACGAGTAAGCAGTTGGCCGAAATCGCAGCAAATATCCGGGCCGGCCGCGCTCCACGGCGCGCCCCCCGGTCTCACCGAACTGTTCTTTCATTTGCCGCAGGCCTCGCCTGATGGCCAAATCGCGTGTCCAGTTCATCTGCCAGAACTGCGGATCGGTGCATCAGCGCTGGGCCGGCAAATGCGATGCCTGCGGCGAGTGGAACACGCTGGTCGAGGAAGGCACGTCCGGCGGCATCGGCTCGGGGCCGGCCAACACGCGCAACGCCCGCAAGGGCCGCGCGGTGGTGCTGACCACGCTCTCTGGTGATATCGAGGATGCGCCGCGCATCATTTCCGGCATCGGCGAACTCGACCGCGCCACCGGCGGCGGTTTTGTACGCGGTTCCGCACTTTTGGTCGGCGGCGACCCCGGCATCGGCAAGTCGACGCTGCTCACCCAGGCTGCCGCTGCGCTGGCGTCGCGAGGCCACCGCATCGTCTATGTCTCGGGCGAAGAAGCCGTCGCGCAGATCAGGCTGAGGGCGCAGCGGCTCGGCGTCGCCGACACACCGGTGGAACTGGCAGCCGAGACTAATGTCGAGGACATTCTTGCCACCATCGCCGACGGCAAGCGGCCGGATCTGGTCATTCTCGATTCGATCCAGACGCTGTGGACCGACCTTGCCGATTCGGCGCCGGGCACCGTCACCCAGGTGCGCGCCGCCGCCCAGGCGATGATCCGCTATGCGAAATCCACGGGCGCGGCGATCGTGCTGGTCGGCCATGTCACCAAGGAAGGTCAGATCGCCGGACCGCGCGTGGTCGAACACATGGTTGATGCCGTGCTCTACTTCGAGGGCGAAGGCGGTCACCACTATCGCATTCTGCGCACGGTGAAGAACCGCTTTGGGCCGACCGATGAGATCGGCGTCTTCGAAATGTCGGACAAGGGTTTGCGCGAGGTCGCCAATCCATCCGAGCTGTTTCTCGGCGAGCGGCATGCGAAATCGCCGGGTGCCGCGGTTTTCGCCGGCATGGAAGGCACGAGGCCGGTGCTGGTCGAGATTCAGGCCCTGGTCGCACAATCCTCGCTCGGCACGCCACGGCGCGCCGTCGTCGGTTGGGACGGAGCTCGCCTGTCAATGATCCTGGCGGTTCTCGAAGCCCATTGCGGCGTCCGCTTTGGCCAGCACGACGTCTATCTCAACGTCGCCGGCGGCTACCGCATCAGCGAGCCCGCGGCCGATCTCGCGGTCGCCGCCGCGCTGGTTTCCTCGCTCACCGGTCTTGCCCTTCCCGCCGATTGCGTCTATTTCGGCGAAATCAGCCTTTCGGGCGCGGTGAGGCCGGTTGCGCACGCGCAGCAGCGCCTCAAGGAAGCCGAAAAGCTGGGTTTTGGTAGCGCGGTTCTGCCCTTGGGCAGCGAGGAACTTGCTGGAGGGATCGGGGCCGGCGCTTTCCAGCCCACCGAGCTTGCCGACCTCGTGGCGCGCATAGCCGGCTCACGGCGCAGCCGCGTCGACGATGAAGAATAACGCGGCTCGTCGAGCCGTGAAAAAGAGATCGGAGTGGGGCGAAAGACATGCCGATTACGCTGCTTGACGGAATCCTGGTCGGCTTCACCCTGGTCTCGGCGATGCTCGCCATGGTTCGCGGCTTCTCGCGCGAGGTCCTGTCTGTCGTCTCGTGGGCGGCGGCGGCGGCGGCGGCTTTCTTCTTTTACAAGCCGGTCCTGCCTTACCTTAAGCCGTACATCGACAATGAGAAGATCGCCATGGCGGCATCCGCCGGCGTCGTCTTCATCATCGCGCTGATCGTCGTCTCGGTCATCACCATGAAGCTTGCCGACTGGATCATCGATTCGCGGATCGGCGCGCTCGACCGCACGCTTGGTTTCCTCTACGGCGCCGCGCGCGGCATCCTGGTCGTCGCCGTCGCGCTGCTGTTCTTCAACTGGCTGGCTGGCGCCAAGGCACCGGCCTGGGTGACGGAGGCCAAGTCGCGGCCGCTGCTGGAGCAGATCGGCGCCAAGCTTGAAAGCCTGCTGCCCGAGGATCCGGAAAACGCCATCCTCAAGAAGCTCAATCCGAATCAGCCCGCTGCCGAGACGCCGGCCGCTCCGGACGCACCGGCGGCGGACGCTCCTGCCGGCGGCGACGACGCCAATGCACCGGCTCCCGACGACAATGATGCCGGGCCGGCGGACAACACGGCCAAGCCAGCAGCGCCGGCAGCCCCTGCAAACTGACTCGCCTGGACTGACGATGGTGTGAACGACTGCACGGCGCGCGTTGCTTTCGGCGCGAACTCGCACTATATGGCGATTTTAGCGGAGCTTAAGATGGCAGACGCAGACGACGTGCTTTCCGCCGAGGCCGACGACCATTTCCACGACGAATGCGGTGTGTTCGGCATTTTCGGCCGACAGGACGCGGCGGCCATCGTCACGCTAGGCCTGCATGCATTGCAGCATCGCGGCCAGGAAGCGGCCGGCATCGTCTCCTATGATGGCAGCCAATTCCACGTCGAACGCCATGTCGGCCTGATCGGCGACACTTTCACCAAGCAGCGTGTCATCGACAGCCTGCAAGGCAACCGCGCCATCGGCCACACGCGCTACGCCACGACCGGCGGCGCCGGCATGCGCAACATCCAGCCCTTCTTCGCCGAGCTTGCCGATGGCGGCTTTGCCGTCGCCCACAACGGCAATCTCACCAACGCCATGACGGTGCAGCGCGCGCTGCAGAAGCAGGGCGCGATCTTCTCGTCCACATCCGACACCGAGACGCTCCTGCACCTGGTTGCGACCAGCAAGGAGCGCGACCTCAACTCGCGTTTCATCGACGCCGTGCGTCAGGTCGAAGGCGCCTTCTCGCTGGTGGCGATGACGGCCAAGAAGATGATCGGCTGCCGCGATCCGCTCGGTATCCGCCCGCTGGTGCTCGGCGATCTCGACGGTGCCTGGATCCTCGCCTCCGAAACCTGCGCGCTCGATATCATCGGCGCGCGCTTCGTGCGCGACCTGAAGCCGGGCGAGATGGTCGTCGTCACCTCCAAGGGTATTGAAAGCCTGTTCCCGTTCGAGCCGCAGAAGACCCGCTTCTGCATCTTCGAGTATGTCTATTTCGCCCGGCCGGATTCCTCGGTCGAAGGCCGCAACGTCTACGAAGTGCGCAAGCGCATCGGCGCCGAGCTGGCGCAGGAGAACCCGGTCGAGGCCGATATCGTCGTGCCGGTGCCGGATTCGGGCACGCCTGCGGCGATCGGCTTCAGCCAGGCGGCAGGCATTCCCTTCGAGCTTGGCATCATCCGCAACCATTATGTCGGCCGCACCTTCATCCAGCCCGGCGATTCGATCCGCCACATGGGCGTCAAGCTGAAGCACAACGCCAACCGCCGCATGATCGAGGGCAAGCGCGTGGTTCTGGTCGACGATTCGATCGTGCGCGGCACCACCAGCCAGAAAATCGTGCAGATGGTGCGCGATGCCGGCGCTAAGGAAGTGCACATGCGCATCGCCTCGCCGCCGACCAGCGCGTCGTGCTTCTATGGCGTCGACACGCCGGAGAAGTCGAAGCTGCTGGCATCGCGCATGTCGGTGGAAGAGATGGCCGAGTTCATCCGTGTCGATTCGCTCGGCTTCCTGTCGATCGACGGGCTTTATCGCGCCGTCGGCGAGGCGGGCCGCGACAACGACCAGCCGCAGTTCTGCGACGCCTGCTTCACCGGCCAGTACCCGACCCGCCTGCTCGACTTCGAAGGCCACGACAATGTGCGCACGCTGTCGCTGCTGGCGAACAACGGGGCGTAAGCCAGACCACCTTACGGAAATTCTCGCATGACCCTCGACCTTACCGGCCGCGTTGCGGTTGTCACCGGCGCCTCGCGCGGCATCGGCTATTTCATCGCCAGGGAATTGGCCGCCGCCGGCGCACATGTGATCGCGGTTGCGCGCACTGTCGGTGGTCTCGAAGAACTCGACGACGAGATCAAGGCGGCCGGTGGCCAAGCGACGCTGGTGCCTCTCGATCTCGCCGACATGGCCGGCATCGACCGGTTGGGCGGCGCCATCCATGAGCGCTGGGGCAAGCTTGATATTCTCGTCGCCAATGCCGGCGTGCTCGGCGTCATCTCGCCGATCGGCCATGTCGAGGCCAAGACGTTCGAGAAGGTGATGACCATCAACGTCACCTCAACCTGGCGGCTGATCCGCTCGGTCGACCCGCTGCTACGGCTTTCCGATGCCGGCCGGGCCATCATCCTGTCGTCCAACGCAGCGCATTCGGCGCGTGCCTTCTGGGCGCCTTACGCGGCATCGAAAGCGGCGGTCGAGACCATGATGCGCTCCTGGGCGCATGAAACGCAGAGCCTGCCGTTGCGCGTCAATGCCGCCGACCCGGGCGCCACCCGTACCGCCATGCGGGCCCAGGCCGTGCCCGGTGAGGATCCGGAGACGCTGCCGCATCCCCAGGAGATCGCCAAGCGCATCGTGCCGCTGGCCAGCCCCGAACTGGAAGAGACCGGGCTGATCTTCCAGGCCAAGCACAACCGGTTCGTCTCCTACCGGCAGCCTGAATGAACTCACGCCTTCGGTTTGAAGGATCCCAAAGGGATTAAAAGGGCCTCCGGCTACGTTCTCCTGACGTAGGACATTCGAAACCGGAGGACCGATATGCGCAGACTTCTTCTCATTGCCACCACCGCCTTTGTGGCCGCTCTCGGCGTGACAGCAGGCGTGGCCGTCTCCCAAGATGCCAAGATGAGTTTCTTCGTCACCAGTGTCGGCTCCGGCAAGGGTGCCGATCTCGGCGGTTTGAAGGGCGCCGACGCGCATTGCGCTTCGCTGGCTGAAGCCGCCGGCGTCGCCGGAAAGACCTGGCATGCCTATCTCTCGACCAGCGCCGAGGATGCACGCGACCGTATCGGCAAGGGGCCCTGGTTCAACGCCAAGGGCGAGAAAATCGCCAATGATGTCGCCTCCTTGCATGGGGACGCCAACGGCATCACCAAGCAGACGGCGCTGAACGAAAAGGGCGAAGTGGTCAACGGCCGCGGCGACACGCCGAACAGGCATGACATGCTGACCGGATCGAAACCCGACGGCACCAGGATCGCCGACCAGACCTGCGGCGACTGGACGATGGGCGGCGGCGAAGGGGCGGCGATGATGGGTCATCACGACCGCACCGGCCTCGACGATTCGGCGGCGGCGAAGTCATGGAATTCCTCGCATGCCTCGCGTGGCGGCTGCAGCCAGGAGGCGTTGAAAGGCACCGGCGGCGACGGCCTGTTCTATTGTTTTGCGACCGACTGAGCGCTGCCCGCAGCAACATAACCGGTTTAGCAGCCTGCCGATTGATCACGCGGCTGTGATCTGAAGGGGAAAGGCTGCCCCGCGGTCATGCTTTCGTCATTTCCGAGGAGTTGTTAGGATCGGAACGACTCCCACAACAAGCGCCCCGCTGGGCAGAACAAGGAAATCCCCATGGCTACAACCGCAGCGTTGGTCTGGTATCTGGTAATCGCCGGCCCGCAGGGCGGCATGGTGGTGCTGCCCAGCACCTTCGACAAGCGCGAGCAGTGCACCGCCGCCATCACCGAGTATCAGAAGCAGCCGACACCAACCGGCTGGTCCGTGCAGTGCGTGCCGAGCGCCTCGCCCTTCACCGACGAAGGTGATGCCGAAGAGCCGGCTGCGCAGTAGGCATCAGGCATCACAAGGCCCGCGGCCGCTGCCGCGGGCCTTGTGATTTCAGCGCCGCGCTGAAACCGTCAGCTCCGGCTTCTGGTTGATGGTCTGGAACACCACGCAATAGCGTTCGGTCAACTTCAAGAGCGAGTCTATCCGCTCCTGCGGTTCATCCGTGTCGAGACTGAAATTGAGCCGGATGGCATGAAAACCGACCGGCGCGTCCTTGGCGACACCCAGCGTGCCGCGAAAATCAAGATCGCCCTCGGCCTCCACCGTGGCGGCGCCGAGCTTGAACTCGAGCGCTGTCGCCACCGCCTTCAGCGTCACGCCGGCACAGGCCACCAAGGCCTCAAGCAGCATGTCACCGGAACAGAGCTCGAGCCCTGAGCCGCCGGTTGCCGGATGCAGACCGGCGATGGCGACCGCCCTGCCCGTCTCCACCTTGCAGGCCACCGACTGGTCGTCGATCGAACCCTTCGCCCTCAATGTGATCAGCGCCTGCGAGGCGTCGTCGCGGTAGGCCTGCTTCAGCGGCGCCTGCATGGCCTTCAGTTCGGTGGCGTCCATTCGTTGCCTCTTTCGCTTTTGCGGCCAGCGAGCAACTGGCTTCATCTGATATAAGTGCCTATCGCCTCGCGGAAGCAAGACCACCAGGTCCTGCCCCAACGCAAGCTCAGGGCTGGCGTAGCGCTGTGCCAACTTTCGACCGTATAGCTTGGCAAGAAGGCCCGACTTCCCGGCCATCACGTTGATCCACGAAATTTCTGTCGCTTCCTGTAACACTGGTCCGCGCCTATGGCCGATGTCGCCATTCTCGAAACACGTGAAAGGGTTCTCGCCGGAATCCTGCTGACCGGTGCCGCCTATCTCTTGTTTTCGACGCAGGACGCCTCGATCAAGCTGCTGGTGACCGGCATGACGGTCTGGCAGATCATGTTCTTCCGCAGCATCACCATTCTGAGCGCCTGCGCCGCGATCGGCGGGCGGCAGCTGTTCGCCGACACGCTACGCTCGCCGATCGTGCGGCCAATGCTGGTGCGCAGCGCCTTCACGCTCGCCGCCTGGCTTTGTTACTACAACGCCGCCCGCAGCCTGCAGCTTGCCGAACTGACCACCGTCTATTACGCGGCCCCGATCATCGTCACCGTGCTTTCGGTGTTCCTGCTCGGCGAAAAAGTGCCTGTTCTGCGCTGGCTGGCGGTCTTGATTGGTTTTGTCGGTGTCTTCGTCGCTTGCGATCCCACCCATCTCGGCCTGTCGGTGCCGGTGCTGCTGGTGCTGGCGGCCGCACTTTTGTGGGCCATCGCCATCGTGCTCCTGCGCAAGACCGCGCTTGCCGAGCGCTCGATGATCCAGCTCCTCCTCAACAATTTCTATTTCCTGGTGTTTTCGGCGGTACCGGCGCTGTTGTGGTGGCATACGCCTGATCTGAACGAGTTGCTGCTTCTCGCCAGTGTCGGCGCGCTCGGCGGCCTGGCGCAATATCTCCTCTTCGAAGGCATGAAGCGCACGCCGGCATCGATCCTCGCGCCTCTCGAATACAGCTCGCTGCTGTGGGCGTTCGCGCTCGGCTTTGCGATCTGGGGCGACGTGCCGCGCCGCGAAGTGTTTCTCGGCGCGGCGCTGATCGTCGCAGCCGGGTTGCTGATCGTCGGCGGCGAACATTTCCGCAAGCGGCTGTGATGTTCATCATTGGTGACAGTACGATGTCAGGACCGAACGGCGTAGGCTATCGGCATGACTGACGTGACAGCCACTGCTGATACTGTCGCCGAGCGCACATTGGGTATTATCCTGGTGTCGTGTTCGGCGGCTGTCTTTGCCCTGACGGGCGTGTTGACAAAATCGATCCATGCCGACCCGCTGACCATCATTTGCTGGCGCGGTTTTGTCGGCTCGATCCTGATCACGCTCTACGTGTTGTGGCGACGACGCCGATCCGGCGGGCGCGAGAGCCTGCGGCTTGGCTGGCGCGGCTGGCTGCTGGCGGTTGAAGGGGCGCTGGCGAGCATTGCCTTCATTTCGGCGTTCAAATTCACATACGTCGCCAATGTCGCTGTCATCTATGCCACCGCACCTTTCGTGACCGCGGTTCTGGCCTGGATTCTGACGCGCGAACCTTTCCGCATGCAGACGATGGTCGCCGCCGCCGTCTCGCTTTGCGGTGTGGCCATCATGGTTTGGTCCGGTTTCGGCACCGGCCACCTCTTCGGCGATGGGCTGGCGCTGCTGATGACCATAGGCAGCGGTCTATACATGATCATGGTGCGTGCGTTCCGCGATACGCCGGTGGTCTGGGCTGGGGCGGTGTCGGCGTTTCTGCTGTTCGTCCTCGGCTGGTTTGTCGCCGACCCGCTGGCGGTTTCATCGAGGGATGTCGCGCTCCTCGTCACTTTCGGTGCGTCCTTCGCGCTGTCGTCGATCCTTTGGACGGAGGGCGCGCGGCTTATCCCTGCGGCCGAATCCGGGCTGCTCGGCTCGGCCGAGGTGCCGTTCGCAATGCCTTCCTGTTTCTTGGTGAGATCGCGCCAGAAGCCAGCATGATTGGCGGCGCCATCGTGCTCTGCGCGGTCTTCGCCCATGCCGGCCGGGACTGGCTCTCGGCCCGCTCCCAACGCATAGCGTCAAATATTTCTTAAAAAAGTGACACAGTCACGGAACCATCATCGGACTCAGACATTGTTGATGCGACGGGCCAACCCCCAAGTCCCCCCAAACCCCTCGGCCCGTCCTACTCCAAGCCGACCGTAAGGTCGGCTTTTTCTTTGCCAAACAGGCCCGACCGTAAGGTCGGCTTTTTCTTTGCTAAACAGGCTCCACCGTAAGGTTGGCTTTTTTCATAGTTTGTCGACGAGATCCGAGCCCTCCCAAGCGATCAGGCCAGAGCCAGGTTACCGCTGAGCAGTGTCGCCAGATCGCTCGCGGGAGTATCGGCCCCAGCGCGCAACCGGATCGCGAATTCCGCCATCGGAACCTGCGGAAGGCCAAGCTCGCGCGGCGCCTCGACGATGCCGGAATGAGCAAAGCGCGCGGTGCGCAGCGTCAATGCGACGCCGGCGTTCACGGCCGTGCGCAACCCAGCCAGGCTGGCACTTCCGGCGGCGATTCGATAGTTGCGGCCGGCGGCATCGAGCGCCGCGAGTGCGGCCTCGCGAAAACCGCAATGGGGATCGAGCAGCGCCAGCGGCAGTTCTTCCTGCCGCGAGGCCAGCCCTTTGTGTGAGCACAGCCATATCATCGGTTCGCGCAGTACGCCGACCTCATCCGGCGCCGCCGTCTGGCGCATGACGATCGCAAGATCCAGGCTGCCGGCCTGCAGGGCCTGCGCCAGTTCGGCGGAGCGGCCAACGCGCAATTCGATCCTGACGCGCGGATGGCTGGTGGCGAAGGCGCGCAAAAGGTCCGGCAGTCCGCTGTCGGCGAAATCCTGTGTCGTGCCGATGGCGACACGCCCGGCGGCCCGCGCGCCCTTCAACGCCAGCCACGCCTCGCGATGAACGGCAAGAATGCGCCTGGCATGACCAACGAGATCCTCGCCGGCCGGCGTCAGCCCACGGCCCCGCCCCTGCGGCGCCAGAAGCGGCTCGCCGACAATCTCCTCAAGCCGCTGCATCTGGGCTGTCACCGCCGAGGGCGAGCGGCCGATACTGGACGCCGCCTGCGCCAGCGAGCCGCTGTCGACGAAAGCGAGGAAGGTTTTGAGCAGGTCTGGGTCCAGCTTTTCCATAATTCGATATTATCGAATCTTAATTTGAAAACAATTCGATTTTTTTGATTCAAGGATGGTGACATGGTCCCTCCAACGGCGATCAGACGCCGCTCAACCAGGAGAAGAGAAATGCCCATCATCAACATCAGCCTCACCGGCAAGCCAGACGCCGCTTTATCGGCCAGGATTGCCGGGGAAATGACCGAGATCACCGCCAGGCAGTTGCGCAAGGATCCGACCATCACAGCCGTCGCCGTATCCTATATCGATCCGCAGCATTGGTTCGCCGGCGGCAAGTCGCTGGCCGAGCATGGCTCCAACACGTTCTGGCTGGATATCAAGGTGGTCGACGGCACCAACACCAAGCTCGAGCTGGAGGCCTACCTCAAGGCTATCTTCGATGCCTTCGACCGTCTGCTGGGCGGTGTGCACGAGGAAAGCTATGCCTTCGTGCATGAAGTACCTGCCGCCGCCTATGGCTATGGCGGCAAGACCCAGGAGTTCCGATTCATCAGCGGCCGGTTGAAGGCGGCATGACGGCCTTGTCCTTCCCCCTCTGGAGGGAGAAGGACAGCCCCTCTTCCACATTGACCTCACGCCCACTTCCGCTACCTTCTGCCCCGAAGCGGCCGCGGAAGAGCCGCGATGACAAAACTTGTTGGGAGAGACGCGGCATGATCCTGACACTGGCGCTGCTTGCGGGTCTTGTTGCAGCCTGGCTGCTGATCGGCGTGGTGGAAAAATTCCGCCTCGGCCTGCGCTTCACCCAGGCGCTGCTCTATGTGCCGTTCAAGCTCGCCTACCGGATCAGCGACAACCGCATCAGGATCGCGCGCAAGGCGCAGGTACCGGTCATTTACGTGATCTCGCACCAGTCGCGCTTCGAGCCGGCGCTGATGCTGTCGCTGCTGCCCGACGACACGCTTCACATACTCGACGAGGTCTCGGCACGCTCGCCCTGGCTCGAACCCTGGCGCGAACTTGGCCGCACCATTGCCTTCAACGCGGAACACCTCTTCGTCAGCCGCCGCCTGGTGCGCGTGCTGAAGGGCAAGGGCCGGCTCGCCGTCTATCTGCCGGATGCGGTCGAGCCAGACGTCAAGACGTTTCGCCTGTTTCGCGCCGTCACCCGCATCGCCATGCAGGCCGACGCCCGCATCGTCCCGATCTTCGTCGCTGGCGCGCGCAGTCTGCCTGTGTCGCTGACGCCTGCGGACAAGGCGCCGCGGCACTGGTTTCCGCAACTGTCGATCAGCGTGCTGGATCCGATGACCATCGCCGAACTTGTGGCGCGCAACCCGGACCAGGCCTCGAACACCAATGCGCTGTTCGACCGCGTCGCCGAGGCCCGGCTTTTTGGTACCGACCTCGATCGCGGCCTGTTCCTGGCCATGCGCGATGCGGCAGCCAGAGTCGGCGCATCGCATCCAATCATCGAGGATGTCATTTCGGGCGCGCTGAGCTATCGCAAGATGTTCATCGGCGCGCGCGTGCTGGGCAGGCGCTTCGAGGCGGTGACGGCGCCGGGCGAAGCAGTGGGGATAATGCTGCCCAACGCCAATGCCGTCGTGCTGTCCTTGGTCGGCCTTCTCTCGGGCGGACGAGTCGCGGCGATGATCAACTACACGGCCGGGCCGGCGAGCGTCACGGCGGCCGTGCGCACGGCCGTCATCCGCACCGTCATTTCGTCGCGCGCCTTCGTCGACAAGGCCGATCTCGCCGATATCGTCGCCGCGGCCGAGAATGGCGGCGCCAGGCTGTTGTGGCTGGAAGATCTGAGGGAAAGCGTCACCGCGCTGGACAAGCTTTCCGCCGCTCTGCTCTGGCGCCTGCCGCTGCAGCGGCAGGATGCGGCCAAGCCGGGGGTGATCCTGTTCACCTCGGGTTCGGAAGGCACGCCGAAAGCGGTCGTTCTGTCGCAAAAGAATCTGCTCGCCAACGCCATGCAGGCCGAAGCGCGCATCACCATTTCGCCGGCCGATATCCTGCTCAACGTGCTGCCGGTGTTCCACTCCTTCGGCCTGACGGGCGGCACCATATTGCCACTGGTGACCGGGGTGAAACTGTTCCTCTACCCTTCGCCTCTCCACTACAAGATCATTCCCGAGATCGCCCGCAAGGTGAAACCGACCATCATGTTCGGCACCGACACCTTCCTCGCCAACTATGCGCGCACAGCCAAGGACGGCGACTTCTCCAGCCTGCGCTTCATCGTCGCCGGCGCCGAGGCGGTGAAGCCGGAAACGCGTCGCGTCTACCGCGAGCGTTTCCAGGCCGAAATCATCGAGGGCTTCGGATTGACCGAGGCCGCACCCGTGGTTGCCGTCAACACCGCGATCCATGGCCGTGACGGTACGGTCGGGCGGCTCTTACCGGCCATGCGCATGAGGCTGGAGCCGGTCGAGGGCATAGCGGACGCCGGTCAGTTGTGGCTCGACGGACCCAATCTCATGATGGGCTACATGACAGCGGACCGTCCCGGCGAACTGCAGACCCTGACCGGCTGGCACGACACCGGCGATATCGTCGCCGTCGACCGCGAAGGCTTCATCAGCATTCGCGGTCGCGCCAAGCGCTTCGCCAAGATCGCCGGCGAGATGGTGTCGCTGGGCGCGGTCGAGATGCTGGTGCAGTCGCTATGGCCCGAAGAGCGCCACGCGGCGGTTGCGGTGCCGGATAAAAGGCGCGGTGAGCGCATCGTGCTGGTCACCACGGCCGACGATGCCAATCCCGAAGAACTGCGCCAGTTTGGCAAAAAGGCCGGGGCAGCCGAACTGATGGTGCCGAACGACATCGTCAAGGTGGAGGAAATTCCGGTGCTCGGTTCCGGCAAGACCGACTATGTCTCGACCAGGAAGCTGGCGATCGACAGGCTGGGGCGCGGCGTCGCGGCCTGAGTCAGATCAAGGACTTCTGCGAACCTTTTAACCTATGTCCGAAGGCGGTACCTTCTCGCCCTCGAGCTTGGCGCGCTTGGAGTAGGCGCGTACGGAGAACGGCAGAAAGATCAGATAGCCCGCGACCGACGCCGTCAGCGTGTACCAGGGATAGGTCATCAGCAAGAGGACGTAGAGCACGACAGCCAGGATGACCGGCAGTACCCTGTCGCCCGGGATCTTGATGCTCTTGCCGGAATAGACCGGCAGTCGGCTGACCAGCAGGAAGGCGACCAGGATGGTGAAGCCGGTGGCGACGAAAGCGGCCGGCCGGCTGGGCTCCACCCCGAGCCGCAGGAAATAGAGATAGAGCGGCAGCATCACCAGCACCGCGCCTGCCGGCGCCGGCACACCGACGAAATATTCGGACTGCCACAAGGGGCGTTCGGCCTTGTCATCATCGAGCACGTTGAAGCGGGCGAGCCTCAGCCCGCAGGCGATGGCGAACAGGAGTGCCGCGATCCAGCCCGGCGAGCCGGCGCGGTCGAGCAGGAAGGCATAGAGCACCAGAGCAGGTGCCACGCCGAAATTGACGATGTCGGCCAGCGAGTCCATCTGCGCGCCGAATTTGGAGGTCGCCTTGAGCATACGCGCCAGGCGGCCATCGATGCCGTCGAGAAAGGCGGCCAGCAGCACCATCACCACCGCCGGTTCGAAGCGGCCTTCAAAGCCGAAGCGGATGCCGGACAGTCCGGCGCAGATGGCAAGCACGGTGACGAGGTTGGGCAGCACCATGCGCATCGGGATCTCGCGGATACGCGGACCGCCGCTGGCATGTGCCTCGAACTTTTTGAACGGCGCGCCCAAGGTTCAGGAAATCCGCACAAGGGGAGTGCCGGCGACACCACCGAATTCGGCAAGCACTGTTTCACCGCCGACCGCCGTCTGGCCAACGGCAACACGAGGCGTCGCGGTCAGGGGCAGGAAGACGTCGACGCGCGAGCCGAAGCGGATCAGGCCGAACCGCTCGCCGGTGCCGATCGAGCCGCCGGCCTCGGCCCAGCAGACGATGCGGCGCGCCACCAGGCCGGCGATCTGGACGGCCGCCACCGTGCCGTTGGGGCTCTCGATGACCAGGCCGTTGCGCTCGTTCTCGGTGCTTGCCTTGTCGAGCTCGGCGTTGAGGAATTTTCCCGGCCGATGCTCGATCTTGGCGATACGGCCGCGCACCGGCGAACGGTTCACATGGCAGGAAAAGACGTTCATGAACACCGAGATGCGGGTCATTTCGACGTTGCCGAGGCCGAGCTCACGCGGCGGCAGGGCCGGACCAACCGCCGAGATGATGCCATCGGCCGGGCTCACCACCAGACGGTCGTCCACCGGGGTGACCCGCTCGGGATCGCGGAAGAAATAAACGCACCAGGCGGTCAGGATCAGGCCGATCCAGAACAGGATCGAAGAGAAATAGCCAAGGAAAAGCGTAGCCGCGCCAAAGGCGGCGATGAAGGGATAGCCCTCGCGATGGATCGGTACGAACGCGTTCTTGACCGTGTCGACAAGGCTCATGGGATGGGGGCGGTCCCTGTTTCAGGTTCGGCCTCAATAGCCGAAACACCCCCTGCCCGCAACGCGACAATCCGCGGCGCGGGTGAACGGGCAAAACCCAATGGGCGCCGGAAAGCCAGACGCTCCGCATTTCGTGAAGCCGCCGCCGGCTTGCGCACCTATGCCATTGCCGTCAAGATTCCGATCGGGGCGGGAGCAGATCTCATGAAAAGCTGGATATTCACGATCCGCGTTGTTTTTCCCACACTGACGCTGGCCATCTTGCCGGCATTGCCGGGCCATGCGCTGGCACAGAGCAAGCCATCCTTCGACTGCGCCAAGGCGGCCAACGTGGCGGAAAAGGAGATCTGCGCCGACCCGGTTCTCGCCCAGGCCGACGCCGACGTGGCGAAGAACTATGCGGCATTGCTCAGGACACTCGACCCTCGTGCCGGCAAGGCCTTGCGCGACGACCAGAGCGATTTCATCGCATACCGCGACCAGATCGCCGGTTTCAACGAGAATACGCCCAAGGACCAGCAGACTTTCGACCTCGGCGAATTTCTGCGCGACCGCGCGACCTTACTGGCCGGCATCCGCAAACCTGCGGACACCGGCTTCACCGGCACGTGGAGCAGTGTCCGAGGCACAGTCGAGATCAAGGCGGCGGGCGCTGGCAAGCTCGAAGTGTCGGAAGATGTCGCCAATCCTGTCTCCGGTGGGGGAGAGTGCGATGTCGGCGGCACGGTCAAGGCCGGCAAGAGCTTGCAGCTGGTCGACACCGACGACAATGACAAGCCGACCGGCTTTGTGTTCACCTTCCGCCGCAGTGGCGATGCGCTTGTGGTCGAGCAAAACGGCGCCGGCAAGGATGGCGCTTCGGAGCCGCCCTCATGCGGCGCCAACGGCCATGCCGATGGGACATTCTTCCTGAGTGAAAAGCAGTAACCCCCTGTCGGCAAACCGCCCTCTCGCCCGTCCTTGGTGAGAAGCGCCTCATCGCACCCGCAAGGGTTGATAGGGCGTGCAACGGAGGCTCCCGATCATGCAGATATCATCCGGCATCAAACCTCGTCTGGTCATTGAGGGCCTTGCCTTCGGGGAATCGCCGCGCTGGCATGACGGGCGGCTGTGGGTCTGCAACTGGGGCACCGGTGAGATCATCGCAGTCGATGCCGACGGCAACCGCGAGATCATGCTCACGGTACCCGCCGTCCTGCCCTACTCCATCGACTGGTTGCCGGATGGACGCCTGCTCATTGTCTCAGGCCGGGAAGGCTTGCTGTTGCGGCAGGAAGCCGATGGCAGGCTCGTCACTCATGCCGATCTGCGCAGCCTGTCGAAAAGCCCTTGGAATGAGATCGTCGTCGATGGGCGCGGCAATGCCTATGTCAATGGCGGTGGGCCGGCGCCGGCGCCCGGTGAGCATTTCGGTCCGGGCACCATCGTGCTGATCACGCCGGACGGTGCGGTCCGGCAAGTGGCTGACAACATCGCCTTTGCCAATGGCATGGCCGTGACCCCGGACAACAAGACGCTGATCCTTGCCGAATCCCACGGCAACCGGCTGGCCGCTTTCGACATCGCCGCCGACGGCATCCTGTCCAACCGGCGCGCCTGGGCCGATCTCGACGGCTATCCGGACGGCATCTGCCTCGATGCCGAAGGTGCGGTCTGGTACGCGGATGTTCCCAACAAGCACTGCGTGCGGGTGCGCGAGGGCGGCGAGGTGCTGCAGACCGTCACCGCCGATCGCGGCTGCTTTGCCTGCATGCTGGGCGGTGCGGACCGAAGGACATTGTTCATCGCCGCCGCGCAATGGCGCGGCTTCGAGCACATGATCAGCGATATCAGAACCGGCCAGGTGCTCAACATTGAAGCGCCGGCACCTGGCGTCGGCTGGCCTGGTTAAAGCGCTTCGCGTCGACGCGCTTTAACTCTCTTTGTTTGCGTATGTCGTTGTCCCAAAACCGTTACACGCTTTTGGGGGGACATGCGTTACGCCTCTGGAATCCGCTGATAGTTGGCGATGTCGGCGCGTACCCCAAGCCTGGCGATCGTTTCCTGCGGATTGAACGCGACGCGCTCGTGCGCGGCCTTGACGATCGGCACGACCTTGTCGACGGCCGCCTGGCTTTCCCATTCGACGATCGTCACCAGGTTGAATTCGCCCGGCCCCGAAAATTGCTCGAGCAGAAAATCCTGCACGAAGCCCTGCTGCCGGCGCAACAATTCGTGCGTCGTCCTGACCTTGACGAGGATCTCCTCGCGGGCCGCGGCCGGGACGACGAACTTGTCCACCCTGAACACGCTGCCGCCGTTAACGTTCTGCTTTAGGTCGTTCATTTCGATTGTTCCGTTCCTGGATCATGGTGTTTGCGGGCTCCAGAGCGGCGTACAATCTCAACTTAAGTTGAGGTCAAGCACAAAATCAATTCACCTCCGACGTGCGCCGGCGAACGATGACTCCAAGCTCGTCGCCCTCGCGGGCGAGGCGCAGCCGCTCCTCGGCCTCGGTCGCTTCGCGCTGACGGTCCCACATAGAGGCGTAGAGGCCATGTTTGCGCATCAGTTCGACATGGGTGCCGCGCTCGGCGATCTGTCCGTCCTTCAGCACGATGATCTCATCGGCGGAAATCACCGTCGACAGACGGTGGGCAATGACAATGGTGGTGCGGCCCTTGCTGACCAGGTCGAGCGCGGCCTGAATCTCCTGCTCGGTGTGGCTGTCCAGTGCCGATGTTGCTTCGTCGAGCATCAGGATCGGCGGCGCCTTCAGGATGGTGCGGGCAATCGCGACACGCTGCTTCTCGCCGCCCGAAAGCTTTAACCCGCGCTCGCCGACCATCGACTTGTAGCCTTCGGGCAGCTTCTCGATGAACGGTCCGATCTGGGCGAGCTCGGCCGCCTTGCGCACCTCCTCCTCGCTCGCGCCGACGCGGCCGTAGCGGATGTTGTAGGCGATGGTGTCATTGAACAGCACCGTGTCCTGCGGCACCATGCCGAGTACCGCGCGCAAGCTGTCCTGGGTGACGTCCCTGACGTCCTGGCCGTCGATCAGCACCTGGCCGCCCTGCACGTCGTAGAAGCGGAACAGCAGGCGCGAAATGGTCGACTTTCCGGCGCCCGACGGCCCGACAATGGCGACCGTCTTGCCAGCCGGTACTTCGAAGGACACGCCTTTGAGGATCTTGCGGTTGGGGTCATAGGAGAAATGCACGTCGCGGAATTCGACCTTGCCGGCGCCGACGGCGAGCGGCTTGGCGTCTGGCTTGTCGACGATCTCCTGCGGCACGTCGAGCAGATCGAACATGTGCTCGATATCGGTCAGGCCTTGCCGGATTTCGCGGTAGATGAAGCCGATGAAGTTGAGCGGTACGGAAAGCTGCACCAGCATGGCGTTGATGAAGACGAAATCGCCGACTGTCTGCGTGTGGGCCTGCACCTCCAGTGCCGACATGCACATGACGACGACCGTGCCGAGGCCGAAGATGACGCCCTGGCCGAAATTCAGCCAGCCGAGCGAGGTCCAGGTCTTGGTGGCGGCGACCTCGTAGCGGGCCATCGAGCGGTCGAAGCGCTCCGCTTCCATGCGCTCATTGGTGAAGTATTTGACCGTCTCGAAATTGAGCAGCGAGTCGATCGCCTTGGTGTTGGCGTCGGTGTCACTGTCGTTCATGTCGCGGCGGATCGAGATGCGCCAGTCGCTGGCCTTGACCGTGAACCAGACGTAGAGCCAGACGGTGATTGCCACCACGGCCACGTATTTCCAGCCATAGGTGAAACCGAATATGCCGGCGGTCAGCGCGAATTCAAGGATGGTCGGCGCAGTGTTGAGCATGATGAAGCGCACGATCGTTTCGATGCCCTTGGTGCCGCGTTCGATGATGCGCGACAGGCCGCCGGTGCGGCGCTCCAGGTGGAAGCGCAGCGACAGCTGGTGCATGTGGACGAAGGTGCGGAAAGCAAGCTGTCGCACCGCGTGCTGGCCGACCCGTGCAAACAGCGCATCGCGCAACTGGTTGAAACCGAGTTGGACGAGCCTCAGGACATTGTAGGCAATGACCAGCATCACCGGGGCAAGCAGGAAGGACGGCAATGGCGGCGGCGTTCTGGCCCCACCAGCCAGCGCATCGGTCGCCCATTTGAAGAAATAGGGACCGGCGACCAGTGTTACCTTGGCAACGACCAGCAGCAGCGTCGCCCAGGTGACGCGCGCCCTGAGATCGGCGCGTTCGGCCGGCCACATATAGGGCCAGAGATTGCGCAATGTCGTCAGGGTGGATGTTTCGGCGGAGACGGTTTTTTCGGCCACTTTTTCTTGCCTTTTGGGTGGGAGGGTCAGCGGCCGGAGCAGCAGGAATTGACGAGTGCGCTCAGCGATGCCGATGTTTCGGCGAGGGCCGCGCGATCGACGGCATAGCGAGAGCGCTGGCGGTCGGGCTCGAAGCGGACAAGGCCGGCCTCGACCAGTATCTTCAGATGCTGCGAGACCGTCGATTGCGCCAGATCGAAACGATCGACGACCTCGCGGCAGCAGCACGAATTGCTGGCCGAGAGGTGCTTCAGTATCTCGATACGCGCGGGATGCGACAGCGCCGCGAATCGCGCCGCGACAGCGCGACTGTCGCAGATGCGGCTGGGTAGCGCGCTGCCGGCGCTGTCTGGTGCAAGGGTGGATTCTGTCATCGTTCATCGGCGATAGACGATGGACGTCACCGCCGCAAGCTGCTCTTGCGGGCAGATCGTATCGCGCTAATGCCCCGAGATGGATTTCTCGATCCCTGGAATGGCGGCAATCTGTTCAGCCAGAAACTCGACCAGCAAGCGGACCCTTGCGACGCCCGCGCGCTCCGGGACAATCAACATGTTCAGCGGGACGGACGGCAGCGAATAATCCGTCAGGATCGTCTCGAGAAGGCCCGCCGCCAGAAGATCGTCCACAAGCCATCGATGCGCCGGCGCGATCCCTCGACCAGCGACCATGGCCTGCCGCGCGGCAAGCCCGTGATCGATCCGCAGCCGCCCCGCGAAAGGCACGGTGTGGCGTTCGCCGCCTGCGCCCTGCAAGGCAAGCGTTTCGCTGCCCGCCACGTTCGACATCCGGATACCCTCATGCCGAGACAGATCCGAAGGAACGGCCGGTCTTCCCCGCGCCGCCAGATAGTCCGGCGATGCCACGAGCAGACGCCGCGACCGGCCGAGGGCCCGCAGCTTCAAAGAACTGTCCGTGAGCGGGCCAAGCCGAAGCGCGATATCGACACCTTCGCGGACGAGATCCACCCGCTCGTCGGTAAGGCTGAGGTCAATGCCGATGTCGGGATGACGGTCTTGAAAGGCGAAGATCAGCCGGCTGACATGCAAGACGCCGAAGGCGGCAGTACAGCTTATCCGGATCGTGCCGGCGGGCGCGCCACGCGTGCCTCGGGCCTCATCGCTGGCCTGCTCGATAAGACGCAGGATCTGAACGCTATTGGCATAATAGCGGCTGCCTTCGGCGGTCATCGTGACTCGCCGGGTCGTTCTGCTGAGCAAAGGCACGCCGACAGCTTCCTCGAGCTCCCGCACATGCCGCGTGATCGTTGACTGCCCGACACCAAATTCCCGCGCGACCGCCGACAGGCTGCCACGCTCGGCCACGCGGATGAAGGTGCGCATGCGCTCGAATGTGATGTCCGATTTATCCATTATTCGGCACAATATTATGCATTACCGACATATAGTGGATTGAACAGCCATTGGCTACCTTCCCGTCAGTTTCCTCAATGTTGGATCTGACCCATGAAAGTCCTGCTTGTCTTCGCTCACCCTGAATCACGCTCGCTGAGCGGCGCGCTTCGCGACGTCGCCGTCAAGGAACTCGAGGCTCAAGGGCATGAGGTGCGCGTATCGGACCTGTACGCCGATGGCTGGAAGTCCGAGGTCGATCGCGCCGACTTCCCATCACTGGAACCCGATGCGCGGCTCATCCCGGTCGCGGCTTCCAAGAAGGGTTTCGAGGCCAACATGCTGACCGCAGATGTAAAGGCCGAGATCGAGAAGCTCCTGTGGGCCGACACCTTGATCCTGCAGTTCCCGCTTTGGTGGTTCGCCATGCCGGCGATCCTCAAGGGCTGGGTCGACCGTGTCTTCGCCTACGGATTCGCCTATGGCGTTGGTGAGCATAGCGATCGGCGCTGGGGCGATCGCTATGGCGAGGGTACCCTTGTCGGAAAACGCGCGATGTTGATCGTGACCGCCGGAGGCTGGGAGGAGCACTATACGCCGCGCGGGATCAATGGACCCATTGATGACCTGCTGTTCCCGATCAATCACGGGATCCTTTACTACCCCGGATACGACGTACTTCCGCCGTTCGTGGTCTACAAGGTCGATCGTCTCGAAGAGGCCGGCTTCGAACCCCTGGCCGAACGCCTGCGTGACAGGATGCGGACACTGGCGGCGACACCGCCCATCCCATATCGTCGGCAAAATGGCGGAGATTATCTCATCCCGAGCATGAATCTCCGCCCTGAGTTGGGCGATCCGGGTGCAACCGGTTTTGCGCTTCACGCCAACCGCGTGGGCGATGCCAGTTGATGCGGGCTTCTACTGCGTCTTTGCCGGAGCCGTGGTCGCCTGCTCGCCCATCGCCTTGAGGTCGGCGGCTTCGCCTTCCTTGGACTTTCCCGGGACCTTGAACACCTGTCCGGGCCAGATGCGGTCAGGATTCCTGATCTGGTCCTGGTTGGCGAGGTAGATTGTGGAATAGCGCACGCCATGGCCATAGACGCGCCGCGAAATCCGCCACAGCGTATCGTGGCGGCGGATGACGACGGCGCCGTCGGCATGTTCGAGCTTGGGCGATACGACCTCCGGCACGTCGCTTGGCGGCGTGGCTTCCGCGACGACGGCCGGAGCCTCGGTGGCGGGCGCACCTGGAGCCGGAGCGGCAGGAGCTTCCGCGGCGGCCGGTGCGGCCGGCTTGGTCTCGGCTGGCTTGCCATCCGCTGGCTTGGTTTCGGCTGGCGCCACGGCGGCGACCGCTTCGCCCGGCTCGCGCTCGAACGGCACGGCGGCGCGAGCCACAACCTTCACGCCATCGGCATCGAGGCCGTCGACATGAATGGTGTAGCTGCCGACCGGAATGTCGCGCGTTGCCTCGACGAGGAAATGACCATCCGGCGATGTCTGCGCGTCACCGAGCAGGATGTCGTTGGCATAGGCGCGCACCTTGCGGCCCGGATCGGCGAGGCCGGCGACAAAGATCTTGTTGCCGTCTATCTCCACCGCCTCGACGACGATCTTGGGTTCGCCCACGGCCGCGGCGGGCGGTGTTGCCTCCGCGACGGCTGGCGCGGGTGCGGCTGGTGCAGGCGATGCAGCGGCGGGAGCAGTCGGTGCCGGAGCAGCGGGAGCGGCTGGTGCCGCCGCTGCATCGCCGGCGGGTGCGGCTGGTTTGGTCTCGGGTGCTGGAACTGTCAGCAGTTCGGCCGGCTTGCCTGGCTCCTCGACCATGGCCAGCACCTGGCCGGCCGCGTTTGCCGGAACCGAGACCACGGCGGTCTGCGCCGAGGCGGTCACAACCGTGCCGACAGTCGAACGCAGGGCAATCGTATAGTCGCCGGGCTTCAGCGGATCGTCGAGCACGATGACAAAGGCGCCATCCGGACCCGCCAAGGTAGAGCCAATCACGGCCGTGCCGTTCAGGATCTCGACCTTTGAATTGGGTGCCGCATTGCCCGCAACGACGATCGAACCATTGCTCTCGACGCGCACGACATCGAAAGTCGGCGCAATAGGACCAGTTGCTGCCGGCGCAACGGGCGCCGCCGCATCGGCAGCGGGCGCGGCTGGGGGCGTGGCCTCTGTTGCAGGCGCGGCGGGGGCCGCTGTCTGCGGCGCCGCGGCGGGAGCAGCCGGCACCGCCGGAGCAGGCAGTCGTCCTTCCGTGCCAGGATCAGCCGGTTTCGGCGCCTCGGGCGGCGTCAAGGCCGCGACCTGCGCCGGGGCGGCTGGATGAAGATACGGGTCGAGTGCCCCCGACACATAGGCGGTTCCCGCGGCCGCGACGGTCCCACCCGCCGCGAACAGGAACGCCTTTAATGGATTAATTGCCATATTTCCCTACCCCTTAGCCACCTAATGCCGGTCTAGCGTGTTTTCCCAAAATCGACAAGAAAAACGGGCCGGCAAGAAAAAGCCCGGGCTTGTCAACCCTTGGGGCTTGACCACGCTTTCAGACCCAATCACCAATCATCCGTATGAATACGATTCGATCCGTCTGCGTCTATTGCGGCTCGTCTCCGGGCCGCGATGAAGTCTATGCGAAGGCCGGACACCTGCTTGGGCGCTCAATCGCCAGAGCGGGCCTGCGGCTGATATATGGCGGCGGCACCAAAGGCATTATGGGCGCCGTCGCCGACGGCGCGCTCAAGGCCGGCGGCAAGGTCACGGGCATCATTCCCCGCTTCCTGATCAACAGGGAAGCAACCGAAACCGCACTTGACCGGCTCGACGAGTTGCTGATCACCGACAACATGCACGAGCGCAAACACAAGATGTTCGAGAAATCCGACGCCTTTGTGGCGCTGCCTGGCGGCATCGGCACAGTCGAGGAGATCGTCGAGATCATGACCTGGGCGCAACTCGGCCATCACCGCAAGCCGATCGTCTTCGGCAACGTCAACGGATTCTGGGACCCGATGACGGCGTTGCTTGATCACATGGCGGCGGAAGGCTTTATTCACACCGCGCAACGGGTCAAGCCGCTGGTCGTCAACGACCCGGAGGCCATCGTCGCAGCCATCATGGTGGCAGGCTCCTCCGTCGACGCCCCGACCGAGGGTGTGCAGTCGGTGATAGACAAAATGTAGGGAATAGGCAGTAGGGGATAGGGCTTGCCTACTGCCCTACTGCCCTCCGCAAATCCCCTATCACCGCGCGCTCATCCTGCCGCCGCCAGGCGAGATGGATCGCCACGCTGCGCTTGAACCAGGGAAGGTCTCGGAAAACGATCCCCGGCGGCGCGACGCTTCGCAGGCTCTCCTGGACCGTCGCCAGGCCCAGTCCGGCGCTGACCAGGCCGAGCGAGGTCAAGGGATCGGCCGTCTCATAAGCGATGTCGGGCACGAAGCCAGCTTCGATGCAGGCAGCCAGGAACTGGCCGCGGTTGGTATCGGCGGGCTGGCGCACCACGGTGATCCAGGTGCGGCCATCGAGATGATGCGGGCGGATGTCGGCCACAGCCGTGAGCGCATCGCCCTCGGGTATCGCCAGCACCAACGGCTCGCGGCGGACCAGCGTCGAGGCGATTTCGGGATAGTCGGCCGGCGGCGGGGAATAGACCAGGCCGAGATCGAGCGTGCGCTGGCGCAGCCCCTCCAACTGCGCGGCAGAGCGCAGGCTCATCAGACTGAGATGCAATTGCGGCCGCTCTCGCCGAAACTGCCTGAGCATGCCGGCGACCAGCCCGGCATGCACGGCACCCTCGACATAGCCGACAGCAAGGCGGCCGGCCGCGCCGGTCGCAAGGTCACGGCCGAACATCTCCAGCCGCTTCGCGCCAGCGAGAAGCATCTTGGCCTCGGCGAGAAAGGCGCGACCTTCAGCACTGAGGTGAATCCGCTGCTTTGCCCTTTCGAACAGAGCAAAGCCCAGTTGCTCCTCAAGCTGGATGATCTGCCGGCTGAGCGGCGATTGCGAGATGTGCAGCAGTTCGGCGGCGCGGCCAACATTGCCGGTCTCGGCGACGGTGACGAAATACCGGATCTGGCGCAGGTCGAACAATTTTTCTCCGAATTTCCAGTCTCTTCAGGTCTCAACTTTAGCCTAATCAGTCTTGGACAGTCTGACCAGCCAAAAGCGATAGTCGGCCATCCCAACCAAAGGAGACCGACATGCAGTTCTTTGCCCTTCTCACCCGCAACACCACAAAGTTCAGCGACGCCGACTTTGCACCGCTTTTGCCGGGCGAGGCCGAGCAGCGGCGCACGCTCTACGCCGAAGGCGCTGTGCGCCAAGTCTGGAACCGCGGCGACATTCCCGGCAGCAGCATGATGTTCGAAGCATCCGACGATGCCGAAGTGCGCGGCCATCTCGCCACTTTGCCGCTGATAAAGGCCGGCATGATGGAGATCACCGCGATCGTGCCGCTCAATCCCTATCCGGGATTTGGGCCGAAGCGCTGAGCCGCATCAGACGGCGCGTTCGGCGACATTGTTCGGCGGCCGCCGGTCGAGCGGCAATTGGAGCCCTCACGGCCGCTCTGGCGATTTCCATTTGCGGCGAATCTCCTGGTTGGCTATCGGGAAGATGCGCAAGGGGAGTCAACGGTGGTGGATAGAAAAGGCGGCGATGCGGATCGCGTTCCACGCGCTTCCGTCGTCATGACCGTCTATACGGACCAGCGCTTTCTCGATGCCGCGGTCAACAGCATCCTGACCCAAGAATTCGACGATCTCGAACTCATCATCGTCGATGACGGGACCGGCCAGGACGCGGTCTTCCAGGAGCTGGCGCGTCGCGATCGGCGCATCCGGCTGGTCATCAATCCCACCAATCTCGGTACCGCCGCCGCCGCCAACCGCGGCATCGAGGCGGCCCGAGGCGAAATCATCCTGCGCCTAGACGCGGACGATATCGCCGAGCCCGCGCATGTCGGGCGACTGGTCGCGGCGCTGGACGAGGACAGCGAGCTTGGCCTCGTTGGACACGCGGTGACGCTGATCGACGAAGCTGACCGCGTCGTCGGTACGCAACGCATGCCCGAGACGGATCTGGAGATCCGCTGGACGATCCTGTTCCACAATCCCTTCTACCATTCGACGATCGCCTACCGCCGGGGTTGCTTCGAGGTCGCCGGACGCTACAGGATCGATGAACTGGTTTCGCAGGACCATTATCTGTGGTTCGACATGCTGCCTTTGTGCCGGGCGCGAAATTTTGCCGAACCGCTGACGCGCTACCGGCTGAACGCACTCGGGCTGACCGCGACAAATGCAACGAATGCCCGCAATCGCACGCATCCGATCCGCCAGGCATCATGGGCGCGCCTCGGCTTGACCTATGACCTTTATGACGACGCTTTCGCCCAGGATCTCACCCAGTTCATCCGCGGGCAAGTGATCGCCGTCGACCGACGCGCCGCCGCCTACGGCAAGTTGCTTGGCGTACTCAAGGCCTTCCTTGCAGCGTCGCGGCCCTTCAGGCGCCCGGAGGATGCGGTTGCGGCAAGACAGCTGACCCATGGCATCGTCGCGCGCATGCTCGCCAACCCGCCGCCGGGTCTCACGGGGAGGCTGCGCGTCTGCTATCTGTGCTGGCCGCTCGACTGGCGCGCTGCAACCGGCGCGGTGACAGAACGGCTGGCGATCAGGCTCAAGGCGTGGCTGCCCAAAACAGGCAGATGACTGGACCGCTTCTGGAGACCGAAAGTGCCGTCTCCGCGCTAAAGAGTGAGAATTATGGACCCTGACTATTCTGCGTGGTTTGCCGGCAAGAGCCTTTCGACCGACTGGACGTCGGGCTTCTTTCCCCTCTGGGCCACACTGCTCCGGCCGCGCCGCGACGAGGCCCTCGATGTCCTGGAGATCGGCTCTTGGGAGGGCCGCTCCGCGCTCTTCTTTCTCAACTACTTCGGCAAGTGCCGGCTCACATGCATCGATACATTCGGTGGCAGTCCTGAACACATCCAGCGCCAGAAGTGGAGCGACCAGCTTGCGCATGTCGAGCAACGCTTCGACAGCAATCTCGCCGCGTTCGGCGAACGGGTCGAGAAGATCAAAAGTCCCTCGTCCCAGGCACTGGCCCGCCTGATCACCGACGAGCGGCGCTTCGACCTCGTCTATGTCGATGGCAGCCATCACAGTGCCGACGTCCAGTCGGATGCGGTGTTCTCCTGGCCGATGGTACGGGATGGCGGGATCGTCATTTTCGACGATTACGAATGGACGTTCTTTGCCAGCGAGGTCGAGCGTCCAAAACTCGGGATCGACAGTTTCCTGTCGGTGCATGCCGGCCAATACCGCGAGCTGTACCGAGGAGAACAAATCATCATCCAGAAGATTGGCGTCGGCAGGAATGAGCGCCCGGCAGTTCCCACTCGGCCATCTCCTGTCCCGCGCGAAGAACCCGTCAACAGACCCCAAGCCGAAAACGTCGAGTTCGTGCTGATTGCCGAAGCTGGCATTCTCGAAGCCCAGGCCCTGCTGCTATGCGAAAGCATAAGGTGTTTCGCCGGCTCTTATTCGCAATCCCCGATAACGGCGGTTTCGCCCAGAAGCAGCCGTCGTCCCTCGCCGTCGACGATCGACCGGCTCGAGCAACTGGGCGTGGACTATCTGCCCATCGAGATCGACAGCTGCTGTCCGCAATACGGCACCTCATACCGGATACATTCTCTCGCTCACGCCGAAAGACGGACCGGGCCGCCGGTCATCATCCAGCTTGACAGCGATGCGATATTCATCGCCGAGCCCGACTTTTCGTTGGGCACATGCTCCGCCGCCGCCCGCCCGGTGGACAGCAAGGGGATGTGCACGACAGGCCCTGGAGACCCATTCGACCCCTACTGGAGACAGCTATGCGCCCTTGCCGGTGTCGACTATGAGCACCTGCCCATCGTGCGCACGAGCGTCAACGGTCTGGCTGTGCGCGCCAGCTACAATGGCGGGCTCATCGCCGCAAAAAGGGCCAGTGGCCTCTTTCAGCGCACCGAGGACATTTTCAGAAGGTTGGTGGACGCCAATATGAAGCCGTGGGCCGGCGCCGAGCCAGTCTACAACACCGGGACCGGCATTTTGCAGGGAGATGCTACGGCCTTCTGGGGCACGAGCCAGGCTGCCTTCTCACTGGCAGCCGTCGCCGGGAACCATTCCGTGCGGCTTTTGCCGGCGACCCATAATTTTCCGCTTCACAACTTCAATCCGGCCAAGGCGCCAGACCCGGCCCGGCTGGTTCATATTCACTATCATGGACTGTTCAACGAGGGCTCCGCTACAGCGAACCCGATCCTGGACGGAACGCTGGCGTTGCCCGCGGGAATACGCGAATGGCTTGAAGCCCGGTTGCCGTTGCGGGAGGCCCAGCCTCCGGTCGCGTCGATACCGGACCGCGCGCGCCACTCCCGGAGAAAAGCGATCCTCGTGCTTGGAATGCATCGCAGCGGAACCTCGATGCTTGCCGGCACCATCGCCGCGTTAGGATCGGCCCCTCCCAAAAAGCCATTGCGCGCGGACGGCAACAATCCCAGGGGATACTGGGAAAGCGCCCCGCTCAACTTCGCCAACAATGATCTGCTCGCAGCGGCGGCCTCCTCGTGGCATGACTGGCGGCCGCTCGATCCGCAATGGCTGCGATCACCTGCGGCGGAGCATCACCGCCACAAGATCAAGGCGATCCTTGCAAGCGAATTTGGCGATGAACCGCTGTTTTTCATCAAGGATCCCAGGATCTGCCGGTTCGTTCCGTTCATGTCGTCGATCCTTGCCGAGATGCAGATCGACCCGGTGGCCTTGCTTCCGCTCCGCAACCCTCTCGAGGTCGCTTGCTCGCTGGAGCGGCGGGATGGGTTGCCCCTGGCAAAATCCCTTTTGCTCTGGCTGAGGCACGTGCTCGAGGCGGAATTTCATTCGCGACACATGCCACGTTGTTTCATTCGCCACGAACGCTTCCTGATCGACTGGCGACATCACGTCGACCTTGCGGCGGAGAAGACCGCCATCACCTGGCCAACACCATCCGACAAGGCGGAGACGGAGATAGGGCGTTTCCTGACAGCGGACCTGCATCATCAACGGGCAACAGTCATGGAATTGCGAAGCGATGTGACACCGCTGATCCGCACCGCCTACGACATTCTATGTACCATGGCAGACGACGGTGACAGCCAGGAATTGCGCGACGAGCTGGACCTGATGCGAGCGAAATTCGATGACGCCTGCGATGTTGTGGGTGCCGCCGTGGCCGCAGAGGCAGACCATTTACGCGGCGAACGCGACGCAATCAGCCGCGCCTATCAAGAGCTCAGCCTCGAACGGAACGCATTGGTGCATGATCGAAACCGTCTCGTTTCCAAGCGCGCCGCACTGTTGGCATCGTCCAGTTGGCGACGATTGACAGCCCCGTTGCGATGGATGCGAAGTCCATCCAAGCGTCGAAAATGACTGTGGTGCATTGAGGCCTCCCTGCTCGACACACTGTGATCGGCTGTCAAGAAACCGTCACACGGAACCGGGTTCGCGCGTGCTAGAAATCGTGGTGAGGTGCCGCAGTGCGGCGCTGCGCTCGCAACCTGTATCTGGCACTGCCCATGGATATCGCCCTCGCTCCGGAAGGCTCCGACCTGTCGCCTTATCTGCCCGATGAGCACGGGTTGTTCTTCAGCTATCATTTCACGGCGGAAGGCTCCCGCACCAAGGACCCCGCGCAGGCGCGATGGACATGGCGCAGCTACCAGATCACCGACCTCCACGCTCGCCAGGAGATCGGCGCCGAGAAGGCTCTGCCGCCCCCGGCGCGCGATGCTTTCCTCGCCCCCAGCCATGGCTGCCACATCGACTATGAGGATGGCTGGCTCTACGGCGATCTGCCGGACCTCAAGCACGATTTTTCGGAAGCGCGCGGGCTCGTCCATTTCCGCTTCGCCTTCAACGACACGATGCTGATCGGCGCCCGCAAGCAGCCGCTGGAGTCTGTCGACGCCGTGCGCAAGGTAGTGGAGAGTGGATCGCGGAAATTCCGCTCGCCGTCGAACCTGATCGAGGCGGTCATGGGCCAGTCGCTTGATGGCATGGCGATCGAGCTCGGCAAGCTCGGGGACACGCTCGATGGCATAGAGGACCGCGTCGTGCGCGACGCATGGCACAATGAACGGCAGGCACTGGTCGAGGCGCGCCGGCAGCTGGTGGTCATCCACCGGCAGATGGCAACGCTGACCACCCTGTTCCGGCATCTCGACCATTCGCATCGCGACGAGTTGCCGGATTCGATCAACGACATGGCGGCCCGGCTCTCGCACCGGGCGCAGACGCTCTACCATGATGGCGAGCAGTTGCAGGCGCGCACGAGGCTTCTGCAGGACGAGCTTATGGCCAAACTGACCATGCAGTCGAACCAGTTGCTCTACGTTCTCTCTGTCATGACGGCCGTGCTGCTGCCGATGACCATTATCTCCGGCCTGTTCGGCATGAATGTCGGCGGACTGCCGCTTGTCGACACGCCATTGGGCTTCTGGGTGGTGACGGCGGTGTCAATGGCTATCGCCGCGGCCACCTATCTGTTCGTCAGACGGCTTGGCCGGGGCCTGTAGCGGCAACCCATCGGCAATATCTTGCGCGGAAGCCTATCGGGCAGCAGCCCGCCGGGCCGTCATCAGCATCGACCAGGAATAGATCGCCAAGGCCATCCAGATCAGGGCAAAGGCAACGGCCTGGGTGGTGCCGAACGGCTCATCGAAAATCAGGACCGCGATCAGGAACACCATGGTCGGCGCGATATATTGCATGATGCCGATGGTGGAGAGGCGCAAAAGCTTGGCGCCGAACGCAAATAGAAGCAGCGGCACCGATGTGACAGGGCCGCAGCCGATCAGCAATGCCGTATCGGTGCCGTTGCCGGACACGATGTGATCCTGTCCGGTCGCGATCAGGTAGGCGATATAGAAGAGTGCGGGCACGGACAGCAAAAGCACTTCGAGCAGAAAGCCCTGGCTTGGCCCGATCGGCAGCGTCTTGCGGAAGAAGCCGTAGGCGGCGAAGGAAAAGGCCAGCGCCAGCGATACCCAGGGCAGCTTGCCGCCCTCGATTGTCAGCACCGCCACGGCAACCGTCGCCAGCACCACCGCCGCGATCTGCAATTTGTCGAGGCGTTCGCCAAGCAGCAGCGCGCCAACAACGACGCTGACCAACGGGTTGATGTAGTATCCAAGCGCGGTCTCGACGGTGCGGTCGACGGCGATCGCCCAGACATAGATGCCCCAGTTGACCGAGATCAGCGCCGCCGTCAGTGCCGCCATGGCGATGGTGCGGGGTGAACGAATTGCCGCCTTGAAGTCCGCCGTGCGGCCGGCCCAGACCAGAACCGCCGCCGCGATCGGCACGGACCAGACAATGCGGTGGGCGATCACCTCGGCAAGCGGCAGATGCGCCACCGCCTTCATGTAGAAAGGCAGCAACCCCCACAGGAGATAGGCGCCCAATGCCAGCAGGAAGCCGCGGCGGGCTTTTGAATCCGCGTCCAGGGCAATTGCTTCAGTGGCCATGGGCCAACGCTATGGCCCAGTAATCTTGGCAAGACCATCACAAAGTTCTGATGGATCAATGGACTTTCGCTGATGGGTCAACCTTATTCGGCGGCAACCAAGCCAGCCATCTCACGGTTCTTCATCAGCTTGTACACGATCGAATCCATCAGCGCCTGGAATGAAGCGTCGATGATGTTTTCGGAAACTCCGACCGTCCACCAGCGCGCACCGGTGCCGTCATGCGATTCGATCAGCACGCGGGTGATCGCCTCGGTGCCGCCATTGAGGATACGCACCTTGAAGTCGGCGAGTTCTAGATCGACGATCTCGCTCTGGTATTTGCCGAGATCCTTGCGCAGCGCGATGTCGAGCGCGTTGACCGGTCCGTGTCCCTCGGCCACCGACATCTTCTCCTCGCCGTCGACCAGCACCTTCACGATCGCTTCGGACACGGTCTTCAACTGACCGTTGGCATCGAAACGCCGCTCGACCATGCAGCGGAACGAGGTGACATTGAAGAATTCCGGCAGGCCGTGCAGCATCTTGCGGGCGAGCAGTTCGAAGGAGGCGTCGGCGCCCTCATAGGCATAGCCTTCGGCCTCGCGTTCCTTGACCACGGCAATCAGCGCATCGAGCCGATGATCGTCCCTGGGCACGTCAATGCCGCGCCGCTTCAGTTCGGCGAGGAAATTGGCCTTGCCGCCCTGGTCGGAGACCATGACGCGGCGGCGGTTGCCGACGGATTCCGGCGGAACATGCTCATAGGTCGCCGGTTCCTTGGCCAGCGCCGAGGCATGGATACCGGCCTTGGTGGCGAAAGCCGAGGCGCCGACATAGGGCGCTTGCGCTTCCGGGGCACGGTTCAAGAGTTCATCGAATGCGCGCGACAGACGCGAGATGCCGGTCAGCGCTTCGGCCGAAATACCCGTCTCGAAGCGATCCGCGAATGCTGGCTTCAGCGCCAGTGTCGGCACGATCGAGATCAGGTTGGCATTGCCGCAGCGCTCGCCAATGCCGTTCAACGTGCCCTGGATCTGGCGCACACCGGCCTCGACGGCGGCGAGGGAATTCGCAACCGCCTGGCCGGTGTCGTCATGGGCGTGGATACCCAGATGATCGCCGGCAATGCCCGATGCGATGACCTTGGCGACGATGGTGCGCACTTCCGAAGGCTGCGTGCCGCCATTGGTATCGCACAGCACCACCCAGCGCGCGCCGGCATCATACGCCGTTTTCGCGCAGGCCAGCGCATAATCCGGATTGGCCTTGAAGCCATCGAAGAAATGCTCGCAGTCGACCATCGCTTCTTTGCCGGCGGCGACGGCGGCCTCGACCGAAGTCTTGATCGACTCCAGATTCTCCTCGTTTGTGCAGCCGAGCGCCACGCGGACATGATAATCCCAGCTCTTGGCGACGAAGCAGATGGCGTCCGATTTCGACTGCACGAGCGCCGCAAGGCCGGGATCGTTCGAGGCGGAGACCCCTGCCCGCTTGGTCATGCCGAAGGCGACGAACTTCGCCTTGGCCGTGCGCTTCTTCTGGAAGAAGGCGGTGTCGGTCGGATTCGCGCCGGGATAGCCGCCCTCGACATAGTCCATGCCGAAGTCGTCGAGCAGTTTTGCAATCGCGATCTTGTCCTCGACCGAAAAGTCGATGCCCGGCGTCTGCTGGCCATCGCGCAATGTGGTGTCGAAGAGATAGAGGCGGTCGCGGGTCATGGTCATTTGCCTGCAAATTTGTCCGTCGCACGGATCAACTGGTCGAGGATGCCGGGCTCGGAATAGGCGTGGCCGGCGCCTTCGATCAGGTGGAAATCGGCCTTTGGCCAGGCCTTGTGCAGCGCCCAGGCATAGCGCGCCGGACACGGCATGTCGTAGCGGCCATGGACGATGGTGCCGGGAATGTCCTTGAGCTTGTGCGCATCGCGCAGAAGCTGCCCCTCCCCCAGCCAGCCGGCATGGACGAAATAGTGGTTCTCGATACGGGCAAAGGCGACGGCATAGTCGTCCTGTCCAAACGGACCGCTGGTTTCAGGCTCCGGCAGCAGCGTGATCGTCTCCCCTTCCCACAGGCTCCAGGCGCGAGCAGCCTCTATCTGCGCCTTGCGGTCCGTGCCGACCAGACGCTTGCGGTAGGCCGCCATCATATCGCCGCGCTCGGCCTCGGGGATGGGCGCCAGGAAACGTTCCCATTTGTCGGGAAACATCTCGGAGACACCGAACTGATAATACCATTCGAGCTCCGCGCGCGTCAGCGTATAGATGCCACGCACCACCAGCTCGCTGACGCGGTCAGGGTGCGTCTCCGCGTAGGCGAGCGCCAGCGTCGAGCCCCAGGAACCGCCGAACACCAGCCATTTGTCGAAGTCGGCCATTTCGCGCAGGCGTTCGATGTCGGCGACGAGATGCCAGGTCGTATTGGCCTCCAGCGAGGCGTTCGGCGTCGATTTTCCGCAGCCGCGCTGATCGAACAGGATGACGTCGTAGAGTTTTGGATCGAACAGCCGCCGGTGTTTTGGCGAGATGGTGCCGCCTGGCCCGCCATGCAGGAACACGGCCGGCTTGGCACCCTTGGTGCCGGAACGCTCCCAATAGACCGTGTGGCCGTCGCCGACATCGAGCATGCCTGAGTCGAACGGTTCGATTTCCGGATAGAGTGTGCGCAAGTTCATAGTTTCAAGCCCTGTTGCGGCCAGTTGGCCGTTTCGTGGTCGGGGTGTTGGAAAGAGATGATCTGCTCCTGCCTGGCGTAGTAGTCGGGGTCGTCGTGGACCGGCGCCTCGAAGATCTTTTCCACCCAGGGCAACCGGGCCCCATAATTGACCTGGATTTGCGGTGCCAGATCCGAGCGGTCGTCGAAGGCGCCGATAGCGATCTCGAGCCCGCCGGGTTGGCGGTAGGTCAACGGCGTGCCGCAGCGGGCGCAGAATCCGCGATCGATGTTGATCGACGACTGGAAATAGCTCGGTTCCTCATGGGTCCATTCGACGTCTTCCCGGGGCACGGTAACCAGCGCGCCGAAGAACGAGCCGAACTGCTTCTGGCACATGCGGCAATGGCAGATTGACGGACGCCCGAGCGCTCCCTTGATACGGAAGCGCACGGCGCCGCACTGGCAGCCGCCGGTTCGGACGGTCTCGGTCATGGTCTTTCCTCCGGCGGCCATTGTTCGGTGTCGTGATCGGGATGCTGGTAGGAGACAAGCTCGGCGAGATAAGGGGCCGAACCCATGTCCGCCATCGTATCTTCGCCCGGCAATTGCGGAATGGTGTCGACATAAGGCAGTTTTGCTTCGGTGCCCCACTGTACAGTCGGTGCGATGCCTGCCGGATCGTCGAAGGTGGCGATCGCCAGCGCAAGTCCGTCGGGCGCCTCGAATGTCAGCGGCGTGCCGCATTCGGCGCAGAAGCCGCGCCAGGCGGCATTGGAGGAGCGGAAACGCTTGGGCTCGCCGCGCGTCCAGTCGAGCTTGGCGCCATGCACCGAGACCAGCGGCATGTAGAAATTGCCGCTCGCCTTCTGGCACATGCGGCAGTGGCAGATCGAGGCGTCGCCAAGCGTGCCTTCGACGCGGAAGCGCACCGCGCCGCATTGGCAGCCGCCTGTGTAGACCGGCCGGTTGTCGAGGCTCATCGCGTCTCACTCCGGATCATGGCAGACGGCCTCGACATTGTTGCCGTCGGGATCGAAGACGAAGGCACCGTAGTAATTCGGGTGATAGTGTGGGCGCAGCCCCGGCCTGCCATTGTCCTTGCCGCCGGCGGCAAGCGCCGCCGCGTGAAAGGCGTCGACCTCGGCACGGCTGCGCGCGGTGAAGGCAATGTGCTGATGGGCCTTGGGCTTGTCCTTTGCGGCCTGCAACCAGAACACCGGGCGGTCGCGGCCGTAGCCACCGACTTTCTCACCGCCGGTGTATTCCAGCGGCACCATGTAGATCAGCGAAGCGCCAAGCGGTGCCATCGCCTTGTCGTAGAAAGCCTTCGAAGTGTCAAAATCGGCAACGTTGATGCCGAGATGGTCGATCATCTTTTTACCTCCCAGGTCGTGATGCGTTCGCCGGTCGCCGGATCCTTGCCGTCCTTCAACTGCACGCCTTGCGCCAAAAGGTCATCGCGGATGCGGTCGGCCTCGGCCCAGTTCTTCGCCGCGATGAGAGCGAGGCGATTGGCGATTGCCTTGGCGATCTTGTCCTCATCCACCTCTTCGAAGCCGACATCGAAGCCAAGAAACAGCAGCGACGCCTTCAGTGCGGCAGCGGCTTCGTTGCCGTCGGCTGCCTCACCGGCCAACTGCGTCAAAACCTGGAAGGCGGCATAGGTGGCCAGGTCATCGGAGAGTGCCTCCACGACCTTTGCCGGCAGTTGCCCGACGGCCGGCGCCAGGTCCGCCGCGCGTTTCCACTTGCGCAGCGTGTTCTCCGCCTCCTCCAGCTTGCGCACGGAGAAGTCGATCGGCTCGCGGTAGTGCGTCATCAGCATCGCCAGCCGCAGAACATCGCCCGGCCAGCTGCGGCCGCCGAAGGTCTCGGTCTCCAGCAGTTCATGGATCGAGTAGAAATTGCCGAGGCTCTTCGACATCTTCTGGCCCTCGACCTGCAGGAAGCCATTGTGCATCCAGACATTGGCCATGACCGACGTGCCGTGGGCGCAGCGCGACTGGGCGATCTCGTTCTCATGATGCGGGAAGATCAGGTCGAGGCCGCCGCCATGGATGTCGAAAACCTCGCCGAGATAGGCCGCGGACATGGCGGAGCATTCGATGTGCCAGCCCGGCCGGCCCCTGCCCCATGGGCTCTCCCAGCCCGGCTCTTCCCGCGATGACAGCTTCCACAGCACGAAATCCTGCGGGTTCTTCTTGTGCGCGTCGACGGCGATGCGAGCGCCGGCCTGCTGCTCGTCGAGATTGCGCTTCGACAATTGCCCATAGTCCGGCATCGACGCCGTGTCGAAGAGAACTTCGCCAGCGGCGACATAGGCATGGCCGCGTTGGATCAGGCTTTGAATCAAGGTGATCATGTCGGCCTTGCCGTCGGCGCGCGGCTCGACGAATTCGGTGGCGCGCGGTTCGACTGTCGGCTCGAGGCAGCCGAGCGTGGCGACATCCCTGTGGAACTGGTCGGCGGTCTTTTCCGTCACCCGCCGGATCGCTTCGTTGAGCGACAGCTTTCCGGTGGATATCTCGCCGCCGAAATCGCGCAACGCACGCGCGTTGATCTTGTCATCGACGTCGGTGATGTTGCGCACATAGGTGACGTGGGCTTGTCCATAGAGATGGCGCAGCAGGCGGAACAGCACGTCGAAGACAATGACCGGCCTGGCATTTCCGATATGGGCGAAGTCGTAGACGGTCGGGCCGCAGACATACATGCGCACGTTCAGCGCATCGATCGGAACGAAATCCGTCTTCGTACGCGTCAGCGTGTTGTAGAGGTGCAGGCCCTTCGATGCGTCAGACATTCCATGCCTTCCCGGTTCAGAACTTCTTGTTTGCATGGAGCCAGCCTCGCGCCGAGGCGCAAATCAGGCTCCAGCCTGCTGGCCGGGGCGTTTGTCCAATCTGGGGAAAGATGAGGCGAAAACGTCCGGACCAGCGCGAGGCTAGCCAATAATGCAAATGCCACAAATGGCGAAAGACGTTTTCATGGGCGGCTTTATCGCCTTGGCCATTGTTGCCGTCAAGTCGCTGATCCCGGGAAAAACGTCGCCAAGACAGGCAAACCCGTCGCTCGATCACGCGGAATCAGCCAGTGAAACATTTTATTAAACATGTCGGCACAGTCATGAAACATTCGCCGGCTAGATCACCAAGCGTCACGATTTGGTCGGAATCAGCCATCAAACGCAGACACGAAAACGTTACCAGGGAAGAGAACATGCCTCGAAGCAAGCAGGAAGCCAACCGCGCCAAGCAACCGGCGCTGGCCAGCCACTATCGCGCAATCGGCCCGGCCGCGATCGTCGCCGCACTTCTTCATACCGCGAAGAAGAAGAAGCCGGCGCAGAAGATCGTATCGCCGCGCGCCGCCTGAGATGATGTTCCGCCGGCGCGAGCGCCGGCGATGAGGGTGCGAACAAGCATCCTGGAATAAGGCCCTCGACAGGCTTCGCTAGAACAGCGTCATCTGACTGTCGTCGGTGCCAGGTTTCTGGCGTCTGGCCTTCTCGGGCTCCGGGCCGATCTCCCCTCTTACTTGAATCTCCGGTCCGGTGTTGGCGACCTTGTTGACGAGGTCGGAGACTGGAATCGCCTCGAAGAAATCGAGTTGCGCCGGTCGCAACAGGTCGGCGACGTCGCGCGGCTCCTGCGTGCGGCAATCCAGCCAGCGAGCGAAGTCCCTGGGATCGATGACGACCGGCATCCGATCATGAATATGGGCGATGTCGGCATTGGCGTTGACCGTCAGGATTGCGCCGGTATCCATTTCCGAGCCGCCCGGCTCCGCATAGGTCTCGATCAGGCCGGCAAAGGCGACCAGCCCGCCATGCCTGGGCCGGATCCAATAGGGCTGCCCCTTCTTGCCCCCGGTCTGCCGCCATTCGTAGAAGCCTGATGCCGGCACCAGCGCGCGGCGATGGCGCATGGCAGCCTTGAACGAGGCCTTTTCGATCGCGCCTTCCGAGCGCGCGTTGAACAGCAGCGGAAACTCCCTGGTGTCCTTCACCCAGGTCGGGATGAGCCCCCAGCGCACCAGCATCGGTTGCCGGTCCGGCAAATTGGAACCTGGTGAGCGCGGCGCACCAGCGGTCGCCATCAGCACCGGCTGGGTTGGCGCGATGTTGTAGCGCGCCGGGAAATCTTCCAGTTCGGCCAAGCCCAGAAAGGCAGCGGTTTGATCCGGCGTGGCCGTTAAGGCAAAACGTCCGCACATGATCGATTGCTCCTGCCCTGGAATGGCTGCGCAAGAAAGTGGCGATGGAACAGCCGCACTGCAACCGCTAAAGCTGTCTGGCGCCAACCGTCCACAGCGGGCTGCGGCGGTCGAACGGTTGAGAGCCATGAACGACATGCGAAAGATACTGCCAGCTGTCTCCGTAGCCGTGGTGCGTGGCGACACCGTGCTGCTGGTCAAGCGAGCCCGGCAGCCCTCACAGGGACTTTATGCATTTCCGGGCGGCAAGGTCGAGGCCGGCGAGACGCTGGAGGATGCCGCGAAGCGCGAACTGCTGGAAGAGACCGGTCTGCGTGCCACCGGTTTCCGCCCGCTTCGGGAAATCCATATCGACGGCAGGGATGATTCCCACCCTGTCGATTACCGACTCACGGTCTTCGGCGCCGCCTATGCCGGCGGCGAGGCCGTGGCCAGCGACGATGCCGAGACAGCCGCCTTCTACACGCTCCGCGAGATGACGGCGCTGCCGCTTGCCGGTTCGGTGTTCGCGGTGGCGGAAGATCTGCTTGGCCGACCTGCTGGTTCCCCTGAAAGCCGCTGAATTCCTCAACGGCGGCGCCGGAAACGCCTTGCAGGCGACAAATTGTTTGGCCACATAGACCTATGAGCCGCGCTCCTCTTCTTGTTGCTTTATGCCTTGCCGTCAGTACCGCCGTGGCCGTGCGGCCGGCGTTCAGCGCCGAGTCGCCGTTCGAGCCGGGGCTGATGCGGCTGGCAGAGGTTCTGGGGTCGCTGCATTTCCTGCGCAATCTGTGCGGGGAGAAGGGCGACCAATGGCGCGGCGAGATGGAAAAACTGCTCGATTCGGAAAATCCGGACCCGGAGCGCCGCGCCCGCTTCATCGCCAGCTTCAATCGCGGCTATCGTTCCTTCGGCGGCACCTATACCCAGTGCACCGCTTCAGCCACCGAAGCCATCAGCCGCTACATGAAGGAAGGCGAGACGCTGTCGCGCGATATCGCCTCGCGCTATGGAAACTAATGTATGTCGCCCAAAGTGCCCCGGCTTTGGGACGCGACATGCATAAGTACAAAGACATGAAACGCGTTGCATGACTCTGTTTCGACGCACGTGCTTCAGGCGATCCATCAACAGGTATCGGGGCCATCATCGGTGATGTTGGAGAAATCCGGCTTGTACCGGTCTGTGTCTTGGTGCAATCCTGATGTTGCACTTCTGCAACAGCGTTAATCAAACGTTACCGCACGAATGCGAAATTAACTCAAACTGAAGGTTTTCAACCCGCAGGCCGGCCTAATCGGCTAAGTTCGATCCGGGTTGAAACGCAGCTTCGCCAGATACAGCCGCCCCCTGTAAAAGACGATCAAAAAAATGTCGTATTTACAGATACTTACTTAGGCTGCGTGTAAACGGAACAGATCAAGCATGATCCCCATTGACGGGTCGCCGCTTGAAAGGGTGGACATCGCTTATGGAACATGGTGTCAACGACATCGACGCGCTGGTCAGGGAAGAAAAACGCCTGACGGCGGTGGAGAGCCACAGCGAAGCCTGGGCTGAGGGCCTTTCGGCCGGCATCGAGCCCGAGATCATTGCCGAGGCAGCGCTAGAGACCGCGTTCGGTGAAATGCTGCGCGCCAATGGCGAGACATCGGCCCTTGCCCTGCTCGACCGCATGCGTGAAAAGGTTATTGCTGGCGCCTTCGAACCCGAGCGGCTGCGGCACTGAACCGACATCCGGTTCTTTGACGATCGATTGCCGTTTGGGCATCATGCCCGGGAGCCAAGGAGATACGGGCAGTGAATTTTCCGATGTCGGGCCGGTCGAAGGGCCTGGTCCTCCACATCCGCCTCGCCGCTTGCTGTGCCGCGATTGCCTTTGTGACGTGCCTGCCAAGCAGCCAGGCCTATGCGCTGAGCGAAATCCAGCGCGAAGAGCTTCCCTCACCCGTCACACCGTCAGCGGATAACGACGCTTCGTCGCCCGGCGGCGCGATTCCCATGCCTGACCCGGTGGGAACGCCACCTTCGACCGGCCAGCAGCCGGCCGCTCCGGACGCGGCGGAGCCCAACAGCCCGGCGGATGGCGGCAGCAACAGACCGCGTGTCGATCCCGAAGCACCCTTGCCGGAAGTCGTATACGACCTCGGCAAGCTGCCGGAGCCCGTGCGGCGCATGCACGACCTCATCATCGAAGCCTGCAAGAGCGGCGACATCGAAAAGCTCAGGCCCCTGATCGGCAAGGGCGACAGCATGACCCAGCTGTCGCTGGCCGACATCGACGGCGACGCCATCGCCTTCCTCAAAGGCCTGTCGGGTGACCCGGACGGCCAGGAGATCCTGGCCATCCTGGAGGAAGTGCTCAGTGCCGGCTATGTTCATGTCGATGCCGAAACACCGCAGGAACTCTACGTCTGGCCGTATTTCTTCGCGCTGCCGCTGGACAAGCTCGACGCCAAGCAGCGGGTCGAGCTGTTCAAGATCGTCACCGCCGGCGATTTCGACGACATGAAGCAGTTCGGCGCCTATATCTTCTATCGCGTCGGCATCACGCCCGCCGGGGAGTGGACCTTCTTCGTCGCCGGGGATTGAATATCGGGTTACGCGAATGCCTATCCGCGCTGAGCGCCGGTGAGAATGCCTATATCCGGCCAAATGCGGATACCTTCATCTCGAAGGGCTGAGATCGCTTCTGTAGCCAAGCCGGGATCCATTTGCAGGACCTCGGCGGCGTTGTGTAGCTCGTCCCGGTCCTGAAGCTTGTTCGCGACCCACGCAACCTTGTTCTGGATATCAGTGCCGTAGGCAGTCTGTGCCTTGCCGAGAGCCTCCGTCGGGATTTTTCCATGGATACCAATCAAGATCCCAAGGTCGATGGCATCGCGATACGCGGTCGCGCGATCCTGGCACCGATCGGCATTGGCCAGCAGTTTCTCGGCGAACATGTCCGCTGCAGTGAGAGTAGGTACCTTTAGATCTTTGTCGAATTGACCTTGAAGTTGGATGCGACCTTCGCGGATCACTTCGAATTTGATCGGTTGGCCTTGCAATCTCACGATTGTTCTCAAACCATACTGGTCAATCTGGAAATCTCGAACAGCTTCTACGGGTTCAGGGAAAAACGCCTTGATCCCACGTTCGATCGCATGGGTCCGCAATTCGCGATAGCCATCGGGATCAGCGCACAGGAAATCAACATCCAGGGATCGTCGGTACTCGCCGAATTTCATAACAATCGCCGTCCCGCCCCCAAACCAGCATTTGTTTGCGGTAAGGAGATGGCGATCCATCAACGCGAGAGCTTCGCCAATGATGCGATGTTCGGGTCTTCTGAATTCCTTCATGATCCGCTCGCGCTATATCCAGTTCAATGTTGTAGACGCGAGACGAAAACAGACAAGAAAGGGCTTCAGCCAGCAGTCAAAAGGACGCCATGACCGAATTCGTCGGCCAGATTCTGTATAAGCAGCTTTTCGCGCGCCGTAAGCCGCGTTTGGTCGACAAAACGCCAATTGCGCTCGTACAAAGCAAACGCCTCCTCGGCAGGGATCGGGCGCGCGACATCACGGTCCCACAAGAGCGCCTGCAGCTCCGGAAACTCAGCGGGGACAATCATGGGCAGCGCATATGTGTTCATAGCGTCCTGAACATAGTGCAGAAACGCTTGAGAATCAAAGGCGTGAAGCATGTTGAAGGGGAAGCCTATCCCGGCAACGCCTCGGAAAACTCCACCGCCCGGCCCTGCCCAGGCATCACGATCTCGCCGTCCCACATGATGCGGCGGCCGCGAATGACCGTGCCGACCGGCCAGCCGGTCACTTCCTTGCCGTCATAGGGCGTCCAGCCTGCCTTCGAGCCGGCTTGCGCATTGGTGATGGTCTCGCGCCGCTTCATGTCGACAATGGTGAAGTCGGCATCATAGCCGGCGGCGATGCGGCCTTTTCTGGCCATGCCGAAGATGCGTTGCGGGCCGTGGCTGGAGAGATCGACAAAGCGCTGCAGGGTCAGCCGTCCCGCGTTGACGTGGTCGAGCATGATCGGCACCAGCGTCTGCACACCGGTCATGCCCGAGGGTGAGGCCGGATAGGGCTTTGCCTTTTCGGCCAGCGTGTGCGGCGCGTGGTCGGAGCCGAGCACATCGACAATGCCTTGTGCGATGCCATGCCAGACGCCGTCGCGGTGGCGGGAGGCGCGCACTGGCGGGTTCATCTGGATCAGCGTACCGAGCCGGGCATAATCGTCGGCACTCAGCGTCAGATGGTGCGGCGTCGCCTCGCAGGTCGCGACGTCCTTGTGCTGTTCGAGGAACAGAATCTCCTCGGCGGTCGAGATGTGCAGGACGTGGATCCGGGCGCGAGCGTCGCGCGCGATGTGCACCAGCCGTTCGGTGCAGCGCAAGGCGGCGATCTCGTCGCGCCAGACCGGATGCGATGACGGATCGCCCTCGATGCGTTCGCCCAGACGTTCGCGCAACCTGAATTCGTCCTCGGAATGGAACGCGGCACGACGGCGGGTGTTCCTCAGGATGGAAGCGACGCCTTCGTCGTCCTCGACCAGCAGATCGCCGGTGGACGATCCCATGAAGACCTTTATGCCTGCTGCCCCCGGCAACCGCTCGAGTTCTCCGACATCCCTGGCGTTATCGCGAGTCCCGCCGACCCAGAACGCGAAGTCGCAATGCATGCGGCCGCTGCCGCGCCGGACCTTGTCGGCAAGCGTTGCCTCGCTGGTGGTCAGCGGGTTGGTGTTCGGCATCTCGAACACCGCGGTGACGCCGCCGAGCACCGCCGCCCGCGAGCCTGTTTCCAGATCTTCCTTGTGCTCCAGTCCAGGCTCGCGAAAATGCACCTGGCTGTCGACGACACCGGGCAGGATGTGCAAGCCGCGGCAGTCGATCGTCTCACCGGCCGAGGCCCGGTGGAGATCGCCGATGACCGCTATGCGCCCGTCCTTCACCCCGAGATCGCGTTGCCCCTCGCCGTCATGGTTGACCACCGTGCCGCCTGTCAGGATGAGGTCGTAGGTCATGAGCATGCTCTCTTGCGGGGGGAGTGTCAGCGGCTTACGTAATGGCCAACCGTTTTGCAAGATCAGGCTTTTATTCTCCCCATGCCCTTTGCCCTGCTGAAAGACCGCGCGCTCATCTCCGTTTCCGGCCTGGATGCCGAGCACTTTCTGCAAAACATCCTGACCACCGATCTCGATACGCTTGGCAAAAGCGAAGCAAAGCCCGGCGCGCTGTTGACCCCGCAAGGCAAGATCCTGTTCGATTTCCTGATCTCGCGTGCCGGTGAAAACGCCTTCCTGCTGGAATGCCGTGCCGACATTTCAGATGATTTCATTCGCCGGCTGATGCTCTACAGGCTTCGCGCCAAGGTCGAGATTGCCAAGTCGGAACAGGCGCTTGTCACCGTTGCGTGGGGAAAAGGGTCAATCGCCTCGGAAAATGATTCAACCGCGGTTGCCGACACACGCTTTCTCAATGAAGGCGTCACGCGCTCCTATGCCGGCACTGCGGGCGCCGGCGACGCCGCCGCCTGGCAAGCCTTCCGCATCGCCCACGGCATTGCCGAGAGCGGTGCCGATTATGCGTTGGGCGACGCCTTTCCCCATGACGTCCTGCTCGACGAGACGGGTGGCGTCGGCTTTAGGAAGGGATGCTATGTCGGCCAGGAAGTCGTCTCGCGCATGCAGCATCGCGGCACAGCGAGGCGCCGTGTGCTGATTGTCCAGGCAAGTCCTCCCCTGCCCGCCGCAGGCACCGACCTCACCGTCGAGGGACGGCCGGTCGGTACACTCGGCTCGAGTGCCGACGGCACGGGACTTGCCATTGCCCGCATAGACAGGGTCAAGGCAGCCTTGGACGCCGGCCAGCCGATCCTGGCGGGTGATGTCCCGGTGACGGTGACCATTCCCGCATGGGCCAAATTCCGTTTTCCTCAGGAAACCGTCAGCGCGGAGGAAACCTGATGGCGGCGGACCGCGCCGGTGCGCCGCCACGTGCCTGGCAGCGCATGCTGTCCGGCCGTAGGCTCGACCTGCTCGACCCCTCCCCACTCGACATCGAGATTTCGGACATTGCCCATGGGCTTGCCCGGGTCGCGCGCTGGAACGGCCAGACCAGCGGCGAGCATGCGTTTTCGGTCGCCCAGCATTCGCTGCTGGTGGAGGCCCTGTTCAACGAACTGGCGCCACAGGCTTCGGCCGATGACCAGTTGGCCGCGCTGCTGCACGATGCGCCCGAATATGTCATCGGCGACATGATCTCGCCGTTCAAGTCGGTGATGGGCGGCAGCTACAAGGACTGCGAGTTGCGCCTGCAGCGCGCCATCCATCTGCGCTTTTCGCTGCCGCCCGAACCGGCCGCGGCACTGCGCAGGGAGATCAAGCGCGCCGACCAGATCGCCGCCTATTTCGAGGCAACGCTGCTCGCCGGCTTCTCTACCGCCGAAGCGACCGAATTCTTCGGCCGTCCGCGCGGTTTTTCCGCCGAGCGCTTCGACTTCACACCGCGCTCGGTGACCTCCGCGCAGAATGCCTTCCTGAAGCGGTTTTCAGGGATCGAGAAGTCGCGGCGCCCAGTTGCGACGTCGGCGGTAGGGTAGAAAACGCTAAATTAACCGGAAAAGATAACAGTGCGGTGTTCGATCACGCACCGCAGGCGCGCCTCATGCCCGTCGTGGATGTCAAGAATGGTTCGGTCGTCCCGGAGCGGGCGGCCGAAGGCATGGAGCGCTCGCGCCGCATGGAAGACGAGCTGCGCGAACAGAACGAACGCTTTTCAGCCGCCGTCGAGAACATGTCGCACGGCCTGTGCATGTTCGACGCCGACGAACGCATGATCATCTGCAACGGCAACTACCTCAATATCTTTCGCCTCGACGCCAAGCTGATACGTCCGGGCATCCGCTTCATCGACATCCTGCGGCACAGCGCCGACATCGGCATCGCCTCGCAAACCGCAGACGAGCTTTATGCCATCCGCAAACCCTATATCGACCAGGCGAAACCCTCGACCTACGAGGAGACGCTGTCGGATGACCGCATCGTCAGCATCTCGCACCGCCCGCTGGCCTTGGGCGGCTGGGTTTCGATCTACGAGGACATCACCGAACAGCGACGCGCCGAGCAGGACCTCAAGGAGCAGCACCGCCGCTTCGACGCCGCGCTCGCCAACATGTCGCAAGGCCTGCTGATGTACGACGGCAACGGCAAGATGATCGTGCGCAACCGGCGTTTTCTGGAGCTCTACAACGTCACCGCGGCGGACTTCCCGCTTGGAACAACGCACCGCGACGCGCTGGAACGATTGCTGGAACTCGGCATCTATACGAAGATCGATGTCGACAGCGAAGTCGCCAAAACCGAAGCCTGCCTGGTGGCGGCAAAGATGCATTCGGCCTATCGGTATCTAACCGACGGCAGGACGGTTCTGGTCACGCGCCAGCCGATGAGCGGCGGCGGCTGGGTGGTGACCTTCGACGACGTCACCGAACGCCGCCGCACCGAAGAGCGCATGACCCATCTTGCGCATCACGACACGCTGACCGGACTGCCCAACCGCTCGATGTTTCGCGAGCGGCTCGACCTGGCGCTGGACGATGAGGCGGCTACGCCGTTGGCGATCTTCTCGCTCGATCTCGACCGCTTCAAGGCGGTCAACGACACCTGGGGACATCCTGCCGGCGACTGGCTCCTGAAAAGCGTGGCCGAGAGGCTGCAGCACTGCCTGCGCAATGAAACAGACATCGTCGCCCGTTTCGGCGGCGACGAGTTCGTCATCATGCAGTTCAATTCCAGGGGCATCGCCGAAGCGGAGAAACTGGCGAAGCGCATCGTCGAGGCGATCGCAAAACCGTTTCGCGACAAGAGCCGGGAGATGCACATCGGTATCAGCCTGGGCATTGCCGTTTTCCCCGACGATGGCAGGGACGCCGATACGCTGCTGAAAAACGCGGATACCGCGCTCTATCGGGCGAAGAGCGAAGGGAGAAACCTGTATCGCTTCTTCGAGCCCGAAATGGACGCCGTGGTGCAGGCCCGCCGGGCGATCGAGGTGGACCTCGAGGCTGCGCTGCCGCGCCAGGAATTCGATCTCGACTTCCAACCCATCATGAACATCGCTTCCGGCGAGATCATCGGCGCGGAGGCCTTGATGCGCTGGCATTCGCCGGCGCGCGGCACTGTCGCGCCAGACGAATTCATTCCGGTCGCCGAAGAAACCGGACTGATCGTGCCGCTTGGCGAGTGGGCGCTGAGAACGGCCTGTACGGCGGCGGCAAGCTGGCCTTCTGGCTTGCGCATCGCGGTCAATGTCTCGGCCGTGCAGCTTAGAAGCGGCGGCTTTGCCCGCAGCGTTATCTCGGCGTTGGCCTTTTCCGGCGTGCCGGCCGCACAGCTAGAGCTGGAAATCACCGAAACCGTGCTGATGGACGAGAGCAAAGCCGTGCTCAAGACGCTGCGGCAGTTGCGCGAACTCGGCATCCGCATCGCGCTGGATGATTTCGGCACCGGCTATTCCTCGCTCGGCTACCTCAGGCGTTTCCCGGTGGACAAGATCAAGATCGATCGCTCATTCATTGGCGACATGGCCAATCACGACACGGCGGCCATCGTCCGCACCGTCATCGGGCTCGGCACCGAGCTTGGCATTGTTGTCACGGCCGAGGGCGTCGAGACCGAGGTGCAGCTCGACATGCTGCGCAAGAATGGCTGCGTCGAGGCTCAGGGGTACCTGATCGGCGTACCGTCAAAGGCATCGGATATTCAGCGTCTGTTGAAATCGCGTGCACTGCGCAGCCAGATCGGCTGACCTTAGGCCAAAGGCGTTTTGTCACTCCGTCCCGAACCGAGCCGTTCCGAGAGCATGCCGTCGGGCCTCTATTGTTCCGCCGCGCCATCTATTTGGAGATCAGTTCCCAGCTTGGTCTCGACAGGTGCGCCGCCATGAATCCGGCGACGGCTTCCACCTTCGCCGGGCGCGAGCGGGCCGACGGCGTGACGAAATACAGCGCGCCTCTGGGTAAAGTCCAGTCGGTCAGGATCGCTTCCATGCGCCCGTCGGCAAGGTATTCGCTGGCAATGAATTCCGGCAGCTCGGCAATTGCCAACCCCGCCAAAACGGTCGGAACCAGGGCGTCTGAGTTGGTTACTCGCAACGGCCCTGACGGTGTGACAACTTCCTGATCACCCACGACATTGCTGAAATGCCAGACGTCCTGCCGCGGACGATAGGCGTAGCCCAGGCAGTGATGCGCGTCGAGATCGCGTGGTGTGCCTGGACGGCCATGCCTGGCGAGATAGGACGGTGCAGCCACGATATACGGGGCGATGCCGCACAGGCGCCTGGCAACCAGCGAAGAGTCCGGCAACACGGCAATCCGCAGTGCTGCGTCGAACCCTTCACCGATCAGATCGACGACCGCATCGCTCAGGTGCATATCGATCGACACATCAGGATAGAGCTTGAAGAAATCAGGAAGCAACGGCGCCACCCACCGCAACCCAAACGACATCGGCACGGCCAGACGCACCAGGCCGCGCGGGCTGGCTGACAGTTCTCGCGCCGCGTTCTCGGCATTCTCCGCGTCGCGGTAGAGTCGAGACGCACGTTCGGCGAGCCGCTGACCAAAATCGGTAAGAGCCAGCCGCCGCGACGTGCGGTTGAAAAGCCTTGCGCCAAGTCGCTCCTCCAGCCGACTGACACCACGCGACACCGTTGCCACCGACAGGCCGAGCACGCGTGCGGCAGCGGCAAAGGACCGCTCCTCCGCGACCTTGGCGAACATGGCCAACCCTTCGAAATCCGGAACTTTCGACATCACCAATTCTGCAACGATTGTTTTCAAGCATTGCTATTTCGAAAAGAACCGGCTGTCCATATGTCTTCGCTACCCACAACAGGAGTAGCGAAAATGATACGGAAGCTCGAAGGAAAGATCGCCCTGGTTACCGGCGGCAGCAGCGGCATCGGCCTTGGCATCGCCAAGCGCTTCGCCGCCGAAGGCGCGCATGTCTACATCACCGGACGGCGACAGGCCGAGATCGACAAGGCCGTCGCGGCAATCGGCAAGAACGCCACCGGAATCCAGGCGGATTCGACCCGCTCTGCCGATCTCGACCGTCTCTATGCCCAGGTGAAAACGCAAAGCGGCCACATCGATGTACTCTCGGTCAATGCCGGCGGCGGTTCCATGCTGCCGCTCGGCCAGATAACCGAACAGCATTTTGACGAAACCTTCGACCGTAACGTCAAGGCAGTGCTGTTCACGGTGCAGAAGGCGCTCGCACTGCTGACCGATGGGGCCTCGGTGATCCTGACCGGTTCGACAGCCGGCTCGACCGGCGCGGCCGCGTTCAGCGTCTACGGCGCGTCCAAGGCGGCGCTGCGTAACTTTGCCCGCAGCTGGATTCTCGACCTGAAGGAGCGGCAGATCCGCGTCAACATCCTCAGTCCTGGCCCGACCCGTACGACAGGCCTCGCCGAGCTTGCCGGACCTGAAGCCCAGAACCAGAAGGGCTTGCTGGACTTCCTTGCTGCCCAGGTGCCGATGGGCCGGCTTGGCGATCCTGATGAGATCGGCAAGGCGGCAGTGTTCCTGGCCTCGGACGATTCCAGCTTTGTCACCGGGGCCGAACTGTTCGTCGACGGCGGCATAGCCCAGGTCTGACCGCTCATGCCGAACGGTCGCGCCCTCAACCGGACGCGACCGTTTGCCGGCTGCCCGGCATCAGCGCAATGTCTCTATGTATTTCTCATGGAAGCTGACATAGCCCGGCTCGACCACCTTGAGATGCCGCTCGATCAGCGCGTGAAACTGCGGCAATTGGTGAAACGGCACACCAGGATAGGCATGATGCTCGGCGTGGAACGGCATGTTCCAGGCGAGCTTGCGCACCACCCAATTGGTCAGCGTGGTTCTTGTGTTCTCCAACATGTTGGCGACAAACGGACAGCGGCCGTGCTCGGCCAGGAGATAGAGGCGCAGAAACGGCTGACCGAGCAGAGCCGGAATGATCCAGACATAAAGGAGCACGGAGAGCTGGAAATAGACGGCGAGCAGAATTAGCACAGCGTAGAAGACAATCATGGCGCGCGCCTCGGCGCTAACCTTGGGTCGACCTTTCGGCGGCACATAGCTTTCCTGGCTGCCGCCGGCCGCATTGGCGTAGAGCGTCTTGAGATGGCCCAACCACAGCGGAATGCCGGAAACATGCACGAGATACTGTCGCAGCGTTTCCGGCTTGGGAAAGGCCAGTTCCGGGTCGTTCTCGGGATCCTGAGTGAAGCGGTGATGGGCGAAATGGAAATAGCGGAACCAGTCGGCCGGCAATGCAAGCGCCAGGCTGCACACCCGCGCCACGGCATCGTTCAGCCACTGTGTCTCGAAGGCGGTGCGATGAACCGTCTCGTGCAGCAGCGTGAACAGGAACACGATCAGGATGCCTTGCGGCAGCATCAGCAACGGCCAGAATGGCACTTTCGCGGCAATCAGCGATCCAATGATCACAATCGCACCCCAGTGGGCGCCGAGCTGAACGAGACCCGCGGCATCGGACTTGGCGGTCAGGCGGCTGCGTTCTTCCGGGGTTAGTGACGCGATTATGTCGCGATGATCCATCGGCTCGATCCAGGCCGGCGATTTGACGAGGCTTACCCTATCCGCTGAAAAAGCTTTTCAAAAGCGACGATTCCTGCAATTTGGATAAGGTTATCTTGTCTATATGGCGATCATGGTCACATCTCCATCACTCAAAGGGCTTCAGGCTTTCGAGGCCGCGGCACGCACGGGCAGCTTTGCTGCGGCGGCGGAGGAGCTTTCGGTTTCGGCCGCCGCCGTCAGCCAGCTTATCCGCACCGTCGAGGAGCAGATGGGCCGCAGGCTGTTTCATCGGGTCAACCGCAAAGTGGTGCTCACCGAGGCCGGCGTGGAGATGCTGCCACGGCTGACCATGGCCTTCCAGGAAATCGGCAGTGTCTCGCGCGAACTGGGCGGCGACACATTTCGCCCGCGCCTGGTGGTCTCGGTGCCGCCATCCATGGCCATGGGCTGGCTTTCGCAGCGTCTGTCCGGTTTTGTCGCAAGCCATGGCGCCGCCGATATATCGCTGCGCGGTGACGACGACCCGGTGCCGTTCGACCGCGAGTTGATCGACATCAGGCTCTCTTACGGTCCGCACTATCGCGAGCACCCGACCGAGGATATCGCCCGGGACGCCGTCTATCCCGTCTGCGCACCATCGCTTTCCAGCACAATCAACGCAGGCGACGGTCCGCTTGCAGGGCTGCCGCTGATCCACACCGACTGGGGTCCGACCGGCGCATCGTTTCCGTCCTGGCGCAACTGGTTCGAGGCCGCCGGTGTCCAACCTGGCAGGGCAGCGCAGCGAGGCCTGTCGGCCAATTCGTCGCGTGCGGCGCTCGACCTCGCCATTTCGGGGCTGGGCGTTGCGCTGGCACAAGGGGTCTATTGTGCCGAGGCAGTGGAGGACGGCAGGCTGATAAGGCCGGCAGCCGGGGCAATTGCGCTACGCCAGCCCTATTGCCTGACGATCCCGGAGCGCAGCGCCAGACGCGATGTCGTGGCGGCGTTCCGCGGCTGGCTGATCAAGGAATGCCAGCGCAAGGTGGGCTCACCGGCGTTGCGTTGATACGCGATGGTCACAGGTGTCCGCTCAAGGCCACCACCATGTCCTTGCTGGTGGCCACGGGAATGATCTCGAATTCGACCAGATCAGCCCATTCGATGACCCAGCGCTGCAGGAGCGTGACGTCATCGGCCTCGACGAGCAGGAAGCAGCGGCTCATATCCGCAGCGATCCAGCTGTGGTGCACGACAAGCTCCTCCGGCTTCAGACGGCCCCGGTCGCGAAAGCGGCGGTAAATGTCCTTGCGATCGCAGCCGGTGAAATCCTCGATCACGATGAACTGCATGTTTCCCCCTGGAGCAATTTCAGGAAAAGTGTGAAGCGGTTTTCCGTCCGGAATTGCTTCAAAACAAAGAGATAGAGCAGCTCGCCGTTTCCGTGAAACGGCGAGCTGCTCGGGCCGAACTATTGCCGCCCCGGCCGGTCGAGCCGTTCCAGAAACCACTGCGTCAGCCGGATCCAGACCTCGTCCTTTTCGCCGGAATCCTCCCAGCCATGGTCGAGATTGGGATTATCGTTGACCTCGATGACGAAGACGCCGTCCTTGGTCTCCTTGAGGTCGACGCCGTAGAGGCCGTCACCGATGCAGCGTGCCGCCTTCACCGCCGTTTCGACGACATGGGTGGGCGTCTCCTTCAGCGTGAAGGTCTTGATGCCGCCCTGGTCGGGCTTGCCGTTGGCCTTGTGATTGACGATCTGCCAGTGCTTCTTGGCCATCAGATAGTGCACGGCAAACAGCGGCTGGCCGCCGAGCACGCCGACGCGCCAGTCATATTCGGTGGGAATGAATTTCTGCGCGATGAGGAGGTCGGAATCCTCCAGCCATTCGGTAGCGAGCGTCTTCAGTTCCTCGAAGTTGGCGCATTTCTTGACGCCGCGCGAGAAGGACGAATCCGGGATCTTCAGTACCAGCGGGAAGCCCAGAGTCTGCGCCGCGAGTTCAAGATCCGAGGTGCCGGCGATCATCACCGTCGGCGGCACCGGCACCTTGTTGTAGGACATCAGCTCGTTGAGATAGACCTTGTTGGTGCAACGGATCATAGACAGCGGATCGTCGATGACCGGCATGCCTTCCTGCTGCGCGCGGCGGGCGAAGCGATAGGTGTGGTTGGAGATCGACGTGGTCTCGCGGATGAACAGCGCGTCGTAGTTCGCGAGCTTGGCGAGATCCTTTCTGGTGATAGGCTCGATTTCGACCCCCATCTTTTCGGCGATCTTGGCCCAGTAGCGCAGCGACGAAATTTCCGATGGCGGCAACTCCTCATGCGGATCGACCAACGTGGCGAAGGTGTAGCGCGCAGGCGTGCGCCCCTTGGTGTCGCGCCATTCGCGGTTGGTGTAGGTCTCCAGGCACTGGATGAAGCTCTTTTCCTCGTCCTCGGTCATGCGCGCCAGCGGATGAAAGCCGATCTTGCGGATCGAGGCCCATTCGGCGCTGTCCTTGATGTGGACTTCGAGCGCCGGCGCCCGGAACCAGTCGAACAGGAGCTTGGCGAAGCGGTCCCAGACCTTTGACGGGCCGATGCCGAAGAAGATGCAGACCTTGGCGGGAAAGGCGCCGCCGAGATCCTTGCGGCATTTGTTGAGCGCCAGTTCCAGTTCGGGCAGCGCATGCTCGTAGAGTTTGCGCTCCGACAGGTCGATCATCGTCTCGACGGTCGGGATAACCTTGTGGCCACGCGAGCTCGCCAGCAGCGAGGCATAGTAGCCGCGGCTCTGGTAGCCATAATTGTTCGACAGGTTGATGACCTTCGGACGCTGGCCCCGAAACAGCGAGGGATGCGCGAGGTAATCGCGGTTGGTGATGATCTTGTGCGGTGTCGCCACCTGGTCGAGATCGCTCTGCCGGCCGGTAAGAATGACCCAGGTCATTGTGTGTCGCGCTTCCCCAGAGTGATGGCGGCACGCAGTCCGTCGCGGCCGAACTGCGCCATGTTCATGAAGATGCCGTAGGGCACTGGAATGTTGGCGGCATCAAGGATGGTTTCCTGCCTTTCGTCCTCGACCCAGGGATCGTGGATCAGAATATGATCGCCGTCATCGCCGATGGCCAGCACCCAGTGCGGCACCTTCTTGCCGAACATCAAGAAGCCGCTGATCAGCACCAGCACCAGTTTTCCCTCTGATATCGCGGTGCGGATATCATCGATGGCGAACGAGCGGTAATTCACCGGGATGCCGTAAAGTTCCGCGCGGCGGCGAAAGTCGACCTGGGCCAGTTCCATCACCCGGCGCTTGTCCTCGCTGCGCACCGACTGCAGGAACAGCGCGCCGTAGAAGGAAACAAAAATCTCCGCCGCGAGCCCGCTTTCGTACCCCGACACAGCCAGGCCGAACGGCTCGCAGCCGCCCGGACCCGACATCATGAAGACGGTGGTCGCCTCGCGCCAGAGGCGGATTTCCATCACCGGATCGGGCACGAAGTCGCGGTCGAAATTGGCCATCGCCATCATCAGGCAGCATGGGCCGCAGGTGAACTCGCAGGTCTGCTGATAGAATGGCACCCTGGTGGCGACAGGAAGGTCGCCGCGCAATGTCTTTTCATAACGAAGCGCCGTCGCGCCGTCCTCGTAGTAGCCGGGCTCGCGGCCAATCTTGCGGTAGCCGGCCTGCTCATAGATGCGGATGGCCCGGTCGTTGTCCTCGCGCACTTCGAGACGCAGCATCATACGGTCGTGCTCGAAGGCGGCCTCCTCCGCCGCCGACAGCAGCCGGCGCCCGATGCCGAGCGCGCCGAAAAACGGGCCGACGGCTATGGAGTAAAGCCGGGCCACCCCACTGCCCTTGCGAAACAGCACGATCGCATAGCCGGCGACGCGGCCTTCGACTTCGGCGACCAGCGTCTCGGCGGTCTCGCGCTCGATGAACAGGCGAAAAGAGCGGCGGGAAATGCGATCGCTCGAAAAAACGGCTTTCTCGATGGCGGCGAGATCATCGACGTCAGAGGCGCGGGCCGTGCGGATCTCGGCAGGCATGCGACTTGAGAAAACCTCGATTGCGTTGCGGAAACGGCCCCAGTCAAAAGCGTCGCAAACACCGGCCGAAGCGCCGGTATTCATCAAGCGCTATCGCTCCTTGATTAGGGCCGAATTGTGACAGGTTCCCTGGCGGCAAGGAAGCTCGCGGGCTTTGAACAGGATCGCTGTTTCGACAGGTCGCCGGCGGCGGATGATTGCAGCCGACTCAGCTTGCCAAGCCTGCCAGAAGCTGGCCGTAGGCACTCTTGGCCACGACCGCCAATTGCTCGCGCGGCAGCGAACCGACGACGGCGCAGCCATAGCCCTTGTCCAGCCAGTAGACGGCCTGCGGGCCATCCTGCGCCGAAGCGTAGGTGCCCTTGGCGTTCTCCGTCGATTCGGCGGTGACGAAGAGGGATATGCGCTCGCCCTTGTCGTCCTCGTAGAGCAGCATCGCGGCCTTGCTGTCGCCGGCCGGCAGCAACCGGCCGCCGATCAGTTGAAAGCCATTCGCGCTCAAGTCCGGCGCCACCAGCTTCAGCCCGACCCGGTTGGACAGCCAGGTCTGCAAATGATCCTTGTCGCTGGCCAGCACTTCCACCGCATGCCGCTTCTCGGCAGCATAGATGACATGGGCGGCGATCGCCTGTTCGGCGAGCCGATCCTCGGCAGGATTCTCCTGCCCGATGCCGTCAATGCCTGCAAAGTAGCCGCCAAATCCGCCCGTGGCCAGAAGCACGGCCGCCGCCGCGGCAAGCCACCAGCGCGAGCGGGGCACCGCAGTCCTAACAGGTGCTTCGCCGAGCACCACCTTGCGCAAGCGGGCGGGAACAGGCTCATCCAGCACACCGGCAAAGGCGGAGCGCAAAGCCTCCCGGTCGGCTGTGAAGCGGGCGCTTCTGGCCTTCATCTCGGGATTGGCATCAAGCCAGGCATCGTAAGCGGTACGCTCGTCGGAGGGCAGTTCGCCATCGAGCGCCATATGGATGTCACGTTCGGAAAAATCGCGGCGGATCATTTCTCTACGATCCTTATCGCGCGGCGGCGTGCCGTGTCATCCAGCAACCCGCGTAATTCCTCACGCCCGCGCGCAATGCGCGACATCAGCGTGCCGGCGGGCACGCCCAGAATATTGGCGGCCTCGGCATAGGAAAAGCCTTCGATGGCAACCATGACAAGGGCCGCGCGGCGATCGGGGCTGATCGCCTGCAGCGCGTCGATGATCTCGCGCGAGGCGATGCCGTCCAACTGCTCGGCCGGCTGGGCAACCGCCTCGCCCGCTTCCAGTGGCAGCATCGCCGCTTCGCCGCGACGGTTCACCTTGCGCATCTGGTCGATGAACAAATGATGCATGATCGTAAACAGCCACCTCCTGGGGCTTTCTCCCGTCTGCCAGTTTTCGAGCCGCATGAGTGCGCGCTCGAGGCAGTCCTGAACGAGGTCGTCGGCAGAATCGCGGTCGCGCAAAAGCGAGCGTGCGTAGCGGCGCAGGCGCGGTATTTCGCCAAGGATTGCTGCCTTCTTTTCGTCCATGACCGCTGGTTCTGAAATCGCCCTTATTGATCCCGATTCAACGCGCCTTCCCGGCGCGACGCAAGCGGCCAGCGCGAAGCGGTCCGCCGCCCCGGTCACCCAAGCAATGAGATAACGTTCCCACTGGCCGATTTATTCCCGGCCGGGCTGAAATCTTATTGTTCTTGCTTGCCTTTATCCATTTTCCTTCGCCGCCCTGGTCAAAAGCCGCTGGTAGAACAGGCCGATGCCGATCAGCACGGCGCCAAGGCCGATGAAGGACAGCGCCCTGAGCACGCCTTCCAACTCCGACATGTCGAAGAGGAAGACCTTCAGCACCGCGATCGCGATCAGTACGGCGGAGGCGATGCGAAGCACCTGCGATTTCAGCCAGACGCCGGCGGTGAGCAATGCCACGCCGATCACCAGCCAGAGCGCCGAATAGGTGTAGGTTTCCAGCTGGCCGAGCCCGCTCCACAGGCCGATGAACTCGCCCTTGAACAGGCGCCTTACCGAAAGCGTAGCGTAGGTGAAGGCAAGTACCGCCGCCACCAGCGCCAGCATTTGCGCGTACCATTTCGGTCGCTTGTCCCTGATGTAGAGCGCCAGCCCGCCGGCAGCGACCGCCGGCAGGAGATAGGCCAGGAACAAGAGGTTGAAGACCGGGATCCGGCCTGTCGATTCGTCGGTGAATAATGGGTTCAGCACGACGAAATGCCGGATGACAATGAGGGCGACCGAAACCACCCCGGCGGCCATCGAACCATAGCGCAGCACCGAACTTGGCGAGCGCATGTCGATGGCGACCAGGATGGCGCCGGCGCCGATGGCGATCAGTGTGTAGATCGCCTGTTCGGCGAGCGTCATCGCACCCGTGTCGATGACGCCGCCATGCATGGCGTGACGCACCAGCATGGCGACGGTCAGCAGCGCAAACAGCGCCGCAGCCGCCTCCATGGCGAGGCGCGGCCGGCCATTGGTGGTGCGGGCGAGCTGCCAGGCGGCGAAGCCAGAGGCGAGCGCCGGTACGCCGTAGCCCGGCAGCAGCCAGTTGAACACCGGTGTCGTCGACAGGAATTCGGCGCCGACGATCGTCGGATCGAAGGCGACGCGGCCAAGCACGGCGATCACGGCGCCAACCGAAATCCAGCCGAGCACGGGATAAGAGCGCCAGCGCGTTGCCAGCGCAGGCACGATGGCCGCGGCACCGAGCAGAATGGCGGTCCAGCCGGAATCGAAAGCCATGTGCAGCATCAAGAGGCCGGCGACCGCCGCGCCGCTCAAGGCAAACGACACCGCCATGCCGCCCTTGAGTGGCGGCCCCTCGGCGCGCGCGATCCACTCGCCGCCGGCGGCGAAGACCACGACCAGCAGGGCTGCAACGGCGGCATAGACAAAGTCGCGGTCGAGGTTGCCGAAGGTGAACCAGAGCGCCAGCAGGATGACCAGTGGCACGATGACACCCGATGCCGCCCAGGAGGCGGACCGCAACCAGGACGATGCCGCGAACTTGCGGGCGGCCCACAAGCCCGCGCCGATGAAGACCAGGCCCAGTGCAATGCCAATGCGCTGGGTCAGACCATTGGACGTGGCCAAGGGCAAGCCATCGACGCCGAGAGCGCCGGCCGAAAAGTCGGACGCGATCGAGGTTGGCGGGATGATGCCGAGATAGATCAGTACTGTCGCCAGCCCTGCGGCGTAAAGCAGCGGCAGCGCCAGCGGACGATAGAGCGCAACGGCCACCATTGCCGCGAGGATCGCGGCGCCTGGCAAGGCATAGCCTGCGGCGGCGAAGACCGGGTCGACCGACAGGCCCAGCGCCGAGAAGGCAACGAACAGGCCAGGCACGATGGACGGCCAGTCAAAGGCCCTGGCGGTTTCGTCGCGATGGCCGCCGAGCCAGACAAAAGCGAGGATGGCCAGCGTGACGGCGTCGATAAACAGGATCGCGGACAGATTCACGCCCGGGGCATCCGTCATGTAGAGGATGGTCCAGATGCCGGTGCCGAAAAAGGCCGCCGCCATCAGCGCTTTCCAGTCGCGCATGCGAGCGATGACGCCGGTGGCGGCGAGCACTATGGCGAGATAGCCGAACAGCGCCCAGGGATTGGGCGCCTGGGAGGCGATCAGCACCGGCGTCACCATGGCGCCGACAAGGCCGATGCCGGCCAAAGCCTGGCCATGGACGAGAGCCGCAGCGATGGTGGCAACGCCGATGGCGCCGAGCAGCGTAAAGGCGAGCGCCGGGCCGATGAAGCCGTAAATGCCGTGGGCGGCATAGACGGTGCCGAACAGGATGAAGGCACCTGCCGCCGTCAGGATCGCCGGAATATAGGCGCCCGCAACACCTTGCACCGGCACCTTGAAGCCGGTGCGGCGAATGAATTCGCCGCCGGCGACCAGCACCAACCCGAGCACCGCTGCCATAGTGAGCCGCACGCCAGGGCCGAAAATGCCGGCCTCAATCGTGTAGCGGATCAGGAACAGGCCACCCAGTGCCAGCGCGATGCCGCCGACCCAGACGGCCCAGCGGGTGCCGAGCGCCGTCTCGATATCCGGCTTGCCGGGAGCCCTTGCCGCGACGGCCGGCTCGACAGGTTCAACTGCCTTCGGAGCCTCGCCCGCGGACCAGGGGCCGGACACGATCTCGCCTGGCGGAGATTCTGTCTCCGTGGTCGGTGTCCCTGCAGTCGGCGTCTCCGCTACCGCCGGCTCGCTTACCGCTGACGAGGCGATATCGGCCGCCGCTGCAGCCACCGGCACGGCGTCCGTCTTGCCATCGGTCGCGGCCTGCTCGGGCGGCTTGGCCACCGGCGGCACGACACCCGAAAGGACAAGGCTGCGCAGCGCGCCAAGCTCGCGCTCGATCAGACCGATACGGTTCTGCTGGCGCGAAATGATGACGAACAGGGCGATGATGGCGACAAGGCCAATCAGGCTCTCAAACATGGCGGTTCCCCCAAACCAGGCCAGTTTTCACTGACGTTTCATCTCACTGACATTCAAATACGGCGGCTAAACGGCTGGAAAACTCAACGTGCCGCCAGATTGGCGGCCGGAAATATCGAACATGTCTCCGTGCCGAAAGCCAGTAGCTTGCCGCCGGCATCCTTCAGCGTCGCTTCCGACACGGCAAGCGTGCGGCCCTTGTGGACCACCTTGCCTTCGCAGACCACCTCGCCGGTCCAGGGCGTGATCGGCCGCGTGAGATTCACCTTGAACTCCGCCGTCGAATAGGCCTCGCCTTTTTCAAGCAATGTCTGCACGGCGCAGCCCAATGCCGAATCGAGCAGCGTCGCCGCCCAGCCGCCATGCACGCTGCCCAGCGGATTGAGGTGACGCTCGCTCGGCATACCGCGAAAAACCGCCCGCCCCTCCGACACTTCGGTAAGGGCGAAATTCAACTGAAAGGAAATTGGCGGCGCCGGATATCCGCCGTCGATGATGCGCTGCAGCAGTTCCAGGCCTGTGTATTTCAGGATGTCGGCGTGCGGAATAGTGCCGAGGCCGAGCGGCGAGACCCGGCCCGGATACAGTTCGACTTCGGTCATGCTGCGTTGTCTCCGGCAATGGTCTTGCGCGTCGCATGGTGCTTGCGCAAGGCGGCGAGAAAGCCGGCGCGGGCATCGGGCTGTTCGATGGCACGCGGCTCGTAGACGTGGCGCGTGAAGAAAAACCCTGTCAGCCGGAAGGCATCCTCGACCGCCGCCGGATCAGCGCGCAGGCCGGAGCCGCGCTGCAGAAACGCCGGCAGCACCAGCATCTTGTCGCGCCAGGGCGCGCCAGCGTCGCGCGACACCGCGCGGCCCGACTTCGGCGAGACATAGGCAAGGTCCTGCCTCGTGCCGGTGGCGGCGCATTGGCTGAGATCGAGGCCGAAGCCGAGTTCATCAAGGATCAGAAGCTCGAAGCGCGCTACCAATTCTCCGGCGGCATCGGCATCGTCGAGATGGGCGATCATGACGGCGAGCGCTTCGTAAAGGCCGCCATGGGCGTCACGCTCGGGCAACAGGCGCAGATGCGTGGCCATGGTCTGCAGCCCGTAGACGGCGACGGCGCTGTCCATCAGCCGGGCGGCGTTCATTTCGATCGCCTCGACCTGGAACGTACCGAGATGTTCGTCAAGGCGCGCGCGCCATAAGAGATCAACGCGATTGCCGGGTTGGAGAACAGGTTGCTGCTTTCGCGAACGGCCGCCGCGAACGAGGCCGAGATAACGGCCATGCGCACGCGTCATCACCTCGAGAATGGCGCTGGTTTCGCCATGCTTGCGGGTGCCGAGAATGATTCCCTCGTCGCGCCATTCCATGCCCAGAGCTTTTCACCGATCGGGTGGCGAAATCAAGGTATGGGCCTGGCGCCTGGGCAGATCGTGAGCGGGACTCGGCGCAAAAAACCACCCGTAGCGGTGTGCCACGGGCGGTTCGATGACGATCGGTCGATCTGTTAGAATGAACGCTGGAAGCGGAAAATGCCACCGATCGCGTCTGAGTTGTTCTTGTCGAAATTGTCGTAATAATCGACTTCGGCGGTGATCGTGTAGCCCGGGACGATCGTGTAAGCCACGTTGGCCGCCACCGCGAAGTCGCTGGCATCGGTGTAGGAGACCTGTGCGTTGAGTGCGACCTTCTTGTTCACCGTGTAGGTGCCACCGCCCCAGACCGCGAAGTTTCCATTCCAAGGCTTGTAGAAGCTCTTGGCAACGTTGTCGTCGGTGCCGTAACCAACCATTGCGAACAAGGTCAGATCCGCCGTCGCCTTCAGGTCAAGACGGGCCTTGCCTGCCCATTCTTCCCAGTTGCTGTTGTAGGCGCCAACCGCGGTGATCGCACCCCAATCGCCCTTGTACTTCACACCGCCGACAACATGCGGAACGTAGCTGTCGATGGTCTCTGTTGTGCCGGAACCTTCTTCCAGCGAAGCTACGGCCGAGAAGCCGTTGCCGATGTCAAAGTAGTAGCTGATCAGGTTGGTGTCTTTAATACCATATTTTATGATCGTATCCTGCACGACGTTACCAGCGTAGCCGATGAACGAATCATAAGGGGTTTCATCCTTACCGACGCGTAGACCACCAAGCTGTATCCAGGCGAAATTCAGGGTAACACTCTTGTTGGCAGCGCCTGCATTGTAGCTTTCAGTATATTGATTGTAGCTTGCAATGCCGCTTTTTGAAGTGTTGCCAAAATTAAAGCGGGTTTCAGTATAGGTCTTCAAAGTGCCAAGCTCGGTTTCCTGGCCGGTCCACGTCTTCAAATTGAAGCGAGTGTTTTTCAACCAGGTTCCCTGCTGGCTACCGTCGCGGACATCAGTGGCGCGAGCGCCGTCCAACGAGCCGACATCACCAAAACCGGCGTCATAGCGGATATAGCCGCCGATGCGCAGGCAGGTCTCGGTGCCCGGGATGTAGAAGTAGCCGGCGCCGTAGACGTCGCAGATCTTGACGTATTCGGCCGGTTCCGGTTCGGCGACGACAACCGCGTCCGCGGCGCGAGCGCCGGAAACCGCGATCAGGGCCGCGGCTGAGCCGAGAAGGAGGCTCTTGATGTTCATTTTCTGACCTCTCCAGTCATAGTTTAAATGGCTTCGGATTTGTGGCTGGCGGATATGTTTTCCCGCCTCACCCCCACAACGAAAAGGCGCGCACCGCGTCCCCTTTTCGCGGCGAACATACCCATCAATCCTCCGCCTTCAATGACGGTTTTGGAAATAAAGGCGATTCTTCGAACAGATTAATGTCGTGTTGCACAAATAACACTGATATACATAACGATTGGCACAAATGGCACAACGTCATATATTCAATATATATTTGGATAGTTTCGCGGCTAACTATGCGTTCAATACGAGATGTTCCAATTAATGGACTTAAAATGGCATTTTTTGGCTACTTGCCCTCAGAAACACCATTACGTTGCGCTCAGGAGATGACAGGCTGGTGTCCTCCACCTCGTGATGACGCAGGGGAACTCCAACGCTGCCTGCAAGGTCGGCCAAATTTCGCGAAGACGGTCGAGACAGGCCGGCGCACGCTCCGGCGCTATCGATTGTGACAGCCACCCCTCACCGTGAGCCTCTGCGGGACAACTTTTCAAACCCAATGCGACAGATGCAGGCGGCAAGAAACAAGAGCGATGGCGGAATCAGATCAAGCTGAATTCCTGTAGTCGGCCAGCACTTCGCCGATCACGTGTCCGGATTTTTCGACTTCTGCCTGGTTGTTCGTATGGCCAGCGACCGTGATCAGCGCCTTCCATAGCGCCCAGCCACGCCCGCGTGCCCAGATCGCCTCATCAACGGCAAGACCGGTGCGGAAAACCTCCCTGCTCTCGCCCTCAAACAAGGTCCAGGCGATCGCCAGGTCGCAGGACGGATCGCCGACACCCGACGTGCCGAAGTCGATCACCGCGCTCAAACGATCCTTTTCGACAAGCAGGTCGCCCCAGCTGACATCGCCATGGAACCAGACCGGTGCCCCGTGCCAGGTGGCGGCAAGGGCAGCCGCACGGTCATCTGGTCGCCAAGATGAAAGGTCCTGTTGTCCCATCCGCCAAGCTCAACCGGCCTGACCGCAAGATCCTTCCACAAGGGGAATTGCCTGGCGACCAGCCGGCGGACCAGAGCCGTGTCGATGATGAGCCTGCTATCCATGGGCCGCTAATGCGGGAATTCGAGACCCATCTCGCGGTAACGCTCGGGATCGTCGCCCCAGTTCTCGCGCACCTTCACGAACAGGAACAGATGCACCTTCTGCTCGAGGATGCCTGCAATCTCCATGCGTGCCGCCTGGCCGATGGCACGGATGGTTTCGCCCTTGTGGCCAAGCACGATCTTCTTCTGGCTGTCGCGCTCGACATAGATGGTCTGGTCGATGCGCACCGAGCCGTCCGGCTTCTCTTCCCATTTCTCGGTCTCGATATGCGAGGAATAGGGCAGTTCCTGATGCAGCCTGAGATAGAGTTTTTCGCGGGTGATCTCGGCCGCAAGCTGGCGCATCGGCAGATCGGAGATCTGGTCTTCCGGATAATACCAGGGGCCTGCGGGCAACGCATGCGCCAGATAGTCGAGCAGGTCCTTGCAGCCAGAGCCGGTCAGTGCTGAGACCATGAAGGTGCGCTTGAAAGGCACTTTCTCGTTCGCAGCCGCGGACAGGGCCAGCAACGTCTCATGCTTGACCCGGTCGACCTTGTTGAGGATCAGCGCCATCGGCTGGCGCACGTCCTTCAGCCTTTCGAGGATGGCGTCGGCATCGCCCCTTATGCCACGCTCGGCGTCGATCAGCAGCAGAACGATATCGGCATCCTTGGCGCCGCCCCACGCGGTGGTCACCATAGCCGTGTCGAGGCGCCGCTTCGGCTTGAAGATACCCGGCGTGTCCACGAAGACGATCTGCGCGTTGTCGTGCGTGGCGATGCCGCGCACTATGGCGCGTGTCGTCTGCACCTTGTGCGTGACTATCGACACCTTGGCTCCGACCAACTGGTTGACCAGCGTCGACTTGCCTGCATTCGGCGCACCGATCAGCGCGACGAAGCCGGAATGCGTGGCGGGGGCTTCAGCAGTTTCAATATCGGTCATGCTGCGTTCCATACACCTTCGCGCAGCAGAAGGGCAGCCGCGGCGGCCTGCTCCGCTTCACGCTTTGAACGACCGCTGCCTGTCGCCGGCTGAAATGCACCAACCCTGACGCTGACGGTGAACAACGGATCGTGGTCCGGCCCTTCGCGGCTGTCGATGTTGTAAGCCGGGACGGCACTCGCCGCCTGATGCGCCCATTCCTGCAATTCGGTCTTGGCGTCGCGGCGCGCGGCACCCGAAGCCTGCGAACGCGGTTGCCAGTATTTGTGGATGAAAGCGCGCGCCGCCTCCAGGCCGCCGTCGAGATAGAGCACGGCGATCAGTGATTCCAATGCGTCGGCGCGCAGATTGACGCGCTTGCGACCCTCGAGCCCGCGCACGTCGGATCCGGCGCGGACGAGGTCCGGCAACCCGATATGCTCGGCGATCTCGGAAAGTGCCTCGGCGTTGACCAGCGCGTTGAGCCGCAGTGACAACTCGCCTTCCGCCGCATCGGGAAAAGCAGCCAGCAGCATGTCGGCAACAACCAGACCAAGAACTCGATCGCCGAGAAATTCGAAACGCTCATAGTCCGTGCCGGCATTGGCGCCCCGGGCACTGGCATGGGTGAGCGCGCGCTGCAGACGCTGGCGGTCGGCAAAGGCATGGCCCGTGCGTTCCACAAGCGCTTCGGCGAGCGCATCGGCGGTCAACCGCTTCGCCGCTGCCATCCCTAGTTGACGAAATGGAACAGGCGCGAAGCGCGCATCAGCGACGGCCATTTCCAGATTTCGAGCGGGCTTGCCTTGCCGGCGATCGAGAAGAAGACAAGGTTGGCGCGGCCAACCAGATTCTCGGCAGGAACGTAGCCGACGGTGAAACGGCTATCGGCGGAATTGTCCCTGTTGTCGCCCATCATGAAATAATGGCCGGGCGGCACGTCGAATTCACGTGTGTTGTCGCCGATTGAATTCGGATTGAGGTCGAGCGTGTCGTAGCTGACGCCGTTGGGCAGCGTTTCCCGGTAGACATCGATCGGCTGAGGCATTTCGGTGATATCGGGATTGTCGATCTGGCCGGTCTTCACGCGCGGCACGCCGACGCCGTTGATGAACAGTTGGCCATCCTTCATCTGGATCTTGTCACCAGGCAGGCCAACCACGCGCTTGATGTAATCGACGGACGGATCCGGCGGGAACTTGAACACCACCACATCGCCGCGCTTGGGCTCGGAGCCCCAGATACGGCCCGAGAAGAGGTCGGGACCGAAAGGCAGCGAATAGCGCGAATAGCCGTAGGACCATTTGGTGACGAACAGATAGTCGCCTTCCAGAAGCGTCGGCCGCATTGATCCCGACGGGATAGAAAAGGGCTGGAACAAGAGCGTGCGGATGACGAGCGCGAGCAAAAGCGCCTGGACGATGACGCTGACGGTTTCGCCAAGCCCGCCGGATTTCTTCTGGGATTTTTCAGCCACGCTCATGTCGTCCTCGATTGTGCGTTGGATGTATAGAGTCTCGGCGCGCGCTGGGCAACGTCAATGCCGGACGTCAGATGCAATCAATGTGGCGCTTCTTCGACGGGCAACGCCTCGATGATCACAAAGGCTTGAGCGAGCGGGAAATCATCCGTGATGGTGAGGTGGATCGCTGCCCGATGGCCTCGGGGAAGTATCTTTTGCAGTCGCGCCAGCGCTCCGCCGGTCAGCGCCATCGTCGGCGCGCCGCTGGGCAGGTTGACGACGCCCATGTCGCGCCAGAAGACGCCTTGCGCCAGACCGGTACCCAGCGCCTTGGCGCAAGCTTCCTTGGCGGCGAAGCGCTTGGCGTAGGAGGCGGCGCGCGCGCCGCGGTTCTCCGAACGCGCCTGTTCAACCTCGGTGTAGATTCTCTGGATGAAGCGCTGACCGTGACGCTCCAGCGATTTCTCGATGCGCCTGATATCGATCAGATCGCTGCCGATGCCGATGATCATCGGGCGGCTGAACCGATGCCTGCGCCGGGGTGGGCCGACTGCTCACGGCGACTTGCACGCTCTGCCAGCCGCTTGCGCCTTTGCTCGCGGAAGACATTCATGCCCCAGCGCGTGACACCGTAGAACAAGAGGCCGAACACCAGCCCGAGCGGCACCGCGCCGATCAGCATGGGCTCCAGAACGGGATGCCACAGCTTCGCGAAGGAAAGCGTGTGCATCATCTCGCCCAGATGCGCCGGCGGACCATGCGCCGGCAGGCGATCGTGCAAGATGAGTTTGCCGGTTTCCCAGGATGCACCCCACAGAATGGGAAAAGTCAGCGGATTGCCAAAGAAAACAGCGCCGAGCGCCGCCGCCACCAGATTGCCGGCGATAACCCAACACAGAACGGCGGCAATGATGAAATGGAAGCCCACGGGAAAGAACGAGGCGAAGACACCAGCCGCCACCCCGGCGGCCACCGCATGCGGCGTGGCCTTCAGGCGCAGGATGCGCTTGGAAAAATACTGCAGCGAGCGCGAAAACGAACGGCGCGGCCACAAATAGGTGCGCACCCGCTCCAGGAGACCATCAGGCTTGCGGCGACGAAAAAGCACTCTCTTCCTATTCCCGATACTTTACAGCTTACATGCCAGCCGTCTCCAGCCGGGCTTCAACCGCCACATCTTGCGCTTTGCGGCCACTGAAAGGCAATCGCCACTTTGATATAGCGATACGCAACCCCGACAACAACCGAAGGCTGCCTGTACAGCGGCCGCGGCAGCATAATCTTTGGTAAGGTCCACCCTTCCAACACCTGACAATCACGGCGAATTTGAGAAGTGCGTTCGGCCTTTTGTCGCAGTCGAATGCTTGAGATACTACCGCAGGTACCGGCTGACCTCGACAAGATTGCCGTCCGGGTCGCGGAAATAGACGGACATCATCGGGCCTCGCGCCCCGATGCGTTCGACCGGCCCCAGTTCAAGCACAACACCATCGGCTTCGAGACGGGCACAGATTTCGCCGAGCGGCAGTTCGGTGATCAGGCAGAAATCGCCTGAGCCCGGCGTCGGCGACTTCGCCTTGGGCTCAAAAGTGCGGCTGATCTCATGGACGTTGATCTTCTGGCCGCCAAACGCCAGCGCTGTCGGCCGGCCCGGCGCATCGATGCGCTCAAAGCCCAGCACGCGCTGGTAAAAGGCGCAGGTCGCCTCGAGCGAGGCCACGGTCAATACGAAATGATCGATACCGACGATCATCGCCAATTTGCTTTCATGCATATCGTCATTCCCAAACCGCCGGATACTTTTGGGCGACATGCATGTTTGTTTCATGCATGTCGTTGTCCCAAAACCGCTGCACACTTTTGGGCGACATGCACAGTCAAATGTTGCGGCTGCCGGGCTTGACCGCAGGTATCGCGGCAAGCTCCGGCGGCAGCCGGTCCGGCGGATAGGCCGGAACCTCATATTCGGCGAGCGCGATCAGCGGCACCCCGACATGGGTCTTCCCAGCCGAACGGTCGATGATGCAGGCCGCGGCCACCACCTCGGCGCCAAGTTCGCGCAGGCACTCGATGGTTTCGCGGATCGACAGGCCGGTGGTGACGATGTCCTCGACGATGACGACGCGCGCACCCCGAGCGATCTCGAAGCGGCGCAGGCGGAACTCGCCCCCTTCCCGCTCGACCCAGATCGCCGGCACGCCGAGATGACGTGAGGTCTCGTAAGCCGGGATCAGGCCGCCGATCGCCGGGCCGACGATATAGTCTATCTTGCCCGGCACCGCGGCGCGGATCTTCTCGGCCAGCGCCTTGCACAAGCGCTCGGTCTTGTCGGCATGCATGAACACCCGTGCCTTCTGCAGGAAGACCGGGCTGCGCAAGCCCGACGTCAGGATGAAATGCCCCTCCAGAACAGCGCCCGCCTCGCGGAAAATGCCCAGCACTTCATCGGTATTCATCTGTGTCCCTCTGGATTGACCATGATCCCAAAGAACGGTTCCCCCGTTTCGGGATCATGGTTCTAGCCATTCACGCGCCGTGCATCGCTGACGCTGGAATTGTCCTTGAGCTGCGATAGCAGCCGGTTGAGATGCTTCAGATCCCAGACTTCGAGATCGATCAGCATTTCGGTGAAGTCAGGCGCGGTGCGCACCATCGACAGCGTATGGATGTTGGCGTCGTTGGACGCGACGACCTGGGCTATATCGGCGAGCGACCCCGGCGCATTGATGGCGGTGACCGAGACACGCGCGGGGAACCGTTCCTTGGTGCGCTCGTCGATGTCCCAGCGCACGTCGATCCAACGCTCGGGCTGGTCGTCGAAGGCCTGCAGGGCCGGCGACTGGATCGGATAGATGGTTATGCCGGTGCCCGGCTGGACGATGCCGACGATACGGTCGCCCGGTACCGCGCCTTCCGGCGCGAAGCGCACCGGCAGGTCGCCACGCACGCCTCGGATCGGCACGGCGCCGTCGCGTGGCTGGTCCTTGTCCTTGCGCGCCGCGCGGCCTGGAATCTGGAACAGCATGCCGGCGGCGTTGCGGATCTTCGACCAACCTTCCTCGCGCTGCTTGGGGGCCGCAGGCGTGACGCGCTCGTCCTTGTAGTCAGGGAAGACCGCCTTCATGACGTCGGTGGAGGCCAGTTCGCCACGACCGACGGACGCCAGCACATCCTCTATATCCTTGCGCGCCAGCCGGTGCAGAACCGGCTTCAGGCTTTCCTTGGTGAAATTCTTGCCGGCCCGCTCGAAGGCGCGCTCCAGAATGCGCGCGCCGAGGCCCGAATACTGCTTGCGGATGGCGTTCTTGGTGGCACGGCGGATGGCGGCGCGCGCCTTGCCGGTGACGACGACCGATTCCCACGCGGCCGGCGGCACCTGCGCCTTGGAGCGGATGATCTCGACCTCGTCGCCGTTCTTCAGCTCCGTCATCAGCGGCATGATGCGGCCATTGACCTTGGCGCCGACGCAGGTGTCACCGACATCGGTGTGCACGGCGTAGGCGAAGTCGATGGGCGTGGCGCCTCGCGGCAAGGCGATCAGCATGCCCTTCGGGGTGAAGCAGAACACCTGGTCCTGGAACAGCTCCAGCTTGGTATTTTCGAGAAAGTCCTCTGGATTGTCGCCCTCGGCGAGCTGCTCGATGGTGCGCCGCAGCCAGGCATAGGCATTGGTTTCCTTCGAGATCGCATGGCCGGCGCCATTCGTCTTGCCGCCGGTGTCCTTGTAGATCGAATGCGCCGCGACGCCGTATTCGGCGATCTTGTTCATCTCGCGGGTGCGGATCTGCAGTTCGACGCGCTGGCGCGACGGCCCGACGATGGTGGTGTGGATTGAACGGTAGTCGTTCTGCTTCGGCGTCGAGATGTAGTCCTTGAAGCGGCCCGGCACCATCGACCATGTGGTGTGGATGGCGCCGAGCGCGCGATAGCAGTCCTCGACCGTATCGACGACGACGCGGAAGCCGAAAATATCGGACAGCTGCTCGAAGGACAGCGCCTTGGCCTCCATCTTGCGGAATACAGACCAAGGCTTCTTCTGCCGGCTCTTCACGCTGGCGTTGATGGCATGCTTTTCAAACAGCGCCGACAGCGCCTTTTCAATATCGGTCAGCACGCCCTTGTTGCGCTCGAAGATCTCGGCAAGCCGCGCGGTGACGGCTCGGTAGGCTTCCGGATTGATGAAGCGGAAGGCGATCTCCTCCAGCTCTTCGCGCATGCCTTGCATGCCCATGCGCCCGGCCAGCGGCGCGTAAATGTCCATCGTCTCCTCGGCGATGCGCAGGCGTTTGGCCTCGGGCATATGGTCGAGGGTGCGCATGTTGTGCAGCCGGTCGGCGAGCTTGACCAGCAGCACGCGGACATCTTCCGAAATCGCCAGCAGAAGCTTGCGCAGGTTTTCCGCCTGCTCGGCCTTCTTCGACACGAGATCAAGCTTCTTGAGCTTGGTCAGGCCCTCGACCAGCTTGCCCATTTCGGGACCGAACAGATCGTCGATCTCGGCCCGCGTCGCCGTGGTGTCCTCGATGGTGTCGTGCAGCAGGGCGACGGCGATCGTCGCCTCGTCCATATGCATTTCGGTGAGGATGGCGGCGACTTCGAGCGGATGCGAGAAATAGGGATCGCCAGAAGCGCGCTTCTGGTGGCCATGCTTCTGCATGGCATAGACATAGGCCTTGTTGAGCAATGCCTCGTTGACGTCAGGCTTGTAGCGCTGGACGCGCTCGACAAGCTCATACTGACGCATCATGGGCGGAATCTCGCGGTGCTGAAATGATTGATGCGCCGCACTAGCGTACGGCGCATCCCATAGATAGCCACGAAACTGACTGGACGGAAGTGCCGGAAACGTATTCCGGGCAGTCCAGAGTGCTCGCTTAGTAGTCGTCGCTCTTTTCCGGCGGTACCAGACCCTCGATGCCGGCCAGCAGGTCTTCCTCAGTCATCCGATCGAACGTGACATTCTCCTCGGCGTCATCGGTGTCGGCGGCCGCAACGGCGCCGCCGGTCTGATCGGCGATCACCTCGCCATCGGCTTCGGGCTCGTCGACCTCGACATGCTTCTGCAGCGAATGGATCAGGTCTTCCTTGAGATCGTCGGGCGACAGCGTCTCGTCGGCGATCTCGCGCAAGGCGATGACCGGGTTCTTGTCGTTGTCGCGAGGAACGGTGATCTGCGCGCCCTGGCTGATCTGGCGAGCACGGTGGCCGGCCAAAAGCACCAGCTCGAAGCGGTTGTCGACCTTGTCGATGCAATCTTCAACGGTTACGCGGGCCATGGACTGCCCCTTTCATGCCTGGATTTGATGGAAAACAGGCGCGGTCCATAACCCGAACGCCGCCAAAATACAAGCATCATGGCATTGACGGTAGCATTGGGCACCCAATCCCCGTTCAGACATTGGATTTGGCAAAACCGGGCCGCATCCTTGGTTCAGCGCCGCGATCACAATTGCTTGCGTTGTGCCATCACGCCTTGGATTGCCCCCAAACTGGCGTTATCTCGGATGGCTAGGGTCAGCCGGTTTATTATGAGCCTGACCGATAGTCGCTACCGCATTTCGTTTAGACGGCCGCATTTTCGAAAAAGGACTATTTTCCATGTTCGACCCCCGTGAAAAGATCGCCCTCTTCATCGACGGTGCCAATCTCTACGCCACGTCGCGGGCGCTCGGCTTCGACATCGACTATCGCAAGCTGCTGTCCAGCTTCCAGAAGCGCGGCTATCTCCTGCGCGCCTATTATTACACGGCGCTGGTCGAGGATCAGGAATACTCCTCGATCCGCCCGCTGATCGACTGGCTCGACTATAACGGCTTCAAGGTGGTGACGAAGCCAGCCAAGGAATTCACCGACTCGACCGGCCGCCGCAAGATCAAAGGCAATATGGACATCGAGCTCACTGTCGATGCGCTGGAACTGGCCGATGTCGTCGACCACTATGTCATCTTTTCCGGCGATGGCGACTTCCGCACGCTCGTCGAGGCGCTGCAGCGGCGCGGGCGCAAGGTATCGATCGTCTCGACCATGGCCTCGCAGCCGCCGATGATCTCGGACGATCTGCGCCGCCAGGCCGACCACTTCATCGACCTGACTACGCTGAAGAACGAAGTCGGCCGTGATCCCTCCGAACGGCCGGTGCGCCGGCCCGAGCCGGCTGAAGTTGAAGAGGACGACTACTGAGGCCGGTCGCCTTGACCGCCCTCTCCCATGCCGAACCGAACCGCGACTGCCCGCTGTGCCCGCGGCTGCATGACTTCATTGCCGAATGGCGGCAGCGCGAGCCGTCCTGGTTCAACGCACCGGTGCCAACCTTCCTGCCACTGGGCGGCGAGGATACCGTCCAGCTTCTGATCGTCGGCCTGGCGCCTGGCCTGCGCGGCGCCAACCGTACCGGACGCCCCTTCACCGGCGATTATGCCGGCGACCTGCTCTACTCGACGCTGATCGCGCACGGCTTTGCACGCGGTGAATTCAAGGCACGGCCCGATGACGGGCTGGAGCTTGTCGGCACCGCGATCACCAATGCGGTGCGCTGCGTGCCGCCGGAGAACAAGCCGGTCGGCGCCGAGATTTCGACGTGCAGAACATTCCTGGTGCCGACCATCGCCCGCTTTCCGAAACTGCGCGCCGTTCTGGCGCTGGGATCGATCGCGCACCAGTCGACCGTGCGCGCGCTGGGCGGACGCGTCGCCGCCTATCCGTTCAAACATGGCGGGCAGATGGAGGCTGGCAGTATTACGCTGTTTTCGAGCTATCATTGCTCGCGCTACAACACCAATACCGGCGTTTTGACGGAAGCCATGTTCGTCAATGTATTCAGCCAGATCGCGACGTTCCTGCGAACATGACGCCGTACTATTCTTGACGCAATTCCCAAGGGAAAGCGCTACGCGCCTTTCCCGGAATTGCTCTAAAACCCCTCCAGCACGATCTTGCCCTTGGCCGTGCCGGTCTCGATCAGCGCATGGGCGCGCTTCAGATTGGCGGCGTTGATACGGCCGAATGTTTCGCCCAGCGTGGTGCGGATGGTGCCGGCGTCGACAAGGCGTGACAGTTCGTTGAGATGCTCGCCTTGCAAGGCCATGTCCTGCGTCTCGAACAGCGAGCGCGTGAACATCAGCTCCCAATGGACCGAAACGCTCTTGCGCTTGAACGGATTGATATCGAGCGTCTGGGGATCGTCGATCAACCCGAACCGGCCCTGCGGAGCGATCAATTCGGCAATCTCGGCCAGGTGCCGGTCGGTATTGGTTGTCGAGAACACAAAGGCCGGCGCGCCGATGCCCAGCGCGGCGACTTCGGCGGCCAGAGGCCTGGAATGATCGATGACATGATGGGCGCCAAGCCCAAGCACCCAGTCGCGTGTTTCAGGCCTCGATGCGGTGGCCACCACAGTCAGATCGGTCAGTTGGCGTGCAAACTGGACCGCAATCGAGCCGACGCCGCCAGCGCCGCCGATGATGACGATGGCATTCGCGGCGCCCATGACAGGCTTCTTCACGTCAAGACGGTCGAACAGCGCCTCAGAGGCGGTGATCGCCGTCAGCGGCAGCGCGGCAGCCTGCGCATAGTCGAGCGAGCCAGGCTTGCGGCCGACAAGGCGCTCATCGACAAGGTGGAATTCGGCATTGGTGCCTTGCGGCGCGAGCGCACCGGAATAGAAGACGTCGTCACCGAGCTTGAACAGGCTGACATCCGCACCCGTTGCAGCGACCCGACCGGCGGCATCCCAACCAAGCACCCGCCAGGTTCCGGCTTCGGGCCTGGCACTTCGGCGTATCTTGGTGTCGACCGGATTGACCGAGATCGCTTTCACCTCGACCAGCAGTTGACGGCCTTTCGGCTCCGGCTTGGGCAGGTCGATATCGACGAGGGACGCCTCATCACTGATGGGAGCTGGGATCTGATAGCCGACGGCGCGCATTTTTATCTCCGCGATTGCTGTTGAGCTTTGTCTGGGGCAGAGATGCGGACTATGCGCGCCAAGCGCAAGAATGCACATATAAAGCACATAGTGTCGAAAAGGATACCGTCATGCCGCGCATTCGCCATGAGCGATTCGATTGCAGCCCCGGCTGCACCGTGGAGGGAACGCTCCGCTATATCGACGGAAAGTGGAAAGGAGTCGTGCTCTACCATCTGTTCGAGGGCACGCTGCGCTTCAACGAGATACGCCGGCGCATTCCCAATTGCACGCCGCGCATGCTGACCAACCAGCTGCGCGAACTGGAAGCCGATAGGCTGATCGCCCGCAAGATCTATCCGGAAGTGCCGCCGAAGGTGGAATACAGCCTGACCCCGCGCGGCAGAAGCCTGGAGCCGGTCATCACAGCCCTGAAAGTGTGGGGCGATGCGAATGTGACGCTGGCGTCGGAGGTATCGCGGGCGGCGGCTTGAAGTGGTGGCGGCAGGGACTGACGGAATTCATACCGGCAGCAGGGCATCCGGTTTCACGTCGCCGATCGACGCATAGGTGTGTGTCTCCTTCACTCCAGGCAATGGCAGGATCACGCGTTTGAGAAAGTCCTGATAGTCGGCCATCTCGGCAATGCGCGCCTTCACCAGATAGTCGAAACCGCCGACGACCATGTGGCATTCCAGAACCTCGGGCGCCTTTGCCACCGCCTCGGCGAAGCGGTCGAAGATATGGGGAGCCGTATGATCCAGCCGCACCTCGATGAAGACGAGCGTGCCGCGGCCAATCTTTGCCGGATTGAGCACCGCCCTGACGGCAGTAATGAACCCGTCGCGGAACAGTCGTTTCACGCGCTGGCTGGTACCGGTCGGCGACAGGCCGACGCGCACTGCCAGATCAAGCGTGGTGCGACGTCCATCTTCCTGCAGCAGCCGCAGGAGACCGCGATCGATGGCGTCAAGATCATCTGATTCTGAATTCACGTTGTAACCGGCATATTTGCGTGAATTGCACTCAACTCTTTTAAAATGAGCGTATTTTATCGCAGGCTCTTCGGCAATAGCCTGTGTTTATGCCGCAACGCCTTATCGATCCAGCGGCGGTTGTTGTGGGTGACTGGACGTGGCACAGAGCACGGGAAGCGCAAGGTTGGCGATCGTCGCCGGGCTGACCATGATCGGCATCTATGCCGTTCAATTCGTCGCAGCCCGCTTCAGCCTGAGAGAGCATCTGACGGTGACCGATATGGTCGTCTTGCGCTTTGCAGGTGCGGGTGCTGCCTTCCTACCGCTCGTCTGGCGAAGCGGCTTCGCCCGAATAAGGGCATCGGGCTGGAGGCGGGCACTGGCATTGGCGGCGCTGGCGGGATTGCCTTATCCGCTGATCATCAATTGGGGCCTCACCTATGCGCCTGCCGTCCATGGGGCGGCGCTTTGCCCTGCCTCGATCGTCGTCTTCTCGTTCCTGCTGTCGATCTTCCAGGAACGCGCTTCGCACCAACGGACCATCGGGGTCGCCACCATAATCGTTGGGCTGTTGCTGTTCATCGCGCCGGCACGCGGCAGCAATGAAGTTCTCCTCGGCGATCTGCTGTTCGTCGGATCGGGCCTCATGTTTTCGGCCTATGCAACGCTTGTGCGGCAATGGCGTATCGATCCGTTCACGGCCACCGCCGCCGTCGTGCTTCTGTCTTGCCTGCCATTGCCGTTTCTCGCCCTCTTCGCGCCGAGCGGCTTGCATGCCGCGGCAAGCGCCGAGATCGTCGGCCAGGTCATTATCCAGGGGCTTCTTGCCGGTGCGGCCGCCATGTTCCTCTACACTTATATCGTTGGCCAACTCGGGTCGCAGGCGGCGTCGCTGTTCATGCCGGGCGTACCGATCGCCACGGTGGTGGTCGGCATGGTCGTGCTCGGCGAAACACCGACCCCGATCCAATTCGCGGCAGTCGCGATCATGGCCGCAGGGATGGGTTTTTCAGCGATGGCAAGACGCGCTGCAAGGGCGGTCTGACGATGCCGATCGCAGCCGGATCATCAACGCACACAAGAGCATAGCCCGGTTTGTGAAGAAACCGATTCGGACGCGCGATCGCGATCGCTTCGGCCGCAAGGCCTCAATGCGCTGATGCAAGCAGCGCCGCCAATTTCTCCGACCCGCCCTGCAAAACGTTCAGGTCGACGTCACCCTGGATGCCATCCACACGCCCCCTGTTGTGATACTGCCAATAGATCCAGTCGTGGCGGTCCGGTTCCATCAACAGTGAGCGAAGCCACAGCGGGCGCGCGGCGATCTGCCCGGCATAGGCGGCCTCGGCCTCATCGGTCAGATAAACGATCGCCGTCTTGCCGAACGCCGCCTCGACAGGTCCAAGGAAAGCCTGGAGTTCGGCATTCAATTGTTCGGGCGATGGACGCTGCGGACAGTTGCCGCCGAACTCGATATCGACGACCGGAGGCAGCAAGGGCTGATCCTGCGGCACGACCGAGATGAAATTCTTCGCCTGGTCGGCGCCGGGGCGGCAGAAGGTGAAGAAATGATAGGCGCCGACGGCGAGGCCAGCCGCGCGAGCCTCACGCAGATTGGTGGCAAAGGCACGATCGACGTGATCGCCACCTTCGGTCGCCTTGATGATGGCGAAGGCGACATCGTCGGCGGCAACGCGCCGCCAGTCGATTTCGCCCTGATGGTGGGAAACGTCGATGCCTCTGACCGGATATCTGCCACGGTCCGGGGAGTATGTGTGGAAGTAGACGAAGCCACCGGCGGCGACGAGCGCAGCAAAGACCAGGCTGACCGCCCCCCAGAGGATTATCCGGTTCTTCAAGACGACCCTCTCTCTGGTATTTTCTGGCTCCGTGTGTTCGAAACTTGAAAGCCAAACGGTTGGCTTTTCTAGGGCTACCGCCCGATACCCCGCCCTTCGCTATGGCTCCCTGCCCTTCGGGCGTTCAGTCCCTTAAAAAGGTCCACTGGACCTTTTTATCCGCCCGAAGGCGGACCGGGCCTCCACCGTTCGTCGCTCGAAAAGCCGAATCGTTGGCTTTTCGCCCGCTTCGCGGACCGCTCCTCACCCACGCTCCTTCAAGAGCCGGCCCTTCTCGCGTGACCAGTCGCGCTGCTTTTCGGTCTCACGCTTGTCGTGCAGCTTCTTGCCCCGGCCGACGGCGAGCAGCAGCTTGGCGCGGCCCTGATCGTTGAAATAGATCTTTAGCGGCACCAGGGTCATCCCTTCGCGGTCGACGCTCTGCGACAGCTTGGCCATCTCGCGCTTGTTCAGCAGGAGTTTGCGGCGCCTCCGGGGCTCGTGATTGAAGCGGTTGGCCTGCAGATATTCCGGCAGATAGGAATTGATCAGCCAGATCTCGCCGCCTTCGACCGAGGCGTAGCTGTCCTGAATGTTTGCCTGGCCCTGGCGCAGCGACTTGACCTCGGTGCCGGTCAGCACCAAGCCGGCCTCGATCGTGTCGAGAACCTCATAGGAAAACCGCGCCTTGCGGTTTTCCGCAACGGTCTTGTTGTTGGGATCGGCTTTTCTGACTTGATTCATGATGTGGAGAGGTGGCGCCTCATCCTCAATTAATCAAGCCGGCGTGCTTCATGGCCGCATCGATCTTTGCCGCGGTCGACTCCTCGACCGTGACCAGCGGCGAACGCAGCACGTTCTCGACCTTGCCGAGCTTCGACAGCGCGTATTTGGCGCCGGACACGCCGGGCTCCAGGAAGATCGCCTTGTGTAGCGGCAACAGACGATCCTGCAACTCAAGCGCCTTTGCACTGTCGCCGGACAGCGTCGCTTCCTGGAATTCGGCGCACAGCCGCGGCGCGACATTCGACGTCACCGAGATGCAGCCGACACCGCCATGGGCGTTGAACCCGAGCGCCGAAGCATCCTCGCCGGACAGCTGGATGAAATCCTTGCCGCAGGTCATGCGCTGCTCGGAAACACGCTCGACCTTGCCGGTGGCATCCTTGACGCCGACGATGTTCTTGAAGTCGTGCGCCAGCCGGCCCATCGTCTCGGGCATCATGTCGATCACCGAGCGCGGCGGAATGTTGTAGATGATGATCGGCAGCTTGGTCGCCCTGGCGACGGCGGCGAAATGCTCGTAGAGGCCGCGCTGCGTCGGCCTGTTGTAATAGGGTGTGACGACCAGGGCGGCATCGGCACCGGCCTTCTCGGCATATTGTACAAGCCCGACTGCTTCCGCGGTGTTGTTGGAACCGGCGCCGGCGACGACCGGAGCGCGGCCCTTGGCCACCTCGATGCAGACCTTGACGACATGGCGATGCTCATCATGCGACAGGGTCGGCGACTCGCCGGTCGTGCCCACCGGAACCAGGCCCGTCGTGCCTTCCGCGAGCTGCCATTCGACAAATGCGCGAAAGGCTTTCTCGTCGAAACGCCCGCTCTTTTCGAACGGTGTCACGAGCGCAGTAAGCGAGCCTCTCAGCATGTCGTCCAACTCCTTGGGACTTGTTTGTTTGTGCATGTCGTTGTCCCAAAACCGGTATCCACTTTTGGGCGACATGTATCGGTGTTTTGTCGATCAGTTGTCGTGCGCGCCTTCTAGCCGAAAGCGAAGCGGCGCACCATAGTCTCGACATGGTTGCGCGGCAAGCATTGCCATGGTGCCAGCAAGCGCAATTCGAACGGCCTCGATAACTCTTTGTTTACGAGCCCTTCACGACCTAAGTTTAGGCTTCGAGGCTTCTTCGCCTTCTGGTAAAATGCTGGATTAGGAAAGACACGAGATCATGCCGGCCAGTCGGCCCCACCTCTTCGCGCTGCTTGGCGCCATCGCCGCGCTGATGCCCGGTGTGGCGATCAGCGGCAGCGTCGATGTGCAGGTCACCTCGGCGATCCCGATGCCCAGCCCGCAGGACGGGGCGCAGCAGGCACCCTCACCCAGCGTCGCTATGTTGAAGAGCGGGTTGGACGCACTGGCGGCCGGCGATATTCCAGGCGCCCGCGGTGTGCGCGACGCGCTTCCGGCTCAATCGCTCGACCAGCATATTCTGGCTTGGGCGATCGCCCTTTACGGCGGCGACAAGGTTCCGAGCGGCGATATCGCCGCGGCCGCGAGGATGCTGCCCAACTGGCCGGGCACCGTCGCCTTGCGCAAGAACAGCGAGCGCGCGCTCTATCGGGAAAACCCAGCCCCCGGCATCGTCACTGCGGCCTTCGGCGGCAGCCAGCCGCAAACATTCGAAGGCATCATGGTTCTCGCTCGCGCCTATGTGGCGGCGGGCAACGTCAAGGCGGCACGCTCGGTGCTGTCGCCGTTCTGGCGCACCGCGATCCTGGAAGCCAAGGACGAGACGGCGCTGATCAAGGAGTTCGGCGGCCTGATCCCTGCCGCCGACCACCGTTTTCGCATGGATCGTATGTTCTATGCCGATCGGGTGAACTCCGCCCTGCGGATTGCCGGCCTTGCCGGCGCCCAGCAGTTCGCCGACGCCTGGGCTGCGGCCGACAGAGGCGACAAGAATGCGCTGAAACTGCTGAAGGCGGTGCCGGCATCCCAGCGTTCGGCCGGCTATTTCTTCGCCCAGGCCGAATATCTGCGCAAGCAGGAAGACTTTGCCGGCGCCGCCGCCATCGTGATGAAGGCGCCGACGGACCGCGAGGCTTTGGTCGACCCGGACGCCTGGTGGGTCGAACGCCGGGTGCTGTCGCGCGAACTGGTCGACCAGGGCGACATGAAGACGGCTTACCGGATCGTCGCCACGCATGCCGCCGAAAGCGCGGCCAATGCGGCCGAGGCCGAATTCCACGCCGGCTGGTATGCGCTGCGTGGCCTCAACGATCCCAAGCTTGCCGCGACGCATTTTTCGCGCATCGCCGAGCTCGCGCAGGGGCCGATGACATTGTCGCGCGCCTATTACTGGCTCGGTCGTGCGGCGGAAGTCGGCGGGCCGGGCAATGCCAAGGACTATTTCGGGCGTGCGGCTGCCTATGGCACGACCTTTTACGGCCAGCTTGCCGCCGAACGCGTCGGCCGGCAGGCACTCAATATCGTCTATCCCCAGCCGAGCGCTGCCGACCGGCAGAACTTTGCCAGCCGCGAGGCCGTCAGCGCCATCAAACGCCTGCAGGAGGCAGGCTACGACCGCTACGCCGAAACGCTCTATCGCGACCTTGCCGGGCAGTTGACCAGCCCTGGTGAACTGGCGCTGCTCGCGGTCCTTGCCGAGAAGCAGGGCAACCATTTCATGGCGCTGAAAGTCGGCAAGATCGCCGGCGCGCGCGGCATCGATGTCGGCGCGCTGTCGCATCCGCTCGGCGTCATCCCTGATTCGGCCAATATTTCCGGCTCGGGCAAGGCGCTGGCCTATGCAATCGCGCGCCAGGAAAGCGAATTCAACATCGGTGCCGTATCAAGCGCCGGCGCACGCGGGCTGCTGCAGCTGATGCCGGGAACCGCCAAGCAACTGGCGAAGAAGGCCGGATTGCAGTTTTCGCAGGCACGGCTGACCACCGACGCCGGCTACAATGCCACGCTCGGTTCAGCCTTCCTTGGCGAACAGCTCGACCGCTTCAACGGCTCCTATGTGCTGACCTTCGCCGGCTACAATGCCGGCCCCAACCGGGCCAGCCAGTGGGTGGCGAAATACGGCGACCCGCGCGGCAAGGACATCGATGCGGTGGTGGACTGGATCGAGCGGATTCCCTACACGGAAACAAGAAGTTACGTACAGCGCGTGATGGAGAATTACGAAGTCTACAAGATGCGTATTTCCGGCAAATACGACATCGTCGGCGACCTCGTGAACGGGCGCAGCTGAGGGCTCGACAAGAGGGGTGGGAAGGATCTCCAGTCCTTTGAATGGTCCTATCCCTGGGAATGAGCTTACAGGTCAACGCGACAGCCCCTCTCCTTGCCAAGGCATCTCTGCCGCAGGAGGAGATCGGGAACTTCAGTCTCGCCTTCTATTTGACCGCTCCCACTCTCACCTGTAGCAATCCGAGACGATCCCGCGGCAAGAAGGTGGCATGTCCAGATGCCTGGTACCGAAGGCTTTTCCGACTTCTTCTACGCCGCGCCGGATGGGCTGAGACTTCATGTGCGAGTCTATGGCGAGGCGAATTCCGGACATTGGCCGGTCGTCTGCTTGCCTGGCCTGACCCGCAACGCACGAGATTTTCATGAGTTGGCGCAGCACCTTTCGACGGGCTCCAATCCGCGCAAGGTGATTGCCTTCGACTATCGCGGGCGCGGGCAATCGGCCTACGACCCCGATGTCAGCCACTATAATGTCGGCGTCGAGGCCGGCGACATCCTTGCCGGTCTGTCCGCACTCGGTATCGAGGAGGCAGCTTTCATCGGCACCTCACGCGGCGGGCTGATCATCCATGTGCTCGGCGCCCTGCGGCCGGGAGTGCTCAAAGCCATTGTTCTCAATGATATCGGGCCTGTGATCGAGCCGGCCGGCCTCGCCCATATCCAGTCCTATCTCGAACGCGCGCCGAAGCCGAAGACTTTCGCTGAAGTGGTGAATGTCCAACGCCATGTTCATGGCCAGGACTTTCCCGCACTCACCGACGCCGACTGGGCTCGGATGGTGGGGGCGCTCTACCGTGAGACGGATCAAGGGCTGTTGCCGGATTTTGACCCGAAACTGGTCGACACGGTTGCAAGTCTCGACCTGTCGCAGCCATTGCCGGCGCTCTGGCCGCAGTTCGACGCGTTGGCGGCCATTCCCTTGCTCACTGTCCGCGGCGCCAACTCAAGATTGCTGTCGACCCAAACGCTGGATGAGATGCGAAAGCGCCATCTTGGCACCGAGACGATCACCGTCACGGGTCAGGGGCACGCACCATTCCTCGAAACCGGCAGTCTGCCTGGCGATATAGCAACCTTTCTTGATCGGGCTGAGCGCCACAAAGAAAACCCCAAGACCAGATCTGGTCCTGAGGTCACAGCAGCAGTATAGCCGCGTCTGTCGGAATTATTTGACCTTGGAGCTTTTCCCTAGGGATTTTGCCGGCTTCGCCGCACCCGCCTCGCTCGTTTTGCCACGCTTTGGCGCCGAAGGCGCGGTCAGCGGGGACGAGAAGGCCGAGCTTTCATCACCACGCGACGCATCTTCGCTTCGCGGCGTCTCCAGCACGACGACACAGCCGTCGAGATCGTTGGTGGCCAGATGCGCGTAGCGCATGGTCATTGAAAGAGTCTGATGGCCAAGCCACATCTGCACGCGCCTGATGTCGATGCCGCCCTGGACAAGGCGCGAGGCGCAGGTGTGACGCAAGATGTGCGGCACGACCTGGTCGTCGGCGCCAAGACCGACTTCGGCCTTCGCATCATTCCAGATGGCACGGAACTGTGCCTGGCTGAGCTTGGTGAACGGGCCCTTGGGCCGACGCCCTTCGGCCGGAGGCAGCTTGATGACCTCTTTGACACGCTCGGTCATCGGAATGGTACGGCTCCGGCCGGATTTGGTGATCCAGAAGGAGACGCGATGCTCCTGGATGTCGTTCCAGATCAGCCCGAGCGCCTCGCCGAGACGGCATCCGGTGTCGACCAGGAAGACGGAAAGCCTGTAGGCATCCTCACTGCGGCTTCTGATGGCCGCGAACAGCCTTGCCTCTTCGTCCCTCTCGAGGAATCGAATCCGTCCCGCCCGCTCTTTCTGGCGGCGAAACTCGGGCAGGCTGTGGATATCTCCCATCTTGTAGGCCTTGCGCAGCAGTTTGCTGAGAGCAGCCATCTTTCGATTGATGGTTGCGTTGCTGTTGCCGCGCTGGCGCAAGGTGCCGATAAGGTTGTCAAGGGTACTCTGGTCAAAGGCACTGAAACGCTCCCCAAGGAGAATTTCATCTATTTCGCCGATGAAAGAGCTGACATTGTATTTATGTCGCCCATCATCCCACAGTATGTCCCGGTAAGCTGAAAAAAGCTCTCCGACTCGGTACGACTTTACTTCTCTTATCTTGTTGTAAGTGTACTTGATCTTTGAATTCTGAGAAGAAAACATCGAAAACGGATCGGAGGGGTTAGCCTCCTGGATCGCTTCGTTGGTCATAATTCGTCGCACCCCCGAGTGGATAGATCAGCCCTACCCGCTTGGAAGCGTCCTTTCAAGAGTTTTAATCACGCGGTTGTGATCTCATTCGCCCATCAGCGAATCCCACGAAATCACTCTGCGGATTTGTTCAGCTACCGATTCCCCCTCTTCCTTCGTCTGCGTTGACCCAGTCACGAAACAAAAACAGCCCGGGCGTTTGTGCGCCCGGGCTGGATTTCACCTGTAAGGAACCAGCCCTTAGAAGGAGCGCTGGAAGCGGACGATGCCGCCGAGGTTGCTCTTCTTTTCGGCGTGAGCCCAAACCGACGCGTTGTCGATAGAGCCCTGACCGACGCGCTGGTAGTCCACTTCCGCCGTGACGTTGAAGCCGGGGACGATGTCATAGGAGATGTTCGCGGCAACGCCGAGATTCTTCCAGTCATCATACGAAACCTGAGCGTTGAACGAGGTCTTCTCGTTGAACTTGTAGGTGCCACCGCCCCACACTGCCCAGTTGCCACCCCAGATCTTGTACATGCCGCGACCGAACGCCGGGACGACGTTGTTGGCATTGTCGTTGAGGTTGTCGTCGGTACCATAGCCGCCCATGACCCAAAGCGACAGTTCGTTGGAAACGTTCACATCCAAGCGGACCTTGCCGGCAACTTCTTCGTAGTTGCTGTCATAAGCGACGACGCCCGTGATCGCGCCCCAGCCCTGCGTCCACTTCACGCCACCAACGACATGCGGGACATAGCTGTCGATCGTACCGACGTTGCCATAACCTTCTTCGAGCGAGACCACGGCCGAGAAGCCGTTGCCGGCATCGAAGTAGTACTGCACGACGTTGGTGTCGAAACCGCCGTAGGGAACGATCGTATCCTGGATCACGTTGCCGGCGTAGCCGATGAACGTATCGAAGGCCGATTCGTCCTTACCGACGCGGAGACCACCGAGCTGGATCCAGGCGAAGTTCAGCGAGATACCCGAGTTGGTAGCACCGGCATTGTACGATTCGGTGTACGGATTGTAGCTTGCGCGACCGCTGTTGCGGGTATTGCCGAAGTTGAAGCGGGTCTCGGTGTAGGTCTTCAACGTGCCGAGTTCCGTTTCCTGGCCCGTCCAGGTCTTCAGCGTGAAGCGCGCGTTCTTCTTCCAGGTGCCCTGGTCCTTGCCGTTCTGCACGTCGGTAGCGCGAGCACCGTCGAACGTGCCGATATCGCCAGCGCCGATGTCGTAACGGACATAGCCGCCGATGCGCAGGCAGGTCTCGGTGCCGGGGATGTAGAAGTAGCCAGCGCCGTAGACGTCGCAGATCTTGACGTATTCAGCGGGTTCCGGCTCGGCGACGACGACGGCGTCGGCGGCGCGCGCACCGGAAACTGCGATCAGGGCCGCAGCGGAGCCGAGAAGAAGGCTCTTGATGTTCATTTTCTGACCTCCAGTCAAAAGTTAAAAAACGGGTCTGGGTATTCTTTGCTGAAGGACAGCGTTCCCTGCCCCATCCCCACTACCGAAAAAGATGCGCACCGCGCCGCTCCTTCGAACTCGACATTACCCATGAGGCGGCGGCGTTCAACAACGATCGTACCGGCGAAAGGGCTGTTCGGCTGCTATCCCCTGGCGTTGTTGCACAAATGACACGATTTGGCCTCACTCAGAAAGCTCTCGTTAACCATCAGGCTCGCCGCAACCGCTTATTTCCTGCCGAATCCGGCAATCGGCCGACGGAATCAAGGCAAGGCCTGGAGTCGCCGGCCAGGGATTTGCCGTAGAACCGCCGCACCTTGCGCAGGCAGCAGCTCGGTACGCTCTTATTTTTCCATATAATGACTTCTTTTCCGAGATAATGGCTGGGGGCTTGTTGATTGTGCCCGCGCTTTTCTTTATCCAGCGGCGCAACGGAGAGGTGGCCGAGTGGTCGAAGGCGCTCCCCTGCTAAGGGAGTAGAGGTCAAAAGCTTCTCGTGGGTTCGAATCCCATCCTCTCCGCCACCCTGCCTCGCGCTGCCGCGCCGCGCCGATATTTTCCCAGCAATAACAGACAGATGACCCAGCGCTTGGCCGTTCCGGCGGCAGCGTCAGGGCCGTTACAGGCCTTTATTTCGTTCGATTCTGACTGGAGGTCAGAAAATGAACATCAAGAGCCTTCTTCTCGGCTCCGCTGCGGCCCTGATCGCAGTTTCCGGTGCGCGCGCCGCCGACGCCGTCGTCGTCGCCGAGCCGGAACCCGCTGAATACGTCAAGATCTGCGACGTCTACGGCGCTGGCTACTTCTACATCCCCGGCACCGAGACCTGCCTGCGCATCGGCGGCTATGTCCGTTATGACGCCGGCTTTGGCGATGTCGGCACGTTCACCGGCGCTCGCGCCGACGACGTCGTCACCGGCAAGAACCAGGGGACGTGGTACAAGGACGCTCGTTTCACGCTGAAGACCTGGACCGGCCAGGAAACCGAACTCGGCACGTTGAAGACCTACACCGAAACGCGCATGAATTTCCAGAATCACCCCCTGGACAACGGCGACGCTAATGACGCTTCCAACAGCTTCGACCAGCACTTCGCCTGGATCCAGCTTGGCGGCCTGCGTGTAGGCTTGGACGAATCGGCATTCGACACGTTTGTCGGCTACGCCGGCAACGTCATCAACGATACCATCGTCCCCTACGGCGGGTTCAAGACCGGTGTCGTTCAGTACTACTTCGACGCCGGCAACGGCTTCTCGGCGATGGCCTCTCTCGAAGAAGGCTCGGGCGGCGCCTCCCAGGAGCCAGGTGTTTCTTATGGTTATGGTCGCTCCACGATCGACAGCTATGTTCCGCATGTCGTCGGCGGTCTGAAGTATACGCAGGGCTGGGGTGATATCGTCGGCGTCGTCGCCTATGACAGCAACTACGAATACGTCTCGGGCAAGGTTCGCGTGGATGTGAACATTTCCAGTGCACTGTCACTGTTCGGCATGTTCGGTTACGCCAGCGAGGGAAAGCTTAACGACAACAACCCCAACAACCTCCCTGTCCCCCCCCTCGGTAGCTCCTTTGCTAACGGCCGCGGTTTCTACAAGCCGTGGGGCGGTAACTGGGGCTTCTGGGCCGGCGGCACCTACAAGTTCAACGAGAAGACGTCGTTCAACCTCCAGGTGTCGGGTGATCAGTGGAAGGACTATGGGGTTGCGGCAAACATTGCCTACACCGTCGTTCCCGGCTTCACGGTCACGCCCGAAGTTGACTACCAGCACGTTGGTTCGGGCGCCATTAACGCCGGCAACGTTTGGGCTGGCGCGGAAAAGAAGAACGCCGTCGGCGCTATCATCCGCTTTCAGCGCGATTTCTAAGACCAGATATTTCTGGGGAGACAGGAGAACCCGGCGGGCAACCGCCGGGTTCTTTTTTCGTTCTGATGCATGCCGTTGTTCCAACACCGCTGCGCACTTTGGGCGACATGCATCAGCAATAGTCAGGGTGCACAGTGCTGCATTCGGCAGCCGGAATCGCGGTGCCACTTGCTAGAGCACTTCACCGTTTCAATGAAACGGCGAATTGCTCTAACTCTTTGTTTTAAGCAATTCGGAACGCAAAACCGCTCACGCTTTTCCTGGAATTGCTCCAGGTCGCAGACATACCGTCAGCCACCGTTCGCTTCGATGAACCACCGTAAACGTTCGCAATTGGCTTAAGCCCCACAGCTTCGTCCATCCTTGGGCGGAGCGAAGACCCAAGGATCCATGCATGACTTTTGCCGAGGAGTGCGGAGGAGCAAGTTCTGCACTGCGGCGACGCTCTCAGGTCACGGCAAGGATCTCAGGTCAAGCCAGGTCAAATTCGAGGATGAAGACAGTGCATTGGTGTCGCATTGGCGATTCTACCAAGCGCCGAACCAGCCTATGAAGCGCGTCGCGATCTTTCAGACTCGCTTCTGCGCTTAGCTCTTTGACATGCCTAGGCCTGGGAACTAAAGCTCAAACGTCAGCGAGGTCGCCCAACGCTTCAATCAAAGGCTGGATCTCACTTTCGTAATTCTTCCAGCGCTTCACGGACGATTTGTACATCGGCTGACGAACCTGCCAGCGGCTGGGCGTGGTGACCGCCCCTTCCCTGTCGAAGAAGCGTAGGCATGCGTTATCCCAAGGCAGGCCGAGATAATCGATGAGCCGGCGCGACTGCGCGTCTTGATCCTCTACAAGCGTCTCATAGCGATTTTCAAAGATACGACCCGGGAAAACCTCGTTCCAGTGACGCATCAAGCGGTCATATTCTCGATAGTATAGGCCAAGTGCCCGCAGGTCTGTATTGTAGCTGTGTGCCGAACTGAAAGGCAGGACAAAGCATGACACGCAGTTGTCGATGGCATCCCGGCGGCAGTGAATGATGCGGGCATTGGGAAAGAGCAGGGTGAGCAGGCCGATCAATTCGAAATTGTGCGGCATTTTATCGATGATTCGGTGCGCAGCCGGAGCGCGCTCCCTCAGATAGGAAAGATGCTCTTCAGCCAACGTCTTGGACAAGCCTTCGGTGACCGTCATGATCGGCTTGTTGAAATCAAAAGCCGAGGGGTTCAGACCGATCGCGTTCGCTACCCGCCTTAGTTTGCTAAGCTCTCCAGCGCCATGAACGTCGGGATGACTGGCGCATATTTGTTCGGTCAGTGTCGTCCCCGAGCGCGGCATCCCGACCACGAACACAGGCGCTTCGGAAGGGTTCCCGTAGCTGGACCTTGCAGCAAACAGATCCGGCGTGAAGGTTTCAATGGTCAGATCCACGAAACGACGATACTGATCGATGTCGAACTTGTGGCCGTCGGCCTGTTTCGCCTTGTTGAAATGGTCGAACGCCTCGGCGTAGCGCTTGAGGTCGTTCAGCACCTTACCGGCTGCGTAATGCAAATTCTGCACGGCCTCCGATTTAAGTCGTGGACCGTCGAGTTCGCGAAGGATCGATTGGAGTTCCGCAGGCTCTTCGGTAAACTTTCGGCTCTGCACGAGGTCGTAATAAGCCGCGGCCACGTCAACGCGGTGTTCGATCGCCTCCTTAAGATAGGCGCCGGCCTCGTCCATGCGCCCAAGGCCGGTGAGCGCGGCAGCCATTCCGATCCGCGCCTTGGGGTGATCGCGGTTGATTTTCATCGCCTTCTCATAAAGCGGCAAGGCCAGGTCGGGTTTGTCGAACTGGACATAAACGCGCCCCAGGGCACACAGGGCCTCTACAAGATCGGGTTGCAACTCCAGGGCATACCGCATGTGTTTGATCGCGGCTGAAAATTCGCTCAGCTTGCCATAGGCCTCACCGAGGCTAAGATGATAAAAGGGGTTTCTAGGCTCCTCACCGACAGCGCGTGCGAAATAACGCAGAGCCGCCTCGTCGTCGTAACCTAGATAGACGGTGCCCATGATGTAGAACGCCAGCGGATGGTTTGGCGTGCGCGCCAGAACCTGCAGACATAGGTCCTGAGCCGCATCAAGCCGCTTGGCCTGCTGATGCTCATAGGCTTGCTTCAGCAGCAATTCGTCAGCCTGTGCGCGCGCAAACGAATTTGTTTTCGGCAGGTTTGCCTGTCCTGGAGTTGCCTGTGGCAATCCAGGTTTCGGCGCAGCACCGGACTTGAGGTGTTTGGACCAGGCAGGCGGCAGACGATTGTTCATGGTCGCTGGCTAGCAAAAAAAGCCTATCGAATCCAGACAAAATGGACCTGTCCAGCGCTTGCGCGCACCCACTCCACCACGCTAGCAAGAAGACCCCTTTTCATGCGAGCTTCCGTCATGCGTCTGCGCCCTCCTCTCTCGCCGCTTATCGCCGCGCTTCCCTCGACCGTGCCGTTTGTCGGACCCGAAGCACAGGAGCGCGAGCGCGGGCGAGCCTTCCGCGCCCGTATCGGTGCCAATGAGAGCAGTTTTGGCCCTTCGCCGCGTGTCATTGCCCGCATGGCCGAGATAGCTCGCGACATGTGGATGTATTGCGATCCAGACAATTTCGACCTGAAGGTCGCGGCTGCCGCGCATCACGACGTGGCGGTCGAGAACGTCGTTGTCGGCGAAGGCATAGACGGCCTGCTCAGCCTTGTGGCGCGCATGTATGTGGCGCCTGGCGACGCGGTGGTCACCTCGCTCGGCGCCTATCCGACCTTCAACTTTCATGTTGCCGGCGTCGGCGGGCGGCTGATCACGGTTCCCTATGAAAATGACAAGGAAAGCCTGGAGGGTTTGCTCGCAGCGGTCATCAGGGAAAAGGCGCCGCTGGTCTACCTGTCCAACCCGGACAATCCGATGGGCAGCTGGTGGGAAGCAGACGAGGTGATCCGCTTCATCGAGGCGCTGCCGCAGGCCACCATGCTGGTGCTCGACGAGGCCTATGGCGAATTGGGGCCGGCCTCGGCCCTGCCGCCGATCGATGTCTCGCGGCCGAATGTCATCCGCATGCGAACGTTTTCAAAGGCTTATGGACTTGCCGGCATACGCTGCGGCTACGCGATTGCGGAGGCCCAGGTAATCCGCGACTTCGAGAAGATCCGCAACCACTACGGCGTCAGCCGCATGGCGCAGGTCGCCGGCGTCGAGGCGCTCGCCGACCAAGCCTATCTCGAGACCGTGGTGGCGCGGGTGGCTGCCGGCCGCCGCCGCATCGCTGATATCGCCGAGCAGAACGGATTGAAGCCCTTGGCCTCGGCGACCAATTTCGTCACCATCGACTGCGGGCATGATGGCGCCTTCGCGCTGAAAGTACTGCAGGGGCTATTGTCGCGCGATGTATTCATCCGCAAGCCGATGGCGCCAGGGCTCGACCGCTGCATTCGCGTCAGCGTCGGCCTCGATCACGAACTGGATATTTTCGCCGAGGAATTGCCCGGCGCGCTGGCCGCGGCGCGAGGGAATTAGGCAATTTCGCCGCGCTCGGAATCCGTCGCGCCACCGAGCAGCCTCCTGACACGTGCCAGCATGTCCGACAACTCGGCGGCCTCCTCGTCGCCCAGGCCCGTGGTCAAGCGGATAAGGTCGCGATCCGCTGCCGACTGAAGTTCGGCAAGCGCGGCGCGGCCGTGTGCGGTGAGCGAGAGGACGTGCCGACGCAGGGTGTCAGGACCGGCACGCGTTTCGATCAAGCCGGCGGCGGAGAATTTTCGAAGGATTCTGACAACATAGGCAGGATCCAGCTGGAGATCCCGGGCGATTTCGGATGCCGCTGGCGCGAAATCGAGTTGAAACACCCGCGCCAGGAAGCCTGCCTTGCCGCCAGGGTTGGCGGCAATAAGGCTGGTCCGGTGCCCCAGTTCGAACAGTATCCGCGCCTCGGCCAGCGTATAGGCACTGTGGGTCAAGGTTTCGTCGAGCAGCCCAATCAGGCCGGTATAGAAACGGTTGAAGCGCCTAAGGTCGCTGACCAAGGCATTCCGATCGGTCGGCATGTCTGGCGCCCCTGAAGATTTCTACATCGCCGGATCATCGCAATAAAGTTGACCAAGTCAATTATTTATTGGATGAAGTCATCTATCTTCCGGACGAAACACGGCTCGACAATTCGAAAGACTCCTCCCCTCAAACCAGTTGCCTTCGTTCGATCCTGCGCCAGACTCAATGCAAGGAGCGAGCCATGAAAGACCGGAGAAGGGCAGTGCGGGCGCGTGTCCACGGCAAGGTGCAAGGCGTCGGCTACAGGATCTGGACGCGAGGCGAAGCGACAGGGCTTGGCCTGATGGGCTGGGTGCGCAACGAAAGAGACGGATCGGTAACGGCATGGCTGACCGGCACGGATACGGCGGTTTCGGCCATGATCGAGCGGCTTTGGCACGGCCCGCCGGGTGCCGCGGTCCACCAGATCGACATAGAGGAACTCGAGAGTTGGATTGCGCCTGGAGACTTCAGGGTTGTCGCATAGACGGGCTCCAATAGAGCCTCTTGAATTAATTGAACGTTCGTTTTATTATTGTCTAAAGAGGCGATCATGGCGCGTACCACAGGATCCGATGGCGAGCGAACGGAGGCGGCGGTCCGCGAGGCGGCGGTCAACCTGATCGCACGCTATGGCTACGAGGCGATGTCCATGCGGCAGCTGGCCGCCGAAGTAGGCGTGCAGGCGGCCGCGCTCTACCGCTATTTCCCGACCAAGGAAGACCTGCTGTTCACGCTGATGCGCGAGCACATGGAAGGGCTTCGCGAAGCCTGGGAAAACGCCCGGCCAGCCGGCGCCGATCCGGCGGAGCAGCTTGCGGCCTATGTCCGCAACCACATCGCTTTCCATATCGAGCGCCGCCACGCCACGCATGTGTCGAACATGGAATTGCGCAGTCTGTCGCCCGACAGGCTGACACAGATCCTGCGCATGCGCACGGCCTACGAAAAGGAGCTGCGCACCATCCTGCGCGATGGCGCCGAGGCCGGCGCCTTCGCGATCGAGGACACCGGCCTGACGGCCATGGCGCTGATTCAGATGATGACCGGCGTCATCGTCTGGTTCCGGCCCGGCGAGCGGCTTTCGGTGCCTGAAGTAACGGCGACATATCTTTCAATGACAATGCGGCTCGTCGGCGCGAAGATCGCTGACAGCGCCGCGCGTCCATCGGACGCGCAAAGGATGCTGTCCCACTTTGATTTTCGCGCATGATCCTTTCCGAAAATCGAAGTCGATTTTCTGGGTCATGCGCCACGGAGGAGAAACATGTACACGAACACGCTCAGCTTCGGGCATGACGGGGACATCGAGGCGCTGCGCGACATGGTGCGGCGCTTTGCCCAGGACCGGATCGCGCCGATCGCCGGCGACATCGACCGCGACAACGAATTTCCGGCGCATCTGTGGCGCGAGTTCGGCGCGCTCGGCCTGCTTGGCATAACGGCAGATCCCGATTTCGGTGGCAGCGGCATGGGTTACCTCGCCCATGTCATTGCCGTCGAGGAGATCTCACGTGCCTCCGCGTCGGTCGGCCTCTCCTACGGCGCCCATTCCAATCTCTGTGTCAACCAGATCAACCGCTGGGCAACGCCGTCGCAGAAGGAGAAATTCCTGCCACCGCTGTGTTCGGGCGAACGTGTCGGCGCTCTGGCGATGTCGGAATCCGGCGCCGGCTCCGACGTCGTCTCCCTCAAGCTGCGCGCCGAAAAACGCAATGACCGCTATGTGCTCAACGGCACCAAGATGTGGATCACCAACGGCCCGGATGCCGAAACGCTGGTCGTCTATGCCAAGACCGATCCGGAACGGAAATCGCGCGGCATCACCGCCTTCATCGTCGAGAAGGCGATGGCAGGGTTTTCCGTGGCGCAGAAACTCGACAAGCTCGGCATGCGCGGCTCCAACACCGGCGAGCTGGTGTTCGAGGATGTCGAAGTGCCATTCGACAATGTGCTGCATGAGGAAGGGCGCGGCGTCGAGGTGCTGATGTCGGGCCTCGACTATGAGCGCACGGTGCTTGCCGGCGGCCCCATCGGCCTGATGGCGGCGTGCCTTGACGTGGCGATCCCTTATGTGCACGAACGCAAGCAGTTCGGCCAGCCGATCGGCGAGTTCCAGCTTGTGCAAGGCAAGCTTGCGGACATGTATACGGTGATGAACGCCTCGCGCGCCTATGTCTATGCCGTCGCCGCCGCCTGCGATCGCGGCCAGACCACCCGCAAGGACGCCGCCGGCTGCGTTTTGTTCGCGGCCGAAAAGGCGACGCAGATGGCGCTCGACGCGCTACAGCTGCTTGGCGGCAATGGCTATATCAACGACTATCCGACCGGCCGGCTGCTGCGTGACGCCAAGCTCTACGAGATCGGCGCCGGCACCAGTGAGATCCGGCGCTGGCTGATCGGCCGCGAGATCATGGCGGAAGGGGTCTAGCATGGCCGTCCTCCAGACGCAGATATCGCCCTCCTCCGACACCTTTCGTGCCAATGCCGAACGCATGCGCGGACTGGTCGCCGACATCGCCGAAAAAGCCGCCGTCGTCGAGCGCGGCGGCTCTGAGGAGGCACGCGAGCGCCACATCTCGCGCGGCAAGCTGTTGCCGCGCGAACGTCTCGCGCAATTGCTCGATACTGGCTCGCCTTTCCTCGAGATCGGCCAGTTCGCGGCATGGTCGATGTATGGCGAGGAAATTTCCTCGGCCGGCATGATCGCCGGCATCGGCCGCGTCGAAGGCACCGAGGTGATGGTCGTCGTCAACGATGCCACGGTGAAGGGCGGCACCTATTATCCGCTGACGGTGAAGAAGCATCTGCGCGCGCAGGAGATCGCGCTGCAGAACAATCTGCCCTGCATCTACTTGGTCGACAGCGGCGGCGCCAATCTGCCCAACCAGGACGAAGTGTTTCCGGACCGCGAACATTTCGGCCGCATCTTCTACAACCAGGCCAACATGTCGGCGGCCGGCATCCCGCAGATCGCCTGCGTCATGGGTTCCTGCACGGCCGGCGGCGCCTATGTGCCGGCTATGTCGGATGAGACGATCATGGTGCGCAACCAGGCGACCATCTTCCTCGGCGGCCCGCCGCTGGTGAAGGCGGCCACCGGCGAGGATGTCAGCGCCGAGGATCTCGGCGGCGCGGACGTGCATACCAGGCTTTCCGGCGTCGCCGACCATTATGCGATGGACGACGAACATGCGCTCGCCATCTGCCGTCGCATCGTCAAAAACCTGAATCGGAACAAGACTGTAAGCCTGAGCTTACAGAAATCGATTCCACCACTTCATTCGACGGATGAACTCTACGGCGTCGTGCCCACCGATCTGCGTCAGCCTTATGATGTGCGTGAGGTGATCGCGCGCCTTGTCGACGGCTCCGAATTCAACGAGTTCAAGCAGAACTACGGCACGACGCTGATCACCGGCTTTGCCCATCTCCACGGCATGCCGGTCGGCATCATCGCCAACAATGGCGTCTTGTTCTCCGAAAGCGCGCTGAAGGGCGCGCACTTCATCGAACTGTGCTGCCAGCGCAGGATCCCGCTGGTCTTCCTGCAGAACATCACAGGCTTCATGGTCGGTCGGAAATACGAAGCGGGCGGCATCGCCAAGGACGGCGCCAAGCTGGTGATGGCGGTTGCCACCGCCAGGGTTCCGAAGGTGACCGTCATCATCGGCGGTTCGTTCGGCGCCGGCAATTACGGCATGTGCGGACGTGCCTACTCACCGCGCTTCCTGTGGATGTGGCCGAATGCCCGCATCTCGGTGATGGGCGGCGAGCAGGCGGCGACCGTTCTTGCCATGGTCAAGCGCGAGGGCATCGAGCGCAAAGGGGGCGAATGGAGCGACGAGGAGGAAGCAAAATTCAAGAAGCCGATCCTGATGAAATACGAGCATGAGGGCCATCCGCTCTACTCGTCCGCCCGCCTCTGGGATGACGGCATCATCGATCCGGCAAAGACGCGCGATGTGCTGGCGCTCAGCCTTTCGGCGGCGCTCAATGCGGAGATCGAGGACACGCGCTTCGGCGTGTTCAGGATGTGAGATGAGCAAGGCGCTGGACAGGATCCGCATCCACACAGGCGACATCACGAAGCTGGATGTCGATGCCATCGTCAATGCCGCCAATTCGTCGCTGCTCGGCGGCGGCGGGGTCGATGGCGCCATCCATCGCGCGGCGGGCCGCGAGCTCGAGTTCGAATGCCGGATGCTGAACGGGTGCAAGGTCGGCGACGCCAAGATCACCAAGGGTTACAAACTGCCGGCTCGACATGTCATCCACACGGTCGGGCCAGTCTGGCAAGGCGGCGGCAGAGGCGAAGCCGAACTGCTGGCCTCCTGCTATGTCAGATCGCTTGAGCTCGCGGCCGCCAATGATTGCCGCACTGTGGCATTCCCCGCGATTTCGACCGGTGTTTACCGCTACCCGAAAGATAAGGCGACCGACATCGCTGTCGGGACGATCGGCACGTTCATCGACGAGAAAAACATGCCCAAGACTGTCATCTTCTGCTGCTTCGATGAACAAACGGCGGAACTATCGGCTCGCCGTTGCTGCGCTTCGGGAGGCCTGAACTGTATGGACCAATCGATTCATCAGCATAGCCAAACTCGAATCCCCGCCAACGAACTGGCGGCAAGGCAAAATGTTCGCTACTGCTTGTTCTGCGTAATACAATGGGGACAGGGCGAAGATGATGCTGAAATATCACCGGGGTACAGCTGCCTCGACACTTGCAATCCTGCTAATATTCTCAACGACTGCCGCCAGCCCGGCCGGATCGCTGGCAGGCAGCAGGGGCGACGTGCGTTACCCAATAAATATTCCAGTGGGGACCACCGGAGGCTGCGGCAAGATCTATGCAGCGTATCTCGCAGCCGCGGGCCATTCGGCCTTCGCGGCGACGCCAATCGTTCCGGCGAGCGAGTACTTCATTTGTGGCGCGAAGCTAAATGCACCGTCACAGAAGGCGGCCGAGGAACTGGCGCTGAAATCCTGTCAGGCCAGCAAGAGCAAATACAAGGTGACCGTCGCTGGCGGCTGCAGTCTCGCCGCGTCCAAATAGGCTGGAAGGCGCGCGGTTTTTCTCTTTGGGGGAAGCAGAATGAAATCCACGAATTCCAAGCGACCAGCCATCGCGATACTGGCCGGGTTGTTCATGATCGCCTGGTCCGGCATCGGCGTGGCCGGCTCGCTGGCGGGAAGCGAGGGAGACAAGCGGTTCCCGCCGGCTTTGAATGGCGACCCAAAGTCGCCATGCACCAAGGCGTACAAGGCCTATGTAGCGGCCAGCGGCCATTCGGCTTACGCCACCACGCCGTATTCCAGGGTAGTCTCGCTGTACATCCTGTGCGGCACACGGCTGAATGCACCGTCGCAAAAGGTGGCGGAAGAGCTGGCGATGAAATCCTGCCTGGCCACACGTGCGCACTACAAGGTGACGAACGGCGGCGCCTGCGAGATCGCCGCTTCGAAGTAGGCCGGCGCCTGCCAGAATGGCGCCGCCCGCCACAAACCCGGGAGGCTCCATGTTCGCCAAGATCCTGATCGCCAATCGGGGCGAGATCGCATGCCGTGTGATTCGCACGGCCCGCAAGCTCGGCGTGCACACGGTCGCCGTCTATTCGGATGCCGACGCGAAAGCCCTGCATGTCGAGATGGCCGACGAGGCTGTTCATATCGGCCCCTCCCCTGTCGGCGAGAGTTATCTGCGCGGCGACAGGATTGTCGCGGCGGCGCTTTCGACCGGGGCGCAGGCCATCCATCCCGGTTACGGATTCCTGTCGGAAAATCCCGATTTCGTCGACCAGGTGGTGGCGGCGGGGCTCACCTTCATCGGCCCGTCGGCGGCCTCGATCCGCGCCATGGGACTGAAGGACGCCGCCAAGCGGCTGATGGAGAAAGCCGGCGTTCCCGTCGTTCCGGGTTATCATGGCGAGGCGCAGGAGATCGTGCTGCTTGCGTCCAAGGCGCGCGAGATCGGTTATCCCGTGCTGATCAAGGCGCGCGCCGGCGGCGGCGGCAAGGGCATGCGGCGGGTCGAGCATCCCGATGATTTTTCCGAGGCGCTGTCCAGCGCCCGGCGCGAAGCAAAGGCTGCTTTCGGCGACGACCGCGTGCTGGTCGAGAAATATGTCGACAAGCCCCGGCACATCGAAGTGCAGGTGTTCGGCGACAATTTCGGCAATGCCGTGCATCTCTATGAACGCGACTGTTCGGCACAACGCCGCCACCAGAAGGTGATCGAGGAAGCACCCGCCCCCGGTATGACGCCGGCTTTGCGCAAGGCGATGACGGAAGCGGCTGTGAAGGCCGCAAAGGCGATCAACTATTCCGGCGCCGGCACCATCGAATTCATCGTCGATGCCTCGCAGGGCCTCAAGGCCGACCGATTCTGGTTCATGGAAATGAACACCCGCCTGCAGGTCGAGCATCCCGTCACCGAAATGGTCACCGGCACCGATCTGGTCGAGTGGCAGTTGCGGGTCGCCAGCGGCGAAAAGCTGCCGAAGTCGCAGAGCGAGATCGCGCTTGCCGGCCATGCCTTCGAAGCGCGCATCTATGCGGAGGACGCGGCAAAGGGGTTCCTGCCGGCTACTGGCACGCTGCATCATCTGAAATTTCCCGTAACGGCACCCGACGCGGCCACGATGCGCATCGAGACCGGCGTACGGGCCGGCGATGCCATCTCGCCCTACTACGACCCGATGATCGCGAAGCTGGTCGTCCATGCAAAGGACAGGCAAGCCGCGCTCGAAGCACTCGGCACAGCGCTGTCGCAGACCGAAATTGCCGGCTCCACCGTCAACACCGCCTTTCTTGCCGCCCTCGCCGCCGATCCGGACTTTTGCGCTGGCGACGTCGACACCGGCCTGATCGGCCGACATCAGGCGGCACTGACCGAGCTCGCGCCGCCAACCGGCGAAATCATCTCGGCAGCCGCCCTTGCCGCGTCCGGCGCAGGACTATCGCCGGCGTCGAACGACCCGTGGTCTTCGCTTTCCGGCTATGCGCATTTCCACGACGTGGCGCGGCGCACGCGGTTGAAGTTCGGCGACGACGATATTCTGGCAAAGGTTTCGGTGCGGCCGGACGGGCGTTTCCAGGTAGCGCTCGGTGCGCCCTACGACAGCGCCAATTCGCATGATTTTCGTGCCGCTCCACGCCTCGCCCGCTGGCCAGGCCACATCACGGTGTTCGAAGGCGCCATCGGCTATACTTTCGCGGTGCCCGACCCGCTGGCACGCAGCGATGACGCGGCGGCGGCATCCGGCAGCCTACGCGCGCCGATGCCGGGTCTGGTCAAGCTGGTGCGCGCGGCAAAGGGCGATGCGGTGATAAAGGGACAAGCTCTCCTGATCCTCGAGGCGATGAAGATGGAGCACACCATCGCCGCCCCGCATGACGGGGTGATTGCCGAAATCGCCACGGAAGGTGCGCAGGTCACCGACGGGACGGTGCTGGTGCGGTTCGTCGAGGAGCAGACCGCCTCGGCCGCCGCCGCGGGCTGATACAGCGAGCGCATCGCCGACCGCAAAACAAAATGGCCGGGGTTCGCCCCGGCCATTTCTCTGGATTATCGCCTCAGATTACTGCGCGATCGGCGCGTACTTGCCGTCGTGCCACTGGTTGATGTCGTAGCTGGCGTTCTTGAGGTCGCCCTTCTCGTCGAAGGTGACGTCGCCGACAACGGTGCTGATCGGCGTGCCGTTCTTCAACGCTTCGGCAACCTTGGCCGGATCGTCGCTGCCGGCACGCTTGATGCCTTCGGCGAAAGCCTGGACCACGGCGTAGGAGAACAGCGTGAAGCCTTCCGGCACGAAGCCGCCGGCCTTGATCTTCTCGACGGCGGCCTTGGCCTCCGGCTTGGCCTGCGGATCCGACGGGAAGACGAACATGGTGCCTTCGCCGGCCGGGCCAGCAACCTGCCAGAACTCCGGCGAGGCAATCGAATCCGGCATGATCAGCTGGAACTTCAGGTTCTGTTCGGCCGACTGGCGCAGGATCAGGCCGGCTTCAGGATGGTAGCCGCCGAAATAGACGACGTCGGCCTTGAGATCCTTGAGCTTGGTGACAAGAGCGGAATAGTCCTTCTCGCCGGGATTGATGGCGTCGTAGTAGACTTCCTTCAGGCCACCGGTGTTCATAGTTGCCCTGACAGCGTCAGCCACGCCCTGGCCGTAGGCACTCTTGTCGTGCAGGATGACGACGTTCTTGCCGGCATACTTCTTGGCGATCCACGGGCCGATGAAGGCGCCCTGTGCATCGTCACGCGTATAGAGGCGCATGATCGTCGGCCAGCCGGCCTTGGCGGCCGCGTCGGTCAGCACCGGGTTCGAGGAAGCCGGGCTCATCATCAGCGCGCCGGCTTCGGCATAGACGGCCGAGGCCGGAATGCTCGATCCTGAGCAGGCATGCCCATCGATGAACTTGACGCCGTTGGCGACGATGCGGTTGGCGACCGACACTGCCTGCTTGGGATCGCACTGGTCATCCTCGATGTCGAGCTTGATCATCGAACCGTTGACGCCGCCCGCAGCATTGATGGCATCGGCGGCGGCCTGTGCGCCCTGCTTGAACTGATCGCCGATGGTGGCGAGCTGTCCGGTCATCGGGCCAACCACCGAAACGGTGATGTCGTCGGCGAATGCGACCGGGGCACTCATCATCAGGCCGAAAATGGCCGCGCTCAAAATACTCATTTTTTTCATTGCAATAGAACTCCTCCACTCACGCGCGGCCGCCCCGGCCGCGCTTCTTCCAGAGAGGCGGGACAATTTCATCCTTCATCGGGCCTGTCTAGGCGCATTGACGCCGCTCGATTGGGCCTGGGAGGCCTCATCCACGCAAAAAAGCCACGCCAGCCTTGTTCCGGCCGGTCATGGCTTTTTTGCCTGTCGGGCTGTTTCCCCAGCGCCCCCGCGCCGCAAACCCCAACTTGGCCGTCCCTGTCTTTCCTGTTGACCATGATCTTGGCCGAAAACCGGATTCCACTTTCCGGGATCATGGTCCGTCGTACGGCTTGACCTATTCGCCTGCCGCCTTCTTGTTGTTGGCCTGTGGCCCGGCTGTCTGCGCAGCCTTGTCCCTGTTGTGGCCCGACCGTCTTTGAGCGATCTGGACCCGAGCTTTCCCGCCTGGCGGAAACCTAGTGCATGGTCATCCATTCGCGGGCTTCGCGCAGCGCCCTGGCAATCTCGACCTTCGACATGGCCGCCGACAGTTCCGAGCGCAATTCCGCGGCGCGGGCCGACCCCTTGATGGCGGCAATGTTGAACCATTTGTGGGCGGCAACGACGTCGGTCTCGCAGTCGCGGCCGGTCGCATACATCATGCCCAGTTCGAAAAGAATGTCGGCCTGGGCAGTTGCCCCCATGGCGCCGAAACCTGCTTCAAGCATTTCAAAACGTGCCATTTTAGTCCCCTGTCTGGCTCCCGAGAGCTGCCTCCGTTTGTCTTGTCCGGGCCGCTCTTTCGATGCTTTCGAGAATGCCGCTCAGGCTTGAATCCGTCGTTAAATGGCGTGCTTAATTTGAGGAAAACAAAGCTAAAACAAGAGGTAAACGCGGAAATTCGTTAAGGATACGAAGCCAGTGTTTCAGCCGATTTTCGCTAAATTTGACGAAAATTTTCCGGGCTTGGATCAACACTCCGCTAACCACGGGAAACAAACACGATGCGCCGGTCGTTTTCATTTCCCTCCGCGACGACGCGAATCAGGCGCTTTCAGAATCCCAAAGCCTTCCGTCGCGGCACCGCTTTTGTTTTGGCGGGAGCTGGATTAGCTTACGTTTGCGTAAACGGCAGACCGGCGAGGCGGAGCATCCGGCCGGCCATCCAAAGGGAGGAAGACATGTTTCGAAAAGTGAGCCTGGCCCTTGCAGCCACATTGATCATGGCGGGAACGGCGTGGGCCGATCCGATCGAGGGCAACTGGAAGACGCAAGCCGGCGACACCGCGGCCATTTCAGGCAGCGGCTCGTTTTCGATCACGCTCAAGTCGGGCAAATATGCCGGCAAGACCATCGGCTCGCTCAAGGCGGCCGGCGACAACAAATATGCCGGCAGCATCACCGACCCGGCAAACGACAAGACCTATTCGGGCAAGGCGACGTTGTCGGGCACCTCGCTCAAGATGAGCGGTTGCGTGCTCGGCGGTCTGATCTGCAAGAGCCAGACCTGGCACAAGCTCTGATCGACCATATCCTTGGGACATGATGACGGGGCCTGGCAGGCCCCGTTTTCGTTTCATCGGCGGGCCGAGCACCGGTGCCATTGCCCTGCCTCCGTTGGCCGTATCAGGCCGGCAGCGACCGGATCAGATCCCGTCAATCATTTTGAACCGCAGATGAACGCCGGCATCAGAGCCGGTTCAGAGGCGTTGGGGCATTCTCCTGCGTATTGAAGGAGACACCACCCGATGCTTGCTCGCCGCTTCACCATCGTCTGCCTGCTGATGAGCCTGTTTGGAATGTTCTTCGCCATCCTCGTCGCCGAAGCGGGCCGTTCCCCCCGCTCCTGGGACGAAGCCAGTTCCAGGACATGCCGCCTCGCCTGCCCCACCCACCTTCGCAACTGAACCAAAGAAACCAGACCTCGAAAAGAAAAGCTCAGACATCATGAACCGCATCGCCGCCAACGCACTCAAGACCCTTCGGCTTCTGCCGCGGGCGGCGCTTATCCTGATGGTCCTGGCCGCTCCGGTCCTGGCCGTGCCGATGATGCGCGCCGATGCCGGCTCGACGATCGAGGCTCCGGCCCTGAAGAAGTCCGGCGTCGGCTTCGTCCTGCTGGTCAGTCTGCAGCGGGGATAAAGAAAAATGGCGCTTTGGGCGCCTTCGACAGCCACACCCCTCCCAACCGCTCGTCCGAGTCTCTATATTGAGCCATGGAAAAGCGAATCTACCCTCAAGCCATCGAATCTGTGGTCATGCCGGAGGCTTTTGGCCGGCAAAGCTTCGACAATGCCGCGAAAGCGGTCGCGGCACTGCAGCTGCTTTATGACCGCAACACCAAGTTCCTGCGCGATTCCTTCGCCGCTTTGGCCGCCGGCGGCGACAGCAGCAAGCGCTACCGCGCCTTCTATCCCGAGATCGGCGTCACCACGAGTTCGTTCACCCAGGTCGACTCGCGCCAAGCCTATGGCCATATGCCGACGCCCGGCCATTTCGCCACCACGATCACGCAGCCGCACTTGTTCGAGAACTACCTGATCGAACAACTTCGCCTGATCATGCGCAACCACGGCGTGGCGGTCACTGTTTCGGAATCGACCACTCCCATTCCACTGCATTTCGCCTTCCTGGAGGGAACTTACGTCGACGGCGCCGCCGCGGAGCGCATCAAGCGGCCGATCCGCGACCTGTTCGACGTGCCGGACCTCGACGGCACCGACGATCAGATCGCCAACGGCACGTTCGAAGTGGCCTTCGGCGAACCAAGACCGCTAGCCCCATTCACGGCGCAGCGTATCGACTACTCGCTGCACCGCATGACGCACTACACGGCGACCAGCCCGCAACATTTCCAGAATTTCGTGCTGTTCACCAACTACCAGTTCTACATCGACGAGTTCGGCGCCCGCGCCCGCGACCTGATGGAGAAGGGCGGCGGCGGTTATGTGGAATTCGTCGAGCCGGGCAATGTCGTGACCAAGGCCGGACAAAGTGCGCCGAGCGAAGGCGTTGGACCACAGCGTCTGCCGCAGATGCCGGCCTATCACCTGAAAAAGGCGAACCATGGCGGCATCACCATGGTCAACATCGGTGTTGGCCCTTCGAATGCCAAGACGATCACCGACCATATTGCCGTGCTGCGGCCGCACGCCTGGGTGATGCTCGGCCATTGCGCCGGACTGCGCAACACCCAGGCGCTTGGCGACTATGTGCTGGCGCATGCCTATGTGCGCGAGGACCACGTACTGGACGACGATCTTCCGGTCTGGGTGCCGATCCCGCCGCTGGCCGAGATCCAGGTGGCACTGCAGGAGGCGGTTGCCGAAGTCACCGGCCTGTCGGGCTACGATCTCAAGCGCATCATGCGCACCGGCACGGTCGCCACCATCGACAACCGCAACTGGGAACTGCGCGACCAGCGCGGGCCTGTGCAGCGCCTGTCGCAGTCGCGTGCCATCGCGCTCGATATGGAATCGGCGACGATCGCCGCCAATGGCTTCCGCTTCCGCGTGCCCTACGGCACGCTGCTGTGCGTGTCCGACAAGCCACTGCATGGCGAGTTGAAACTGCCAGGCATGGCGACCGAGTTCTACAAGCGGCAGGTGGCGCAACACCTGACCATCGGCATCAGGGCGATGGAGAAGCTGGCCGAGATGCCGATGGAGCGGCTGCATTCGCGCAAGCTCCGGAGCTTTTCGGAAACAGCGTTCCAGTAGGTGGCCGCAGCGCCTCGGCGAGGCAATTCGTCGTCTTGCTCAAGCCGCAATTGGACCGCTAAGCAGATTGAACGGATCGTCAGGCGGCATTCAGCAGACACGACCTCAATGACAACAGGCGCGCGCTTGAAAATGACGGCTGGGTTGGCATTCCTGGCGATGACGGCACTGTCGGCCGTGCTGTTGGCCGGGTTCTTCGGCACGCTGCATCCCGCTTTCGATTCGTTCTCGCATTTCCGCATTCACCTCAGCGTGCTCATGGCGCTTCTGGCACTGCCGCTGCTCGCCAGCTCGTTTCGGCTGCAAGCGGCAGCGGGGCTGCTCTTTGCCATCGCCTGCCTGGCCACGACGGCAAGCGCCCTGCCGAGACTTTGGCCGCAGCCCGCGGTTGCCAAGCCCGCCGATCAGGCCGTCTACAGCCTGCTGCAGATGAACCTGCGCTTCAACAACCCGACACCGAAGAAAGTGCTCTCGCTGATCGGCCGCACCAATCCGGACGTGATCACCCTCGACGAAGTGTCCGGCATGTGGACGACCGAGCTTGGCTACATCACCAGCGCCTATCCCTACCGTATCCTCTGCCCTTACCCGAACGGCATGTTCGGGGTGGCGTTGCTGTCGCGCCGGCCGTTTGCCGCCGACACCGCACCGCGTTGCGAGCCGCGCGGCGCGATGGCGACCGCCACCATCGACTTCGGCGGGATCGGGGTCGACGTCGCCGCGATCCATTTGAGCTGGCCGTGGCCGAAGGAGCAATACTGGCAGATTGGCGAACTGGCGGAACCACTGGCCGGGCTCGGCGAGACAGCGATCATGGCCGGCGATTGCAACGCCGTGCCGTGGAGCGCGGCGGTGCGGCGGGTTGCTGCTCTCGGCAGGCTGACCGTCATGCCGTCGGCCGGACCGACCTGGATCCACCGGACACTGCCCGACTTCCTGCGCCGCTATGCAGGCCTGCCCATCGACCAGGTGTTCAGCAAGGGCGGACTGACGATCCTGTCTTCGACGCGGTTGGAGGATACCGGCTCCGACCACCTGCCGGTGCTGGTCGAGTTCACGTTAAGGCCTGGCGACAAGCAGCCTGAAAATGATCACGCCACGGCGCTCGCGGCGAACGGCTCTCAAAACAAGCCGCAGGGCTGATCCCGTCATCCCGAGCGAAGCAGAACGGCGCCTGTGTCCTCGGTGCTCATCAGTCAAGCTTGGTCAGCGCGTCGACAAGATGCTCGACATGGCCGCCGCCACGATGCTCGCGGGCGTCGAAAGCGTTCTGCTTGGCTTCGTATTCGGCATAGGTGGCGTTGATCCGCCGCCTCGCCTCGAGGTGCGTGCCCGTGCAGAACCAGTTGTCCCGACGCTCCAGGCCGGCAAGCGCGGTCTCGGTGGCCCGCATCATCCGCATCGCGATGCGGCCATGCGTGTGCTCGTGCCTGCGGACGCCAGCCATGAACCCGTCCCAGCGCTTGCGCAGCCCGGGGCTTGCCGGCGAGAGCCGTCGCGGGAAGGTGTAGGTCAGGTCGAGCTTGCCGTTGGCCTGCCGCAGACGACAGATCCCATCCTGGCGGCTGATATCGAGATCCCAATGCACCGTGTAGCCGGTTTCGGCGATGGCGCGTGTCATGTAGCCGTGCTTCGGTCCCAGCCGGTCCATGGCCTCCACGAGGGCGGCCCCGGTCTTTCCGGCAACGTCATAGGTACGGACATGAACAATGAGCTTTGTGTCCGCCGACGCGGCTGACACACAGGACAGCACACAGGCCGCGGCGAGCATCGTCAGGCTGGTCAGGCGCATGTCCGCATCCTTTGTCGGTGGCCGAGAAGACCACACTCGGCCAGACGCTTCAACGGGCCTGAGCAAAGTCCCAGTCTCGCGAAGGCGACAAACAGACCGGCGCCGTTCACATGTCCGGTATTTTTCCGCCGGATCGAGGGCCTGTCGGCGCGCGGGTCACATGCCCTGGTAGACTGGCCCCTCGCCGCCCTGCGGCGGCACCCAGTTGATGTTCTGGTTCGGGTCCTTGATATCGCAGGTCTTGCAGTGGACGCAGTTCTGCGCGTTGATGACGAAGCGCACGTCTTTCGCCGCCGGATCGGCGGCGGCATTGCCATCCTTGTCGACCCACTCATAAACGCCTGCCGGGCAATAGCGTGTCGATGGTCCGGCAAAGACATCATGCTCCGAGCGCTTCTGCAGCTCCATGTCGCCGACCAGCAGGTGGACCGGCTCGTTCTCTTCGTGATTGGTGTTGGATAGGAACACCGAAGACAGGCGGTCGAAGGTCAGCACGCCATCAGGCTTCGGATAGGCGATCTTCTTGTGCTTGGCGGCGGGCTCGAGCGCGGCATAGTCGGCCTTGCCGTGCTTCAGCGTGCCGAAGGGCGAGATGCCGAACAGCGTGTTCAGCCACATGTCGAGGCCCCCGAGGCCGATGCCGACAACGGTACCGAACCGCGACCACAGTGGCTTGACGTTGCGCACCTTCTTCAGATCCTTGCCGATGTCGGTCGCGCGCCAGGCTTGCTCGTAGGTGGAAAGCTCATCATTGGCACGGCCCGCGCCAATCGCCTCGGCGACATGCTCGGCCGCCAGCATTCCCGACAGCACTGCATTGTGGGAACCCTTGATGCGCGGCACGTTGACGAAGCCCGCGGCACAACCCATCAGCGCGCCACCGGGGAAGGACAGTTTCGGCACCGACTGCCAGCCACCCTCGGTGATGGCACGCGCGCCATAGCCCAGCCGCTTGGCGCCCTCGAAGGTGCCTGCGATCGCCGGATGCGTCTTGAAGCGCTGGAACTCCTCGAATGGCGAGAGATAGGGGTTCTTGTAGTTGAGGTGGAGGACGAAGCCGACCGCCACCTGATTGTCCTCGAGATGGTAGAGGAAGGAACCGCCGCCGGTCTTCATGTCGAGCGGCCAGCCGAAGGAATGCTGCACCAGGCCCGGCCGATGGTTCTCCGGCTTGACCTGCCAGAGCTCTTTCAGGCCGATGCCGTATTTGCCGGGCTCGCGGCCGTCGGAAAGCTTGTATCTGGCGATCAGCTGCTTGGCGAGCGAGCCACGTGCGCCCTCGCCGATCAGCACATATTTGCCCATCAGCGCCATGCCCGGCGCAAAGCCCGGGCCATGTGTGCCGTCCTTCTCGACGCCCATGTCGCCAGTGACGACGCCGGTGACGGCGCCTTCCTCATTGTAGAGCAGTCCGGCGGCGGCAAAGCCCGGATAGATCTCGACGCCAAGCGCCTCGGCCTTGGTTGCCAGCCAGCGGCAGACATTGCCGAGCGAGACGATGTAATTGCCGTGATTGTTCATCAGCGGCGGCATCAGGATGTTGGGCAGACGGAAAGAGCCGGCGGGGCCGAGCACCAGGAAATGGTCCGCCGTGACCGGGGTCTTGAAAGGATGACCTTCTTCCTCGCGCCAACCGGGCAGCAGCCGATCGATGCCGACAGGATCGACGACGGCGCCGGAGAGGATGTGGGCGCCGACCTCGCCGCCCTTTTCCAGCACGACGACGGAAAGCTCGGGATTGACCTGCTTGAGGCGGATGGCCGCGGCAAGGCCGGCCGGACCGGCGCCGACGATGACCACGTCGAATTCCATGCTCTCGCGTTCGATATCGCTCATCAACCCCTCCGCACTGGCTTGCCGCTGTTGCGTATCTTGCTGGCTCCTGCGCTGCATAGCGCATCAATTGGCGACAGGAAACCGGCGCATACGTGACAATGCGGATTTGGCCAAAAAGTCGCGCATTCCGCCGGATAATAGCCCTCAGCGCCCCGCGAGAACCGCGGTCCCCGCGTTTTTTAATTGTTCGACGGCTTGCTTATCGGCCATACTTCCCGCCATGCGCATTCCTGGGCCAGCCGGCTTTCCTTCAACGCGCTTTGTTTTGACGCCCGGCCGGGCCTGCCGGGCGATTCTTTTGGCCCTTCTGGCGTCGGCGCCGGGGCATGCCGCCGCGGACGAGGTGAAAGTCTGGGCGACGGGCGCCTACTCCTTCTCCGACGAGTTCGGCGGCTTCCGCATCACCGGAGCCTCAGGCATCGGAACCAAGGACGATCCGCTGGTCATAACGGAAGAGCTGAATTCAGCGACACCGGTGACGCTGACCATCCGTACCACCAAGCCGATCCAGACATTCGGCAAGGCGGGCGAGTTCGCCAACGGCATCATGTATATGCGCATCGACGTGCTCAACAACAGCGGCCAGGCCTGGATCGAATTCCAGTTCGAGCTTCAGGAGATACTGGACCAGCCGAGCGTGTTTGGCGACGGGCTTTCGTTCGACCAACGCAACAAGACGCCCGACAACATCTGGTCCAGCAATTTCGCCGATTTCGACCGCGACTTCGAACCCTACGACCGGTTGCTGTTCAAGAACGGCAAGGTCGATCCGCTGAAAACCGCCAGCTTCGAGTTCCTGATGACCGACTACACGCCGCGCTGGACCTTCTATCTGGTGCAGGATCCGCGCATCCCGACGGGATAGGGCGAGCGGCCGGCCTTGCAAATTGCAGCCACGCGGACGAATGTGCGCGCCATGACTGCCGCGTCCCCCAACAGCCCGACCGATATTGCCGACATCCTGGCCTTCTACGCCAGCGCCGGCGTCGATGAGGCGCTGGAAGACGCCCCGGTGAACCGCTTCGCCGAGGCGGCGCCGAGGCCTGTGGAGCGCACGCCGGCGCAGATGCCCCCCCCTCGCGAGGACAGGGCGCCGGAGCGGCCCGCCACATCATCCGGGTTGGATGCAAGCAAGGTGCCGGATGCGCCGGCGCGCACCGTGCCCTCCGCCATACCCGACGAGGCGCAGGCCGCTCTCGCCCGGCAAATGGCGGCAAGCGCCTCGACATTGGAAGAGCTGCGCCAGCACATGGCCGCCTTCGACGGCTGCAATCTCAAGGCCACCGCCAAGAATCTCGTATTTGCCGACGGCAACCCGGAGGCCGCGGTCATGCTGGTCGGCGAAGCACCCGGCCGCGACGAGGACATTGAGGGGCTGCCCTTCGTCGGCCGTTCGGGCCGGCTGCTCGACCGCATGCTGGCCGCGATCGGGCTCGACCGCACCTCGGTCTACATCGCCAACGTCATTCCCTGGCGGCCGCCGGGCAACCGCACGCCGACCCCGCACGAGACCGAGATCTGCCGGCCGTTCATCGAGCGCCAGATCGAGCTGGTCAATCCCAAGGTCCTGGTCAATCTCGGCGGCCCGTCGGCCAAGACCTTGCTCAACACTTCGGAAGGCATTTTGCGGCTGCGTGGCAACTGGCGCGTCCACACCACGGCCTCGGGTACCGCCATTCCGGCCATGCCGACGCTGCATCCGGCCTATCTGTTGCGGACGCCGGCGCACAAGAAGCTGGCATGGCGGGATTTTCTCGAGGTGAAGGCGAAGCTGCGGTCACTCTCCTAGATCGAGATGACGCTTGATTGAAGCGTTCCCACTTTTCGGGATCATGCTCTGGCGATAACCTCGCGGGTAATTGAAATGCCGTCGCTGTCGGCCTAGCCATCCTCCCATGACAACAGTCCAAACTTCCGCCGGCAGTCTCATCCGCGAATGGCGCACGCGACGCCGCATGAGCCAACTCGACCTCGCCATGGAGGCCGAGATTTCGCAGCGGCATCTGAGTTTTGTCGAGAGCGGACGCGCCGCGCCCTCGCGCGATATGGTGCTGCACCTGGCCGAGCAGCTTTCAATCCCGCTGCGGCAACGCAATCAATTGCTGCTGGCCGCGGGCTTTGCGCCGAGCTTCAGCGAACGACCGCTCACCGACACGACGCTGGCGCCGGCGATGGCGGCGGTCGAGGCCGTGCTCAAGGGCCATGAACCGTTTCCGGCACTGGCCGTCGACCGGCACTGGAACCTGGTTTCGGCCAATGCCGCGATCGCTCCGTTCCTTGTCGATGTCAGCGAGGCTTCCCTGCTGACGTCCCCGGTCAATGTGCTTCGCCTTTCCCTGCACCCCGGCGGCATCGCACCGCGCATCGTCAACCTCCAGGAATGGCGCACGCATCTGCTGGAGCGTCTCAAGCACCAGAACGATGCGACAGGCGACCCGGTGCTGGTCGAACTGGAGCGCGAGTTGCGCGGTTATCCTTCCGGCCTCAAAGGCGGCCGGCCGGCACCCGTCGAACCGAACGCCATCGTGCATCCGCTCAGGCTTGCCCATGGCGATCAGGTGCTGTCGTTCATCAGCACCATCACCGTGTTCGGCACACCGCTCGACGTGAGCTTGTCGGAACTGGCGATTGAATCCTTCTTCCCGGCGGATGAGCAGACACGCGCCGTGCTGGTGCGGCTGGCGAAGGAACGCGCTGAGCGGTCCTGATCAGCCCTGAGGCAACGTCGCCTTGCGCGTTCGCCTGCGTTCCAGGCCCAGTTGCCGTTCGCGCCAGATGATGAAGATGCCGGCCGCGACGACAATCAGGCCGCCGACCAGCGTGCTGAGCGAAGTCACGTCGCCGAAAACGAAATAGCCGACGACGACGCCGAGGATCATCGAGGTGTATTCGAACGGTGCCACCACCGACGCCTCGGCATGGCGATAGGCCGAGGTCATCAGGATCTGGCCGAGGCCGCCGCAGAAGCCGGCCATGATGAGCAGCGCGGCTTGCGCTGGCGTCAGCGATTGCCAGCCGAAAGGCAGCGTCAGCAGCGAGAGCACGCTCGCGGTCGACGAGAACCATAAAACGATGGTCGCCGTCTTCTCCGTCTGCACGAGATTGCGCACAAGCAGCATGGCGACAGCCGAGATCGCGGCGGCCACCAGCGCGGCCATGACGCCCAGGACCTCCTGGTCGTCGAGCGCTTCATCCGAATTGAGCAGGGTCAGTTCCGGCCAGGAGATGATGAGCACGCCAATGAGGCCGACGGCGACAGCGCTCCAGCGATAGACGCGGATCGTCTCGCCAAGGAAGACCGAAGAAAACACCACGACCAGCAGCGGCTGCGCATAGTTCAGGGTGATCGCCTCCGGCAGCGGCAACCTGGTGAGCGCGAAAAAGCCAAGTCCCATGGCACCGACGCCGACGATGCCGCGCGCAACGTGGTTGAAGGGACGTTTCGTGACGAATGCGGTGGCCAGATGCCCTTTCAATGCCAGGAAGGCAATGATCGGGAAGATGGCGAAGAAGGAGCGGAAGAACACGATCTGCCCGGCCGGCACGTCGCCGGCCGCCTTGATGCAGGTTTGCATGCCTACAAAAACCGCCACCGAGACGATCTTGAGCGCGATGCCCCTCAGCGTACCGTGGCCGCCCGTCGTTCCTGGTTCCGCCCCCGCCCCTGATGTCACGTTGGCGATGCACCCCTGATCGCGGCCCAGATGCGCGCCGGCGTCGCCGGCATCTCGATATGCCGGATGCCGTAGGCGCGCCACAGCGCGTCGGTCACCGCGTTGAGCGCGGCCGGCGTCGAGCCGATCGTGCCGGCCTCGCCCGCGCCCTTGATGCCGAGCGCATTGGTGGTCGACGGCACGTTGCGGGTCTCGAAATGGAAGAACGGAAAATTGTCGGCGCGCGGCATGGCATAGTCCATGAAGCTCGCCGTCAGCAACTGGCCGTCCTCGCCATAAATGGTTTCCTCGGTCAGCGCCTGGCCGATGCCTTGCACGACGCCGCCATGCACCTGGCCGGCGAGCAGGATCGGATTCACGGTAACACCGAAATCGTCGACGATCGTGTAACGCACGATGTCGGTCGTGCCGGTGTCTGGGTCGATCTCGACCTCGCAGATATGGGTGCCGTTCGGATAAGTGCATTCGTCCTGGACGAACTCGCCGAAACCCTTGAGATCATCAGGATTTTTCGCGGCCTTGGCGATGCTGGAAAAATCGATCGTACGGTCGGTACCGACGATGCGGGCAATCCCATCGGCCAGCTCGATATCGCCGGCCGAGGCTTCCAGCTCGTCCGCCGCGATGCGCTTGATCTTGTTGGCCAGGTCCTCGCCCGCGCGGGAAGCCGATACGCCCCCCAATGGAATGGACCGTGAGCCCCCGGTACCGCCGCCGGCCTTCAATTCGTCAGTGTCGCCCTGGCGGACATGGATCTTGTCGATGTCGAGATTGAGCTTTTCCGACAGGAACTGTGCATAGGCGGTGGCATGGCCCTGGCCGTTCGTCTGGGTGCCGATCTTCAGCGTCACCGTGCCGTCGCCATTGAGCTCGACAAAGGCCGGTTCGGAGCCAGGGAAGGCGCAAGCCTCGATATAAGTCGCCATGCCGATGCCGCGGATCCTGCCGGCGGTCTTCGACTGCTTCAGCCGCTGCGTAAACGTCTTCCACTCAGACCGTTCGATGGCGCGGTCCATATGGCCTTCGAATTCACCATTGTCGTACAGGCGGCCAGTCTGCGTGCGATAGGGGAATTGCTCGGGCCGGATGAAGTTGCGACGGCGGATTTCGTCGACAGGCAGGCCGAGATCATGGGCGCAGGCATCGACCAGCTTTTCCAGCAAGAACGCCGCTTCGGGCCGGCCGGCGCCGCGATAGGCGTCGACCGGGCACGTGTTGGTGTAGAGGCCGGTCACCGAGACATCGAGCGCCTGGATGTCATAGACGCCGGTCGACATGGTGACGCCGATATACGGAATGAACGGGCCGTATTGCGAGACATAGGCGCCGATATTGGCGAGCAGCGCGACCTTCATACCGAGGAAGCGGCCATCCTTGTCCATGGCCATTTCAGCCGTAACGGCGTTGTCACGGCCTTGCGCGTCCGTGAGGAAATGTTCGGTCCGGTCGCCGGCCCATTTCACCGGGCGGCCGAGCCGTTTCGCGGCCTCGAGCACCAATGGATATTCCCGGTAGACGAAGCTTTTCGGCCCGAACCCGCCGCCGACATCGGGCGTGATGACGCGCAGTTGGTCCTTCTTGATCTTGAACAGGCTGGCCAGGATGTACTGCATGGAATGCACGCCCTGCGACCCGGTGGTCAGCACCAGGCGGTTTTCCTCGACATTCCATTCGCCTATCGCCGAGCGCGGCTCCATGTAGTTGCAGACCAGCCGGTTGTTGACGAATTCGATGCGGGTAACATGGGCCGCCCTGGCGAAGGCCGCCTTTGTCCTTGCCTTGTCGCCCATGTGGTAGGTGAAGGCGCGGTTGGAGCCGAGTTCCGGCCAGACCAGCGGCGTGCCTTCGGCAAGTGCCGTCGCCGTGCCTGAAGCGGCGTCCTCGCCATCGTAATCGACATCGATCAATTCGGCGGCATCCTGCGCCAGGGCACGGCTGTCGGCGACCACAAAAGCAACGGCATCGCCGACATAGTTGACGCGGTCCCGGCACAGGATCGGAATGTCGCGCGTCGGCGCCTTGGTGCCGTCCGGCTGTGCCTGCATGACACCGGACTTGAGATCGCCAAGATGAGCGAGATCCTTGCCAGTCAGCACCAGATGGACGCCGGGTGCCTGCCTTGCCGCTTCCGTCGAACCGATCCTGAAGCTTGCCTTGGCTACCGGCGAGCGCAGGACATAGCCATGCACGACGCCGGCCGGCTTGATATCATCGGTATAGCGGCCCTGTCCCTGGATGAATGCCCCATCCTCGCGCCGCAGCACGGAAGCGCCCATGCCGAATTTCGGTGTGACGACGGTCATGGCTGCCTCGTGATGATGTGGAGAATGAACGCCTGAAATAGGCATCGGTTGAGTTTTGTCGAGGGATCGTTTCGTGTAAAGAGCGCGGACTTCAAATTTCTTGGACCAGCGGGAACTGTCCGCTTCCAACGCAATCGACAGGAAAACCAACGGAATGCGCACGGACACCGGCCAGGTCTTCAAGCTCGAAGACTATCGCCCCAACGACTATCTCATTCCGCAGACCAACCTCACCTTCCGCCTTTCGCCTGAGGCCACGATCGTCACCGCAACGCTGACGATCGAACGCCGCGATGGCGTGTCCGCGACCGCGCCATTGGTGCTCGACGGCGACGGGCTGATACTCAAGCGCATCGAGATCGACGGCAAGAAGGCAAGACCGGCTGACTTGCTGGTGACACCTGACCAACTCACCATTCTCGAACCGCCGGCCGCGCGCCGCTTCCAGCTGCTCATCGAAACCGAACTGGCGCCGGCCGGCAACGAAGCCCTGATGGGTCTCTATCGCTCGAACAACGTCTATTGCACGCAATGCGAGGCCGAGGGCTTCCGCCGCATCACCTACTTCCTCGATCGGCCCGATATCCTGTCCGTCTACACCGTGCGGATCGAGGCTCGGCGCGACGAGGCGGCGCTGCTCCTGTCCAACGGCAATCCGGTCGACAAGGGTGATCTCGGCGACGGCTGGCACTATGCCGGATGGTACGACCCCTTCCCCAAGCCATCCTATCTGTTCGCGCTGGTGGCCGGCAATCTCGGCCAGGTCGCCGACAGTTTCGTCACAGCGTCCGGCCGCAAGGTCGAACTCGGCATCTATGTCGAGCCCGGCAAGGAGAAGCTCGCCGGCTACGCGATGGACGCGCTGAAGCGGTCGATGCGATGGGACGAGGAGGCATTCGGTCGCGAATACGACCTCGACGTCTTCAACATCGTCGCCGTGTCCGACTTCAACATGGGCGCGATGGAGAACAAGGGCCTCAACATCTTCAACGACAAATATGTGCTGGCCGATCAGGAGACCGCGACGGACGCCGATTTCGCCAATATCGAGGCGATCATCGCGCATGAGTATTTCCACAATTGGACAGGCAACAGAATCACTTGCCGAGACTGGTTCCAGCTTTGCCTGAAGGAAGGGCTGACGGTTTTCCGCGACCATGAATTCTCCGCCGACCAGCGCTCGCGCGCGGTCAAGCGCATCGCCGAAGTGCGCACGTTGAGGGCGCACCAGTTTCCCGAGGACCAGGGTCCGCTGGCGCACCCGGTGCGGCCGCGCCGCTACCGCGAGATCAACAATTTCTATACGGCGACGGTCTACGAAAAGGGGTCCGAAGTGGTGCGCATGATCCGCACCATCCTCGGGACGGAAGCCTTTCGCGCCGGCATGGACCTCTATTTCGAACGGCATGACGGCGAAGCGGCCACGATCGAGGATTTCATCAAGGTGTTCGAGGATGCGTCGGGCCGCGACCTGTCGCAGTTCGCGCTCTGGTATCATCAGGCGGGCACACCCAACCTGACGGTCAGTTCGACGCACAATCCGGCCGCGCGGGAGTTCACGCTCGAGATCGAGCAGTCGGTGCCGCCCACCCCCTCCGAAAGCCGCAAGCGGCTGATGCATATACCGCTCGCCTTTGGCCTGATCGGCGCTGGCGGCAAGCCTGTCGAGTACAGCGGGGTCGAGGGCGCCAGCGTCGAGGACGGCGTCATCCATGTCCGCAAGCGCCGCCATATGGTGCGCTTTTCAGGCGTTGCCGAACGGCCGGCCGTGTCGCTCAACCGCGGCTTTTCGGCGCCGGTGACGCTGTCTGTCGAGCAGAAGGCCGACGATCAGTTCTTCCTTGCCCGCCATGACAGCGACGCCTTCTCGCGCTGGCAAGCCTTCAATACCCTCCTCACCGATGCGCTCATCGCTGCCTTCCGCGAGATCCTTGGCGGCAAGCAGCCTGACTTCACGCCACGGCTGACCGATCTTGCCGGCCGCATCGCCGGCGACGAGGCGCTGGAGCCCGCCTACCGGGCGCTGGCGCTGACGCTGCCTGGCGATGCCGACATCGCCCGCGACATCGGCAAGAACATCGATCCCGACGCCATCCACACGGCCCGGCAGGCCCTTGCGCTGGCGATAGCCACGGCGAACCGGGAACCCTTCGCGCAACTGTATGATCGCCTCGCGGACAAGGCCGTGTTCAGCCCGGATGCAACAAGCGCCGGACGACGCGCCCTGCGCAACGTCCTTCTGGACTATCTCTCGCTGCTGCCGGGAGGTGCGGCACTTGCCGCCGGACATTTCCAGTCCGCCACCAACATGACCGACCGCGCGGCCGCGCTTGCCGTGCTCGCGCATCGTCACCATGGGTCGCCGGAGGCGAACAAAGCTCTGGCGGCTTTCGAAAAGACCTATGCGTCCGACCCGCTGGTCATGGACAAATGGTTCCAGATTCAGGCCAGCGTGCCAGGGCCGCAGGCTGTCGACACAGTTCGTGCCCTGACTGCTCATGCAGGCTTCTCGATGGCAAATCCAAATCGGGTACGCTCGCTGATCGGTACATTCTCCAGTGCAAACCAGACCGGTTTCCATCGCCCCGACGGCGAAGGCTACCGGTTCTTCGCGCAAACGGTACTCGAGGTCGAAAAGCGCAATCCGCAAGTGGCGGCAAGGCTGGCGACGGCACTGAGATCATGGCGTTCGCTCGAACCGGGCCGGCAGGCCAAGGCCAGGGAAGCCCTGCTTTCGATCGCCAATGCTGAAAACCTGTCGGCGGATCTGCGCGATATTGTCGAGCGCACGCTGGCCTAGATACCCTCGGCCTTCTCCCGTGCGGGAGAGGGCCGAGGCTCCGCACCTCCAAAACCGATTATTTTAGTCGATTTTTAATCTTTTTTCGCCGGACCACTGGACAAGGCGAATCACCTTTGATTCTTTACTGACGATTCGGAAGTGCGGCGTTTGCCGGATCACAAAGCAGCATAGGCAAATTCGGGGAGTGCCATTTATGGCGAAGGCGGACGCGTGGGGCGCGCCCGGTGGGATGGCTTTTGCGCGTCGCGAGACGCGCGGCGACGGCCTTGCCGGGAATACGCGGCTTATCGCCGAACCGGCCTACAAGCGGCTTCTGGCCGCCGAACCGCTGCTGCGCCGGTCGATACCGGCCCTCATCATCATCTTCCTGCTCGTCATCGCGGCGCTGCGCGTGCTGTCGCTGATGAACGAGCGCGACGACGTCGAGCGTGATGCCAAGGCGATCCTGACGCTGGCGGCGGGCCAACTGGCCAGTTCGCTTGCCACCACCTCGGATACCCTGCCCGGCGCCGTCCAGGACCTGCTGGAGACCACCAGCCGGCAGGGCGCGATGGGCCGCAGCCATGTGCTCGTCATCACCGACAGCGCCTTCAAGATCACCGCGGTGACGCCCCGCTCGATCCCCTGGCAAGGCCATTCGCTCGACGGCCTCGTCCAGGGCGGCCAGCCGCTGTTCATGTTCGGCGACCGCGCCGGCGTCATGGAAGTCAACATCGGCGGCCAGGACTGGTATGCCGCGGTCAGCGTCGCCAAGGATCGGAAGGGAGCCGCGGCGGCTCTGGTGCCCCAGGAAGCGGTCTTCGATACATGGCGCAAGACCGTCTCGCTCAACGTCACCCTGTTCGTGCTGACGGCCGGCGTGCTGATCATCATCCTCTATGCCTATTTCGGGCAGGCGGCGCGCGCACAGGCCGCCGACCGCATCTACCTCGAAGCGCACCAGCGCATTGACATGGCGCTGGTCCGCGGCCGCTGCGGCCTGTGGGACTGGGACATGGTGCGCGGCAAGATGTACTGGTCGCGCTCGATGTACGACATGCTGGGCTACGAGCCCTGCGAGACGATGCTGTCCTTCGGCGAGGTCGACGAGATCATCCATCCCGAGGACGGCGACCTGTTCGAACTCGCCAACAGAATTGTCGCCCGCGAGATCGACCACATCGACCAGGTGTTCCGGATGCGGCATGCCGATGGCCAATGGGTGTGGATGCGCGCTCGCGCACAGGTCATGGATCCGGAAGCACCCGAAATCCAGCTGATCGGCATTGCCGTCGACGTCACAGAGCAGCGCCATCTGGCGCTGCGGTCCGAGGCGGCCGACCTTCGCCTCAGGACCGCGATCGAGAACATCAACGAATCCTTCGTCCTGTGGGATTCGACGCAGCGGCTGATCATGTGCAACTCCAAATACCAGCAGGACAACGGACTCTCGGATCGCGACGTGATGCCAGGCGTGACGCGCGCGTCCCTGGAAGAGCGGATGCTGGCTTTTGCTTCCGAGCGCAGGCTTGCCAACACCAATGGTCCGCAAGGCGGCGCCACTTTCGAGCGGCAGCTGTCCGACGGCCGCTGGCTGCAGGTCAACGAACTCAAGACCAGGGATGGCGGCATCGTCTCCGTCGGCTCCGACATCACCCAGATCAAGCTGCATCAGGAGAAGCTGGTCGACAGCGAACGCCGGCTGATGGCGACGATCCATGATCTCAGCCTCGCCCGCCGGGCCGAAGAGGAACGGTCTCGCGAACTGGTCGACCTCAACCGCAAATACATGAAGGAAACCGAGCGCGCCGAAGCGGCGAACCGGGCCAAATCCGAATTCCTGGCCAACATGTCGCATGAATTGCGTACACCGCTGAACGCCATCATCGGCTTCTCCGAATTGATGGAACAGGGGCTGTTCGGCCCGCTGGGATCGGAGCGCTACGAGGAGTACGCCACCGACATCAACAGCAGCGGCAAGTATCTGCTCGGCGTCATCAACGACATTCTCGACATGTCCAAGATCGAGGCCGGCCAGTTCTCGCTCGACCAGGAACAGATCGACCTCGGGCCGTTGATCAGCGAGACGGTGCGCGTCGTCTCGCTGCAGGCCGCGCAAAAGGCGATCACCGTGGAAACACGCATCGCCGACGCGCTGACCTTGTTCGCCGATCGCCGCGCGATCAAGCAGATTGTCATCAACCTCCTGTCCAACGCGGTGAAGTTCACCGGCCAGGGCGGCCACATATCGGTCAGGGCCCGCAACACGTCGGGCGCCCTGGTGCTGACCATCGAGGACAATGGCTGCGGCATCCCGAAGGAGGCGCTCGGCAAGCTAGGACGGCCTTTCGAACAGGTGCAGAACCAGTTCTCCAAGAACCATGCCGGATCAGGCCTTGGCCTCGCCATCTCGCGCTCGCTGGCCGAGCTCCAGGGCGGCGCGCTGAAGATCCGTTCGACCGAAGGCGTCGGCACGATCGTGTCGGTGCGCATTCCGGTGAAGAAGGCGCCGGCGGCGGTGAAGGCCGCGGCTTGAGCGGCAGGATTTCTCTCCCGCTCCATCGTGCAAGCGAGGTGAGGCGCTTTGACAAAGTTATCCATTCTATCTATTTTAGATAGAAGAGGATTTCTCATGCGCGTAACGTCAACGGAATTCCAACAAAATGTCGGGCGTTTTCAGGACGCCGCCCAGCGTGCGCCGGTCGCGATAACAAAGAATGGCCGGACCCACACGGTGCTGGTGTCAGCGGCGATGTTCGAGGTTCTGGTCAAGGGGCGGGTCTCTCGCCCTGTGGAGGAACTGGACGACGAGACGCTGAATGCAGTCGCCGAAAGCGCTGTCCCGACCGAATATGCCGGGCTTGACGCAATGCTCAAAGACTGGACGCCGTGAGCCTGCCCAAGCCTATCCCTGGCCTGGTGATCTCCTATTCATACCTCTGGGTGAGAGAATACGGAAAAGGTGCTGAAGAAGGCCGCAAAAGCCGGCCTTGCGCCATTGTCGCCGCTCGACGGATCGTAGAGGGCCGGGAGGTCGTAACGGTCGTTCCAATCACACACTCGGCACCGGCTGACCCTGTCGATGCAGTAGAGATACCTGCGCAACTCAAGGCCCATCTTGGCCTCGACGAGACGCCGTCATGGATTGTCGTGACCGAAACCAATGATTTCCTTTGGCCAGGCCCCGACCTGAGGCCCATTGCAGGCAGTAAGCCATCCCGCTTCGACTATGGCATGCTGCCGCCGCGCTTCTATGCTTATCTGCGCGACAGGATTTTGCAGGCCCACGCAAGCCGCACGCTTCAGCAGGTTCGGCGCACAGAGTAGCTCCACGATCGCTCAAGATTGCTAGAAACTCCAGCGACTGATGGCGCCGGAATTTACATGGTCACGTTCACTCGACGCTGCCGTCGTCATCCGATTGGCGGTGATGGCCAAAACGCCCGCCCTTCGGCAGTTCGCTCTTCTCGATCTTGCCGTCATTGTTCTTGTCGAGCACGGCGAACACTTTCTTCTCGCGACCGGTGATGTCATCCGTGGTCAGCGTGCCGTCGCCCCTGGTGTCGTAGCGGGCGATGATGCGCCTGGCCATGCGCTCGAAGCGCGCCTTCTCCAGCGCGTCGGCGAGTTGGGCGACGGTCAGCTTGCCGCCATTGGCGGCAACGAGCTTCTTCAGCCGCGCGTTCATGGCGTCGGAGAACTGGTCGAAGGTGATGGCACCGTCTGAATCGCTCATCGCCTTGTCGAGGCGGGCCATCATGCCGTCGCGCATTTTCGCGCTGGCATTGTTTTCGGCATAGGCGGTGGTGCCGACGGCGCCGGCAAGTGCCGCGAAGGCAAGGGCAAGCTTGGTTGACTTTCTCATGGTCTTCTCCTGTTGCATCGTCACCCCCGATGCGAGAGCGGCGGATCTTCGATCCTGTTGCCACTCCATCTCTTTGTTCGAGCATCGGATCTTCCCAAACCGGTTTCCACTTTTGGGTCCGATGCTTCGACAGCTATTTCACGGTCGTCCGGCACGAAGCAAAAGGTCAAAGTCCTTCCTGACCTTTTGCGACGTCTCCTTGAGGTGTGCTTCCAGCACACCGAAATCCGGCAGGTCGGTAACCGCCAGCAGCAGATCCGAAAGCCCCGGCGGAACGTCGTCGCGCTCGAACGGTCCGGTGAGACAAAGCCGGGTCATCTGGGTCAGCGCCAGATAAAGTGCGAAGGCGGCACCAAGCTCCTGCCTGACACCGGCATCGGCGAAGCCGGGCGCGAGGCGGGACAAAATCTCGGCTGTACCGGTAACACGCGGGCCGGCCTCGACCTGCCCGGTGATGACAGCCACCTGAGCGATGAATTCGAGATCGATCAGCCCGCCGGGGATCAGCTTGATGTCCCAGAGGTCACGCGCCGGCTTTTCATTCTCGATCATGGCGCGCATGTCCGCGGCCTCGGTCTTCACCTTCGCCGCGTCACGCGGCTGGCCAAGGACGGCGGCAACTTCCGCTTCGACCTCGGCGCACAGGCCGGCGTCGCCACCAATGGCGCGCGCCCGCGACAGCGCCATGTGCTCCCAGGTCCAGGCCTCCTGGCGCTGATATTTCTTGAACGCATCGATATGGGTGGCCACCGGCCCCTTGTTGCCGGACGGCCGCAGCCGCAGGTCGAGTTCGTAGAGCACCCCTTCCGCCGTCGGCGCCGATACCGCCGAGATCAGCCGCTGCGTCATGCGGGTGTAATAGTGGGAAGGCGCCAGCGGCTTGTCGCCGTCGGAATCCTCGGCGTTCGCGTCATGGTCGTAGAGCAGGATGAGGTCGACATCCGACCCCGCGGTCAATTCACGGCTGCCAAGCTTGCCCATGCCGAGCAGAGAAACCACACCGCCCGCGATCGTACCGTGGCGCGCCGAGAATTCGGCGGTCACCGCCTGCAAGGCAGCCTCGATGGTGAGATCGGCGAGATCGGAAAAGGCGCGGCCGGCCCGGGCCGGATCGATTGAACCGGCGAGCAGCCGCACCCCGATCAGGAATTTTTGCTCCGAGGCAAAGATGCGCAACCGGTCGAGCACCTCCTCATAGATCCTGTCACCTTCGAGGAAGGCGGAAAGACGTGCCGAGAGATAGGCGCGGTCAGGCAGTTCGCTGAGAAGAGCGGGGTCGAGCAGGCCGTCGAACACATGCGGCCGGCGCGTGATGATCGCCGCCAGCCGAGGCGCCGCGCCCATGATCGTCGCCATCAGCTTGAGCAGTGCCGGGTTGGACTGCAGCAGCGAGAACAGCTGGATACCAGCAGGCAGGCCGGCAAGGAATTCGTCGAAACGGATCAAGGCTTCGTCCGCCCGGCGCGTCTGACCGAAAGCCTTGAGCAAGGCCGGCGTCAATTCCGTCAGCCGCTCGCGCGCCTCCGCCGACTGGGTGACGCGGTAGCGCCCGAAGTGCCAGCCGCGGATGACACGGCAGATGTCGCTCGGCCGCTGGAAGCCGAGACCGTGCAAGGTCTGCAGCGTGTCGGGGTCGTCGACATCGCCGGTGAAGACCAGATTGCCGATACCCGCTGAAAGCTCGGGTGCCGTTTCGAACAGCGCCGCATAGTGGCGCTCGACCTGCTGCAGCGAGGCGCGGAATGCCAGGGAAAAGGCAGCCGCATCGGCAAAGCCCAGCATATGGGCGATCCGCTCAAGCCCCTCATCGTCTCCCGGCAGCGTATGCGTCTGCTCGTCGGCGACCATCTGGATGGCGTGTTCGACACGGCGCAGGAACCAGTATTGGCTGGCGAGCGCATCACGCGCATCGGCGGTGATCCAGCCGCGTGTGGCAAGCTGGCCGAGCATCGGCACGGTTTCGCGGCCGCGCAATTCCGGGAAGCGGCCGCCTGCGATGAGCTGCTGGGTCTGGACGAAGAACTCGATCTCGCGGATGCCGCCACGGCCGAGCTTGACGTTGTGGCCCTTCACGGCGATCTCGCCGTGCCCCTTGTGGGCGTGGATCTGGCGCTTGATCGAGTGGACATCGGCAATCGCCGCGTAGTCCATGTATTTGCGCCAGATGTAGGGCTGCAGCTCCTTGAGAAAGGCGGCGCCCGCCGCCAGATCGCCGGCCACCGGACGCGCCTTGATCATCGCCGCACGTTCCCAGTTCTGGCCGCGCGCTTCGTAGTAGCGCAGTGCCGCCTCAACGGGGATCGCCAGCGGGGTCGAACCGGGATCGGGACGCAGCCTCAGATCGGTCCGGAAGACATAGCCGTGCTCGGTGCGGTCCTGCAGGATGCGCACCAGCCGTCGCGTCAACCGCGAAAACAGCTCGGTGGCGTCGAGAGGATCGACGACGGCGGGCGCTTCCGGATCGAAGAAGACGACAAGATCGATGTCGGAGGAGAAATTCAGCTCATGCGCGCCGAGCTTGCCCATGCCGAGCAGTATCCAGCCCGATTGCCGCGAAGGGTTGTCCAGATCAAGCAGTTTGAGCTTGCCCTGGCCATGCGCGTCGCGCAGCAGGAAATCGACGGCCGCACGGGTGCAGGCGTCGGCAAGATCGCTCAGCCGCCGCACTGTCAGCGACGTTTCCGCCTCACCGGCGAGATCAGCCAGCGCGATCAGGAAATGCGCCTCGGCCTTGCACTGGCGCAGCTCCATCATCAGGCTGGATTCGGAAACCGTCTCAGCCAGTGGCGCCTGGTCGATCGCGGCGGTGATCGCTTTCAGGCGAGCCTCGACCGTCTGGTCGAAAAGAGCATCCAGTATCCGCGGCCGGCGGCGCGCCGTGTCGCGGAGGAAAGGCGAGAGGTCGAAAACTGCAGCCAGGAAATCCTGGGCCTCCCCCTTGGCGCCCAGGAATTTGGCCAACCTTGTCAGCCCTTCTTCGCGTGCCGCCGCGGCAATGTCGGCCAATTCCTGTCGCGCCTGGCCTTCATCGAGAGGGGCAAGCCCAACGGCTGGCTTCAGCAGCCAGTCCGTGACCGTCCGTTTCGCGACCGCAGCCATCAATGATCCTCCCGTGCTGGGAAACTCATGACCACGGATAGTCCCGGATTGCCAGGCAGGAGATCAAGCCGCCCATAATGGAAAGTCATGACAGCCTTGGCGAGGCTGAGGCCAAGGCCGGAACCGGGCTGCGAACGGCTCTTCTCCAGCCGCACGAAACGTTCGGTCGCCCGGGCGCGATCGGCATTGTCCGGAATGCCTTGGCCGTTGTCGGCGACACAAAGCCTGATCTCGCCATGCGTCCGCTCGAGCGTCACACGAACTGTCGGCTTGGACGTGGAATCCGTCGAATACTTGATGGCGTTATCGACGATGTTGGACAATGCCTGGCCGATCAGCTCGCGGTTGCCGTCGACGAGAAAAGCACCATTCGGTTCGGCTTCAAGCGAGACGCCAGCCTCTTCCGCCACCGGCTCGTAAAGCTCGACGACGTCACGCACCGCCGCCGCCAGATCGACGCGGTTGGTGTGTTCGGACGAATATCCGGCCTCCAGACGGGAGATCATCAGGATGGCGTTGAAGGTCTTTATCAGCTGGTCGGACTCAGCGATGGTGCCTTCCAGCGCCTGGCGATAATCGGCAGGCTTGTGCTTGCCGGAAAGCGTCGCTTCGGCCCGATTGCGCAGCCGGGTCAGCGGCGTCTTCAGATCATGCGCGATGTTGTCGGAAACCTGCTTCAGGCCTTCGTTGAGCGTCGCGATCCTGGCCAGCATGGAATTGAGGTTTTCCGAAAGCCGGTCGAACTCGTCACCGGCGCCGGTCACCGGCAGCCGGCCCGACAGGTCACCACCCATGATGCGGCGGCTTGCCTCCGAAACGCTGTCGATGCGCTTGAGCGCGGCGCGGCCGACAAAGAACCAGATCAGGATGCCGCCCAGGCCCATCATGCCAAGCGCCAGCGTCAGCGCACGGCGGATGACGGCGCGGAAACGTTCCGGTTCGCCAAGGTCGCGGCCGACCAGCATGATCATCTGGTTGGGCAGCCGCAGCACCAGCGCAATGGCGTTGTGGCCCTGCGCGCCTTCGGTCTGCTGCGCCGTGTTGTCACCAGTTGCGGGAGGCGTCGCCTGGTCGGTCGTTCCGCTGCGCAGGCGGTCAAGCTCACCTTCTCCGAAGCGTTTGTAGGAGAACGGCTCGGTCGTCCAGCCCTCGGTGTCGATCACCCCCGGTTCGAGGCTCTGCACGTTGCCGGTCAGGATCTGGCCATTGGCGTCGGCGATCAGATAGAGATTGGCGCCTGGCTGGCGCGATCGGGCCTCCACCACCCTGACCAGAACCGGCAGGCCACCGCGCTGATAGGCCCTGGCAAGACCGAGCACTTCGTCGTTGATGGTCTCCTGCGTCTGCGACGTCAGCATGCGCGCAGACAGCGAGGTCATGTAGAAGACAAGCAGTACGGCGCAGAGCGCGAAGAGCAGAAGGTAAAGCGCCGAGAGCCGCGCTGCCGTCGTCCTCATGATGGCGGGCACGGAAAGCGCCATGCTGTCGCCTAGCCGCCCTTCAGCATGTAGCCGGCGCCGCGAACCGTATGCAGGATCGGCTTGTCGAAGCCTTTTTCAATCTTGCCGCGCAGCCGCGAGACGTGGACATCGATGACATTGGTCTGCGGATCGAAATGATAGTCCCAGACATTCTCGAGCAGCATGGTGCGCGTCACCACTTGGCCGGCATGGCGCATCAGATATTCGAGCAAGCGGAACTCGCGCGGCTGCAGCGTGATCTCGCGCGCCGCACGGCGGACCGAATGCGACAGCCTGTCGAGTTCGAGGTCGCCAACCCGGTAGACGGTTTCAGCCTCCTTGGCGCTGGCGCGCCGGTTCAACACCTCGACGCGGGCCAAAAGCTCGGAGAACGCATAAGGTTTGGTCAGATAATCGTCACCGCCGGCGCGCAGCCCGGTGACCCGGTCATCGACTTCGCCCAGCGCCGACAGGATCAGCACCGGCGTGGTGTTGCCCCGGGAGCGAAGGCCGGCAATGACCGACAGGCCGTCGCGGCGCGGCATCATCCGATCGATGACCATCACGTCATAGTCACCGGCATCGGCAAGCGCGAAACCGGTTTCGCCGTCGCCGGCGACGTGGGCGGTATGACCAGCCTCGGCGAAGGCTTTCTGCAGATAATCCGCAGCCTCGCGATCATCTTCTATGACGAGAATCTTCATAGGGCCGTTATACGCGATTTCGCTGGAAGGTTGAGTAGCCGGCATCTGCATTTTAGCCTTTGCCAAAGCGCGTCGCGATCAAGATGATCGAGACCACACGCGATAAGATCTTGTTCTCTGGTGGTCTTCATCCCGGACATGCCTGCTTTCGAGGCATGATCCTGAAATCACCACATCCTCTCGTCCCGGGTCCGGGGGAGTGTCTTTGGGCGGCTTCCAGAATGTGCGGCAGCGGGCGATGGGAGGCCCGCTGCCGCTGGAGGAGAGCACGATGACTGACTAACGTACCCGGCTCCATGCTTTCCCATGCGGCGGCTCGGGGGTGTTTGAAACCGCCGCATCGGAAAAGTCGTTGTCAGCCCTTGGCGACAGGCAGCGCGACGAAACGATTGTTGTTGTCGCGGGTGATCTGCATCAGCACCGCCTTGCGGCCGGACTTCACCGCGTCGGTCATCGCCTTGGTGACGTCCTCGGTGCCGTTCACCTCGCTCGAATTGACGGCGGTGATGATGTCGCCCGGCTGGATGCCGCGGTCGGCGGCATCGCTGTCGGGATCGACATCGGTGACCACCAGGCCCTTGCCGTTTTCGGACTTGGTTACGGTGAGGCCGAGATCGGCCAGCGTGTCGGGCTTTGCCGGAGCGGCAGGCTGCTGTTGCTGGTCGTTCGAAGCCTGCTTGTCGCTGGCCGGCAGCTTGCCGAGATCGACCTTGACCGTCTGGCTCTTGCCGTCGCGCCAGACGGTGACGTCAACCGACTTGCCCGGCGAATACGCGCCAATCAGGCGGGCGAGTTCCTTCGGCGACGCAACGTCCTTGCCATCGACCTGGGTGATGACGTCACCAGCGGTGATGCCTGCCTTCTTGCCAGGGCCGTCGTCCTGGGCGCTGGATACCAACGCGCCATTGTTGGACTTCAGGCCAAGCGACTCGGCGATGTCAGACGTGACCGGCTGGATTTCGACGCCGAGCCAGCCGCGCTGCACCGCACCGCTCTTCATCAGATCGCCGACAACCTGCTTGGCGGTCGAGGCCGGAATATCGAAAGCGATGCCGACGCTGCCGCCCGAAGGCGAGAAGATGGCGGTGTTGATGCCGACCACCTGGCCGTTGAGGTTGAAGGTCGGGCCGCCCGAATTGCCGCGATTGACCGAGGCGTCGATCTGCAGGAAATCGTCATAGGGGCCGGCGCCGATGTCACGACCACGCGCCGACACAATGCCGGCGGTGACTGTGCCGCCGAGGCCAAACGGATTGCCGACGGCCACCACCCAGTCGCCGACGCGAACCTTGGAATCGTCCGCGAAATCGACATAGGTGAACTTGCCGCCACCATCGACCTTGAGCACGGCGAGATCGGTGCGCGGATCGGTGCCGACCAGCTTGGCGTCGAGTTCCTTGCCGTCATTGGTCACCACGGTGAAGGCGGTGCCCTCTTCGACGACATGGTTGTTGGTGACGAGATAGCCGTCCTCGGAAATGAAGAAGCCGGAGCCCTGGGCCACCGGGCGAGGCTGGTCATTGTTGCGGTCGCGGTGACCGAAGCGACGGTGGCCATCGTCATTCTGTCCGCCCTGGTCGCCAAAGCCGCGGAATTCCTTGAAGAAACGGCGCAACTGCGGATTGTTGGGAAGATTGTCGAAGCCATCCTGGTCGTCGGAACCGTCATCTGCGGTCGGCTGGATCTTGGCCTTGACCTTGACGCTGACCACGGCCGGCGAAACGCGCTCCACGACATCGGCAAAGCTCGGAACCTGCGGGGCCTCGACACGCACAGCGTCGGCCAGAACGGGGCTGGTTCCACTGGTCAACGCGCCAACACCGATCGCGCCGGCAATGGCGACGGACGCGGCAGCAGCCAGGAAACGCTTGCGGGTGCGGGAATATGAATTGGGGGCAATATTCATGGGGTCTCGTATCCTCTTTCAAACGGACGCGCCTTGATCGGCATCCTCGAAGAGAGAGAAGTAGAGCGACCCACATTACAGCGCCATTTCCGACGCATGAAACTTTGGTAATGTTGGCGGCAGAAGGGGCTCACAAATTACTTGGTGACAAGCCGCCTAGTGGCTTATGTTGTACACAACTCAGCACAAGGCTTTCACCATGACGACCAGCACCACCATGACAATTCGCGTTTCATCCGAAACCAAGCTGAAGCTTGAAAGGATCGCCGCCGACACCCGCCGCAGCAAATCCTTCCTCGCGGCCGAGGCGGTTTCGGCCTATGTCGACCGCGAACTCGAAATCATCGAAGGCATCAAACGCGGCATGGCCGATGCGGTGGCTGGCAGTGTCGTGCCTCACGATGATGCCATGGTCGAAATCGATGCCGTTATCGAGGCCGTGGAAGCCAAGCGCAAGGGCAACGCGTGAAGCGGTTCGTCACCTGGTCGCGAGACGCATTGGACGACATTAAGCAGCAAGTCGCCTTCATCGCGCGAGACAACCCGGCCGCCGCCAGACGTATCGCGGATCGAATTCGCGACACGGGCCGAGGTCTCGGTGACATGGCCACGGGCCGGCCAGGCCGGGTAACAGGCACCTATGAGACGCCCCTCGGCCGCCTGCCCTACATCATTGCCTATGAGTTGCGGCCGATCGCAGGCCGCGAGAGCGTCGTTATCGTGCGTATCATCCACACGTCGCGGGACTGGCTGCCGGAGGAATGGCCGAATTAGTCACCAAGCAACTTGTCCAGCGCGGCCTGCTCCTCCGCCGAAAGCGCTGTCGATACCGGGCGGCGCGACCGCGCGCTGAGCACGATGAAGACGCCCCCGATCAGCAGCAACAGCACAGGCGTGCCCCAAAGCAAGGCGTTGCGCAGGTCGAAACGCGGCTTCAGCAGCACGAACTCGCCGTAGCGGGACACCACATAGTCCATCACCTGCTGGTCGGTATCGCCGGCGACGAGGCGCTGGCGCACCAGGATGCGCAGGTCCCGGGCAAGATCGGCATCGGATTCATCGATCGACTGGTTCTGGCAGACCATGCAGCGCAGGCCTTCCGAGAGTGTCCGGGCTCTCGCCTCAAGCACCGGATCGGCCAACATTTCGTCGGGCTTCACCGCCAGCGCCGAGCCGGCGAAGCCGAGCGCCAGCACCAGGAAAAGCAATACGACGGAAAACCTTGCCTTCATGGCAGGCTCGCGGTTGCCACGGCATCGGCCTGCTTGCGCCGGCGCGAGGGCGCGCCGACACGCAAGCGCCTGTCCATCAGCGACATGGCAGCACCAGCCATCATCACCAAGCCGCCGCCCCAGATCAGCGTCACCAGCGGTTTCCACCACAGCCGCACCACCACCGATCCATCCTTGCCCTCGTCGCCGAGCGAAATGTAGAGCTGGGAAAAGCCAAGGGTCTTGATACCGGACTCCGTCGTCGTCGTCTGCCGCACCGGATAGAAGCGCTTGGCGGAACTGATCTCGCCGACAGGACTGCCGCTGACACCGATCAGCTCGAAACGGCCACGATCCTCGCTGTAGTTCGGGCCCTGCGCCGGATAAAGACCGACGAAACGCAGCGTATGGCCTGACAATTCCACCGTCTCGCCGGCGCGCATGGTGAGGATCTTCTCGGTGCCGAAGGAGAGCGTGGCGACAATGCCGAGCAACGTCAGGCCAAGGCCGAGATGGGCCAATGCCGTGCCGAAGACCGAGCGCGGCAGGCCGACGAAGCGCCTGAACATGACGGCCGGCGCAACCGACCCGACTCCGGACTTGACGGCAAGGTCCGTAAGGGCTCCGGCGACCAGCCAGACGGCAAGGCCGATGCCGAGGGCGGCGAAAACCGAAGCGCCGTCGATAAACAGGCCAGTGACCAGCATCGCCGCCAGCGCCAGCGCGAAGGCAGCCATCAGGCGCTGCGCCGCGGCGAAGACATCGCCACGCTTCCAGGCGAGCAGCGGCCCGAACGGCACAAGGGCCAGAAGCGGCAGCATCAATGGGCCGAAGGTCAGGTCGAAGAACGGCGCGCCGACCGAAATCTTGCCGCCGGTAAGCGCTTCCAGCGCCAGCGGATAGAGCGTGCCGACGAGCACGGTGGCGGTCGCCGTGGTCAGGAACAGATTGTTGAGGACGAGCGCGCCTTCACGCGAGATCGGATGGAACAGTCCGCCGGCCGTCAACCTTGAGGCGCGCAGCGCAAACAATGCCAGCGAGCCGCCGATGAACAGCGTCAGGATGCACAGGATGAAGACGCCGCGCGTCGGATCGGTGGCGAAGGCATGCACCGAGGTGAGCACGCCCGAACGCACCAGGAAAGTGCCGAGCAGAGACAGCGAAAAGGTGAGGATGGCGAGCAGCAGCGTCCAGATCTTCAGCGCCGAGCGCTTTTCCATGACGATGGCCGAATGCAGCAGGGCGGTGCCCGCCAGCCACGGCATGAAGGAAGCGTTCTCGACCGGGTCCCAGAACCAGAACCCACCCCAGCCGAGCTCGTAATAGGCCCAGTAGGACCCCATCGCGATACCGCCGGTCAGGAACATCCAGGCGACCAGCGTCCACGGCCGCACCCAGCGCGCCCAGGAGGCATCGATGCGGCCCTCGATGAGGGCGGCGACCGAGAAGGAGAAGCAGATCGAGAAGCCGACATAGCCGAGATAGAGCAGCGGCGGATGAATGGCGAGGCCGAGATCCTGCAGGATCGGGTTGAGATCGCGGCCTTCGATCGGCGCCGGGTTGAGCCGGGTGAAAGGATTGGACGTCGCAAGGATGAACAGGAAGAAGGCAGCGCCAATGGCGCCCTGCACGGCCAGCACATTGGCGCGCAGCGTTGCCGGCAGGTTGGAGCCGAAAGCCGCGACAAGGGCACCGAAGAAGGTCAGGATCAGCACCCAGAGCAGCATCGAGCCTTCGTGATTGCCCCAGGTTCCGGTGATCTTGTAGATCAGCGGTTGCAGCGAATGCGAGTTTTCCCAGACGCTCGCCACCGAAAAATCGGAGTTCGCGTAGGCGCCCGCCAGGGCGACAAAGGACAGCGCCGTCAGCGCAAAGCCAGTTATCGTGACAGGACCGCCAACAGCCATCAGGCGCTGGTTGTTGAGGCGCGCTCCGAACAGGGGCACGATCGTCTGCACCAGCGAGAGCGCGAACGCCAGGACCAGGGCGAAATGTCCGGTTTCAACCATGATTGCCCCCTGCCCGTCCGCCAGACTCACTCACTCTTGCTCTCCTGCCAGACGCCCTTGGCCTTCAGCCCGTCGGCCACCTCCTTGGGCATGTAGCGCTCATCATGCTTGGCCAACACGCTGTCGGCAACAAAGACCCCGTCCGCGCCAAAAGTGCCTTCGGTGATGACGCCCTGCTCCTCGCGAAAAAGGTCGGGCAGGATGCCGGTATAGGTGACCTTGACCGATTTATGCGTGTCGGTGACGGAAAACGCGACTGTCGCGCCCTGCCCGCGCTGGATGGTGCCTTTTTCGACCAAACCGCCGAGCCTGATGCGCTGGCCGGGCTGGACACTGGCGGTGGTGAGGTCCGCCGGCATGTAGAAATAGGACGCCTTCTGGCCAAGCGCGTAGAAGGTCAGCCCGGTGGCGGCGCCCAGGAAAGCCAACCCACCTGCGATGACCGACAACCGTTTCTGCTTGCGTGTCATGACACGTTCTACTCCGTCGCCGCCAGGCCGAGCGAGGCGGCAAAGGCGGTGAATTTCTTGGCTTCGTCACTGCCGGCGCCAAAGACGGCAATGGCGCGACCCAGCGCCTCGCGCGCCTGGTCGGCCTTGCCCAGCACGACATAGGAACGAACGAGCCGCATCCATCCTTCCGGGTCACGCGGATTTTGCCGCAGTTTTTCATCGAGGCCGGCGACCATCGTGTTGATCATGGCTTCGCGATCCTGCGGCGACATGGAGGACGCGGCGTCGACATCCGCGGCAGCGGGGCCTTTCGCGTCCGTACCGGAGGCGACTTCGGGGCTGGCGGCCTTGGCCAGCGCCTGCTCGACGGCGCCGCGCCAAGGCGAGTCGGGCGGCAAGGTGCCCAGCATGGTTTGCCAGGCCGTGACCGCGTCCTTGTTTCGCCCCTCCTGCGCCAAGGCCACGGCCAGATAGAAGCTGGCTTTCGCGTTGGCCGGATCGAGCTTGAGCGCCGCCTCGAAGGCATCCTGGGCATCGGCCGAAACAATGCCGCCTGCCGCGCCGGCAATCGCCTCGCCGAGGCCGGCCTGGCGAACCGCGCTGTCTCCGTCGAGGCGGATGGCATTGCGGTACGCCGCCACCGCCTCGGAAAAGCGCTGCATGCGCAGATAGATCGGTGCCAGCACGTCCCAACCCCTTCCGTCGGAAGGATTGGCGGCAAGGTGGGCCTCGGCCCGCGCAACCAGCTCGTCGACCGAGCTGTCGGCCGGATTCTTGGTCAATCGACCGCTGAGCGGCTGCGACGGCAAATCAGGCGAGCCAATCTGGCTGTAGAGACCCCAGCTGACTAGCGGTACAGCCAGCACGGCCACTGTCGCGACAAGTCTCGCCGTGAAAAAAGCCCGGCTGGCCGACGTCTTGCCGGCCGCATCCGCATTGTCGAGGCGAAGGATGCGGCGCGCGATCTCGGCGCGCGCCTCCGCCGCTTCAGCCGGCTGGATCAAGCCGCGTGCGGCATCACGGTCAAGCTCGGACAATTGATCGCGATAGACTTCCAGATCGTGATCGCCGCTCGACGACGCGCCCCTGGCGCCTCCGGCCAGCGGCAGCAGCACCGCAAGGCTCGCACCGAGCGTCAGTATCGCGGCTATGACCCAGAACAGCATGGTTCTTCCAATAACGGCAGAGCCATGCCCTGCCAACACAGGCATCCTGCGACGCTTTGACGGTCAGCGCGCCGAATGTCCTTGATCGACATCAACCGGCCGGATTCCAACCGGAGCCGATCCGATCTTTGTTTTGTGCATGTCTTTGTCCCAAAACCGCTGCGCGCTTTTGGGCGACATGCAGCCTCAGGTCAGCGGCGTCCAGCTGCCGTCGGCATTGCGGCAAGCGGTTCCGCGCGCCGTGACGCCGGCACCACCGGTGAAGACGGTCTGCGTGTACTGGCGGCAGTCCTGCGAACCGACGCGATAGGGTTGGGCCGGAACGACCTCGCCATAGCGGGATGCCTGATCGCCCTTCCACGCCACCTTCTGGCCGCTCGTCGTATATTCGAGCGCCTTGTATTCCGCCTCGAGAGCGCTGCGTTTTTCGGATTCACTGAGGCCGGCGCCGATCGAGCCGCCAATGAGACCGCCCCCCATCGCCGAAATGATCGATTTGGTGACCTTGCCACTCGCCGGAGGCGTCGATGCTGGTGTCGGCGCCAAGGTTGGGCCCTTGCCGCTCAAGGTGGTGCAGCCGGACACGGCCAGGAGGGCGGAAACGAGCGCGACGCGAATCTTCATGCCAACAACCGGTTTTCTTGAATTGGAGCCTGCCATGGATGCGCCGGGGGCCGCGTCATCGGAGAAGTAGGTGTGGCCATAGTATTGATATTTGTCGGAAATTTGGCCGCTGCCGGCCGTTCCGGAACCAATCGATAAGCCGCCATGATATGCGCCGTCCATCGCTGCCGATCGGCCCTGAGTAGCATTACTGAAGGCTCCGCAATCGTACCACTGCCTTCAGTCCGCCCATGCCGGACCGTTCGAGCGCCAGAACGCCTCCATACTCGTTGATCAGGTCGGCGACAATGGCAAGCCCCAGACCGGTTCCTGGTTTTGTCTCGTCCAGGCGCCTTCCGCGCTTCAGCGCGTCGCGCGCCTTGTCCTCGGGGATGCCCGGGCCGTCATCCTCGATGCTGATCTCGAAAAAACTGTCATCCTTGCTGGCCAGGGATGCAACCGAGACCGACACGGCGCTTTTGGCCCATTTCACCGCATTTTCGAGAAGATTGCCAAGCAGTTCCTCGAGGTCCTCGCGCTCTCCGGCAAAGACGATCTCGGTGGCCGGCAGCGACAGCGACAGGCTGGTCTGCGGGTTGAGCTTCTGCAAGACCCGCACCATGCGCTGGACCAGCGGCGACACCGGCGTGCGATAGACGACGCTGTCGCGCTGCGCAGCGACGCGGGCGCGCTGCAGGTAATGGTCAACCTGCTTCTGCATCGAGGCCGCCTGTTCGGCGATCAATTGTCCCTTGGCGCCGCCAAGTGCCCTGCCTTCATTGAGCAGCACGGCGAGCGGCGTCTTCAGCGAATGGGCGAGATTGCCGACCTGGGTTCGCGAGCGCTCGACGATGCGTTTGTTGTTCTCGATCAATGCGTTGGTTTCGTTGGCCAACGGTTCGATCTCAGCAGGGAAGCGGCCGTCGAGCCTCTGTGCGGTGCCTTCGCGAACCATGGCAAGTGCGTTCCTGACCCTGCGCAACGGCTGCAAGCCGAGCAGGATGGCGATCGCGTTAATGGCGATCATGCCGACGCCGAACAGGCTGAGATAGGTCAGCAGGCGGCGCTGGAAGGTGGCGATCTCCTGCTCGAGTTCGCTCTGGTTGCCCATGACACGAAAACGCGCGGCGCGGTTCTTGGCATCGAGGACGAATTCGCTCTCGAACACTTCGAGCTGCTCGCCGTCGATGCCTTCGGCCGCATAGCTGCGCTGGAAGCTGGCATTGAAGGGCACCTCGGCCACGCTCGGCGACGGGATCTTGCTTGTCATCGACGACGAGTGAAGGTCGCCATGCACACCTTCCGAGGCAGGCTCAACCGACCAGTACCAGCCCGAATTCGGCTCCGAGAAGCGGAGGTCTCCGAGGTCGGGAGCACCGGTGAGCGCTCCCGTGTCGGAAATGCCGATGGAACCGATCAGGTTGAACAGATGCGCCGACAAAAGGCTGTCGAAGCCACGCTCGCTGGCCTGGCGATAGAGCGTGGTGATCAGGGTGAAGATGACGACAAGGGTCAGGATCGCCCATACGGTGGAAAAGGCGATCACGCGGAACGTCAGCGAACGCGGCCACAAACGCAGCGAAAGCGGCGCCCTTGCGGTTGGTTTGATCGGTTCCGAGTTACGCCTCCGGCTCACGCATGCGGTAGCCCATGCCACGCACGGTTTCGATCATGTCGATGCCCATCTTCTTTCGCAACCGCCCGACAAACACCTCGATGGTGTTGGAATCGCGGTCGAAATCCTGGTCGTAGAGATGCTCGACCAGTTCGGTGCGCGAGACGACCTCGCCCATATGGTGCATCAGATAGGCAAGCAGGCGGAATTCGTGCGAGGTCAGCTTCAGCGGCACGCCGTCGACATCTGCCTTCGACGCCTTGGTATCGAGGCGGACCGGCCCACAGGTGAGTTCCGACGAGGCATGACCGGCGGCGCGGCGGATCAGCGCCCTGACCCTCGCCAGCACCTCCTCGATATGGAACGGCTTGGTGACATAGTCGTCCGCGCCGGCATCGATGCCGGAGACCTTGTCGCTCCAGCGGTCGCGCGCCGTCAGGATCAGCACAGGCATCTTGCGGCCGCCGCGGCGCCAGCGCTCGACCACGCTGATGCCGTCCATCTGCGGCAGGCCGATGTCGAGCACGACGGCATCGTAGGGTTCGGTGTCGCCGAGGAAATGGCCTTCCTCGCCGTCAAAGGCGCGGTCGACGACATAGCCGGCGTCGACCAGCGCGTCCGCTATCTGCCTGTTGAGATCCTTGTCATCCTCGACGACGAGTACACGCATGCGGAGATCGACACCTGTTGAAGAGCTTGGTCAGATTGAAGATTGGGTCAGATATAGGCCGATTCCGGCGGCCTGGGAAACGTGGCCCGTAAGATGGAGCATTGGGTCAGTTTTGCGGGACGACGATCTCGGAACGGCGCGGACGCTGTCCGTCCTTGCCTGGCACCAGCACGACGATGACGCAGACCGGCTGGCCGCCGCGTGTCGACTGTGAGGCCTTGGCCAGCGTGCCGCCATTCTGCTCGGCCACCTGCTGGCCGATCGCGTAGCAGTCGGACGCAGCCAGGACGATCGAGCTGGCCTGGTCTGGCGCGATCACCGGCATCGCCATCGCCTGCGACGCGAGCAGCCCGGCAGCACTGAGCGCCAGGGTCGCGGTTCGAAAGAGGGAGCGAAACGTTTTCATGGTCGGTTTTGTAACGCATCGGTGCTGAACGTGAAATGAACAGTGATCGACACGAAAATCATGCCCGCTACTCCCCCTGAAACGCGAGACGCCCGATGGTGATTTCGACGCCCCAACCCGACGAAATCCCGGGAATGCCAGTCTAGACTCCGTTTCGGTCAGATTGGAAGCGTATCAGGCATTTTCCTGCGTCAGCGCACGAAACCGCAGCAGCCCGTGATGTACAAGGAGATCTTCGTCGTAACGGGCCTCGGTGAATTCGAGCGATAGCCGTGTCTTGCCGCGCCGGCCGACCACCAGCGCGGCGTTGGCAAGGCGGGCCTTGATGGCGGCCATGATGGCAAGGGTTTCGTCTTCACCATGAGCTTTCGACCAGACGTGCAGCGTGATCAGCTGATCATCGTTGTTCTCGGCACCGGTGTCCCAGTCAAAGGCGCTGGTCTGGCCACAAGTCACATAAGGGAACGCGGCATTGTCGGCCGCCCTTTCGAGCAGCCCGGCGCCACCGAGCAGCGCCGACAACGACTTGTCGGTTTTGAGCCTCAGAAAAAGTGCCTGCAGCAGATCGCCGGGCGCTGTCATATTCATTCCTCAAGCCGCTGTGCAACCGACAAATGCGTTTCCAAGCCTGCCGGTTTTCCTATGCCTTGCCAGATATAGCGTTGGCTACGGGAAAACGATGGCGATTCGTCATAAGAATTATGCATGCCGATGATCTCGAAAATACGACTTGCCGACAATCCCACCGATAGACGCGGAAGAGCAGGACCAGGAAGCCGGGCATCAAGCATCGGCGCCGCCCGGCAGGTGGCGCATGAATTTGGTGTCCCGCTTGCCTGATCGCGCGATCTTGCCTCATATGGACCGGTCCACGATGGAATGTTCCTTGCCGGCTCTGGCCGGGCAACGGGGGCATTTTCCCCAGACTTTCGGAGCTGATGATGCTCGATCCAGAAAAGGCCAGAGCCGCGTCCCGGTTGCTGGTGGAGCATTGGGACAAGGGCACCCGTCTCGACGCCATACCTTTCGAATTGCGGCCGCAAACGCGGATCGACGGTTACGTCATCCAGTCGTATGTGATGGATCGCTCAGCGGCCCCGCTTTTCGGCTGGAAGATTGCAGCAACCAGCCTCGCCGGACAAAGGCATATCAACGTCGACGGCCCGATGGCCGGGCGTCTGATCGCCGAGAAATCGGTCGAGGTTGGCGGGACCGTTTCGCTCGCGACGAGCAAGATGCGTGTGGCGGAGATCGAATTCGCCTTCCGCTTCGGCCGCCAGTTGCCGCCGCGTCCAGGACCCTATGAAATCGCCGAGGTGATGGATGCCGTGGCGACCTTGCACCCGGCGATCGAAATACCGGACTCACGCTATGATGATTTCTGCGCCGTCGGAGCGCCGCAGCTCATAGCCGACAACGCCTGTGCCAATCTGTTTGTCATCGGCGAGGCGATAGAAGACGACTGGCGCGCCGTGAACCTCGCGGAGCACCCGGTGACCGGGTTCGTTTCCGGCAAATCGCGGCACGATGGAAAGGGCGCGGCAGTGCTGGGCGACCCCCGGATCGCGCTCACATGGATCGTCAATGAACTGTCGGGCCTGGGCATGGCACTCGAGCCGGGACAGGTGGTGATTACAGGCACCTGCGTAACGCCGATAAGTGTCGAGGCCGGGGACGAAGTGGTTGGCGATTTGGGCCGGTTCGGCCGGGTGTCGGTACGGTTTATCTAGAGCAATTCCAGGAAAAGTGTGTAACGGTTTTCCGTCCGGAATTGCGTAAAAACAAATAGTTAGAGCGGTTCTGCGATTCCGTGAAACGCTGAACCGCTCTAGGCCCCGGCGCGCAACCTGACGACGAAGCTGCGCACCGCAAGCACCAGCACGGTGATGATGATCAGGATCACCGACAGGGCCGCTATCGCCGGGTCGATGTTGTCGCGCAGGCCCATCCACATCAGGCGCGGCAGCGTGATGGCGTTGACCGAAGTGATGAACAGGGTGACGCCGATCTCTTCCCAGGACAGCACGAACGACAAAAGCGCCGCGGTGATGATGCCGAACTTGATGTTGGGCATGATGATGCGGGTGGCACGCTCCCAGACACTGGCGCCTAGCCCCCTCGCCGCAAGGTCGATGCGCCGGTCGATCTGGCTGAGCGAGACCAGGATCAGCACCGTGGCAAAGGGCACCGTCATCACCGAATGCGCCATGGCAACGCCGAGCCAGGTGTCATAGCCAAAGAACGAGCTGAAGCCTGAGATCGAGGTCAGCAGGAAGTAGAGCGTGATTGCCGAGACCACCGGCGGCACCACCATCGGCAACAGCACGAAACCGACGAGCGCGGCGGTGAAGCGGGGCTGGAACATCCAGACGCCAAGGCTGAAGCAGAGCGCCAGCACGGTGGAAATCGCGCTGCTGACGATCCCGATGCGGATCGACAGCAGGATCGACTGGATCCAGCGCGGGTCCTCGATCAGCGAGCGATAGTGGCGCAGCGACAGTTCGCCTGATGGCATCGCCAGCATGCGGCTCGGCGTCAGCGACACCGGAATGACGGCAAGCAGCGGCATCAGCAGGAACAGCGCCACAAGGGCGGCGAGGATCAGCGAGACGGGTCCCGGGCGATAGGTCGGCATCAGATCAACTGCTTCGGTCTGACATAGCGGAACAGCAGCGCCATCAGCGCGCCGACGAACAGCACCAGCACCACGCTGATCGCAGCCCCCAGACCCCAATCCGGGCTCTGGAAAATCCTGAGATAGATCAGTTCGGCGATCATCACGCTGCGGCCGCCACCGAGGATCGCCGGCGTTACGAAGAAGCCCAGCGAGAAGACGAAGACGATCAGCGCCGAGCCGATGATGCCGGAGCGTGTCATCGGCACGAACACCGTCCAGAAGGTACGCATGCGGCTGGAGCCCAGCCCGCGCGCAGCAAGCAGCACGCGCTCGTCGAGGCTGCGCATGGCAGACGCCAGCGGAAAGACGGCGAAGGGAATGAGGAAATGCGTCATGCCGACGACGACGCCGAACTCGTTGCGTACCAGCGTCAGCGGTTCGGAGATGAAACCGATCGACTGCAGCCAGGTGTTGATCAGGCCGCGATTGGACAAAAGCGCCACCCAGCCGAAGGCGCGCGTCAGCACCGAAATCCAGAACGGCACCAGGATGCAGAATTCGGCGATAAGGCGCTGCGCCGGGCTGCCGCGCACCCAGACGACCGTTATGGCATAGGCGGCGGCGACGGAAACGACAGTGACGATGGCCGCGATGCGCAGCGTGCGGATGAACACCGATTGGACCAGATCGTCGGTGAGCAGCGCTTCATACTGGCCAAGTCCCGGCGTCGGCAGAGTAAAACTCCACTTCACCACGCCGAGAAACGGCCAGGCATAGGCCAGGACGAGGAACAGGAGCAGCGGCGCCATCAACAGCGCCGCGCCCATCCTGTCGGAGAGAACGCCTCTCATCTCAGGTCAGCATCCGCTCTCAGGCGGAGATGATCTTGGTGTATTCGTCGAGCGCCGCGCCGTAGTTCTTGGCGTACCACTCCATGTCGAGCGCGATCTGCTTCTTCATGTTTTCGGGATCTACCGGGTTGATGCGCTTCTTGTCGGCGGGGATCAGCGCGTCGGCTGCCGGATTGGCCGGGCCCTGGCCGAGCTTGTCGAACATGACGAGCTGCCTTTGCGGATCCTGTGCGCTGGCGATGAATTTCATCGCAGCGTCCTTGCCGCCGGGGTTGTTCTTGAGCACGGCCAATGCGCCGGGCGAGATCAGGCCCTGGTCCCAGATGAACTTGATCTTGCCACCGGAATCCTGCTCGATCAGCGAGGCTCGGGTGGACCAGACGATGGCCATCGAGGCCTCGCCATTGAGCAGCACGCTCTGGCTCTCGGCGCCGCCGCCCCAGTAGGCGACGACGTTTTCCTTGAAGGCGGCGATCTTGTCATGCGCCCGCTTGAGGTCGAGCGGATAGAGCGAAGCCGGCGCGATGCCGTCGGCCAGAAGCGCCGCTTCCCAGCTCGATACGCCCCATTTGTAGAGCGAGCGCTTGCCGGGGAACTTCTTCACGTCGAAGAAGTCGGCCATGCCTGTCGGGGCATCCTTGCCGTATTTCTCGGAATCGTAGGCGATGACATAGGAGAAGAAATAGGTCGAGGCGGCATACTCCCAGCCGAAGCCCGGCCGCATCTTCGTCTTGTCGACGATCTTGTAGTCGATCGGCTCGAGCGCACCCTGGGCGCCGAGCGTGATGGCCGAGAACGGATCGACGTCGACCAGGTCCCAGGTCGGCGCGCCGCTCTTGAACTGCGCCGAAATGGCGCCTTCCGTCGGGCCCGAGCCGTCCATCTTGACGGTGATGCCGGTTTCCTTGGTGAAGGCCTGGCCGTAAGCCGCATCATAGGCTGTGATGGCGTCGCCACCCCAGTTGACCAGCACCAGTTCCTTGGCCTGGGCGAAGGCACCTGTCGAGCGCAGCAGCATCGGCGTGCCGGCGAGCACGAGGGCAGCCAACTGCGTGAACTGCCGGCGCGAAATCTCGCCGCGTCTGGTCCTTTCGGACAGCGTTTCGATTGTCTGTTTCTTGGTGTCGTTCATGTCAGTTCCCCTTTGTTTTAATTGATTTCAATCCGGAAGCCGGTGCGGCAGATCAAGCCGCGCCAGCGCTCATTGTCCTCCATCCGGAAGGAGGAAACCCTTTTCCGCCGGCCAGGTCAGCCAGACGGAATTGCCCTTGCTCAGCGCCGCGGCCGCGACCTCGTTCGGCACCGAGACGGTCACTTTCGCGCCTTGCCGCGTCGTCAGGTCGAGCTTGGTCGCCGCGCCCAGATAGGTCGAGGCAATGGCGGTCGCGGCGATGCCATTCTCGCCGGCGGCTGCTTCGCGCGCGATCGACATGTGCTCAGGCCGGATCGCCAGGATGGCATCTCCACGGACTTTCTCGGCCTTGCAGTGCATGTTGACGGCGCGGTCCTCGCAAAGGCCTGTCGAGCCATTGTCGGCGGGCTTGACCCCCTTCAGCGGTAACATGTTGATCTCGCCGAGGAACTCGGCGACGAAGCGGTTGTCCGGCCGGTCATAGACTTCGTCCGGCGCGCCGACCTGCAGCAATTTGCCATGATTGAAGATGGCGACGCGCGAGGACAGCGCCAGCGCCTCGCTCTGGTCGTGGGTAACGAAGACGAAGGTGGTGCCTGTTTCCTGGTGCAGGCGCTTCATCTCGGCCTGCATCTGGCCGCGCAGGCTCTTGTCCAGCGCCGAGAACGGCTCGTCGAGCAAAAGCACGCCCGGCTCGAACACCAGCGCCCGGGCCAGCGCCACGCGCTGCTGCTGGCCGCCGGAAAGCTGCGCCGGCACTTTCTTCTCGTGGCCGATCAGGCCCACGCGCTCGATCATCTCGCCGACGCGCTTCTTGATCTCGGAGGCCGATTTCTTGCGGACCTTGAGCGGGAAAGCGATGTTGGCCTCGACGCTCATATGCGGGAACAGCGCATAGCCCTGGAACACCATGCCGGCGGCGCGCTGCTCGGCCGGGCGGTTGGTGATGTCAGCGCCATCGCTGAGGAGACGGCCCTCGGTCGGCTGCACGAAGCCGGCCAGGATCATCAAGAAGGTGGTCTTGCCCGAGCCGGAGGGGCCGAGCAGAGTGAGGAACTCGCCGCGGCCGATATTGAGCGTCAGATTGTCCAACGCACGGAACGAGCCGAAGCTCTTGCCGATCCCGATTGCCTTGATCTCTGCGGCCCGGCCGGGTTGCTGCATCCTGCCTCTTCCTCAGTCCCAGGCGGAAATCGTAGGCAGGCCGGCGGCTCACCGCAACCGAATAGTTTTCGCCTGATCGGCAAATTTGATTCACGTCTGGGCGGCCGGCGCCATTTCGCCTTCAATAGGGCTGAATGCGGTTCTCCGAGAGCTTCGACCTCAGCCACCCCGCGAACGCGTCCAGCACCGGGTGCGAGGCCTTGGCGTGTTCGGAGACCAGGAAATAGGAGCGCGGCGACTTGATCGCGATGTCGAACGGCCTGACCAGCCGGCCTTCGCTGAGTGCCCGGCGGCTGGTCAGTTCGTCGCCCATGGCAATGCCCTGGCCGGCAATCGCCGCCGAGAAGACGAGGTTCATGTCGGAAAAGAAGATGCCGCCCTCGGTGTCGGGGTTTTCGACCTTGGACAGGGCCAGCCAGCGCGCCCAATCCTCGGTGTCATCGAGATGGAGCAGATTGGCGCGCAACACGTCCGCCGGTTTCGAAAAACCGCCGACCTTGTTCAGCAGAGTCGGGCTGCAGAGCGGCGTGAACGAGATTTCACACAGCAGCTCGGCCATGCGGTTCGGCCAGTTGCCGACGCCAAAGGCGATGAAGGCGTCGGCATCGGCATTGCTGACATCGTCGAGCCGCCTAGGCGTCAGGATACGCAGCGCCACATCAGGGTACATCTGCCGGAATTCGCCAATATGGGTGCATAGAAACAGCGAGGCGAAGCCCGGCGTACAGGAGACGGCGAACGAACCGCCGACGCCGGTGCCGGCATCGCGCGTCACCGCATCGCCGAGAACGGTCAGCGCCTTGCGCACGTCACTGGCATAGCGCTGGCCGCGCGGGGTGAGCGCGACGCCCTTGCCGATGCGCTCAAGCAGATCGAAGCCGAGGTCGCGTTCGAGCAGCCGCAACTGATGACTTACCGCGCTGCGGGTGAGGTGCAGTTCGTCGGCGGCGCGCCAGACGCTGCCGTGGCGGGCGAAACTGTCGAGGGCGCGCAGCGCCTGTGTGGAGGGAATTCTCAAGAGGTGAACCGAATTTGCAGGAACCGGGAAAACATATCACTTTTTGGCAAGCCGCTTCACTGCTTTCTTTGATGCATGGACAAACCGGTGACGACATCAGCGCAAGCGACCGCGCTTGCCTGCCTCGATGGCATCCAGCCCTCGCTGTCGCAATGGACGCGCACCATTTTCGATTTCGGCGAGACCGCCTGGCGCGAGTACCAGTCGGCCGCCTGGTACGTGGCGCGGCTGAAGCATGAGGGCTTTTCCGTCGAGGAAGGCTCGGGCGGCATGCCGACGGCGTTCTGCGCCCACTGGACGAATGGCGCCGGGCCGACGATCGGCATGTACGCTGAGTACGACGCCGTACCCGGCAATTGCCAGGACGCGGTGACGGTAAAACAGCCACGGCCCGGCCTTGGCGTCGAAGCCGGCGGCCACACCGATCCGCATTCGGGGCTCGGCATGGCAAGCCTCGGCGGCCTGCTTGCCACCAAGGCCGCCATGCAGCGCCACGGCATTCCAGGCACGCTGCGCTTCACCGGCGAGCCGGCGGAGAAGGTGCGCGGCTCCAAGCCGATCCATGCGGCCAAAGGCTACTATGACGGCCTTGCCGGCATGATCTCCTTCCATCCCTTCTACATGCTGCCGCTCTGCAACACGGCGCGCTGGGACACGCATTGCGGTGCTGCCTACGCCATGATCTACCGCTTCGTGTGCGATGAGCCCGAAAACTGGGTTCGCGCGGGCGACGGCACGCCGATCCCGCAGGCGCATTCCGCCGTGCGGGCGCCCGGCGCCAACGACGCGCTGATGACGATGTACATGGCCTCCAAGGCGCTGCGCGATTCCATGTTGCCGCACCAGGGCGGCTGGTCGATCAGCGAGGCGATCCTGACCGCCGGCCAGGCAACCGCCGACAATCTGCCGGCGGGGCTGGCCGAGATCCAGTACATGATCCGCGTGCCGACCATCGGCATGGCCGAACAGGTCACCGCCGCGCTCGACCGCAACGCCGCGGCCGCCGCTGCGATCAGCGGCTGTCGGTACGAGCGCCACTGGGTGTCGAAGTCGCGGCCCGGGCTGGCCAATCACGCCATGGCCGGGATCGCCTATGACGCGCTCTCGACGGTCGGACCACCACACTGGGACGAGCCCGCGAAGGCGGTCGCGCGCGAAATCCAGGTCAATGCTGGTGGCGCGGCAACCGAAAATCCCTTCATTGATGAGCTGGAGAGGCTGATTTCGCCACAGGAGGCCGAGGCGATCCTGCGCCGCGACCTGCCGCCCTCGCAGGTGAATTCGACCTCCGACGACTACACCGACATGAGTTGGCATGCGCCGACCGCGCGCTTCTATGTCGCGCGCCCGGCGCTGCGCTCTGCGAATGGCCACGCCTATCCGTCCTGGGTGATGAATGCGCTGGGCGGCATTTCCGCCACCATCGACCCGATGGTCACCTGTGCGGCCAAGACGGTCGCGCTGTCGGCGCTGCGCCTGCTCGAGGACAGAAAAGCCCGCGATGCGGCGATGGACGAATTCGTCACCCGCACCGGCGGCGGCATTGGCGGCGCGAACTGGATCGCGCCGCTCTGCGACTATCAACCGCCGATCAATTTCCGCTGGCCGGAATATGTCACCACGGCGCGCGGCCGCGACTGGTGGATCCCAAGCAACGCATGACCCGACCAACTCTTGAGAACAAGCCCACGAGGAGAACACCATGACCGTTCATGATCGCATCGTCGCCGAGCCGTTTTCGCTGCAGCGCCGCAATCCGGCCGGCGGCACCAAGCCGCTGACCGTCTGGGGCTTCGCCAACGAAACCGACGTGTTGACCGACGTGCTGCTCGGATCGCCGAACTTCCTGCGCCATCTGTCGACCAGTTCGCTGTCACGAAAACATCTGCGCGAAGCGCCGTGCAACGTCCAGATCGCGCAGGCGCAGCACAAGGACCTGGTTGCCGCCTACGAGCATTTCGGCGTCAACATCCACTGGCACGAGCCGACGCCGGAACTGCCGATGCAGGTTTATTCCCGCGATTCCAGCGTCATGACGCCCTATGGCGCCATCATCACCGCCATGGCCAACTGGTGGCGGCGCGGCGAGAACTACGCCGCCATCCGCACCTATGAAAAGCTCGGCATCCCGATCTACGACATGGTCACGGCGGGTACGTTCGAGGGCGGCGACTTCAACGTCATCGAGGACGGCGTGGTGCTGATCGGCTGCGGCGGCGCCCGCACGCAGGAGGAAGGCGCCCGCCAGGTGCAGGCCTGGTTCGACAAGGAGGGCTGGGAGACGCGCATCGCCTTCATCGACGAATACTATGTCCATATCGACCTGATGGTGGTGCCTATCGCCGAAAAGCTCACCGCCGTCTGCCTCGCCTGCACCGAGCCCGGCATCGTCGACTGGCTGAAGGGCAAGGGTCACGAGATCATCGACGTGCCGTTCCAGGACACGATGGCGCTCGGCTGCAACTTCATGTCGCTCGGCAAGGACAGGGTGATCGCGCCGACCTCCAGCAAGACGCTGATCGAAAAGCTCAAGGCGCGCGGCTTCGAGGTCGCCGCCGTCGACATGAGCGAGATCTCCAAGACCGGTGGCGGCATCCACTGCATGGCGCAGGCGCTGAAGCGCGAGGCGGCCTGAACAGTCCAGGCTTTTTTGGGCGGGGTGATCGATTACGGCCGCTCCCCCGCTCCGCCATCAACAAACCTTGCGGCTGTGTCCTCGCCGCCCTTGTGAGCGTCGGCAAAATGGATGAATAGTCCAAACAGGGCGTCGCCCTGAAATTGCCCGCTTGCGGTTTTCAGGTCGCGCCACAGCCGAGCCGGGTTTTTGAATGGTCAGCCCTGAACCGCGCAAAAGAAGAGGTCCGATCGCCTCCCGCCTTCTAGCGCTGGATGCCTGGATCGATTCCTCGCTCTACGAGATCGGGTTCAAGGCGCGCCAGTTCTGGGAGGCGGCGACGATCTTCTCGCGGCGCTTCCGTCTCAAGGGCTGGCGGCGCGGCATCATCGAGATTTTGAGCGAAGGCTTTACGCTCGGCGCCGGCGGCATCGTGGTGATGCTGGCACTGGCCATCCCGGCCTTCCAGGATACGGCCGGCGACTGGCGCGCCCAGGGCGATTTCGCCGTCACCTTCCTCGACCGCTATGGCAACGAGATCGGCCAGCGCGGCATCATCCAGCGCGACTCGGTGCCGGTCGACGAGATGCCTGACCACGTCATCAAGGCAGTGCTCGCCACCGAGGATCGGCGTTTCTTCGATCACTACGGCATCGATGTTCTGGGCCTGTCGCGCGCGATCTTCGAGAATGTGCGCGCGAACTCTGTCGTTCAGGGCGGCTCCAGCATTACCCAGCAGCTGGCCAAGAACCTCTTTCTGACCAATGAGCGGACCTTCGAGCGCAAGATCAAGGAAGCCTTCCTGTCGCTGTGGCTCGAAGCCAATCTGTCGAAGAAGGAAATCCTGCAGCTCTATCTCGACCGTGCCTATATGGGCGGCGGCACGTTCGGGATCGAAGCGGCGGCCGACTTCTATTTCGGCAAGAGCGTCAAGGACCTGAACCTTGCCGAGGCGGCGATGCTGGCCGGCCTGTTCAAGGCGCCGACCAAATACGCGCCGCACATCAACCTGCCGGCAGCGCGTGCCCGCGCCAATGTGGTGCTGTCCAACCTGGTCGATTCCGGTTTCATGACCGAGGGCCAGGTGCTGCAGGCAAGGCTGCACCCGGCCGATGTCGTCGACCGCGGCGAGCAGAAGAGCCCCGACTATTTCCTCGACTGGGCCTTCGACGAGGTCAAGAAGATCGCCAAGCCCGGCCAGCACTCGCTGGTTGCCCACACCACCTTCGACGCCAACATCCAGAAGGCGGCGGAAGAATCCGTCGAATTCCACCTGCGCCAGTTCGGCAAGGAGTACAACGTCACCGAAGGCGCCGTGGTGGTCATCGAGACCAATGGCGCGGTCCGCGCCATCGTCGGCGGCCGCGACTACGGCGCCAGCCAGTTCAACCGCGCCACCAAGGCGCTGCGCCAGACCGGCTCGTCGTTCAAGCCCTATGTCTACGCCACGGCGATGGAGCATGGCTTCACGCCGAACTCTGTCATTTCGGGCGGACCGATCAGCTGGGGCAACTGGTCGCCGCACAATTACGGTGGAGAATCGGCGGGCAACATCACGCTGCTGATGGCGATGGCCAAGTCAATCAACACCGTGCCGGTGCGGCTGGCCAAGGACCATCTCGGTATCGGTCCGATCAAGGCGATGGCGGAATCATTCGGGGTGGAATCACCGCTGGAGGGGCACAAGACCATGGTGCTCGGCACTTCGGGCATGACCGTGATGGACCAGGCGACGGGCTACAGCGTGTTCGCCCAGAACGGCTTCGTCGGTTCCCGGCACGGCATCACACAGCTCGTCACCCGCACCGGCGACGTGGTGTATGACTGGACCAAGGATGCTCCGCCGCCGCACCGGGTGCTCTCCGAGCAGGCGTTGAAATCCATGAACACCATGCTGACGGCAGTACCCGTGATGGGCACGGCCCGGCGTGCCCAGATTCCCAACATCGTCGTCGCCGGCAAAACCGGCACGACGCAATCCTACCGCGATGCCTGGTTCGTCGGCTTCACCGGCAACTACACGGCGGCCGTGTGGCTGGGCAATGATGATTTCACCCCGACCAAGAACATGACCGGCGGCTCGCTGCCGGCGATGGTCTGGCAGCGCCTGATGGTCTACGCGCACCAGAACATCGACCTGAAGCCGATCCCCGGCATCGACAAGCCGTTCGTCGACGAGGAGATCGCGGCCAAGGCCGCGGACGCGCAGAAGAAGAGCGAGGAACAGGCCGCGGCCGAGGCGGCGGCCGAACGCCCGCCGGTGCTGTCGAGCCGGACCACGCAGACGCTGAGGGACATGACGCAGCTGTTCCAGTCGGCGCCAAAACTCGACGCCCCTGCCCCGCCCGAAACGCTTTCGGCGCTGTGACATCCGCCCCGGCGCGGGTTTTAGCTCTTTGTTTTTATGCATGTCGTTCTCCCAAAACCGAGGCCACTTTCGGGCGACATGCATTAGCCGAGGTGCAAATCCGCCACGCCGGCTTGCCACGAGGCCCCGCGCCGCGATATCCCCGAACGGCAATCCTTCGCGCACGCGGCCCTTCATGCTCAAGAATGCCTTCCTGATGCTGCTTTCGCTTGCCATAGCCATTGGCGGCGGCGGCGCCAGCGTCTGGTACGCGCTGAAGATCCAGGACGGCGTCGGGGCGATCCGCATCGGCCAATGGACCGCCTTCCCCGACATCGGCACGCCGGCCGCCGACCCCTATTCCAAGGCGCGCGTGGCGCGCGAGGGCGTGCTGGCGCTCGGCCGTGCCGAGGGCCTGTCCTTCGTCGCGGAAAATGATGCTGCCGGCGACCAGCTCAAGCGGGAATGCAGCTACAGAATAGAGGGCGGATTTCCGACAGCCCGTTTCTGGACGCTCTACGCCGCCGATCAATCGCTCGGCGTCGTGGACACCGGCAAGCCGCGACTTGCGGCCCTTCAGTCCTACGAGGTGCTGCGCCAGGCCGACAATTCGGTGATCATTTCGGTCGGCCATCACCCGATGCCCGGCAACTGGCTTTTGACCGACGGTTCCGGCCGGATGTATTTCGTCCTGACCTTCTACGACACGCCGATCGCCAGCAGCACGGGCCTGTCGGACGTTTCGCTGCCCAGGATCGTGAAGGCCGGCTGCGATGCGTAATGTCCCAGCCGCGCTGCGCCGTCTTTTCCATGCCGTCCTGCTCGGCCTTGTCGGCGCCGGCATCGTGCACATCGTGGTGCTGCTTCTGGTGCCGGAATTTTCGGAGCGCGACGCCTGGTCGCGCCTGTCCATGGCGTCCGATCTCTACAGAATGAACCGGCTCGATGCCGAGGCGGGCGGCGCGCCGGTGGTGAAATCGGTCGACCCGCTATTCTATGCCACGGCCTGCCGGTTCGACTTGGAGGAAGGAATGGTTCGGATCAAGGCGCCGGGGAACGTCCCCTTCTGGTCGGTCTCGGTCTATGACCGCAGTGGCCACAATGTCTATTCCTTCAACGACCGTACGGCGACCGGCGGCAAGCTCGATGCGGTTGTGCTGACGCCGGCCCAGATGATCGATGTGCGCAAGGACTTGCCCGAGGACCTGCAGGGGGCGATCTTCGTCGAAGCGCCGATCGACGAGGGCATCTTCGTCATCCGCAGCTTTGTACCGGACGACAGCTGGAAGCCGATCGTGTCGCGCTTTCTCGATCAGAGTTCCTGCGAGCTGCAGGATTTCTAGGCCGCTAGCCAGAAGCCCAGAGCTGACGGCCTGACGGACCAGGCCGCGGCTTCAGTGATGCGGCACCGGCGTGCGCGGCGATCCCGGCTTGTCGGGCCCGGCAGGCCGCGCTTCGCCGGCATTGGACCGCTCATAGCGGATGCCGGGAAAGATGATGACCGCCGCCGGTATTTCGGTGGTTTGCTTGGCTCGATTGGTCGGTGCCGCACGCGGCACGAAAGACAGTACCATGCCCATGATTCGCGCATTCCTCTCGGTTTCCCCGGAGCACAACGCAACGCCTCCAAATATCATTAAGGCCGGCAGAGGGTTAACGGAGCGCTAACGGATCACCGCTAACTTGATCTTTGTCTTGAGGTCTGGACGTTCTGACCGGGGCAATCGCGAAACCGACATAGTCCCGGTTGAGCGTGATCAAGGCTTTGTATCGAGTATCGGGTATCCTTCGTGTCATCTTCGGACTTCAGGCAAATCGCGATACGGACCGAATCGGGCAAGGCCGAAAGGCTGTTCCGCGCCGCAGTGTCGGCGTTCTGCTCGCTGACGCGCCCATCGCGCCGCGAGATCGGCCAGCTCGAAGACCTGACGCTGCCGCTGTTCGACGATGTGTCCGTCGAATCGCGGCGCTACGTGGCCGCCGCCCTCTCCGAATGCGAATATGCCCCCGCCGCGTTGGTGCGGCGCCTGTGCGAAGAACCGGTCGACATTGCTGCGCCACTGCTGATCCGCTCGCGCGCCGTCAGCGATATCGACCTGATCGCGCTGATCGGCCGGCACGGACTGCCGCATGCGCGCGCCATCGCGCGCCGCAAGGACCTGAACCCGACCATCGCCGATCTGATCAGGGTGCTCGAAAGACCGACGCTGGTGCGGGTGCGGGATCCGGAGGTGCAGGCCCCCGCGACACCAGCCGCCGCGCTCGTCAATGCGGAAGCGGCAGAGGACAGCGCGACAGCACAACAGCCCCCCGGCATTGCCGCCGAGAATGCACGGCGCCGGCTGCGCTCCATGATGCGCACCGGCGACGAAGCCCTGGCGGCGAGGGTCGACGCGTTCCCCGGTTCGGATACCTATGTCAAACTGCGCGAGACGGCGCTGACCGGAAACGCCGCGTTCTTCCAGACCGCGCTTGCGGACGCCCTCGACATTGATTTCTCGACCGCGCGCTCGCTGACCGCCAACCAGAACTATGCCTCGTTGCTTGCGGCGCTGCGTTCGCTCGACCTCAGCGAGGACCGGGCCTTCCTGATCACGGTGGCCATATATCCCAGCCTGTTTCCGCATCCGCAGGCCATCCGCACCTATCTCGACCGCTACCGGCTGCTGCACCGCGATGTGGCGCTGGACAGGGTGCGGGGATGGAAGGCCGAGACCGTGTCCAGGATGGTCCGTGACGCCTCGCCGGCGAACAGCGACAGCCGCAAGGCCTCGAACAGCGACGATGCCGCCGCCCCCGTCCTCAGGGCGTCTTCACGGAAATAAGCTCTTCGACCGGAACGGTGCCTGCCTCGATCTCGACCACCCAGATGTCCGGATCGAACTTCTTTTCCCTCTCAAGACGGGCATCGAGCACGGCCGGATCGTCGCCGGCGGCGAGAAGGCTGAAGAAACGGTCATCGGGCTTGGCCGAATCATAGCTTGTCTGCGGCGCCGGTCCGTAGAGGGCGACGTCACCCAGCCTGCCCCGCGTCAGCACGAAAACGGCACCCGCCTCGGTCGCGCCACGGTTGACCACGGCGGCAAATCCGCCGGCGCCGAAAACGCGCCGAACCAAGGCGGAAACCCACAGATCCGATGTGACGCGCATGAGACAGCTCCGAAAGCGTGCGGGCTATCTAGCGATAATTCCGCCGCTCGGCGAGCCGTCATTTCCCGATCAGTTGGTCAGGCCGATCTCGCGCATCTTGACGTAGACGATCTCGTCGGGTTCGCCGGTCTGCGGCAGGCCGAACAGCGATTGGAATTCCTTGATCGCCGCCTTGGTGCGGGCGCCGACGACACCGTCCAGCTGCATGTCGTCATTGCCGAACGCCTTGAGCCCGGCCTGGATCTTGACGATGCGGGGGTCCGGTCCCTGGGTCGGGGCGGTGCCCGACTGCCCCGCATTCGCCTGCCCGGAATTTGTCTGTAGGGACACCGGAACGGCGGCCTGCGTATCCGGGCGAGGCTGTGGTTTGGGCACGGAGGCGGTCTTCGGCGTTGCGCCAAGCTGATCGAGCAACAGCGCATCGATCTCGCCGGAAGCGTTGAGCCCGACCTTCTGCTGGTAGGCCTGTATGGCCTTGCGTGTATTGGGGCCAGAAATGCCGTCGACCGTGCCGGAATAGAAGTCGAGATCCTTCAATATGCCTTGCACCTGCTCGACCACCGGATCGCCCTTCATCGGGGCGGGCGCCGCATTGGGCCGCACGATGTTGATCGTCGTCTCCGGCTCGTCGGAGGCAGTGTGCGGAAAACCCTGGAAATTGCGGGTGGCGAAGAACGCCCCGGCATGCGGGAAAGGCTGATACCACAGCGCATTCGCCGAGACATAGAACAGCGTCACCAGGAATGCCGTCGATCCACCCACCAGCACGGGATTGCGCGAAATCATGCCGCCGACGGCTATGGCGCCGTCCTGGAAGGCGTTGCTGCGGCGTTTGACCGCCTTAGCCTGTTTTGCGGAGCGAGCCATTTCTGTCCCCTTTCGCCCTCGTCAGCGGCATTGTCAGCACCCCTGCCTCGTTCGCCGGGCGCCCCTTCGGCCCGTTGACCGGCAGGCTGATGGTCACCGTGGTGCCCTCGCCCGGCATGCTTTCGATCGACATGGTGCCTTCGTGCAGCGCCACCAGCCCCTTCACCAGTGAAAGGCCAAGACCGGTCCCCTCGAAACGGCGCGTATAGTCGTTCTGGATCTGCATGAAGGGCTTGCCGAGGTTGGCGAAATCCTCCTCGGCGATGCCGATGCCGGTGTCCCTGACCCAGAAATGCAGGCGCGAGCCGATCCGCTTGGCACCAACGACGACATCGCCGCCATCGGGCGTGAACTTGATCGCATTGGAGACGAGATTGATGAGGATCTGTTGCACCGCGCGGCGATCGGCGTTGATGTCGCCGGCGTCCGGAGCGATCTGCGTCTGCAGGTCGATGTTCTTGGCCTGCGCCTGCAACCGCATCATCGACTGGCACATTTCGACGGCTTCCATGAACCGGAACGGCTCCGGTTCCGCCGTATAGGCGCCCGATTCGATCCTCGACACGTCGAGTATGGACGTCACCACGGCCAGAAGATGCTGGCCTGAATCCCGCACCAGGCCGACATATTCCTTCTGGCGCGGATCCTTGAAGGCGCCGAACATCTCATGCAGCAGCATGTCCGAGAAGCCGATGATGGCGTTCAGCGGCGTGCGCAGTTCATGGCTGACCACCGCCAGGAACCGTCCCTTGGCCACTTCGGCGGCGGCCGCCACCTCATTGGCCTGCGCGAGTTCCCCGCGCAGCCGGGCAGTTTCGTCATTTTCGCGCAAGACCAGCGTGAAGACATCGCCCTGCTCCTCACCGCGCACCAGTTCCAGCAGGAACGGCCGATAGTTATCGGCCATCAAGCGACTGTCATTTTGGCGATTGTCACTCTGGCCGTTGCCGTTCTGGGGCAGCCTGATGCGCAGTTCGAGGCGGCGCGACAGAGCACCATCACGCATGTCGGCAAGGGCGCTGAGATAGGAGACACGATCCGACAGATGGACGCGGTCGAAGAAGCCGGTTCCGGAAAGCAGTTCAGGCGGCAATTTCAAAAGCTTGCGCGCCTTGGCCGAAGCGTCCAGGACCTCACCGTGGCGGGCGACCCGCAGGACCACCGCGTCGATGATGTCTTCCAGCCTATCACCGGGATCCAGCGTATCAGCCGCACCGGTGGTATCGCGAAACGCCGATATGCGGGGGATGAGCGTCAGTGCCCAGGCCAACGGCACCAGCCAATGCCAGGCGGCAATCTGTGCGCCCGCGAAGGGCAGGAAGGCCACGGCCAGAGGCTGAAGGGCAATGGCGGCAATGGCCGAGACCACTCCCCACAAGGCCGCGCGCCGCGAAGCGCCGATCCACCAGGCTTCGAAAGGCAGCGCCACGGCAAGCATGACGACGGGAGAGCTCAACCCGCCGGCGGCGGCGATGAGACCACCGAGGGCAACAGCCGCCATCGCCAGGGCGATCGGAGCGGCCGCGGCCATCTTGCCGGTCGCAGCCGCCAGCAAGGCGACGAACCAGCACAAACCAAAGGCGGCGAAGATGGCGGCCATGGTCACAGCGGCGCCCATGCCTGATGTGACCAGCGAGACCGCGGCACCGGCGGCAAAGAATGGCGCCGCCAGCATGACGCCGATGAAACGGCGCTGGCGTTCGCGGCCGCTCTGCCCAAGAATGGAGGGATGGACCATACGTTCGCAACCGGCGGCAATCGCGCCAGGCAATTCAGCGTATCTGGCCTTGATCGGCATCAACTCAACGCACTCGCACTCGTCGTGAACAGCTCTGCTTTTGCAGATTGTTTTGATTGGCTCTGAAACTCTCATCCAGCGTTTAAGGAATGGATAAGGCAGCGCCGACCAAAGCCCGGCCTGCGGCAAATATCGGGACGGCGGCGGCCGAAAACCCGGGCAAATGCCGCCATAGTAAATGGAGGGTTATCTCCGAAAGCCCGCCGTCAGCGGACCATCGATGGGAAGAGAACCACCCTAATCCGAGGAAACATCAATGGAAACAAGCAGATCGATGGTTATCAGAAGGTAACGAAAATCGTCCCGATATGAAACAAATCCACTGCAAAACGCTTTGTTTCGAATTTGCCTAAAATTTGAGGAAAATTGTCGCCGTGCATGCAAGCCGTCCTTTGTGCCTGTGTGCCAAGATCTTGCCCATAAAAGAGGTCATGCCATATGACGCATGATCCAGTCACGACGAGAGGCGAGGCATGTTCTTCCTGATAAGAATGGCTTTCTGGTTTTCACTGGTGCTGCTGGCGCTGCCGCTGAGTGTCGGTTCCGAGCAGCCCGGGCAGGAAAGCGTCGGGCCGATCCAGGCCCTGTTCGCGGCACGCGACGCGGTGGGTGACATTGCCGGCATCTGCGAGCGCAAGCCCGATGTCTGTGAAACCGGCAAGTCGGCGATGCATACCATCACCGCACGCGCCAAGGAGACGGCCAAGATCGCGGCCGCCATGCTGGACGACAAGTCCGCCGGCCCCGATACCTCGACAATGACGGGTAGCGTGCCGGAAGAGATCGTCCTGCCCGAGACCGTCAACCTGCCGGTAAAGAACTAGGCTGCCGATAAAGAATTGAGCCGTCTCGACGGCACACCGCGGGCCGTCTGCCCTCTCGACGCCCGCGGTGTCCTTGTTTTTTCCGTGACGCGGCACTGCCGCGTGACTATATCCGGGTCATGACGACCACGATCCAGACGATCCGCGACGACTTCTCCTTCCTCGATGAGTGGGAGGACCGCTATCGTTACGTCATCGAGCTCGGCGAAGCGCTGCCTCCCTTTCCCGATGCGGAACGCAACGCCGCCAACAAGGTGCCAGGTTGCGTCAGCCAGGTCTGGCTGACCACCGAAAAGGGATCGGGCAGCGATCCGGTCATTACCTTCACCGGCGATTCGGACGCCCATATCGTGCGCGGGCTGGTCGCGATCATGCTGGCGCTGTTTTCCGGAAGGACCGCCAGCGAAATCCAGAAAATCGATGCGGAAGCGACGCTGAAGGCACTCGGCCTGGACGAACACCTGTCGCCCCAGCGCGCCAATGGTCTCCGCTCGATGGTCAAGCGCATCAAGCGCGATGCCGAGGCGGCACTCAAGCAGACCGCCTGACGCCCCTGTCGGCCAACAACCCTGTCCCCAAAAATCAAACGGCGCCCGAAGGCGCCGTCGATGTCGGTTCGACCTGACAGGGCAGCGACTACCGCGCCTTGCGCTTGCGGCCAAGGCCCATCTTCTTGGCAAGCTGCGAGCGGGCCGCCGCATAGTTCGGGGCAACCATCGGGTAGCTCGGGTCGAGGTTCCACTTTTCGCGATACTGGTCCGGAGTCATATCATAGTGGGTCATCAGGTGACGCTTGAGCGACTTGAACTTCTTGCCGTCTTCAAGACAGACAATGTAGTCGTCATGAACCGAACGCTTCGGATTGACAGCCGGCTTCTGCTTGTCGGCAGGGGGCTGTTCGGCGGTTCCGCCCACGCGCCCGAGAGCGGCATGGACATCGGATATTAGGTTCGGCAGTTCGCCGACCGGTACGGGATTGTTGCTGACATAGGCGGCCACCACATCGGCAGTCAGCTCGATCAGCGCATCATTGTTTCTGGAAGGTGTTTCGACAATATCCATGATCTTCAGGCCCCAACAAGAGTTACGTCGGTCTGCGCCCCTTTTTACAGGCAGGGCATTGCACGAATTTTATGAAGGTAGAATTTCAGCGATTCGTGTCAGGGTCACATCAATGCGACCATAGAACAAGTAAGTCAATTCGCTCTTTGCCTTATATTTACGAAAATTGATCAACTATTCGCCAATCAGCTTCAATCTTTCGTGCATTATGTAATTTTTCGATATTCCGCACGCCGAACCGGCAAAGGCTGACGTTACGTCAGATCATCGTTACATTCGCGACAACTCACAAAACAGGTTTCAATGCTCCGGTTTGCTTTGCCATCGGGCGAACAATCTTGGTTGTCACATCCGCCCGCGAAACCACAGGTTGCCGCCACCTTTTCGTGCAGGCGACCAGGGCGACATGTCCGCCAGCCGGCCGCCTCGGGGCCAATCGATGCCGCTCGATCAATACGGCGTGATGAACCTGCCATAGGCCCAGCCGGTGACGAAGGTGCCGTTCTTGGCCGGATCATGCCAGATCTCACACCAGCGATAGCGAACCGTCTGCCGTTGCTTCCATGCCGGTTGATTGGCGATGTCGAGCAGATTTATACCATCGGTGCATCGTCCGGTCATCTGCAGGACGGTCCCGTTCGGGTATGCGGCCTGCTTCTGGGATGTGGCTGATGGATATTTGCGCACGTTGAGCGTGTCGCCGAACGGCACATTGGCCACTTGCCAAGCCGCGAATACGGTCGCATGAGACTGGCCGGCAAAGACCAGTGTTAACGAAGCAACGGCGAAAGTCGCGGCAATCCGAGACCGAATGGTCATCATCTTTCCTCCCGGCCCATCTCAAGGAGCCGACACCACCTCTAGGCCGCAGCCCTTGAACCCACCCTGATCGGCGTGTTCATTCATCATTCAAGATATTCCCCAGCGAGACGCAATGACCAAGACTCCCCGATTTCCGATCGTCAGCCCGCCAACACCCGAGAAGCGGCCGGTTTCCGATACCCATCACGGCATCACGCGAACCGATGAGTACGCATGGCTGCGAGCCGACAACTGGCAGGAGATGTTCAGGGATTCTTCCCTGCTCGATGCGGGCATCCGCGCCGAACTCGAAGCCGAAAACGCCTATCAGTCGAAGCTGATGGCCGACACATCGGACCTGCGGAAGCAGCTTTTCAAGGAAATGAAAGGCCGTATCAAGGAAGACGATTCATCCGTTCCCATGAAGGACGGGCCCTATGCCTATGGTTCTTCCTTCAAGCTCGGCGGCGAGCAGCCGCGCTATTTCCGCATGCCGCGCGACGGCGGGCCTGAGCAGATCCTGCTCGACGGCGATGTGGAGGGGGAAGGCAAAGCCTATTTCCGGCTTGGCGGTGTCGACCATTCGGCCGATCACGGCAAGCTGTTGTGGGCCTTCGACGACAAGGGTTCCGAGTTCTACACGCTGCGCGTGCGCGACCTTGCCGACGGCAAGGAACTGGCCGACGAGATCCCCGCCACCGGCGGTTCGGGTGTGTGGAACGCGGGTAATGACGGGTTCTTCTACACGCGCCTCGACCCCAACCACCGGCCGTCAAAAGTGCTGTTCCACGCACTGGGACAAGACCCTGAAAACGACCGCCTGATCTATGAGGAAACCGATCCCGGCTTCTTCATGAATGTCGACGGCACCCGCAAAAACCAATGGATCATGATCGGCATCAACGATCACGAAACCTCGGAATATCGCCTGTTGAGCGCCAGCGATCCGTTTGCCGAACCCAGGCTGGTATCGGCGCGCGAAACCGGGCTCCAGTATGAGCTAGAGGAAGGCGGCGACGTCTTCTTCATCCTGACCAATGCGGACGGCGCGAAGGACTTCAAGATCATGACGGCGCCGGCAAGCGATCCGGTTCGCGCCAACTGGCGGGAACTGGTCCCGCATGAGCCGGGCCGGCTGATCCTGTCGGTGATCGGCTTCAAGGACCATATGGTCCGACTTGAGCGCAAGGAGGGCCTGCCGCGCATCGTCGTGCGTGACCGCGCCAGTGGCGAGGAGCACCTGATTTCCTTCGACGAGGAAGCCTTCTCGCTCGGCCTGTCGGGTTCCTATGAATACGATACCGACATCATGCGCTTTTCCTATTCGTCGATGACGACGCCAGCGCAAGTCTTCGACTACAACATGCGCACCCGCGAGCGCATGCTGCTCAAGACCCAGGAAGTGCCGTCCGGTCACGACCCGGACCATTATGTCACAAGGCGGCTGATGGCCCCGGCCGCCGATGGCGAACTGGTGCCGATCTCGCTTCTGCACCATCGCGACACGCCGCTGGACGGATCGGCACCTTGCCTGCTCTACGGCTACGGCTCCTATGGCATTGCCGTGCCGGCCGCCTTCAACACCAACTGGTTCTCGCTGGTCGACCGCGGCCTCGTCTTTGCCATCGCGCATGTGCGCGGCGGCAAGGACAAGGGTTACGGCTGGTACGATGACGGCAAGCGTGAGCACAAGATGAACACCTTCACCGATTTCATCGCCTGCGCGCGCCATCTCGTTGCCGAGCGCTATACCGCGCATGACCGCACAGTCGCGCAAGGCGGGTCGGCCGGCGGCATGCTGATGGGCGCTGTCGCCAACATGGCGCCGGACTGCTTTGGCGGCATCGTCGCCGAGGTTCCGTTCGTCGACGTGCTCACCACCATGCTCGACGCGACCCTGCCGCTGACGCCGCCGGAATGGCCCGAATGGGGCAACCCGATCGCGTCCGCCGACGACTACCGGACGATCGCCGCCTATTCGCCCTACGACAATGTCGCGGCACTCGACTATCCGCCGATCCTGGCGCTTGCCGGCCTCACCGACCCGCGCGTCACCTATTGGGAGCCGGCCAAATGGGTGGCGCGGCTGCGCGACCGCAAGAGCGGCGATAATCCGGTGCTGTTCAAGATCAACATGGATTCCGGCCATGCCGGTGCGTCCGGCCGGTTCTCGCGCCTGGAAGAGATCGCCTATACCTATGCCTTCGCGTTGAAGGTGACGGGCAAGGCACAGCCTGCCGGGGAGACACTCAAATGATCGATCTGTCCACGCTGATTGCCTATATCGCCGTCGTGCTCGGCTTTGTCTTCATCCCGGGTCCGGCCACGCTGTTGACGATCGCCCGGGCAACAAGTTCGGGAACAAAGGTCGGGATCGCGACCGGTGCCGGGATCGCGGCCGGCGACATATTTCACACTGTCATGGCGATGGTCGGCATCTCTGCGATCATCGCCACGTCGGCGACGCTGTTCAGCATCGTAAAATATATCGGCGCGGCCTACCTCGTTTACCTCGGCATTCGCGCCATCATCGAGAAAACGCCGGCCGATCCCTCTGCCGGCGCGCTCGCGATCTCCGCCGGCAAGGCGTTTCGGCAGGCCGTCCTGACCGAAGTGCTCAACCCCAAGACCGCGCTGTTTTTCCTGGCATTCCTGCCTCAATTCGTGCGCCCGAAAACGGAACGGTGATGCTTCAATTGGCCGTGTTGGGAGTTGTCTTCGTCGTGCTCGGCCTCTTCAGTACGGTCGTCTTTGCCGTGAGCGCCGGTCGCCTCGGCAGTTTCCTGCGCCGGAATCCGACCGTGCTGAAATGGCAGGGCAAGGTTGTCGGCGGCATCTACTGCGCCCTGGGCGTACGTCTGGCGCTGCAGCAACGCTGAGGGCTCGGGACAGCACGTTCACTTTTGGGTTCGGCGATCATGACTTTTTGAATTCCGCTTTGCTCATTTGCGCTCGCAATTGTGCCAGCCCCGCGCTAACCAGTGCGCGGCTTTTCGCAAGCCGCACTTGCCATGTTTGCTACTGGGGTATGCCATGCTGCTCGTCGACGTCTATCTCGACAAATCGCCGATCCAGGGCATCGGCGTCTTTGCCAAGCACCACATCCCCAAGGGTACGCTGATATGGAAGCTCGACCCCCGCTTCGACCGGATCATCGACGTCGAGACCTATGAGGGCGAAACCGGGCCGGTGAAGAACTATCTCGACCGCTATTCCTACCCGGACCGGCGCGATCCGGCCTATATCGTCTTCGAAGCCGACGACGCCCGCTACATGAACCATGACGACGAGCCGAATTGCGATGTCTCCTCGCCCGAGGAAACCTTTGCGCTGCGCGACATCGCACCGGGCGAGGAACTGACCTGCAACTACAATCATTTCTTCGAGACGGGCTTCGATTTCCTCGGCGACCGGCACCTGTAGTCTGAAATGGGGACCTGGCCCTAAAGGCCGGGCCTGGAGACTTCGATTGCCCGGCCCCTGTCTCGGCTGCTAGTTTGGGTCTCGAAGAATTCGAGCCCCGGAAATGCTGCGGTCATTCGAGCAACTGCGCGACACGGCAAAGGCCGATCTTTTGATCGCGGCCGACGAGGAGCACGCGGCTTTGGCCGGCAGTGGCGCCTACGCGATGCCGTGGCACTGGCACGATTGCCTGATGTTCATCCTGCCAAGCCGTGGAACGGTCGAGCTCAAGCACGAAGACCGGCGCGAAGGGACCTGGCTGTCGCAGGACCGGTTCGCCGTCGTGCCGCAGAACAGGGCGCACGAGACCCGCGCCGGCATTGGCGCGCACCGCCATGTCGCCATCTATGTCACCGGCGCCATTCTGCGCAGGCTCGACCAGGAGATCGGCTCGCTCAGCGAATTCCATCGGCGCACCCGCGCGACGGTTCTGGTTCGCCGTACCGCCACGGTGCGGGCCCTGCAGGCGCTTTCGCTTCGAAACGGCAGCGGCGCCTATGGCAATTCCGGGGTCAAACATTCTGTGAGTTCCGCCCTGCTCGTTCAATGCATCGCCGAAGTGATGGCCGGCGAGATGATGCCCGGTGCCTCGCATCGGGAACACGGCAAGGCGATGGTCGACGATCTGAAGGAGTTCCTGACCCTTCATGCCGACGAGCAGGTCCCCCTCGACGCCCTGGCGGATCGTTTCGGCGTCTCCAGGCGCCACATCACCCGCCTGTTCCGCGAAGGGACGGGTTTCTCGGTGGGCGAGTTTCAACTGCGTGTCCGCCTCCAGACCGCATGTGAGCTGCTGAGCGGAACCGACCTGCCGATCGGCGAGATCGCCTTCCGGGTCGGCTTCGACAGTGGTGCGGCACTGGCCCACGCCATGCGCCGTGCGGACGGCCGCTCGCCCAGCGATATCCGCAAACGCATGGCCCAGCCGATCAAATCATAAGGCCCGTTCGAACGCGCGGCACGGTCGCCGCCGCCCTAGGCTCTGCGCAATATCCTGCGTAGCGGCCAGAAGGGTGAGAATGCGTCCCGACGTTCGACTTGTCAGTGTGTTTGCCGCCGGCCCCCACGGAGGCAATCCGGCCCCGATCGTCGTCGATGCCGCCGGCATGTCCGACGCCGACATGCAGCAGGTGGCGCGCTCCTTTGGCCATGAGAGCGGTTTCGTGCTCCCGCCACCACCCGGATCGGATTGCGATTTCGCGTTCCGTTTCTGGGTGCCCAACCATGAGATGTCGATGTGCGGGCACGCCACCGTCGGTGCGCTGTGGCTGCTGGATCGGCTGGGAAAACTGCCAGGTGATGACCTAACGATCTGGACCAAGAGCGGCCGGGTCGACGCCAGGATTGGCAAGCGGACAGAACACGGTGCGGCCGTAGAGATTTCGCAGCCCGCTGGCACTGTCGAGGCGCTTCCCGATGCCGACAGGAGCCGGGCCGACATCATCGAAATCCTCGGCATTCGGGCGGACGACCTAGCATCGCCACCGATCCAGAACGCATCAACCAGCCGGGTCAAGACGCTGGTTCCGCTGAACAGCGTGGCGGTGCTCGATGGCCTGAGCCCGGACTTTACCGGGATGGAAGAGCTGTGCGGCCGGATCGGCTCGACCGGCCTCTATCCCTACGCCCTGTTCGACCGAGATGCCCAGATCGTCGATGCCCGCCAGTTCCCGCGTTCGTCGGGCTATCCCGAGGATGCCGCTACCGGCATTGCGGCCTCGGCGCTGGCCTTCGGCCTGCTGTCGAGCGAGACGATCGAGGCATCGGACCGCCCGATCGTCGTCCGCCAGGGCCGCGCCATGCAACGGCCGTCGGAAATTCTCGTCCGCTTCCGTCTCGATGACGGACACCCCACCGGATGCTGGCTCGGCGGCGCCGTCCGGCTGGAAGAGCACGAGAGCGCGTAGTCATGAACGCCTGACCAGAGGTCCGCAGACACAGCATTGCTCAAAATCAAACCGGTCGTAACCAAAGGGGAAAAAAATGCATCGCAGACAGCTTCTTCAACTCGGCCTTCTCGCCGCGCCCGCGATAATTCTTGCTCGCAACGTCAGAGCCGAAGACGCCGAACTGATCGTCGGCTCCAATGTCGGCAGCCCGCCCTTCGCCTATAAGGACGGCGACCACTATTCCGGCTTCGACATGGAGGTGTTCGGCGAAATCGCCAAGGGCATGAACCGCAAGTGGAAGGTCCAGCCGATGGACTTCGGAGCACTTATCCCAGCACTGCAGACCGGCAATATCGATGCGATCGTCTCGCAGCTGTTCATCAAGCCGGCCCGACAGAAGGTGATCGATTTCTCCGATCCCTACTACCAGAGCGGATTGGTGGCTGTTACCAAGGCCGACAACACGACCATCAAGACATCGGACGACCTTGCCGGCAAGACGATCGGAACCGAGACGGGAACCGTCGCAGTCGACTATATCCAGAACCACATCAAGACCGCCACGATCGACCAGATGCCGAACATCGACAATGCGCTGCTGGCACTCGAGGCCGGACGCACCGACGCCGTCGTCTACGACACGCCGGTGTTGATGTATTACGCGAACGGCAACGGCAAGGGCAAAGTCCGGGTGATCCATCCGACACTGGAAGGCCTGGATGTCGGCATCGGTTTCCAGAAGGGCAGCCCGCTCGTCGCGCCGGCGAATGCCGTATTGGCGGCGATGAAGGCAGATGGCCGCCTCAAGGCCATTCGCGAAAAATGGTTCGGACCCGACCAGGCATAAGCGGCCAAATGCCGTGAGAGCAATGACGGCTCTCACGGCTGGTTCTTCGTCCGGCCAACACTTTACTGGACCCCCTGATGACTTTCGAATGGACTGCTATCGTCGACGCCCTGCCGGACCTGTTGCAGGGCCTCGAGCTGACGATGATGATCGCACTTGCCGGCCTCGCCGGCGGCATCGTGGTGGGGGCATTGACCGGCGCACTCCTCACCTATGGCGGCTGGCTGGCGCAGGCTCCCGCGCAGATCTATGTCGCCCTGATCCGCGGCACGCCGATCACCGTGCAAGTGATGTTCATCTACTTTGCGCTGCCCATCCTGATGAACATCCGCATCAGCGCAATCAATGCCGGCATCCTGACGCTGATCATCAATTCGGGGGCCTACAACGCCGAAATCATTCGCGGCGCACTGGAAAGCGTGCCCACCGGCCTCAAGGAGGCCGGCCTGTCCATGGGCCTGAGCTTTCGAAAGGTGCTTGCCTATGTCATCGCGCCCATAGCAGTCCGGCGCGCGCTGCCGGCCATGGGCAACCAGCTTGTCTCGGTGGTCAAGGACACGTCGATCTTCCTCGTCATCGGCGTCGGCGAGTTGACCAGGCGCGGACAGGAGATCATGTCGGCGAATTTCCGGGCCGTGGAGATCTGGACGGCCGTGGCGGTGATCTACCTCATCGTCATCAGCATCCTTGCCCTCAGCCTGCGGTTTGTCGAACGGGCGGCGCGTCTGCCATGAGCATGGTCGAGTTCAGGAAGGTCTCGAAGCAATTCGGCGCGCATCGCGTCTTGCAGTCGATCGATCTTGCCGTCGATCGTGGCGAGGTGGCGGTGGTGATCGGTCCGTCCGGATCGGGCAAGTCGACCATGCTTCGCTGCATCAACGTGCTTGAGAAGGTGAGCGACGGCGACCTTCTGGTCGACGGCCTCAGCGTGCTTGGCAACCCACGCGACATCAGGCGTATCCGGCTCGAGGCCGGCATGGTGTTCCAGCAGTTCAACCTGTTCCCGCATCTGACGGCGATGCAAAACGTGATGTTCGGGCCCATCCGGTCGCGCGGCAAAGGCAAGGCAGAGGCGCGCGAGATCGCCGCCGCGCTGCTGCGGAAAGTCGGCCTTGGCGACCGGATGCAACACTATCCGTCGCAGCTCTCGGGTGGCCAGCAGCAAAGGGTGGCCATAGCTCGCTCGCTTGCCGTCGGACCGAAGCTGATGTTGTTCGATGAGCCGACATCGGCTCTTGATCCGGAATTGCGGCAGGAAGTGCTGCGAGTCATGCAGACGCTTGCGACGGAGGGCATGACGATGATCGTGGTGAGCCATGAAATGGGCTTCGCCAAGCGGGTCGGCTCACGCCTGCTGTTCATGGATGGCGGCCAACTCGTTCATGACGGCAAGCCGGCAGACTTGCTGTCGCATCCGCCAAGCGAACGGTTTCGCGAGTTCCTGCAGCACGTTCACTGATGGAGTATCCGGTCATGACGAATGCATCGGCTTTCAAGGCCGCCTACGGATTCGACCGCGACGAGGTCCGTCTTGGCAACTGGCGCGCCGCGCCCTGGAATGTCTGGGCGTTCCGCAATGTCAGCGAGTTCATCCCGACGGCGCGCATTGCGGCGACGCCCGGCCTTGCCGAGGAGCCGGTTGTCAGCCCCGAAGGCCTGCTGCGCCAGGAATTTTCCCTCAACGGCGAGAGGATCACAGTCGCCGAGGCGGTTCGCGAGACGTCGACCGATGCCATGGTGGTGATGAAATCGGGACGCATCGTCGCCGATTTCCACGCGCCCGGCTTCACGCTGCAAAGCCGGCACATCCTGTTTTCAACCAGCAAATCGGTGACTTCCGTTGTCGCCGGCATACTGCAGGATGACGGCTTACTCGATTTCCAAGAGCTGGTGCCACGCTACGTGCCGGAGCTCAAATCCTCGGCCTATGGCGATGCGCGCGTTCGCGATGTCCTCGACATGCGGGTGAGCCTGGATTTCGAGGAAGTCTATCACGATCCGCGCGGCCCCTACGCGCGCTATCGCCGGGCCGGCCTGCTGGATCCCTCCGAACCCGGCGAAGAGCCCGAGACAGTCGTCGCGTTCATCGCCGGGCTGAAAAAAGGCCGGGGGGATCACGGCGGCGTCTATCACTACGCCTCCCCCAATTCCGACGTCCTGGGCCTCGTCATCCAGGGCGCTTCCGGGCGACGTTTTCCTGATCTTGCCTCCGAGCGCCTGTTCCAGCCGCTCGGCGCCAGGCAGGATGCCTATGTCACGGTCGACCGCGCCGGCACACCACGCACGGGCGGCGGCATCAACATGACGCCGCGCGATCTCGCGCGCATCGGCGAAATGATGCGGCAGGGCGGCGTCGCCAATGGACGCCGCATCGTCTCGCAGTCCTGGGTACACGACACCATTACCGGCGGCTCTTCCCAGGCTTGGGCCGAAAGCACTTCCGCGAGCTGGCTGCCGAAAGGCCGTTACCACAACAAATGGTACCAGACCGGCAACGGCGCCTTCTTCGCGCTCGGCATTCACGGCCAATGGCTCTATATCAATCCGCGGGCCGAGATGGTCATCGCGAAGTTCTCGTCACAGCCCGATGCCATCGTCGACGACGCCAAGGATTTCAATCTGGCGCTGTTCGAAGCGCTGGTGAAAATGATCTGAGCCCGGACGCTCAATTCGCAGCCGGCTTGCGCGCCGGATAACCATTGGGATGCGGCGGTACTGCCTTGAGATAGGCGGCGATCGCCGCGCGATCCCCGGCAGTGAGCTCGGCCATGTTGCGTTGCACGTCGACCATGGCGCCGCCGACGGAATCGAAGTCGGGCGTGAAGCCGGTTTCGAGATAGTTGGCTATGTCGGCTTCCGACCAGTTGGCGATGCCGCCCTTGCCCGACGTGACGTTGGGCACGACGCCTGAACCCTCCGCGGCCACGGCACCCGCCAGCCACTCGCTTTTCTTCGTCCCGCCCGCGAAATCACGCGGCGTGTGGCATTCGCCGCAATGGCCGGGTCCTTCGACCAGATAGCGGCCGGCCATGACCGGATCGGGCGTGCCATCGTGCAAGGCAATGACAGGCTGATCGCTGAGATAGAGCCGCTTCCACAGGCCGATGCCACGGCGGATGTTGAACGGGAATGCCAGCGTATTGGCCGGTGCCTTGCCGGCGACCGCGGGCAGCGTCTTCAGGAAGGCATAGAGATCGGCGATATCAGACGGCTTCATGCGGGCGTAGGACGCGTAGGGAAAGGCCGGATAGAAATGCTCGCCAGACGGCGACACGCCCTTGAGCATGGCGTTGGCGAGATCCTCGACCGACCATGCGCCGATGCCGTCCTTGGGATCTTGCGAAATGTTGGGCGGAACGAAGGTGCCGAACGGCGTCTTGAGTTCGAGGCCGCCCACCAGTTGAAGCCGCGCATCGCCCTGCGAGCCGGGCTTTGCGTGGCAGGATGTGCAGCCACCGGCATAGAAAATGCGCTTGCCCCGGCTAGCGTCGCCCGGCCCGAGTTGCGCCAGGGCCGTCGTATCCAGCCTGACCGGCGCCGACAAAAACCAACCGGCGGCCGCGCCGACGCCGCCCAGAACGAGGGCCGCGCCGACAAGCTTCTTCAGCCATGCCATATCAGGCAATCAGCCCTTCTTGATCCTGTAGCCCTGATGGCAGGCGCCGCAATCCGAGCCGAGGGTGCCGACTTGAGCCTTCAGCGCGTCGGCATCGGCGGGAGCCCCGGCGACCGCGGCCTTGACGTCGGCGAGATACTTGTCCTCGGCGGCCTTGAAGCCGGCCGTGTCTTCCCAGATCTTCGGCCCCGCCGTGGTGTCGCCGGTATCGCTGCCTTTCGGGAACAAGGCATCGACGTCGAACTTCTCGGCATTCGCCTGCAGCGCCTGCAACTGCGTCAGCACGGCAGCGGCATCAAAGGGCTCCTCGCCCTTGGCCACTTTCGACAGACCGCCGACGATCTTTCCGCGCTCCTTCATCAGAGCCTGCCGGTCGAGGATCGGATCGGCAAAGGCCGCCGAACCGGCGAAGGCGAGCGTTGAGATGGCGATGACAAGCTTTCTCATTCATTTGGCTCCATGATGAAGGCATTTCAGGACAGGACGTTAACGGATGTCGCGGACGGATTATTCCCTTCCTTCGAGCGATTTTGCCGAACGGTGAGTGACTGAAGATCTCGGCTCTCTAAAAGAAAAGCCCCGGGATGCCGGGGCTCTTCTGCAGGGTCGATCAAGCTTTCTCGTACAATTCCAGCACGTGATCCCAGTTGATCAGGCTGTCGACGAACGCCTCGAGATATTTCGGCCGCGCGTTGCGGTAGTCGATGTAATAGGAATGCTCCCAGACATCGACGCCGAGGATCGGCGAGGCGCCATGAACGAGCGGGTTCTCGCCGTTCGGCGTCTTCGAGATCGCCAGCTTGCCGTCCTTGACCGAAACCCAGGCCCAGCCCGAACCGAACTGTGTCGTGCCGGCCGCGATGAAGTCGGCCTTGAACTTGTCGTAGCCGCCGAGATCGCTGTCGAAAGCCTTCTGCAGCGCACCAGGCAGCTTGTTGCCGCCGCCGCCCTTCTTCATCCACTTCCAGAAATGGATGTGATTGTAATGCTGCGCGGCATTGTTGAAGAGGCCGGCATTCTTGCCGAACGACTGCTTGACCACCTCTTCGACCGACAGATCGCCAAGGCCCGCCTCGGCGGCCAGCTTGTTGCCGTTGTCGACATAGGCCTTGTGGTGCTTGTCGTGGTGATACTCCAGCGTCTCTTTCGACATGTAAGGCTGCAAGGCCTCATAGTCATAGGGCAGAGCGGGCAATTCAAAAGCCATGGGTAGTACTCCCTCGTGGAAAAATCCGGTGTCGATACCGGATTAAGATAGGTCTGGATTGAGCTGGAACAACTCCGGAAGTGAAGCGCCGGTTCCCTTTCTAAGCGGGTTCCGGAAAAAGTCACACGGTTTTCCTGCGGTGAGGCGTGCAGCGACAAAAAGGCCAGACCGGCGCGTCATCCGGCCGATTTCGAATGCGCCCATTCCCAATAGAGCTCACGTGCCTTCTTGGCCACCGGTCCGGGTTGCAGGTTGCGATCCTCGATGCGCGTGATCGGCACCACCTTGGAGTGGTTGCCGGTCGAAAAGATTTCGTCCGCTTCGAGGAAATCGCGTACCGACAAGGTCTTTTCGGTGGCTTTGAATCCGTACTCACCGAGCAGATTTATCGTGCGCGAACGCGTGATTCCGGACAGGAAGGTGCCGTTCGGCGCCGGCGTAAAGACATGTCCATCCTTGACCAGGAAAATGTTCGAGGTCCCGGTCTCAGCGACGTTGCCGAGCATGTCCAGAACCAGCGCATTGTCGAAGCCGCGCATCTTGGCTTCGAGGATGGCGCGGCCATTGTTGGGATAGAGGCATCCGGCCTTGGCATTGGTCGGCATGGTTTCGATCGTCGGGCGCCGGAACGGCGACACCGTCACCGAAAAACCGGACGGCGAGATCATTGGCGATTCATAAAGGCAGAGGCAGAAACGGGTCGATGCGGGATCGGCCGGCACGCCCATGTAGCCGCCATGCTCGGCCCAGTACATCGGCCTGATATAGACCGCCGTCTTGCCGTCGAACTTCTTCAGCCCATCCCAGGTCAGCCCGACGATCTGTTCGGGCGTCATGTTCGGCTTGAGGCCAAGCGCGATCGCCGACGCGTTCACCCGCTTGGCATGGAGGTCGAGGTCGGGCGCCACGCCCTCGAACCAGCGCGCCCCGTCGAACACGCTGGTGCCGAGCCACATCGCATGGCTGCGCGGCCCCAGTATGGCGACATTGCCCTCGTACCAGTTCCCGTCGACGAAGGTCCATGTCGCGGATTGCGCCGCTGCCGCCAGTGTCATTGCGTTGTCCCGTTCCAATCAATGTTGTGTGACAACATTGGATGATGCTTTGGCCGCCGCCGTCAACGGGCATCGGGGAGTTTTGTTGAGGCCAGCGGCGGGCGCGGTGCAATCAAGGCTTGCACCGCGCCCCGCCTCGCCTCAAAACTGTCGCCATGCACTACGCCGCCTATGTTTTCGACGCCTACGGCACACTGTTCGACGTGCATGCCGCCGTGCGCCGCCACGCTGACCAGATCGGGCCGGACGGCCAGTTGCTGTCGGAGATCTGGCGCGCCAAGCAGCTCGAATATTCCTGGGTGCGCACGCTGATGGGCGCCTATGCCGATTTCTGGCAGCTGACCGAACAGGCGCTCGACTTCGCCTTGCGCAAGGTCCCGTCGGCCGATTCAAGCCTGAAGGCCAAGCTGCTGGAAGCCTACTGGCGGCTGGATTGCTATCCTGAGGTGCCAGCCGTGCTGAAGGCGCTCAAGGCCTCGGGAGCCAGGCTGGCGATCCTCTCCAACGGCTCACCCGAAATGCTGGAAGCGGCCGTCAAATCCGCCGCGCTCGACCAGGTTCTGGACGACATCTATTCCGTCGACGCGGTGCGCCGCTTCAAGACCGATCCGGCGGTCTACGACATGGTCGCCACCGGCTGGCGCCTCTATCCCGGCGCGGTGTCCTTCCAGTCCTCCAATCGCTGGGACATTGCGGGGGCCACCAAATTCGGTTTCCGGACAGTGTGGATCAACCGTTCGAACCAGCCCGAGGAATATCGGGACTTCCCGCCAGCCCTGATCCTGCCGACCCTCGAAGCATTGGTCACCGCCTAAGCTGCCCCCTCTGTTGCCCTGACGCCACAGTGGCAGCGCGGTCACAGCTTCGCCTTTGTTTGTCCACGTTCGGGCCAGAATCGGAACCGCCTATCGCGCCAAGTGTTGTCAGGCACTGCAACGGCGATCGGCGTATTGACGCTTTGTTGCGATTTGAGTCTTAAAGAAGGCAGTCATGTCCATAACCGAAATCGAATCCTATCGCCTGAGCCGTCGCGGCTTCCTCAACGCCGCTGCATTAGGCGCCGCATCGATCGCGGTTTCCGCATGCGCCACCACCGGCCCAGGGCCGGTCGAGCCACCGCCGCCGGCCTATGTCGAGCCGCCGCTTGCCGATTATGCGTCGATGTACGCGGCCGTCAGCGATGGCGGCTTCGACCTGCCGGCCATCCCCGTCGACAGGATCGATCCGCAGTTCCTGCGTCAGATCGTTCCGGACCCGACCGGGCAGAAACCAGGAACCATCGTCGTCGATACGACAGGCCATTTCCTCTATCTGGTTCGTCCGGGCGGTCAGGCGATCCGCTATGGCGTCGGCCTTGGCCGCGCCGGCTTCGAATGGTCGGGCGACGCTGTCGTCCAATGGAAGCAGAAATGGCCGAAATGGACGCCGCCGGATGAGATGATCGCCCGGCAGCCGGAACTGAAGCAGTACAGCGCCGACAATGGCGGCATGCCCGGCGGGCTGAAGAACCCGCTAGGTGCCCGTGCGCTCTATCTCTTCCAGGGCAATGTGGACACGCTTTACCGCCTGCACGGCTCGCCGGAATGGCGCTCGATCGGCAAATCGGTGTCATCGGGCTGCGTGCGCCTGATGAACCAGGACATCATCGACCTCTACGACCGCGTGCCGTCGAAAAGCCCGGTCATCGTGACCAGCGATGCCAGCCAGCCGATGGTGGCGGCGGCGACCGCGAACCACAAGGCCATCCCGATCGATGCCGGCGTGCCGGACGGATCTGTCCTGCTCGGCCCCGTGAAAGCGGTCACGAACGCGATCTTCTGATCCGGCTTCGCCCAGGGACAATGCTCGGCGCCACGTGTCCAAGGGACGCGCGGCGCTATAAGCATAGACTTTGCTGCCCCGGGCTCAGCGCCCTCGCGACAGGCTGCCCAGGATACCGCGCACGATCGCACGTCCGACCGACGAGCCGACCGAGCGCACCACCGACTTGATCGCCGCCTCGGCGACTGTCTGGCGATTGGAGGGGCGCTGTGCCGGCGCCCGGCGGCCGCCCGGCTGCGGTGCGGGATCGTCATTGCCGAAGCCCGGAATTGTCCAGCGCGAGCCGCCGGTGCCTGCCTGCTGCGCCTGCGCTTCGGCGTCCTGCGCGTCCTTGGTCTTCTTCTGCAGGATCTCAAAGGCCGATTCGCGATCAATGACCTGGTCGTACTGGCCGGAGACGGGGCTTTCCGCGACCAGCTTTTGCCGCTCGGCGGGGGTTATGGGCCCAAGCCGCGACGACGGCGGACGGATCAGCGTGCGCTGTACCATGGACGGCACGCCCTTGGCCTCCAGCGTCGAGACCAGCGCCTCGCCGGTGGCGAGCTGGGTGATGGTGGTGGCGCAATCGAAGTCGGGATTGGGGCGGAACGTTTCCGCCGCTGTCCGCACAGCCTGCTGCTCGCGCGGCGTATAGGCGCGCAGAGCGTGTTGAACGCGGTTGCCGAGCTGTGCCAGCACCTTCTCGGGGATATCGAGGGGATTCTGCGTGACGAAATAGACGCCGACGCCTTTCGAACGGATCAGGCGAACCACCTGTTCGACGCGGTCGATCAGCACTTTCGGCGCTTCGTCAAAGAGCAGATGCGCCTCGTCGAAAAAGAACACCAGCTTCGGCTTGTCGGGATCTCCCACCTCGGGCAGTTCCTCAAACAGTTCCGACATCAGCCAGAGCAGGAACGTCGCGTAGAGCCGCGGGTTCATCATCAGCTTGTCGGCGGCCAGCACGCTGACGGCGCCCCGGCCGTCACGCGTGGTGCGCATGATGTCGGAAATCCGCAGAGCCGGCTCGCCGAAGAAGTTGGCCGCGCCCTGTTGCTCCAGCACCAGCAGCGTGCGCTGGATGGCACCGACCGATGGCTTGGTGACATTGCCGTAGCGGGCGCTGATCTCGTCGGCGCGCCCGGCGATGTTGGCAAGCAGCGCCTGCAGGTCCTTGAGGTCGAGGAGCAGCAGGCCCTCTTCGTCGGCAATGCGGAAGGCAATGTTCATGATGCCCTCCTGCGCGTCGGTCAGGTTCATCAGCCGCGACAGGAGCAGCGGTCCCATTTCCGATATCGTCGCGCGGATGGGGTGGCCTTGCTCACCGAACAGGTCCCAGAAGATGACGGGGAATTCCTGGAAATCGTAGGGCTCGAGCTTGACCTGCGCAGCCCGCTTGACGAGAAAATCCTGAGCCGTGCCCATCATGGCGATACCGGACAGGTCGCCCTTGATGTCGGCGCAGAACACCGGCACGCCGGCATTGGAAAAGCCCTCGGCCAGGACCTGCAAGGTAACGGTCTTGCCGGTACCGGTGGCGCCGGTCACCAGGCCATGGCGATTCCCGTACTGCAGCAGCAATTGCTCCGGACGCTGATAGCTGTCATCGGGCTTGCGGCTGGCGCCGATGAAAATACTGGTGTCGTCAGCCATATTTCGGGTCTCCGCAAACTGATGTGTCTAAAAAGCCAGCCTTTGCCCGAAGGTATAGTAAGGCTGTTGCACAGCGACAATGCTAATCGTCCAAATTGCCCCAATCGGACCTATCGCCGAAATCGGATTTTGGAACTTGCGGATTTTGCTGGTGTTTGGCAATCGTTCATGGTCCGCCCACCCAAGCTGACCTATATCAAATGGATCGAATTCAAACCCTGGACGCGCATTGCGATAACCGGCCGGGGACCCTAGACTGAGCTGCTCCGGGCTGGTGCGGCGACATAAACGAGGAAGATGGATGGGCGCTGGAGCCTTGACCAGGGATGTTGAACCGGCGGATGCTGAACGCCAGCGATGGCTGGCCTTGGCGGAAAAAGCGTTGGCCGGCGCATCCTTCGAGGAAAAGCTGGTTTCGCACACCGACGACAGCATTCGCATCGAGCCGCTCTATGACCGTGCGGCCGGGGCCGAGCCGATCGTGCGGGCGAATCCTCGCTCGCCGTGGATTGTCAGCCAGCGCGTCGACGATCCCGACGTCGATCGTGCCAAGGCCCAGGTCCTGGATGATATCGCGCAGGGAGCGACAGGATTGTCGCTCGTCTTCGAAGGTGCGCCGAACGCATTCGGCTACGGCTTGCCGAGGACCGCGCAGGCACTGGAGACCGTGCTGGAGGGCGTACCCCTCAACCGGATGCAGATCCGCATCGACACCCACCCGTGGAGCCGGCCGATGGCCGACTGGCTGGTGGCGTTTCTGAGCAAGCGCCGCTCCGATCCGGCAAAGCTGAACCTGTCCTTCGGCATCGATCCGGCGGCGATCCTCGCCGGCACCGGCCGGCTGCGCATGTCGATCGAAGCGCTGCAGGAATCGATGCCGCAATCGCTAGCGCATTTCTTCTCGATGGGCGTACCGGGCGTGCTTCTGGAAGCGGACGGCCGCGTCTTCCACAATGCCGGCGCCACGGAGGCGCAGGAGCTCGGGATCATGCTGGCTTCCGCGGTTTCGTATCTTAGAATGTTCGAGAAGGCGCGGCAGCCGCTCGTCTATGCCGCGCCTCATATCGGCTTCGCACTCAGCGTCGACCAGGACCAGTTCCTCTCCATGGCCAAGGTACGGGCCCTGCGCAGGCTTTGGGCACGGGTGCAGGAGGCTTGCTCGATCCCCAATTCCACGGCCAACATCCATGCCGAGACATCATTTCGCATGATGACGACATTGGACCCGGAGACCAACATGCTGCGCACGACGATCGGTTGCTTCGCGGCGGCCGCGGGGGGAGCCGATTCGATCTCCATCCTGCCGCATACGATCGCGCACGGCCTGCCGGCTCCCTTTGCCCGCCGCGTCGCACGCAACGCGCAGCTGATCATGGCCAATGAAAGCCATGTCGATCATGTCGCCGATCCCGCCTGTGGTTCCGGCGCGGTCGAGGCGCTGACATCAGATCTTTGCGAAGCCGCCTGGGCGGAATTGCAGACGATCGAGGCCGAAGGGGGGATACTGTATAGCCTCCGTGACGGGCACATCCAGAAGCGTGTTCGCGCCGCCGCCACTCGTCGCGACGCCGCCTTCAAGTCCGGCGAGCGAGCCATCATCGGCACCACACTCTATCCGCAGAAGACAGAGCGCCCGGTCGAGACGCTGGACGCGAAGCAGCGGCCGGCTTTCACCGAAGGTGTCGTCCTGTGCGAACCGCTGTTTCCGGCCCGCATCGACCAATCCATCGGGGCGGTCTCTTGATTCCGGATTTCAGTCAGATCGGCTGGGCGCCGCCGCGCCGCGCGCCAGTCGAGGTCAAGGGCCAGCGGGTGACGCCGGAAGGGCTTGTCGTCAAGCATCTCTACAATCAGGGTGACCTCAAGGGCCTGCCGTATCTCGACACCTATCCGGGCTTGCCGCCCTTTGTGCGTGGCCCCTACCCCACCATGTATGTCCAGCAGCCGTGGACGATCCGGCAATATGCCGGCTTTTCGACGGCCGAAGAGTCCAACGCCTTTTACCGGCGCAATCTTGCCGCCGGCCAGAAGGGCCTGTCTGTCGCCTTCGATCTCGCCACGCATCGCGGCTATGACAGCGACCATCCACGCGTCGCCGGCGATGTCGGCATGGCTGGCGTCGCCATTGATTCCATCCTCGACATGCGGCAGCTCTTCGACGGCATTCCGCTCGGCGACATGACGGTGTCGATGACGATGAACGGCGCGGTGTTGCCGATCATGGCGCTCTATATCGTCGCGGCGGAAGAACAGGGCGTTGCGCAGAAGGATCTGGCCGGGACCATTCAGAACGACATTCTGAAGGAGTTCATGGTCCGCAACACCTACATCTATCCGCCAAAGCCCTCGATGCGGATCGTTTCGGACATCTTCTCCTACACGTCGAAGAACATGCCGAAGTTCAATTCGATATCGATCTCCGGCTACCATATGCAGGAGGCCGGCGCGACGGCCGACCTGGAGCTCGCCTATACGATCGCCGACGGCATCGAATATGCCCGCGCCGGTGTCGCGGCGGGCCTCGACATCGACCGCTTCGCGCCGCGCCTCTCCTTCTTCTGGGCGATCGGCATGAACTTCTTCATGGAAGTGGCCAAGCTCAGGGCCGCGCGCCTGCTGTGGGCGACCCTGATGAAGAAGAATTTCGCGCCGAAGGACGAACGCTCGCTGTCGCTGCGCACCCATTGCCAGACTTCCGGCTGGTCGCTGACGGCGCAGGACCCCTACAACAACATCATCCGCACCATGATCGAGGCGATGGCCGCGACTCAAGGGCATACCCAGTCGCTGCACACCAACTCGTTCGACGAGGCGATGGCGCTGCCGACCGATCATTCGGCGGGTATCGCCCGCAACACGCAGCTCGTCCTGCAGAAAGAATCCGGCACCACGCGCACCATCGATCCGTGGGGCGGATCGACCTATCTCGAACGGCTGACCCATGATCTGGCGGCGCGCGCATTGAGCCATATCGAGGAAGTCGAGGCTCTCGGCGGCATGGCGGCGGCGACGGAACAAGGCATCCCCAAGCTGCGCATCGAGGAAGCAGCGGCGCGCACACAGGCGCGCATCGATTCCGGCGAGCAGATGCTGGTTGGGGTCAATGCGCATCGCCCCGAGAACGACATCGAAGTCGATGTGCTCAAGATCGACAATGCCGAGGTCAGAGCCCGGCAACTGTCGAAGCTGCAGCGGCTGAAAGGCACGCGCGAGGTCGCCGCCGTCGAAAGCGCGCTCGACGCACTGACCCGCGCCGCGCAAGGCAACGAAAACCTGCTCGAATTCGCCATCCGCGCCGCGCGCGCCAATGCCACGGTCGGCGAGATTTCGTTCGCTCTGGAAAGGGCCTTTGGCCGCCACGTCGCGACGGTACAGACCATTTCCGGCGTCTACCGCAAGGCGCTTGGCGACAGTCCCGTGATCGACGGGTTGCAGGACAAGATCAGCGCTTTCGAGAAGAAAAACGGCGGCAAGCCGCGCATCCTCGTTGCCAAGATGGGACAGGACGGCCACGACCGAGGGCAGAAGGTGATCGCCACCGCTTTCGCCGATCTCGGCTTCGACGTCACTGTCGGCGCGATGTTCCAGACACCGGAAGAGATCGCGAAACTGGCGGTCCAGCATGACGTCCATGTCATCGGCGCCTCATCGCTGGCGGCAGGGCACCTGACGCTGATCCCCGAATTGCGCGACGCGCTGAAGAAGCTTGGCCGCGGTGACATGCTGATCGTGGCCGGCGGCGTCATCCCGCCGCAGGACTACGACGCGGTGCTGCAGGCCGGGGCGGCGGAAATCTTTCCGCCAGGCACGGTTATTCCGGAGGCGGCGGACCGTTTGATGGACCGGCTGCTGGCGGGCTGAGCGAAACCATTCTGTATTGCTGGAAAAGGTTGTGCCACAATGACGGCGCAACCAAGGGCAACGGCAGTGAAGACTCTCATCCAAAAGCTCGACGACGGATCAGGGGCCGTGATCTTGCCACCGGAAATGCTCGACAGCCTGAAGCTGCAAGTGGGCGATCAACTCCAGATTATCGAAACCGATGACGGCGTCGTTCTAAGACCGGTGGAGAGCAACGACGTCGAACGGCAGATGCGCGCTGCTCGTGATGTCATGGACACATATAGGTCGCGTTGCAAAGGCTGGCCAAGTAGCTGTTGTCAGCTATCCGAGAGCTTGACGATTTCCCATTCCTTGCCGTTGACCGCGGCCACGTCGCCAACCTTCTTGCCGAACAGCGCGACGGCCATCGGCGAAACATGCGAAATGCTGCCCTTGGTGGGATCGGCCTCGTCCTCGCCGACGATCTTCCAATGCACTTTCTTGCCGTCATCGCCTTCCAGCGTGACACCCATGCCGAAGCGGACGACATCGCTGCCGGGCTCCGGTACCGACAGTTCGGCGCTCTCCCGCCGCGCGGTCCAGTAGCGCAGATCGCGTGACACGACCGCGATGCGCTCGCGGTCGGCTTTCCGCTCGGCTTTCGCCAGGACGTCGCGCAGATCGGTCAGATTGTCCTCGATCTGCGCCAAGCCGCGTTCCGTCACAAGATTGCGGTGCGGGCTGATCGGTCGCTCGCCGACGCCGGCGATGGCGTTTTCGCTGTCTTCTTCGCGGGTAAAAGCTCTGCTCATCGCCTGAACTTAGGCGCCGAATGGCTGCTCGACAAGCCATTGTCGATACCTCGTCGAGTGGAACAGGACGTCTGGCACGATTCCTGCGGTGTCAGGGTCTAACACTGGGATTGTGTGCCGATGTTGAACAGACGGACCCTGCTGACGCAAACCGCCGGCTTTGCCGTGATAGGCCTTGCGCTTGGCAAGGCGGCGGCCGCCAGCCTGACCGGCATCGAAAAAGCCTCGATGCGCGGCTCGATCAATGCCACCGAACTTGGCGTGCAGCCCGGGACATTCGACGACCAGAGCAAGGCCTTTGCCAAGCTGCTGCGCGACGCGAACAGCAGGGACATACCGGTGTTCCTGCCGGCGGGCACCTATGTGGTGTCCAATCTCTCGTTGCCCAGCCGCGTGCGTCTTTCCGGCGTGCCGGGGGCAACGCGGATCGTCTATGGCGGCGACGGCCACCTCTTCATGGCTGAACAGGCCGACCATATCGAACTCGCCGGGCTGGTCTTCGACGGTTCGAACCGCTCGATGGGTGACTATGCGCAAGGGCTGCTCGATCTGCGCCGGGTCGGCCATCTCGTCGTCGACAATTGCCAGATAACCGGAAGCGGCAAGAACGGACTGGCGCTGGAACATGCGGCGGGCCGCATCGAACGCTCCGACATATCGGGCGCGGCGGACGCCGGCATCTACTCGGTCGAAGCGGGCGGACTGGCAATCACCGGCAATGCCGTCTCCGACTGTGCCAATGGCGGCATCCTCGTGCATCGCTGGCAGGCGGCGGAAGACGGCACGATGGTCACCGGCAACCGCGTCGAACGCATCGGCGCGCGCAGCGGCGGGACCGGCCAGAACGGCAATGGCATCAACGCCTTCCGTGCCGGCAACGTCATCATTTCGGGCAACGTCGTCTCGGATTGCGCTTTCTCGGCGATCCGCGCCAACAGTTCCAGCAATTTGCAGATATCAGGCAACACCTGCTCACGCTCGGGCGAGACCGCGGTCTATTCCGAATTCTCCTTTGAGGGCGCCGTCGTCAGCAACAACATCGTCGATGGCGCGGCCAACGGCATATCGATCGTCAACTTCAACGAAGGCGGCCGCATGGGTGTCTGCTCCGGCAACATCGTGCGCAATCTGTCGACCAGCGGCCCCTATACCGCCGATCCACCCGGGTTCGGCGTCGGCATCGGCGTCGAGGCCGACACCACCGTTTCCAACAATGTCATCGAAAACGCGCCGCTCTATGGCATGTCGATCGGCTGGGGCCCGTATCTGCGCAATGTGATGGCCACCGGCAACATCATCCGCAAGGCAGGCACAGGCATCGTGGTCAGCGTGGTCGATGGTGCCGGCACGGCCGTCATCTCCGACAACGTCATCGACGGCACGCTGAACGGCGCCGTCGTCGGCCAGCGCTGGGCGCAGCCGGTGACAGCGGACCTGACCCAATCAAGCAACAGCGGCTTTGCGCACCTGACCGTCGAGCGCAACCGCGTCAGTTGAGAGCAATCTTCAATTCAAGGCTGGGGTCGGCCTCAGCGCCCCGACCTTGGCGCCGATCCGGCTTTCGATCGGCGCATTAGCCAGTTCGAGCAGCTTCGCCGAAAGAGCCTCGTCGGCACGCAGCAGCCTGGCGAGGACGGCGGCGACCATGGCTTCACTGGCGCGGCCGGCGCCATCGTCGCATTTGATCGCTATGCCGAGGCCAAGTTCAGGTATCGCGCTGCAGTGGACGCCTTCGGCGCCGCCCTTCGCAAAGATCCGGCCAGGAGCTGCTTCCATCAGCGCGACGTCTTCGCGGCCTGTGCCGGCGACAAAGAAGGGCTCCGCCATGCAGGCGGAAAGCAGGCGCTTCGCCGCCTTGGCTCGCTCGGGACCGAAACCATTCGTCGTCGCCATGCGGGCAAAGCCGAGGGCGAAACTCCTGAGCGGCACCGCATAGGTCGGGATCGAGCAGCCGTCGGTCGCTCGCTCATCCGCGCCGTGGACAGCGCCGGTGACAGCCTGCATGGCGTCGCGCACCATTTCCTGCAGTGCATGCCCCGCCTTGACATAACCACGGTGCGCAATGCCGGAGTGCACGCAGGTGCAGAGGAACCCGGAATGCTTGCCCGAGCAGTTGTTGTGCAGCGCGTTGGGCAAATCGCCGGCGCGGGCGAGCGCAATCTCGGCGTCATGGTTCGAGGGCCAATGCGCGCCGCATTCGAGCGCCGACCCGTCCAGCCCGGCCCTGGCCAACATGGAGCGCGCCAGTTCGACATGCGCCGGCTCGCCCGAATGCGAGGCGCAGGCCAGCGCCAGTTCGCGGTTGCCGAAGCCATAGGCATCGGCAGCGCCGCTTTCGACGAACGGCAGGGCCTGGATCGCCTTGACCGCCGAGCGCGGGAACACCGGCCTTGAGGTGTCGCCGATCTCCAGGACCGCTTTGCCGTCGGCATCGAAGACCGCCACCGCACCGCGATGCGCGCTCTCGACGATCGCGCCGCGCAGAACCTCGATCAGAACCGGATTTGTCATATGACCTCCCGCAAAATGCAGGGGCGGTTTATCTGATCCTGTCGAGAATGGAAACGTAGTTGGCGACCGCCGCTCCGCCCATGTTGAAGATACCACCAAGCTTCGCGCCCGGCACCTGGATACCGCCGGCTTCGCCGACAAGCTGCATGGCGGTCAGCACATGCATCGAGACGCCAGTTGCACCGATCGGGTGGCCCTTGGCCTTCAGCCCGCCGGACGGATTGACCGGCAGGCGGCCGTCTTTCGCCGTTGTGCCGTCCAGCGCCAACCTGGCGCCCTCGCCCGGCTTGGCCAGCCCCATCGCCTCGTATTCGATCAGTTCGGCGATGGTGAAGCAGTCGTGCGTCTCGACAAAGGACAGGTCGTCCAGCGTCACGCCGGCGTTCCTCAGCGCGCGGGTCCAGGCCTGTTCGCAGCCTTCGAAGGACAGGATGTCGCGCTTCGACATCGGCAGGAAGTCCTGCACATGTTCGTTGGCGCGGAAGGCGACGGCGCGGCGCATCTTCAGCGCCGTTGCCGTGTCGGCAAGGACAAGGGCGGCGGCACCGTCGGAGACCAGCGAGCAGTCGGTGCGCTTCAGCGGACCGGCGACGAAGGGGTTCTTCTCGCTCTCCTGCCGGCAGAACTCATAGCCGAAATCCTTGCGCATCTGCGCATAGGGATTGTCGACGCCATTCTTGTGGTTCTTGGCGGCGATCATCGCCAGCGCATCCGACTGATCGCCATAACGCTGGAAATAGGCCTGCGCGATCTTGCCGAAGACGCCGGCGAAACCCGCGGGCGTCTCGCCGTCCTCCGGCAGGTAGGACGCCTTAAGCAGGTTCTTGCCGATCTCGGGCCCGGGCGTCGTCGTCATCTGCTCGGCGCCGACCACCAGCACGATGCGGGCCGCGTTGGCATCGATGGCGCGGATGCCTTGCCTGACCGCCGCCGATCCCGTGGCGCAGGCATTCTCGACACGCGTTGCCGGCTTGAAACGCAGCCGGTCGTCCGCCTGAAGCACCAGGCTGGCGGTGAAATCCTGCGCCGAAAAGCCGGCGTTGAAATGGCCGAGCACGATCTCGTCGACCTCGTCCGGGCCGATGCCGGCATGGTCGAGCGCGTCCGTCGCGACCTTGACGATCAGGTTCTCGAGCGTCTCGCCCTCAAGCTTGCCGAAGCGCGAATGCGCCCAGCCGACGATGCATGCGGTCATGGCAATCTCCATCCTTGGCGCGAGCCCAGCATATGGGCTAACGGCACATCTTTCGCCTTTATTGTTCAAATATAAACATTCTCGCCCGAGCCGTGAAGGGCCGCAAGCAGACAATCGCTTGGTGCAGGTCGCGCCCATGTCGATTTTTTGTTGATTGACCCGTCAATAAAAAATAATCTCCCCGCAAAAATCGGGAACGACATGCCCAAAGTCGGAATGGAGCCACTGCGCCGCAAGGCGCTCATCGACGCGACGATCTCGGCGATCGGCGAGCGCGGTTCGCTTGACGTGACCATGTCCGAGATCGCCGGGCGGGCCGGCGTGTCCTCCGCGCTTGCCCATCACTATTTCGGCGCCAAGGACGAGCTGCTGCTGGCGACGATGCGGCATATCCTGGCCGAACTGACCATCGACATGCGCCGGGCCCTGCAATCCGCCGCCTCCCCGCGCGAACGCGTTTCGGCCGTGGTCGCCGTCAATTTCTCCGACATACAGTTCCAGCCGGAAACCATCGCCGCCTGGCTCGCCTTCTATGTCGAGGCGCAGAAATCATCCGCGCTGCGCCGGCTGCTCAGGGTCTATGCACGGCGGCTGCACTCGAACCTGATGAGCGGGCTGACCGGCATCCTGCCCAGGGCAGAGGCCGACCGCGCCGCCGAAGCGACGGCGGCGATGATCGACGGGCTCTACATCAGGCGGGCGCTGAAGGACGGCGTGCCCGACGCCGCGACCGCGATCGCGCTGGTCGAGGACTATCTCGAAACCAAACTCGGCGAGCGGCACAAACAGTGACAGTCAAGCGACCCAATTTCCTGATCGTCATGGTCGATCAGCTCAACGGGACTTTTTTCCCCGATGGGCCGGCCGCGTTTCTCCACGCGCCGCATCTGAAAGCGTTGGCGGCCCGCTCGGCGCGCTTCAGGAACAACTACACGGCCTCACCGCTCTGCGCGCCGGGCCGTGCCTCGTTCATGAGCGGTCAGTTGCCGTCGCGCACCGAGGTCTATGACAACGCCGCCGAATTCGCTTCGTCGATCCCGACCTTTGCCCATCACCTGCGCGCCGACGGCTATCACACCGTGCTTTCGGGCAAGATGCATTTCGTCGGCCCCGATCAGTTGCACGGCTTCGAGGAGCGGCTGACGACCGACATCTATCCCGCCGATTTCGGCTGGACGCCGGACTACCGCAAGCCCGGCGAGCGGATCGACTGGTGGTATCACAATCTGGGTTCGGTGACCGGCGCCGGCGTCGCCGAGATCTCGAACCAGATGGAATATGACGACGAGGTCGCCTTCCACGCGGTGCAGAAGCTCTATGACTTCGCCCGCGTCTCCGAGGATGCCGCGCACCGGCCCTGGTGCCTGACGGTCTCCTTCACCCATCCCCACGATCCCTATGTGGCACGGCGGCAGTACTGGGATCTCTACGAGGATTGCCCGGCGCTCGAACCAGAAGTGGGCTTCATCCCCTATGACGGCCAAGACCCGCATTCGCAGCGGCTCTACCAGGCTTCCGACTACGACAGTTTCGACATCACGGCAGAACAGGTCCGCCGCTCGCGGCGGGGTTACTTCGCCAACATCTCCTATCTCGACGACAAGGTCGGCGAATTGCTGTCGGTGCTCCAGCGCACGCGCATGCTCGACGACACGATCGTCCTGTTCTGCTCGGACCATGGCGACATGCTCGGCGAGCGCGGCCTGTGGTTCAAGATGTGCTTCTTCGAGGGCTCGGCGCGGGTGCCGCTGATGATCGCCGGCAAGGGCGTGCCGGCCGGGCTGATCGAGGCGCCAGTCTCCAATCTCGATGTGACGCCGACATTGTGCGACCTCGCCGGCATCGACATGAGCGCGATCGCGCCATGGACCGACGGCCAGTCGCTGCTGCCGTTGCTCCAAGGCAAGCCGCGTACGGCGCCAGTGCTGATGGAATATGCGGCCGAAGGCTCCAACGCGCCCTTGGTGGCGATCCGTGACGGCCGCTACAAGTTCGTCCACTGCGAGATCGATCCGCCGCAACTCCATGACATCGAAGCAGACCCACATGAATTGAGCAATCTCGCAACCGATCCGGCGCATGCGGATCTGGTGGCGGCTTTCATGGAAAAGGTCCGCGCACGCTGGGATATGGCGGCTTTCGACGCTGCCGTGCGGGCCAGCCAGGCGCGGCGCTGGGTGGTCTATCCGGCACTGCGCAACGGAACGCACTACCCCTGGGAGTTCCAGCCGCTGCAGAAGGCTTCGGAACGTTACATGCGCAACCACATGGATCTCAACGTGCTCGAAGAGCAGAAGCGGTTTCCGCGAGGCGAATAAATGGCAGACCTTCTCGTCCCCTCCCTTGACCATCTCAAGCAGGCCTACGCCGTCACCTCCAAGGCGACGCAGATCACGCCGCTGCTGGAATCGGCCGCACTCGCCAGGGAAACCGGTGCGGCCCGCGTCTTCATCAAGCCGGAATCACTGCAATGGGCGGGATCGTTCAAGATACGCGGCGCCTATTGGCGGTTGAAACGGCTTTCGTCCGACGAGGCGAGGAAGGGCGTCGTTGCCTATTCCTCCGGCAATTTCGCGCAAGGACTGGCCGCCGCCGGCCAGGCGCTCGGCATTCCCGTCACCATCGTCATGCCGATCGATGCACCGGCCGCCAAGCGTGACGCGACCGCCGGCTACGGCGCACGCGTCGTGCTGACCGACCATGGCGACCGCGCGCGTGAGGAAGTCGCCGCCGCCAAGGCGCGCGAGATCGCCGAGACGGAAGGGCTGGCACTGCTGCATCCGTTCGACGATCCCGAGATCATCGCCGGCCAGGCTGGCGCCGGCCTCGAAGCGCTCGACCAGCTCGCCGCCAAGGACGCCAGCGCCGACTTGTTGTTCTGCTCGGTCGGCGGCGGTGGACTGATCGGCGGCGTTTCGCTCGCCTTCCACTACCTGTCGCCCGCAACCGAGATTATCGGCGTCGAGCCGGAAGGTTTCAACGGCATGGGCTCGTCGCTGGCGCATGGCAGCATCGAGACGATGCCGATCGGCCCGAAGTCGATCTGCGACGGGCTGATGTCGCGACGACCGGGCGATGCGCCGTTCGCCGCGGTCAAGGCCGCCGGCGTTCGCGGCATCACCGTCGACGATCAATCTGTGCGCCGCGCCATGCGGATCGCTTTCGAGCGCATGAAACTGGTGCTCGAACCGTCCGGGGCTGCGTCACTGGCGGCACTGCTCGGCGGCAGGGTGGATGTGAAGGACAGAAACGTCCTTGTTGTGGCTACCGGCGGCAATGTCTCGCTCGCCGATTTTATGGCGCATATGAACCATGCTTGAAGCGGATTTCGTCATCATCGGCTCCGGCTCGGCCGGTTCGGCCATGGCCTATCGCCTGTCGGAGGACGGCAAGCATTCGGTCATCGTCATCGAATTTGGCGGCAGCGATATCGGGCCGCTGATCCAGATGCCCTCGGCTTTATCGATCCCGCTCAACATGAGCCTCTACGACTGGGGCTTTGCCAGCGAGCCGGAGCCGCATCTCGGTGGCCGCGTGCTGGCGACGCCGCGCGGCAAGGTCATCGGCGGCTCGTCCTCGATCAATGGCATGGTCTATGTGCGCGGGCACGCGCGCGATTTCGACCACTGGGCCGAGCAAGGGGCTACCGGATGGAGCTTTGCCGACGTGCTCCCCTATTTCAAGCGCATGGAAGACTCCGATGGCGGCGAGGATGGCTGGCGCGGCAAAAGCGGCCCGCTGCATGTCCAGCGCGGCTCGCGTAGAAATCCGCTCTATGGCGCCTTCGTCGAGGCGGGCCGCCAGGCGGGGTTCGAACTGACCGACGACTACAATGGCGCCAAGCAGGAAGGCTTCGGCCCAATGGAGCAGACCATTCGCGGCGGTCGCCGCTGGTCGGCGGCATCAGCCTATCTGAAGCCGGCGCTCAGGCGGAAAAACGTGAGTCTGGTCAAGGGCTTTGCGCGCCGGGTGATCATCGAGAATCAACGCGCCATCGGCGTGGAAATCGAAGCTCACAAACAGATTCAGGTCGTTAAGGCGCGACGCGAGGTAATCGTCGCCGCGTCGTCGATCAACTCGCCAAAGATCCTGATGCTGTCCGGCATCGGACCGGCTGAGCATTTGCGCGAAAACGGCATCGCCGTCGTCGCCGACCGCCCCGGCGTCGGCCGCAATCTGCAGGATCACCTGGAACTCTACATCCAGCAGGAATCGACCAAGCCGATCACCCTGAATTCGGTGCTCAACCCTTTTTCCAAGGCGATGATCGGCGCGCAATGGCTGTTCTTCAAGTCCGGCCTCGGCGTCACCAACCATTTCGAGGCGGCGGCCTTCGTGCGCTCCCAGGCCGGTGTCGACTATCCGGACATCCAGTACCATTTCATCCCCGCGGCGGTGCGCTATGACGGCAAGGCGGCGGCGAAGTCGCACGGCTTCCAGGCTCATGTCGGACCGATGCGGTCGAAGTCGCGCGGCTCGGTGACGCTGCGCTCGCCGGATCCGAAAGCGAAGCCGGTCATCCACTTCAACTACATGTCGCATCCGGACGATTGGGCGGAGTTCCGCCACTGTATCCGGCTGACGCGCGAAATCTTCGGCCAGAAGGCCTTCGACGCCTATCGCGGCCAGGAGATCTCGCCGGGCAGCCATGTGCAGTCGAATGACGATCTCGACGTCTTCATCCGCGACCACGCCGAAAGCGCCTACCACCCCTGCGGCACCTGCAAGATGGGCCGCGCCGACGACCTCATGAGCGTCGTCGATCCGGAATGCCGGGTGATCGGCGTCGAGGGACTGCGGGTCGCCGACTCCTCGATCTTCCCGCGCGTCACCAACGGCAATCTCAATGCACCGTCGATCATGACCGGTGAAAAGGCGTCCGACCACATTCTTGGCCGCACACCGCTGGCGCCGTCCAACCAGGAACCATGGATCAATCCACGCTGGCAGGCGTCGGACAGATAGAGCATGATCCACCCATAGATTGAGCCGCCCACTTTCGCGGCGCCGGACCATTGGAGACTCCCATGCGCGCCCAGCCCACGGCATCGCACTATGTCAACGGACGCTATATCGACGACGAGCAAGGCGCGCCGCTACCCGTCATCTACCCGGCAACCGGCGAGACCATCGCCATGCTGCGCTCGGCGACGCCGAACGTCTTGGAACTCGCCATCGAGGCCGCACGGGCCGCGCAGCCGGCCTGGGCACGGCTGAAGCCGGTCGAGCGCGGACGCATCCTGCGCCGCGCCGCGGACATTCTTCGCGCCCGCAACGCCGACCTCGCCCGCATCGAGACGCTCGACACCGGCAAGGCGATCCAGGAGACGCTGGTGGCGGACGCGCCTTCCGCCGCCGACTGCCTTGAATATTTCGGCGGCGCGGTCGCCGCCTATAATGGCGAGGCCGTCGATCTCGGCGGGCCTTTCGCCTACACGCGGCGCGAGGCCCTCGGCGTCTGCGTTGGCATCGGCGCATGGAACTACCCGATCCAGATCGCCGGCTGGAAATCGGCGCCGGCGCTGGCCATGGGCAATGCCATGGTGTTCAAGCCGTCGGAAAACACGCCGCTTTCAGCACTGGCGCTGGCCGAGATTTACAGCGAGGCCGGCCTGCCCGACGGGCTGTTCAATGTGGTGCAGGGTTATGGCGATGTCGGCGCCGGCCTGGTGGGGCACGATGTCGTCGCCAAGGTCTCGGTGACCGGCTCGGTGCCGACCGGACGCAAGGTGCTGTCGCTGGCCGGTTCGAAGATGAAGCACGCGACGATGGAGCTCGGCGGCAAGTCGCCGCTGATCGTCTTCGACGACGCCGACATCGAAAACGCCATCGGTGGCGCCATGCTCGGCAATTTCTACTCGACCGGCCAGATCTGCTCCAACGGGACCCGCGTCTTCGTGCAGAGCGGCATCCATGACCGCTTCGTCGAGCGGCTGATCGAGCGGACCAAGAAAATCCGCATCGGCGATCCGCTCGACCCCGAGACGCAGATGGGGCCTCTGGTCTCGAAAGCACAGCATGAGAAGGTTGTCGGCTATATCGGGATCGGCAATCAGGATGGCGCCACACTGGCCTGCGGCGGCAATGTCCCCTCGCTGCAAGGTTTTGACGGCGGCTTCTTCGTCGAGCCGACAGTCTTCACCGGTGTCACCGACACGATGCGCATCGCCCGCGAGGAGATTTTCGGGCCTGTCATGAGCGTGCTGAAATTCGAAGGCGAGGACGAGGTGATCGACCGCGCCAACGACACCGAATTCGGCCTCGCCGCCGGTGTCTTTACCCGCGACCTGCCGCGCGCCCATCGTGTCATCGCCGAGTTGCAGGCCGGCACCTGCTGGATCAATGCCTACAATCTGACGCCGGTCGAAATCCCCTTCGGCGGCTTCAAGCAGTCCGGCATCGGCCGCGAGAACTCGCTGGCGGCACTGGCGCTCTATTCGCAGCTCAAGTCGATCTATGTCGAGACGGGGGACGTGGCGAGCCCGTATTGAGCCTAGCCTAAGCCGTCCTCTCCGCCGTCCCATCCAGATACTGCGTCAGCGCGCAGACCAGGTGATAAAAGATGCTGGCCGGAACATCCGACGCCAGCGAGCGGCCGCGTTCGTCGATGCGGTCTATCCACAGGCCGAGCGGCGCCGGGTCGATGTGCCAGCGGAACAGCCGGCCAACCCGTTCCTCGATCTCCGGCTTGAGATCGGGTCCGCCCGCACCGTCCAGCGCAATCGCCGCCTTGACCGCTTCGGCCTGCGGCCAGCTGCGCGAGATCAGATCCAGCGGCAGCCCCTGCCGCGAGACCGCCCCATAGGCAAGGCCGGTGGCGCGGTTGAGGCCATTGGCGATGGCCGAGGCGTAGAGTTTCCTGGCGAAGCCGCTCAGTTCGGCCTGGCCGCTGCGTCCGGCGAAATCGACCAGCAGCGAAGCCCATTCGAAGTGATGGCCGGGCTCGGTCCACGCGCCCTTCTCACCGGCGGTCGGCCTCCATTCATCATCGAAATATTCGCCCAGCGTCCAGCTGTCCCGGTCAAAGAAATGGCTTCGGAAGAGATCGATGATGCGCGCCGCGCGGCGCAGGTGAGCACGCTCGCCAGTGGCCTGATGCCAGGCCAGGAACGCCTCGAGCAGATGCATGTGCGGGTTGGAGCGCCGCTCGCCCTTCCCGTCCGATGTTTCGAGAAAACCGGTCATGCGATGATCCTCGAGATGCGCGTCGAGGAACGCGAAAGTTTCCTCGCCGAGCCGCAAGGCATCGGGATTGCCCGACATATGCGCATGGGCGAGCGCCAGAAGCACGCAGGAATGATCGTATGCATCCTCGGTGGCATCGGCGACGGAGCCGTCGACATGGAGCGTACGCACCCAGCCGCCTTTGTCGGTGCGGCCATTCCTGGCCATGAACTCGATACCGTGGCTGATCAGCCGGTCGGCCGGACCATGCCAGCCGCGCGCGCTGGCGACCGCGAAGGCAAAGACCTGCCTGGCCTGGGTCCGCATGCGCTTGGGCTTCATGAGCGGGTTGGTGTCAAAGCCCAGCACTTCATGGAAACCGCCATGGCGCTCGTCGACGCCTGATGTCGACCACAGCGGCAATGTCTCCTGAAACAGCCAGTGGTGCACACGCCGCCGCCAGGCGCCGCTTTCGATGACGCGGTCATGCGCCGGCGTGAACCTGGTTTCCAGCCGGCCCGACTTCTCGAGCTGTTCGACGATCTTCTTGACGTGCTGGCTGTGACTGACCGGCGCGACGAAAGTCGCGTCGGCGGTCGAAACGATGGCCACATCCTTCATGGCGATCGCGGACAGCAGGCGGCCGTCGCTGCGGATGTAGGAGTTCTCGCAATCGATGGCGACGACATCGCCGATGACGACATTGCCTTGCTCGTCGGCCGGACCGACATCGAGCAGCGACTGCCAGGAGCCGAGATCGTTCCAGCGGAAGTCGGCCGGCACCATGGCAATGCCTTGCGCCCGCTCCATGATGGCGTAGTCGATCGAGATCGAGGGGATGGCTTCATAGAGCTCCAGCGGCATATAGAGGCCGGACAGGTCCGATGTCGCCGCCTTGTAGGCAGCCGCAGTGGCCTGCCAGATGTCCGGCTGGAACGCCGCGAAGGCATCGCGCATGGCCCCGGCTCTAAACAGGAAGATGCCGGTGTTCCAGTAAAAGTTTTCCGCCCTGAGATAGCTCTGCGCCGTCGCAAGGTCCGGCTTTTCGACGAAGCGCGTGACGTCGAAGATGCCGCCCTGCGCACCTGCCACCTCGATATAGCCATAGCCGGTCTCGGGCTGTGTCGGCTTGATGCCGAACACCACGAGCCGGCCGGCGCGCGCCGCCTCGGCGCCGGCCTCGATGCTCTGCCAGAATTGCCCTGCGGTCGATATTTCGTGGTCCGATGGCACAACCAGGACCATGCTGTCGCCGAATTCGGACAGGGTGCGCAGCGTTGCCAGTGCGATCGCGGCGGCGGTGTTGCGCCCCGTGGGCTCGAACAGCGGACCGCCGCCCGCAAGGTCCAGCCCGGCCAGGTCGGCATGGACACGCTCGGCATGGCGCTCCGAGGCGATCAGGAAGATCGGCGTTTGGCCCGCGGGCCTTGCCGTCAGCCGGCGCAAGGTCTTGGCCAGCATGGAACCGTCGCCGGACAGGTCGTGAAACTGCTTGGGATTATCCTCGCGCGACAGCGGCCAGAGCCGCGAACCGACGCCGCCGCTCATGACAAAACTGACGATGCGCTGGCTCATTCGGGTCTCGCTTAGAAGTTGGTCTGGGGTAGCAGGCATGCCTTTAAGCCGTGTTTACCCGATTGGAAATGCGCTCGACCGCCAGGTCGATGAAGGCCTTGACCAGGGGGGAAAGGTGCCGGCTGCTGGGATAGAGAACGTGCAGGCCACCGGCCGGTGTCGTATAGCCGTCGAGGACGCGCCGCAACCGCCCCTCGTTGATCAATCCCTCCGCTATCGGCTGTGGCAATTGAGCGATGCCGAAGTCCGCGAGCGCGGCCGCCACCACCGCCTGCATCTCATTGGCGGCGAAGCGCCCGGCGACTACGACTGTTTCCTGGCCTTGTGGGCCATCCAGCACCCAATGAGCGCCTGAGGCCGACGGACCCGCGATGACGCATCGATGGCGGGTGAGATCGGCCGGGCTTTCCGGCATCCCGTATCGGGCGAGATAGGCGGGGCTGGCGCAGAGCAGCCTGTGCGTGGAACCGAGCTTGCGGGCAATCAGCGTCGAATCCTCCAGTCTCCCGGTACGGAAGGCGAGATCAATGCCATCCTCGACCAGATTGAGCTTGTCGTCGGTGAGGCGAAGTTCGACATTGGTCTTCGGGTACAGCGTCAGAAAGTCGACCACGGCGCGGATGAGGAAGTGCCCCCCAAAACCAACCGGAGCCGAGATTCGGATCGTGCCCGAAGGCTCCGCCCTCGCCTCGGCGAGGTGCAGATTGGCCTCTTCTATCGTCCGCAGCCCCTGGCTGCTCCGCTCATAGTAGAGACGCCCGGCATCCGTCAGGTTGAGGCTGCGCGTGGTGCGCTGCAGCAGACGCACGCCGACCTCGCGTTCGAGCGCGGCGACACGGCGGCTGACCGTCGTCTTGGGCATGGCGAGGAGGCGCGCCGCGGCGGTGAAGCTGCCGGCTTCGACGACGCGGGCAAACACGACAATATCGTTGAGATCGATCATTGCACTCAAAATTGGGACAAAGTTTTCCAATTATATACAATTATGCATCAATGCAATAGGCCCTAGCTTTGCTCCAGACAAACAGAAGGAGCAGATCAGATGACCAGCAAACGAAACATTCTTGTGACCGGTGCCACGGGCCAACAAGGCGGTGCGGTGGCGCATGCCCTGCTGTCCAGGGGCCATCGCGTCAAGGCAATGACGCGCAAGCCGGACAGCGAAGCCGCGCGGCAACTGGCGGTGGCTGGCGCCGAGGTTGTCGCCGGCGATCTCGCCGACGCGGTCTCAGTCGTGAAGGCCGCAAAAGGCGCCGACACCATGTTCCTGATGGGCAACAGCTACGAGGCCGGCCTTGAGGAAGAGACCCGCCAGGGGATTCTAGCCGCCGATGCGGCAAAGGCCGCCGGCATCGGACACCTGATCTATTCATCCGTTGCCGACGCCGACAAGAAGACCGGCATTCCGCATTTCGAAAGCAAATACCTGGTCGAGCAGCATGTCAGGCAGCTCGGCATTCCCTATACGATCAGCGCGCCGGTCGCCTTCATGGAGAATGTCGTCGCACCGTGGTCGATCGGCGCGCTCAGCCAAGGCAGCCATGCCTTCGCCATGCCGCCGAAGCGTGTCCTCCAACTGGTCTCGCTGGCGGATATCGGCGCGTTCGTCGCCACTCTGGCCGAGCGGCGCGAACGCGTGTTCGGCAAGCGCTTCGATTTTGCAGGGGATGAATTGTCCGGTGAAGAGCAGGCAAGAATCCTGTCCGAGGCCATCGGCCGCCCGATCCGCTATCAGGAGATCCCGATCGCGGCCGCCCGCCAGCAGAGCGAGGACGCGGCACTGATGTTCGAATGGTTCGACCGCGTCGGCTACGACGTCGACATCACCGCCTTGCAAAGGGAGTTCCCCGAAGTGCGCTGGCACGGTTTTGCCGACTGGGCGCACGCATTTGACTGGAACATCAGCGGCCTGCGCGACGAAAGCTGATGAAATGCGACAGAAGTGCTGCCATTGCCGCTTGCAGGAATGAAGTGTGGCGGCTATAAGCCCGCCGTCTGGTCACGGAGTGTAGCGCAGCCTGGTAGCGCACCTCGTTCGGGACGAGGGGGTCGCAGGTTCAAATCCTGCCACTCCGACCAGAAAAACAATGTGTTAGCGCATCCCGACTTTGGCGCTTGATTGATATGCCACCTGAGAACAGGGCGAGATGATACCCCTCCTCAGTTGAGTTGGCTGAGAGTCATATCCAACGCGCCATGCAGCAAAGAGGAGCGGTAAGCTCCCTGCCGTAATATTGGTTTGCGGCCGTCAGCCATGGGCGCTTCCCAGCATTCCGCTCGGCTGATCACGTGCCGACAAGAAGTGTCGACGAACCTTACTCCCGTCACACTTATCGGAGGCCAAAGAAGCTCAATATCGCCAACACGATGACTATCGCTCCAACGAGCCAGATGATGTTGTTCATGATCTCTCTCCTGTCGCCTGGGAAGCCCGCGCCTCTGGCGGAGGACGCGGACCGATCGGCCTTTGCCGGCCGATCTTCGGCAGACACCGAGGCGTCTGCCGCAGGGAGTAGAACTATTAGATAGACCTAATGTTCCGCCGAATGGCAGACCGAATGTCGCGAATTTTTGAGCGCAGATCGTCGCGCCGATTGAATGAGCGCAACCGGTGCATCGGACCACTTCGAAAGGCGCCCCCTTCTCTGCCTTGGGCAATGCGATCGCCCGACCTTCGACTTGCCCGCAGGCATCCCTACCGCCTTGGGAAAGCCCCGGAACCAAAGCGGCCAGCCGCAGTTGTATCCACCGAAGGGCTATTCCAGTCAGTGGAGAAATTATAATGAAAACAATGCTCATGTGCGCTTTGGCGCTTTCCGTGGGATTCCCGGTCGTGGCCTCGGCAGCCGAGGCCGATGTGGTTATCCGGACCCACCATCGACACCACCACCAGGTCAGGATCATCAACGAGGATGGACAGCGCCTGCATCACCGTCACCACGGCACGGTTGCTTTCTATGACCATGGCCGCCGGCATCATCACCATCGTCGCGATGCCCTCGTGGTTACGGGTTCCGTCTCCACACACCATCACCGCCATCCGGTGGTGATCGAGAACGGCGGCTACTGATAAAACGGCCGGCGGCCCGGCTCATTATCAGGAGTCGGGCCAACTCGGCCTTTGTCCCAGGTGAACATCCACATAGATGCGCTCGGAGAATGCTCGGGGTACCCTGACTGGTGCTGGTCCATACCCTCGCCCAGTCAGTCGACGCGAGCTTGACTTACCCACAGGCTGGGCCGGCCAGAATTCAGACCAGAGTCAGGGATGTGATCGGCGGCGTCTTTCGAAGATGTCGATCTTGCGGCTGTATGTCATCCGAATTTGATTGTCACAACCTTCACAGGTCAGCGACTTGACGCTCTTTATCAGGCGACCTTTACGGATCATCATTCGGTTGCATCGAGGACATTGGATCATCATGTCATCATCATACCGGTCCGGTGAAAGTGCCATATTCGCCTCCCAATGACGCTGGCAAGCAACGTACGTGCCGCATGGATATCTCGGTTGTGATGTGTGGAGCGGCCAGCGTTAATCGAGCGTGATTTGTTGGTTCAATCCGCGATTCCGGTCTGGCATTGGAGCCATGCGTAGCGGGTTGGTCGCGGAAGTCCGCGCAATCTCACCACTTGTTGTGGAAGTTCTGATCGTTCAGCCGCCTTCTTCCGCTCTCCGATTTGAGACTGAGGGTTCGCCCGCCGCATGAAGGCGGCGGGCGAACCCTATCGGCGCAGGAAGGGACATAGCTGCGCCAATCTGCAAGACATTCGTGCTCGATCTCTCGGATGGTCAGCCAAGAGTTATTCCAATCGCCATGAAGGTGATGGCCACCGCGAAGGTCAGTGCGAGCAACCAGCGTGCTTGGCCAACACTCTTCTCCATCACTTCCTCCTGCACATGCAGCGGACAACGGCTTTGAACGGGGGCTGTTCCGGGCAGCATCACCGGTAGGACCATTGCATTTTACAGTCAGACTTAAGTCCGGCTCCCTACCAGACCGAAGCCCAACCAGGGAACGATTGCGCTTCGCCCCTGTTCGGTTGACTGGGCGCGAGGGCGATCAAGCGGAATTGGATGAAAGTCACCATGTCGAACAGTGAGGCCGCAAGATCCGATGCATTGGGGACGCGCGTAGCCGACCTCAAGGCCAGGATGCAGCAAGCCCGGATTACCATCAGCGAAATGAAGACATTCCAAAAGGTCGCGGCCATGATGGAGGACGGACAGGGCAGCATCGGCGGCGATGATTTAATTGCCGCTTCCTTCGTGACCGACACGTTGCTCGACAAGGAAACGCCCTGAGACCATGCGGACCATCAGCAGGCTTTTTGATTCCCATGCCGAAGCGGGCCGGGTTGCCGGAGAACTGGTGGCGGCTGGTGTTCCTCACGTTCAGGTTGCCATTATCGGCCCCTACCAGGATGAAGTCGGAGTTCTGAAGTCTCCGGGCGTCATTCTCGGTTTGGTCGGTGCGGCGTTGGCGTGCCTTGGCGCCGTGGCCGTCTACGGTGTCACTTCCCTTCAGGCCGGGTTACCGGCAACAGCCGTGATTTGCGCGGTCTGTGGCGGCGCTGGCGGGCTGCTCGGCTCATTCATCAAGACTGCAGCCAAACCCGACGATCGCAGCGTCGCCGAGGGGATCGTCCTGGTGACGGCGCATGTCGATGAGAACAAGAGCGATATCGCCCAGACAGTGCTCCGTGGTGATGCCCCCATGGCCGGACTAGTCGCCGAGACAGCGTGAGAATCCCAGGAGATGACAGGCCGACAAGCCGTGCGAACGAGCATGCGCCGGCATACAGCATCTCGTCACGCCCGCGCGAATTGCGATCGGGCTCGACAGCAGGCGCAAACTTTGTCGAAATGGGCATCGGCTCTAGGCAATTCGATGAAAGCCGGTAAGCTGGCGACCGGATGCGGACATGAATTTTATCTCAACGACAGCTTCGACACCGGTTCTTGTGATTGCCGTGCTTCTTGTGGCCGGCTGCTCCTCGATCAGCAGAACGACAGATCCGGCGAAGTACGACAAGATGACCTGTATCGAGCTCAACAGCGCGCTGGGCGAAACCGCCAACGAAATCTCGCAAACCGCGATTACGCGCGGCAAGGTCGCCAACACCAATGTTCCCCGCTGGCTGCTTGGTGGCTCACGCGTGAAAACCGCCGTCGCCAATCGGGAAACAGCCAGGATAGACCGGCTGAAACAGCAGCAGGATGCCATTGCCGCTGCGCGCGCACGCAAGTGCCCGAGGTCCGCGGGCTGAGCGGACGGACGCCGCCACGATGATTGCCTTCAGTTGAAGCGCCGCCTCAGGCGCTCAGCCGAAAGCGCGTCACGTCGATCGCCGCGTTCATCAGCGTCTGCGTGTAAGGCGCTTGCGGGTTGCTGAAGATCGCCTCGGTTGGCCCCTCCTCGACAATCTTTCCCTGCTTCATGACGATGATGTAGTCGGCCATGGCGCGCACCACGGCGAGGTCGTGGCTGATGAAGAGGTAGGACAGTTCATGGTCGGCCTGCAGCTTGCGCAGCAGTTCGACGATCTGCTTTTGCACCGAGCGATCAAGCGCGGAGGTCGGCTCGTCCAGCACGACCATCTTTGGCTTCAGGATCATGGCGCGTGCAATGGCGATGCGCTGCCGCTGGCCGCCCGAGAATTCATGCGGGTAGCGGTTGCGGGCGTTGGGATCGAGCCCGACTTCGCGCAAGGCCTCGACCGCGCGCTGGTCACGCTGCTTGCTCGAAAGGTTCGGCTCATGCACCAGAAGGCCTTCGGTGATGACCTGGCCGACGGTCATGCGCGGCGACAGCGAGCCGAACGGATCCTGGAAGACGAGTTGCATCTGGCGCCGCAGCGGCCGCATCGCCTGCCGGTCGGCCGTGGAAATGTCGCGATCGCCAAAACGGATCAAACCATCGCTCGGCAGCAGCCGCAGCAGGGCGCGGCCGAGTGTCGATTTGCCCGATCCGGATTCGCCGACGATGCCAATGGTCTGGTTGCGCTGAAGCCGGATCGAAATGTCATCGACGGCACGCAGCATCAGTGACTCGCCGGCCAGAAACCCGCCGCCGATCCTGAACGTGACTTCGACATTCCTGCCTTCGAGCACCACGGGCGCATTGGCCGGCGGTGGTGCCTTGGTTCCTGTCGGCTCGGCCGCCAGCAGCATCTTGGTGTAGGCGTGCTGCGGGTTTGCGAAGATCGCTTCCGCCTCGCCTTCTTCAACCACCTCGCCCTGGCGCATGACATAGACACGGTCGGCGAAACGCCGGACGATGCCAAGATCGTGGGTGATGAAGACGATCGCCATGCCTAGCTTGCGCTGCAGTTCGGCGAGCAACATCAGGATCTGCGCCTGGATGGTCACGTCGAGCGCCGTCGTCGGCTCGTCGGCGATCAGGATGTCGGGATCGTTGGCCAGCGCCATGGCGATCATCACGCGCTGGCGCTGGCCGCCGGACATTTCGTGCGGATAGGATTTCATCCGCCGCTCGGGATCGGGAATATGCACGAGCCGCAAGAGCCTGAGCGCCTCCTCGCGTGCCTCGGCGGCATTCAGGCCGCGATGCCGGCGGATCGGCTCGATCAGCTGGTTGCCGATCGAATAGAGCGGATCGAGCGAGGTCATCGGCTCCTGGAAGATCATGCTGATCTTGGCGCCGCGCACCTTGTTCAGGTCGGACTTGCTCAGTGTCAGCAGGTTGCGGCCGCGATAGTCGACATGGCCCGTGGCTTCGCCGTTCGAGGCCAGCAGGCTCATCGCCGCCATCATGGTCTGGCTCTTGCCGGAACCGGACTCGCCGACCACGGCAACGGTCTCGCCGGCATTGACGTGGATGTTGATGCCCTTCACCGCCTCGACGGCGCCGTCGAGCGTGCGGAAGCGGACGCGCAGGTCCTTGACGGCGAGGATCGTTTCGGGAGTGGCCATGTCAGCGGTCCCCATCTCAGCGATCCCCATCTCATCGATCCCTTGGGTCGAGCGCGTCGCGCAGGCCGTCGCCGACGAAATTCAGGGCGAACAGCGTCGAGACGAGGAAGAAGGCAGGGAACAGGAGCAGCCAGTTGGCGGTGCCGATGTTCTTGGCGCCGACCGAAATCAGCACGCCCCAACTGGTCATCGGTTCCTGCACGCCGAGCCCGAGGAACGACAGGAAACTCTCCAGGATGATGACCTGCGGCACCAGCAGCGTCATGTAGATCACCACCGGACCGAGCAGATTGGGGATGACATGGCGCAACAGGATGCCGCGCTGGCCGACGCCCATGGCCTCGGCCGCCTGGACATATTCCTGGCGGCGGATGGACAGCGCCTGGCCGCGCACGATGCGGGCCATGTCGAGCCACAGCACCGCGCCGACGGCCAGGAACATCAGCACGAAGTTGCGGCCGAAGAACACCACCAGCATGATGACGAAGAAGATGAACGGCAAGGAATAGAGCACGTCGACAATGCGCATCATCACCTCGTCGATCTTGCCACCGGAAAAGCCGGCGGCGGCGCCATAGATCACGCCAATCACCACCGCCACGACGCCGGCGAGCAGGCCGATGGCCAGCGAGATGCGCCCGGCCATCAGCGTGCGCGACAGCAGATCGCGGCCGGTGTTGTCGGTGCCGAACAGGAAATATTGCTGCTTGACCGATGTGCTCATCGTCACCTCGAGCCCGTCGGGCGATTTGTTCTCGATCCTGGTGTCGTCAAAGGCATCGGAGCGGTCGAGATAGCGGATGTTGCGATCATCGACCGGTTTGGTCGAGGTGACCGTGACCGTGACGCGGCTGCCTTCCTGATGCCATTCCTTGAGGTCGACACGCATGCGCTTGATGGCGTCCGTGAGCGCGCCCTGGATCATGTCTGGCTTCGGGTAGGCCGACAGGCTTGGCGGCATGCGCACATAGTCGGCATAGATGGTCGTGTATTGATGCGGCACGAACCAGGGGCCGAACACGCTGACGATCCCGATCAAGGCGAGATAGTAGAGGCTGAACATGGCGGCGCGGTTGGCCTTGAGGCGCGCCCAGGCATCGCCCCAGAGCGAGCGGCCAACGATGGTGGGAGCCGTGGCTGCGATGTCAGTCATAGCGCACCCTCGGATCGACGACCGCGTACATGACGTCGACGATCAGGTTGAAGATGATGGTGAAGATGGCGATCACCACCACCGTCCCCATCACCAGCGTGTAGTCGCGGTTGAGCGCTGCATCGACAAAATAGCGGCCGACGCCTGGAATGGAAAAGATCGTCTCGACGATGACAGAACCGGTCAAAAGGGCCGCCGCCGCGGGGCCGGTAAACGATACGATCGGCAGGATGGCGCCGCGCAGGGCGTGCTTGACCACCACCGACCAGTCGGAAAGGCCGAGCGCGCGCGCCGTGCGGATATGGTGGGAGCGCAGAGATTCGATCATCGAGCCGCGCATCAGGCGGGCAACGATGGCGATCTGCGGCAAGGCAAGGGTGAGCACCGGACCGACCTTGTTGATGAAGGCGCCATCGCCCCAGCCGCCGATCGGCAGCAGCTTCCAGGTCAATCCGAAGAGGAGCTGGATCACCGGCGCGATGACGAAGGTCGGGATGGTGCTGCCGGCGGTCGCCAGTGCAATCACCGTATAGTCGCCAAGCTTGTTCTGGTTGAGTGCGGCGATGGTGCCGAGCAAGGAACCCAGCAGCAGCGCCAGGATCAGTGCCGACGCACCGAGTTGCACCGAAATGGGCAGGCCCTTGGCGAACAGTTCGGTGACGGTGAAGTCCGGCATGTTGTAGCTCGGACCGAAATTGCCGCGCAGGAGATTGCCGAGATAGTGGACATATTGCAGCCAGAGCGGGTCGTTGAGGCCGAATTGGGCTTCAAGGTTGGCCTTGATCTCGGGGCTCAGCCCCCGCTCCTGGTTGAATGGGCCGCCTGGCGCGACGCGCATCAGGAAAAACGCCATCGTCACGATGACGAACAGCGTCGGTATGGCGGTCAAAAGCCGCCGGAATACGTATCGCAGCATCGGTGCCCCGCTTGATCCGAAGCACCAACGTCCAGTTGGACGATTGCGCTCCAGCCTTCAAATCTTCGCACCGGATTTTCCGAAAATCGATTCCGCTTCCCGGGCCGATGCGATGGCAAACCAGCACCTCCGCGCACGGAGTGCGCGGAGGCTTGGCCAGGGTCAGTCCTTGCTGACGAAACGTGACGGATGGACGTCCATCACATTGTCGACGAAGCCATGCAGCTTCGAGGAAACGATGTCGTGGTAGCTGTAGTAGAGAAGCGGAATCTGGCCGACGTCGTCGACAAGAATGCGCTCGGCCTCGGAGAGCTCCTTCATGCGCTCCTCGGGCTTGCCGCCGGCGGCGGCCGCCTTGTCCATGGCCGCTTCATAGGCCGGGCTGTTGTAGTTCGAGTAGTTGTTGCCGCTCGCCTTGCGCGAGATGCCGAGGAAGGTTTCGGGATCCTTGTAGTCGGCGATCCAGGCGGCACGCGCCACGTCATAGTCGCCCTTCTGCTCAAGGAAGGAGTAGTGGGTCTTGGTGTCGGTGTTGAGCAGCGTGACGTCGACGCCAAGCGGCTTCAACTGCTCCTGGATGGCAACCGCGGTGTTCTTGTGGTTCTCCGACGTGTTGTACCGGATTTCCATCTTCAGCGGATGTTCGGGCGTGTAGCCAAGCTTCTCGAGGATTTTCTTGGCGGCGTCCTCGCGATCGATCTGCGGCATGTCGGCGTATTTGGCCATTGCGGGCGTGTAGCCCTCGATGCCGGGAGGCACCATGGAATAGCCGGGCAGCATCGAGTTCTGCCAGACCTTTTCGGCGATGAAGTCGCGGTCGATCGCCATCGAAATGGCGTTGCGCAGTTCAGGGTTGTTCCACGGCGCCTTGTCGGTCTTGATCGCGTAGTAATAGGTGCCGAGATATGGGCCGACATGGATCTGGTCGCCGAACTTGGTCTTGAGGTCGGCGAGCTGTTCGGTCGGCAGATCGTCGTAGCTGTCGAGTTCGCCGGCTTCGAAGCGCTTCATGGCCGAGGAGCGATCTTCGGTCGGGATGTAGTTGACCACGTCGAACTTGACGGTCGCCGCGTCCCAGAATTTCGGATTCTTGACCAGTTTCATGTGGTCGTTGGGGACCCATTCGGCCAGCGTATAGGCGCCGTTCGAAACAAGGTTGCCGGGCTTGATCCAGTCAGCGCCGAGCTTTTCGATCGAGGCCTTGCTGACCGGATAGGTCGCCTGATGGGTCAGCATCTCCAGGAAGTAAGGTGTCGGCGCCTTCAGCGTCACTTCCAGGGTGTTGGCGTCGATCGCCTTGACGCCCATGTCCTCGGGCTTGCCCTTCTTGGTGTTGACGTCTTCCGCACCCTTCACCGGATAGAGCATCGAGGCATATTCGGCGCCGGTCGCGGGGTCTTCCAGCCGATGGAAGGCGTAGACGAAATCGTCGGCCGTCACCGGGCTGCCGTCCGACCACATGCCGTCCTTGCGCAGCTTGAAGGTGTAGACGGTGCCGTCATCCGATACCGTCCAGCTTTCGGCGGCGCCCGGAATGAGGTTCGCCTTCTCGTCCTGCATGACCAGTCCCTGGAACAGGTCACGCAACACATTGGCTTCATAGACCGTCGAGGTCTTGTGCGGGTCGACCGATTCCGACTCAGCGGCGGTGCCCCTGTTATAGACGGTCTCCGCGAAAGCCGGCGTGTAGAACGCACCGGCGGCTACGGCCATGGTGGTGGCGAACACCGTCGCCTTCAGCATGTTTTTCAGCATGAAGTTCTCCCTGTCGGCGCTGCCGTCGGCGCGCCTTTTCGTGTTGACGCCCCGGGGACCGATATCTGGTTCCTTCAAGCGTGCCACCGGTTCCCTCCGGCAGCTGGTGGCAGGAGACTAGACAGGAGGTAAGCTGTTTTCAACCGAGTACTGATTGACCCTAAGTCAATCCTTCCAACCGAAGAAGCAACGGCTAAATTAGAGCGGCTTTTTCAATTGTACGCACTCTCTGGTTGTACCCAGAGTTTTCGCTTTCTGCATGCGAATTTTGGCATGCTGTTATCATGGTTCAGAACCTCATTTCCAAGGCCCGAAAGCGCGCTTTCCGAACAGACAATTCGGGAACTTCAGCGGTTGAATTCGCTTTGCTGTCGCCGCTCTTTATCCTCATAATACTCGGAATGGTTGCGTACGGCATCTATTTTGGCGCCGCGAACTCGATCCAGCAGATCGCGGCCGACGCCGCCAGGACGGCCATTGCAGGATTGAACCAGACCGAGCGGCAAACGCTGGTGGCCTCCTTCCTCACCAACAATGCCGGCGGATACCCCTTCGTGGACGTCAGCAAACTGACCTACCAGGCCAATGACAGCGTAGCCGATGGAAGCCAGTTCGTGGTGTCTATCTCCTACGATGCGCGCAACCTGCCGATCTGGAATCTCTTCCCGGGCATAGCCATGCCGGGGACCACCATCAAGCGCCAGTCAACGATCAGGGTCGGGGGTATCTGAATGCCGCAGCGTCGGGGCAAGGGCATCGGCCGGCTTGTACGGTCGATGCTGGGAGACAGGAATGCGAACTTTGCCGTCATGACGGCACTGAGCGCTCCGGTCGCGCTGGCGCTGGCCGCGGTGGCCATCGATGAAGCCTCCATCTATACCGAACGCCGCGAAGCCCAGGCGATGGTCGATCTGGCGGCGATCACCGCCGCCTCGAACATCAACAATGTCAACACGGCGGTCGTGACCACGCTCACCGACAACGGCATGCCGGGTGTCGTCGTTCAGGCCTCGGGCCAGACCATTCCCCCGGCCGTCGGAAAGACGGTGGTGACGGTCACAAAGGGCCGATATGCCTCATCGACCGCCAATGTCACCCAGCGCTTCCAGGCGGGTGTGACACCTTACAATGCAGTGCGTGTCACGCTGGCGAAAATCCCCGCCCGCTATTTCGCGAGCTCGCTCATCCCCACTCCGGTCATCGGCACCCAGGCCACGGCCAGCATGACGCCGCAGGCCGCATTCTCGGTCGGATCGAGGCTGCTCAGCGTCAACGGCGGCATCCTCAACGCGCTTCTAAGCGGACTTCTCGGCGGCAACATCTCGCTCAGCGTCATGGACTATAACGGGCTGATATCGGCCGACGTCAGCGTGCTCTCCTTTGTCAGTGCCCTGGCCACACAACTGAACATCACCGCCGGCACCTATTCAAACGTGCTGGCCTCGAAGGCGACTGTCGGCCAGATCGCCACAGCCATGGCCAACGTTCCTGGTCTCGGCAATACGGCCAAGGTCGCCCTGCAGACCGTCGCCACCAAGTCGACTAGCACGGTCAAGATCCCGCTCAGCAGTCTTATCGACCTTGGTTCCGTCGGCAGCCTGGGCCTCGGACAACAGCCGTCCGGCCTTGGGGTCGACGCAAGCGCCATGGGGATGCTGACCGCCGCCGCCGTGCTCGCAAACGGCACCAACCAGGCGGCGGTCGATCTCGGCGCCACCATCCCCGGGCTGCTCTCCACCAAGCTCAACATCGCCATTGGCGAGCCGGCGCAATCCTCGCCCTGGCTGGCGGTCGATGGCATCGGCACCGTCGTGCGGACCGCCCAGACGCGCATCAAGCTGACGGCCTCGGTCGGCATCGGCACACCCGGCCTCAGCGGCGGCATCAGCCTGCTGGCCGTCAATCTGCCGCTCAATGTGGAAGTCGCCTACGCCGAAGCCAAGCTGACCGACATAACCTGTCCGACAGGGCCTTCCAGCATCAGCGTTTCCATCGCCGCACATCCCGGTATTGCCCAGTTGAACCTGGCCAACAGCAACAACGCCTCCGGTTTCGCCGATTTCAGCCAGCCGCAGACCTTCACCGACGCCGAGATCGCCGATGTGAGCCTGAGGATCCTGCTGATCAACATCCCGCTGATCCAGGTGATGGGTTCGGCCGCGACCGCGATCACCAACAACAGCCCGCAGACCCTGACCTTCAACGCGACCGACATCGCCAACAAGACGATCAAGACCGTTTCGACGCGCAACATCTCGCAGTCGCTCACCACGTCGCTGGTCAACAATTTGTCGCTTTCGGTCAATGCGCTCGGTCTCGGCATCGATCTGACGGCCCTGCTCGGAACGGTCAAACCAGCAGTTGTGGCCCTGCTCAACACCGTGACGGCGCCCGTCGACGACTTGCTCTACAATGTGCTGTCGGCCCTGGGGGTCGGTGTCGGCCAGGCCGACGTGCGTGTCACCGGGGCGACGTGCGGACGCGCCGTGCTCGTTCAATAAGCTTTGTGGCCAGGCGGTCGCCTGGCCCGGACGCGGTCGAACCGCCAGTCAGTCGAGCCGACCAAGGAAGCAACCGAGAGCCGGCAGCGAGAGCGCTTCTTCCTCGATAGCAGCTTCGCCATCCAAGACAGCCGCAATTGTTCCGATGTCCCCTGGCAATTGCCAATTCGCCGGCTCCGCGGGGAAATTGAAGACACAGAGCAGCCTCTGTCCGCCACCTTCGCGGATGAAGGCGAGCACATCACCCTCGGCGTCGAGAAAGCGGATCGAACCGCTGACCAGTGCTGGATGACGCCTGCGCAAGGCAAGCGTCGAACGGTAGGCGGACAGCACAGATTGGTCGTTGCCGTTCTGCACATCGGCGGCGCGGGCGCGATGGCTGGCCGGGACCGGCAGCCAGGGCCTGGCGGTCGAGAAACCCGCATTGTCGGCGCCGGCCTCCCAGACCATCGGCGTGCGGCAACCATCCCTGCCCTTCACGCCAGGCCAGAAGCGGATGCCGACGGGATCGCGCAGATCCTCGTAGGCCAACTCCGCCTCTTCCAGGCCGAGTTCCTCGCCCTGATAGAGGCAGATCGAGCCGCGCAGGCAAGCGAGCAGCGTTATCGAGAATCTGGCCACCGTGTCGGGATCGCCGTCCGGCCTTGTCCAGCGGCTGACATGGCGCACCACGTCATGATTGGAGAACGCCCAGCAGACCCAACCGTCGACGACCGCATGTTCGAAAGCCTCGACGCAGCCGCGCACATGCGCCGCCGAAAATTGCGAACCGAGCAGGTCGAAGGTGTAGCACATCTGCAGCTTGTCGCCGCCGGAAGTGTAGGCGGCCAGCGTCTGCAGCGAGCGGCCCTCGTCGCCGATTTCACCAACCGCGGCACGGCCCTCATACTCGTCCAGCAATGCCCGGAAACGTTTGAGGAAAGCCAGGTTTTCCGGCTGCGTCTTGTCGAACAGATGCTCCTGGTAAAGGTAGGTGTTGGTTTCGCCATTGGTGCCGGCGACACTCGACGCCAAGGGCGGATTGCTGCGTAGCCAGCGGTCGTGGACATAGTAATTGACGGTGTCGAGCCGGAAACCGTCGACGCCGCGCTCCAGCCAGAACCGAACCGTGTCCAGCAGTGCATCCTGGACCTCGCGATTGTGGAAATTCAGGTCGGGCTGCGAGGCGAGGAAATTGTGCATGTAATACTGCCGGCGGGTCGAATCCCACTCCCAGGCAGGGCCACCGAAGACGGACAGCCAGTTGTTGGGCGCGTTGCCGTCGGGCTTCGCATCGGCCCAGACATACCAATCGGCCTTGGGGTTGTCGCGGCTGGCGCGGCTTTCGATGAACCATTCATGCTTGTCGGATGAGTGCGACAGCACCTGGTCGATGACGACCTTCAGGCCCAGCCGGTGCGCTTCGGCGACCAGGGTGTCGAAATCCTCCAGCGAACCGAACATCGGATCAACGTCGCTATAGTCCGACACGTCGTAGCCCATGTCGGCCATTGGCGACTTGAAGAAGGGCGACAGCCAAACGGCATCGACGCCAAGCGAGGCGATGTGGGCGAGCCTTGCCGTGATACCCCTGAGATCGCCGCTGCCATCGCCGGTCGTGTCCTGGAAGGAACGCGGATAGACCTGGTAGATGACGCAGCCACGCCACCACTCGTTGGCATCTTCATCGGCCATCACGACCCCTTCCCGGCGCCGCCCTTTTGAGCCAGGCGCTCGATCATGAAATTGACGCTGCGGCCCGGCATTGGCCGCGCAAGGTCGACCGCCTGCGTTTCGATCGCCGGCTGCCATCGGAACCCTTCCCTTTCGGGCAAGGTGAAGACGCATTGGCGGCGATCGCCATTGATGATGACGGCAAGGCGGCCGCCGCCTGCATCGCCCAATAGCATGACAAGGCGATGTCGGCCGGGATCGTTCCAGTCCGCCTCGGCCAGCGGCATGCCGGTCTCAGTCAACCAGACGACGTCGGGGATGCCTGAGGCCTCGGCTGATTGTCCCATCAGGAAATGCGTATCCGACAATGCCGGGACGGCGCGGCGGAGTGTGGCCAGCGCCGATGCGTAACGCTCCAGCACCTGGTCGCGGCCCGTCCAATCCAGCCAGGTGACGGCGTTGTCCTGCGCGTAGGCGTTGTTGTTGCCCTTCTGGGTACGACCAAATTCGTCGCCTGCGGTCAGCATGATGGTGCCCCGCGAGGCAAATAGTGTGGCAAGCAGCGCGCACTGGTCTTCGAAGCGCGCTTTGCCGATCGCCGCGTTGTCCGTCTCGCCCTCGGCGCCGTTGTTCCAGGACAAATTGTCGTTGTGGCCATCACGGTTCTGCTCGCCATTGGCCGCGTTATGCTTACGCTCATAGGCGACGATATCGGCCAGCGTCATGCCATCATGCGCGGCGATGAAATTGACCGTTCGGCTAGCTGGTTGGCCTGCCTTGCCAAAAACATCGGATGAGCCGGCAAGCCGGGTCGCCAACGCTCCAACCGCGCCGACATCGCCACGCCAGAAGCGTCTGGCGTCGTCGCGATAGCGATCGTTCCATTCGAGGAAGCGCGCGGGGAAATTGCCGAGCTGATAGCCGTCCGGGCCTATATCCCAGGGTTCGGCGACCAGCACGCGATCGGCAAGGACCGGATCGCCGGCGATAGCCTCGAGCAAGGGCGCGGCGGGATCGAACACGCCATCGACGCGGCCCAGCACCGGTGCCAGATCGAAGCGAAAGCCGTCGACGCCGGCATGGCGGACAAAATGGCGAAGCGTGTCGAGCACCATGTCGCGCACCACCGGATGGTCGCACGCGACGGTGTTGCCAGTGCCGGTGTCATTGACCAGCCTGCCATCCGGCTGGTGCCGGTAGTAGGCTTGATTGTCGAGGCCGCGCAACGACAGCGTCGGCCCCAGCCTGTCGCTTTCGCCTGTGTGGTTGAAGACGAGATCGAGGATGGTGCCGATGCCGGCCTGGCGCAGCCTCGCGACGGTTTCGCGCAATTCGGCCAGACCGCCGGGCGCCAGCCGTGGATCGAGCGCCATGAAGGTGACGGGGTTATAGCCCCAGGCGTTGCTCAGGCCCAGCGGTGGCAGATGCCGCTCGTCGATCGACGCCGTCACCGGCATCAGTTCGACCGCGGACACACCGAGGCGCTTCAGATGCGCGATGATGGCGGGGTGGGCGAGCGCTGCCAGGGTACCGCGCTGTTCTTCCGGCACATCAGGGTGGAGCTTCGTGAAGGAGCGGACGTTCAGTTCGTAGATCAGGCCGCCCGGACGAAACAGCGGCGGCAGCACGGGCACTGCCTTGGGCAAGGTCCTTGCCACGGTCTTGGGCATCAACGGCGCGGTGTCCGCACCCTCGTTACGCCGCGCGGCGAGCCGCCAGTGATAAGCATAGGGCCGGTCGATTTCGACGGCGTAGGGATCGGTCAGCAGCTTGTCGGGATCGAACCACAGCCCAAGCTCGGGCGCATAATCGCCGTCGGCACGAAAACCATACAGCGTGCCCGCGGCAAGGCCGGAAACGAAGAGCGCATGCACCCCCTCGCCTTCCGGCTTCAGTTCCAGCCGGTCGATTTCGCGATTGTCTTTTTCGTCGAAGATAGAGACCCAGAGGCGACGGGCCGATGCGGACCATGCGGCAAAGCGGATGCCTTCGGGGGTGATTGTGGCGCCGAGTTGGGTCATGCCAGCGCCTCCCCTTCTCCCCTTGTGGGAGAAGGTGGATCGGCGCGCAGCACCGAGACGGATGAGGGGTGTGTGACGGGACGAGGCGTTGGCAATCTCGATCGAAGAACGCGCCAAGCTGGAGCACCCCTCATCCGACCTCGCTTCGCGAGGCCACCTTCTCCCACAAGGGGAGAAGGGAAAGCCCTCAACGCCACCCCTCAAGTAATCACGCTCGGCTTGTTGCGGCCGGTGTGGCTCTTGATCCCGGCAATGTCGTCGGCGGCGGCGATGAGGTCGGCGAGTGCGACCTGGGTGTCGAGATCGTGCCGCGCCTTGTCCGGCTCGTAGCGCTCGATATAGACGCGCAAGGTGGCACCTGAAGTACCCGTGCCGGAGAGCCGGAAGACGACGCGAGAACCGCCTTCGAACAGCACCCTGATGCCCTGGTGCTCGCTGGTCGAGCCGTCGACCGGGTCATGATAGGCGAAGTCGTCGGCCTTGGTGATCTTCAGGCCGCGCACGCTGGTGCCGGGCAGCGAGCCGAGCTTGGCGCGCAGTTCGTCGACCAGCGCATTGGCGCGGTCGCTCTCGACCTCCTCATAGTCGTGGCGCGAATAGTAGTTGCGCCCGTAGGCCGCCCAGTGCTCGGTGACGACCTGCTTGCAGCTTTCGCCGCGCGCGGCGAGGATGTTGAGCCACAACAGCACCGCCCAAAGGCCGTCCTTCTCGCGGACATGGTTGGAGCCGGTGCCCGCACTTTCCTCGCCACAGATCGTCGCCATGCCGGCATCGAGCAGATTGCCGAAGAACTTCCAGCCTGTCGGGGTCTCATAGATGCCGATGCCGAGTTTTTCGGCGACCCGGTCGGCCGCGCCACTGGTCGGCATCGAGCGGGCAATGCCCTTCAGCCCGTCCTTGTAGCCGGGCGCCAGGCGGGCATTGGCGGCAAGCATGGCCACCGAATCCGACGGGGTGACGAAAATGCCCTTGCCGATGATCAGATTGCGGTCGCCGTCGCCGTCGGAAGCGGCACCAAAATCCGGCGCATCCGGCCCCATCATCTCATCATAGAGGTGCTTGGCGTGGACCAGGTTCGGATCGGGATGATGGCCGCCGAAATCGGGCAGCGGCTTGAAGTTGCGGCAGGTGCCGTTGGCCGCGCCAAGCCGGTTTTCAAGGATCTCCTTGGCATAGGGACCGGTCACCGCGTGCATGGCGTCGAAGCGCATGCGGAAGCCTGACTTGAACAGTTTGCGCAGCGCGTCGAAATCGAACAGGCTTTCCATCAGTTCGGCATAGTCGGCGACCGGATCGATGATCTCGACCGTCATGCCGGCGGCCTTGACCGTGCCGATCGTGTCGATGTCGATCGGATCGATGTCCGATGTCTTGAAGCTCGAAATCGCCTTGGTTTTCTCGAAGATCGCGTCGGTCAGCTTTTCCGGCGCCGGGCCACCATTGCCGGCATTGTACTTGATGCCGAAATCCTCGTGCGGGCCGCCCGGATTATGGCTGGCCGACAGGATGATGCCGCCGAAGGTCTTGTATTTGCGGATGACATGCGAGGCGGCGGGCGTCGACAGGATGCCGCCCTGCCCGACCATCACCTTGCCGAAGCCGTTGGCGGCGGCCATGGCGATCGCCTTCTGGATGACCTCGCGGTTATAGAAGCGGCCGTCGCCACCGATCACCAAGGTCTTGCCCTTGAACCCGTCGAGCGCGTCGAAGATCGACTGGATGAAGTTCTCGGCATAATGCTCCTGCTGGAACACAGGCACCTTCTTGCGCAGGCCCGACGTGCCCGGCTTCTGGTCGGAGTAGGGTTTGGTGGGGACGGTGCGTATCATGCTTCAGGCGACCCTTTTCGAAAGCAGCAGGCGATAGAGTTCAACGTATTTTTCGGCGCTTCGATCCCACGACACATCGGTCTTCATGCCCTGACGCTGGATGGTTTCGAAGACCGCGGGGTTGGCGTAGGCTTCGGCCAGGCGGCTTATGGCGTGCAGCATCGCGCCGCCATTGTTGGGTGCGAACTGGAACCCTGTCGCCACGCCGGCCGCCATCGCCGCTTCGTTGGCGTCGATGATAGTGTCGGCGAGGCCGCCGGTGCGGGCAACCACCGGTACACAGCCGTAGCGCAGGCCGTAGAGCTGCGTCAGACCGCAGGGTTCGAAGCGTGATGGGATGACGATGGCGTCGCAGCCGCCCTGCATGGTGTGCGACAGCCCCTCATCATAGCCGACGACCACGCCGATGCGGCCACGGTGGCGTGCGGCGGCGGCAAGCAATGCGCCTTCCAGGCCGGCGTCGCCCGAGCCCAGTATGGCCAAGCGTACACCGGTCGCGACGACACCGTCGATCACCGTCGCCAATATGTCCATGCCCTTCTGCCAGGTCAGCCGGCTGATGACGCAGACGATGGGGCTATCGTCGCGGTCGAGGCCGAAGCGATCCTCCACGGCGGCCCTGTTCGGTGCCCGCGCCTTGAGCGTGGCGGCCGTATAGTTCGATACCAGATGCTTGTCTGTTTCCGGATCCCAGATGGCTGTGTCGATGCCATTGACGATGCCGTAGAGATCGCTGGAGCGCATGTTGATCAGTCCGTCGAGACCCATGCCGAACTCCGGCGAGCGGATCTCCTGCGCGTAGGTCGGGCTGACGGTGGTGATCGCCCAGGCGGCCTGCAGGCCGGCCTTGAGGAAGCCGACGCCGCCATAATATTCGACGCCGTCAAGCGCCATCGCCGCCGCGGGCAGACCGAGCTCGCCGAAGATGCCGGCGCCAAACTGGCCCTGGAAGGCGAGATTGTGGACGGTCATCATCGAAGGCGTGCCGACCGCCTTGCCGTAGCGCATATAGGCCAGCGTCATCGCCGACTGCCAGTCATGGGCATGGACGATGTCTGGCAGGTAGCCCGAGATGGCGCCGCCGGCGATATCGGCACCGGCCTGGCTCAGCGCCGCGAAGCGCCGCCAATTGTCCGGCCAATCCGCTCCCGAAGCATTGCCATAGGGACCACCGGGCCGGTCGAACAGATGCGGCGCGTCGAGCACGAAAAGATCGAGCCCGGCAAGCTCGACAGAGTGGATGGAGGCCTTGCCGCCTTGCAGCAACGGATACTGGTAGACGGCCTTCCTTTTCTTGAAGCCTTCCATCACCACGGGAAAGCCTGGAATGAGTGTGCGCATGGCCACGCCCTTGGCTGCCAGCGCGACGGGCAGCGCACCGGTCACATCGGCCAGTCCGCCGGTCTTGATCAGCGGGAAGATCTCGGGCGTGACCGACAGAACCTGCATGCGTCTATCCGATCCTGTTCTGAGCAATTCCGGTGGGAAAACCGTTCTCACACTTTTCCTGGAATTGCTCTAGAGCCCGAGTTTGTTGATCATGTCCTGTGTGACCAGGCAGATGCCCTTTTCCGAAACGCGGAAGCGCTTGGCGTCGAGCACGGGATCCTCGCCGATCACCAACCCTTCCGGTATCCTTACACCGTGATCGATGACGACGCGTTTCAACTTTGCGTTCCGTCCGACATGAACGTCGGGCAGCATGACGACCTCTTCCAGCGTCGAATAGGAATTGATGCGCGCGCCGGTAAAGATCAGGCTTTTCTTCAGCGTCGCGCCGGAGACGATGCAATCGCCCGAGACCAGGGAAGAAACGGCCGAGCCGCGCCGGCCATCCTCGTCATGGACGAATTTTGCCGGCGGCTTCAACTCGGCATAGGTCCAGATCGGCCAGTCGCGGTCGTAGAGGTCGAGCTCCGGCGTCACATCGGTCAAGTCGATATTGGCTTCCCAATAGGCGTCGACCGTTCCGACATCGCGCCAGTAGGCTTCGTTTTCCGCGGTCGAGCGTACGCAGGACTTGGTGAAGCGGTGCGCGATCGCCTTACCATGCTGGACGATATAGGGGATGATGTCCTTGCCGAAATCGCGGCTGGAGCCGGGCTCGGCGGCGTCGCGGCGCAGTTGCTCCATCAGGAACTTGGTCTTGAAGACGTAGATGCCCATCGAGGCCAGGGCGAATTCCGGGTTGCCCGGAATGCCTGGCGGATCGGCCGGCTTTTCGACGAAGGCGATGATGTTGTCCTTGGCATCGACATGCATGACGCCGAAGCCTGTCGCTTCCATGCGCGGCACTTCGAGGCAGCCGACCGTGACGTCGGCATTGGCGTCGACATGCTGGCGCAGCATCATCTCGTAGTCCATCTTGTAGATATGGTCGCCGGCGAGGATGACCATGTATTCCGGGCCATAGGCCTCGATGATGTCGATGTTCTGGTAGACGGCGTCCGCCGTGCCCTCATACCACTGCGTTTCCGACACACGCTGGCTGGCGGGAAGGATGTCGAAGCTTTCGTTTCGTTCCGGCCTCAGGAAGTTCCAGCCGCGCTGCAGGTGGCGGATCAGCGAATGCGCCTTGTACTGGGTGGCGACCCCAAGGCGGCGAATGCCCGAGTTGAGCGCATTGGAGAGCGCGAAGTCGATGATGCGCGTCTTGCCGCCGAAATAGACCGCCGGCTTGGCGCGACGGTCGGTCAGTTCCTTGAGGCGGCTGCCACGGCCGCCGGCCAGTACGTAGGCCATGGCATCGCGCGCCAGCGGCTGGGTCCGTTTCAAGTCTGCCATTTCTACCCTCCCAAGTTACTCAAGTCTCGCCATTTCGCCGAGACGGGCTCAGTCGACAACCAGTTCGAGCATGATCGTCGACAGCGGCGGCAGAAGCATCGTTGCCGAGATGCTCTTGCCTTCCGCCCTTGCCTCGACCATGCCGCCATTGCCCATGCCGGAGCCGCCATATTCGGATGCGTCGGTGTTGATGATCTCGCGCCACTTGCCGGCCTTCGGCAACGGCACGCGATAATTGTCGCGCGGCACCGGCGTGAAGTTGGAGATGACGGCCACCGGGCTGCCGCCAGGCGCGTTGCGCACCCAGGCGAAAACCGAATTCTGGCTGTCGTCGACGATCAGCCAGGAAAATCCTTCCGGTTCGCAGTCGCGGCCATGCAGCGCCGGGCGCGACCTGTAGAGATAGTTGAGATCGCGCACCGTCTGCCAGACGCCGCGATGCGGGCGGAAATCGAGCAGGTTCCAGTCGAGCGCGCGTGCCTCGCTCCATTCGCGGCGCTGCGCGAACTCCTGTCCCATGAACAACAGCTTCTTGCCGGGATAGCCCCACATGAAGCCGTAATAGGCACGCAAGGTCGCGAATTTCTGCCAGTCGTCGCCGGCCATCTTGCCCAGCAGCGTGCCTTTGCCGTGCACGACCTCGTCATGCGAGAGCGGCAACACGAAATTCTCCGAGAAAGCGTAGGTCAAGCCGAAGGTCAGGTCGTTGTGGTGGTGCTTGCGGAAGATCGGCTCCTTGGAAAAATACTCCAGCGTGTCGTGCATGAAGCCCATGTTCCACTTGAAGCCGAAACCCAGCCCGCCCTCATGCACCGGCGCGGAGACCTTCGGCCATGAGGTGGATTCCTCGGCGATGGTCATGACGCCCGGATGATGGCCGTAGACCTCCTTGTTCATCTTCTGCAGGAAAGAGACCGCTTCGAGGTTCTCGCGGCCGCCCTTCTCGTTGGGGATCCATTCGCCGGCCTTGCGCGAATAGTCGAGGTAGAGCATCGAGGCGACCGCATCGACGCGCAAACCGTCGACATGGTATTTCTCGGCCCAGAACAACGCGTTGTTGACTAGGAAAGACACCACCTCGCGGCGACCGAAATTGTAGATCGCGGTGTTCCAGTCGGGATGAAAACCCTTGCGCGGGTCGGCATGTTCGTAGAGCGCGGTGCCGTCGAAATGGGCCAGGCCATGCGCGTCGACCGGAAAATGCGCCGGCACCCAGTCGAGGATGACGCCAACGCCGGCGCGGTGCGCCCCATCGACGAAACGGGCAAAACCGTCCGGGTCGCCGAAGCGGGCCGACGGCGCATAGAGGCCGGTCGTCTGATAACCCCAGGACGGGTCATAGGGATGTTCGGAGATCGGCATGAACTCGATGTGGGTGAAACCGGTCTCGACCACGTAGGGGATCAGCCGATCGGCCATTTCGTCCCATGACAGGAACGTGCCGTCGTCGCCAAGCTGCCAGGACCCGGCGTGGACTTCGTAGATCGAAATGGCTTCGCGCCGGTGATCGGCATTGCGCCAGAAATTGCGGTGGGCCTCGTCGCCCCACTCATGCCCCGGCGGCACCGCAACGACCGAAGCCGTGGCCGGACGCAGTTCGGATTTGAACGCGAACGGGTCGGCCTTCAGCGGCAGTCTGACGCCATCGGGGCCGATGATCTCGTATTTGTAGGGTCGGCCGGCACCGATGTCGGGCACGAACAATTCCCAGATGCCGGTATCGCGGCGATCACGCATCGTGTGACGGCGGCCATCCCAGTCGTTGAAATCGCCGACCACCGAGACGCGCCGCGCATTGGGAGCCCAGACGGCGAAATGCACGCCGGTGGCCCCCTCGTGCTCGATGACATGCGCGCCAAGCTTGTCGAACAGCCTGAGGTGCGAACCCTCGGCGATATAGTAGTCGTCCATCGGCCCGAGCACCGGGCCGAACGAATAGGGATCGGTCAGCCACCAGTCGCCGCCGGCATTGCGCGCGTGGTAGCGCAGCGGTTGCCGCTTCCTGATCGACAGCTTGCCTTCGAAGAAGCCGGCATCATCGCGCCTGGACAACTCACCGGCCTCGATGCCCGTCAGCGTATAGGCTGCGACGGTTTCGGCATGGGGAACGAAGCAGCGGGCAAACAGGCTCTTGCCGATCTCGTGGACGCCAAGGACTGCAAACGGATCCCCGTGCGTGCCGGCGACAATCGCCGCAACATCGCTGGCTGGCGCCAGTCCGTCCGGCCCGCTTGTCGCAGCGGTCGCGCGCGGCTTCCTCATCAGGCAGTGTCCCTCCCAGGGCACCAGGTGTTTGTTTCTGGTGATGTGAATTGACATTCAACCCGCATCACCGGGACCACTTTGTTCGTGGCCTCATGCAATCACATCAGACAGGCACGTTCCAGATTTCTTTCGCGTATTGGCGGATCGTGCGATCGGAGGAAAACCAGCCGACGCGCGCGACATTGCGGATCGCCCGGGCATACCAATCCGGGCTGTTGCGCCAGACGGCGTCGACCTCGCGCTGGGCAGCGGTGTAGGCATCAAAATCGGCGGCGACCATGAACCAGTCACTGTCGTAGAGGCCATTGATGAGATCGCGGTAGCGGTCCGGGTCGTCCGGCGAGAAGACACCCGAGGATACGGCCGCGACCGCCTGCGCCAGTTCGGAGGACCCCTCGATCACGGCGCGCGGGTTGTAGCCATTGTTGCGCCGCTCGGCGACCTCTGCCGTTGTCAGGCCGAAGATGAAGATGTTGTCGTCGCCGACGCATTCCTTGATCTCGACATTGGCCCCGTCGAGCGTGCCGATGGTCAACGCGCCGTTGAGCGCGAACTTCATGTTGCCGGTGCCCGACGCCTCCATGCCGGCGGTCGATATCTGCTCGGACAGGTCGGCGGCCGGCATCATGATTTCGGCCAGGCTGACATTGTAATTCGGCACGAACACCACCTTCAGCAAACCGCGAACGGCCGGGTCGCGGTTGATGACCCTGGCGACGTCATTGGCGAGTTTGATGATCAGCTTGGCGTTGTGGTAGCTGGGCGCCGCCTTGCCTCCGAAAAACTTCACGCGGGGCATCCAGTCACGCTCGGGATGCGAACGGATCTGGTCGTAAAGCGCAACCGCCTCGAGGATGTTGAGAAGCTGGCGCTTGTATTCGTGGATGCGCTTGACCTGGATGTCGAACAGCGCCGACGGATCGACCTTGATGCCGAGCCGGTCGGCGACGAGATTGGCCAGCCGCACCTTGTTCTGCCGCTTGACGCCCGCGAACTTCTCCCGGAACGCGCTGTCATCGGCAAAGCCGTCGAGCCCTTTGATGCCCTCGATGTCGTCCAGAAACCGGTCGCCGATCGCCTCGCGGGCGAGCGAGGTCAGTCCCGGGTTGCACTGGATCAGCCAGCGCCGCGGCGTGATGCCGTTGGTCTTGTTGTTGATGCGGTCGGGATAGAGCTTGTGCAGGTCGGCGAACACCGTTTCCTTCATCAGCTCGGTGTGCAGCGCCGAGACGCCATTGATGGAGTGCGAGCCGACAAAGGCCAGATTGCCCATGCGAACGCGGCGGTCGCCGTTTTCCTGGATCAGCGAGATGCGGCTGATCTGCTCGCCCGAGAACTGGTTGGTGGCGCGGGCCTCCAGAAGCACCTGCGCGTTGATGGCGTAGACGATCTGCATGTGACGCGGCAAAAGCCGTTCGAACAGCGGCACCGGCCAGCTTTCCAGCGCCTCGGGAAGGAGCGTGTGGTTGGTGTAGCCGAAGGTGCGCTTGGTGATATCCCAGGCGAGGTCGAAGTCCATGCCGTGGACATCCATCAGGAGCCGCATCAGCTCCGGCACCGCGATCGCCGGATGGGTGTCGTTCAAGTGGATCGCGGCCTTGTCGGGCAGCGACTTCAGGTCGCCATACTGGCTCAGATGCCGCTGCGCGATGTCCTGCAGCGAGGCGGTGGAGAAGAAATATTCCTGCCGCAGCCTGAGCTCCTGCCCGGCGACGTGGGAATCGGCGGGATAGAGCACGCGCGACAACGCGTCGGCCTTGTTGCTCTCAGCCAGCGCGCCGATGTGGTCGCCCGCATTGAACTTGTCGAGCAGGATCGGATCGACCGGCATGCCCGACCACAGCCGCAGCGTGTTGACGCGGTTTGCCCGCCAGCCGACGACGGGCGTGTCGTAGGCAACGGCCAGGACATGCTCGGTCGGCTTCCAGACATGGCGCTCGAGCCGGCCATCCTTTGACGTGATGGACTCCACCGAGCCGCCGAAGCCGACTTCGAAGGAGCGTTCGCGCCGTTCGAATTCCCATGGGTTGCCGTGATCGAGCCAGGTTTCGGGCAGTTCGACCTGCCAGCCGTCATGGATTTCCTGGCGGAACATGCCGTTGGCGTAGCGGATGCCGTAGCCATGCGCGGGAATGTCGACGGTGGCCATGCTTTCCATGAAGCAGGCGGCGAGCCGGCCAAGGCCGCCATTGCCGAGCGCCGCATCGGGCTCGAGCGCCGCGATGAGATCGAGGTCGACGCCGAGAGACGACAGCGCCTCGCGCATATTGTCCATCAGGCCGAGATTGGAGAAGGCGTCGCGCATCAGGCGGCCGATGAGGAATTCCAGCGACAGGTAATAGACGCGCTTTTCCTGCTGGTCGTAGGCCTCTTTGGTTGCCTGCATCCAGTGATCGACGATGCGATCGCGCACGACCTTGATCGAGGCGGTCAGCCAATCATATTGCGTCGCGACGGTGGTGTCCTTACCGACCCTGTATTTGAGGGCCATCAAGACTTCCCTTGCGAGCGTCTTCGGATCTGGATTTTCGAGCAGTGGCGGAAGGGTTTCGGATGTCATCGCGCGCGTCATGCTACCTCTCGTGCGGTTGCAACGATCATACCGGCTTTCACCATTCATCCCAGCCCATGTTACCGCATTGCAGCATATATTCAATCGATTTAGATGAAGGTCCGCCAACTTACCCTGCGGCAATTTGGCGGTCAGGCGGCCAGCGCGGCCTCCGGAGGCGCCTTCGCGCCGGTCATGAAGGCGACCGCATCGGACATCGTATACTGCTTGGGATCGATGACTGCGAGACGACGGCCGAGGCGGTGGATGTGGACACGGTCCGCCACCTCGAAGACATGCGGCATGTTGTGCGAGATCAGCACGATGGGCAGGCCGCGCTTCTTGACGTCGAGGATCAGTTCGAGCACGCGGCGGCTCTCCTTGACGCCAAGGGCGGCCGTCGGTTCGTCCATGATCACAACGCGGCTGCCGAAGGCGGCGGCGCGCGCCACCGCGACACCCTGGCGCTGGCCGCCCGAGAGCGTCTCCACCGCCTGGCCGATGTTCTGGATGGTCATCAGGCCGAGTTCTGTCAGCTTGTCGCGGGCACGCTTTTCCATCGCCGGACGATCGAGCATGCGCAGCCATTGGCCAAGAAAGCCGGGTTTGCGGATCTCGCGGCCGAGGAACATGTTGTCGGCGATCGACAGTGCCGGCGATAGGGCCAGGTTCTGGTAGACGGTTTCGATGCCGGCTTCGCGGGCTTCCATTGGCGACTTGAAGGCAACGGCTTTGCCTTCAAGCCGTATCTCGCCTTCGTCTGGCACGACGGCGCCTGAAATCGCCTTGATGAGCGATGACTTGCCGGCACCGTTGTCGCCGATGACGGCGAGAATTTCGCCGGGGTAGAGGTCGAAGTCGGCATTGTCGAGGGCGGTGACGCGGCCATAGCGCTTGACCAAGCCACGCGCGGTGAGAATGGGTTCCTGGGTCATGACTATGCCGAAACCTTTCTGATCCATTGGTCGACCGCCACGGCGCCGATGATCAACACACCGGTGAGCAGCACTTTCCATTGCGGATCGGCGCCCAGCATGTTGAGTCCCATTGAGACGACGCCGACGATCATGGCGCCGAACAGCGTGCCCAGGATCGAGCCGCGCCCGCCGAAGAGGGAGATACCGCCGATCACCGTCGCGGTGATCGCCTGCAGATTGTAGTCGGTGACTGCCGCCGACGGCGAGATCGAACCATTACGGCCGATGGAGACCCAGGCGGCGAAAGCGGCGATCAGCCCGGCAAGGGTGTAGACCGTCACCAGCACCTTCTTGGTCTGGATGCCCGACAGCTTGGCCGCCTCCTGGTCGTCGCCGACGGCGTAGACATGGCGGCCCCAAGCGGTGTGGTTGAGCACGTACCAGAGCAGCAGCACCAGCGCGACCATGGCGATGACGCCGAGCGTCAGCACCGCGGTTCCGACCTTGAAGCTCAGGGCGAACAGATGCAGCAGCGGCGCCTGGGTGTCGACGTCGGTGTCACGGATCGTCTCGTTGGCCGAATAGATGAAGTTCGTGGCCATGACGATGTTCCAGGTGCCCAGCGTCACGATGAAAGGCGGCAGCTTCATGTAGGCCACCAGCAACCCGTTGAGCAGCCCGCAGGCAGCACCGGCGGCAAGCCCGATCGCCACCGCGAGTACGCTCGGCAGGCCGTAGCTGACGGCGCAATTGCCCATGATCACGGCTGAAATCACCATGATGACGCCGATCGACAGGTCGATGCCGGCGGTCAGGATGACCAGCGTCTGCGCAGCGCCCAGAATGCCGACGATGGCAATCTGCTGCAGGATCAGCGTCAACGTGTAGGACGAGAAGAAGCGCCCGCCAATGGTGATGCCGAAGATCATGATCGACAGGACCAGTACGATCAGCGGCACCGCTGCCGGTGTCGAATGCAGGAAATGCTGGATGCGCCTGACTGCCGATTTGTGCTCGTCGAACGCAGCAACGCTGGTGTCGCTGCTCGAGAGAACTTTCTCGAATTCCTGAGCTTGAGACATGTTTCCTCCCCGTAGGGTGTCAGCCACGCGCCGACGCCCGTCCACGCCTTTCCGGTCTATCGCCGGGATTGTTCGCGGTCACGCGAGCCATCGTCCACCCGAAGCGGCCGGGGATCAAGCCCCGACCGCTCGAGTTCGGTAATTGCCGGTCAGACCGGCATCAGCCCCAGCACTTGGCGAGGCCTTCCTTGGTGTCGATGGACTTCACGCCCTTGGCCGGCTTGTCGGTCACCAGGTTGACGCCGGTGTCGAAGAAATTCTTGCCTTCGGTCGGCTTCGGCTTGGTTCCATCCTTGGCGAAGGCGGCGATCGCCTCGATGCCGAGCGCTGCCATCTGCAGCGGGTATTGCTGCGACGTCGCGCCGATGACACCCTCTGTCACCGACTTCACGCCGGGGCAGCCGCCGTCGACGGAGACGATCAGCACCTGCTTTTCAAGGCCGACGGCCTTGAGCGCCTGGTAGGCGCCGACAGCGGCCGGCTCGTTGATGGTGTGGATGACGTTGATGGTGTTGTCCTTCTGCAGAAGGTTCTCCATCGCCTTGCGGCCGCCCTCCTCGTTGCCGTTGGTGACGTCGTGGCCGACGATGCGCGGATCGGTCTCATCGCCGATCTTGTTGGGATCCTTCACGTCGATGCCGTAGCCCATCATGAAGCCCTGGTCGCGCAGCACGTCCACCGTCGGCTGCGACGGCGTCAGGTCGAGGAAGCCGATCTTGGCGTCCTTGGCCTTGTCGCCGAGCGTCGCGGCGGCCCAGGCGCCGATCAGCTTGCCGGCTTCCAGATTGTCGGTCGCGAAGGTCGCGTCGGCCGCGTCGATCGGGTCGAGCGGCGTGTCGAGCGCGATCACCAGAAGGCCGGCGTCGCGGGCCTTCTTGACGGTCGGCACGATGCCCTTGGTGTCGGAGGCGGTGATCAGGATACCCTTGGCGCCGTCGGCGATGCAGCTTTCGATCGCCGCCACCTGGCTCTCACTGTCGCCGTCGATCTTGCCGGCATAGGTCTTGAGGTCGACGCCGAGTTCCTTGGCCTTCGCCGTGGCACCTTCCTTCATCTTGACGAAGAAGGGGTTGGTATCGGTCTTGGTGATCAGGCAAGCGCCGACACCGGCCGCGGATGCGGACGAGGCAAACGCCATCAGACCCAGGGCAGCCGCGGCAAACACGGTCGATTTCAACAGTTTTGTATTGGTCACGATCTTCCTCCCAGTGGAACCATTCCGGATGCCGGCCAACCGGCATCTACGGCGCATCCAACGAATTTCTCCCAGCGTGGACGCCTCTTCAACAGACACCAGACCGAGGGTCCTGTCAATAATTAAATCACTCTTATTTATTATTGACAGCCTTGCGTCCTTCACTCATTCTGGCCCAAAAGCATTGAGGGGAAACGACGGGAGGAACAGGGTGGAAACCGCCACTGCGAGGCACGGTTCGCCCGAAGCGAATGAGAGCCTGATTCACCGCGGCACCAACCAGAGCGGCATGCGCGACCACAACGAGCGGCTGGTGCTCTCGCTGGTGCGTCAGCATGGCAGCCTGGCGAAATCCGATATCGCGCGCATGACCGGACTGTCGGCGCAGACGGTTTCGGTCATCATGCGCGAGCTGGAGGAAGAAGGCCTGCTCGTGCGCCAGGCACCGCTGCGCGGCAAGATCGGCCAGCCCTCGATACCGATGGCGCTCAATCCGGAGGGCGCCTTCTTCATCGGCCTCAAGATCGGTCGCCGCAGCGCGGAACTGGTGCTGATCGATTTTCTCGGGAATGTGCGCTCTATGCTGCAGCACTCCTATCGCTATCCGGCACCGCGCGAGACGGTGGAATTCGTCACCGATGGCATGAAAAAGATGCGCGGCGAACTGACGCCGGCACAGGACAAGCGCATTGCCGGGCTCGGCATCGCCATGCCGTTCGAATTGTGGAACTGGGCCGACACCGCCGGCGCGCCGCGCGACGTCATGGACGAATGGCGCCACCGCGACATCAGGGGCGATATCCAGGCGCAATGCGATTTTCCGGTCTATCTGCAAAACGACGCTACGTCGGCCTGCGGCGCGGAACTCGTCTTCGGCCAGGCGGGCGGCGCGCGTGATTTCGTTTATTTCTACATCGGCGCCTTCGCCGGCGGCGGCATCGTGCTCAACGGCCGGCTGTTCGGCGGCCCGACCGGCAATGCTGGCGCGCTCGGCTCCATGCCGGTGCCGGGACCGGACGGCAAGCCGACCCAGCTGATCGACGTGGCGTCGATCGCCATGCTGGAAAAAGCGCTCAATGCCCGCGGCGTCGAGGCTTCGCATCTGTGGACGTCACCCGAGGACTGGGGCGAGATCGGCTCCGAACTCGACGACTGGATCGCCAGCGCCTCACGGGCGCTTGCCTATGCCATCGTCGCGGCGTCCTCGGTCATCGATTTCGAGGCGGCGGTGGTCGACGGCTGGATGCCGCGGGCGGTGCGCCGTCGGCTGGTCAATGCCATTATCGCGGCCATCGCGACAATCGACGGCGAAGGCTTGAAACTGCCCGCCGTTCGCGAGGGAACCGTCGGCATCCATGCCCGGGCGCTCGGCGGCGCCAGCCTGCCGCTGTCCGAGCGCTTCCTGATCGGTTCGACGACGATTTCCAGGAGCGCCTGAATGCTGATCGGAATCCCGGCGCTGCTCGGTCCGGACCTTCTGGCGACATTGCGCGCCATGGGCCATGGCGACGAGATCGCCCTGGTCGACGGAAATTATCCGGCAGAGGAGCAGGCAAGGCGCCTCATCCGGGCCGACGGTCATCCGCTCATTCCGGTGCTCGACGCGATCCTGAGTATCCTGCCGGTGGATGACGCGGTGCCGGAAGCGTTGTTCCGCGCATCCGTGAAAGGCGACCCGTCGCGCGCCGATCCGGTCCATCACGAGATAGAGGCGATCTGCGCCAAACGCGCGCCCGGCCGCAAGGTGGTTGCGCTGGCCGGCGCCGACTTCTATGCACGGGTCAAATCGGCGCATGCCATCGTCGCGACAAGCGAGCCGCGGCTTTACGCCAACATCATCATCCGCAAGGGCGTGATCTATCCGCCGGAGACCAGGAAGCCATGATCCTTTGCTGCGGCGAAGCCCTGATCGACATGTTGCCGCGCACCACGACGCAAGGTGAGCCTGCCTTTGCTCCCTATGTCGGTGGCGCGGTGTTCAACACGGCGATCGCGCTTGGACGGCTCGGCGCGCCGGCCGGCTTCTTTTCGGGCCTGTCGTCGGATCTTTTCGGCGGCCAGTTCAGGGACGCGCTGGGGGCGAGCAAGGTCAGTTCCACCTACGCCCATACCTCGCCCAGGCCGACGACGCTGGCCTTCGTGAAGCTCACCAACGGCCAGGCGACCTATACTTTCTACGACGAGAACACCGCCGGACGCCTGCTTACCATCGATGACCTGCCGGCGCTTGGAAACGAGATCGAGGCCATGCTGTTCGGCGCCATCAGCCTGATCTCGGAGCCTGCCGGCAGTGCCTATGAAGAGTTCATGCGGCGCGAGCATGCGAGCCGTGTCATGATGCTCGATCCCAACATCCGGCCGAACTTCATCCCGGACAAGGCCAAGCACCTCAGGCGCATCCGGGAGATGATGGCGATGGCCGATATCGTGAAACTGTCGGACGAAGACCTCAACTGGTTCGGCGAAGCCGGTTCGCACGAGGACGTCGTGCGAAACTGGCTTGAGCGCGGCCCGAAACTGATCGTCGTGACGCATGGCAGCGAAGGTGCTGTCGGTTACACCAAGGACCACGCCGTCACCGTGATGCCGGAAAAGGTCGAGGTGGTCGACACGGTCGGTGCGGGTGATACATTCAATGCCGGCATTCTTGCCTCCCTGCATGAACAGGGCCTGCTGACGAAGGCGGCCATCGGCGACCTCACGCAAGACGCGATCCGCAAGGCACTGGCGCTTGGTGCCAAGGCAGCGGCGGTGACCGTATCACGCGCCGGCGCCAATCCACCGTGGCGGCACGAAATTGCCTGAGCAACGTTCAACATAAGTTGAGCCAGTCGATCACTTTATGTTTCGCAGGACGAATCCCGGGGGCTATAAAGGCCGGATCGCGCCCGACGAGGCCCGGATTTCCGGCATCTGGCCAGCATTCGCCGGAAGCAGTGGTAACAGACCGCAACAGCCAGGCAATCTGCGGCCCCGACCGTCCGGCTTTCTCGGCAGGCGCAACTCTGGTACCAGCGGGCCGTTATCTGGCTAAACCGCCTTGTTAAAAACCGTTTTTGAGGCCGACCATGCAGTTCATTGATCTTGGCGCGCAGCGCGAACGCATCCGCGACCGGCTGAAAGCCGCGATCGACCATGTTGTCGAGGACGGCCGCTACATCCTCGGCCCCCAGGTCGCGGAATTCGAGAAGAAGCTCGCCGCCTATGTCGGCACCAAGCATGTCGTGGCCTGCGCCAACGGCACCGATGCGCTGCTGCTGCCGCTGTTTGCGGCCGGCATCGGCCCGGGCGATGCCGTGTTCGTGCCGAGCTTCACCTTCGCCGCCACCGCCGAAGTGGTGGCGTTGGCTAAGGCGGAACCCGTCTTCGTCGATGTCGATCCCGCAACCTACAACATCGACATCGCCAGTCTCGAGGCGGCGATCACCATGATCAAGAAGGAAGGCCGGCTAAAGCCGAAGGCGATCATCCCGGTCGACCTGTTCGGCCTTGCCGCCGACTACGAGGCAATCATGGCCATTGCCGACCGCGAAGGACTGTTGGTGATCGAGGACGCCGCCCAGTCGATGGGCGGATCGCATGACGGCAAGATGTGCGGTGCCTTCGGCCATGTCGGCTCGACCAGCTTCTACCCGGCCAAGCCGCTTGGCTGCTATGGCGACGGCGGCGCGATGTTCACCAACGATGACGCGCTGGCCGACAAGCTGCGTTCCTTTGCCTTCCACGGCAAGGGCGAGACCCAGTACGACAATGTTCGCGTCGGCATCAATTCGCGGCTCGACACGCTGCAGGCGGCGATCCTCATCGAAAAGCTCGCCATCCTCGAAGACGAGATGGTCGCGCGCCAGGTGGTGGCAAATCGCTATGCCGAAGGGCTCGGCGACATCGTCACGGTTGCCCGCAATCTCGATGGCAGCCGGTCCGCCTGGGCCCAATACGCGATCGAGACGCCCAAGCGCGACGGTCTGAAGGCGCATCTCGGCGAGAAGGGCATTCCGTCCGTCATCTACTACGTCAAGCCGCTGCATGCCCAGGTCGCCTATCGCGACTACCCGCGCACGCCGACCGGCCTTGCCGTTTCGGAGGACCTGCCGAAGCGCATCCTGTGCCTGCCGATGCACCCCTATCTCAGTGAAGCCGACCAGAACCGGATCATCGAGACGATCCGCAACTATATCGGCTCGAACTCGGCGCAGGCCGCGGCGGAGTAATCGGCAGCGGCTCTCAGGCTGGGTTTGCCCCTGCCCTGCCGCTGGCGATGAAATGAGGATTGGCGAAATCCTCGTCGTCGGCCTGGTCGCGTTTGCCATAGGCCAAGGGCTTGCCGTCCAGCGTGCGTGTCGTACCGCCCGCCGCGCGCAACACCGCGTCGCCCGCGGCGGTGTCCCACTCCATGGTGCGGCCGAAACGCGGATAGACGTCTGCCTCGGCACTCGCCAGAAGACAGAATTTCAAGGACGATCCGACCGAGACGATCTCGGCGGCGCCGAGTTCGCGAATATAGGCTTCGGTTTCCGGCGTGTTGTGCGACCGGCTGGCAACCACGGCCAGCGGGGCGGCTGCCGTTCTCACCGAAATCGGCCTGCGGCCGACGATCTGGTAGTCGCCGTCGATTTCCAGGGCTTCCGCCCTGCCCGGCCGGCCGGAAAAGAAGCGGCCTGTGCAAGGCGCGAAGACGACACCGACTTCCGGCACACCATGGCGCACAAGCGCGATGTTGACTGTGAAGTCGGTGCGGCGATTGACGAATTCCTTGGTACCATCGAGCGGATCGACGAGGAAGAACGCATCGCCAAGATCGGTCGGCATGACACCGGCCGCCGCCTCCTCCTCGGCCACGCAGGGAATCTCGGGAAATGCGGCGCGCAGGCCGGTGAGAATGATCTTCTCGCTCTCGCGGTCCGCCTCGGTCACCGGCGAGGAGTCTGATTTACGGTCAACCGCGCAGCCGGCGTGGAACACACGCATGACCTCGCGTCCGGCCGCCAGGGCCAGTTGCTCGAAGATGTCGAGCATCGACTTGTCGTCAGATACCGCCGCCGTTGTCATATTGGTCTTCGGCAATGTCACGCTCGTTCAGCCAGTGTTCCAGGGCATCTACCATCTCTTCAGCCGATCTGCCGAGCGTCTTGAGATGGATTTCCGGTTTTTCCGGCGCCTCGTAGGGGGAATCGACACCGGTGAAGTTCTTGATCTCGCCGTTCAGCGCCCGGGCATAGAGGCCCTTCGGATCGCGCCTGGCGCACTCCTCGAAAGGCGTATCGACAAACACCTCGATGAACTCGCCATCGGCCATCAGTTCGCGCGCCATGCGCCGTTCGGCGCTGAACGGCGAAATGAACGAGACAATGACGATCAGCCCGGCATCGGCCATCAGCTTGGCCACTTCGGCCACGCGGCGGATGTTCTCGACCCGGTCGGCATCGGTGAATCCGAGATCGCGGTTGAGACCGTGACGGACATTGTCGCCGTCCAGGATATAGGTGTGCCGGCCGGTGGCGAACAGCTTCTTCTCGAACAGATTGGCGATGGTCGACTTGCCGGAGCCCGAAAGCCCGGTGAACCAGAACACGGCGGGCCGCTGGTTCTTCATGTCGGCGCGCACGCGCTTGCCGACATCGAGCGATTGCCAGTGGATGTTTTCGGCACGACGCAGCGAGTGCACGATCATGCCGGCGCCGACGGTGGCGTTCGAGATGCGATCGATCAGGATGAAGGCGCCGGTGGTACGATTCTCGGCGAAGGGATCGAAGGCGATCGGCGCCCGCGTCGAGATGTTGCAGATGCCGACTTCGTTCATTTCAAGCGACTTGGCCGCTTCATGGGCGAAGTCGTTGACATTGATGCGGTATTTCAGGTCGGTGACGGTAGCGCTGGTCTGGTCGGTCTCGGTGCGCAGGATGTAGGAACGGCCCGGCAGCAGCGCATGCTCGTCAAACCAGACGATGTTGGCGGCGAACTGATCGGCAACCTGCGGCCTGGCGGCCGGCGAAACCAGCATGTTGCCCCTGGAGACCTCGACCTCATCGTCAAGAACGAGCGTGATGGCCTGGCCGGCCACCGCCTGTTTGAGATCGCCGCCATGGGCGACAATGCGTTTGACATGCGAGGACTTGCCGGATTTGGCGACCACGACCTCGTCGCCTGGCGCAATGGCGCCGGAAGCGATCGTGCCGGCAAAGCCGCGGAAGTCGAGATTGGGTCGGTTGACGTACTGCACCGGAAAACGGAATGGCTGCTCGACAGCAGCCTCTTCGACCGAAACTGTCTCGAGGTGCTCGATCAGCGTCGGGCCGGAATACCATTGCATATTGTCGGAGCGGCCGCTGACATTGTCGCCGTAGCGGGCCGACATCGGGATCGGCACGATGGTCTGGAAGCCGAGGTCACGCGAGAATTGTCCGTAGTCTTCGACGATCCGGTCGAAAACCGCCTGGTCGAAATCGACGAGATCGATCTTGTTGACCGCCAGCACGATGTGGCGAATGCCGAGCAGCGAAGCGATGATCGAATGACGCCTTGTCTGGCGCAGCACCCCTTGCCGAGCATCGATCAGCACGATCGCCAGGTCGGCGGTCGAGGCGCCCGTCGCCATGTTGCGCGTATATTGTTCGTGGCCGGGTGTGTCGGCGACGATGAACTTGCGCTTCGGCGTGGCAAAGAAGCGGTAGGCGACGTCGATGGTGATGCCTTGCTCGCGCTCGGCCTCGAGGCCGTCGACCAGCAGCGCGAAATCGATGTCGTCGCCGGTGGTGCCGTGCTTGCGCGAATCGCGCTCGAGCGCGGCGAGCTGGTCCTCGAAGATCTGCTTGGTGTCGGACAACAAGCGTCCGATCAGCGTCGACTTGCCGTCGTCGACCGAACCGCAGGTCAGGAAGCGCAGCAGCGACTTCTTCTCCTGCGCGGCTAGATAATCACGGACGCTGTCGGTGGGAGCAAGGCTTTTTGCCATGATATGACGCATGGTCAGAAATACCCCTCGCGCTTCTTCTTTTCCATCGAGCCTGCCTCATCACGGTCGATCAGGCGACCTTGGCGTTCAGAGGTGCGCGCGGTCAGCATCTCGCCAACGATGGCTTCGAGCGTGTCGGCATCCGATTCTATGGCGCCGGTGAGCGGATAGCAGCCCAAAGTGCGGAACCGCACCAGCCGGTTCTCGACCGACTCGCCGGGGCGCAGTTTCATGCGATCGTCGTCCTTTAGGATCAGCATGCCGTCGCGTTCCACCACCGGCCGCTCCTTGGCAAAATAGAGCGGCACGATCGGGATGTTCTCCTGCAGGATGTACTGCCAGATATCGAGTTCGGTCCAGTTCGACAGCGGGAAGACGCGGATCGATTCGCCCGATGCGATGCGGGTGTTGAATATCTTCCACATTTCGGGGCGCTGGTTCTTCGGATCCCACACGTGCTGGGCGTTGCGGAACGAGAATATACGTTCCTTGGCGCGCGACTTCTCCTCGTCGCGGCGGGCGCCGCCAAAGGCGGCATCGAAACCGTATTTGTCGAGCGCCTGGCGCAGCGCCACGGTCTTCATAACATGGGTATGGGTGTTCGAGCCGTGGTCGAACGGATTGATGTTGTCGCGCACGCCGTCTTCGTTGACATGGACCAACAGGTCGAAGCCGAGTTTTTGCGCCATCTGATCGCGAAAAGCGATCATTTCGCGGAATTTCCAGGTGGTGTCGACGTGAAGAAATGGAAATGGCGGCTTGGCGGGATAGAACGCCTTCATCGCCAGATGCATCAGCACGGATGAATCCTTGCCGACCGAATAGAGCATGACCGGCTTGGTGAAGGCGGCCGCAACCTCGCGGAATATGTGGATGGACTCGGCTTCAAGCCGCTGCAGGTGCGTAAGCGCTATGGTCATGGACTGTGAGCGTTCTCTCGTGCCTTGCGACAGAAGACCTTGCGTCAAATCATCGAGCTTTTTGCGCCCGGTTCAAGCTTCGCTTCTGGACAAAGTGTTTTCGTGCGGGCGTTCTAGCAGATCGGCGCACGGCAGAACAATGCAAGACGAGCTTGGCGGCTGTCAGTTCGAGAATGAATTTTCCATGCTTTCGCCAGAACCCGGAAATTTCTGTTCGCAGGGCCTCCAATCGAGAAAAGGCAGGAAAAATATTGCCCGGGAGAACGTGACGGCAAACGCTTCCGGAACCCTTTCCCAAGCGACGGGCGCCGGCCGCCGATTTTCGGTGACAACCAGCCCCGCCGCACTATCGAAAAATCAGCCCAGCCGCTATACAAGCCTCTCGAAGCGGGCAAGATGCATCATGAGGCATGGGCGATTTCGAGGCGAGCACATTCGGTTCCACTAAACGGGATGTGCCGCATAAAGCTACTCGAGAATAGCGAGCCCGAAACTTGGACCGGCTTTCGTCTGTAAGACAGCAATTCACGCCTTCGCGGATCAATATCTACTTTTCCATTCTTTGCTTCTTTTTTCCCCCGGTTCTGGGATCGGCGGTCAGCTTCGTGTTCAATGGTGGTGGCCTGTGGTCCATCCTTTTGATCGCCTTCAGGAAAAGACGCTTCAACATCGACCCGGCGATGATGGTGCTGACGGTCGCGATCTATGCCTATTGCGCGGCCAATCTCGTGGCTTCCATCGTCAACAACGCGATCACTCGGGACGCGTCACACCTGATACCGCTCGTCACCTTCCTGTTTTTCCCCATCTCCTATTCGACCTGGAGCATTACGCGGAAAACGACGCTTGTGCGCATCATCGTGCTGAGCAGCATGGCGGCCTGTTTTGTGGCGCTGTTTCTGGCGGTCTTCCAGCAATATTGGCTTGGTAAGCGCGCCGAGGGCGGAGCCGGCAACGCAATCGTGTTCGCGGAGGTCCTGTGCCTTGGAGTGATGGTCTGTGTGGCCGGTGCCTTGTCAGGCATCGAGCGACGCCGGATCGCCCTCGTCTGCGCGGCACTCGGTGGGACGATCGCCATCATCTACTCCCAAACACGCATTATCTGGCTGGCACTGCTGATCGCCGGCATCGCCGTTCTGCTGATCAACCAGCAGAAACTGAGAGGAAGAAATGCCGTGCGCCTGCTGTTGCTGTTGCTGGCGGTCGGCGTCGTGGTCGCTGCTGTCGGCTTCCAGACCATATCCGGGCGGGTCGATTTTCTGCGCTCCGACTGGGATGCGCTTGCCACCCATGGCGACCACACGACCCCCCTGGGATTGCGCGCCGCTCTGTGGGATATCGGCCTCAAGGCGTTTCATGAGATGCCATTGTTCGGACATGGAGTGGGTGCCACCCAGGTCTTGATAAAACAGGGCTTCCAGGATCAGTTCGGCATGGACGCCGGCTTCAGTCATTTCCACAACGGCTTTCTGACCGCCCTGGTGCAGGCGGGAATACTGGGCGCCGTGACGCTGGCGGCGATATTCGTGGTTGCCGCCAGGAATGCCGCCCTGGTGCTGCGCAACAGCACGGATCCAATCGAGCGGTTCGGCGCCACCATGATCGTCATCGTTCTGATCACCTATCTGACCGCGGGGATGACGGGCATCCTGATCGGCCATGACATTCTGGATTCGGTGCTGATGGTGTTCCTGGTGTCGGGAACCTATCTTGCCTCCGGGCGTCAGGCTCCGTTGGCGGAAGGCCAGGCACTTTCGCTTGCGACGGAAAAACAAGTCCTTCCGCCAACGACGGAAGAGCAGGCGCTTCCGTCCGCCATCCAATAGTTGTTCCGGGCAAAGGCCATGAGAGTTCTGGTGACAGGCGCGACGGGCTTCATCGGCCGTCAGGTGGTGCGCCGGCTCCGCGAGGCAGGCGCCGAGCTTCGCCTCGCGTCCCGCCACCCGGAGAGGCTTGGTTCGGGACGTGACGCCATGCGGATGCCCGGTTTCGACGCGCCGACCGCCGCCTTCCTGGCGCTTACCAGGGATGTCACGGATGTCGTCCATTGCGCGGGCCTGAACAATGATGAAGGCAACGCCACCGAAGCCGATTTCCGGACGGCCAATGCGGAATTGAGTACGCGGCTGGCGCAGGCCGCCGCCGAGCAGGCAAGCGGACGCTTTATCCAGCTCTCCTCGATCCGTGCAGTGATCGGCGCACGCGTCAGCGCAACGATCAACGAGGACACGATGCCCGATCCGCGATGCGCCTATGGGCGCTCGAAGCGTGAAGCCGAAGTCAGGGTGCTGGACGCCTATGCGTCGCATGGCCGTTCCGACGCCACCGTATTGCGGCTGCCTCCAGTCTACGGAAGCGGCATGAAGGGAAACCTGGCAACGCTGATACGCCTGGCCGACACGGCCCTGCCGCTGCCGACAGGTGCCCTGACGGCAACCCGTTCCCTGCTGTCATCACAATCAGCGGCGGGAGCGATATGGCATCTGCTGAGCCGTTCAGGGCCACTGCGCCCGATCTACATTGGCAGCGATGTGCCGCCGGTTTCGATCGCTGACATTGTGCGCGCCTTCCGCAGCGGTTTCGGACGGCCGACGCGCCTGATGGCCGTGCCGGCCGCGCCGTTGCGGGCAGCCGCGATCCTCTTGGGCAAGCGGATATTCTGGGACAATATGACCGCGACGCAGGTATGCGACCCTGCCATGCTGGTGTCCGAAGGCTGGCTGCCGGAAACCGGCACGCTGGAACGGCTGGCCGAGATGGCGCGGCTCGCAAGCGCTCAATCGGCTCCGTTGCGATAGAGCGTTCCAAACAGGATACGAAGATCAAGCCAGAATGACGCCGTCCTGAGATAGGTGGCATCCGTTTCGGCCAGGAGCCGCGGGTTCGACATGTCGATGCCCTTGATCTGGGCCATGCCCGTTATGCCTGGAAGTGCTGTCAAAACCCCCAGCCGCCTGCGATACTCGATCAATTCCGTCTGTGTCGGCAGGCAGGGACGCGGCCCGACCAGGCTCATCTCGCCCTTCAGGACATTCCAGAATTGTGGCAGTTCATCGAGCTTGAACTTCCGCAAGGTCCTTCCGACGGCAGTCACGGCATTCGCAGGCGCTTCATGCGAGGGCAAGGACGGCGTCCCCTGGACCATCGTCCTCAATTTGTGGCAGCGAAACAACGCGCCGTCGCGACCGACCCGTGTCTGGGAAAAAATTGCTGGACCGGGTGACGATGCCCGCACGGCAAGCATGGCGAGCAATAAAACAGGAGATGTGGCCACCAGCAGCAGGGCCGCGCCGGCAAGATCGAAGATTTTCTTGGCTGCCTTCATGAATGGCCGATCGTGCTCCCTGCCAAAAGCCCCGCGGGACAACACCGCTGATGAAGCCGTCATCCGGTCGACCTAGCACGTGGTCGCCTCTCGACCAAGCGCACCGCACGGCCATTCAAGGTTCAGTACATGGGGTGCCGGTTGGTCCCGGCGGAAAGCCGCCGATGGAGACAGTTTTTGCGTTTGCGCCGACCAGGTTTCAGGACTCAAAGGTCGGCCCGGCAGGTTAAGTCGCCTGCCCAGCCGTTTTCGGGATTGCCTGCAGGTCCGTGCTCCCCCTCGCCTTCTTGGCGCGGTCGAGACCCGCCAGCACGGCGAGCGACGCGGCCTTGCCCTGATTCTTCACCGATTGCTGAAGCGCAGCAAGTGCGACCTGGACATCCGACCACTCCACAACGTCCGTGCTCAAGCCAAAAATCTTCGAAATGCCGAGTTCGACGAGTTCCTCGTCTTCACCATGCAGCGTTTCATGGAGCTTTTCGCCAGGCCTGATGCCGGTAAAGCGGATTGGGATGTCCGTGTACGGGCTCTTTCCCGACATGCGGATCATCGTTTCGGCCACTTCGAGGATCGGCACCGGCTTGCCCATGTCGAGCATGTAGACGGCATAATCTTCGCCGCTTGGCCGCGATGCGGCATCGGCAGCCGACATGATGACGAGATCGACGGCTTCGGCCACTGTCATGAAATAGCGTGTCATGCGCCGGTCGGTGATGGTGACAGGTCCGCCAGCCTCGATCTGCGACTGGAATATGGTCGCCACGGAACCGTTGCTGCCAAAGACGTTGCCGAAACGGACCGCGATGAACTTGGTGGCGGGACGGCGCCCACCCGGATCGGTCGGGGGTGTCCCATGCAAGGCGCTGACGATCTGTTCCGCAGCCCGCTTCGTGATGCCAAGCACGGACGACGGATCCACGGCCTTGTCGCTCGACACCAGGACAAACTGCGCCACTCCGCATCTGGCGGCAACCTCCGCGCAGACGAGTGTCCCGAAAACATTGGTCTGGATGGCCGAGTCCCAATTCTCCTCGAGCAGCGGAACGTGCTTCAGCGCCGCCGCATGGAAGATGATATCCGGTTTGAATTCCGAGACGACCCGGGTTATCTGGCGCCGATCGGCGACGTCGGCAATGCGGACCTTGAGGCGGTCATGGTGCTGCTCGTCAATATATTGGCTCAACTGGAAGATGCCGAACTCGGAATTGTCGGCAACCAAGACTGCCTCGGCGCCAAGCTCCAGCGACCGTTTGACCAGGGTTCGGCCGATCGAACCGGCGCCACCCGTCACCAGAACCCGCTTACCGCCGACGAAGGCGCCGATGCGTTTGATATCGGAAGGCACCGTCGAGCGACGCAGGATCGTTTCCATCTCGACAGCGTCGAGAACGAGCTTTCCCTCCTGCCCCAGTTGCGAAAGCCCCGAGAACTGCACGACCGCTATGTCGCCATGCCGGGCGACCCGAACGAGTTCGGAATATTCTTCGATCTCATGCTCGGCACCGCTGCCGAAAATAAGCAGGTCGAGACTTGCCGTCCCCTTTGCGTATTCCTCGAGCGCCTCGACCAGACGAGGGCGAATGGCCACGACGGGTACGCCCTGGATACGGGTGCCCTCGGGAGCCCCGTTTTCGATCGCCAGGATTCCCACAATGGAATACTCGGCCGGCTGGGCTGTGCGGGTGAAACGGATGATCACGTCGGCCTCGCTCAATTTGCCGACGAACATCGCCCGCTTGATCGAGGCCTTGCCGGTGCCGCGGCTCAAGATGCGCCAACTCGCACCATCGCGAAGGAACCGATAGAAAATCCGAGGCGCGGAAATGATGGTGAAAGAAACCAGAAAGAAGACAATAAACTGGCGCTCGTTGAGGCCCGCTACAGGTTGAAAGGAACGGACAACGAGCGAAACGCAGTAAAGCGTAACAGTCAAGATTCCGCAACTCTTCAGGATGTTGAAGAAATCCGGCGTCGAGGCGAAACGCCACACGGTGTTGTAAAGGCCGCAATATCTAAACAGCAGGTGGCTGAGAACGATGATGCTCGCCCAGCAAGCAAAACCCGCTGAGGAAAAGGCTTCGAACGACAGTCTCGATTGCGATAAAGTCAGGCTGAGCGCCACCGCGATCAGGACCATCACGATATCCAGAACCATGATGATAGCGCGACGCACCTTCGGCCGAAGTCCGGATACGGCTTCTATGTGGGATGTCATCGGGCAGTACTGAACTCCGGGCGTGAGAACTTCGACACTAGTACGGAGCCAGATCGAATACCATTCGCCACCGGCCACCTGTTATTAGCGCCAAATCCTCGGCCCCCGCCTTCTCTATCGCATAGCGTGGACTTGAGGCCATCGCCAGAGATTTTTTCACAGGCGGTTTGATCAGGACCGGGCATATCGATCAGGACCGGGTGCAACAGCAAGTGCAAAAGTAGCTCTCGCTCATACAAGTCACGAGGCTCCCGGACCGATATTCACCAAGTGTCGTCGAAATCATTGCCGGTGCACTATTTTGAAGATCACAAGGGAAACGCTGGGCGGCTGGCCAAGCGATTTTCGGTTGACAGAGGAGCCTACTGCAATATGACGGCCTTTCCTTCACCAGCCAAAGCGAAGTGATGAAATTTGGATCGAGTGGCCTTCGAGGCCTGGCTTCGGAACTGCTCGGGAAGCCGAGTGGACTTTACACCGAGGCTTTCGCCTGGCGCCTGGCCGCCGGCGGGGGGCAACCGAAAGCCAGGGTGCTGGTAGGTCGCGACCTACGCGACAGCAGCCCCACCATTGCCGCCAACTGCATGGCGGCCCTGGCGGCAAACGGACTTCAACCGATCGATTGCGGCGCCATTCCGACACCGGCTTTGGCGCTCTATGGCCTGCAGCATGGCATGGCGGCGCTCATGGTGACGGGTTCGCATATTCCTGCCGACCGCAACGGCATCAAATTCTACAGCCCGCATGGCGAGATCAGCAAAGCCGATGAAGCCGCCATGGCGCAGTATGCCGCTGAAAAGTCAGATTCCTATCGCTCGCCGCCATCCGCAGAAACCGCATTTCCGACACACCATGATCAGGCGATCGCCGCCTATCGCGCACGCGCTAAGGATATATTGAAGCCCGGCTCGCTTTCGGGTTTAAGGATCGGCGTCTATCAGCACAGCTCGGTCGCGGCGGATCTCCTGGTCGAGATTCTCCGATCCTTCGGCGCCAGCGTAACACCTGTCGGGAAATCCGATACTTTCGTGCCTGTTGACACGGAAGCTGTGAGCCCCGCCACAATTGCAAAATTCAGGGATTGGGCGCGAGAATTCAAACTCGATGCCATCGTGTCGACAGACGCCGATGCCGATCGTCCGCTCATCACCGACGAGAACGGCGATCTGTTTCGCGGCGACCTGATCGGCCTCGCCGTAGCCTTGTATTTGCGGGCAGATGTTGTCGTGACACCGGTGACGTCCAATTCAGGCATTTCGAAAACCTTCGGTTTTGAGGTGCTGAGGACGAAGGTCGGATCTCCGTTCGTCATCGAAGCCATGGAAGCTTCATACCGTACCGGCAGCATCGTCCTCGGCTTTGAGGCCAATGGCGGCGTGCTCCTTGGGTCGGACTGTTCGCTGCACGGGAGGACATTGACGGCACTGCCGACGCGCGATGCGATGCTCCCTATCCTTGCCGTCCTTGGCACGGTTGCGTCGACAGGAAAAAAGCTGTCGCATCTGCGCGAACTTTGGAAGCTCCCGGCGTGTGCTAGCGAGCGCCTTGAAAATTTCCCGGTTGAAAGTTCGCGCAGCCTAATGCATCGGCTCGCCGATCGGGAACAATTGCAGCGATTTCTGGCCCCTTTCGGGACTGTCGCCGAAGTCGATGAGACCGATGGCCTCAGGACACGAATGGCGACCGGCGAGATCATCCATCTGCGGCCTTCCGGCAACGCGCCGGAACTGCGGTGCTACTCGGAGGCCGCAAACCCGGACAGAGCCGCGGCGATCGTGGCGCTTACGCTTGAAAGGGCGCGGGCAATCACATCCACAGACGAAACAGAGGTCGTTTAATGAAAGTGGTTCCCGTCATCATCAGCGGGGGAGCCGGATCGCGGCTATGGCCTGCCTCGAGGCAATCGCACCCCAAGCCTTTCCTCAAAGTGGCAGACGGACACTCTCTTATTCAACACACCGTGTTGCGCGCGGCTTCGATCGAGGGCGTCGTGGAACTCGTTGCGGTGACGTCCGGGGACCACCTCTTCCTGACCAAGGACGACTTCGACCAGCTGGACTCAGTCGTGCTGCCACGCACATTTCTGCTTGAGCCGGAGGGCCGGGATACGGCCGCTGCCGTTGCCGCCGCCACGATCCACGCCAAGGCGACGCAGGGACCTGACGCAATCCTGTGCGTCTTTCCCGCGGATCACATGATCGGCAATCTGCCTGCGTTTCTGAATGTCATGGGCCGAGCCATCGATCACGCGAAGCAGGGCCGAATCGCAACCCTGGGCATAAATCCAACCAGGCCGGACACCGCGTTCGGTTACATCGAAGCCGATAGCGAAAAAGTTGTCCGTTTCGTTGAAAAGCCGGACCTCGAGACCGCTCAAGCCTATCTCGCATCCAAGCGTTTCTTCTGGAACGCCGGCATCTTCTGCTTCACCGCCCAAACCATGCTCACCGAAATGGCCGTGCATTGTCCCGCGGTCATCGAGGCCGTTTCCAGAAGCTATGAGAACGCCCGTTTCAGCGAAGGCGAAGGCTTTGCCAAAATCGAACTCGCGCCCGAGCATTTCGGCTCGGCTCCGCGTATCTCTCTCGACCACGCGGTCATGGAGAAGGCGGGCAATCTTGCCGTGATACCCTGCGACATGGATTGGAACGACATCGGATCCTGGAACGCGATGGCAGAATTGATCGCCCCCGACGAAAACGGAAACAGGATACGCGGCGATATTCACATGATCGGCACCGCCGGCAGCTATATCAGCTCCGACAGGCGGGTCATCGGCACCGTCGGCGTCAACGACCTGATAATCGTCGATTCCCCGGATGCGTTGCTTGTCGCATCCCGCGACCGCGTTCAGGACGTCAAAAAGCTGTTCGAGGGTCTCAAGGCTTCCGGACATGGGGCGCATCTCCTTCACAGCACGGTACACCGACCCTGGGGTACCTATACGGTTCTGGAGGAAGGCGAGCGCTTCAAGATCAAACGCATCGAAGTGAAACCTGGCAGGCGTTTGAGCCTGCAAATGCACTACCATCGTTCGGAGCACTGGGTCGTGGTCAGCGGCTCCGCGAAAATCGTCAATGGCGACCAGGAGCTGTTCCTGGCAACAAACGAATCGACCTACATCCCCTGCGGCCATAAGCATCGGCTGGAAAACCCCGGCAGAATTGACCTGGTGATCATTGAAGTGCAAAGCGGCGATTATCTCGGCGAAGATGATATCGTGCGCTTCGACGACGTGTATGGTCGCGCCTGACAATCCCGCGACTCGTGATGCTTGGCGAGCAACCACCAGATACAATCGAGAATATTGATGACAAAGAAAGCTTTGATCACCGGCATCACCGGGCAGGATGGCGCATATTTGGCGCAGTTGCTGCTTTCCAAGGGATACGAGGTCCACGGACTGGCGCGGCGATCGAGCACGGCTGACGTCAACACAACGCGCCTGAAATGGCTTGGCATCGAAAACGATGTCCGGATCGTTGATGGCAACCTGACGGATCTGTCCGGGCTGGCTCGAACCATGCGCGACGTCAAGCCCGACGAGGTCTACAATCTTGCCGCCCAATCCTTCGTCAAATCATCGTGGCAGCAGCCGATCCTGACGGGCAACGTCACCGGCATAGGCGTGACCAATGTGCTCGAGGCACTTCGCCTCGAATCGCCCGAAGCCCGTTTCTACCAGGCGTCGTCCTCGGAAATGTACGGTCTTATCCAGGAGCCCATGCAGTCGGAGACAACGCCCTTCCATCCGCGTTCGCCTTACGCGGTCGCGAAGCTCTATGGCCACTGGATTACCATCAATTATCGCGAAAGCTTCGGCCTGCATGCCTCGAGCGGCATCCTGTTCAATCATGAATCTCCGCTCCGCGGCATTGAGTTCGTCACCCGAAAAGTCACGGATGCGGTGGCGCGCATCAAGAAAGGCCTGGCAAAGGAGTTGCGGCTCGGCAACATCGATGCCAAGCGCGATTGGGGTCACTCCAAGGACTATGTCCGTGCCATGTGGCTTATGGTGCAGCAGGACCAGCCGGACGATTACGTCGTCGCGACAGGCAGGACGACGACCGTGCGCGACATGTGCCGAATCGCGTTCGAGCATGTCGGGCTCAAGATCGACGATCACCTTGTGATCGACCCGGTCCTGTTCAGACCGGCCGAAGTCGAAATTCTGCTCGGAAACCCTGCGAAAGCAAAGCAGAAGCTGGGATGGGAGGCGACGATCTCGCTGGAAGACATGATCCGTGAAATGGTGGACGCCGATCTCGAACGTCACGCCAACTCCGCCAAGCGCTGAGTTGAGCGGAGAGCTTTTTTTGCGTTATGGTCGATAGGTTGACGCATCGCATCCTGATAACCGGGGCAACAGGGTTTGTCGGCGCGGCACTGTTGCGGTTGCTGGAGCGGGAACATGCTGGCTGCAAGGTGTTCCCGCTTGGCCATGGCGCAGGCCAACGAAACGCGATCGACCTGCAGGACCGAAAGGGGATCGACGAGGTTGTCCGCGAAGTGCAGCCCACCGCGCTCATTCATCTGGCCGCCGTCGCCGCACCTTCCGATGCGCGCAACGCGCCACGGCATGCCTGGAACGTCAATTTCACCGGAACGATGAACCTCGCCCAATCCGTGCTGCACCACGCGCCGGGCGCCCGGTTCGTCTATGTGGGCAGTTCCGAAGCCTATGGCGCTTCCTTCCGGAGCGCGACAGGTCCGGTGACGGAAGATGTGCCGCTTCGGCCGATGACGGTCTACGGCGCCACCAAGGCGGCCGCGGACCTGATGATCGGGCAAATGGCGTATGAAGGTTTGCGCGCTGTGCGCTTTCGTCCCTTCAACCACACCGGCCCCGGTCAGTCCGATGCCTATGTGGTTTCCGCTTTCGCACGCCAGGTCGCCGAGATCGTGTCCGGCAAAAGCGAACCGGTCATTCACGTCGGCAATCTCGAGGCGGAGCGCGATTTCCTCGATGTTCGCGACGTGGTGCGCGCGTATGCGAGTTCCGTGGTGCTGAATCTGGATGCCGCGCCGGACCAAGTCTACAACATCGCATCGGGACAACCCCGGAAAATCCGTGATATCCTGGATACGCTTGTTGCGCAGTCGGGCATCGACATCGAAGTACGCGCCGACCCTGAAAAACTCCGCCCGAACGAGATTCCCACCGCATCAGGCGATGCTTCAAAGGCACGCGCCGAGCTGAATTGGCAGCCTTTGGTGCCGTTCGAGCAGACAATAGCCGACGTTTTCGGGTATTGGCACCGGCTATGTGACGCCCGATGACGACATCACCGCAGCGCGCCAGAGGTTGAGCACATGTTTCGAAGCCTGTGGCAGTACCGCCATTTCATCATTTCCTCCATCAGGGGCGACCTGAAAGGGCGTTTCGTGCGGTCGCGCCTGGGCGGCCTGTGGTTCATCCTTCACCCGCTTGCGCAGGCACTCATCTTCTCGATCGTCCTTTCGGAAGTTCTCAAGGCAAGGCTCCCGGACACGGACAGCCCCGCCGCCTATCCGATCTATCTCCTGTCCGGCATGGCGGCCTGGACGCTGTTCAGCGAGATTCTGACACGCAGCATGACCGTCTTCATCGAGCAGGCACCCGTGATGAAGAAGATCGCCTTTCCGCGCTTGTGCCTGCCCGTCATCGTGGGGGGCACGGCACTTATCAACCACCTGCTGCTGCTCGTCGCCCTGTTTGTCATCTTCATCTTCCTCGGGCATATTCCGGGCCGCGCCCTTGTCTTGCTGCCGGTCGGGATCATCCTGATCGCCGCGATCGGCTTCGGCCTTGGCGTGATCCTCGGCGTGATGAACGTGTTCATTCGCGATGTGGCGCAAGTCATGATGATCGTGCTGCAGCTCTGGTACTGGCTGACGCCGATCGTCTATCCCGCCAATGTTCTGCCCGAAAAATATGCTTTTCTGATCGGCCTCAATCCGATCGCACCGCTGGTGGCGCTCTATCAGGACGCGTTGTTGTTCAACCGCTGGCCAAACCCTGAAAGCCTGATCGTGCCGGCTGTACTTGGAGTTGTGAGCATGGCTTTCGCAATGATCTTCTTTCGGCGCGCAAGCCCCGAACTCGTCGACGTGCTGTAGCGATGACCGTGCTTTCCGTCAGCCATCTGTCGAAACGCTATGCGAGCTACGCAAGCAACCTGGAAAGGTTTGCCGGCTGGTTCGGCGCGCCCGTCAAGCCCACGGAGGAATTCTGGCCGGTAAGGGACATCTCGTTCTCCCTGGCGGCCGGCGAGGCGTTGGGTCTCATCGGCCAGAATGGTGCCGGCAAGAGCACGCTTCTGAAGCTGATCACCGGCACCGTGCGACCTACCGAAGGCACGGCAAGCGTTGGCGGGCGCATCAGCGCCATCCTCGAACTCGGGCTCGGCTTCAACCCCGAATTCACGGGGCGCCAGAACGCCTACCATGCCGGCGGGCTGATGGGGCTCTCGCAAACGCGGCTTGCCGAATTGATGCCGCACATCGAGGACTTTGCCGAGATCGGCGACTTCTTCGACCAGCCGCTGCGAACCTATTCGAGCGGCATGCAGGCGCGGCTGGCCTTCGCGCTGGCCACCGCTGAACGGCCCGAGGTGCTGATCGTCGACGAAGTGCTTTCGGTGGGCGACAGCTATTTCCAGCACAAGAGCTTCGACCGGATACGCAGTTTCAGGGCCGCCGGCACGTCGATCATTCTGGTCACTCACGGCATGGGCGACGTCAGATCCTTGTGCGACCGGGTGATTCTGCTGGACAAGGGACGCGTGCTGAAGGATGGGCCGCCCGACGAAGTGGTCGACTACTACAACGCCCTGATCGCGACCAAGGAGAACGCCAAGCTGACCATCGAGCAACGGCGCGAAAAGGACGATTGGCTTTACAGCAGGAGCGGGACCAAGGCGGCCGCGGTGGAATCCGTCGCGCTGATCGACGGCGAAAACGGGAAGCCGATCAAGACCGCCATCTCCGGACAGAGCGTGACAATTCGAGCCCGGATAGAAGCGAAGGAGGATATTCCGGAACTCGTCATCGGGTTCATGCTGAAAGACCGCGCCGGCCACACAGTTTGGGGAACCAACACCTGGCATACGGGCCAGGTGCTTTCTGGCATCAAAGCCGGGGACAAGGTGGAATGTAACCTGCGCCTTGCCTGCGCACTTGGGCAGGGTTCATACGGGCTTTCCATTTCGCTCCACACGGGAGACGTTCACATCGACAACAATTTCGACTGGATTGAAAACGTCGAGGTTTTCGACGTCATCAATTCAGACCGCCCGTTTTTTGTCGGGACGAGCCGCCTTGAACACGTGTTCGAAATCGTCAGATGAAAAAAACCTTCGATGATCTCTACAAGGCCTTCGAGGATCGCTTTCGCGGCTCGAGGGAACTCGTCAAGGATCGGCTGAAGATCTACCAGCCCTTGCTGGCGCAGGTACCGCGACAGGCTGAGGGACCGACCCTGGCGATCGATCTTGGCTGCGGACGCGGCGAATGGCTGGAAATACTCGCCGAGGCCGGGTTCGACGCCACGGGTGTGGATACCAATGCGCGTATGGCACAGGAGGCCACAGACAATGGCCTCAAGATCGAATTACAGGACGCGGTCGACTATCTCGGCGGCAGGCCGAACAACAGCGTGGCCGTCATTTCGGCTTTCCATATGGTCGAGCACGTACCAACGGACTACCTGATCAGACTGTTGGATGAATGCAACAGAGTGCTGACCAATGACGGCCTGCTGATCCTGGAAACACCCAATCCGGAAAATATCTCGGTCGGTACGCATACTTTCCATCTCGACCCAACGCATCGAACCCCCCTGCCCCCGAGTTTGCTCGAATTCCTGGTGGAGCAGGCCGGCTTCGCGGAAACGGCGATCCTCAGACTGAACGGCATACCCGCGACAGAGACTGGGCCGATGGAGCGCAGCTTCCACCTCATGTTCGAAGTGGCGCGCGACTACGCCTGCTTGGCAAGGAAGCGCGACAAGGACGTCACCGAGGAAGGCAATTCCTTGGCCGCTTTCGTGCAGGTGGCGTCGGAAGAGAACCCGATCGACATAGAGAAGATAAAGAGCTGGCTTCGCTCGGTCGACAACGAGGTTTCAAGCATACCCACAGAGGTCAGGGGCGCGATATCCACCAATGCGGACCAGTTGCGGCATCTGAGCGTCGAGAATGCAGTGCTCCAGGACGCGGTGGCTGTCCTTGCCGCGCGCGATGCCGAGATTGATCGCCTGGGCGAAAGTGTCGCGACGCTGGTCGAGCAGGTTCAACAACTGACGGCCCGGACCAGCACCGTTCATGTTTTGGCCGCGCAGGCAACTCCGCTCGGGCAATGGTCAAAAGACAAGCTGCGCCTGTTCATGAGCCACGCGCTTCTCTGGGTAGGGCGCCGCCCAAAAGTGAGGCTGCAGTTACGGCGCATCGTCAGCCTCATGCCACCGCTAGAGCGCAGGCTGCTGCTTTTCGCCCACTCTCGCCCTCGTGTAACAATGCCCGGCCGACAGGGGCGTTGGATGATGGAGCCGGATCCCGTGGTTTTGGCTGAATGGAAGAAAATACTGCGCGAACACCAGCGGTAAGAGCAAGGGCCTATAATGCGCGTCTGGTTCGATGGACAATGCTTGCAGACTTCAAGCAGGGAGAGAGGCATTGGCCGATATGCGCTGGAGCTGATCCGAAGTGTGAGCCTGCACTTTCCTGACGTCGAGTTGTGCATTTCCTTCAACGCGATCATGACGGATGATCTTCTGCGCGCACAGGATCTGGTCTCAGGCCTTATCCGGGCCGAAAACATTTATTCGTGGCATTCCGCTGCCACGACAGGAGAAGCCATTTCCGGCCAGACGCCACAACGTCAGCTCAGCGAAATCGCATTGGCGCACCATGTGCGTTGCATCGCTCCCGATATCGCGGTTGTGCTAAGTACATTCGAGGGCGGGGTGGATATGGCGGTCCCCCTCAATCCCGGTCTTTCCTTGAATTGCCCGGTCGTCGGAATATTCTACGATGCCATCCCCTTCAGGTTTCCAGACGAATATCTCTCTTCAAAAATCACCAGGGAACATTACGAACGACGGTTTGGCAACCAGGCACACTACGATGGCCTGCTGTGCATCTCTGAATTCACAAAATCCGAAGCCGAAGATATCTTCAAGACAGTTCCTGCTTTCTGCATTGACGCGGGCATGCCGACACAACTGCAAAATATCTTCAATCATGCCTACAAGACCGAAGAAGCTCCTAAAAGAAACCCGAATGACATCTTGTACGTGGGCGCGCTCGACTGGCGAAAGAATGTCGACAAGGTGGTCGATGCGTTTTCGATCCTAAACGAACGAGGATTCAATCGGCTCCGGCTGGTCATCGCTGGATCATATCACCAGGACGCTGCTCAGGAAATCAAAGCCAAGTGGAAAAGGCTCGGCCTTCAGGAAAGAAACCTTTCGTTTCTAGGGCAAGTCGGCGACAGAGAATTGTGCGATCTCTACCTTGGTTCCGGGTTCTCTATCCAACCGTCGCTGATGGAAGGGTTTGGACTTACGGCGTTGGAGGCGACGTATTTCCATTGCCCGGTTCTGGGTTCCAATATCGGAGCCCTCAAGGACATAATCGGAAGCCCGCTTGCGTTGTTTGATCCAATGGATGCGAACGACATGGCGTCGGTGATTCAAAACGCAATTTCCCATGACGACGTTCGGGAGCGCATCTTGAACACACAGATAAATTCTCCTTCGAACTACACATGGAAACGAACATCCAAACTGTTCATGGAAGCCGTGCATTCCGTCATTTTGAACAAAAATGAATCTTACAAAAAGCACTCTCCCCTGGAAGCCATTGAAGATTCAAGAGTTTTCTCCGCGCGGCTGATCGAGAATATCGATTCGAGCATCGACGAGAAGATCATGTCGCTGACTCTCGCGGAACCAAAGATCGGGCTGCGGCCGCGGCTTATCGTCGACGCGACATCAACAATACTCATGGATCACAAGACCGGGATTCAGAGAGTAGTGAGGCAGATTTGCCGTCATCTTGCAGAATTTCCGCCGAGCAAGGACGTAAGCCGGGTGATCGGCTTTTGCAATGACGAGCTTGGTTGGTTCGACGCGAATGGGAATCTGGACGAGCGCCCAGCGAAGAGACGGTCTCGAAAGCTGGACCCAAGATCCAACGACACCATGCTTCTCCTCGACAGCACCGCCTGGGGCTTTTTTGGTCTTTACTTGCCTTTTCTTGATGAGATGCGGATTCAGGGGGCGCAGGTCATTTCCTGTCTCTACGATATTGTTCCGATTACCATGCCGGCGACATGCGATCCCGGCATGCCTCCGGTATTTGCCAACTGGTTCAAAGCTGCACTTGTCTATTCGACAGGATTTGTCTGTATTTCGCGCGCGGTCGCCGACGAGTTGCATGCCATGCTTGGGGCCATTGCGTTTCCGCGCCGCATGAAAATCGGCTACTGGCAGCTTGGCGCCGATTTTTCCGGGCAAACAATGCAAACATCCCCGAGCAGAAAGGCCAAGGAGCGGCCCGTCTTCCTGATGGTGGGAACGCTCGAACCCCGCAAGGGTCATCGTGTCGTGCTCGATGCCTTCGAGCAACTCTGGGCGGAAAATGTCGACGTGGCCCTAGTGATTGTCGGCAAGATCGGATGGGGATCCAAGCATGTTGCAGAACGCATCCAGGCCCATCCAGAATATGGAAAGCGATTGACCTGGCACAGCACGGCAGGTGATGCCGAGCTGGTCCAACTTTACAATGAATGCGATGCCCTGATCGCAGCCTCGTTTGCAGAGGGCTTCGGATTGCCGCTTGTCGAAGCGGCGCATTTCGGCATGCCGGTGCTGGCGAGTGACATTCCAGTTTTCAGGGAAGTCGCCGGCAGTGCCTCCACCGCCCATTTTTTCGAGAGCGGTTCGCCCACGGCTCTATCATCGACTGTGAAGGAATTCCTGAAACATCATCGAGGAGTTGCAGCTCGGAAAGCCGAGCATGCGACTTGGCCTACCTGGGCGGAGAGCGCGGCACAGCTTGAAACTGTCGTCCTCTCCGAGAAGTGGTACAAAATCTACGAGCCGCTGTCGCCAAAGCCAAACGTTGCGAGGACCGACATCGGCCATGTTCGCATGACTTCGCCCCTCGAAGGAACAGAGCGTTTGCACTCGCTACGCCTGGTCGACGGCCCGTTTTCCGAAGATGCGGAAAATCTCAAGATTGTGGTGGCCGTCCAGAATCTCTCCAATTCCATATGGTCAAGCGAAGGCGCATATGATGGTAGCCTCGGCGTGACGCTCAGTTACCATATCGTCGATAGGGATGGGACCATTCTACTTTTCGATGGACCTCGATGCCCAATTCCGCTCGTCCTGATTCCTGGCGATACGCATTATATGGCCGTTAACGTCCCGAGATCGTGGAAAGCACGCGGCGCGGGATTCATCGATATCGAACTCGTGCAAGAGGGAGTCAGTTGGTTCGGTACTCCGTTGCGCGTGGCTATGTAGCAGGCAGATCCTTGTCACGTAGACCAACGCAGCGAGTTGCCTCACAGGGTGCCTGTGTTATCAAATCAGTAAAAATTATTGTTCTCTCTAGGGATTTCAGCTTCAGATGGATGACACGGCTTACCGGCAATACCAGCTCGAACGAGACAACTGGCTGAAGGCAGGTCGGCGAAACCTAATAGCCGCATTGATAAAAAAATCGCTTGGTGATCGCCGTGATCTGGAAATACTCGATCTGGGTGCCGGCGTTGGACAGAATGTTGAGGCCATCAGTAAGTTCGGTGAAGTCGATGTAGTCGAGATCAATCCTATTGGCCTGGACGCATTGCGACAGATTTCCATCATTAGAAAGATTTTCGATCAGCCCATCCCATTTGACTGCAACCAAACCTACGATGTGATTGTCGCTACCGATGTCCTTGAACACATAGAAGATGACAGAGCAGCCGCGCAATGGATTGCAGACCATTTGCGACCTGGTGGTTTCTTTCTTTCAACGGTGCCGGCTTTCCAATTTCTATTCTCGGAACATGACGTCGCGCTGCATCATTACCGGCGCTACAGCGCCTCAAACTATGCCGCCATCATGCCTCCGGAAATGCCGGTAATGGAACGCGGCTATTTCAATTCGTTCCTGTTTCCGCTTGCTGTCGTTACCAGGCTGGCCAGCAAACTCGCGTCAAAGCCTAAGCTCGGCGGCGCAAAGAAGCAGAGCAGTATCGTTCCCGGCCCGATTAACTCGATTTTCAAGGCAATTCTCGGCATAGAAAGCCAATTGATCTTGCGGGGCATAAGACTACCGTTTGGCTTGTCGGTATTTTGCCGGGCAAGAAAGTCGACGTACCCCAAGGCGGTGCCTGTCCGCCGCAGTGTGGTGCAATCATGAAGCGCTCGGGGGCTCCTCGCTCAGCACGAACAAATTTTTAGGTATTGACCCTAGACGCCGGGTGTCAATCTGAAAGAACAGTAGAGGTCATCCACACATCCTGCAGATACCAAATTGTCGTGAATGAAGCCAAGCGCGGCGGCGTCACTATCGATCAGTGAAGATTGCCCATCTTTGAAGCGATAGACATAGGGAAACGTCTGCTGCAACTGCCTTAATAGATCACGCGGATTGATGTCCCTGAATCCCACCATCGTAAAGGCGTTGAATTCGACCAGCAGAGAAGGCTTCATACGTTCTATCGTCTTCCGTGCTCCTCGTAGAACGTCTATTTCAAAACCTTCCACGTCGATCTTGATGAAGTCGATCCTGTCGATACCACGAACATTCACAAACGCGTCTAGCGTCGACATTTGAACAGTTCCCGTGGGCGTGTGTCCAAGCGTGTCTTCAGTGACAAGGTGGCTGGCGGAGGCGGAACTGGGGTTGGAGAAGAAGGACAGAGAGCCTTCACTCTCTCCCAACGCCATATTGTGAGCGTCGACCGAAACCGCATTGGCCGCTATCGTATCCAGCAGTAAGGGGAAGACGTTGGGGTCGGGTTCGAAAGCATGGACTTCCGCAGCGCCTGATTTCGCCGCGATAACCGCCGTCATCCCGATATTGGCACCGATATCGAAGACGACCGCGCGAGCAGGAAGCGAACGCATTGCGAATACAAACGGCTCGTCGGGAGCAGCGTGGTCAAAATAGCTGTCCCCCTTTCGCCCGCAGAGGACGATATTCTGCTCGCCAAACTTGATGTTCCGAGTGTGCATTTTCTACCCTCTAGATAGCAAAGACCGGCTTTCGCCTTCAAATATCAATTGCGCTTGTCCGACACCTTACGCGCAAACCTTGTCTCAAGGGATGATATCCAGGTGATCGACGTAAGAGCCAATTCTGAGCACCATCACGATGGGAGCCGACGACGCCTTCAATTTCGCCTATTGGCTGTCCGGTAAAGCCAACTGAAGATCTGTTCGCAAGCAAAAAACAACACATCCCCGAGCACAGTGATCAATCGCCCTATGACCACCGCCAGAAGAATAACCGGAGCGTCACTAAGGCTACTAAGCAAAAACAGCAGAACCGCCTCTCTAACCCCGAGGCCGGCCGGCGCACCCGGGGTTATAAGTCCCGCGAGCCAAGCAATCACGTATGCACCGGCGATCGCTGGATAAAGTGTGAAATCGCCGAGGCCACCAGCAACGCTGTATGCTGCAATGAAAACCAAACCTGAAGACGCAAGAAAAGAGAGATAAAAGCCCGCGGCCATACACAAATCAACGCCGCCGACGCGTACGGTCAGCCAGAGTGTGATTGCCACTACTGAGGCGAAAGAAACCCATCCAAACCAATCCGGAATGCCTGCTGCGATCAGCGGCAGCACAAGGGGCGAGAACAGAGCTGCGCCGACTACGAGAAAACCGAGTTCATAAACAGTCGACTTGGCTAGCGGCCCATTGCCAATGCCGGCGGCCACGCCAATGGCCTGGCGACCCGCAAACTGAAGAACGTTACCGGGAACATACTTGGCCAACTGCGAGATGGCATAGGTGCGAATCGCCCAATGCCACGAGACCGGAGCTCCGAGATGGAGCATGAGACTTCGCCAGCCGAAACCGAGCAATACATTCGACACCCCGAATAGGCTGGCCAAAGCGGCTACCGCGATATAGCTGCCCGTTCCCATTCTGTGAAAATCGATCTCGTCAGCGTAACCTCGGAGCCTGATCGCCACGAAAACGACCCCGGCCAACCCGAGGAACGCTCCAATACGATGAAGCCAGACCTTGGCGTAGGGCGACATGATGTCAGCCAAATAGAAAAACCGCGCCGTCAACGTGCAGGTGTCGCGCTATCGGGCGCAAACCCTTCCGTTTCATTCTAACAAGGATCTGGGCAATCCGGTTTGGCAGGTGCTTGCTCTTGGAACTTTACGGAAGTTTCGTGCATTAGCATCATCGGCCAAAGGTGCAAAGGCCAAAGGCGCAAACCATTTTCCTTACGGAAATCGCGCCGCTGCGCCGCCCAGACAGTAGCCTTTCGACCTTGCCAAGCAAAGCCCTGTCCACTAAGGGTCGTTGGGTCGAGGCGCCATACTGTACCGCGGATCACTGGTCGACGTGCCCGGCTCCCAGTACTTGCGCAGCATGAGAAGGTCGGTGATTAAACTCCCGAAGAAACTGATCATCCAGATCACCTGCTTTAAAGACACGCAGACCGTGGCGATCGAAATTGCCAAACCGTCGATGGTCGTACCGTGGGGCGTGGGTGGTCTTTCTTGCCATTTTTAGTCGAATACCCCAGGAGCAACCATGCGCCAAATATATGTGAGCACGGCTCACAGAGTGAGAGGTTTTGCGAAGGGGATTGGGCTCCTGGATGTGGCCGAGCGATCGAAAAACCGAAAGGTCTTTTGGCTGAGGAGTCTGTTGAGCATCTATGATAGCGCAGACATGGCCAAGCTTGATGTGCCTTGGTGGGCCTTTTCAGCAATTGACTTTGTCGAGGCTCGTATCAAGGAGCGAAAGGGCCGTCTCCGCGTTTTCGAATACGGCTCCGGGGCAAGCACAATCTGGTTAGCAAGACGCTGTACGGAGGTAATCACCGTTGAGCATGACATAGGCTTCACTGAAGTCATGAGACCTCTGTTCTCTAAGTACCCCAATATACGACTGGAGATTCACCCCCCGGAAGTACCCACTCGGTTGAAATTTTCTGGATCACGCCGCAAAGGCTATACGAATTACTCGTTCGACCGCTACGTAGAATCGATTGATGCGCATAGCGGGAACTTTGACATGATTATCATCGACGGACGCTCTCGAATCCATTGCTTGGAAAAGGCAAAGGATCGTCTCGATGAAAATGGTTTTATTATATTTGATAACAGTGATCGTATTGAATACCGTGAGGCCATAAATACATCGCATCTAGATGAACATATAATGCGCGGCCTTACGCCCGCGCTACCTTTTCCGGGCCAAACTTCTATTCTCTACAAGAGCAAAAAATAATGAAATCGGTTTCAATTGTTATTCCAGTAAAGGAAGAGCGAGAAACAATTGTTCCTCTTGTCCAAGCCATTGACAGTGTATTCCAGTCCACGCTGGGAGGGAGCGCACATCTGAATGAGGTTATCTTCGTCGATGATGGCAGCCGTGATCAGACGTGGGCAGCGATAGAAAAGGTGATCGAAGAGTACCCTTTCGTTCTAGGAGTGAGGCTTCGCAGAAATTTTGGCAAGGCGATCGCGCTGCAGGAAGGAATTCAGCTCAGCACGGGTGAAATTGTCATCACGATGGATGGAGACCTGCAGGACGATCCAAATGAAATACCGCGCTTTCTCGACGCGCTCGAAGAAGGTTTCGATCTTGTCTCTGGTTGGAAAATAGTCAGGCACGACCCTCTTGGCAAAACTTTACCATCGAAAATATTCAATAAAGTAACTGCACTTGTTACCGGCGTCAAGATTCATGATTTTAATTGTGGATTTAAAGCATATAGAAGAAATATATTTGATAGCGTAAGAATTTATGGCGAGCTTCACAGATTTATCCCAACGATCGCACACAGCATGGGGTTTCGGGTTGGTGAAATCACGGTCAACCATCATCCCCGGCGATTTGGACAATCAAAATACGGATTAAACAGACTCCTGAAGGGATTTCTGGACCTTCTGACGGTGGTCACAATCACAAAATATAGCTACAGGCCAGGCCACCTTTTCGGAGGCCTGGGCGTAGCCGTTGGAGCAATGGGGGGCCTTATGCTCCTCTACCTCACAGCCGTGTGGTTTCACGGTCAGGCAATTGGGGGAAGACCGCTTCTAATCATCTCCGCACTCCTTCTGATTGTCGGCGTACAGTTTGTGCTCTTCGGGATGATCGCCGAGCTTCTGGTAAGCCTGAATCGCGACGGGCCGTCTAACAGTGCCGTCATAGTCGAAATCCGACGCCATGTGTTGCCTGCAGTGCGCAAAAAGAGAAAACAGAGCGCTACCGATAAATCGAATTGACGCGCATACGAGCTGAACTCCTCTGGTGACTGCCACTTGGGGAAAATAGATCGATAGGGTCGACATGGGCTTTGTTTCTAACGTCTTTGCAATTGCATATCCGGCCCTTCTCCTGGGCATATATATGATCGCCGTAGGACTGGCGATTGAAATAGCCCTTTCTGGTCAGCTGAAATTGCCTCGAAGCCTGGGAATAGCAATGGCTATCGGCGCTGGCGCCACAGTAATTCCAATGGCTTTCGCGTACCGTTTAACTGGCGACGCCATGCTTCCAGTTCTACCTTTAGGTGTTGCTGCTCTTATAATTTTTCTAATTTATCTAATCAATTCAGGGCGAATTTTGCTGCGTAACCGGACTGCGCCTTGGCAGCGTATCGCAGCGGGATTCAGTCGTCTCGCGGCACCCTCAGACTTTATTGCCGCAATCGCCGCAGTCTTGATCATATTGCCTGTCATCGGATTCGGCCTGACGTCCTGGACGTCAGGGACGAATGACTTCCCCAGCTATGCAGGATCCGCGCAAGTCTGGATGTCCGAGGCAGGCGCCTCTGATTTCATGACTAGACACACTGATGCATTTGGAGCGGGTCTCGCGAATAGGGCGAATTCGGAGAAGCCTATGGTAACGGCTCTCCTTGTCCTCGCCAGCGAAATATCTGGCGTACCGCCTTATCAGCTACTTACACCAATTATGCTGGTGTTGTTATTTATGCTATTTTCTGCACTTCTTATTTTATGCTCAAAGCTATTTATGATCAGCAATTTTTCAGCCACACTTGCTGTTATAATTCCGACTTTCTCGATTGTTCCTATTTCTCGTGTTTACGACGCTCAAATAGGCCAAGTTGCCGCCGTTGCATTGCTCGCCTGTTTTATCACAGTGATTGGAACCGGCTCAAGCCGAAAGACATGGGGAGGCAGTGCGGCATTCGCGGTTGTGGCAGGGTTGATTGGTGCTGCGGCCCTCGGATCGAACTTTACGCTCGCTATTGGATCGGGGCTAATGCTGTCGGCCTTGGCGATCTGGCTTTTGCTGCAGCGACCGGGAAACTTTCGCCGGCACTTATTAGCGGCAGGCATGTGTGCGGCTCTGATACTCATCTTGAGCGGCCCGATGCTGGATTGGTACTACTTCTCTTATCACCTCCAATCCACCGGCGAGGCTGGTTTCGACATACCGTTTGCGTCACCTCTCGCGGCAATCGGCCAGCAGGTCTTCCTTGTCTCCTCAGGATTGAAACAGGCATTGCTTTCATGGTGCATCGTGTTCGTGACCGTCGCGGCAATTAACTGGGCGGTGTTTCCGTACTACGGTCGGGAACGGATAACGAACATCTTTATCCTTGTTGCTGTAGCAATAAATGCATCGATAATTGGCCTAAAATTCGGATGGAACAACTATGCTATGCACAAGTGGCTTGGGGTGTTCATCGCATTGTGCATGCCACCGATTCTCGCTTACATAATATCGAGACTCCGTGGGAGGTGGAGGATCGCGGCTATATCTATCGCCGTGCCGCTAGCGGTCTCAAGCATAGCCATTGGCACTCAGAGGGGATCTTCAGTAACAAGTGTTATTCCTCAGGACTTGCTTGACCTCCAAGATGATGCGCGGATCAGCGCCCTGGACGCGATCAACATAAAGCTTGGGAATATCCACGAAAACTCCATTGCAGCGCTTGTTCTGAACTCAGGAGTAGTGACGGTCACAGAACAGACATATGCGAGCGGCACTTCGCCTACAAACGGGCCGTTTCTGGTGCATGCGGAGCAAACTTCTAGTAAACAGTATTCTAATGTAATCAAGCTGAACGACACCTACGCACTGGCATCGATAGATGATACGCCGGATGAAGGAGGAATTGACTTTAGCACTGATAACCCAGACGCGCGGCGTTTCCTTAGCGGGAAATGGTATGAATCGGAGAGTTGGGGTACGTGGTCGGGCGATAAAGACAACTATGTATCACTCGATCTACCTCCCAACCTCCATAACACCGATGTTGCCATGACGCTAATTGGAAGGGCCTTTGCCAACGACAAAGCGGCGCAAACGATAAGAATACTTGTGAATGGAGTACTTCTGTCGACTAAGAACTATACGAACACCGAAATGGATTCTCTTAAGATCGTATTACCACGCGATTTGATTCAATCCGGCGAGGGAAGGCTGACGGTGGACATTCAGACCGACAATCCACTGTCGCCCTCAGCATTTGGTTCCCCCGACAAAAGATTGCTGGCTTTCGGCTTGGCTCGGCTTGAAATTGAGGCTGGAGATAAGAACGGTACCGCCCCATAGGTAACATTGAGCAAGTGTGTTAGCCGCGAGTTTCAGGAATCCTTTGCTTAATTCGCGTCCGGAGACAAGATTGAGGATCGGGATCGACGGCAGGAATCTCGGATCGGCTACGGACGGGATCGGCCGGTTCGTCCACAATGCCCTGAAGGCATTGGCGGCTCTCGGCGCCGATGTGGTTGTCTATGCGCCTGGCAGGATCAATCCGGATTACGACCTTCCGCCTGGCGTCTGCGTGCGGGTCGCCAACTTCAAGGGGCCTGTCGCCCGCACGTTCTGGGGCCAGGCCGTGTTGCCCTCCTTGGCCCGGCGCGACCACGTGGAGGTGTTCTGGGGGCCGTCGCACCGTCTGCCCTTTGTGATGGGCGGCGACATCGCACGGGTGGTCACGATTCACGACCTCGTCTGGCTGCACGCCGCGCGGACCATGCGGACCCGGACCTGGGTGGGCGACCGCCTGCTGATGAAGCCCGCGCTGCGGACCGCCGATGCCGTGGTTGCCGATTCGACCGCCACGGCCACAGCCTTGACGGCCGAGTTCCCCTGGCTGAAATCGCCGGTCAGGACAGTCCACCCCGGCACGGTCACCCTGCCGGCCCCCGGCGATGTCTCGAGCCTGCGGCCGCTTGGCATCGGCAAGCCCTATGCGCTCTTTGTCGGCACAGTCGAGCCCCGGAAGAACCTCGGCAATCTGATAGAGGCCTACGGCTTGCTGCCGGCCGTCATCCGGTCCGGCTGCGATCTGGTCATCGTCGGCGGCACCGGGTGGAAACAGACGGGCCTTGCCGATAAGGTGCGCGCCGGCGGGCTGGAGGCGAATATCAAGTTTACCGGATTCGTCGACGACATGACGCTCGCCACGCTTTATGCGAATTGCCTGTTTCTGGCGATGCCATCTCTCTACGAGGGGTTCGGTTTTCCGATCGTCGAGGCACAGTCTTTCGGCAAGCCGGCGCTGACCTCGAACACGTCGTCAATGCCTGAGGTCGCGGGTGACAATGCCGCCCTCGTCGACCCGAATGACCCCGAGGCAATCGCCGCTGCATTCCACCGGTTGTGCGTCGAAGCGGAATTCCGAGACGGGATCGCCGCGGGCGCGAAAAGGAATGCCGGACGCTTCACCTGGGAAAACCACGCCAAGAGCATGCTGCGGATTTTTGAACAGGCCATCGAGCAAAGACGGAAGGCCCGCGTTTGAAAGTCCTGCACTTCTTCAAGACCTACTGGCCGGATTCGTTTGGCGGGGTGGAGCGCACGATACAGGCCATTGCCCAAAGCACCGCGAGCCACGGCATCGAAACGGGCGTGCTGTCGTTGAGCCCCACTCCGGCCGAGAATACCCAATGGTTTGACGGCCACATGGCCCATAAGGCCAAGCTCGATTTCGAACTCGCCTCGACCGGATTCTCGCGCGCGGTTTTTCGGAAATTCGCGGAACTCGCCGGGAAGGCCGACCTGCTGCACTACCATTTTCCATGGCCGTTGATGGATATGGTGCATTTTCATTCCCGCCACGGCAAACCGGCCGTCGTCACCTATCATTCCGACATCGTCAAACAGAGGCTGATACTGCCTTTCTACCGACCGCTGATGCTGCGTTTCCTGAAGGACGTGGACACGATCGTTGCGACATCCCCGGACTATTTGGGATCGAGCCCTGTCCTCAAAGCCTTCAAGGCCAAATCGACGATCATTCCCATCGGCATCGACGAAACCGCTTACCCCGCGTCGACCGAATCCGACACCATCTGGTGCCGGTCGGTGGTGGCGGAGCCCTTCGTGCTGTTCGTTGGCGTTCTGCGCTACTACAAGGGACTTGATGTGCTGATCGAGGCCGCGGACAGGGTTCGATGCAAGATTGTCATCGCCGGCTCGGGACCGATCGAGCAGCAACTCAAGCTGCAGGCCAGCACGTTGCGGCGCGACAATGTGATTTTCCTGGGCGAGGTTTCGGAGTCGCACAAGATGGCGCTCCTCCACGGCTGCCTCGGGTTCGTCTTTCCTTCGAACCAGAGGTCGGAAGCCTATGGGCTATCGCTGGTCGAGGCCTCAATGTGCGGCAAGCCGATGATTTCATGCGAGATCGGAACGGGAACCAGTTATGTGAACAAGGCCGGCGAAACCGGGCTGGTCGTTCCGCCTTCCGATCCGGCACGGCTTGCCGAAGCGATCAACCGGCTGGTCGATTCGCCTGACGAAGCAGCGAAGTGGGGGCGAGCCGCCCGAGAGCGCTATGCCAGGCTCTTTACATCGGACAGGATGGGAAAGGCTTACGCCGATCTCTATCACCAGCTCGACAGCCGTCGACGTTGAGTGCCGCTGCAAGGCACGCCTTGTGAAACTCGGCGAGCCGCCGTCAAGGACGCTTGGTCATCCGGCCGGGGCCTGCTCGCTTTGGAGCCGACGGACCACCGCCTCCGTCGACTGCCGCCAGTCGGGCGCGCTCCACCCGAATACATCAGCGAACTTCGCGCTCGACAGCCGCGAATTGGCGGGGCGCCGCGCCTTGGTCGGATAGTCCTTGCTGGCAATGTCGCGCGCTTGCGCCCAAGCACCGCCGGCCGCCCGGCTGGTGTCCAGGATGTGACGGGCAAAGCCGCTCCAGTTGGTCTCGCCGGTGCCGGCCAGATGATAGGTGCCGAACGCGCCGACGCTGTTGTCGCCATGCAGCGCCGCCGCCGCATGCAGGATGGCGTCTGCCATATCGAGCGCGGAGGTGGGATTTCCCCATTGATCGGCCACCACCGAAATCTCGTCGCGGTCGGCGGCCAGCCGCAGCATGGTTTTCACGAAATTCCTGCCGAACGGGCTGTAGACCCAGGCGGTGCGCAGGATCAGGTGGCGCGGGCCGGCGGCGGCCACGGCCTGTTCGCCGGCGAGCTTGGAGGCGCCGTAGACGCCGAGGGGCGCCGTCGCATCGGTCTCGACATAGGCGTGAGAAGCACTGCCGTCGAAGACATAGTCGGTCGAAAGATGGATGACGGGAGCGCCGAGCCGAGCCGCCGCTTCAGCCACCTTGCCGGCGCCGGTCGCGTTGACCGCAAAGGCGAGGTCGGGCTCGTCCTCGGCCTGATCCACAGCCGTGTAGGCGGCGGCCGACACCACGATATCCGGCTTCGCGGCCGCAAGGGCGTCGATGATGGTCTCGGGTCTTGCCAGGTCGAGTTCCGGGCGGCCGATGGCGACGACCTCCATGCCGGCCTTCCCTTGGCATGCCTCCAGCAGGCTTGCCGCGACCTGGCCTTCGCGTCCGGTGACGACGAGCCTCACGCGCCAGCCTTGCGCGCTTCGCCCAGTCTTTCTCCGGCATAGCGCTGCTCGCGGATCGGGCCCCACCACCATTTGTTGTCGAGGAACCAGTCCACGGTTCTGGCCAGGCCGCTGTCGAAATTCTCGGTCGGCGTCCAGCCGAGTTCACGGCCGATCTTGGAGGCATCGATGGCGTAGCGGCGATCATGGCCGGGGCGGTCGGTGACGAAGGAAATCAGCTCGCGATAGCGCTTGCCGCCGGCCCTGGGACGCCTGGTGTCGAGCAGGTCGCAGATCGTCTCGACGACGGCGAGGTTCGTGCGCTCCGAATTGCCGCCGACATTGTAGCTCTCGCCCGGCGTGCCCTTGGTGGCGACGAGTTCCAGGGCCCGGGCGTGATCCTCGACGAACAGCCAGTCGCGCACATTGGCACCGGCGCCATAGACAGGCAGCGGCTTTTCGTCGAGCGCGTTCAGGATGACCAGCGGGATCAGTTTCTCGGGAAAATGATAGGGGCCGTAATTGTTCGAACAGTTGGAGAGCACGACCGGCAGGCCGTAGGTCTCGTGCCAGGCGCGCACCAGATGATCCGAGGCCGCCTTCGAGGCCGAATAGGGCGAGGACGGGGCGTAGGGCGTCTCCTCGACGAACATGCCGCCGTCGAAAGGCAGATCGCCGAACACCTCGTCGGTCGAGACATGGTGGAAACGGAAGCGGCTCTTCCTGTCATCGGCAAGGCCACGCCAATATTCGAGTGCGGCATTGAGGATCCGGTAGGTGCCGACAATGTTGGTCTCGATGAAGGCGCCCGGTCCGTCGATCGAGCGATCGACATGGCTCTCGGCGGCGAGGTTCATGACGATGTCGATATCGTCACGGTGCAGGAAATCGAGCACCGCGTTCTCGTCGCAGATGTCGGCCTGGGCGAAGCGATAATTGTGGGCATTCTCGATCGACCGCAGCGAGGCCAGGTTGCCGGCATAGGTCAGCTTGTCGAGATTGGTCACGCGGTAGGCCGGATTGGCGCACAGATGACGGCACACCGCCGAACCGATGAAGCCGGCCCCGCCTGTCACCAGAAAGTTCATGCTGCTGTCCTCATCAGGCAAACACCTCGGTGTCGGCGAGCATCGGCGCCTTGCTGTCCTTGTCCGAAAGCTGGAACCCGCCGGCCACCGAAGGCCATTCGATGCCGATCGCGGGATCGTCGAAGCGGATGGACCGGTCGTGCTTAGGCGAGTAGGTGTCGGTCACCTTGTAGAGGACCTCGGTGTCGGGCACGAGGGTCAGGAAGCCGTGGGCAAAGCCCTTGGGCACCAGAATCTGGTTGCCCTTTTCGGCCGAAATCTCGTGGCCGGTCCATTTCCCAAAGGTCTTCGAACCGCGGCGAATGTCGACACAAACGTCCAGAATCCGGCCGCGTATAACGCGCAGCAACTTGTCCTGCGCTCGGGGCGCAAGCTGGTAATGGAGCCCGCGCAAGACACCTGCCTCGGCGGAATAAGAATGGTTGTCCTGCACGAAAAGCAATTTTATTCCAGCCTGCGCAAACCGCTCGGCGTTGTAGGTTTCCATGAAGAAACCGCGCGCATCGCCGTGCCGCTTTGGAACGATTTCCAGCACGCCTTCAATGCCGAGGGACCTGATCTCCAACGCCTAGCCCTCCGACAGATCGGCGACACGCCGGCGCAGATAGGCGGCATATTCATTTTTTCCCAACCGGGTTGCCCGCTGCAGCACTTGCTCCGCCGTCAGCCAACCCTGCTCGAAGGCGATCTCCTCAGGGCAAGCGACCTTGATGCCCTGTCGATGTTCGATCGTGCGCACGAAGGAAGACGCGTCATTCAGGCTGTCATGGGTCCCCGTGTCGAGCCAGGCATAGCCGCGCCCCAATCGGTGCACATGCAGCAGGCCGCGATCGAGATAGGCGTTGTTGACCGCCGTGATCTCCAGCTCGCCGCGGGCCGAAGGTCGAATGGACGAGGCGATGTCGACAACGGTGTTGTCGTAGAAATACAGCCCTGTAACAGCCCAGTTGGATTTCGGCTTTTGCGGCTTTTCCTCGATCGTAATCGCGGTTCCGGTGACCTTGTCGAAGGACACGACACCATACCGTTCAGGATCATCCACCCGGTAGGCGAAAACCGAAGCGCCCGCCTCGCGCGAAGCGGCGGCGCGGCAAAGCTGCGACAGCCCATCGCCAAAATAGATATTGTCGCCCAGGATCATCGACACGCTGTCCTTGCCGATGAACTCGCGGCCGATGATGAAAGCTTCCGCAAGCCCATTGGGGTGCGGCTGCTCCGCATAGGAAATGTCCAGACCGAACTCCGATCCGTCGCCGAGTAAATCGCGAAAAACGGGCAGGTCTCGCGGCGTCGAAATAACCAGAATCTCCCTGATATCCGCGAGCATCAGTACGCTCAGCGGATAATAGATCATCGGCTTGTCGTATACCGGAAGAATTTGTTTGGAGACTGCCAACGTCAGCGGATAAAGGCGTGTTCCACTACCCCCCGCAAGGATAATTCCTTTCAAGAAGCTCTCCCTGACATGCCCAAATCCCCTCGGCGGCAGTGGGAGCCATACTACACCCTGAAAAAGCTGCTGCCAGGGCCCGCTTTTACCGTAGAGTCGTTACCAAAATACGCCAGATACCACTCGACGAATCGCCCTACCCCTTCCGACACGGAGGTACCGGGGCGATATCCGACCGCCTCCTGCAATGCTGAAATATCGGCGAAGGTGTCGGGCACGTCCCCCGCCTGCAGCGGCAAAAGCTCGATGATGGCCTTGCGGCCAAGCGCGTTTTCCAGCGCCTCGACATAGGCGGTCAGCCTCACCGGGTTATTGTTGCCGATGTTGAAGATACGCCAGGGGGCGCTGCTCGTTGCCGGGTCCGGATGGCCGGAATCCCAGCCAGGGTTTCCCGCGGCAGGGCTGTCGCTGGTCCGGATCACGCCTTCGGCGATATCATCGACATAGGTGAAGTCGCGTGTGTGGTTGCCATTGTTGAACAGCTTGATCGGTTCGCCCGCCAGGATGCTCCTGGTGAACAGGAACAGCGCCATGTCGGGACGCCCCCAGGGGCCATACACGGTGAAAAAACGCAATCCGGTGGTCGGCAGCCCGAACAGATGGCTGTAGCTGTGCGCCATCAGCTCGTTGGCGCGCTTGGTCGCCGCGTAGAACTGCAGCGGGTGGTCGGCCGGGCGATGCTCGGAAAACGGCATGTCGGTGTTGGCGCCGTAAACGCTCGAGGTGCTGGCATAGGTCAGGTGCGCTATGCCGCCGCCGCGGCAGGCCTCCAGCATGTTGGTGAAGGCGACGATGTTGCTTTCGACATAGGCGCGCGGGTTTTCAAGGCTGTAGCGGACCCCGGCCTGGGCGGCGAGGTGGATCACCCGGTCAAAGGCGTGGTCGGCAAAGCAGCTGTCGACGATGCCCCTGTCGGCAAGATTGCCGTGGATGAAATGATAGCCGGAATTGGTGCTTCGGCTTGCCTCGGCAAGCAGCCGCAGCCGCGCCTGCTTGATCGCCGGATCGTAGTACTCGTTGATGCTGTCGATACCGACAACCTCGTCGCCGCGCTCCAGGAGCCGCCTGGCGACATGATAGCCTATGAAGCCGGCGACGCCGGTGACCAGAACTTTCATCAGAAGCGCCCGTCCTCGGGAATGGACCCCTGACGTCTATGGCACGCCAAGCTTCCTGAAGACCTCAGGAGCGCTTCAGAAGCGACCAGACGGCCGGCACAAGGCTTGCCGCCAGGGCAACCTTGATCAGGTCGCCGACGATGAACGGCACGACGCCGAACTGCCAGGATTTTTCCGGACCGATGAGCAGCGCCAACCAGGCGAAGCCCATCGCCATCATGACGACTTCGGCGACCAGCATTGCGTTGAAAAGCTTGATCGGGTGGCGATCCCAACCGCGATCCGCGGCCCAGCCGACGATCGCCGCCATGACCACGAAGCCAGCGAGGTAGCCGCCGGTCGAGCCAAGCATGTAGGCGATGCCGATGCCCTTCTCCGGCGTGCCCTGGAAGACCGGGAAGCCCATGGCGCCTTCCGCCATGTAGAGCAGCAGCGTGGCAACGCCGAGGCGCATGCCGAAGGTGGCGGCGATCAGCAAGACGGCGAGCGTCTGCATCGAGATGTCGACGGGGCCTAGCACAACCTTGGTCGTGGCCGACAGGGTCAGCAGCAGCGTTCCGGCGATGGCCAGGAAAAGCTGTGTTGCCAGTCGCGCCGCGCCATCCAGCGGCAAGGCCAGAGAAACAAGCGGGCGCATCGTCGTTGCAGTTGCCATGGTCTTCCCCTATCCGATCTGTCGCGATCCGATAATCGCGGTCTAGCGTTTTCCTATATTGGCTTGCGTGCTATGCGGCAATCGGTTTTGCCGTTCCGGGAACAATGTGCCGATATGGCTCTCAAATTCGATACCAGCTTCGATCCGCATTACGGCCATGGCGTGAGCGTGGCGCCGGACGTGCAGCGCGTCACGGTCCAAAATCCCAGCCCCTTCACTTTTCATGGCACCAACAGCTATGTCGTCGGGCGCGACACGCTGGCGGTGATCGATCCCGGGCCCGATGACGATGCTCATCTTCAGACCTTGCTCGACGTGATCGCCGGCAGGCCGGTCAGCCATATCTTCGTCAGCCACACGCATCGCGACCATTCCCCGCTGGCGGCCCGGCTGAAGCAGCGCACCGGTGCCTTGGTGATGGCGGAGGGGCCTCACCGGCCGGCAAGGCCACTGCATGTAGGCGAGACCAACGCGCTCGACGCCAGCGCCGACACCGCTTTCGTTCCCGACATCACCCTGCCGGACGGCACGTTGGTCGCCGGCGACGGCTGGGCGATCCGCACGGTTCTGACCCCCGGCCACACCGCCAATCACGCGGCATTCGCGCTGGAAGGAACCGGCATCCTGTTTTCGGCCGATCATGTCATGGCGTGGGCGACGTCCATCGTCGCGCCGCCGGACGGAGCGATGGCCGACTACATGGCATCGCTGGACAGACTGATCGAGCGCGACGACCGCATGCTGCTGCCAGGCCATGGCGGGCCGGTAACGGCACCGCGCGCTTTCATGCGCGGGTTGAAGACGCATCGCAAGATGCGCGAACGGGCCATTCTGGAGCGGGTCAGAGCCGGCGACCGGACGGTTCCCGACATGGTCAAGGCGATCTACCGGGATACAGATCCGCGGCTGCATGGTGCGGCCGGGCTTTCGGTGCTTGCCCATCTCGAGGATCTGGTGGCGCGCGGCGTGGTGTCGACCGACGCCGCTCCCGCCATCGACGGCATTTTCACGCCGGCCTGATAGGCCTGCCCTGGGCCCTCCCCCCAGCAGGCATGGGATCGGCGGAAAAATGGCTACTCTGCCGGAGCCGCCCCGACCTGGCCGGCGACTTCCTGGTCCAATTCCGCCAGGAAATCAGTGATGCGCGAGGCATTGTCGCCAAGGTCGTAGCGTCCGTAACGCGAGGCCGACCGCATGTCGACGATCACCGTATCGCCATCATCCGTCACGCGGATCGCCACATCGGCAGGAAGGCCGAGCACGAAACCCTTCGCGACAGCGGTAATGGTCACGTCGCTTTGCCCGGCGAGGTCGGGATAGGGTTCGGAAAGATCCCAGCCGCGCCGGTCGAGCACGGTCTCGACGGCATTGACGATGGTCTCGAATGGCAGGTCGTAGCTGCGCGCGGTGACCAGTGGATAGCTGTCGGTCTGCAGCCGCTGTTCGCCCGGCGTCGACGGCGAGAGCACGTTCATGTCCTTTGTCCGGTCGCTGATATCGAGCGCGGGCGGATCATCGAAATCGGTCGAGATGTCCCTGAGCGGCGGATAAATCGTCGCCCAGTAGGCGGCAACGCCGTAGGGAACGAGCACCAGCAGGGCCAGCAAGGCGCCGAGGGTCAGGTCACGGCCGCCGCGATCACCAAATTTCCATAGTCTCGAAAAGGCAAAGGCGGCGAACAGCAGCGCCAGCGCAGCGAGCAGCGCGACGATGCCCAGCACCCATAGGAACACCGGCGTTTCGACGAGATCGAAGCGATGGCCGACGAAATTGGTCAGCAGAAGCACCGCTGAAAATGCGGCCGTGCGCCGCGACCAGCCGGCAGCCTTCGAGGTTCGCCGTTCGGGAATGCTAACCATTGTTCTCTGCGCTGCCCCAACCCGGACGGAGGTTTAGTGCCTTTTCGCGTCGGCTTGAAGCCGAAACACGCAACATCCCCTCAATCCGTCGGCAGGCGGTAGTCCCTGAACTGTTGGCGCAAGGTGATCTTCTGGATCTTGCCGGTGGCGGTATGGGGTATTTCGCCGACGAAAGCGACATCGTCCGGCATCCACCACTTGGCCACCTTGCCGTTCATGAAGCCGAGAATGTCAGCCTTGGTCGGCTCCTTGCCCGGCTTGGCGACCACGACCAGCAAGGGCCGCTCGCCCCATTTCGAATGATGGACGCCGATTGCCGCCGCCTCCGCCACGTCCGGATGGCCGACGGCCAGATTCTCCAGATCGATGGTCGAAATCCACTCGCCGCCGGACTTGATGACGTCCTTGGCTCGATCGGTGATCTGCATGTAGCCGCCGGCGTCGATGTGAGCGACGTCTCCGGTGTCGAACCAGCCGTCCTCATCGAACTGCTCGGCACCGGCGCCGCCGTAGTAGGCGCGGGCAACGGCCGGTCCACGCACCTTCAGCCGACCAAAGGTCTTGCCATCCCAGGGTTGCGCATTGTTCTCGTCATCGGTCACTTTCATTTCGACGCCAAAGGGCGGGTAACCCTGTTTCTGCTTGACGTCGAGCCGGGCCTCCCCCTCCAGGGCTGCATATTCCGGCTTCAAGGTGCACAGCGTGCCGAGCGGCGACATCTCGGTCATGCCCCAGGCGTGGATGACCTGGACGTCGTAATTGTCCTGGAATTTCGTCATGATCGCACGCGGGCAGGATGAGCCGCCGATGACGACCTTGTTCAGATAGGGCAGTTTCTTGCCGGTCTCCTCCAGATATTGCAGCAGCATCATCCAGACGGTCGGCACGGCGGCACTGAAGGTCACCTTCTCGGTGTCGAGCAATTCATAGATCGAGGCGCCGTCCATCCTGCAGCCGGGCATGACCAGCTTGGAGCCGATCATCGGTCCGCTCTGGCCAAGGCCCCAGGCGTTGGCGTGGAACATCGGCACCACGGGCAGGATGGTGTCGCGTGACGACAGGCCCATGGCGTCGGGCATGGCGGCGATCATGGCGTGCAGTACGTTCGAGCGATGGCTGTAGACGACGCCCTTGGGATCGCCTGTCGTGCCCGATGTGTAGCACATGCCGGCGGCGGTGCCTTCGTCGAAGGTCCTCCAGGCGAAATCGCCATCGACCTCGTCAAGCCAGTCCTCATAGGCGACGGCATTGGGCAGGGTCGTTTGCGGCATGTGCGCCTTGTCGGTCAGCACAATCACCTTTTTCAGCGATTTGACGGTACCGGCGATCTTCTCGAGCAGCGGTATGAAGGTAAGGTCGACGAAGACGGCCTTGTCCTCGGCATGGTTCATGATCCAGACGATCTGCTCGGGAAACAGGCGCGGGTTGAGCGTATGATAGATCGCGCCGATGCCCATGATGCCGTACCAGGCCTCGATATGGCGCGCCGTGTTCCAGGCCAGCGTGGCGATGCGGTCGCCCAACCCATAGCCGTCACGCTCCAGCCTCTGGGCGACCTTGAGAGAACGACGATGGATCTCGGCATAAGTGGTGCGCACGATCGGTCCCTCGACCGAGCGTGACACGATCTCGCGCGCTCCATGCTGCCGTTCGGCGTTGTCGATAAGCTTGTGGCACAGCAGCGGCCATTCCTGCATCAGCCCCAGCATCCAGCTCCTCCTCCCTCGCGCATTTTGCGTCGTAGCTTCGAACCATTGTGAAGCGAACCGGCGGATTGTCCAGTCGCTCGCTTGCGCGGCGAAGGAATTTCAGCGCCCGTGCCGCAACGGCAAGCGGTTGAATCTTGACATGTTTTGGACTTCCGTCTCCTGGCCACTCGTGCCACCGAGATGGCAAGAGGGTCGAAATCGCCACAGTGGCGGCAGTGCCTTATCCGGCGAAATGACTTGAAAATCCGCCACAATCCGGCCATCGTCGGCGTTAAGTTTCGTTAACGGGCAAGGGGCGATTGGCGACTGAAAGAGGTTCGCATGGACGCGCAGCTCGACGACAAAGCCCTTGAGAGTACAATTGCGGAAAGCCTGGCCGATCTGGTGCCGGACGAAAAGACTGTTTCCGAAGACGAATTTGTTGAAGTTGTCGGCGGCGCGCTCGAAGCGGTCGGCGGCACGCTGCTGTTCAAGATGTGCGTCCAGAACGAAGGCGAAGGCCAGCACGTCGCGGCGGCATCCGTCGGCGATGGCGGCAACCGCCAGTTCCTGCTGCTCACCTTGCCAACCGTTGGTGGCTCGCTGAAAGTCGAAACCGTTTCGAGAAGCAGCAACCCGGTGGCGGGCATCGCAGCCGCCTATGCCGGACTGATGGACGCATTCAAGACCGCCGCCTGAGCTTCGGCGGATACTCGAAAGCGCTGCAGCGCCACGCCTCGGCGATTGGTGCGCCTGTTTTTGTGATGCAAACGGACCTTGCGCAACGGCTGTGCCCGCCACACCTTAGGGAGCCAGGCAAGGAGAACCAGCATGGACAAGATCGCCAACCCGGCACCCGGCTTCCAGCGCAATCCCGACAAGATCATCACCATCGAGCCCTATGTCGGCACCGTCACGGTACGCGCCGGCGATACGGTTGTCGCGTCTTCCACGAAGGCCAAGGTGCTGACGGAGGCTCCCTACCCCGCCGCCTTCTACATTCCGTTCGCCGACATCGATTTCGGCAAGCTGAGCGCTACCGAACACTCGACCCATTGCCCCTACAAGGGCGATGCCAGCTATTGGAGCGTGCGGCCGGCCGGCGAAACCGGTCAGAATGCGATGTGGGCTTACGAGCGGCCTTTCGACGAAATGACCGAAATCCGCGACCATGGCGCATTCTACGCCAGCAAGGTCAGCATCGAAGCCAAACCGGGCTGAACGCTTCGACTCGAAGGCATTGGGGTGCGTTGAGATTCAGGTCAGGCCTGCCTCACCTGAATGTCAACGCCCCTCAGTCGGTGGTGCCGTGATTGCCAGTACCGTCGGCGTCGTCCAGGCGCACGAAGGTCATGCCCTTGTCCTTGAGTGCCAGCAGGCCCTTCACCACGCCCTCGCCGGCGGCATGGGTGGGCTGGTTGATATGGGCGATGATGACGTCACCGTCCTTGGCAGCGGCGATGCGCTTGGCGGTTTCCTTGGCGCCCAGCAGCGAGCCGCCATCGCCATTGATCGAGAAGCCGGCGATCTTGAAACCGAGCTTGCGGATCATCGCGATCGCCGAGGGGCTGTATTCGGCGGTTGCGCCGCGGAACCATTTCGGCGCGGGCTCACCCGTCCTGGCAAGCGCCGCAGCCCCCGACTCGACCTCGGCCAGCACCGCATCCGGGCTGCCGGCGCTGCGTATGCCATAGATCTTCTGCGGCGTGTCGACCGCCGGAACATGGCGCCCGCCGTGATTTTCCAATTCGAAAAGGTCGCGATGCGCCTGCATGATCTCGACGGCCGCGGCATTGCGCTTCAGCCAGATGCCGGTGACAAAGATGGTGGCCGGTATCTTGTTCTCCACCAGCGCCGAGAGAATGCGCGTGTCGGTCTGTCCACCGCAGGCATCGAGCGTGAGCGCGACACGGCCCGCTCCGCTTGCCGCGGGCTTGATGTGCAGCGTGGGCTCGACCAACGGCGCGGCTTGGGCGCTGGATAGCGCCGCCAGCGACATGGCAATCATGCAGAGATGTCTTTGCAGCTGACGCATCAAGCCGAATTCCCGACTGGAGCAGTTCACCGTTTCACGCAAACGGCAACCCGCCCTTTGTTTTGGAGCATTTCCCATGGGGCGATTTCAAGCCGCCATCCCAAGACCCGCATGAAGGCGGAAATCGGGACGATGGGTAGCAGAAAAATGCATGGCGCGGCAATTTGACCGCCGGCCTTGCGAATGATCCATCCGGCGACAGCCGTTCAGACAGCGCGTTCCCGCTTCATCTCGGTGCGCGCAAGGACCTCGCGCGCCGCCTCGACGACAGGTTTCACTTCCAGGCGCCAGACGCAGCACGCCTTGCGGGGGTCGGTCCGGCGGCACAAGCCCTTGGCCACGCAGTCGCACGGCATCGGCGGACGAAGCGCGATGCTGGGCACGCCGAGAGGCCCCCAGCGCGACGGGTTCGTCATACCGAAGAGGCCGACAACGGGTGTGCCCGCGGCCGCGGCCATATGCATCGGGCCGCTCTCGTTGCCGAGAAACAGCCGCGCCTGCTTGAGCACAGCCAACAAGGTCTCGAGCGACAGCGTCCCGACAAGGTCGGCGACCGGCGTCGCCGTCCTGGCGATGATCCGCGCGGCGGTCCCCTGCTCCTCCGGCCCTCCGACCAGCACGAAGCCCAATCCGGTGTCGGTTGCAATCTCGTCGATCGCCTCGGCAAAGCGTTCGGGCTGCCATTGCCGGCCCTTGAAACTCGCTCCCGCGTGCACCGCGACGAAGCCGTTTGGGTCGAGACCATGCTTGCCCAGAAGCGCCAAGGCTTTCAGGGTCTCGAACGGCAGAGGCTGAATGCTTGGCACCGTCACGCGCAGATCGAGGCCGAGCGCTTCAATGGGCGAAAGATAGCGATAGACAAAATGCTGGCCGCCAAATCCGAACGGCTTGGCAAACACATTGGCGGGTTGCCGCTCCAGCAGCTTCAGAGGCCGTTCGGGAGGATTGTAGCCGACGCGGGTCTTGGCGTTGACGAACCCGCTGATGATGCGCGAGGTCTTTGAATCGGTCAGGTCGATCGTAAGGTCAAAGCGGAAGCCGCGTAGGGCCCGCACCATGGCATAGAGCTCTTTTCCACGCTCCAGCGCGGTGCCGCGCATGCGGGATCGCCTGAAGGTAACCACTTCCGAGGCGATACCATGCGCGACCACGAAGCTTTCGAACTGCGCCTCGCAGAGGAACACGATCCTGGCGCCGGGGAATTCGAGTTGCAGGTTCCTGGCGAGCGTCGAGGCGAGGACGATGTCGCCTATGAACTTCGTTTGAATGACCAGGATCGAGCGGAACGGCGCGGGTGATATCTGCAACATGTGATTCCCGGGACAATTGGCGGGCCGTCCGCAAATTGGGCAGGAACAATGTCGATATTACGCAATGCCTTCAGCACGTTCGCGTGAGTTTTCATACAAAACCGTAAGCTTTGATCGCCCTATCCGCGCCCCGTCTTTGCTACCTGCACCGCGGCCTGCGCGGCCGCCAGCCTGGCGATCGGCACGCGATAGGGCGAGCACGACACATAGTCGAGACCGACCTCCTCGCAGAAACGGATCGACGAGGGATCGCCGCCATGTTCGCCGCAGATGCCGAGCTTGATCTCAGGCCGTGTCGCCCTGCCCTTTTGCGCGGCCATGCGCACCAGTTCGCCGACACCGTCGATGTCGAGCGAGACGAACGGATCCTGCTCGATGATGCCCTTCTGGCGATAAGTCTCCAGGAACGAGGCCGCATCGTCGCGTGAGATGCCGAAGGTGGTCTGGGTAAGGTCGTTGGTGCCGAAGGAGAAGAACTCGGCCGACTCGGCGATTACATGGGCACGGATCGCCGCACGCGGCAGTTCGATCATGGTTCCAGTCAGATAGTCGATCTTGACGCCGGTCTCGTCCATGACGCTCTTGGCGACCGCATCGATGCGCGCCTTCACATAGTCGAGTTCCTTCACGAGGCCGACCAGCGGCACCATGATCTCGGGCACCACCAGCGCGCCGGCCTTCTTGCCGGCTTCGACGGCAGCCTCGAAAATAGCGCGTGCCTGCATCTCCGCGATCTCCGGATAGGAGACGGCCAGCCGGCAGCCGCGATGGCCAAGCATCGGGTTGAATTCGTGCAGGGCCTCGGTGCGCTGCCTGAGCTTGTCGGCCGATACATTCATGACGGCGGCGACCTCGGCGATTTCGGCCTCGGTCTTGGGCAGGAATTCGTGCAGTGGCGGATCGAGCAGGCGGATCGTCACCGGCAGGCCTGCCATGATCTCGAACAGTTCCAGGAAATCCGAGCGCTGCATGGGCAGAAGCTTGGCCAGGGCGGCGCGCCGGTCCTTCTCGGTGTCGGCCAGGATCATCTCGCGCATGGCGACGATGCGGTCACCGTCGAAGAACATGTGTTCCGTACGGCAAAGCCCTATGCCTTCAGCGCCGAAGGAGCGCGCCATGCGGGCATCGAGCGGCGTTTCGGCATTGGTGCGCACCTTCATGCGGCGCACGGCATCCGCCCATTCCATGATGGCGGCGAAATCGCCCGACAGTTCCGGCTGCAGCATGGCAACCGCGCCCTTCAGCACCTGGCCATTGCCGCCGTCGATGGTGATGATGTCGCCCTTGCGGAAGGTCTGCCCCATCGAGATCAGCGTGCCCGCCTTGTAGTCGACGCGCAGCGAGCCGGCGCCCGACACGCAAGGCTTGCCCATGCCGCGCGCGACAACGGCGGCATGGCTGGTCATGCCCCCGCGCGTGGTCAGGATGCCTTCCGCCGCATGCATGCCGTGGATGTCCTCGGGGCTGGTCTCGATGCGCACCAAGATCGCCTTGCGGCCTTGGGTCTTCAGATCCTCGGCCTCGCCGGAGGAAAAGACGATCTCGCCGGTGGCAGCGCCCGGCGAGGCCGGCAGACCGACGCCGATGACGTCACGCGCGGCTTTCGGGTCGATGGTCGGATGCAGCAACTGGTCGAGCGAGCCCGGATCGATGCGGGCGACAGCCTCCTCCTTCGAGATCAGGCCGTCCCTGGCCATCTCGACCGCAATCTTCAGCGCCGCCTTCGCGGTGCGCTTGCCGGAGCGGGTCTGCAGCATCCACAATTTGCCGCGCTCGATGGTGAATTCAAGATCCTGCATGTCGCGGTAATGCTTTTCCAGACTGTCGGAGATGGTGACGAAGGACTGGAAGGCGTCGGGCATCAGCTTCTGCAGCGACGGCTTGTCGGAGCCGGCGGCGATGCGGGCCGCCTCGGTGATGTTCTGCGGCGTGCGGATACCGGCGACGACATCCTCACCCTGCGCGTTCACCAGGAACTCGCCATAGAGCTGCTTTTCACCGGTCGACGGATTGCGGGTGAAGGCGACGCCGGTGGCCGAGGTCTCGCCCATATTTCCGAACACCATGGCTTGCACGTTGACCGCAGTGCCCCAGCTTTCGGGGATGTCATGCAGACGCCGGTATGTGATGGCTCGGTTGTTCATCCAGCTCGAGAACACGGCGCCGATGGCGCCCCAAAGCTGTTCTTGCGGATCCTGCGGAAACGGCCTGCCGAGCTCTTCCTCGACCTTGGCCTTGTAGAGCGCGATCACGCCTTGCCATTCGATGGCCGTCAGCTCGGTGTCGAGTTCATGGCCGAGGCCGGCCTTCTGGTCTTCCAGGATCTCCTCGAACACCTCGTGATCGAGGCCCATGACGACATCGGAATACATCTGGATGAAGCGGCGGTAGCTGTCATAGGCAAAGCGCGCATCGCCGGAATCGGCGGCCAACGCCTCGACGGTCTCGTCGTTGAGACCGAGATTGAGCACAGTGTCCATCATGCCTGGCATCGACGCGCGAGCCCCGGAGCGTACCGACACGAGCAGCAGCTTCGACGGATCGCCGAACTGGCGGCCGGTCAGCCGGCCAATGTGATCGAGCGCGATCGCGACATCGGCTTCCAACCCCGCCGGATAGGCGCGGCCATTGGCGTAATAGGCATTGCAGACCTCGGTGGTGATGGTGAAGCCCGGCGGCACCGGCAGGCCCAGGCTGCACATTTCGGCAAGGTTGGCGCCCTTGCCGCCCAGCAGATTCTTGTCGCCGGCACGGCCTTCCGCCGCACCATCGCCAAAGGTGAAAACCCATTTGGTCATGCTTTGCTCTCCGGTTGCAGGAGATTGGAAAGATTGGCGAAACGGAAAGTTCCGCCCTGGTCCGACTTTGGACCGATATGATGCTGCAGTGCGAAAGGCAAGCACCGGAAAAGCCGTTCCGCCGCTACAATCGATTAAGAAAAAGCCCGGCCCGGACATGCGGCAAAAAGACTTGCCACCTCACGGTTCGACAGCTAGAACATAAAGGGAACAAATAGGTGTCCCATGAAACTGACTGGAAAACTCGACTATCTGGAAATGCCGGCGACCGGCGGCACGCTGGATCGGCTGAAGGCTTTCTACAGTTCCGCCTTTGCCTGGTCGTTCACCGACTACGGTCCCACCTATTCGGCCTTCGCAGAGGGCCTTGATGGCGGTTTCCAGGCCGATGCCGCGGAAGCACCGGCCAAGCCGCTGCCCGTGCTCTACAGCGACGACCTCGAGGAAACGCTTGGCGCCGTCGAAAGCGCCGGCGGCACGATCGTCAAGCCGATCTTCGCATTTCCCGGCGGCCGACGCTTCCACTTCGTCGATCCGGCCGGCAATGAGCTGGCAGTGTGGTCCCAATAGCCTGTTCATGGACCATCTGGCGGCAAGGCGCCGCAGGCCAGCCGAGTGTTCTAGCGTCACTCATGAGCATTGTGCTTTGGCATTGTGCTTTTCGGCTGCTCTGCTAATAACGCGCCGCACAAGCGACTCTGACGGCTATTGGGGCGTCGCCAAGTGGTAAGGCATCGGTTTTTGGTACCGACATTCCCAGGTTCGAATCCTGGCGCCCCAGCCACCCCTACAGGTGCGTCCGGTTGTCATTGGGGCCGGTCTCACGCCTCGTCGGGATGACAAAAAGGAATGCGAGGTCAGGCGAGCGATGAATGCTTGCCACGGCATGACTTTCGTCGAAGCGGGCCACCGTCATCAATCAAAGCGATTTTCCTGATACGCAGGCTGCGTTAGAATGGCTCGTTAGCGAATTTGGAACCCGTCGTGGCCAAGACCAGCAACCGTTCCTTCAACGTGAACGTCTTCCTTAGTACGGTGGACGGCGGGAGGACGATAGCAACGTATCTCGAGAATGAGACGGTTTATTCGCAAGGCGATCCGGCGGATTCCGTCTTCTACATCCAGAAGGGCAAGGTCAAGGTCAGCATCGTGTCCGAACAGGGCAAAGAAGCGATCGTTGCTCTTCACCAGAGCGGGGACTTCTTCGGCGAAGGCTGCCTGTCCGGCCAGCCGCTTCGGTTGGCCACCGTTTCTGCAATGGTGCACAGCGTCGTCATGCGGCTTGATAGAGCGTCAATCACGCGGGTGCTGAGAGAAGAGCCAAAGTTCTCGGAGTTATTCATATCTTACTTACTGGCAAGGAACGCCCGCGTCGAAGGGGACTTGGTGGACCAGCTTTTCAATTCAAGCGAGAAGCGTTTGGCGAGGTTGCTTCTTCTGATGGCGAATTTCGGCAAGGAGGAGAGCCCGCAGCGCGTCATAGCGAACATAAGCCAGCAGACGCTCGCGGAGATGATCGGCACCACAAGGTCGCGCGTGAGCACCTTCATGAATAAGTTCCGCAAGCTGGGCTTCATCCAATATAATGGGGATTTGAAGGTACACAGTTCGCTGCTGAATGTCGTCCTGCATGACAATCCTAAGCTCAGGGATAGGGACCTCTGAGGATCTGTTCCGTATGGAACAGCCAAACCACTTCAAGCCATGTTAGATTTCGTGCTGGTCCCACCCTCCGGACCGGGCCTGCAATGCAAGGCCATCTCGGCGAGACGGCGTGCCCGCCCGCGCAACGCAGACCATTTGCGTGCGTCGACAAGATGGCGCGTTGTTGGTGACACGGCGCGTCCGTCCAAAGCCCCCCAACAGCGGACGCGCCGGCCTCCCGTTTGGGTTGCGGGTGACGCCACTGCGTTGGTTACATCATATGGCACGCTGGATGCGCTGCGTCCGGGCCAGACGCCGCGATCTTTGCGAGCGGACACCCGGATCCGGATTCACGCTCGCGTTCGCCAGCGGTATTTTTCCGATATTCGGGAAAGTCGATGCCAGAATCCACGACTTATCGCCTGCAATCCCTTTGTTACGATCGCCACGGATCACCAGACAGGGGTTGTCAAAGACATGTTGACGGACAAGCAGGCACGCGAGGCGGTGGAGCAGTACCGCGAGGAAGGATATGCGATCGTTCGACAGTTCGTCGACGGCGACGAGATGGCCCGACTGAAGAAGGAAACGGATGATGTCTACGCCGAAGGGCTCAAGCATCACGCCACCTACAGGCATGGCAATCTCAGCTTCCAGATTCTGCCCGAGTCGGATTTCGGCCAGCGTTACGTGCTGCAGGCCTACTGGTTTTCCTGGATCAATTCCTATTTCGAGCAATTCCGGCGCAGCCCGGACTATCTGAAACTGCTCGAGGGGCTGATTGGCCGCGACATCAGGCAAATCGCCCAGCAACTGCACTGGAAGCCGCCAGGCGCCAATGTCACGGGTTACCGCTTCCACCAGGACCTGCGTTTCCGCAACCAGGCCGCCTTCGACAATGTCGCCGACGCGACCGTGACCACCGGCCTCGCCGTCGACCGCGCGACGCTCGACAATGGCTGCCTCCAGGTCGTGCCCGGTAGCCACAAACTCGGCTATCTCGGCCTCTCGGACGAGGGAACCGGCGAGCTGATGAAGGGCCTGACCGCCGAGGAGGAGTTGCGCAAGGTCGGCATCGACCCGGCGACCATCGTTCCGCTGGTGCTGGAGCCGGGCGACCTTGCCATGTGGGGACTGCTTACCGTGCACGGCTCCTCGCCGAACAAGTCGCAGCACGACCGCGCCTTCGCCCTGTCGAGCTATGTGCGGGCGGACTCGACGCAGCGCGGCGAATGGGCGTTCCGGGATGGCGTCTCCGTGCCGCTCGGCGAGACGCCGACGCTGTGCAAATACGAAAAGCTCTTCGAGGAGCCGGGACCGATGTACGACACCACCGCCTGGTGGAAATGACATTGCCGCGCCGGGCGACGGGGGCAAAAGGGGCCTGGCGTTCGCGCCGGGCCCCTGGCTGCGTTCACCAGCGGCCTCGCAAAGTCTCAGGCGGTGAAATCCGCCGACAGTTCGCGCATCAGGAAATCGACGAAGGCGCGCACCTTGGCGGCGATATAGGTGCGGTGCGGATAGAGCGCGTAGATCGGGCTGGAGCCCGGGTGAAACTCGTCAAGCTGCACCTCCAGACGGCCGTCCCGGATCGCGGCATCAACCAGAAGGCTCGGCAGGTTGCCGATGCCGAAGCCGGCGATGGTCATCTGATAGGCGGCCTCCACGCTGTTGGTCGAGATGCGCCCGCCAATGGCGGCGTCGAACGGCCCGTCGGGCCCTATGAACGGCCATGTGCCCAGCCGCTTGGCGAAGTTGCTCAACACGCAGGAATGGCTTGCCAGCTGGTCCGGATGGGTCGGCCGGCCATTTCTGTTCCAGTAGTCCGGCGTGGCGCAGACATAGTTGCGAACCTCGCCAAGGCGCCTCGCGATCAACGCGGAATCAGCCTGTCCGCCGAAACGGATGGCGACATCGTAGCCCTCCTCGACAATGCCGACGACGTAGCGCGCGGTCAGGTCGAACTCGATGCTGGTGAGCGGATTCTCTTCCAGGAATTTCGGCACCAGCTTGGTGATGCGCGTGTGGCCAAGGACATTGGAGCAGGAAACCCGAATCAGCCCGCGCGTCTCCTTGTGCAGGCCGCGCGTCGAATCCTGCAGTTCCGAGATGTCGTCCAGCAGGCTGCGGGCCCGGGGAGCATAGTCACGTCCCGCCTCGGTGAGGCTGAGGCGCCTTGTGGTGCGGTTGATGAGACGCACGCCAAGATCCTCCTCCAGATCCTTGATCATGCGGCTGACCGCCGTGGTCGACATGTTGAGATCGCGCGCCGCCGCCGAGAGGCTGCCCAGCAGGCAGACCCGGTCGAACACCCGCATGGCCGTCAGAAGATTCATCCTGGCTTCCCCTCGCCGCCGCGTCTGCTCCACCCTTCGCGGCTTCCGGCAGAAGACAGCGCCCGGCGATCGTGCGGCAAGGGCATTCCACCGAATTTGGACGTAAAATCAACAATGGGAGAAACGATATGACATCCAAGCCTCTTCATCCCGCGATCGACGCTTTTGCGCGGGGTACAAAAAATGGCGCGCTCAGCCGCCGCGAATTCCTGGCGCTGGCCAGCGCCTTTGGCGCCAGCACGGCGGTCGCCTACGGCCTCATCGGCCAGCCGGTTCCGGCTCTGGCTGAAGAAGCGGCCCAGCCCAGGATGGGCGGTGTCGTACGCGTCGCCATGCAGGTGATGGAACTGGAGGATCCGCGCAGTTTCAAGGTTTCGCAGATGGGCAACATCGCCATGCAATTTCTCGAACCGCTGGTGCGCTGGAAGCCGGATTTCACCTTCGAGCCAGTCCTGCTGCAGAGCTGGGAAATCAACACGGACGCCACGGAGTACGTGCTCAAGGTCCGCCCAGGCGTGAAATGGTCGAACGGCGACGATTTCACCGCCACCGATGTTGCCTTCAACATCACGCGATGGTGCGAGAAGGGTGCCGCCGGCAACTCCATGGCCGGGCGCATGAGTTCGCTGATCGATCCCGACACCAAGGTGGCGCGGGCCGGCGCGATCACGATCCGCGATGACCACACCGTGGCGCTCAAACTGTCGCAACCCGACATCACCATCATCCCGGCGATGACGGATTACCCGGCATTGATCGTGCATCGCAGCTTCAATCCGAAAGAGGCGGCCCTGTCGGCAAATCCCGTTTCCACCGGCCCGTTCGAACTCAAGAAGCTCGATGTCGGCGTCGCCGCCTCGGTGCGCAAGCGGCCGGAAGGCTCGTGGTGGGGCGGCGAGGTTTTCCTGGATGGCATCGATTGGGTCGACTACGGCACCGACTCGGCCGCCACCGTCTCTGCTTTCGAATCGGGCGAGATCGATTTGAACGGCCAGACGCAGTCCTATGACGTCGCCATGCTCGACGGGCTGGGCCTGAAGAAGAGCGAGATCGTCACCGCCGCCACCATCGTCTCGCGCTGCAACGTCAACGCCAAGCCCTACGACGACAAGCGTGTGCGCAATGCCATTCAGCTTGCGGTCGACAATGAAGCGGTGCTGCAGCTCGGCGCCAACGGCATGGGCATGGTGGCGCAGAACGATCACGTCGGACCGATGCACCCTGAGCATGCCGACCTGCCGCCGATCAAGCGCGACCCGGTCCGGGCCAAGGCGCTGCTGGAAGAAGCCGGCCAGCTCGATTTCGAGTTCGATCTGATCTCTGTCGAAGCCGACTACCGCAAGGAAAGCTCCGACGTCGTCGCCCAGCAGATGCGCGACGCCGGCTTCAAGGTGAAGCGCACAGTCATCCCGGAATCGGCATTCTGGAACGATTGGACCAAGTATCCCTTCGCGACGACCAACTGGAACGCCCGCCCGCTCGGCATCCAGACCTATGCGCTTGCCTATCAGAGCGGCTCTGCATGGAACGAGACAGGGTTTGCCGATCCGGCGTTCGATGCCAAGGTTCACAAGGCCAATGCCATTGCCGATCCGGACCAGCGCCGCGCGGTGATGAAGGAATTGCAGCTGATGCTGCAGGAATCCGGCATCATCGTTCAGCCTTACTGGCGAAAGCTGTTCTGCCATATGAAACCTGCCTTGATGGGCTATCAGATGCATCAGGCCTATGAGCAGGATTTCACCAGGGCCTGGCTCGCCGCGTGATCATCAGGATGGCAGGGCGGCGCCTTCCGCGGCGGCGCCCTGCCATTTCTTTTCACCTCACCGAGCATTTCGCCCCACGGCAACACTATCGAAAGCCGATGAGGAGCAGCTCAGGCTTCGCATCGGGCACGTCGCGCAGATGCGTCCACACGTGCCTTGCCGCGACAGATCCGCAAGGATCCGTGGCCGTGTCGCCAGGTCCGCCGGACCATCAGGCATACGAGAAATCCCGGTTTCCGCGTCTGTCATCGTCGAGAAGCTCCAGTTCACCAGGAGAGCTTATCTTTGCCGAAATGAAGCGGAACCCGCTTTGACAGCCAACGACCTTCCCGAAAAACGGGAAAATTCACCCTTCCATGCAGGCGAAACCTCGTTGCTTTTCCGACGATCCGATGCAATCGTGACGCTCTGCGCTTCTCCTGCCTGGTGCATCGGGTTCAGTCGGCAGGCTTCGACCTCAGGGCGGTCGAAATCGCTGTTGGGGCACAATGACATCCTGCTCAGTCGTCTTGCGAACCGCATTTGTCGTTACGTTCGTTGCGGTTCTTATCCTCGCGCTGCTGCCGGAGCCTTGGCTCGAGCAATTCGGGATCGATGTCGGTTTCAGCGATGACAAGCTCAATCACGCCAGCGCATTCGCCGTCCTGGCCGCGCTTGGCAGCCTGGGTTGGCCCAAGCGCAAGCTCTGGCTGGTCATTTTCCTGGCCGCGGTCGGAGCTGCGATCGAAGTCCTTCAGGGGACGTCGGAGATAGCCCGCGATTTCGATGTGTTCGACTGGGTTGCCGATTGTATCGGCATCGCGTTCGGGCTCGTGGCGGCGGGTTGTGCAAGCTGGCTCATGCGCCGTCGAGGCTGACCGCCAATCGCACATTGTGCTGACGGCTGGAGCGCTGTCAGCCCGGACGTGTCAGCTCGCCTCGCGCATCGCTTCAGCGGCCTGCAGATCGACCGATACGAGTTGGCTCACGCCCTGCTCGGCCATGGTGACGCCGAACAGCCGGTCCATCCGGGCCATCGTGATCGGATTGTGCGTGATGATGACGAAGCGCGTCTCGGTGGTCTTGGCCATCTCGTCCATGAGATTGCAGAAGCGTTCCACATTGTGATCGTCGAGCGGCGCATCGACTTCGTCGAGGACGCAGATCGGCGCCGGATTGGTCAGGAAGACGGCGAAGATCAGCGACATCGCCGTCAGCGCCTGCTCACCGCCCGACAGCAGCGTCATGGTCTGCGGCTTCTTGCCCGGCGGGCGGGCAAGAATTTCGAGGCCTGCCTCGAGCGGATCCTCGGATTCGATCAGCTGCAATTCCGCCGTGCCGCCACCGAACAGGTGCGAGAACAGGCGCTGGAAATGGCTGTTGACCACGTCGAAGGCGGCGAGAAGCCGCTCGCGGCCTTCGCGATTGAGGCTCTGGATCGCTTGCCTGAGCTTGCGGATCGCTTCGATGATGTCCTCGCGCTCGGAAACGATCGCCTCCAGCCGGTCGGAGAGCTCCTTCTGCTCTTCCTCGGCGCGCAGATTGACGGCGCCGAGCCGTTCGCGCTCGATCTTCAAGCGGTCGAGCTGGCGTTCGATCTCGGCCATCTCGGGCATCGGAGCGTCGACTTCCAGGCCGGTATGGCGAATGACCAGATGCGGCGGCGTGTTCAGCGTTTCCTGGATGCGAGCCTCGACCTCAAGACGGCGCTCGTCGGCCGCCGTCAGCCTTTCCTCGGTACGGGCACGGGTCTCGCGCGCCTCGGCCAGCGACTGGATGGCTGATGTAGCCAGCTTGTCCAGTTCGGCCTGCCTGTTCTCCGCTTCCTGCAGGCGATCGGCGGCCGCCTTGCGCAAGGTCTCCGCCTCGGTGAGTTGCGACAGCAGCGCGCGCCGCTTGGCGTCGATCTCGTCGGGAGCATCAGCCAGGCGTTCGCGCTCGGCCTCGGCCTCGGCCTTGCGGTCGCCGAGCGAGGCAATCTGCGTCGAGGCGTTTTCGGCGCGCACCAGCCAGTTGCTGCGTTCGGCGCCGATGGCATCGAGCCGGCGTGCGCGCGCCTCGGCTTCACGCCGCAATCCCTCATGGACGGCGCGCGCATCGGCAAGCGTGGCGCGGTCGCGCGAGACATTGGCCGAGGACTGTTCGAGCTGCAATTGCAGGTCGCCGAGATCGGGCGCGTCCTGCAGCAGCATTTCGGCCTCGACGAAAGCCGCCGAGGTTTCCTCATGGCTGTCGACGATGCGCGCGCGGGCCTCGTCGAGGGCCGCGCGCCGGCTCGACAGCTCGCCGCCCGCCTTTTCGGCGTCGGCCAGCGCATTGCGGGCAGCGTCCAAGCGGTGCTGGGCGTCGCGTCCGGCCTGGCGCGTGTTGCGTTCGGCCTCGCTTGCCTGGCGAAGCGCCTGTTCGGCCTGTGCCAGTGCCTCCTCGGCCTGACGCAGGACAAGCGTCGCCTGCACCGCTTCGGCATCTAGTTCCGCAAGCCGGTTCTTCTGCGCCAGCCGTTGGGCAGCGGCCGTCGGCGCATCGGCGCTGGCCGTGAGACCGTCCCAGCGCCAAAGCGCGCCTTCGCGGCTGACCAGCCTCTGGCCCGGCGCAAGCAGCGCCTGCAGCCGGCGGCCGTCGGCCGCCTCGACGATGCCGATCTGCGCCAGTCGGCGAGCCAATTGCGCGGGGGCACGAACCACGCTGGCCAGGCTCTTGATGCCGTCCGGCAGGACCGCGTCGCCGGGCTGGATCTGGCTTTCGCCCCAATGCACCGGTGCGCTGCGGTCGAGCGGCACGTCGAGGTCTTCGCCAAGCGCCGCACCCAGCGCCGTCTCAAAGCCGCGCTCGACGCTGATCTGCTCAAGCACCGAAGGGAAGAGATCGCCGCTGGCGGCATTGAGTATCTTGGCCAGGGTACGCGCTTCGGTCTCGATGCCCGCCAGCTCGGCCCTGGCGTCCTGAAGCGGCGGCCGGGCGGCGCTTTCGGCGGCACGGGCATCGATGACCGACTGCTCGGCCTGCGCCACCGCCGCCTCGGATTCTTCGAGCAGCGCCACGGCCTGTTCGACCAGCACCCGCTTTTCGGCCGGATCCGGCAGGCCAGCCACCTTGGAGAGGATGTCCGACAATTCGCGGTCGACCTCGGCGAGTTGCCGGGCGAAGCGGTCGCGGCGCTCAGCGGTTTCGCGCAGCGTCCGTTCGATCTGATGGCGCGAGGCGGCGGCCTCGGCCCGTTCGGCGGTCAGCGCTGCGAGCTTGGCTTCGCTCTGCGCCAGCGTCGACGCCGCCTGTTCGAACGCCGCACGGGTGGTGGCCTCGCGTTCCGCGGCGCCGGCGTTCTCGGAATTCAGTACAGCCTCTTCGGTGCGCAGGCGTTCGAGAACATCGGCATTGTCGCGCACCATCCGCTCCTCGCGGGCGATGTCGCCGTCAAGTTGCTGCAACCGACGCTCGATTTCGGCCTGGCGGTTGCGGATGCGGCCGGCCTCCTCCTCGATCTGCGACTTGGCGATCGACAGGCGCTGGAAGGCGGCCGCAGCGGCGGCTTCCGCGTCGCGCAGGTCAGGCAGGCGGTGGGCGCCGATGCCTTGTTCCCTCGCGGCGGCCATCTGCGCGGCGGCGCGGTCGCCGACCAGGGCGGTGGCGGCAGCCAGCGCCGAACGCGCTTCGCCTTCCTGCGTCTTGGCCAGCGTCCAGCGCAGATGCAGCAATGTCGCTTCGGCCTTGCGGATATCGGCCGACAGGTTCTTGAAGCGTGACGCCTGGCGCGCCTGGCGCTTGAGGCTCTCGATCTGGCTCTCCAGCTCGCCGACGACATCGTCCAGGCGTTCGAGGTTCTGTTCAGCCGCCTTCAGCCGCAGTTCCGCCTCGTGGCGACGGGTGTGCAGGCCGGAAATGCCGGCCGCCTCTTCCAGCAGCGCACGGCGCGCCTGCGGCTTGGCCTGGATCAGTTCGCCGATACGGCCTTGCCCGACCATCGATGGCGAGCGCGCGCCGGTCGACTGGTCGGCAAACAGAAGCTGCACGTCCTTGGCACGCGCTTCCTTGCCATTGATGCGATAGAGCGAGCCGGCCTCGCGCTCGATGCGGCGCGACACCTGCAATTCGTCGGCATCGTTGAACGCGGCGGGCGCCGAGCGATCGGTATTGTCTAGGAAAAGCGTGACTTCGGCGGTATTGCGCGCGGGCCGCGTACCCGAGCCGGAAAAGATCACGTCGTCCATGCCGGACGCGCGCATGTTCTTGTAGGAGCTTTCGCCCATCACCCAGCGCAGCGCCTCGACAAGGTTCGACTTGCCGCAGCCGTTCGGCCCGACAATGCCAGTCAGGCCGCGTTCGATGACGAACTCGCCGGGCTCGACGAACGACTTGAAACCGAGGAGGCGAAGGCGCGAGAACTTCATTCACGCGCCCCATAAAGGCGAGCGCCGAAACGCTGCCGCTTCAGCGCTGACCTGATGTCAGAGCAGAGGGTCGATGATGGCCGACATTTCCTCAATCGACATCGCCCCTTTGTAGGTCTTACCGTTGATGAAGAAGGTCGGTGTCGAGTCGACCTTGAATTCATTGGCGCCGCGCTTCTGGACCGATCTCACATCGTCCAGAAGTTTCTGGTCCGTCAAGCAGGCCTCGAAGGACTCCTGTGTAAAACCGGCGAGCTTCGAGATTTGCAGCAGCGCATCCTTGGTGTTCGATACGCCAACCCAGTTCGCCTGCTGCCGGAACAGCACGTCGACCATCGGGAAATAGTTATCCTTGGCGCAGCGCGCCAGCATGAAACCGGCTTCCGCGCTCGGATCGAACGGGAATTCGCGCAGGATATAACGCGCCTTGCCGGTGTCGATGTACTTGGTCTTCAGATCCGGGAAGGTGGTCTCGGCGAAATGCGCGCAATGCGGGCAGGTCATCGAGGCGTATTCGACGATGGTGACTTTCGCGTCATCCTTGCCGAGCTGCTTGTCGGGCAGCGCGCCCGGCTTCAGCAATTCGGCCATGTCGACGGTGCCCTGCGCTTCCGGCACCTGGACCGCGGCCGGTGTTGCCGGCTTTGCGGGTGCGGCCGGATCAGCAGGCTTCACATCCGCCGCCTTGGCCTCTTCGCCGGAGTCACTGCAGGCAGCGAGCAGGGCAACCGCCGGGATTGCGGCCAGCGATGACAGGACGTTTCTGCGAGACAGACTTTTGCCGAACGAAGGACGGTTCATACGAATCACCTGACAAGGGTTGGATTTTGCAATGCAAAGGCACGAAAAGGCGAGAGTTGGCGCGAATTAAGGCATCTCCATCCCCAATCCAATCGCGGAACCTGACAAAGGCGATCACGAATGCGAGATGTTGACGACAAATCCATGACTGTCTTCAAGGGGTTTTTGACTTCCTTTCACCCAGGATGGTTGCGCCAAGCCTTTCCAGTGAGGCGCGCAACCCTTCATCCTCGATCAGTTCGACCGTGCTGGACAATTTCGTCTTCTCCGCCGCCGTCAAGGGCCTGAAGCTGGGTTTAGGCCGTCCTTTGTCCGACGTCACCGGTTTTTGCACGATCCTGATGCGGCCTATTGCCGTAAAGCCGAGGAAGGCGTTGACCCGGTTGATGATCTCGCCGGTCTCATGCTGCAGATGAAGCGCTGCCATCCCCTCGCAGGCGATAACCAGCACCGCCGGCTCGAACGGATCGTCCTCGTGCAGGCGACGCGGCCACTGGATCTTCTCGGGCCGCGAGCGGCTGGCAAGGCGCGGTCCGGCGATCTCTTCCCAGGACTGGACGAGACCGATCGAGATGCCTGCCCTTTTGCGCAGCACCGGATCGAGGATCTCGGTGGCGAGATCGCTCACCGGAACAGGATTGCCGAAGCGCCTTTTCCCTGCCATGTGCGTTTCTCCAGCCACGACCTCACCCGATATCGGCCAGGCCAACACAAGATCAATGGCACCAGCAGACCAGACCCGCAAGGCCCAGACTCACGGGGCAGTATCAGGCGATGCCGCCTCTCGGCTGCTTGCCTGGTACGACGTGCACCACCGCGAACTGCCGTGGCGCGTGACGCCGCGCGAGCATGCACGCGGCGTGCGGCCGGATCCCTACCGCATCTGGCTGTCCGAAGTCATGCTGCAGCAGACCACCGTCGAGGCGGTGAAATCCTATTTCCGCGCTTTTGTCGAGAAATGGCCAGATGTCGAGGCGCTGGCCTCGGCACCAACCGAGGACGTCATGAAAGCCTGGGCGGGGCTCGGCTACTATTCCCGCGCACGCAATCTCAAGGCTTGCGCCGATCTGGTGGCGGCGCGCGGCGGCCGGTTTCCCGACACCGAGGCTGCGTTGAGGGACCTGCCCGGCATCGGCGCCTATACCTCGGCGGCCATCACGGCGATCGCCTTCGACCGCCCTGCTGCCGTCGTCGACGGCAATGTCGAACGCGTCATCTCGAGGCTGTTTTCGATCACGACGCCTCTCAGCGAAGCCAAGTCAGAGATACGTGCCCATGTCGAGCGCCTGCTGCCGCGGACAAGACCGGGCGACTTCGCCCAGGCGATGATGGACCTTGGCGCAACGATCTGCACGCCGCGCCGGCCGCGCTGCATGCTGTGCCCGCTGCGCGAGGACTGCAGCGCCGTCGTTTCAGGCGATCCCGAAAACTTCCCGGTGCGGCTGCCGAAAGCCGACAAGCCGCTGCGGCGAGGCGCTGCTTTCGTGGCCGTGCGTGAGGACGGTGCCATTCTTCTGCGCAAACGGCCCGAGAAAGGTTTGCTCGGCGGCATGACCGAGGTGCCGACCACGGCCTGGACGGCGCGGGTGGATGGGGCCACCACACCGGCAGCAGCGCCCTTTTCCGGCGACTGGCGGCGTGCCGGGACAATCACGCATGTCTTCACCCATTTCGCGCTCGAGCTCGACGTCTTTCGCGCCAACATAAAAGGTGATGCGCCGGCAGGGTGTTTCTGGTCACCCGCCCATGAGATTGCCGGAGAGGCGCTGCCCACTGTCATGAAAAAGGCAATCGAGGCTGCGATACCCGGCGCGACGAAAAAGCCGTCACCGCTCAGTGCAAAGAGGCCCCATGACTGAAATCCGCCACATCGTTTTCGACATCGGCCGTGTGCTGATCCATTACGATCCAAACATCCCGTTCAGTCGCCTCATTCCCGATGCCGAAGAGAGACAGTGGTTCTTCGACAATGTCTGCACGCATGACTGGAACATCGAGCAGGATCGCGGACGAAGCTGGGAAGAGGCCGAGGCGCTGCTGATCGCGGAGCACCCAGATCATTCGGAAAACATCCGCAATTTCCGCCGCCATTGGCACGAAATGGTGCCGCATGCCTATGACGACAGCGTCGCCATCATGCTGGGCCTGATCGAGCGCGGCCATGATGTGACCATGCTGACCAACTTCGCCTCCGACACTTTGGCCGAAGCCCGCGAACGCTTCGATTTCCTGGATCGTCCACGTGGGGTGACCATCTCCGGCGAGATCGGCAAGATCAAACCGGATCGCGACATTTACGACCATCACGTGGCTGCGTTCGGGCTCAAACCATCGGCGACGCTGTTCATCGACGACAGCCAGAAGAATGTCGACGGCGCCCGGGCGGCGGGCTGGCAATCGGTGCTGTTCACCGATGCCAAGACGCTTAAAGCGGATCTTGAACGCTTCGGAATCAAGGCGTGATCTGAATCGCTTGCGGCGATCCGCTCAGATCCTGAATCAACGTGAAAGCAGCAATTGGCAGGGGGTCAACCCCCTGCCCGCTCCATGCCGAGGCGGGCAATGCGGCGCAGTTCGTCGATCGGGGTGAGCCCGCCGCTGCGCTCATAGTGCCAGAAGGTCCAGCCGTTGCAGGCATCCAGTCCCTGCACTTCGGCGCCGATCTTGTGGATCGAGCCGGCGCTGTCGCCGATCGCCACCGTGCCGTCGGCACGCACCTTGGCCGCCCAGCGCTTCTTGGCGTCGTAGAGGGTGGCGCCCGGCGTCACCAGCCCGGTGTCGATCAGGCTGACGAAGGCAACGCGCGGCTCGGCGCGCTTGCCGGTCAAGACCGTCAGATCGGCATCCTGCAGCGGCCGCACGGCATCGATGCGCTCGTTGGCGGCGTCGATATAGGCCTGCTCGCGCTCGATGCCGACGAAATGGCGCCCGAGACGCTTGGCAACCGCGCCTGTCGTGCCGGAGCCGAAGAAAGGATCGAGCACGATGTCGCCGGGCTTGGTGGAGGCCATCATGATGCGGGCCAGCAGGGCTTCAGGCTTCTGTGTCGGGTGCAGCTTGTCGCCATTGTCATTCTTCAGCCGCTCGCCGCCGGTGCAGATCGGGAACAGCCAGTCGGAGCGCATCTGGACATCGTCGTTGGACGCCTTCAACGCTTCATAGTTGAAGGTGTAGCCCTTGCCCTTCTGGTCACGCGAAGCCCAGATCATCGTCTCATGGGCGTTCTGGAAGCGGCGACCGCGGAAATTCGGCATCGGATTGGTCTTGCGCCAGACCACGTCGTTGAGGATCCAGAACCCCAGATCCTGCATCTTGGCGCCGACCCGGAAGATGTTGTGGTAGGAGCCAATGACCCAGATCGTGCCGTTGGGCTTCAGCACTCGCCGCGCCGCCAGCAACCAGGCGCGGGTGAAAGCGTCGTAGGCTTCAAAACTCTCGAACTGGTCCCACTCGTCGTCGACCGCGTTGACCTTGGACTGATCGGGGCGATGCAGGTCGCCGTCGAGCTGCAGGTTGTAGGGCGGATCAGCGAAGATGACGTCGACCGATTTTTCCGGCAGGCGGTCAAGGGCCGCGACGCAGTCGCCTTTCAGGATCGTGTCCAGCCATTCGGATTGCTGGGGGGCAAGGGAAAGCTCGTCGAGAAGACGCACGGCAGACATTTTTACACCCAAGGCACGCGTTACTGTTTACTCCCCGTTATGGTTACCGATCAGCGTAAATATTCGGTGAAGGCCGGCGCCGATCGTCCGTCAGGTTTGCGAAGGCCGGGCCATTGGTGTATGCCGCGCCGCTTGAGCCCGAGAGGCTATTCCTCCACCCTCCTTGTTCCGGATCACCATGCCCCAGCCAGACCTTGTCATCTTCGATTGCGACGGCGTGCTCGTCGATTCCGAAATCATCGCCGCGCGGGTCGAGGCGGAGTTGATAACCCTGGCCGGATACGAGATCTCGGCCGAGGAGATCGCGGAGACCTATGCGGGGCTGACGTTCAAGGACATCCTGATGCGGATCGAGGAGAAGTCCAAGATCCCGTTCCAGGCGTCGCTGATCGATCGCGCCGAGGATCTGGTCGACCGCAAACTGCGAAGCGACGTCCGCGCCATCGAGGGCGTGCGCGAGGCGGTAGCCTCGGTCACGACACAGCGCTGCATCTGCTCCAACTCACGTTCGGAGCGGATCGAATTCATGCTGGAGAAGGTGCATCTGCTGCCGTTTTTCGCCGGCCGTATCTTCTCGGCGCTGGAGATACCGAGCAAAAAGACCAAGCCCGCGCCGGACGTGTTCCTGCTCGCGGCGGAAAAACTCGGCGCGAATCCGGCGAACACCTTCGTCATCGAGGATTCCGTGCACGGCGTCACCGGCGGCAGGGCTGCCGGCATGCGCGTGATCGGCTTCACCGGCGCCAGCCACAGCTATCCCGGCCATGCCGACGCGCTGACAGAGGCCGGCGCCGAGACGGTCATTCGCCGCTGGGCGGAGCTGAAAAGCGTGATCGCGGCCCTATCGGAATGGTCGGCTGACGCCTGAGACGCGGGCGCCAAGATGGACGCACGCTGTGTCCATGGCCGCTCAGTTCGTCGCGGCGGCCTTCTTCCTGTGGGTCTTCTTCGGCTTGTCGGTCGTCCCCTTCGGCGCGGTTTCGTCATAGCCGGCATAGGCCTGATAGTCCTGCGCCGTCGGCGCCGGCACCACGATATTGGAATCGGTGAAGACGAACTGGGTGGCGACCGAGGGATCGGTGACCTGGACCTGATACTGGTGGATCTGCGAGTAGAGCACGTCGGTGCCGTGCATCACCGCGGTGCGGATCGGCATGGTGATGGTGCCGGGCGAGAACTTGGGTCCCGGCACGATCTTGCCGGCGACCGCTATCTTCATCGTCATCTGCCCGTCGGATCGGCTGCAGTCGCGGGTCACGTCGGCAATCGACGCCTGGTAAATGATCCTCGCCGAATCGTCGGGCGGAGTGGCAGCAGCGGCGTCGGCAGCAGCCTGGGCAGCGGCATCCGCCGCGGCGTCGCCTGTCTTCTTGACTTTGGGCTTGGCCTTCTTGACCTCGTTGGCATAGGTGTTGAAGAAGGCCGTACCGTCGCGCACCGTCACCCTCGGGCAATAGGCGTTCAACTGGCTGGCCAGGACCTTGGGATCCTGCGGCGGCGGTGGCGCTGCCGGGTCCTTCTTCTTGCCGAAGCCGAGGTCAAGGATGCCATTGTCGCCCGATTGGCAGCCGGCGGCGGCGAGCATAAAGCCGGTGAGCGCAAGACCCGCCAAAAAGCGGCCACGTGATGTACGAAACGCCATGAAACTGCACTTCCCTCTCGTAAAGCTGGTGACGTATATCAACGGCGCGGCAAAAATGCGACTGGAGCCGGCACAGAAATTAACCACCTTGTGGTGAACGGAAGAGCCGAGCAGCAACGGGACTGAGACATGCAATATGTGAGTACGCGCGGCGAGGCGCCCGCGCTTGGATTTTCCGATGCCGTGCTGGCTGGCCTGGCCCGCGATGGCGGGCTCTACGTACCACGCGAGTGGCCGCATTTCTCGGCGGCCGACATCCGTGCCATGCGAGGCCTTGCCTATCCCGACCTTGCCATACGCGTGCTGACGCCGTTCCTTGGCGGCGAGATCGCAGCGCCGGTCTTCGAACGCCTGGTGCGTGAAGCCTATGCCACCTTCCGCCACGAAGCGGTCTGCCCGCTGGTCCAGACCGGCCCCAACACGTTTGTCCTCGAACTCTTCCATGGGCCGACGCTGGCGTTCAAGGACGTGGCGATGCAGTTGCTCGCCCGGCTGATGGACCATGTGCTTGCCGAACGCGACCAGCATGCCACCATCGTCGGCGCCACTTCAGGCGACACCGGCGGCGCGGCCATCGACGCCTTTGCCGGGCGCAGCCGGACCGACATCTTCATCCTTTTCCCGCATGGCCGCGTTTCGCCGGTGCAGCAGCGGCAGATGACGACGTCGAAGGCTGAAAACGTCCATGCGCTGGCGATCGAAGGCAATTTCGACGACTGCCAGGGCCTGCTCAAGGACATGTTCAACGACCACGCTTTCCGCGACCGGGTGGCGCTGTCGGGGGTCAACTCGATCAACTGGGCGCGCATCATGGCCCAGATCGTCTACTATTTCTCCTCGGCCCTGTCGCTCGGCGCACCGGACAGGCCGGTGTCGTTCACGGTGCCGACCGGCAATTTCGGCGATATCTTTGCCGGCTATGCCGCCAAGAAGATGGGCCTGCCGATCGAACGGCTGGTCATCGCCACCAACGACAACGACATCTTGGCCCGCACCTTCGCCACCGGCGAATACCGCACCAAGGGCGTCTTCGCCACCACCTCGCCATCGATGGATATCCAGGTGTCGTCGAATTTCGAACGCCTGCTGTTCGAGGCCTCGAACCGTGACGCGGCGACCGTGCGGCGCTACATGGATGGCCTGAAGCAGTCCGGCGCCTTCACCATTGAAGCCCGCGAAATCAATGGGATGCGGTCCGAATTCGACGCCGACCGTGCCACAATGGACGAGGTCGCCGCCACCATCCGCTCGACGCTCGCGGCCAGCAACTATCTTCTGGATCCGCATACCGCCGCGGCTATGCATGTCGCGGTCGGCAAAGCATCGGGCGCCGTGCCGATGGTGGTGCTGGGCACCGCCCATCCGGCGAAATTTCCGGCCGCCGTCGAGGCCGCCAGCGGCGTCTCGCCCGCCCTGCCCGCATGGCTAGGGGGATTGATGACATTTGAGGAAAAATACACGGTACTTCCATCCGACCTGAAAATGGTGGAAGATTACGTCAGTCGCCGCGCGCGGGCGGCGCGTTAGGGAGTACGAGCCATATGGGTGTTGAGGTAAGCCGTCTGTCGAACGGCCTGACAGTCGCCACCGAAACCCTTCCAAGTATCGAATCGGTTGCCTTGGGTGCCTGGGTCAAGTCCGGCGCCCGCAATGAACGCGACGAAGAGCATGGCATGGCCCATCTGCTCGAGCATATGGCGTTCAAGGGCACGAAGCGGCGGACGGCCTTCGAAATCGCTTCGGAAATCGAGGATGTCGGCGGCGAGATCAACGCCGCCACCAGCGTCGAGACCACGTCCTATTACGCCAGGGTGCTGTCCGACGACGTGCCGCTGGCGGTCGACATCCTTGCCGACATCCTGCAGGAGTCCGAATTCGACCCGCAGGAACTCGAACGCGAGCAGCATGTGATCCTGCAGGAGATCGGCGCCGCGCACGACACGCCAGACGATATCGTCTTCGACCGTTTCACCGAGACGGCCTTTCGCCACCAGACAATCGGCCGCTCTATCCTGGGCACGCCAGAAACCGTCAAATCCTTCACTTCCAAGCAGTTGCACGACTTCATCGAACGCCAATATGGCGCCGAGCGGATGGTGATCGTGGCCGCAGGCGACATCAAGCACGACAATTTCGTGCGCGAGGTCGAGAAGCAGCTCGGCGGCTTTCGCAGCAAGGCCGACAGCACCATCCCGCAATATGCGCAATATGTCGGCGGCGATTTCCGCGAGGACCGCGACCTGATGGACGCGCAGATCGTGCTGGGCTTCGAGGGCCGCGCCTACCATGTGCGCGACTTCTACGCCTCGCAGGTGCTGTCGATGATCCTCGGCGGCGGCATGTCGTCGCGCCTGTTCCAGGAAGTCCGCGAGAAACGTGGCCTCTGCTACTCGGTCTATGCTTTCCACTGGGGCTTTTCCGACACCGGCATATTCGGCGTCCACGCCGCGACCGGCCAGAGCGACATTGCCGAACTGGTACCTGTCATCATCGACGAACTGCAGAAGGCCGGAGAGAGCATTCTGCAGGAAGAACTCGACCGGGCGCGCGCCCAGTATCGCGCCGGGCTGATCATGTCGGCGGAAAGCCCGGCCAGCCGTGCCTCGCAGATCGCGCGGCAACTGCTCTTGTTCGGCAGGCCGATCGCCAAGGAGGAATTGATGGAGCGCCTCTCGGCGCTGACGGTGGAGCGGCTGACCGACCTGTCGTCGCGGATGTTCTCGACCAAGCCGACGCTTACCGCTGTCGGGCCCGTGGGTACGCTGGCGCCATATGAGGCGATTCTCGATTCGCTTCCGGGCACCCAGACCACGGCCCGCAGGCTCGCCGTCTAAGTCCCCAAAGCGTCGTGTTCGCGCTCCCTTTCTTTCGCCGTGACCTGCCGGCGCTGAAGGGTAACCTCGTTACGCTTCGCGTTCCATACACCAATGACTACCGTGAATGGTCGACGTTGCGCGGCGAAAGCCGGGCATTCCTGGAGCCGTGGGAGCCGCGCTGGACGCCCGACGAACTCGACCGCACGGCATGGCGCCTGCGCATCTCCCGCTACCGCGAGGACTATGCACAAGGGACCGCGATCGCCTTCTTCATCTTCGAGAAGTCGAGCGGCAAGCTGGCCGGCGGAATCACGCTCGGCAACATACGCCACGGTGTCTCGCAAAGCGGCCATGTCGGCTACTGGATCGGCGAGCGCTTCGGCGGCCGCGGGCTGATGACCGACGCGGTCAAGGTCGTGGCCCGCTTTGCCTTCGATACGCTGAGGTTGCACCGGATCGAAGCGGCCTGTATTCCCGACAATATCCGGTCGGTCCGCGTGCTTGAAAAAGCCGGATTCCGGCGCGAAGGACTCTTAAGATCCTATCTCAGGATCAACGGCATCTGGCAGGACCACTACCTCTACGCCCGGATCGCGGACGATCCGCTGAGCGCTGGAACGAAGGACTGATTTTTGACGAATTTCCTGCGCAACGGGCCGCTGTTCGCCTTTGTCCTCGCGGCAATCCTGACGCTGTGCGCGGCATCGTCGGCCTTTGCCGTCGAACCGATCAAGATTGCCCGCGACGACGTCGCGCTCGACCTGTCGCGCGCCTTCGAAATCTACCGCAACCAGGGTGAGAACTTCCAGGTGTCGACGGCGCCCGGGCCAGACGGCATCGTGCGGCGCATCGAGGTCGAGGCCAATGACGCGCGCTCGACCGGCGACTGGGCGGTGTTCGCGCTGGCCAACACCACCGACCAGCAGCTCGACAGGCTGATCGTGGCGCCGCATTTCCGCTTGGTCAATTCCGGCATCTTCTGGCCCGATCTTGGCGCCACCCGCATTGCCGCCATCACGCCCAGCGAGGGCTTCGCGCTCGACCGCCAGACCAGCCCCGACGCCGATGTGTTCCGGGTGACGCTGAACCCGGGAACGGTGATCACCTTCATCGCCGAGCTCGCCTCGCCCAAGCTGCCGCAGGTGTATCTCTGGGAGCCGGAAGCCTACAAGGACTCGGTCAACTCCTATACGCTGTTTCGCGGCATCGTCATCGGCATCGCCGGTCTGCTGGCACTGTTCCTGACCATCCTTTTCGTGGTCAAGGGGACCTCCATGTTCCCGGCGACCGCAGCCCTTGCCTGGGCGGTGCTTGCCTATATCTGCGTCGATTTCGGCTTCCTCAACAAGGTCATCGAGATTTCGCCCGGCAATGAGCAGATGTGGCGAGCTGGAACGGAGGTGGCGCTTGCGGCAACCTTCGTGGTGTTCCTGTTCGCCTATCTCAACCTCAACAGATGGCACGGCCATTTCAGCTATGGCGCCCTGGTCTGGATCCTTGGGCTGCTCTTGATCGCCGGTGTCGCCATCGTGGATCCGGCGGTCGCCGCCGGCATCGCCCGTATCTCCTTTGCCGCCACCGCGTTGACCGGGCTCGGGCTGATCATCTTCCTCGGGATACGCGGCTATGATCGCGCGATCATGCTGGTGCCCAGTTGGGTCATGGTGCTGTTGTGGCTATGCGGGTCGTGGATGGCGATCACCGGCATGCTCGACAACGACATCGCCCAGCCGGCGCTCGGCGGCGGGCTGATCCTGATCATCCTGTTGATCGGCTTCACCGTCATGCAGCACGCCTTTGCCGGCGGTGCGCTGCATCAGGGACTGTTCTCCGACCTCGAACGCCAGGCGCTGGCGGTTGCCGGGTCGGGCGACACGGTGTGGGACTGGGACGTTCTGCGCGACCGCGTGGTCACCAAGCCCGATGTCAGCATCCAGCTCGGCCTGGCGCCCAACAGCCTGGGGGGTGCGGCGCGCAACTGGCTGCCGGTGCTGCACGCCGACGACCGCGACACGTTCCGCACGACGCTCGACGTGGTGCTGGAGCATCGCCGTGGCCGGGTGGCGCAGAATTTCCGTCTGCGCGGGGCCGACGGACATTACCACTGGTTCGCCCTGCGCGCCCGCCCCGTCATCGGATCGGACGGCGAGGTCATACGCTGCGTCGGCACCATGGTCGACGTCACCGAGCAGAAGAAATCCGAGGAGCGGCTGCTGCACGACGCCGTGCACGACAACCTGACCGGTCTGCCGAACCGCGAATTGTTCATGAACCGGCTGGAAGCGATCATCTCGATCGCCCGCACCGAAGAGAAAGTGCGTCCGACCGTCTTCGTCATCGACATAGACCGCTTCAAGCAGGTCAATGACGGGCTCGGCATCTCGGCCGGCGACACCATCCTGCTCACCATAGCGCGCCGCCTGCACCGGCTGCTCAAGCCGAAGGATTCACTGTCGCGCTTCGCCGGCGATCAGTTCGCGCTGATGCTTTTGTCCGAACAGGACCCCGCCCGCATCGCCGGCGTGGCGGATGCCATCAAGCATGCGATCAACAACCCGATCACCTTCGCCAAGCGCGAGATCGTGCTGACCGCCTCGATCGGCCTGATCACCTGGACATCGGCGCAGACCTCGGCCGAGGACATGGTCAAGGACGCCGAGCTTGCCATGCACCAGGCCAAGCGTTTTGGCGGCGACAGGATCGAGCCGTTCCGCCCGGCTTTCCGCACCGTCGGAACCGACCGGCTGCAATTCGAATCCGATTTGCGGCGTGCCATAGAACGGCGCGAATTCACGCTGGCCTACCAACCGATCGTGCGCCTGGAAGATGGCAGCGTTGCCGGCTTCGAAGCCTTGCTGCGCTGGGATCATCCGCGTCGCGGCATGATCCCGCCGGCGGACTTCATCCCAGTCGCCGAAAGCTGCGGGCTGATCGTGCAGCTTGGGCTGTTCGCCATGCAGCAGGCGGCCGAGGATCTCGCTGGATGGCAGAATCAGATCGGCGATGCGCCGCTGTCGGTCTCGGTCAATTTGTCCAGCCGTCAGCTCATCCGCCGCGACCTGGTCAGCGATGTCCGCTCGGTCATCGCGCGGGCGAATCTGAAGCCACGCTGCTTCCGGCTCGAACTCACCGAGTCCCTGGTCATGGACAATCCAGAGCAGACCGCCCATGTGCTGACCAAGCTGAAGCAGCTCGGCATCGGCCTGTCGCTGGACGATTTCGGCACTGGCTATTCCTCGCTCGCCTATCTGACGCGTTTCCCGTTCGACACCATCAAGATCGACAAGAGCTTTGTCGACGACAACACGCCCAAGCGCGCTGTCCTGCTCAAATCCATGGTCAACATGGCGCATGAACTCGGCCTGTCAGTGGTTGCCGAAGGCATATCGGACGAGCGCGACGCGCTGGAACTGCGCCAGATGGGTTGCGAATACGTCCAGAGCTTCATGTTCGGCGCGCCGATGCCGGGCGACCAGGTGCTGAAGACGTTGAAGGAGCAGTATCCGCTGACGCAGGCGTGATGGATTCAGGCCCCCCTTGCATGTAGCGGAAGCCTCAGTGATTAGCGGAGATGCATACCGCTTCGTCATCCTAGGGCGAAGCAGGAGCGAAGCTCCGTCGTGAAGACCCTAGGATCCATTCCGTGAACTCGATCGTAGGGCGCAGCGGCGCAGAATTCTGTACCGTTTTCAACGCCTTGATGTCGCGGCATGGATCCTAGGGTCTGCGCCGCGTCGCTTCGCTCCTTGCTTCGCCCTAGGATGACGAAGTCGGGGAGGCCTCGGCTAATCTCGAAGGTTGCGAAGGTGAGGCTCAACTGGCGACGACGACGAACTCAGGCGTGTCCGGCGGCGAGGCTGAGGTGCGCCAGATCGATGCCGATCGAGGCGAGAATGCGATCGTATTTGCGCTCTATATCGGCGTCGAACAGAAGCCCGGGGCTGGCCGGGCAGGTCAGCCAGCCATTCTCGGCGATCTCGGTTTCCAGTTGGCCGGCGCCCCAGCCCGAATAACCCAGTGCCATCAGCGCATGGCGCGGGCCGCGGCCCGACGATATGGCGCGCAAAATGTCGACCGTCGCCGTCAGGCAGATGTCGTCGGAAACGGTCAGCGACGATTCCACGCGATAGTCGCCGGAATGCAGCACGAAGCCGCGGCTGCGATCGACAGGGCCGCCATTGCGCACGACGAAATCGCGCGCCTGCGCCGGCAGGCGGATCGCCTCCTGCTCATTCATGATGCCGAGTTGCACAAGAAGGTCCGGAAACAGCATCTGCTGTGTCTGGTTGATGATCAGGCCCATCGCGCCTTCATCGCTGTGCGCGCAGATGTAGATGACCGAGCGCGTGAAACGGTCGTCCTTCATGCCGGGCATGGCAATCAGGAACTGATCGTCGAGGAAGCCGCGTCCAGCGGCCGTCTTCTTGTGGCGCAACAAATCCATGGCACGGAGGGTACCGTGTTTCCCGGGCGCCGAAAAGATGCGCCGCGCCGGATTCGACCAAAGCCCATGTTGCCGGTGCGGCCTTGGCTTGCCACCGGGGGTCACGCAAATATGATGCCGGCAAGACCATGAAATCATTGCACCGCCACGAACGGACGATCAAATCACCGCCATGCAAAGCTTGAAAATCCTGCTGCTCGGCGCCGCCATCGGATCGGCGACCGTCCTCCCCGCCTCCGCTTCCTCATCCGCCTGGTACAACAGCGAAGGCGGCAAGGTGCGGCTGGTGACATCAGGCAAACCTGACGAGGCCGGCCGCATCCAGGGCGTTCTCGACATAGCGCTCAAACCCGGCTGGAAGACCTATTGGCGCGATCCGGGTGACGCCGGCGTGCCGCCGCAACTCGACGTTTCGGCCAGCACCAATATCGCCGATGCCACCCTCTCGTTTCCGGCACCCCAACGCCACGACGATGGTTATGGCAAATGGGCCGGCTACAATTATCCGGTTTCGCTGCCCGTGACATTCACGCTGGCGACGCCGAACCAACCGGCGGTCATCGACGCCGATATCTTTCTCGGCATTTGTGAAACGATCTGCATCCCCGTGCAGACACGGCTGACCGTCGACCCCACTTCCGATCCCGACAATGCCGACGACGCAGCCCTGGTGAAGGCGAGTTTCACGGCCCTGCCGGCGCCGGCAAAGCCTGATTTCGGCATCAACGTGCTGCCGGGCGATCACGAGACACTGGTTGTCGAGGCAAGCTTTCCCGGTGACCCGGAGGCGGCGGATTTCTTCGTCGCCGGTGAGCGGGACTATATGTTCGGCACCCCTTCCCGCAGCGAGAAGGACGGCAAGCTGATCTTCACCGTGCCGATCCTCGACCGTCCGTCGACAACGCCCACGGATGGCGGGCTTCACTATACGCTGACGAGTTCGGCGGGCGCGGTCGAAGGACTGCTGCCTTTCCCTTGATGCCTCGATGGTTGCAGGAAGCCGCCGAGTTCGCTACGCAAGCACGCACTCTTCCCATTCCCCAAGCGAGGAACTCATGACCATTTCCGTTGGCGACAAGCTGCCCGAGGCGACCTTCAAGACAATGACCGCCGATGGCGCCAAGGCGATCACGTCAGCCGAGATTTTCCCGGGCAAGAAGGTGGTTCTGTTCGGTGTTCCCGGCGCCTTCACGCCGACCTGCAGCAACAATCATCTGCCCGGCTATCTCGAAAACCATGACGCCATCCTGGCGCGTGGCGTCGACACCATCGCAGTCGTTTCGGTCAACGACGTTCATGTCATGGGTGCCTGGGCCCGTTTCACCGGCGGTGAGGGCAAGATCCTGTTCCTCGCCGACGGCAACGGCGATTTCGCCAAGGCGGTCGGCCTCGATGCCGATTATTCCGGTGGCGGCATGGGCCTGCGCTCGAAGCGGTTTTCGATGGTCGTCGACGACGGCAAGGTGACCGCGGTCAATGTCGAGACCAAGCCCGGCGTCGACGAGTCCGGCGCGGCTCATATTCTCGGACAGCTCTGAGCTTCGACGATCGGTTCGGGCGAGGCCGCGACGGCTGGCCTCGCCCGAACCGCTTGCACTCCAGAACGGCGGATTTTCGGGGGATCCCAACAATGTTTGACGTCTTCTGGCGCGCAGTCGCGATTGGCATCGGCGCCACCGTCCTGATGGATGTCTGGGCCTTCTTCCTGCACAAGGCATTCGGCCAGCCGAAGCCGAATTGGGGACCGGTCGGGCGCTGGGTCTGGCATCTCAGTGACAAGGTCTTTCACGATGATATCGGCGATGCAGCGCCCTACGCGCACGAAGTGGCGCTGGGCTGGGCCTTCCATTATTTCGTCGGCATCGTCTACGGCATCATCCTGATCGTGGTGGCTGGTGCGGGCTGGCTTGCCGCGCCGACCTTCCTGCCGGCCTTCATCCTCGGCATCGTCACCGTCGGTGCCGGCTGGTTCCTGCTGGCGCCCGGCATGGGAGCGGGATGGGCAGCCTCGAAGCGACCCAATCCCATGCGGATCCGGGCGCTCAACCTGGTCTCGCACACAGTGTTCGCGCTCGGGCTTTGGGGCACCGCGCTGCTGGTCCGCTAGACAGCTAGAACAGACGGTTTAGATCCCGCCGCCCGTCCACCACACGGACGATTTCAACCGACTCGACTGGGCCGTCATCAGTGTCCGGAATCGTTTCGTAAAGCAGTACAAAAGGCGCCTCCACCAGCATTCGCGCTGAAGGCCTGATGTCCGGTCGCCTAACACCCATTCGGGGCTGGTCAGCCAGTTGCATGGCCCGCGCCTCCAGCCGATCATAATAGCGATCGGCCGCCCGTATGTTTTCGCTGCCTATTATCACGTAGATGTCAATCAGGTCCGCCCTAGCCGCGGGAGACCAGAGCAGCCTAACGGCCATTCGGCGAGGCTTCCGTCAGCTTTTGCCGAGCCTCCTTCCGCAATGCGTCGAAATCCACAGGCTCCGGTCTCCCGCTCGCCTTGCCTTCATCCCACAACCGCCTCAGCTGGCGGATATCGTCATGACGCAGTTCGCGTTTTGCCAGCCAATCCCGCACCGCTTCACGCACAATTTCACTTGCCGTGGCATACTCGCCCGCTTCCACGGCCTCCCGCATGAGGGCTGCCTGTTGCGGGGTTACAGCCACGCTCATTTTTTCAACGTTTGCCATGCTGCGTCCTTATTCATTGCTCCATGGTAGGAAATATTACTCCCATCCATATCATCGATCAACGGCAACGCCGCCAGAGGAGCCTAGCCTGGGCCCTATGCATAAGCCCGCCGGACGCCGGTCAAGGTAGCCTGTCGATCGGCCACCATCCGTGAATGACGTGACGCGCGCCGATATCGTAGGCAAAATAATTGCCGCCGCCGGCCGGCTGATCCTCGTCGCGGCTGATTTCCCGCCCACCGAGGGAGAGAAGGAGGAGCGTTCCCACGCCTCCATGGCCCACAATAGCAATGTCGCCAGCGTCATGGGTGCCGAGCACGGCGCGGACCTCGCTCACGATACGATGCTGCGCATCAATTGCCCGCTCCCACCCGCGAACGCTTTTATACGGATTGGCGAAGAACTCGTTGGCGACCGCTTCGAACTCCAGCGGCGGCAGGAAACCTGTCGCCGACCGGTCATTCTCATGCGTCCGTTCCCTCACATCGACGGCAAGGCCGACATGGCTTGCGAGGATCTCAGCGGTTTCTATCGCCTTGCGTTCAGCGGAAGATACGATGCGCCGGATCGATCCGACCCACGGTTGATCGAGCATCACAATCGCTCGTGCACGGCCAAAATCGGATAGGCCCCATTCCGGCACGGGAACGGTGGCATCGACCTGAACCTGGGGATGCGTCACATAGTAGAGGATCGGCATGATCGAGATTGCTGCCTGGGCACGGACCAGTTGCCGGAAATCAATAGCTCTGTGTCGAACGACGCGCTTTCGTGGCCGGCGGCTGTTTTGCCTGGACATCCGGCCTCGGCGCTGACCCCGCCGGCTTGAAGGAACCTTTCTTGAACGGCGCCATGCCTTCCCTGGCCAACTCGTCCGCGCGTTCGTTCTCGGTATGGCCGGCATGGCCCTTGACCCAGTTCCAGGTGACCTTGTGGCGCCGGTTGGCTTCGTCGAGCGCCTGCCACAGTTCACCGTTCTTGACCGGCTTCTTGTCGGCGGTCTTCCAGCCGTTCTTCTTCCAGCCATGGATCCATTTGGAAATGCCGTCCATGACATATTTGCTGTCGGTGTGAAGCTCGACCGTGCAAGGCTCCTTCAGCGCATTGAGCGCCGAGATGGCGGCCAGCAACTCCATGCGGTTGTTGGTCGTTTCGGCCTCACCGCCCGAAAGTTCCTTGGTCGTGCCGTTGAAGCGCAAGATCGCACCCCATCCGCCAGGGCCAGGGTTGCCCGAACAGGCGCCGTCGGTGAAGATTTCAACCTGTTTGCTCATGATACCCCGTATTCGGCCAACCCATATTCCGAAGCAGATTTGATCGCCCGATGGAAGCGCATCCGTCTGATGTATTCGGTCGGATCGCGTTTCATGACCAGGCCACCATCTGGAACGGTGAGCCAGTCGTAGAGCCGGGTCAGCATGAACCGCAACGCCGAACCGCGCGCCAGCATTGGAAGTGCTGCTTTTTCCTGATAGCTCAGGGGCCGCACGCTCTGATAGCCGGCGAGCAATGCCTTGCCTTTGGTGAGATTGAAGGAAAAGTCCTTCTCGAAACACCAGGCGTTGAGGCAGGTGGCGACGTCGTAGGCGTAGAGATCGTCGCAGGCGAAATAGAAGTCGATCAGGCCGGAGAGCTTTTCGCCGAGGAAAAAGACATTGTCCGGAAACAGATCGGCATGGATGATGCCTGCCGGAAGACCCTTCGGCCAGTTCCGCTCGAAATCGGCGAAGTCGGCATCGACCTCGGCCGCCAAGCCCGGCTCAACCTCGTCGGCCCGGCCGCGCGCTGCGGTCCACAGCTTGCGCCAGCCGTCGATGGCGAGCGCGTTGGGACGGGTCATCGAAAAATCGGCACCGGCCAGATGCAGGGCGGCCAGCGCCTTGCCGACCTCGGCGCAATGCGTGGCTGTCGGCCGTCGCAGCGAAAGCCCTTCCAGGAAAGTGATGATGACCGCCGGGCGGCCGGCAAGTGTGCCGATGACGCTGCCGTCATGCGCTGTCACCGGCAGCGGGCAGGACACCCCCTTGTTGGCGAGATGGCCCATCAGCCCAAGGAAGAACGGCAGGTCCGCCTTCTCGACGCGCTTCTCATAGAGCGTCAGAATGTAGGAGCCGGTGGAGGTGTGCAGCAGGAAGTTCGAATTCTCGGTGCCTTCGGCGATGCCCTTGTAGGACAGGAGATCGCCGACCGGGTAGTGCTTAAGGAAAGCGCCGAGTTCGCCCTCCGCAACATCGGTGTAGACCGCCATGTGCCTTACGCGGCTCCATTGACGAAGGCCATGTCGGCCGGCGTCAGTTCGACATCGCGCAATACCCGCATGACCGGAAAATCCTCTGTTTCGGTGGCCGTAACGGCCAGGTCGATGGTGACATCGAAGCGCTGGCGGAACGCGTCGATGATCTCGTCGACGATGATCTCCGGCGCCGATGCCCCCGCCGACAGGCCAAGGGTCGAAATGTTGCCGATGTCATTCCACGGAATCTCGGCGGCGCGCTGCACGAGAAGCGACATCCTGGCGCCGGCACGCTCGGCGACCTCGACAAGGCGGCGCGAATTGGAGGAATTCGGGGCGCCGACGATGAGGTAGAGATCAGCCCCGGGCGCGGTGTCCTTGACCGCTTCCTGGCGATTGGTGGTGGCGTAGCAGATCGATTCCGCCGCGGGCGCCTGAAGGTCGGGAAAACGGTCCTGCAGCGCACGGATGATGCCGGCGGTGTCCTCGACCGACAGCGTGGTCTGGGTGACGAAGCCAAGCGCCTTCGGATCGGTTGGCACAAGCCTGGCCGCATCGGCCTCGGTCTCGATCAGCGTGACCGCGCCCTCGGGCAATTGCCCCATCGTGCCGATCACCTCCGGGTGCCCGGCATGGCCGATCAGCAGTACATGGCGGCCAAGCCGCTGATGGCGCATCGCCTGCTTGTGGACTTTCGAGACCAGCGGACAGGTGGCGTCGAGATAGAACAGGTTGCGCGCCTGCGCGTCCGCCGGCACCGATTTGGGCACGCCATGCGCCGAGAAGACGACCGGCGACTGCCGATGCTCGGGCGGGATTTCGGAAAGCTCCTCGATGAAGACGGCGCCAAGGCTTTGCAGTCCTTCGACGACGTAGCGGTTGTGCACGATCTCGTGGCGGACATAGACCGGCGCGCCATATTTTTTCAGCGCCAGCACGACGATCTGGATGGCACGGTCGACGCCTGCGCAGAAACCGCGAGGCTGGCAGAGCCGTATCGTCAGAGGAGGCTTGGCGATTGTCTGAAGCATTGAATCCTAGCCGGTTCGTCAGCGCCGAAATGAGGTGCCTACCCCTGCTCTGTCAAGAGCGGGCCCTGTCAAGGGCGTCGGTAGAAGGGGGGCCTCGATGGAAAAGGGCGTCGGTCGCGCTCATTCCTCTTTCGCGGGACGGCGAAGCCGCAGGATGAGCACGGCGGCGAGTGCCGCGGCAAGCCCATACCAGGTGACAGCATATTGCAGATGGCTGTTCGGCAGGTCGATGATAGTGACGCCTCCGATCGGCAGACCACCGGGATTCGGCGTCTTGTCCGCATCGATGAAGATCGGCACCAGCGTGAACCCGGCGGGCAGGCCGGCGCTCGCCGCCATGACGTCGCGATCCTTCCAGTAGAAGATGTTCTTCGCCACATCATTGTCAGGAAGCATCATCGACGGTTTTGCCGGCAGCGGATTGCGAGCGAGCCCGGTGATCGTGACCTTGCCGGTCACCTGTCCCTTGGCGCGCTTGGCGGCGTCCTTGAGGTCGTAGGGGATGAAGCCGCGATTGATCAGCACGAAGCGGCCGTCGTCGAGGGCCAGCGGCGTGTAGACGTTGAAACCGGCCTCGCCTTCCCAGGTCGCGTAGAAATGCCGCTCGCCCGAATGCAGGAACGTGCCGGAGACCGTGACCGGCGTGTAGTCGACGTCGCCGGTCGAGGCGAATTCCTTCTCGACCTCGGCCAGCGGCACAGGCGCCGAGTGGGTGCGTCGATCGATGGTCTGCAGAAGGCCTTCTTTCCAGTGCAGGCGCTGGACCTGCCAGGTGCCGAGCGCCAGAAGGATCAAGAGCAGCAACAGGCCAAGGCCGAGCAGCAACGCCGATCGTGGCCGCGAACGGCCACGATCCTTGATGGAGGCCTCGCTCATTCGCTGTGGTCCAGCCGGCCTTCGGCCGCCTTGTTGGCATATTGCAGGGTGAGCAGCACACCCTTGATCAGCCGCAGCGCCGTCAGGCACAGCACCAGGGCCAGCGGAATCCATATCAGCAGATGCAGCCAGAGCGGCGGGCTCAGCGTCACTTCCACCCAGAGAGCCAGGCCGACGATGATGAAGCCGATGATCAGGATGACGAAGACCGCCGGCCCGTCGCCTGCATCGGCGAAGGAATAGTCGAGGCCGCAATTGATGCAGCGCTTGCCGACGGTGAGGAACCCGGAAAACAGCCGCCCCTCGCCGCAGCGCGGGCAGCGGCCATGCAGGCCGGCCGAAATCGGATCGATGGGAGGCCAGATCGCCTTGTCGTCATTCATGGTTATTTCTCGATCTCGATCGGTGTCCCATCGGTCACCATTCCCCAGATTTCGTCCATGTCGGAATCCGTAACGGCAATGCAGCCATCGGTCCAGTCGACCAATTGAAGCAGCCAGCCCCACCAGCCGAAGCCATTCGGCTGGCCATGGATCATGATCATGCCGCCGGCATCGACATTGCGCGCCTTCGCGGCCGCCAGATCTTCGGCATTGGGATAGGAGATGTGGATCGACTTGTGCGCGATGCTGTTGGGGTTGCGCCAGTCGAGAACATAGCGGCCCTCGGGCGTACGCTGATCGCCCTCCTGGCGTTTGTGGCCGAAGGGATCTCCACCGAGCGCGACGTCGTAGCTGCGCAGGACCTTGCCGTCACCGACCAGTTCGAGCCGCCGTTCCGCCTTGCGGACACGCACCAGATCGACCTTCTCGGCCGCAAGGACCGGGAATGCCAGGAGAATGAATACACAAATCGCCCAGGGAACTGTTCGCCGCATCGGCAACCGATCGGCGATCATTGCGCCGAAAAGAAGAAGGCGGCCCGTCGCCGTGGCCGCCTTCCTGAAATCCAGATGCTGAAGGCCCGATCAGTGGCCTTCGATCACCGCGCCGACCGATCCCCAGACGTAGATCGATGCAAACAGGAACAGCCAGACCACGTCGACGAAGTGCCAGTACCAGGCGGCCGCCTCGAAGCCGAAATGCTGCTTGGTGGTGAAGTCGCCCTTCATCGCCCGGATCAGGCAGACCAGCAGGAAGATGGTGCCGATGATGACATGGAAGCCGTGGAAGCCGGTCGCCATGAAGAAGGTCGCGCCGTAGATGGAATCCTTGAAGCCGAACGGAGCGTGCATGTACTCGTAGGCCTGCACCATGGTGAACAGCATGCCGAGGCCGACCGTCAACACCAGACCGTTGATCAGCCCCTTGCGATCGCCATGGATGAGCGAATGATGCGCCCAAGTGACCGTGGTGCCGGACAGGAGCAGGATGATGGTGTTATAGAGCGGCAGGTGGAAGGGATCGAGAACCTCCATGCCCTTCGGCGGCCAGACCCCACCGGTAAATGCCTTGCGCGCGTAGTTCTGTGCCTCGCCGGCAAAAAGGCTGGCGTCGAAATAGGCCCAGAACCAGGCAACAAAGAACATCACCTCCGAGGCGATGAACATGATCATGCCGTAACGCAGGTGTAGCGACACGACCCGTGTGTGATGCCCCTCATGCGCTTCCTTGATCGTGTCCGACCACCAGGCGAACATGGTGTAGAGCACGATCACCAGGCCGATGAAGAACAGCCACGGATTGGCGATATTGAAGCCGAAGATCGGGAAGGATCCACCCTTCAGATATTCCATCAGGGCGACACCGCCAAAGGCCATGACGAGCGCGCCAATCGAGCCCAGGAAAGGCCACGGGCTCGGGTCGACGAGATGATAGTCGTGATGTTTTGCGTGCGCGTCTGCCATATCAACCCCCGAGATTTGCTTCGGTATCTGAAACTGTCTTGCTGTTGCCCTTGGCCGGCTCCGAGGAGGCGACCGGCTTGTTCTTCTCGACCGGGAACATCGTGTAGGACAGCGTGATCGTCTTCACGTCCTTCAGTTCCGGCACATTCACGATATCGGGGTCCACATAGAACAGGACCGGCATGTCCAGCGTCTCGCCGGGCTTCAGCGACGTATCGGTGAAGCAGAAGCACTCGACCTTGTTGAAGTAAGGACCCGCCAGTTCCGGCTGCACGTTGAAGGTGGCACGGCCGGTAACGGGGCGATCGAACTTGTTGGTCGCCTGATAGTGCGCCTGCACCGTCTCGCCGATCTTCATGGTTATCGAACGCTGGACCGGCTGGAACTCCCACGGCACGCCGGCAATATTGGCGTCGAAGCGGACGGTGATCTCACGGTCGAGCACGCGGCCGGCGTACTGCTTCTCGACACGTTGCGTCGTGCCGCCATAGCCGGTCGCCTGGCAGAACATCTTGTAGAGCGGCACGGCGGCATAGGCCATGCCGATCATGCCAGTGAAGAAGGCAAGGCAAACTGCCGCGACGATGCGGTTGCTGTTTTTGCCGGCCGTCTTTCTAGGCGTCTCGACGCTCATCACATCTTGCCCGACAAATTGTGGCCGAACTTCACGATCGTCGCGATGTAGAAAATGACGACCAGCACCGCCAGCGCCACGCCTATGGCGATGGATCGGCTGCGCTGGGCCTTCCTCTGGCGATCGGTCAAGGTGACCGTCTCGAGCTTTTCCTCGACCATGATCATGCTCCACCCATGGCAAGCGCGCGTTCGACAACGCTGTCGGCCAGGTAGGCAGCGAAGATGGCGAAGAGATAAAGCAGCGAATAGGCGAACAGCGCCTTGGCCGGTTTCATGGCGCGGTCATCGTCGGCCATGCCGAGAACTTTCCAGGCGTACCAGACAAAGCCGAGCCCGAGCAGTATGGCGGCCACGCCATAGAAGGGCGTGGTGTAGCCGAGCACCCACGGCAGCACGCCGACCGGGGCCAGCACCAGCGCATAGGCGAAGATCTGACGGCGGGTCGACGCCTGGCCGGCGACATTGGGCATCATCGGGATGCCGGCGCGCTCATAGTCCTCGGACTTGAACAGCGCGAGCGCCCAGAAATGCGGCGGCGTCCACAGGAAGATGATCAGGAACAGAATGATGCTTTCGAGGCTGACCGAGCCGGTCACCGCGGCCCAGCCTATTACCGGCGGGATCGCGCCGGCCGCGCCGCCGATGACGATGTTCTGCGGCGTCCAGCGCTTCAGCCACATCGTGTAGACGACGGCGTAGAAGAAGATGGTGAAGGCCAGCAGCGTCGCCGACAGCCAGTTGACCAGCACGCCGAGCGTCATCACCGACAGCACCGAGAGCACCAGGCCGAAGCTGAGCGCCTCGTGCGGCTGGATGCGGCCGGACGGCACTGGACGGCTGGCCGTCCTGGTCATGACCGCGTCGATGTCTGCGTCGTACCACATGTTGAGCGCGCCAGAGGCGCCGGCACCGATGGCGATCGAAAGGATGGCGATCACCGCCAGCAGGGGATTAATGGTCACGGGTGCGGCGACCAGCCCGACGAAGGCTGTGAACACCACCAGCGACATGACGCGCGGCTTCAGCAGGGCGAAGAAATCGCCCGCCGTCGCTTCCGACATGCGGAAGCCCGCTTCGTCAATGCTGGTTTCGTCGACTAGGGCCATGCGTACTCAAGTCCATCATTCCGTTGGCCAAAACCGCCGGCGGGCCGGCGGTTTCGTGTTCGAGAGGGGAGCCGCCTTACTTGATCTTCGGCAGCTGCTCCCACTGGTGGAACGGCGGCGGCGAAGGCAGCTGCCATTCGAGCGTGGTGGCGCCCTCACCCCATGGGTTGGCACCGGCGATCCGCTTCTTCTGGAAGGCTTCGAACACGCCGTAGAGGAAGATCACCACACCAACGGCCGAGATATAGGAGCCGATCGACGACACATAGTTCCAGCCGGCAAACGCGTCCGGATAGTCGATGGTGCGGCGCGGCATGCCGGCCAGGCCAAGGAAGTGCTGCGGGAAGAAGATCAGGTTCACGCCGACAAAGGTGACCCAGAAGTGCGTGTTGGCGATGACAGGCGAATACATGTAGCCGGTCATCTTCGGGAACCAGTAGTACCAGCCGGCGAAGATCGCGAACACCGCGCCCAGCGACAGCACGTAGTGAAAGTGGGCGATGACGAAATAAGTGTCATGCAGCGAACGATCGAGACCGGCATTGGCCAGCTGGACGCCGGTGACGCCACCGATGGTGAACAGGAAGATGAAGCCCAGTGCCCACAGCATCGGCGTCTTGAAGGAGATCGACCCACCCCACATCGTTGCGATCCAGGAGAAGATCTTCACGCCCGTCGGCACCGCGATGACCATGGTGGCGAAGACGAAGTAGCGCTGAGTGTCGAGCGACAGGCCGGTCGTATACATGTGGTGCGCCCACACGATGAAGCCGACGGCGCCGATCGCGACCATGGCATAGGCCATGCCGAGATAACCGAACACCGGCTTCCTCGAGAAGGTGGAGACGATATGGCTGATGATGCCGAAGCCCGGCAGGATCAGGATGTACACTTCCGGATGGCCGAAGAACCAGAACAGATGCTGGAACAGCAGCGGATCGCCGCCATTGTCCGGCGCGAAGAAGGCCGTGCCGAAATTGCGATCGGTGAGCAGCATGGTGATGCCGCCGGCCAGAACCGGCAGGGACAACAGCAGCAGGAAGGCGGTGACCAGCACCGACCAGGCGAACAGCGGCATCTTGTGCAGCGTCATGCCCGGAGCGCGCATGTTGAAGATGGTGGTGATGAAGTTGATGGCACCGAGGATCGACGAGGCACCGGCGATGTGGATCGACAGGATCGCCAGATCCATGGCGGGCCCGGGCTGACCCGAGGTCGACAGCGGCGGATAGAGCGTCCAGCCACCGCCGACACCGTAGGCGCCAGGCGCGCTCGGCACGAACATCGAGGTGAGCAGCAGGATGAAGGCCGGAGGCAACAGCCAGAAGGAGATGTTGTTCATGCGCGGGAACGCCATGTCGGGAGCGCCGATCATGATCGGCACCATCCAGTTGGCGAAGCCGCCGATCAGGGCCGGCATGACCATGAAGAAGATCATGATCAGCGCGTGCGCGGTGGCAAAGGCATTGTACATGCTCTTGCCGCCATCGATCGCGGCGTCACCGTTCATGCCGTAGACCATCTGCGCCAGACCGCTGAAGATCTGGATGCCAGGCTCCTGCAGTTCCATACGGATGGCAACCGACAGGGCGCCGCCGATGATGCCGGCCATGATCGCGAAGATCAGGTAGAGCGTACCGATGTCCTTGTGGTTGGTCGAATAAACCCAGCGCACCCAACCGTGATAAGGCTTGTGGTCGTGCCCGTCGTGAGCTGCAGCGTCTGCCATGTTCCGCTCCGTTCCCTAAATCTTGCTAACCCGCGGCATCAATTGCCGGCGGCCGCTACCTTGTTCTGGCCTTCGACCTCGGCCATGAGCGTCTTGTTGGCGCCGGGCAGGTCGGTCTTGGCTGCCGCCAGCCAGGTCTTGAACTGCGCATCCGAGACGACACGAATGGCGATCGGCATGAAGGCATGGTCCTTGCCGCAAAGCTGCGAACACTGGCCATAATAGAGGCCTTCCTTCTCGGCCTTGAACCAGGTCTCGTTGGTACGCCCCGGAATGGCGTCGATCTTGATGCCGAAGGACGGCATGGCGAAGGAGTGGATCACGTCGGTCGCGGTGACAAGCACGCGCGTCATCGTGTTGACCGGCACCACCAACTCATTGTCGACGGCGAGCAGGCGCGGATAGACCTTGCGATCCTCCTTGCCTGCCTTGGCGCGATCGCCATCCTGGAGAATGGCCGAATTGAAGGAAAGCGTGTTGTCGGTCTGGTACTCGTAATCCCAGTTCCACTGGTTGCCGGTCGCCTTGACGGTCAGCTTGGCTTCTTCCGGCGGGGTGTACTGCGCGGTCAAGAGCTGGAACGAGGGAATGGCAAGGCAGAGCAGGACCACGACCGGTCCAACAGTCCAGATCACCTCGATCAGCGTGTTGTGGCTGGTCTTGGAGGGGACCGGATTTGCGCTCGCGCGGAATTTCACGATGCAGTAGGCGAGGAGAAGCAGCACCAGAACGGTGATCGGGACGATGAACCACATCGTGTAGTTTCCGAACCACTCGATCTGCCGCATCATATCGGTCGCCGGCGCCTGGAAGGTCGTCTCCCACGCCACGGGCTGATCGGCATGGGCGGATGTGCCGGCAAAAATCGTGGCAGCGGCACAAGCACTCAGAAACTTGGCACTTGCTAGAAACCTGGCGCCAGCTAGGAAATTTCTCATCGCCCTCTTCGTCTCCCAGTTCCTCGCGGCTGCGCCAACGAGAATAACGAACAATGCCGGGACGGGAATCCCGACAGTCTCAAGGTGGTTCAAACCATACTCTTTTTCCCTCCGCAAGAAAGGAGCGGAGGAAACTGTGCGGCATTTTTGCGCGCAAGCTGGCACGGCTCTTCCGTGGCGGCGGCCACGGCGGCGAATCGCGGATGTTCGGCGGGTCGCCCGCCTCATGCCGGCGGAGCGCGCGAAGCGTCGTAATTCAGGCAAAATTGGCAGGGAAAAGCGCTGTATTGCCTGTTTCGGGACAGTTCGGACGCGGTCACGTCCTTTACTTGGCATTGGCGCGGCTTAAAGTGCCGTGATTCGCAATGGAGCCGTCATGAACTCTTGGCTTTCGAGACTGAGGCACACGAGACCGGGGCTTTCGACAGCCCTGGCGAAGGTCATGTTTCTCGCCGTCATGTCCACAGCCGGTCTGTTCGTCGCGAATGAGGCCGATGCGGCCCAGCCGAGCGGCACGGTGCGCTCGACGCATGGCGCCTGGTCGATCATCTGCGACACGCCGGCAGGCGCGACCTCCGAGCAATGCGTCATGATGCAGAATGTCGTTGCCGAGGATCGTCCGGAGATGGGACTGTCGGTGGTCGTGCTGCGCACCGCCGACAACAAGGCCGAGATCCTGCGCGTGCTGGCGCCGCTAGGCGTGCTGTTGCCCAACGGGCTCGGCCTCAACGTCGACGGCAAGGATATCGGCCGCGCCTATTTCGTGCGCTGCTTCCAGGACGGCTGCTACGCCGAGGTCATCCTCGAAAAGCCGCTCCTCGACACGCTGAAGACCGGCACGTCGGCGACGTTCATCGTCTTCCAGACACCTGAAGAAGGCATAGGCATCCCTGTCGATCTCAAGGGATTTGCCGAGGGTTTCGCCGCCCTTCCCTGAGAGCAGGACGCTTGCGAGGAAACCGGTCCTGACGCAGAATTCCCCAGGGATGAGGGTTTTGGCGGTGGGGGTAACAATGCGCTCGTTTTCCTGGCTTCTATCCACTGGTCTGGTTCTGACGGGCGCGGTTTCCGCTGCGTGGGCTGAAGATACCGAAATCATCACGTCGCCTGATCCGGCCGCAATTCTCGACATTGCCAAGGGTTACGGCTCGGCCAAGCTCGACAAGGACGACGGTGGCGACCCCATGGTCTCCGGCCGGCTCCAAGGCATGAAATATGTCATCTACTTCTATGGCTGCGAAAACCACGAGAAGTGCAAATCCATCCAGTTTTCCTCGGGATACACCGATGCCTTCACGGCCGAGCAAGCCAATGCCTGGAACAAGAAGTATCGCTGGGTCAATGCGTTTTCGGGTGACGGATCCAACTTCAAGATGGATGTCAACTTCATCGGCGGCATAACCAAAACCAATCTTGAAGAACAGTTCTCGAACTGGGATTCAATGACCACCAACATCAAGGACTTCATCAACCAGAAGTGACGCCGGCGGCCTGTCGGCGGCCGCATTTGCCCTCATGGCGCGTCGGGACGATTGTCTCGGCGCGGCTTCGCGCCTACATCGTGGGAAACAAGCTCTCTTCCCACGAATGGATGCGCCATGAACAGCCTGATCGGCCAATTCGACATTTCAGACGATCGTATCAAGCAGATCGTTGCCGACACCATAAACGGCGCCGACGACGGCGAACTGTTTCTCGAATACAGCGAGAGCGAAGCGCTGATGTTCGACAATGGCCGGTTGAAGACCGCCAACTTCAACACCGACCAGGGCTTTGGCCTGCGTGCGGTCGCCGGTGAAGCCAGTGGCTACGCTCATTCGAGCGACCTCTCCGAGGCCTCGCTGCTGCGCGCCGCTGCTGCCGTTGCGACCGTCAAGGGCGGCTATTCCGGCATGCTTGCCACTCCGCCCGCCCGCACCAACCGCCATCTCTACGGCGACGGGAACCCGATCCCCTCGCCTTCCTTCGAGGCCAAGGCAAAGCTGTTGCAGGAAATCGACGCCTGGCTGCGCGCCGAGGATCCGCGCGTGCGCCAGGTGACGGCCTCGCTCGCCGCGTCCTGGCAGCATGTCGAGATCGTACGCGCGGACGGTCAGGTGGTGCGCGATATCAGGCCTCTGGTCCGCATCAACGTCTCGGTCGTGGTTGGCGACGGCGACCGCCAGGAAAGCGGCTCCTACGGCATGGGCGGACGCAAGGCCTTTGGCGAATTCCTGATCGAGGACAGTTGGAAGCATGCCGCCAGGGAAGCGCTCCGTCAGGCGCTGGTCAATCTCGAGGCCATTCCCGCCCCGGCCGGTACATTCGACATCGTGCTGTCCAGCGGCTGGCCGGGCGTCATGCTGCACGAAGCCGTCGGGCACGGGCTGGAAGGCGACTTCAACCGCAAGAAGACTTCGGCCTTCGCCGGCCTTTTGGGCCAGCAAGTCGCCGCCAAGGGCGTCACCGTGGTTGACGACGGCACAATCCCGGAGCGGCGTGGCTCGCTCACCGTCGACGACGAAGGCACGCCGTCGGCCCGCAACGTGCTGATCGAGGACGGCAAGCTGGTCGGCTACATGCAGGACCGGCAGAATGCCCGGCTGATGGGCATGAAGGCCACCGGCAACGGAAGGCGCGAGGGCTATGCGCACCAGCCGATGCCGCGCATGACCAACACCTACATGACTTCTGGCGACATGGAGCCGGAAGAGATCATCGCCTCGGTCAAGAACGGCATCTATGCCGTCTCCTTCGGCGGCGGCCAGGTCGACATCACTTCGGGCAAATTCGTGTTCGGCTGCACCGAGGCCTACATGATCGAGAACGGCAAGGTAACACAGCCGATCAAGGGGGCGATGCTGATCGGCAACGGGCCTGATGCCATGCACCGCGTCTCGATGGTCGGCAACGACATGAAGCTCGACAATGGCATTGGCATGTGCGGCAAGGCCGGACAGGGCGTACCGGTCGGCGTCGGCCAGCCGCATCTCAGGATGAACCAGATGACGGTTGGCGGCACAAGGGTTTGAGGCCTTGGAGCCGTTTCAATAACATCATCGGCCACAGTGATGTTTCCGAATGCAGGCGGCCCGACTATGCCCAGATCAAGGATCGTCATCCTGACAGGTGCCGGCATTTCGGCGGAATCGGGCGTCGCGACCTTTCGCGATCCCGACGGTGTCTGGGCGAAATTCAACCTCGAAGACGTTGCGACGCCGGAAGGTTTTGCCCGCGATCCCGCCAAGGTGCAGGACTTCTACAACATGCGCCGGCGACAAATGGACAGCGTCGAGCCGAACGTGGCCCATGCGGCACTGGCGAGGCTGGAACGCGAAGTCCGAGGCGACATCCTCCTCGTCACCCAGAACATCGACGATCTGCATGAGCGCGCCGGCTCGAGAAACCTGATCCATATGCATGGAGAACTCGGCCGCGCGCTTTGCCAGGACTGCGGCGCAAGCAGCGTCTGGGCCGCCGACATCGCCGTTCAATCCGGATGCCCAGCCTGCGGTGCGAAGGGACGGTTGCGGCCTGATGTGGTCTGGTTCGGCGAGATGCCTTACCGCATGGAAGAGATCGGTGAGGCGTTGACGCGTTGCGATCTGTTCGTGGCGATCGGAACGAGCGGCAGTGTCTATCCGGCGGCGGGTTTTGTCGAAGAGGCGCGCGCCGCCGGCGCCTTGACGATCGAACTCAACCTGAAATGCGCCGGCTGGGCCTCCCGCTTCGACGACCAGATGGAAGGACCGGCGACGCAAGTGGTGCCTGCCTTCGTCGAACGTATTCTCTCGGCGACAGGCTGACGCTGACGTTTTCCGGCCTGAATCCTGGCCGGCACCTTGAAGTGAACACAATCCAAGTTAGGAAATTGTTAAGTGTTTAACTGCCTGGGCTGCATTTGCGCACGAACGCAGCACCAGTTCCCTCGTTGCGGTGGTGGTTTTGGCAATGCGGCATTCCTCCGTCCTGACCTCGTCTATCCTGCTTGGCTTCGTTTCGTTGATCGGTGCGACGTCGCTGCAAGTCAGCCCGGCGGCGGCGCAGTCGACCTTGTTCAAGCGAATATCGACGCGCCCATCCACGGATGGGTCACTCTCCGCCGCCGTTGGCGGCTCCACCAGCGTCCCCTACGGTTGGATCGATTTCTGCCATCGCCGACCAAAGGAGTGCAAGGTGCCCGCTCTCCCGGCCGCCAGCGTCAAGCTGACCGCGCAGAACCTGCGCACCCTCGAGCGGATAAATCAGAAGGCGAACAGGTCCATCAAACCCGTCAGCAATTTCGACCACTGGGGCACGATGACGGACCACTGGGATTACCCGGTTGACGGCAAGGGCGACTGCAAGATCTACGCACTCTACAAGCGCAAGCTTCTTCAGGAGGCTGGATTTCCCCGGCAGTCGCTGCTGATGACCGTGGTGCACGACCTTGACAATGAAGGCCACACCATCCTGACGGTGAAAACCGACAAAGGCGATCTGGTCCTCGACAATCTGGTCGACGAAATCAGGCCCTGGAACGCAACAGGCTACTATTTCCTGAAACGGCAGTCGCAGCAGAACCCGAATGTCTGGGTGTCGATCAACCAGCGAGGTGGCACGCCGAAGGCCATCACGAATGTTGCCAAACTCGTGAACTGAACGGCCTGGCGATCCGGCCATCCAGGCGTTTGGTGGGTTTCATCCGCCCTTGATCTGGCCCAGGCGAACAGATCTCGGACGGAAACCCGGTTCACATTTTCCGGAATTGCCGCCAGCCTTGCTGGCAGGCTGGCGGCGAAACCTTCACCCGCGAAGGCGGCTGATCAGCCGGCCTTGCCGCCGTTCTTCTTGCAGTCGGCCCGGAACTTCTCGCGTGCCTTGCCGTGCAGCTTCTGGGCATCGGCAAGCGCGGAACATTGCTTCGAAATCGCGGTTTTCTCAGGCGTCATGGCAGTCGTCTTTGCCTTCTTCGCTGGGGCGGTCGTTGTGGTGGCCGGCGCCGTCGTGGTCGCTGCCGTCGTCGCTGCCGCGGCAGCTCCCGTCGCAATGAACCCGGCCAGGGCGATGGACGTCAGAACGCTTGCAATCCTCATTGTGGTCACTCCCTTTGGCACCCCACCCGACATCGACTGGTAACAGCGAGCCGAGGCACTGCGCAATCTTGGCCGTGGCCAACCACGCAGTTGTGATCTGATCGCAGGTCGCCGCCGCGGCCCGCCATGTTTTGCCGCCGGCCGGCAAAGCCGACTCGCCCCACACCACGCGACCAGCAACGCGCTTCAAGCCTTTGTCCTAGGCATGTCCCGACCCAAGCGGATCACCTTTTGGGGGGACATGCGCTATTTCTTGCAAGCGGGCTCACTGGGATGCCCGCAAGACGGCTTCCTGGCAGCTGGCGGCTGCGGCGGCCTTGGCTGTGCCTGCCGCTGCACCTGCTGCTTCGGCTGGGCGTGGAACTCTGGCCTCTGCGGCCTGGGCTGCACCTGCTGCCTCGGCTGGGCGTGGAATTCCGGCCTCTGCGGCCTGGGCTGCCCCTGCACTTTCAGCTGCGGGTTGCCGTTGTTGACCTTGAATTTCTGCTGGACATTGCCACCACTGTTGCCGTTGGCAGGTAACTTGTGGAATTTGGGAGCCTTGCCATCGCCCTTGAGCCCATTGCCTTGCCCGTTGGCCTGGGCGTTCGTCTGGCCACTGCCCTGATTGTGAAGTTTCCTGAACTTGCCGTTAGGCGGATTCTGGCCTGAATTCTGGCTATTGAGCGCCGATGGGTTGTTCGCTCGATTCGCCGCAGGCGTGCCGTTGACGCCCGGGATCTTGCGGAGCTTCTTGCCGGTACCGTTCTGGCCCTGGCCATTGGTCCCGTTTTGCCCATTCACCACCGGGTTGCCGGTCACGGCGGCGTTTCCACCTGCCGTGACCTGCTTGTTCAAGAGCTTCCTGGACTTGTTGTTGGGCAGGTTCTGTCCATTCAGCACCGGCTTGCCATTGACGAGCGGCAGGGTCTTGCCGTCAGCGCCGGGCAAGGCATGACCTGTCAGCTTGTCGGCAGGCAATGTCTTCGACAGCGGCCTGGCACCGCCCGGCTGTTGGCCACCCTGCCCCGGCTTCAGCGGCAGGCCGCCGGGGTTCTGTTTGGACAGCACGGTTTCCTTTTTCTGCAGGAAAGCCGGCAACGCCACCTTGGTCGCCAGGGCGGCAGCACCCAGGCCCACGGCGCCAGCAGTCAGCTTCTGGCCGGTGAGGCCACCGCCCTGGTTGTTGGTCTCGTTGATCGTCGTGTTGTTGATGATCGTGGTGTTGTGGATGTTGTTGAAGATGACGTCGTTCGGCGGCGGGAAAATGTCGTGTGGCGGGTTGACCCAGGTAGGCACCGGCACAAAGACAGGCGTCGGCAGCACGAATATCCCGACCGGCGGCGGCGGAGGTGGCAATTCGATGAAGTCGCGCGGCCGCGGCGGCAGGAAGATCACCGCCACGGGCGGCGGCGGGTCGAAGTCGAATTCCGGATCGTCGAAATAGAGCACGGGCCGGTCGACATAGACGATCTCTTCCGGCGGTGGCGGCGGCACGTCATAGTCATAGACCGCGAAATTCTGCGGCGGCTCCAGGGCAGCGTCGAAATGCTCGAGCCTGCGGCGGGCGTCCCAGGCATGGGGGCCATGCGGATAGCGATCGAGATAGGACCAGTAGGCTTCGGGCGTGTCCCTGAGCCAGGTCTGGCGCCAGGTGATCGCCTCGCGCCGCGCCGCCAGGATCGCGCGCACGCGCTTGGCCATCGGGTCATGCGGATAAGCGACGATGAAATCTTCGTAGCCGCGCATCGTGTCGCGATCCAGAGCCGCGATATAGGCATCATGCGCGTCGAAATCGCGTATCTCCTTGGTTCGGTTGGTACGCACCTCGGCGGCGGAGACCTGCGGCGCCGGAGCATCCGGGCCGCGGTCGAAGAAGACAAAGGGATCGGTGATCTTGGAGGCGTTCCAAGGCACCTCCGCGCCATCAGTCACTTCATTGACCCGCAGCCGCGTGCGGTCAAACACATCGCCCAGTTGCAGGCCACCATCCCTGATCATCTCGGCAAGCGCCTGGGCATAGGCCCCATAGGGTCCCTTGCCTTCCGGCGCGACCGTGCCCGGGGCTGCGTTGAAGGCAATCAGCATGTTCGGGTCGGGATCGACCAGTGCGAGGCCACCGGCCAGCGGCTGGTTCGACTTGGCGAAGGAATTTGGCCGCGCCGCATCGAGCACGACGATGTTGACCTTCGTCGGCAGCGCGGCGAGCGGCTTGGTGAGGTCGGAAACCCGCACCGCGGCCATCGGCACGTCAGCCGCATTGGCGATCTCGGCATCGACGGGCGCGAAATAGTTCTCGCCTTCGAACTGCAATCCCTGCCCGGCCAGATAGACAAACACCACCGCGTCGGGGCCGGCTGCGGTCACCTTGGCGAGGAAATCGCGATAGGCGCCACGCAGCGATTCCTGGTCGACGTCACGCGCGCCCACCACGTCGAACCCGGCCGCCTGCAATGTCTGGGCGATCAAGCCCGCATCATTGGCCGGCGTTGTCAGCGCGCTAGCGGGATAGGCGGCATTGCCGATGACGAAGGCAAGGCGCTTTTCGCCTTGCGCCAGCGCCCCGGTCGTCGAGCCGAATGCCAAAATGGAGAGGGCGAGGAAGAAAGCGAGGAATTTCAAGACCGTCCGCATTACGATCATCCGTCAGGTAAGATGCTTCCGCCCCAGAGCCCAGACTAGGCTTGCGCAAAAAGGCGGCTTTGCGGCGTTAATCCGGCGTCTTTCGGTATCGCGCGGTCGATTGCCCAGTTTCAACGAAACGTGATCATTCTCCGGCTCAGCCGCGCCTTTTCCTGGGCTTTTCCAGCAGGGCGACCGCCTCGACATGCGGCGACCACAGGAACTGGTCGATCGGCGTCACGCTTTTCAGGGTGTAGCCGCCGTCGAGGAGGATGCGCAGGTCGCGAGCCAGCGTCACCGGGTTGCAGGACACGGCGGCAACGAATGGAACATCCGAGCGGGCGATCTGCTTCGACTGGTCCTCGGCACCCGCTCGCGGCGGATCGAAGACAAGGCCGTCAAAGGCGTTCAACTCCTTGAAGGTCAAGGGTCGGCGGAACAGGTCGCGGCGTTCGCCCGTCACCCGCTTGATGCCAGTCGCGAAGCGCGATCCCCGGTCGAGCGCCGAAAGTGCCGCCGCATCGCCCTCCACCGCATGGACTTCCGACTTCGCTGCAAGCCGGAGCGCAAAGCTGCCGCAGCCTGCGAAAAGATCGGCGATCTTCTTGGCGCGCTTCAGATGCCCGCCGACAATCTCGGCCATGGTCTGCTCGGCTGCTTCGGTTGCCTGCAGGAAGGCACCCGGCGGCACGGCGACCGCGACGCTGCCGAACATCACCACGGGCTTTCTCGGTTCGATGATGATCTCGTCATCGATGGACAGCCTGGCAAAGCCTTGCGCAAGGACAAAATTGGACGCGATGCGGCGCTGGTGTTCGCCGAGCTTGCCGGACTCATGCACCGCGACATCGAGGCCGGAACCCGTCACGGTGACGGCCATCCGGAACGATTTGGTGGTGGCGCATATCAAGTCTGCGAGCGCCTTCAACTGGCCAAGCGCTCCGACGATTCCGGGCAGCGAGATCGGACATTCCGATATGGAAATGATTTCCGGCGACAGATGGCGATTGAAGCCGAGCAGCATGCCCGTATCGGTGCGACGCGCGGCAAGCACGACACGGCGTCGCGTCTGCGGCGCGCAGGCAACCAGCGCGTCGATGTCGCACTCGATGCCCTTGCCCTTCAGGGCGTGCACCACCTTCTCGCGTTTCCACTGGCGATAGGCTTCGGCCTCGAAATGCTGGAGGGCACAGCCTCCGCACTCCGTGAAATGGCGGCAGGCCGGCTCTATGCGCAGCGGCGAAACCTCCAGCACCGCCATCAACGTGGCGCGATCCCGCTCGCGCGCGGCGGTGACGGTCTCGCCGGGCAGCGTGAAGGGAATGAACAGATCGCCGCCTTCGGTCTCGGCAATGCCGTCGCCCTGGGCGCCAAGCTTTTTGATGGTGAAGCGCGCGCTCATCGATCCTTGATTCCACCGAGCAGGAATTCGCGATTGCCGTCGCCGCCTTCGATTGGCGACAGATGCAGGCCGAGCGAGCGCCAGCCGGGCACGGCGTCCAGCCAATCCTGCAGCAGGCCGGCGACCCGGGCGGCATCGAAGGGGTCTTTCAAGAGACCGCCCTTGCCGATGGCCTCGCGACCCGCCTCGAATTGCGGCTTGACCAGAAAGACCGCGGCGGCACCGGGCTTCGCAATGGCGAGCGCCGGCGGCAGCGCCAACTTCAGCGAGATAAAGCTGACGTCGGAGACGATGAAACCTGGAACACGGCCGGCAAGATCGGCGATGGTGAGATCGCGTGCATTCAGCCCCTCGATGACCGTCACGCGGGGATCGCCACCAACATCAGGATGTATCTGGCCGTGACCGACATCGATCGCCGTGACATGGGAGGCGCCGCGTTCGAGCAGCACCTGGGTAAACCCGCCGGTCGAGGCGCCGATGTCGACCGCTTCGCAGCCTTCTGGGTCTAGGCTGAAGTGGTCGAGCCCGCCGATCAGCTTCAGCGCCGCGCGCGAGACATAGCCTTGCGCCGGATCATCGATGGCAACAAGGCATTGCGGCGAAACGTTCTGACCGGGCTTGCGGGCAATGGAGCCATCGACCGTCACCGTGCCACGCTCGACCGCGTCGCGGGCACGCGAGCGGCTGGCAAACAGTCCGCGCTGGACGAGCAGGTCGTCGAGCCGCTGGCGGGTGCTGGCTGGCAGAGGCGAGTTCATCGGCCTTCATGGCGAAAGCCGGCGGCGAAGGCAAGGACATTGGGCCGAACAAGCAAAGAGCGGCGAGCGCACCAGGCCGCGCCGTGGCTTGCGTGCATCGCATCGGGTTCGGCAAAATGGTAATCGAGGAGGAGAACCTCCATCGTCGGAACCCGGGGACAACGAATGCTGACGGGAACCTGCCACTGTGGCGCAACCCACTGGACCCTTGAGGGCGATCCCGGGCCGGTCACCGCCTGCAACTGCACGCTCTGCCGCCGCTATGGCGTGCTCTGGGCCTATGACTATGTCGATGAGCGCATTCGCGTCGCGGGGCCGATGGCCAGCTACACGCGCGCCGGAAAGGATACGCCTTCGCTCGAAATCCTGTTCTGCCCGACCTGCGCCTGCGTGCTCGCCTGGCGCGGGCTGCGCGCCGGTGCCTCCGGTCGAACACGCATCGCCGTCAATGTGCGGCTGGCGCCGCCCGAGGCCGTCGCCGATCTGCCGATCGACCATTTCGATGGGCTCGACACTTACGACGACCTGCCTCGCGATGGCCGCTGCGTGCGCGACATGTGGTTCTAGAAGATAGTGCGCGACACCTGGCGCTCGACGGCGGGAGACAAGCCGTCGTGCCGATCCCTTGAAGCTTGCTCACCTGGGTGCTCGGCGGCAACCGCGGACGCCGGCACAGGGTCAGGCAGGACCACAAGCTGCGGCACCTGCTTGTAGGAAAAACCGCCACGGATATCGCCCATCTTGCCGGCGACGATGCCCACTGCCGCCCTTTCGAGATTGCGGTCGTAGCGCGTCTCGGCGGCGGCGGGTGCCGCGATGATGGCCAGAAAAACCACGCCGCACAGAAGCGTCTTCATTGTTATTATCTCCCTGCCTGACGTCGATCTAGCAGGGCGCCGTTGAAAAACGGCCAAGGGACACGGTAAGCAAAACGCCAAACGGCAGTGTTAACAATGCGTTATGAAATCAAGCCGGCAAATTGATTCAAGCGCTTGAGGTTTTGATTCAGGCGCGCTGGGCGCGGGCCGTATGCCCGAGCGCGGTGAAAACGGTGCGCACGATGCCGGCGGCATCGAGGCCAGCATCGGCATACATTTTTTCCGGCTTGGCGTGGTCGGCGAACACGTCGGGCAGCACCAGCGGGCGCACCTTCAGGCCGCTTTCCAGCAGTCCTTCATGGGCGAGGAACTGCAGCACGTGGCTGGCGAAGCCGCCAATGGCGCCCTCCTCCACCGTCACCAGAACCTCGTGCGAGCGAGCCAGCCGCCGGATAAGATCCTCGTCGAGCGGCTTGGCGAAGCGGGCATCGGCGACGGTGGTGGAAAGCCCGGCCGCGCCGAGTTCCTCGGCAGCGATCAGACAATCCTGCAAGCGCGTGCCGAAGGACAGCAGCGCCACCTTTGTGCCTTCCCTGACGATGCGGCCCTTGCCGAGTTCGAGAACCGAACCGCGCTCCGGCATGTCGACGCCGACGCCATTGCCACGCGGATAGCGGAAGGCGATCGGGCCGTCATCATAACTTGCCGCGGTGCGCACCATGTGGCGAAGTTCCGCCTCGTCGGCGGCGGCCATCACGACAAAGCCCGGCAGGCTTGCCAGGAAGGTGGTGTCGAAGGCACCGCAATGAGTGGCTCCATCGGCGCCGACGAAGCCGGCGCGGTCGATGGGGAAACGAACCGGCAGTTTCTGGATCGCGACGTCGTGGACGACCTGGTCGTAGGCGCGCTGCAGAAAGGTCGAATAGATCGCCGCGAACGGCTTGTAGCCTTCGGTCGCCAGGCCCGCCGCGAAGGTGACCGCGTGCTGCTCGGCGATGCCGACATCGAAGGTCCTGGCCGGAAACACTTCGCCGAACAGGTCGAGACCGGTGCCGCTCGGCATGGCGGCGGTGACCGCGACGATGCGATCGTCCTCACGAGCCTCCTGGATCAGGCTTTCGGCGAACACCTTGGTGTAGGCCGGCGCGTTGGCCGGCGCCTTGGCCTGCGCGCCGGTAATAACGTCGAACTTGTTGACGCCATGATATTTGTCGGCGGCGGCTTCCGCCGGCGCGTAGCCCTTGCCCTTCTGGGTGACGACATGGATCAGCACCGGGCCTTCGCCATTGTCGCGGACGTTTTTCAGGACCGGGATCAGATGCTCAAGATTGTGACCGTCGATCGGGCCGATATGGTAGAAGCCGAGCTCCTCGAACAAGGTGCCGCCGGTGACGTAGCCGCGCGCATGCTCGACCGCCCTTGTAATGGCACGATCGGCGCGCTTGCCGAGATAGGACGTCAGTTTCTTGCCGAAGTCGCGCAGGCCGGCATAGGCCTTGCCCGACGCCAGCCGCGCCAGATAGGCGCTCATCGCACCGGTCGGCGGCGCGATCGACATGTCGTTGTCGTTGAGGATGACGATGAGCCGGGCATCGAGCGCGCCGGCATTGTTCATGGCCTCATAGGCCATGCCGGCAGACATGGCGCCGTCGCCGATGACGGCGATGACATTGTTGCGGCCGCCGGAGAGGTCGCGGGCAGCGGCCATGCCAAGGCCTGCCGATATCGAAGTCGAGGAATGGGCGGCGCCGAAGGGATCGTATTCGCTCTCGGCGCGGCGGGTGAAGCCGGACAGGCCGCCTTCCTGGCGCAGCGTACGGATGCGATCGCGGCGGCCGGTCAGAATCTTGTGTGGATAGGCCTGATGGCCGACATCCCAGATCAGCCGGTCGTCCGGGGTGTTGAAGACATAGTGCAGGGCGATCGTCAGTTCGACCACGCCAAGGCCGGCGCCAAGGTGACCACCGGTGCGGGACACCGCGTCGACCAGCTCGAGGCGAAGTTCTGATGCCAGTTGCGGCAGTTCGCTCTCGTCAAGCGCACGCAAATCCGCCGGAATGCGGACCTTGTCGAGAAGCGGCGTATGCGGCGTTGCGTTCACGGGAGCTCGGGCTTTCTGTTCAACGGCGGGATAGGCCGCCGGCCTGCGAAAGTAAATGCGTGTCGGCGACGCGGATCAAGCAGGTCCCCTCGCCGATTTTGCTCAGCTCTCCGGCAGCGGAATAAACTCTTTCGCGTCCCCGGGAACGATATCGAAGCGGCCCGTCTTCCATTCCTGCTTGGCCTGTTCGATGCGCTCCTTGGAGGAAGAGACGAAATTCCACCAGATGTAGCGCTGCGAGCCGAGCGAGGCGCCGCCGAACAGCATGAAATGCGCACCGGTTTGCGACGACACGATGATCTCGTCGCCGGGCCGGAACACCAGCAGGCGTTCAGCCGGGAAGACGTCACCCGAAATCGTGACCTCGCCTTCCAGTGTGTAGATGGCGCGCTCCTCGGCATCGGCCGGAATCTTTATGCTGGCGCCGGGCGCCAGCCTGAGGTCGGCATAGAGCGTCTCGGCGTCGGCCCGTACCGGGGAACGCAGTCCCTGGAAGTCACCGATCACAACGCGGCCTTTGACGCCTTCGGCATCGATCTCGGGCAGCCGCAAGGCAGCGGTGTTCTCGAATACGGGCGCCACTTCCTCCTTGCCGTCCGGCAGTGCCAGCCATGTCTGCAGGCCGGAGATCGACATCGGCGCGCCGCGCAATTCCTCGGGCGTGCGCTCGGAGTGCACGATGCCACGGCCGGCGGTCATCAGGTTCACGTCACCGGGCTGGATGACCATTTCGGTACCGAGCGAATCGCGGTGCCTGATCTTGCCGTCGAACAGATAGGTCACCGTCGACAGGCCGATATGCGGATGCGGACGGACGTCGAGCGCCTGGCCTGCACGCAGGATCGCCGGACCCATGCGATCGAAGAAGATGAACGGCCCCACCAGCCGCCTCCTGGCGGTCGGCAAGGCGCGACGGACCTCGAAGCCGCCAATGTCCTTGGCGTTCGGGATGACCATTAGTTCGATCTGGTCGCTGGCAAAGGCGTCGCCGGCCTCAGGGTCTTTCCCCGGGAAGAAGCTCATGAACTCTCCTTATCAGCGTTCGGTGACCGCTTTGGCGGCATCAGGCAAAGCGGATCGCCGCCTTTGCCCGCAGTTTGGCGGCCACTTCTTCGCGGTTGCGCGGATGCTGGTTGGTTTCGAGCGAATCGAGAAGTTCGCGCGCCGATGCCGCGATGGTCTCCACGGCGTGGTCGAACGCATGCTGGTTCTGTTTCGAAGGCCGCGTCGTTCCGCTCAGCTTGCGGACAAATTGAAGGGCTGCGTCACGCACTTCGTCATTGGTTGCAGGCGGATCAAAATTGAACAGGGTCTTGATGTTTCTGCACATCGCTTCCGTATCTCCTCTTGTCCTGGAGCTGTTTCAATCGGGACGAGTTTTATCCTCAATCATGATCGTGTCCAAAAACCGGTGAGGCAAGACCATGGTTCGCGGCCATGCCTCAGTCCGCGTCGAGCGGTTCCGTTCCAACCGGTTTGCCGTCGCGCGACAGCCTGATCTTCTCGACCTTGTCCTCGGCCGCCTTCAGCAGCCGGTCGCAATGCGCCTTCAGGGCCTCACCACGCTCATAGATGCGGATCGACTGGTCGAGCGGCACATCGCCGCGCTCCAGATCATCGACGATCTTCTCCAGCGCGTCGAGTGCCTGCTCGAAGCTCATCGCCTTGACGTCTTCGTTGGTCTCAGCAGCCATCATTCATCCTTTCATCAGTCGCCCGACATGGGCGGCGACCGAAAATGCCAGTCCCTGCAGATCGTAGCCGCCCTCAAGCAGGCTGACGAGCCGGTTGCCGCTGTGGCGGGCGGCGCGCTGCATCAGCTGGCCGGTCGCCCAGTCGAAATCGTCCTCGGTCAGGTTGATCTCGGCCAACGGATCACGGTGATGCGCGTCGAAACCGGCCGAAATGATGATCAGGTCGGGTGCGAAATTGTCGAGCGCCGGCAGGACGCGCGACAGGAAGGCATCGCGAAACACCTCGCTGCCTGTCTGCGGCGCCAGTGGTGCGTTGACGATGTTACCGGCGCCGGTCTCGCTCTTTGCGCCAGTGCCGGGATAAAGCGGCATCTGGTGCGTCGAGCAATAGAGCACCGAGGGATCGTCCCAGAAAATATCCTGCGTGCCATTGCCGTGGTGCACATCCCAGTCGACGACAGCGACACGCTCGACGCCGTGCTTCTTCTGCGCATAGCGGGCCGCGATCGCGGCCGTGTTGAAGAAGCAAAAGCCCATTGCGGTGGTCTTTTCGGCATGGTGGCCGGGTGGCCGGGCGGCGACGAAGACATTGTCGGCGCGGCCCGCGAAGACGTCGTCGACGGCCGCGTTGGCAGCGCCGATCGCGGTTATCACCGCCTGCCAGCTCTTCGGGCTGGCGGTGGTGTCGGCATCGATGCGGGCAATGCCCTCGTCAGGGATGGCGGCGCGCACGCGCGCGACGAAATCGGCCGGATGCGCGTAAAGGATGGTGGCCTCGTCGCCTTCAGGCGCCTTGACGCGGTCAAGCTCGGCAAAGGCTTCGTCGTCAAGCACGCGCTCGATGGCGCGCAAGCGGTCCGGCCGCTCGGGGTGACCGGGGGGCGTGATGTGCTCAAGGAAGATCGGATGCGTGTAGAGACGAGTGGCCATGGTCCCTATCTAGTGCCCCAACGCCGCGATGGCCATGCGTCGCGGCCCGATGGCTGGGGAAAATCACTTCTGCGTCCATTGGCGTCGCTGTGGGGATTGGCGCCGCGAACACTTCGGCATAAGGTCGCCGTCACTGCCTGGTGCCCGCCAGTTTGTTTGTCTAGCCGCATTCTGCGGCGCCAAGTGATTCCACTTGGCTGCAAATGCTCTGGCGGGAGAATCGGGAACACGGTTGAATTCCGTGGCGTGCCCAACGCTGTGAGGGGGACCGCGCCGGTAAATGCCACTGTCGATGACGGGAAGGCACCGGACGCGGGTTGATCCCGAGCCAGAAGACCGGCCTGGCAGGCACCGTCATCCGCATGGTCAGGCGGAGGACATGGTTTGCAATCGCAAGGGGACAAGCGATGCCGGATGCTATGACCGCTCCTGTCAGCGATGGATTTGACCAGATGGCGCGCGACGCGGTCTACCGCGCCATGTTCACGCGGCGCGATGTGCGCAGTCATTTCCTGCCTGCTCCTCTCGACGATGAGGTGCTGGCGCGGCTGCTGCTTGCCGCCCATCACGCGCCGTCGGTCGGGTTCATGCAGCCGTGGAATTTCATCGTCATCCGCGATGCCGCGCGACGGGAGAAAGTGCGCGATCTGTTCCTCGCCGCGCGAGAACAGGAACTGCCCGAAATCGAGGAAGAACGGCAGGCGCTTTACCGGAAGCTGAAGCTGGAAGGCATCTGCGAAAGCGCGCTCAACATCTGTATCACCTGCGACCGCCAGCGCTCGAAGGGCTCGCCACTGGGACGTTGGCACAATCCGGAGATGGACCTCTACAGCACGGTCTGCGCGGTGCAGAATTTCTGGCTGGCGGCACGCGCCGAAGGCGTCGGCGTCGGCTGGGTCAGCATCATCGAGGCGCAGGCACTGAAAAGCCTGCTGTCCATTCCCGACCATGTAACGCCGATCGCTTATCTCTGCGTCGGCCGGGTTTCCGAATTCGCGCCCAAACCGGACCTTGAAACGCACGGCTGGGGCCGGCGCCTGCCCCTGCCCGAACTGATCATGAGCGAGACCTTTTGCGGGCAAGGTGAGGCATCGCTCAAGTCAGCGGTGGCGCGCCTTAACGCCGTCGATACCGTACAGGCGACCGCCTGCCCGGCCGATCAGCGCGTCGCGCCGGCCGTGCCCCAGCGCGAGCCGCCGAAGGAGGAAAGCGCCTTGTCCTTGAGTTCCCTGAATTTCGATGATGCCTCGGCCAGCCTGATGTCCCAGGCCGGATCAGGCACCTGGCCGGCGATGGTCTTGAAATAGACCTGCATCAGGCAGGCGATGGCGAAGGGTTCGATGAACGCCGCCTTGAAGGCCCAGGCAAAGACGATGGCCAGCACGAAGGCCCAGCCGGCGAGTTGTCCGGGCATCAGGAAGAGAATGGCGCCGGCCGGCGCCAGCATCAGCAGGAAGATCACGAACGACACGCCCCACATGATGACCGCCAGCCAGACGGCGTTCTTGACCATGGTCTTGCCGTTCTGGGCGTAGAGAACGACGCCTTGCCGCGCGGTCTCGAAGGGTGAGGACGAATTGATGCGGATGTTGTAGCCGAGGATGATCTCGTCGACATAGGTCAACGACAGGCGGATCACCGTGTTGATGAAGGAGACCAGGCCGCTCAGGCCCGGAATGGGCAGAAAGGCGGCGACGCCGCCGAGCAGGCCGGTGATGGCGCGGATGGCGCCTTTGACCAGTTGGTCGACGACGAAAAGGATGTTGGCTTCGGCGAAACGCTCGGTCACGACCTGCCGGGCATAGGCGATCTGGTTCTGGCCGTCAGGGACATCATGGCCGTCGATCAGGTGGACCATGACGGCGATATGGCCGGCCTTGACGACGTAGAGGATGTATTCGCGGATCCAGTAGACGGCGATAGAGACGATGCCGAAACCGACCACGCCGCCCCACAGGGCAAAGGACAGCGGCCCATCGGGATCAGTGGAGATATGGCCGACGCCATAGCCGACCGAGGCGCCCGTGCCGGTCGCCATGATGTAGGCCAGCGTGATGCCGAAATAGACGATCATGCGAAAGACAATGAAAGGCCAGGTCCGCATCATGATGGACACCGACCTGCCGATATCGAAATCCCACATGCCCCGAATCTCCCCTCAGAGATGGCTGGGGAGGATGCGCTCTAACCGAAGATTGTCAATCATGGGCGGGGCACCAGGCCGCAGACAGGACTTCAGCTCGATTGCGGACCCGGTTCCTTGAGCAGACCCTCAAGCAGTTGCTTGAACGCCGCCACCACCTTCCTCGACGTGGCTTCGGGGTCGTTTGAATTGGCGATCCGCTGCGACGCCTGGCTGCTCGCCCCGTTGATAAGCCGTGCGGCCGTTTCAGGGTCGACGCCCGGGACGACCACACCTTCCCCCTGCAGCGCGGTCAGATGATCGGTCATTGAGCCGACGCAGGCATTGGCATTCGGCCATTGTGCCGGATCGCCCAGCACAGCCGGGCCATCCCGGAACATGATACGCTGGATTTCCGGCTCCAGCGCCATCTCGATATAGGTGGTGCATTCGTCGACGAAACGCTGCCAGCGGGTCGGCGCTCTCGACGCGACTTCGTTCACCCGAGCCGCCATCTCGCCGTCGATTTCGGCGATAACCGCCTCCAGCAGCCCCTTCTTGTCGCCGAAGTGATGATAGAGCGCGCCGCGCGTCAGTCCGGCGGATGCGGTGAAATCGTCCATCGACGCCTCGGCATATCCGATCGTCCCGAAGGCCTGGCGGGCCGCGGCGATCAGCTTGGCGCGCGTTTCGGCGATCATCTCCTTGCGGGGTCTGCGCATGCTTCGGGTCCTATTAACATACGTCTCGTATGCCAATTGACATACGCCGCGTATGGTCTATCTAGTTCTCATACGCTCCGTATGTAATTGTCGGAGCGCCTTTTGTCGAGGAACCGGATCATGCAGAACCCTTACTCAGAGATATTTCGCGCCCCCGGAGCCAAGGGCTTCGCTGCCGCCGGTTTCCTGGCGCGCCTGCCGATAGCCATGGCGCCTATCGGCATCGTGGCGATGCTGTCGCAAACGCGTGGCGAATACTGGCTGGCCGGCGCTGTCTCGGCGACATTCGCATTGGCCAACGCTTTCCTGGCGCCGCAAATATCAAGACTGGTCGACCGCCTTGGCCAGACCCGGATCGTCGTGCCTACCACAATCATCTCCGTGCTCGCATTCCTGGCACTGATTGCATCGGCCAATCAGGACTGGCCGGTCTGGACGCTGTTCGTGTCGGCGTTGCTGGCCGCGGCAATGCCCAGCATGCCGGCAATGGTGCGCGCACGCTGGACCGAGATTTTCCGCGGCCGGCCCGAGATGAACACCGCCTTCGCCTTCGAGTCGGCGGCGGACGAGTTGGTCTACATCGCCGGTGCATCGCTGTCGGTGGGCTTGAGTGCCGCCCTGTTCCCGGAAGCGGGCATGCTGGCGAGCACGCTGTTCCTTGCCTTGGGCTCGACGGCGTTCATCCTGCAGCGATCGACCGAGCCGCAAGTGCGGCCGATGGGTCACGGCTCGAGCGGCTCCGCAATCCGCCTGCGCCCGGTACAGATCATCACATTCGCCCTGATCTTCATCGGCGCCACCTTCGCGACGACGGAAGTCAGCACCGTGGCAATCACCAAGGAACTCGGCCAACCCGGCGCCGCCAGCCTCGTCATTGGCGTCTACGCGCTGGGATCGTTCGTGCTCGGCATCATTGTCGGCGCGCTCAATCTGAAAACACCGCTGCAACGCCAGTTGGCCATCGCGGTAGCCGTCATCGCGGTCAGCACGCTGTTGCCGCTCACGGCCGGCACCGTGCCGCTTCTCGCACTCACCGTCTTCATCAGCGGCGTGGCCATCTCGCCGACCTTCATCACGGCCTTCGGCCTGATCGAGCGGCATGTGCCCGAAGCGATGCTGACGGAGGGCATCACCTGGGTGACCACGGGGATCGGTATCGGCATGGCGCTGGGCTCCTTCGCCGCCGGCGCCGTGGTGGACGCATTCGGCGCCCAGAACGGGTTCTGGGTTTCAGTGGCGGCAGGCACCATCGCGCTGATCACCGTGCTGCTTGGCCAGCGCAGCCTTGCCACCCACAAATGCGAGTTGGAGGGATGCGACGCCGCCGCCGTTCCGGCCGAGTGACCGCCTGGATATGTCGAGATTCAGGTCAGGCCGACCTCACCTGAATATCAACATGGCCTAGAGAATCTCGGTCTTCGCAATGTGGATGCCGAAGCCTTCAAGGCCGACATAGTGGCGCTCGCGCGAGGCGATCAGGTTGATCGACGAAATGCCGAGGTCCTTCAGGATTTGCGCGCCGAGGCCGATCTCGCGCCATTCGTTCTCGCGCCGGCGGGCCTCTTCATGATCCTCGCGGTCGCCGCTTGCCGGCCGTTTGCGTTCCTGATGCGCAACGCCGACGGACCCCTCGCGCAGATAGACGATGACGCCGCGCTTGCGCTCGCCCATCGCCTTCATGATGCCGTCCAGCCGATGGCTGGTGCCGAAGACGTCGGTCACCACATCCTCGGAATGCAGCCGCACCGGCACGTCCTCGCCATCGCGGATGTCGCCGAAAACGACAGCGACGTGATGCATCGTGTCCCACGGCAGCGTGTAGGTGAAGACCTGCGCCTTGCCGCCGAGCGTGTCGATATCGGAGCAGGCGACGCGCTCGACCAGCGTTTCCTTGCGCTGACGATAGGCTATGAGGTCGGCAACCGACACCTGTTTCAGGCCATGCTCTTCGGCGAAAGCCTGCACCTGCGGGCCGCGCTTGACGGTGCCGTCGTCATTGACGAGTTCGGAAATGACGCCGATCGGCGGCAAGCCGGCGAGCTTGCAGAGATCAACGGCGGCCTCGGTATGGCCCGAACGCATCAGGACCCCGCCTTCGCGCGCGATCAGCGGAAAGATGTGGCCGGGACGGACGAAATCGGAGGCGCCGACATTGCCATTGGCGAGGTTGCGCACGGTGAGCGTGCGGTCGTCGGCCGAAATGCCTGTCGTCGTGCCATGCTTGAAATCGACGCTGACGGTGAAGGCGGTGGTGTGGGCGGAATCATTGTCGGCGACCATCGGCTGCAGGTTGAGCCGCTTGGCCTCCTCGCGCGGCATCGGCGTGCACACGATGCCGGAGGTGTTGCGCACGATGAAGGCCATCTTTTCCGGCGTACAGTGAACAGCGGCGACGATCAGGTCGCCCTCATTCTCGCGCCCGTCATCGTCCATGACGACGACGATCTCGCCACGTTCGAAGGCTCGGATGGCTTCGACAATCTTCTTCTGATCGTAAGGCATTGGCGCTCGCTTTGCTCGCAGGGCAGTAGGGGAATAGGGCAGTAAGGCAGTAGGGAAAAGGAAAATTGGGCTCTTTCGGCAGGCAGCGTAACATACTGCCCTACTGGCTTACTGCCCTATTCCCCTCCCTTCCCCGTCTGTCCTCGATGCCGCAGATAATGATCGGCGATCGCGCAGGCAACCATCGCCTCGCCGATCGGCACGGCGCGGATGCCGACGCAGGGGTCGTGGCGGCCCTTGGTCATTACCTCGACGTCGTTGCCGTCCTTGTCGATCGACTTTCGCGGCGTCAGGATCGACGAGGTCGGCTTGACGGCGAAGCGTGCAATGATCGCCTGGCCGGTCGAGATGCCGCCGAGGATGCCGCCGGCATTGTTGGACAGGAACACCGGCTTGCCGTCATTGCCCATGCGCATCTCGTCGGCATTCTGTTCGCCGGTGATACGGGCGGCCTCGAAGCCGTTGCCAATCTCGACGCCCTTGACGGCATTGATCGACATCAGCCCGGAGGCGATGTCCTGGTCGAGCTTGGCGTAGATAGGGGCGCCGAGACCTGGCGGAACGCCGTCGGCGACGATCTCGATCACCGCGCCGACCGACGAACCGGCCTTGCGGATGCCGTCGAGGTATTGCGTGAAGACGGGAACCGAGGCGGGATCAGGCGTGAAGAACGGGTTCTCGGCATCACCGATGAAATTCCAGTTCCAATTGGCGCGATCGATCGACTTCTCGCCCATCGACACCAATGCGCCGCGCACCACCATGCCCGGCACGACCTTGCGGGCAAGCGCTCCGGCAGCAACGCGTGCGGCCGTCTCGCGGGCCGAGGAGCGGCCGCCGCCACGATAGTCGCGTATGCCGTATTTGACGTCATAGGTGTAGTCGGCATGGCCCGGCCGGTACTGGCGTGCGATCTCGCCATAGTCCTTCGACCGCTGGTCGACATTCTCGATCAGCATCGAGACCGGCGTGCCGGTGGTGATCATCGTCTGGCCGTCCCCGTCGAGGACGAAACCGGACAGCACCTTCACCTCGTCCGGCTCGCGGCGCTGGGTGACGAAGCGCGACTGGCCCGGCCGGCGCTTGTCGAGTTCGGCCTGGATCTCGTCCCGCGTGAAGCGGATGCCGGGCGGGCAGCCGTCGACCACGCAGCCGAGCGCCGCCCCATGGCTTTCGCCCCAGGTGGTGACGCGGAAAAGATGGCCGAACGTGTTGTGAGACATGGAAAACTGCCCTGCCCGGCAGCCGAGCCGGTTGAAGCCTGCCTTCTATTGGCGTTTTTTGCGGTGGTCAAACTGTCATCCCCGCCGTTTAAGTTTTGACACATTCGGCTGGTTTCTGCTTTCTTCCATCCGCCGTTGAGGATCCGCCGCCACAGTGCCGGCGCAATGACCAAAGAGGACAATCATGCGTACCCTGATTGGCGCTGTTGCCGCCATGCTGCTTTGTTCCACCGCCGCCTTCGCCGGACAGACCGAAGGCCTGATCAAGAAGATCGACAAGGATGCGCTGACGCTGACGCTGGACGACGGCAAATCCTACAAGCTGAACGCCGAAACCGATCTCGACTCCCTGAAGCCGGGCATGGACATCGTCATCGCTTACGACGTGACCAATGGCGAGAATGTCGTGACCGATATGCAGTTGCCGGACAGCGACACGAACTAGCCCAGGCGGCTTAAAGCCACTCCAGGCTCTGTCCTTCGAGTTTGAGCACGCGATCCTGCGGTATCTCCAGGTTCGCGGCCTCGTCCTCGGCCATGTCAAGCACGAAGCGGAACAGGGTGCGCATCACGCCGCCATGCGTCACGCAGATCGTCCTGCGGTCGATCTCGTCGAAACAGGGTTTCACCCGTTCGAGCAGCATCTGGTAGCTTTCCGCCCCCGCGCCGGGCGGCTGAAAATTCCATTTGTCCAGGGCGCGTGACCGGCTTGCTCCGGGAGACTCCGTCTCGAGCTCGGCAAAAGTAAAGCTCTGCCAGTCGCCGAAATTGACCTCAACCAGCCTGACATCGGTTCGATAGGCGAGCGGATCGAGTTTCATCGCGGCGCGGATGCGTTCCATCGTTTCGCGCGTCCGCCGCATCGGGCTCGCGACGAAATCGAAATCCCTGACATCACCGACAAGTTCGGCCAGCCGATGCCCGTTTCCGGTCGCCTGTTCGCGGCCAAGCGCATTGAGATCGGTGTCGGCCTGGCCCTGAAGCCGGAACTCGGCGTTCCACGCAGTCTGGCCGTGGCGCACGATATAAACCAGCGGGTACATCAGGTCTTCCGGAGGTCGGGCAAAGGCCTGGGCGGAGGATGAGCGGAGGGAGTTAGTCCTTGACCGTCGAAATATCGGGCGCGTCGACCGCCTTCATGCCGACAACGTGATAGCCGGAATCGACATGATGCACTTCGCCGGTGACGCCACGCGACAGGTCGGACAGGAAATAGACGCCGGAATCGCCGACCTCTTCCTGCGTGACCGTCTGCTTTAGCGGCGAATTATATTCGTTCCACTTAAGGATGTAACGGAAGTCGCCGATGCCGGAGGCGGCCAGGGTCTTGATCGGCCCGGCGGAGATGGCATTGACGCGGATCTTCTTGGCGCCAAGATCGACGGCGAGGTAACGCACGCTGGCCTCGAGCGCGGCCTTGGCGACGCCCATGACGTTGTAGTGCGGCATCACCTTCTCGGCGCCATAGTAGGTCAGGGTCAGCAGCGAGCCGCCATCGGTCATCAGCGCTTCGGCGCGCTTGGCTATGGTGGTGAAGGAATAGACCGAAATGTCCATGGTGCGCAGGAAATTGTCGCGCGTCGTCTCGACATAGCGGCCGGTCAGTTCGTCCTTGTCGGAAAAAGCGATGGCGTGGACGAGGAAGTCGAGCTTGCCGCCCCAATGCTTGGCGACATTGGCGAAAACCTCGTCGAGGCTCGCCGGGTCGGTGACGTCGCAATGGCCGGCGACAAAGGCGCCGAGTTCCGCCGCCAGCGGCTCGACACGCTTCTTGAACGCCTCGCCCTGATAGGTCAGCGCGATTTCGGCACCATGATCAACGCAGGCCTTGGCGATGCCGTAGGCAATCGACCTGTTGTTCGCGACGCCAAGAATGAGGCCGCGCTTGCCGGCCATCAGGCCCTGTCCACCCGCCATGTGAGCGCTCTCCGCAAGGTTTGTGCTTTGTGGAGTGCCTATCGCACAGGCACACTGCCCCTTCAAGCGCTCAAACCGGACAGTTCGGGGGACAAAAGCGCTGGATCAGCCTTTTTCGCCGCGCAACAGCGTTTCCAGCGCGTTGTCGCCGCCTTCCGGCAGCATGATGCGCACATGGGCGTAGAGGTCGCCATGGCCGCCGGCCTTTTCCGGAAGACCCCGCCCTTTCAGGCGCAGCACCTTGTCGGAACTCGACCAGGCGGGAACGTTGACCGCGAGCTTGCCGGTCGGTGTCTCGACCGGCACCTTGGCGCCGAGCACCGCATCCGCCAGCGGCACCGGCAGATCGGCATGCAGGTCGCGGCCTTCGATGCGGTAGCGCGGGTGCCGGCGGATATGGATCTTGACCAGCGCGTCGCCGGGTTGGCCCGGCCCCTGCTCGCCTTGCCCCTTCAACCGGATGGTCTGACCATCCTCGACAAAGGCCGGCAGTTTGACCGCCACTTTTCGGCCATCGGGAAACATCGCCGTCACCTTTTCGGCGTTCGCGGCTTCCTCGATGGTGACGTCGAGCGTGACGTTCAGATCGGCCGCCGTCGCGGGCTGGCGGCGGTCGCCCTGGCCCGCGCCGCGCGCGCCGGAAAAGGCGTCGCCGAAAATCTGGCTGAAAATATCGCTGTTGCCGTCGAACGGATCGCCACCGGGACGCCCCGAGCGGAATTCGAACCGCGAGCCGCCTGCCCCTTGCTGGCGGCGAAAGCCGCCGAAGGGATCGCCGCCGCCGGCGCCTTCAAACCCCTGGAAGCGCGGCTTGCCGTCGGCGTCGATCTCGCCGCGATCGAAAGCCGCACGGTTCTTCTCGTCGCCGACGATCTCATAGGCCTGGTTGGCCGCGGAAAAACGGTCCTTCGCCTTGGGATCATTCGGATTCTGATCCGGATGATGTTTCTTGGCGAGTTTCCGGTACGCCGATTTTATGTCCTTGGCCGATGCGTTCTTTGCAACGCCCAGCACCTCATACGGGTCGCGCATGCGTTCTGCCCTGGAGAAGAGTTGAGTCCATACTTGCCCCCTATATGCGCTCGCATAGGAAGAAATTCCAGTAGCGGGGCGTCATATCAAAAGCGGAAAGTCAGAGCGCCTTGAAGCCCTGCATGCGCCAGCCGCCGGCGCCGGCGAGGCACAGTTCACCCTCGAACATGGCAACGCCGTCAAAGCTTTCGCGTGAGGCCCTGAAGCGGCGGCACGTCTGCCCCCTGTCCTTCAGCTCCGCCAGTTCGGTGATGGAGCCACGCGACCCGGTGCCGGCATTCGCCCACGGCACGGCCTGGCCGCCGAGTTGCTCGATATCGGCGGAGGACACCGCATTGCCGATCGTCGTCTGATCGGAGTCGCGATCCGAATCGGCGGGCGCGGATGAAGCCGAGGTGCTGCTGGTCAGGATCGAGCGGTCGACTTCGGCTTTTTCCAGGCTGAATCCGCCCGCGCCGCAGCCAACAAGTGGCAGGGCGATTGACACGATCGCCGCTTTCGCGCTGGCCGAAGCGATAACGCTCCATTGCCTGCTGTCAAAAGCTTGCGCAATACGCGACAATCGGCAACCTCCCCCGGTTCATGACAATTTGAGAAAAACTATGAGTGACACAGAGTTAACAAGCAGTGACTTTACCGAGTCGGCCGAGCCGTTTCGGCTCTTTGCCGCATGGCTGGACGACGCCACCAAGAGCGAAATCAATGATGCCAATGGCGTGGCGCTGGCTACCGTCGATGCCGAGGGCATGCCGGATGTGCGGATGGTGCTGCTCAAGGGATTCGATGAAGGCGGCTTTGTTTTCTACACGAATTTCGAGAGCGCGAAGGGCCAGGAGATTCTTGGCAGCATGAAGGCGGCGATGTGTTTCCATTGGAAATCGTTGCGCCGCCAAGTGCGCATTCGCGGCCCGGTGGAAATCGTCAGCGACGCCGAGGCCGATGCTTATTATGCGACGCGGCCGCGCGGCAGCCGCATCGGTGCCTGGGCCTCGAAACAGTCACGGCCGCTCGAAAGCCGCTTCGCGCTGGAGAAGGCGGTCGCCGAATACACGGCGCGTCATGCCATCGGCGAGATTCCGCGGCCGAAACACTGGTCGGGTTTCCGCATCGTTCCGAAGACGATCGAGTTCTGGCACGACAGGCCGTTCCGATTGCATGACCGGGTGGTCTTTTCACGCAGCGCCAAGGGCGGCTGGGACAAGACGCGGCTTTATCCCTGAGGAATTGCTACTTCTTCCTTGTCATGAACGCCGTGAGCGCCGCGCGCGCCTCGTCGGACTTCAGCCGCTCGCGGAAATGCTCGCTTTCCTCGCCGATGCGCGCGACGAGATCGTCGCGTGAGCCGCGCATGAGGTCGCGCGCGATCTTCAGCGCCTGCGGCGGCTTGGCCGCGATCTGGCCGGCAGCCGCCAGCACCGAGGCCTCCAGTGCCCCCTCCTCGACCACATCGTAGATAAGGCCGGCGGCCTTCGCGCGCTCGGCGGAAAAGCCCTCGCCAAGGCCAAGCAGCGCGAACGCGCCTTGCTGCCCCAGGACCCGCGGCGCCAACAGACTCGATCCGGCCTCGGGCACCAAGCCAAGGTCGACGAAAGGCGTCCTGAACACGGTGCGCGGCGTGGCGAAGGTCAGGTCGCAATGCAGGTTGATCGTGGTGCCGATGCCGACGGCGATGCCGTCAACGCCGGAGACGATGGGTTTTTCGACCCTGGCCAGCGCCATCAGGAAATCCCAGACTTCGGTGCCGCCATCGCCACCAGTGGCCACGACCATGAAATCGGCAAGGTCGTTGCCCGAAGAGAACGCGCCAGGCACGCCGAGGAACACATGGACGCGGATCGCCGGATCGGCGTCACCCTCGGCCAGGGTTTGCGACATCTTGGCGTACATGGCGCGCGTCAGCGCGTTCTTCTTGTCCGGGCGGTTCATGCGGATGACCTGGATGGCGCCCTGGCGCTCGACGAGGATATGGTCAGTCACAGTGCTTTCCTTGTGAACGTCAGGCTGAGATCAGCGTTTTGCCGGCAGCCGCGAGGCTTTCCGCGCCATCGACAACACGCCCTTTCAGGGCACCCGCCTCGCCGAGCAGGTTTTCGGCAAAGAAGCGGCAAAGGCCGATGCGGCCCTGATCGGCAAGAGCGCCCCGCGCCAGATAGGCGCCGCCGGCGGCAAGCGAGATCAGCCTGAGATAAGGCGTTGCACCCGCCAGCGCCTCCTCCGTCCGGCCGTCCGCCAACAGTTTTTGCAGGAAACGCGTCGCCTGCGTCAGATCGCCGAGTGCTGCGTCGAGCGCATCCGCGGTGCGACCGAAACCCTGCAGATTTGAGGTGCGCACGGCGTTGGCGGCCGCAGCCAGTTCGCTGATGAAGCCATGCACATGCTCGCCGCCGCCGAGCGGCAGCTTGCGGGTGACCAGGTCAATCGCCTGGATGCCGTTGGTGCCCTCATAGATCGGCGCGATGCGCGCGTCGCGGTAGAGAGCCGCCGCGCCGGTCTCCTCGATGAAGCCCATGCCGCCATGCACCTGGAGGCCGAGCGAGGCCACTTCGACGCCGACATCGGTCGAAAACGCCTTGGCCAGCGGCGTCAAAAGATTGGCACGATCACGCCAATGCGCGGCCTGGTCACCGTCCGAGACCCGCGCCATGTCGATCGCATAGGCACAGGAGTAGCTGATCGCCCGCGCCGTCTGCGTCAGCGCCTTCATGGTCAAGAGATTGCGTTGCACGTCGGGGTGGTGAACGATCGGCGCCATGCCGGCGCCGGCGTAATCCGCCGCCTTGCCCTGGCGGCGCTCATTGGCATAGGCGATCGCCTTCTGGGTGGCGGCTTCCGCGACGGCGACCCCCTGCATGCCGACGGCCAAGCGGGCATTGTTCATCATGGTGAACATGCAGGCGAGGCCCTTGTTCTCCTCGCCGATCAGCCAGCCAATGGCGCCGGGCTTGGAGCCCTGGAACCCATCGCCATAGATCATGGTGCAGGTCGGCGAGGCATGGATGCCGAGCTTGTGCTCGAGGCCGGAACAGAAGACGTCGTTGCGGGCGCCGAGCGAGCCGTCGTCGCCAACCAGGAATTTCGGCACCAGGAACAACGAGATGCCGCGCGTGCCGGCAGGCGCGTCGGGCAGCCGCGCCAGCACCAGGTGGATGATGTTGTCGGTGAAATCGTGCTCGCCATAGGTGATGAAGATCTTCTGGCCGAAGATGCGGTAGGTGCCGTCGCCGGCAGGCTCGGCGCGGGCGCGCAAGGCAGCGAGGTCCGAGCCCGCCTGCGGCTCGGTCAGGTTCATCGTGCCCATCCATTCTCCGGAGACGAGCTTTCCGAGATATTTTGCCTTGAGCTCTTCCGAAGCATGCTTGTCCAGCGCTTCGACCGCGCCCATGGTCAGCGTCGGGCCGATGCCGAAGGCCATGGCGGCCGAATTCCACATTTCGAGCGCGGCGACGCCCAGCATGGTCGGCAGCGCCTGGCCACCATACTCCTCGGGCCCGGACAGCGCGTTCCAGCCGCCATCGATCCAGCGGCGATAGAGCTCCTTCCAGCCGGGCGGCGTGGTGACGGCAGCGTCCTTCAGCACCGCACCGTGTTCGTCGCCGATCTTGTAAAGGGGAGCCACTTCCTCGGTGGCGAAACGGCCTGCTTCGCCAAGGACGGCATCGACCAGATCCTCGCTGAGATCGCCAAATGCGCCGGTATCGAGCCCCTGCTTGAGCCCAGCCACGTGCTTCAGCGTAAAGGCGATATCCTCGACCGGTGCTCGATACATGCCGCTCGATCCTCCTGATGCATCGGCCTCGCCGACCCTAGAGCCAGCGCCACCGCAAAACTACCCGCCTTTGGGCGGTCTGCCATCTTCTTTTTACGTAAACGTCAAATTTTGTCACGCGGATTTTGCAATCGCGCTCGCCTGTATTAAATTCTATCGAAGCCGGATCAAGTCGACCGGCGGCGGACCAGAACCAGCCGACCGGAACATCTCATGCTCGCCAGACCCGACGCCTACCGCTGCATCGAATGCGGCCTGCCCTATCGCGCTCCGGGGTTCTGGTACCATGAGGGCAGGCTGGAACATGGTGCGGCCTACTGGTCGGATCGCGGCATATTGTGCTCGCCGCAATGCTCGCTGGCCCACCACCGCAAACGCGCCGCCGAAGGCACGCTGCAGCAGGAGCCCGCGCCCGACCCGTTTGAATTTCCGCCAAGCGTCCGGCGCTAGCGGATAATCGCCCGCCGAGCATCTTGCGTTGCCGGCGACAGAAATGACCATCGTGTCGTCTATGTTCAGAAGGCGATCTTTACGCCCAGCTTGCCACTGACGGTTGAACTGTCTTGGGACCATTTGCCCCGAATCTCGCTGCTGACGGTGGTCGATTGGGACATTTTCAGATTGAAGCCTGCCGACACCGCCGCCGAGAAGTCCGCATCTTCGAAGCTACTCTCGATACCGGACACGCTCGCGGTGTTTGAATAGCCGAAGCGCTGCTGCAGATCGGCTCGCGCGTAAGGGCTGATCACCATACCGTTTCCGAGTTGATAATCGGCATAAACTCCAGGTTCGAACTTGATCGCGCCAAATGACAGGCGGCTTTTTCCGTACGAAACGCCAGAGCTGTCCGTGTAGTCGTCGCCGGTGAAACTGACACCAAGCAATCCGCCACGCAGATCGAAGCGCACCCGATCGGTCAAGTTGAAGATGTGGCCGATCGACCCCGTCACGGCGTAGCCTTGTGTGTCATACGTGCCGGAGCCGAGGCCCGTGCTTTCGACATCGGTGTTGCCGAGGAACGCCGATGCAGCCACCAGCATATAGCTGGTGCCGCGACGATAGAGCCCATAACCGCCGAACATGCCGCTTCTGTTGGTGGCTTCGCCGTTGGGAGGAAAGAAACCGAGCGCATTGGCGTCTACGTTGGCCGATGCATAACCGCCAAACAGCCCCAGGTTCAGACCGTGCTCATTGTCGAAACCGAAATGCTTTGCAGCGTTGAAGTCCACGCTGACCGCGGCGGAAAATTCGTCGACGTCGAAATCCGGTCCGGTGATCACGGTCGGTCCCTGTGAAATCGTAAAACCGTCGTGCTTCGTGTGCGCCAACTGGCCCGAAGCGAAGACGCCGAACGGCGTCGACAAAGCTTGCGGGGGTCCGTTCGCAAGGCCGACATCTGACTCGATTGCGTTATCGACAACCCCCAGAAGCGCATCCAGGGACGTGTCGACAACCGCGCCATTGGCTATGCCGTTGAGATAGCACTGCCCTGACAGAAAAGTCCCCTCGCCAACGAAGACGCAGGCAGCGGCCTTCGAAGGCAGGAGGACGACCATAGCACCGATCGAGAGCGCAATCGCGTTGACCGGGTCAAAATGCCATTTCCTTGCTGTCATTGTCATTTCCCCGCTTTATTACAAGTAAGACAATAATAATCAGGGATGCAATTCGCCGACGATATTCAAAACATCCGTCCGGCTTCAGCGTGCGCGCTCGTCATAGTGCGACTGCACTATGACGACTATAACAGGTTATGCCCCGGGAAGATACGGTTTCGAATGTCGAATCGATTTCCGCGTGCCGGCACGGCTGCGGTCCTTGCCGAGCGGGTCTTTCGACGCGCGTGTAAAACGATGGTTCGGGCCGCCCCGCTCGACCGATCAAACGCGGGTCGCGAGACCCTCGCCCTTTCTTTGAGGCGGTTTGTGGTGTAAAATTCACTGGTCTTCGGAGATATGGGTTTCCGGCGTCCGAGGGGCGACGAATCAGCCGGACGGACACTTCGACGGCGCGAACGTTGTCGCAGCTGAAACGAGCCCGTGACATGACCCACAGTTTCTTCCGGCACTTTGCTGCAATTCTGCTGGTCGTGTTTTTCGGTTCGATGGGGGCCCGAGCAGCGGTCGAGGAAGTGCTTGCATCAAAGCCAAGCAAGCGGCTTGCCATCGTCATTGGCAATTCGAATTACCAAAGCGCGCGCCTCCAACATTTGACCAATGCGGTAAACGACGCCACGCAACTCTCCGAAAGTCTGAAAAGGCTGAATTTCGACGTGCTGACGGGGCTCGACCTTTCGTCGGACGGGTTTGCCAAGCTCTTTGACAGGGCCGACAGCAAACTCGCGACCGCCAGCGCCGTGGCGATCTTCTACGCCGGCCACGGCGTTCAGTTGCAGGGGGAGAACTATCTCCTGCCCGTCGATACACCCGATCCCGAAACCCTGGAAAAACTGACCGCGGGCGCGGTCAAGCTAAACGACGTGATCGCAAAGTTTTCCAACCGGGAGAGGCAGACGTTCATTTTTCTTGACGCTTGCCGCAACAACCCGGTCGGCAAAGGCGCCAGCGTCATGGATGGCCTTGCACAGGTCGAAGTGGGTGAAAACACGTTTGTCGCCTTCGCGACCCAGCCAGGCAACATCACGGCCGATGGCTCGGGAGACAACAGCCCCTTCACCACAGCCCTGTTGAGGAACGTTGAGATTCCCGGGCTCAGCATCTCGGATATGATGATCCGCGTTCGCAACGAGACCGAGGCACTCACCGCAGGTCGTCAGGTTCCATGGGACCAGTCGAACCTTCGCGAGCAGTTCTATTTCACCGAGCAACAAGAGCTCGACCCGGCTCAGTTGAGCGCCAGCCTGTCTCGCATTCTGTCGGACCCGGCCGCCAAGAAAAAACTGCAGGTCGAGCTTGCTTCCAACGACCTGCAGACCGCCGTGCTTATCGTGGGACAAACATTGCGATCTGCCGAGATTTCAGCCCCGCCCAGCGTTTCACCGGAACCGGCAGGTACGCAGCTTGCCAGCCTTGAAGGAGCCCGGCAAAGCGTGGTTTCCGGTCTTGAAACATTGATCGTCGGCACGTCGGCCGATGAGCCGGCCCCTGCGAAAGCGACCGACCTCGCACGCAACATCCAGACGGAATTGCGCCGCTTGGGCTGCTATCGCATGACGGTCGATGGAGATTGGGGCAAGCACTCGGTCCAAGCTCTCAACAGCTACTACAAGAACACCAAGCGGGTCGCCTCGGCGACCGAGCCAACGGTTGAACTTCTGGGCGATCTCTTCTTGCACTCCGGCCGCGTCTGCAAGGATCCGGTCGTCATGAAGGTCAAGCCGGCGAAGGTCGCGTCGGACACCGCTCCGCTGCGCCAGAAGGGAGCGGCGAGCCGGAAGGCCTCCACGCCCTCACGCTCGCCATCGTCGCGTCCCGCCGCTCCCCCTCCCGACATCAGTGGCGGAATTGGAATTGGCGGTGTGTTCTAACCTGGCACGGGGTGCCCCGGCATCGAGAAGCATTCCTTAACCATGACGGTTCAGGATTTGCCTTTGATCAACGGGGATTCCCTGTTTTGAAATTGCCAAGGCGTTTCCATCGCCGTTCAAAGAGCGCTGTGCCAACGCTCGTCAAACCCCTTTTCCCTGGGCATACAGCTTCTCTAAAACCTCTGTCTATTTTCTGGCGACACGCACTGACGCCTCTGGCTTTCGCGGCGACGGTGGCGCTGTCGATGGCGGCACAGGCTTCGGATTTCTCCGAGCCGTGGAAGAATGCCGACCGCGCCCTGGTGGTCGATGCCTACGAATACAATTCAATCGACTGGGCGCAACTTGCCACCGACAAGCGCATCGTCGGATTCATCAACAAGGCTTCCGACGGCATGCCGCCGCCCTATTTCTGTTTTGGCGGCGACACCGACGTGAAGCTCTGCAAGGCGCTGTGGAAACGCCATGCGGTGACGCGCGAACTGTTCCAGACGCGTCGGGTCGTGGCCAAGGCGCTCGGCATGAAATGGGGCGCCTATCACCTGGCCCGCCCCGGCAACCCGGTCGAGCAGGCCAACAATTTCCTCGATTTTGCCGATCCCGCGCCGGACGATCTCATGGTTCTCGACCTCGAGGGCAATGATCCCTCGCAATGGATGTCGCTCGAAGATGCCGAGGAGTTCGTACGCCAGGTGCATCGGCGCATGGGCCGCTTCCCGGTGCTCTATACCAACGGCAAGACGGCCCAGTACATCGCCGACAATCGCTACAAGTACCGGCTCCTGTCGCGGTTGCCGCTTTGGTACGCGCGCTACAAACCTGATATTGACGTGCATTTTCCGATGGGCAACTGGCAAGGCTATGCGCTCTGGCAATTCTCCGCGCAGGCCAATTGCGGCCGCTTCCGTTGCCCCTACAGGGTTGCCGGCACGCCTAACGATATCGACGTCAACGTCGCACCGACCGATGCCGCCACGCTGCGCCAGCAATGGCCCTTTGGCGGGCTGATCGACGTACCATCGGACTATCTTGCCAGCGTGCCGGTGCCGCTCTCGCGCGAGGCAGCGCTCGCCGGCAAGGCGACACTGACCTATGCGGATGTGGCAACACCGCCGACGTTCGAGGAAATGGTCGCGGTGCTTGGCTCGCGCTGGTCGAAATTCCGCGACGGGTTCCGCATGCCTGTGGTGAAGACGGTGCCGCGCCGGCCGGGCTTCGGCATTGTGCAATATGTCGCCTGGAAGCGAACCGAACAGCGTTCACCCGAGCAGCTCGACGCCGCTTTCGCCGGGGCCGATCCGGTCAGCACCGCTTCAACCGAAATCGACCGCGGCCAGCAATAAGCCGCCGCGCCGTAATCTCAGCTCGCCTGCTCGCGCGCCACGGCCTGCCAGCCGATGTCGCGACGGCAGAATCCGTCCGGCCAGTCGATCCGGTCGAGCGCGGCATAGGCCCGCGCCTGCGCCTCGCCGACCGTGGCTCCGGTCGCCGTGACATTGAGGACGCGGCCGCCATTGGCAACCAGAGCGCCGCCATTGATGGCGGTGCCGGCGTGGAAGATCTGGACGCCTTCGCCCGCCGCCTGCTCGACGCCGCGGATGACGGAGCCTTTTTCCGGCGTGCCTGGATAGCCCCGCGCGGCCATCACCACGGTGAGCGCCGCCTCGTCGCGCCAGCGTATGGAGGTGTGCGCCAACTGGCCGTCCACGGCGGCGTTGAGCAGCACCAGCAAATCGTCCTTCAGCCGCATCATCAGCACCTGGCATTCCGGATCGCCGAAACGGGTGTTGTATTCGATCAGCTTCGGCCCCTTGTCCGTGATCATCAGCCCGGCGAACAGAATGCCGGCGAAGGGCGCGCCAAGATCGGCCATTCCGCGCATCGTCGGCTCGATGATTTCGCGCATGGTGCGCTCGACCATCTCAGGCGTCATCACCGGCGCCGGCGAATAGGCGCCCATGCCGCCCGTGTTGGGGCCGACGTCGCCGTCGCCAACGCGCTTGTGATCCTGTGCCGTGCCAAAGGGCAGTGCGGTGGTGCCGTCGCAGAGGCAGAAGAAGCTCGCCTCCTCGCCGGTCATGAATTCCTCAATCACCACTTCCGCGCCGGCGGCTCCGAAGGAACCCTCGAAACAGGCATCGAGTGCCGCCAGCGCCTCGTCCAGCGTCATGGCGACGGTGACGCCCTTGCCGGCGGCGAGCCCGTCGGCCTTGATGACGATCGGCGCACCAGTCTTTTCGACATAGGCCCTGGCGGAGGCCAGATCGCCGAAACGGCCGTAGGCGGCGGTCGGGATGTTATATCGCGCGCAGAGGTCCTTGGTGAAACCCTTCGAACCCTCCAGCCGCGCGGCGGCTTTCGAAGGTCCAAAGACGCGGATGTTTTCGGCGCGCAGGTCGTCGGCAATGCCGGCGACGAGCGGCCCTTCCGGGCCGACCACGACGAGGTCGATTTTTTTCTCCCGGCAGAAGGCGGTCACGGCGGCATGATCGGTGATATCAAGCTTCACCAGTTCGGCCTCGCTGCCGATGCCCGGATTGCCGGGGGCCGCGTAGAGCTTGGTCAGCAGCGGCGAGGCGGCGATCTTCCAGGCAAGCGCATGTTCGCGGCCGCCGGAGCCGAGAAGAAGAACGTTCATGGCCACCTCACAATGCAAACCCTGGAGAGCACCCGCTATTGCTCTCCGGGCGATGGGTCAAGGCATCAGGGTGTTTTGATCAAAATTGCACACGGGAACGTTATCCCGGCCGAATATGGGCGCCGAATTCTGGCGCCCATATTCTGGCCCGCTTCAGGCGGGAAAAACCACCGGGAACCAGTCCTCGCGCAATTTCTGGCCCGGCTGCATGCCATGACCGTGATAGGGCGGCGATGTGCGGCCCGGCCGTTCGACATAATGGGCATCGTCGCCGACCCAGCGCAGTGACAGTGCCCGGCGCCGTGCCGCGGTAAGGTTGCCGCGCGCGCCATGTGCTGTGCGGAAGTCGAACAGGATGGCATCGCCCGGCTCCATTTCCCATTCGAGAACCTTCATGGACGGATCGTTGTCGGGATCGGGGACCGGCAGATAGTCGCCCTCGCCGGCATAGAAATTGCTGTCGTCGAGCCAGCGCACCGGCAGGATCATCTTGTCCCATTTGTGCGAGCCGGCGATCAGGCGCAGCGTCGCCTCCTTTACCGGATCGATGGGAATCCAGAAGCTTACCGTCTGCTGGCCGTCGACGAAATAATAGGGGATGTCCTGATGCCAGGGCGTCGGCTTCTGCGTGCCGGGCTCCTTGACCAGAACGTGGTCATGGAAGAACTGCGCGGTGCGCGACTGCATCACCGCCGCCGCCAGTTCGGCGGCCGGCGATCCGCGCACCACCCTGACGAATTCGGGAATACGCTCCCAGTTGCAGTAGTCATCGAAGAAACTGCCGCGACCATTGGCGATGTCGGAAGCGGTGGCGCTGCGGTTTTGCATATTGCGCTCGATGCCGGCGGCAATCGTGTCGACCCAGCCCTTGAAGGCGCCGCGGATGCAGACCGCACCGTCCCGCTGGTAGTCGGCGATTGTGTCCGCATCGATCAGGTCGGTGTCGATGGCGCGGATAGCAGTCTGGGAAGCCATGGTGTCCTCCTTTCAGGATCGACACGACTATCGCAATCCGTACTCATTCAGTAAAATAATAACTTCTCATCTGACACATAGAGTGAGACTATGAGCCTAAGCCTCACGCAGTTGCGTTATCTGGTCGCGGTTGCCCGCCACGGCAGCGTCACCGGCGCGGCCAGGACACTGAACATCTCCCAACCGTCGATTTCGGTGGCGATCGACGCGATCGAAAAGGATTTCGGGCAAAAGCTCTTCGTGCGCCAGCGTGGAAGCGGCGTTTCGCTGACCTCGTTCGGCCGTGTCGCCGTGGCGAAGGCAAAGCAGGTTCTTGCCGCGACGGACGAACTCATGAGCCTGGGCTCGGGCAACTCGGCCGTCGGCGGCGAGTTGGTGCTTGGATGCTTCGAGGATCTGGCGCCATATTTCGCACCGGGTCTCATCCGCGCGTTTTCCGAGCGCCATCCAGACGTGGCTGTTGTCGTTCGCGACGAAACGTTCGAAACGCTCGGGCGGCGTGTGGCGGACGCCGCCATCGATCTTGGCCTCAGTTACGACCTCGGCCTGCCATCGCATTTCGCCCGTATCCTGCTGCACGAACTGCGACCGCACGCGCTGTTGCCGGCAGGCCATGCTCTGGTGGATCGCCCCGAGGTCAGCCTGGCGGATCTGGCCGCCTATCCGCTGATCACGACGGACCAGCCGCAGAGCTGGCAGCACATGCTCGATCTGTTCCGCAGCCGTGGTCTCGCGCCAGCGGCCGACAGGGCGACGAGTTCGTTTGAACTTCAGCGCAGCATGGTGGCGAACGGTTTTGGTGTCGCCGTCAGCTACACAAGGCCGCACGGGGACCGCAGCTATGACGGACTGCCGCTGATCTGCAAGCCGCTATCGGATCCGCTGCCGATGCAGCGCATCATCCTCACCTATGACACGCATCAGCGCGTATCGAACGCGGCACTCGCATTTGTCGAAACAGCGAAGGCCTGGTTTTCCACGCGCGACATCTTCGCCTCCTGACGGGTTGACGGTCGTCCCTGTTCCGCTTGCCGCTTGACGGTTTCCACGCCTGCTGCCACTCCATGGACATGGAACCCATCCAGTCGAAAACGGCCCAGGGCCGTGTCGCCGATGCGCCGAATGGCCATTGGGTCTACCGCGTGCTGCCGCGCGCGGTTTGGCCCTACGCACAACTTGCGAGATGGGACAGGCCGATCGGCTGGCAATTGCTTCTGTGGCCGTGCTGGTGGTCGGCGGCGCTCGCGGCGAGCGCCTATCCGCGTCCCGGCGACCCGCTGCTCTCGCTGCTGCCGGCGCCATGGTATCTCGTGCTGTTCCTGGTCGGCGCCATCGCCATGCGCGGCGCCGGCTGCACCTACAACGACATCGTCGACGAAGGCATAGACAACCAGGTCGAGCGCACCCGCTCGCGCCCGCTGCCGTCCGGCCAGACCACGCGTCGGCGGGCCTGGCTGTTCCTTGTGCTGCAAGCCCTGGTCGGCCTTGCCGTGCTCCTGCAGTTCAACAGCTTCGCCATTCTGCTCGGCATCTGCTCGCTGGCGATCGTGGCCGTCTATCCATTCATGAAGCGGATAACCAATTGGCCACAACTGTTTCTCGGCCTTGCCTTTTCCTGGGGTGCGCTGATGGGATGGGCGGTCGAGTTCGGCGATCTCGATGGCCCCGCCATCATGCTCTATATCGGCTCGATCCTGTGGGTGGTCGGCTACGACACGATCTATGCGCATCAGGACAAGGAAGACGACGCCATTGTTGGCGTACGCTCGACGGCACGGCTGTTCGGCGACAACACCAAGGCGTGGCTGGCAGGGCTTTATGGCGGCACGCTGGTCTGCTTCGCCATCGCCTTCGCCTCGGCGCAGGCACCGGTGGTGGCGCTGGCGGGATTGATCGCCGCCGGCGCCCACATGGCCCGCCAGATCGCGGTTCTGGATATCAACGATCCGGACCAATGCCTGCGGCTGTTCCGGTCGAACAACCAGGTCGGCTGGCTGATCTTCCTCGGCCTGATCGGCGGCGCATTGTGGGTGGCGCTAAAGCCGCTGGTGTAGCGGCTTTTCTTATGCCTTGGCCCTTCGCAGGCTCAGGGCGTTCGAAGCTCGAAAAGCCAAGCAATTGGCTTTTCGTTCGCTGCGCGAACCGCTTCTCACTCCCTCGAAATAATCTCCTGGCCGCCGATGACCAGCCTGAGACCAAGGTTGCCGGCCCTGCGGCGGGCGAGGAAGCGCGGGCGGCGCGTGGTCGAAATGCGGCCCTTGCGGCGATCCTGCGGCGGCAGCGTCTTGATGGCGGCGCCGAGCGATTCTTCCAGCGTGCGGGCAACGCCATCCGATTCGATCAGGAGCATCGGCAGGCGGTAGGCATCGGCCCATGCGCGCCAGTCGGCGGCGACATCATCGAGGTCGTCGGCCACCAGCAGGGGCACCGACAGCATTGGGTCGTTGTGCAGGAGTTCGAGGGTAACCGTGACATTGCCGTCCGGATCCTCCATCGCGCGGGCGGCAACGCCGCGGAACGCATTGGCGGGCAGTGCGATGATCGCCGGCACGCCGCTCATCTCCAGCATGCGACGGATCACGGCGCCGCGCTGGTCGATGGTGAAGGTCACGTCGCCATAGTCGTCGCGTGTGGCGTAGCTAACCACCTGCGGCAGGCGGAATGGGTCGAGGCGCATGTTGCGTCCCGCCCAGACTGGCTTCAGTCCAGTGTTCATAGAGTGCCTTCCTGTCTGTCTCCTGAGAGCCGGTGTCCGGTTCTCTCCGGGCCAGTTTTCCCGGCCTCGTTATGGGGAAACAGTAGCGTGGGCTCCTTACCGCCGCGCTTAAGAAAGTCGGTTAAATTTTGCTGATCTCAGGGATGGTTATCGGAATGCCACTGGGCACAATATGTTGAAAGGATCAGATAACCTTACCGGGATTCATGATGCCGGCAGGGTCGAAGGCAGCCTTCACCCTGCGCATCAGATCGATGGCCATCGGCGGCGCGGTGGCGATCAGTTCGTCGCGCTTCAACTGGCCGATGCCGTGCTCGGCGGAGATCGATCCATGAAAGGACCGCACGACATCGTGCACGGCCTTGTTCATCGGATGGTAGAGGGCGAGAAACGCCTCGTCATGCCAGTCCACGGGGCGCGAGATGTTGTAGTGCAGATTGCCGTCGCCCATGTGGCCGAAGCAGACCACGCGGGCGCCGGGACAGACCCCTTCCACCACGCCGGCCGCCTTGTCGATGAACTCCGGGATCGCGGCTGTCGGCACCGAGATGTCGTGCTTGATCGAAGCGCCCTCGGGCTTCTGGCACTCGGGCAGCGTCTCGCGGAAATTCCAGAAGGCATCGCCCTGGGCAAGGCTTGCCGAGACCACTGCGTCGTCGATGATGCCTTGCTCGAGCGCTTCAGCCAGAATCTCCTCGACCAGCGCCCTGCCGTCTTCCTCGGAACGTCCTGAAGAGACCTGCATCAACACATACCAAGGCCAATCATCGGCCAGCGGCCGCGTGATGCCTTGGCCATGCTTCAGCGTGAAGTCGTAAGGCCTTTTACCGATCAGCTCGAAAGCGGTGAGCGAGGCGCCGGCCCGGTCCATCGCCAAAGTAAAGAGCGACAGCGCCGCCTTGGGCGACGACATGCCGGCAAAGGCGACCTCCCTGCCCTTCGGCTTCGGGAAGAGTTTCAGGACAGCGGCGGTGATGATGCCGAGCGTACCTTCGGCGCCGACGAACAGGTTCTTCAAATCGTAGCCGGTGTTGTCCTTCTTCAGCTTGCGCAAATCGTCGAACACCTCGCCCGTCGGCAGCACCACTTCGACCCCGAGGCAGAGTTCGCGCGCGTTGCCGTAGGCCAGCACGCCGGTGCCGCCGGCATTGGAAGACAGGTTGCCGCCGATCTGGCAGGAGCCCTGTGCGGCCAGCGACAGCGGAAACAGCCGGTCGGCGGCATCGGCCGCCTCCTGCAGCGTCTGCAGGATGACGCCGGCCTCCGCCGTGACCGTATTGGACAGGACATCGATCTCGCGGATGCGGTTCAGCCGTGAAAGCGACAGGATGATCTCGTGGCCGGATCTGTCCGGCACCTGGGCGCCGACCAGCCCGGTGTTGCCGCTTTGCGGCACGACCGGCGTTCCCGTCTCGGTCGCCAGCCGCATGATCCGGCTGACCTCGTCGACACTGCCCGGCCGCAGCACCAGCGATGTCGCGCCATGCCAGAGCCCGCGCCGCTCGATGAGATAGGGCGCGATGTCCTGCTCGTCGCGCAGCGCGTATTTTTCGCCAACGATCGCCGCGAAGCGGTCGATGAGAGCGGGATCGAGTTTTTGCGAAATGTCGGTCATGTGGGAAAACTACGGTGCGGGCTGTACATTGTCACGAGGGGCGGCGGCACGCGAGAGCCGGTCGTTGATGGCCTCGCCAAGACCATCGAAAGGAATCGTCTCAACGGCGATGGTGCGCGCGCCGCTGCGGTCGAGTTCCTGCATATAGGCGAAGAGATTGCTTGCCGCTTCGCGCAGGTCACCGGCTTCAGACAAATTGAGGAACGCTGCAGCATCACGCCAGCCTTCGGCCCGCTGATCCCCAAAGGCAAGCAGCGCTTCACCTTCGCCGACCGTTCCTGCATTGAGCCGCACCCCGGCACCCGGCGCGTAGTGCGAGGCAAGCATGCCCGGCGCCTCGATGCCGGCGGCGCCGCCGCGCAACAGCTTCACGCCAATGGCCGCCTCGATTTCCTCGGCGGCGAAGCCGCCCGGCCGCAGCAGCCGCAAGCTCCCTCCTTCGGCCTTGACGATGGTCGATTCCAGCCCGACCGGCGTCGCGCCGCCATCGACCACCAGCTTGATGCGCGTGCCGAGATCCGCCGCCACTGCTTGTGCCGTCGTCGCGCTGATCTTGCCGGATGAGTTGGCGCTGGGTGCGGCAAGTGGCCGGCCAAGTTTTGCGATGAGGTCACCGCCAAAGCCCCTCGGCATGCGCAAGGCAATCGTGTCGAGCCCGGCCGCGACCAGCGGATGGATGCCGTTGCCGGGCCGCTGCGGCAACACCAGCGTCAGCGGACCTGGCCAGAACGCCTGCGCCAGTTTCCTCGACAGCGGATCGAATATTGCGATGCGCTCGGCCATCACCATGTCGGCAACATGGGCGATCAGCGGATTGAAACGCGGCCGCCCCTTGGCCTCGAAGATACGCGCCACGCCGATGCCGTTGGTGGCATCGCCGGCAAGCCCGTAGACGGTCTCCGTCGGGATGGCCACGACATCGCCCCCCTGAAGCAGAGCCAGCGCCCGCTCCAGCGCTTCGTCGACGGCAAGTATCTCAGCCACTCTCGTCACCTCGCAGATGCCGGCTGCGTAGTACGATGGCGGCTATTGGGCAAGCCGGCTGTTGGGCAAGAGAGGGTCTTGGCGATTTATCAATTCCTAAAATGCTACGTTTCCGCGAAAGCCGGTATCAATTCCGGTCCGCTACCGTGGGGGTCTGGGCAAAGGGGAGTGGTCAAACGTGTCTGTGCGTATCCTGCTGGGGATCACCCTGGCGGCGTTGAGCGGTGGAGCTCAAGCCTCGTCGCTTGTCTTTCCCGGCGCGCCGGCCGCGACGCCCTCTATCCTTGCCCTGAAGGCGGACGGCATCCGGGCAAGCGACGCGCTGTCCGTCGTTGTGCTCGGCGAACCAGACGTCACCTATGAAAAGGTGGCGGCGATCCCCAACGCGCCCGAGCCACGGCATGGTTTCATGCCAGGCCCGATGATCATTCGCGGCGGCGTGGTCGGCGGCGACTTCTCGACACCGACGCAAGTCAAGGCACCGGCCACGACCACCACCACCGCTCCCGCTCCAGCCCAGACTACCGCCTCGGCGGCTCCGGCGTCGGGCACGCAGAAGAAGCCGACCGCACGGGCAGCCGCATCGACGCCCGCTTCCGGGGCCGGCAAGGTCAAGTAGCGGCCACAAATTGCTGGGCTGGCCAGATCGTTGACAGCTTGACGGCGCCCTGCGCACCATTGCCGCGCGAGTTCGTCCTGGCGTATCTGGCCGCTCGAAGCCGCCTGGATTTGGTCAAGCGATTCAGGCTAAGGGGCGGCTCGGGCAGACGGGCTTCGCCGTTCAAAGGGGGTTGATCATGAGACTATCCAAGACCGTTACCGTGGCCGCGCTTTTGCTGGCATCGCTGCTGGGTGCCAGCGCGGCGCAAGCCGATGACATGCTGGGATCCTATGTGGCGCGTATTTCCGATCGGGATCATCAGGCGAGCGACGGCTATGCGCTGGACGGCGCCGCGCAGATGGTGCGGCAGGACCGCGCCAACTGGCACAAGTTCCATCGCCGCGACCGCGACGATGAGGGTGATGCCTGGTTCAGGACCAACGACCAGCGCGCCGATCTGCAGCGCATGCTGGAGCGTCCCGGCGCGATGAGTTCCTCGACCAAGCGCGCCATCGTCAATGGCGAACCGCTGATCCAGGTCGATGTCTACGAAAACAGCGTGCGGGTCAGCATCCTGGAGAACTGACAAGCATCCGGGACGACGGATAAAAAAGGGCGGCGCCGATGCGCCGCCCCTTCTTCCCGACAGAACCGGATTGAAATCTCAGGCCGCTTCTTCCTTGTCGTCGTCTTCCTCGGACTCGCCGTCTTCGGCGTCCTCTTCGTCCTCGGCGTCGTCGCCTTCGGCCTTCACGGCTTCATCGTCGTCTTCGTCAGACTCTTCGCCGTCTTCATCGTCGCCTTCTTCGTCATCGCCGTCCTCGTCGTCATCCGACAGATCGGCGGCTTCGACCGTGGCGGCGGCGGCGTGATCGATGGCGGTTTCGGAAGCGGATTCAAGCGCCTCGGCGGCGGCCGAGGTTTCTTCAGTCACTTCGATTTCGTGATCGGAATTCATGGAAGCCTCCGTTGGGTTGGGGAACATGTCCCTTCTGCCATGCAGAGATCATCGTCATATGACTGTAAGCCGGCTCGAACGGTCAGCTTACAGATATTTTTCCTGAGCGCTCAACCGGCGATTTTCGAGAAATCAGCGACCTGACCGGTGGCCGCGCGGATGCGCGTGAGAAGCGCCAGACGGTTGGCCCGCACCGCCAGGTCTTCATCATTCACGAGAACGCCTTCAAAGAATGAATCAACGGGTTCGCGCAACGCGCTAAGCGCCAGCATCGCGGCGGAAAAGTCTTCGTTTTGAATCGCTTCGCCGGCTTGCTTCTCGGCCTGATTCACCGCCGCGAACAGCGATTTCTCGGCATTCTCCTTGAACAGGGCCGGCTCAACTGCCTCGGCGACCGCCGTTTTCTTCTTCTCCTCAGCAGCCAGGATGTTGGCCGCGCGCTTGGTGCCGGCCAGCAGGTTCTTGCCGTCCTCGGTGTCGAGGAAGTAGCCGAGCGCTTCGACGCGGCGGACGATCTGCAGGAGGTCGTCGGACTGCGGCGTGATGACGGCGTCGATAAGATCGTGACGGGCGCCTTGGTCGCGGAGGTAGACTTTCAGGCGGTCGTGGAAGAAGGCAACGAGGTCGGCGATGAATGGCGACAGCGATGCATTCAGCTCCATCAGACGCTGGCCATCGAAGAACTCACGCTCCTGATCGGCGGAGCCAAAAGTTTCTGCACTTGCGTTGGCAAGCCCGCCTTTCAACAAGTTGGAAATCAGGCCCGCTTCCGACAAGAGCTGACTTGTTCCCTTGTAATCGCGAATGCGGGAATCGAGCATCGCGACCACGCCACGACTCTCTGCGCCTTCGCCTTTTTGCTCGTATACAGCGAGAGCCGACGAGATCGCGGCAGCAATGGCGACGCCCAGCGAAAGCTTGAGCTTGTTTTCCAGAATGGTCCTTACCACACCCAGCGCGGCACGACGCAGCGCATACGGATCCTTCGAACCCGTTGGCTTTTCATCGATGGCCCAGAAGCCGACCAGCGTATCCAGCTTGTCGGCGAGCGCGACGGCGACCGATACCGGATCGCGCGGCACATAGTCGGACGGGCCCTGCGGCTTGTAGTGTTCCTCAATGGCCGCGGCCACGGATGAATGTTCGCCCTGTAGCAGCGCGTATTTGCGGCCCATGGCGCCCTGCAGTTCGGGGAACTCCCCGACCACTTCAGTGGTAAGATCAGCCTTGGCGAGAATGGCGGCGCGGGCGGCGAGCGCGGGATCGGCGCCGACGATTGGCGCCAGCTCTTGCGCCAATCGCACGATCCGCTCCACCCGTTCGCCTTGCGTGCCGAGCTTGGCATGGAAGGTGACGCCGAGATGGTCGAGCCGGGCCATGCGCTGGTCGAGCGACTTTTTAAGATCGAGCCCAAACTTTTTCGCCGAAGCTTCGAGCTGGCCGAGATCCGGCAGATCGCCCTGGTCGGTCGTCCAGAAATAGAGCGCGTCGGAGAGGCGCGCGCGCACCACCTTGCCGTTGCCGTGGGCAATCTCCTTACCACCGTCCCTGGCCTCGATGTTGGAGGTGAGGATGAAGCGGTTGGACAGCGCGTCGCCTTCGCCTTGCGGCCGCGTGACAAAGCACTTCTGGTTGGCGCGGATGGTCAATCGGATCACCTCGGCCGGAATGGCGAGAAATGCCTCTTCGAACTCACCCATCAGCACGACAGGCCATTCGACCAGCCCGGACACTTCCTCCAACAGCCCATCGTCCTCGACCAGGTCGAGCCCGTTGGCGAAGGCGAGGTTGCGAGCGTCGGCGAGGATGATCTCCTTGCGCCGGTCGGCGTCGAGCACGACCTTCGCGGCCTCCAGCTTGCTCACATAATCGTCGAAGCGACGCACGGTGATTTCGCCGGGCGCCAGGAAGCGGTGGCCATAGGTGGTGTTGCCAGAGCGAATGCCGTCGATCTCGAAATCGACCACGACAGGCTCCTCGGTCTCCGGGCCGAAGGTGCACAGGATCGACTGCAGCGGCCGCACCCAGCGCAGCGAGCCCGGCTTGGCCGAGGCCGGCCCCCAACGCATCGATTTCGGCCAGGGAAAATTGCGGATGATGCCAGGCACCAGCTCGGCGATGATCTCTTCAGCCGCCCTGCCCGGCTTCGAAATGTGAGCGACATAGAAGTCGCCCTTCTTCGGATCGGAGTGGACATGCGCCTCGGCGACCGAAGACAGCCCGGCCTTGCGCAGGAACCCCTGGACCGCCGGCTCGGGGGCAGTGGTGGAAGGTCCCTTGATCTCTTCACTTATGTCCTTCGAGCGCGCCGTCAGCCCCCTGATGTCGAGCGTCAGTCGCCGCGGTGTCCAGTACTCGCGCGCCGCCTCATAGGTCAGCCCCGCCTCGACCAGACCGTCGGTCAGCATCTTCTTGAGATCACCCGCCGCCTTGCGCTGCATGCGGGCGGGAATCTCTTCCGAGCGGAGTTCTAGAAGCAGGTCAGGCATTGGTTAGCTCCTCACCCTCCCCTTGATGGGGAGGGTCGGCGCGTTAGCGCCGGGGTGGGGTGGCGGCGTCTCGGTCTCAAGCGCCTTCGGCGTCTCGCGGGCCAAGGTGGGATTTTCGTTCTTCCACCGCCGCATAAATCGTATCGAGCACGGAATCCAGTTCGTTTTTGATTTCATGGTTCCAGAAGCGGATGACGCGATAGCCCTGGCTCTCAAACCATTTTGTTCGACGCTCGTCATAGCGTTGCTGGCCATCGAAGCTGTGATGGGTACCGTCCACCTCGATAATCAGCTTCAGCCGATGTGAGATGAAATCGGGGAAGTAGATGCCGACCGGCGCCTGTTTGCGGAAATGAGTGCCTTCGACTGGAATGCGCCACAGATGCCGCCACAAGATGCGCTCTTCGTCGGTCATTGCCGCACGAAGCCGTTGCGCGGACTGCAGCTTGAACCGATCGAGTTTCGGCATGGAAAGTCGCGCCAGCACCCCCACCCGCCGCTTCGCGGCGACCTCCCCCATCCAGGGGGAGGTAAGAGGGCATAGCAACTCGGCTGGCCGCTGTCACCCTTTCCGCGAGGTGATCGCCGACTTCGGCTGATTTCCAGAAATTTTGGCTGCCCTGTCGGGCCTCGGGGATCCGGCCCGTCCTTGGATCAAAGATTTCCATGAACCGAACGCAGCGCTGAAGCGACCCACGCTCAGGCAGGAAACTATTGGCTGAACGACGATGAAAACGGCATCCAGACTTCTGCAGATCCTCGCGCTCAGCGCCTGCTTCACGGCGCAGGTCCACGGCGCCTTCTCGATGCCGGGCGTGCGGCAGGCGCTGCGGACAATGGCCGGACAAAGCAGCCAGGTCCTGTCGCCGATCAACGCTTCCCTCGAAATAATAAGGGGTGCCTGACTCAGGCCGCCAAACCACCAGCCTGCGTCTTCAAGAACGCCTCGCCGCAGGCCTTCGCCAGATTGCGCACCCGCAGGATGTAGCTTTGCCGCTCGGTGACCGAGATCACGCCGCGCGCGTCGAGCAGGTTGAAGACGTGGCTGGCCTTGATGCACTGGTCGTAGGCCGGGAAGACCATCTTGTGCATCGGCAGATTGTCGTTCGACGCCGGCGCACCGGCATCGAGCAGTGCCTTGCACTCGGCCTCGGCGTCCTCGAAATGCCTGAGCAGCATCGCCGTGTTGGCGTATTCGAAATTGTGGCGCGAATATTCCTGCTCGGCCTGCAGGAAGACGTCGCCATAGGTCACCTTGTCGGCGCCTTCGCGGCCGTTGAAATTGAGGTCGTAGACATTGTCGACGCCCTGCACATACATGGCCAGCCGCTCCAACCCATAGGTCAGTTCGCCGGCCACCGGCGCGCATTCGATGCCGCAGACCTGCTGGAAATAGGTGAATTGCGAGACTTCCATGCCATCACACCAGCATTCCCAGCCAAGGCCCCACGCGCCCAGCGTCGGGCTTTCCCAGTCGTCCTCGACGAAGCGGATGTCATGCAGCAGCGGGTCGACGCCGATCGCCTGGAGCGAACCGAGATAGAGTTCCTGCAAGTTCGGCGGGTTAGGCTTCAGGATCACCTGGTACTGGTAGTAATGCTGCAGCCGGTTCGGGTTCTCGCCGTAGCGGCCATCCTTGGGACGGCGCGAGGGCTGGACGTAGGCGGCGTTCCAACGACGCGGCCCGAGCGCGCGCAGCGTCGTTGCCGGGTGAAACGTTCCGGCGCCGACCTCCATGTCGTAGGGCTGGAGGATGACGCAACCATAGACGGCCCAGTAATTGTGCAAGGTCAGGATCAGCCCCTGGAATGAGCGGCTGGGATGCATATGGGCGGGAATTTCAATCGTCACGGGTGGCCTCGACAGCAAAGGCTAGCTTGCCGGCACGTCCTAGAGACACGACGGCGAAGCGTCAAGCAAGGCACGTCGGATGCGGACGCCGAACGGGTGCGACGCAACGTTGAAGGTTTGCCGGGAACTGGCCCATTGCCGACCTCGGGAGGCTGCGGTCTGTTTCGTCCCCTGCAGCTCACAACAATAACGACAGGTCCAATCATGCCCAGCCCCATCCTCGTCCGCCCGGTCACGCGGCAGGATTTCGACCGATGGCTGCCACTCTGGGATGGCTACAACGCGTTTTATGGCCGCTCGGGCGAGACGGCGCTGGCGAGCGGGATTACCGCGATGACATGGTCGCGCTTCTTCGATGCCTATGAACCGGTCCATGCGCTGGTGGCCGAAAGCAAGGGACATCTCCTCGGCCTCGTGCACTATCTCTTTCATCGCAGCACGACGGCAATCGCACCAAACTGCTATTTGCAGGACCTTTTCACGACAGAGGATTCGCGTGGAAAAGGCATCGGCCGGGCGCTGATCGAAGGCGTCTATGAGCGCGCCCAGGCCGCCGGCTCGGGCCGGGTGTACTGGCTGACGCACGAGACTAACCAAACGGCGATGAAGCTCTATGACAAGGTCGGCGAACGCTCCGGCTTCGTCGTCTACCGGAAGCTTTTTTAAGAACTGCGCACCGCTTCAAACGAAAACGGGGCCCTGAAAAGAGCCCCGTTCGCATTCAAAAGCCGACCTCACCCCTTCGGGGCAGGCACCGGCTCGGGTTTGACCTTCGGGGTTTCCTGCGCCGTGTTGGATTCGATCGGCGGCAAGCCCTTCATCAGCTTCTGCTGCAGCGTAGCCAGCACATCGGGATCGGGCTTCAGGTCGCGGGCCTGGTTCCACTGGAAGGTGGCTTCCAGCTTGCGGCCGACGCGCCAGTAGGCATCGCCGAGATGATCGTTGAGAACCGGATCCTCCGGCTTCAGCGATACGGCACGCTCCATCTCGCGCACCGCGTCATCGAACCTGCCGAGCCGGAAATAGGCCCAACCCAGCGAATCCACGATGTAACCGTCGCTCGGCCGGAGGTCGACGGCCTTCTGGATCATCGCCAGGCCTTCCTTGAGGTTAGTGTTCATGTCGACCCAGGAATAGCCGAGATAGTTCAGCACCTGCGGCTGGTCGGGCTGCAATTCCAGCGCCTTGCGGAAATTCGGCTCGGCCTTTGGCCATTCCTTCAGGCGCTCATAGGCGATGCCGCGCTGGTAGAAGATGTTCCAGTTGGCCGCGGTCGGGGTCTTCAGCACCTCGACAGCCTTGTCGTAGAGATTGGCGGCCGAGCGGAAATCATCCTTGGAGGAATAGACGCCGCCGAGCGCCAGATAGGCGCGCATGTCGTTGGGATGGGCGTCGACGAAGGCCTTCAGGTGGGTGATCGCCTCGTCATGGCGGTCGAGATCGGCAAGGTTGAGGCCAAGCTGCAAGTCCGAAAGCTCTTTCAGCGGCGAAGAATCAGGGATGCGCCGATAGAGCGCGATGGCGCCCTCGCCGTCCTTCAACTGTTCGGCGACGGCGGCAAGCTGCACGAGGGCCGCGTCGCTGTCAGGCCGCAGAGCCAGGGCGTATTGCAGATAAAGACGGACGAACGGCTCGCCGCCGCCACGGTTGAGCGCGGTGGCGAGATCGAGCAGGATTTCGGAAGCGCCGTCGGACGGACCTGAGACAAACGGCGCGATCTTGTCGCCCTTGGCGATCCTGTCGCGCAAGGTGACGATTTCGAGCTTGCCCGGCGAAAACGTTTCGGCCTGATCCAGCACCGATATCGCCTTGGCCTTGTCGCCCTTGCGGGCCAGGAACGACGCATAGGCCTGGGCATTGCGCATCCAGGTTTCAGGCGCCGCGCCGCCGGCGGTCGTGTCCTGCATCGTCGCGGCGTAGATCGCCTCGGCCTTCTCGGGCATGTTGGAGGCATCGGCGATCAGCGCGCGGTGGAAGGACTTGAACAGGCCGAACCAGTCCGGGCCCTGAAGCTTGTCGATGGAGGCCATTGCATCGCTGGCCTGGCCGGCACCCTGTTGGGCCCAACCGGACATGACGCCGGAGATCAGCCGGTCGAGGTCGGATTCCAGCGACAGCTTGAGCCAATACTGCGCCTTGGTGAAATCCTTCTTGTGGAAGGAATCGACAGCCAGCGCCAGGCGCGAGAAGCGCTCGACATCGGGCACCTCCTTGAGCTTGTCGGCATAGACCAGGGATTCGTCGAATCGGCCTTGCGCGATCAGCGACAGCATCAGGCTCTGTTGCAGGCCGGTGTCGCTCGGGTCGAAGGCCAGGGCCTGCTTGTAGTAGGCGATGGCGCTGTCGAGGTCGTTGTCGCCTTCGGCGATCCGGGCAGCCAGATAGGCACCCGAGAACGAGGAAATCTTGACCGGTTCGGTGGATTGCTTGGCATAGGCCGGCAAAGCCGAGATCGCCATGCCCGTCACAATTGCCAGCCTTGTCAGCCAGCGCGCACGTCCTTGCTGCATCGTATCCCTTTCAGCCAGGCGCCATCTCCGCGTCAGCGGGATCGACGTAGACTCGATCTTTCCGGGCAAAGCATGGCCTTTTTGGGGTCGCGCTTCAATCCGCCTGAAATTCACAATCGGGTCAGCCGATTAACAAACCATGGCTGGAGCGGATTTTCGACCGGGGAAAAGCCGGCGTCAAGGTCAGCGCGGCACGACGGACCGCTGCACCTTGGTGTCAGGAAAGCCGCCGGCCGCTATCGCGCTGCACAACTCGTTCCATTCGCAGCCACCGCAAGCCTTGCGTACGCCACCAACGGAAAACGCCCGGCGCATCCGCGCCAGTGTTGCCGCATCGAGATCGAGGCGGACGCCGGGTTGGATTGGCAGGGCCAGCAAATCCTCGACATCGCGTGCCGCAAGCCGGTCCCGCTCGATGACGCTCTCGTTGAGACAATGCGGTTCCGACCCGTCGAGCAACGGCGCGCAGACATCATCCGGATCCGAGACGAGGAGGATGTCCTCGCCCCGGCTCAGGCGCTGCGCGATCGCGTCATAATTGACGGTGAAGGCGGGGCTGTATCCCTTGCCCACATAGGTCAGCAGGCAAAGGAGGTGATGGGCGCGCAGCCTGACCGTCACGGATTGGCCGGCCTGGCCTTGCCGCCGCGCAGCGCCATGAGTGTCGCCGCACCGAGCGCCGACTTCAGCAATCCGCCGACGATGAACGGCAGGAAGCCGAAGGTTATGGCCTTCTCGGCGCCGATCATGACGGCAAGCCAAGCCGTGCCGAGAGCCAGGCAGACCAGATTGCCGAGCAGCATGGCGGCGAAGGCAAGCACCACCCTGTTGCCGTTCCAGCCGCGCTCGGCCAGCCAGCCGACCAGCGCGCCGGTGACCGGAAAGGCGAAGAGATAGCCGCCGGTCGGCCCGACGAAATGCGCGGCACCGGCAGCGCCGCCGGCCAGGACCGGAAAACCGGCCGCGCCTTCGACAAGCCATGCGGCGATGGTGATTGCGCCCAGACGCCAGCCATAAAGCGCACCGATCAATGTCACCGCGAAAGTCTGCATGGTCACCGGCACCGGCACCATCGGCACTTCGATGTAGGATGACAGCGCCAGGAACAGCGTCCCGAGCACGACGGCTCCAACTTGCCAGGCGAGCGAGCGATCCTGGAGCCGAAGCGGGCTGAAGGACGGCTTGCGGGACGTGAATGCGATGTCTGTCATAGGGTTTCCTTCGACCGATTTGAAATTATAGATAATTTCTGTTTTCAATCTATTATCGAATCCACATTTCTCGCGACATAGCAAGCCTTCCCACGACAAAGACCCGTCTGAACTGCGTCGCGACGCGCTTTGAGGTCATTGCTTTGTGGCTCCAAATTGGGAGCCACTTTTGGGCGACATTCCTTCAACCCACGATCGCGAAGGCTTCGCGCGTCGCGCCGGAGGCCGTCCTGACCGGCTTGCGGCCGATCCATTGGACATGGCGCCCCAGCGTTGCAGCGGCCGATTCGGTGTTTCCCTGCCGCAATGCGGTCAGGATCGCCCGATGGTCCTGATCGGTGCGCGTCTCCCACTCCGATCGCCATGCCGCGAACAGGAAGCGGGCACTGGCAGCATGCAGATCGTCGATGGTGGCGAGCAGGCGGGGCATGGCGCATGGCGCCAGGATCAGCCGGTGAAAGGCGCGGTTGGCTTCCTCCCACGACCTGACGTCGCGGGACTTGTCGCCGGCCTTGGTCGCTTCCTCGGCGAGGTCGAGAATGGCCGAAGTCAGATGCGGCGCGGCGTGGCGTAGTGCCAGCACTTCGAGGGCCGCCCGCATTTCGGCGACCTCCTTGACCTCGCCAAGATCGAATGCGGCGACACGCACGCCGCGGCGCGGTTCGCTGACGGCCAGGCCTTGCGCCTCCAGGCGGCGGAAGGCCTCGCGCACGGGAACATGGCTGGTGTTGAATTCCTCGGCGACATGATCCTGCCGCAGCCTGGCCCCCGGCTCTATCGCACCCGAGATGATGCGGTCCGCCAGCACCTTGCTGATGCGCACCGCGATGGTGTCGTCCGTGCCCTTTGCCATGTTTTATAGATAATTTGCGGCAGGGCAGCTTGTCGAGACGGCGAGGCCGTATTCATCGGCGTTCTCCCCAGCACAGAGCCAAGGGAATTCCGATAGGGCCGGCCTTTTCAGTTCACCCGGCTGATGCAGAAATCGATGACGTCGATCAGCGCCGATTTCTGCGGCGTTTCTTCCAGCGGCGCCAGCGCGTCGCGGGCGATTTCACCGAAATGGCGGGCGCGGCCGATCGTGTCGGCGATGGCGCCATGGCGGGTCATCAGGCCGATCGCCTTTTCCAGGCCCGCGTCGTCGACGATATTGTCCTCGATGGCGCGTTTCCAGAAAGTCCGCTCGGCCTTAGTGCCGCGCCGGTAGGCGAGAATGACCGGCAGGGTCACCTTGCCCTCGCGGAAATCGTCACCGACATTCTTGCCCAGATCCTTGCTGGTGCCGCCATAGTCCAGCGCATCGTCGATCAGCTGGAAAGCAAGGCCGAGATTCATGCCGTAGGAGCGCAGGGCCGCGCGATCGTTGCGGGTCGCCTGGGCAATGACGGGGCCGACTTCGGCGGCGGCCGAAAACAGCGCGGCGGTCTTGGCCTTGATGACGGCGAAATGCTCGTCCTCGGTGGTCTCCAGGTTCTTGGCGGCGGCAAGCTGCATGACCTCGCCCTCGGCGATGATCGAGGCAGCGCTCGACAGGATGTCGAGCGCCTCGAGCGAGCCGACATCGACCATCATGCGGAAGGCCTGGCCGAGCAGGAAGTCGCCGACGAGCACGCTCGCCTGGTTGCCCCAGATCATGCGGGCGGTCTTCTTGCCGCGCCGCATGCCGCTTTCGTCGACGACATCGTCGTGGAGAAGCGTGGCCGTGTGCATGAACTCGACCGAGGTGGCGAGCTTGACGTGGCCCTCGCCGGCGTAGCCGAACATCTGCGCGGCGGCGAGCGTCAGCATCGGCCTGAGCCGCTTGCCGCCGGACGAGATCAAATGGTTGGCGACCTCGGGAATCATCTCGACGTCGGAGCCGGCCTTGGACAGGATCAATTCGTTCACGCGCCCCATATCGGCGGCCGTCAGATCGATGAGATCCTTGATGGAGGCGGGTTCCCGCTTCCCGTTTTCGATGTTGAGAACGACACCCACGACAATCACTCCCGTCTTGGTATAACGCGTGCGACGGCACCCTTAGTCCCGGCATGGACTCTAGGGCGGCGGACACGGCCACGGCAAGTGGCGAATTGGCGCGGCGTCGGTAACAGCCTGTCAACCGCTGGAGGAGCGAGGTTCGGCCAGGGAATCTCCGCCCGTTTACATCAATAGCGCAAACTGCGAGTTTCATCGGATGATAGAACTTGTCCGCACAAACGATGCCGTGATCATCTCCTTCGTCGAATCGCTGATGCGCGACGCCGGCATCGCCTGCTTTGTCGCCGATCAGAATATGAGCATTCTCGAAGGGTCGATCGGTCTTTTGCAGAAGCGCGTCATGGTCGACGCCGACCAGGTCGATGCCGCGCGGCGCATCCTGACGGACGCCGGCATCGCCAACGAGATCCGCACAAAATAATGTCGGCCGCGCCAGCCGCCCCTGCCCTTGACACCCTTGGCCCGGACACGCCGGCCCATACGGTCGACGCCTTCCATCGCGGCCGGTTCTGGCTGGTGCAGCCCAAGCATGGCGGCCATCGCGCCGGCATGGATGCGATGATGCTGGCTGCATCCGTACCATCCGCCTTTGGCGGACGCCTCGCCGATTTCGGCGCCGGCGCCGGCGCCGCCGGCCTGGCCGTGCTGTCGCGATGTCCGGCGGCCCAGGCCGTGCTGGTCGAACGCGCGCCGGAAATGGCGGCCTTTGCCGCGGCCACCCTTGCTCATCCCGGCAATGCCCATCTCAGCGATCGCGCATCCGTGCTCGTCGCCGATGTCGCGGTATCCGGCCAGGCCCGGGCGGCGGCAGGTTTGGCCGACAATGATTTCGACTACGTCATCATGAACCCGCCCTTCAACGCCGCCCGGGACCGCGCCACGCCTGACCGGCTGCGAAAGGAAGCCCATGTCATGGAGGACGGGCTGTTCGAAAGCTGGATCCGCAGTGCGGCGGCGGTGGTCGGGCCGCGCGGCGGGTTGGCCGTCATCGCGCGGCCCGAACAGCTCGGCGCCATCCTCGACGCGATCGCGGGCCGTTTCGGCGATGCCGAGATGCTCGCCGTGCACCCTCGCCCCGACGCAGCGGCGATCCGCATCGTCGTGCGCGCGGCGCTGGGAGCCCGCGGAAAGCTCGCCATCCGTCCGCCCCTGATGCTGCACGCGCAATCGGGCAATGGCCCCGACGAGCGCAGCGAAATGATCACCAACGGTCTCGCCTCGCTGTTTGGAGATTGAGCTATTCCTGGCCGCCACATTGCCGTTGGCCGGGAAATCCCTACATGCCTGCAACGCAATCGACCGGAGACCGCGTCCTCGTGAAACGTCTTTTCAACCGCCTGCTGCCGAAATCCTGGCGCTCCACCGTCGTCACCATTCCGGTCATCCGGCTGCACGGCACCATCATGTCGGGCGGCCAGTTCCGGCAGAACCTGTCGCTGGCCTCCACCGCCGGCCTCATCGAGAAGGCCTTTTCCTTCGACGCGCCGGCGGTCGCCGTCTCGATCAATTCGCCCGGTGGCTCGCCTGTGCAGTCGCGGCTGATCTTCAAGCGCATCCGCGACCTGGCGAACGAAAAGAACAAGAAGGTCCTGGTTTTCGTCGAGGACGTCGCCGCCTCCGGCGGCTACATGATCGCGGTCGCCGGTGACGAGATTTTTGCCGATCCCTCCTCCATCGTCGGCTCCATCGGCGTGGTTTCGGCGTCGTTCGGCTTTCCTGAATTGATGAAGAAGATCGGCGTCGAGCGCCGTGTCCACACCGCCGGCCAGAACAAGGCGGTGCTCGATCCGTTCAAGCCCGAGAAGAAGGAGGACGTCGAGCGGCTGAAAGCACTGCAGCTTGAGGTCCACGACACCTTCATCGATCTGGTCAAGGAGCGGCGCGGCACGAAGCTGAAGGACGATCCGGACCTGTTCACCGGCCTGTTCTGGACCGGCAAGAAAGGCCTGGAACTCGGCCTCGTCGATGCGCTCGGCGACATGCGCACCGTGCTGAAGACCCGGTTCGGGGCGAAGACCCAGCTCAGGCTGGTCTCGGCGCCGCGCGGCTTCCTCAGCCGCTTCGGCCTGTTCGGCTCGAGCAAGGGCTTTTCGGCGCCCGATATCGCCGGCGCTGCCGCCAGCGGCATCATCGATGCGGCGGAAGAGCGCGCGCTGTGGGCTCGCTTCGGGCTTTGAAAAGCGGGCGAAACCGTCTAGCATGAGCGCTTGTAGTCTTGTGCATGTCGTTTTCCCAAAACCGGACACAGTTTTGGGCAACATGCATCAACCGACCCGACCGGCCGCCTTCGCCGGCCCTCCGTGGGAGGAGTTTTGACATGCCGCAGATCATTTTCTTCACCGTCGTTGGCGTCGCCGCCTATTTCGGCTACCGCACTTTCGTCCGGGAAGCCGAGCGCGTGACGGCCAAGGTGCGGCGGACTGAAAAGCAGGCGGCCAACGGCGCCATGGGTACGCTGGTCAAGGATCCGAAGACCGGCGAATACCGGCTGGCCAAGGACTGAGCATCATCCCCCACACGACTGACGCCGTGGACACCGAGATCGGTTCGCGCACCTGGCCCGCGCATGCCAAGATCAATCTGGCGCTACATGTCACCGGCAGGCGGCCTGACGGCTATCACCTGATTGAAAGCCTGGCCGTGTTCACGCGTTTTGGCGACCGGGTCGAAATCGCGCTCGCCGACAGCGACGATTTCACTGTGTCCGGCCGCTATGCGCCTGCGGTTCCCCTCGACGCCAGCAATCTCGTGCTGAGGGCGCGCGACGCCTTGCGAAGGGAGGCTGGCTCCGAGCGAACTCCGCCCGTCGCCATAAAACTCGAAAAGAACCTGCCGGTCGCCTCCGGCGTCGGCGGCGGATCGAGTGACGCGGCGGCCGTATTGCGCGCGCTGGTACAGACATGGGACCTGGCCATCGACGATGCCGGGCTGGCACGGATCGGCCTCTCGCTTGGCGCCGACGTCCCGATGTGCCTGGCGGCAAAGCCGCTGGTGGCGCGCGGCATTGGTGACGAGCTGTCGATGGTGCCGGATTTTTCGGCGCTTGGACTGGTGCTGGTCAATCCGGGCACGCCGGTCTCGACGGCGGAAATCTTCGCAGCGCTCTCCCGCCGCGACAATGGACCACTGGCGCCACTGCCGCGCAGCATCGATTTTCACAGCCTGCGCAACTGGCTGGAGGTCACCCGCAACGATCTCGAACCGGTAGCCGTGGCGCTGCAGCCCGCCATAGGACGGGCGCTGTCGTGGCTTGATAAGGCCGGATCAGGGTTTTCACGCATGTCCGGATCGGGCGCGACATGCTTCGGCCTGTTCGAGACCGGCAATGTCGCCAAGCGGGCGGCGGCCGAAATACGCGGCCGCCAGCCCGACTGGTTCGTCGCGGCGACGCGCAGCATCGCATCGGAGGCTGAGTGATATGCCTGGGACTAACGAGAGCCGTTCGTTCATTCCGGTTCGCATCGCGGTGCTGACCGTTTCCGACACGCGCAGCCTTGCCGACGACAAATCCGGCCAGACATTGGCTGATCGCGTCACCGAGGCCGGCCATATCCTGGCCGCCCGCGACATCGTCACCGATGACCGCGACAAAATCCGCGACACGGTCCTGGCGTGGTCGCGGGACAAGAATATCGATGTCGTCATCACCACCGGCGGCACCGGCTTCACCGGGCGCGACGTGACCCCGGAAGCGCTGGAGCCGATCTTCGAAAAGCGCATGGACGGCTTTTCCGAAGTGTTCCACCGCATCTCCTACGACAAGATCGGCACCTCGACGATCCAGAGCCGGGCGACCGGCGGCGTCGTCAACGCCACTTTCGTCTTCGTGCTGCCGGGCTCGCCCGGCGCCTGCAAGGACGCATGGGACGGCATCCTGAAGGCGCAGCTCGACTACCGCCACATGCCGTGCAACTTCGTCGAGATCATGCCGCGCCTGGACGAACATCTGCGGCGCGGCAAGTCGGCTCCGTAAAAGCCGAGGGCAAGCCCCGGTTTCACGCCGCGTTTGCCAGGCAGAACGGCGCCGGCGCCTTCGAAACGCCATTCCAAACCCGATGCCGGAGAAAGTACCTTTTCGTGGAACGGCAACAGCCGATCCCGGCAAGGACGATGCGATGAACGAGTATACCGGCGGATGCCATTGCGGCAACATACGCCTGCGATTTTCAACCGAACTCGATCCATCGCAAATCGAAGTCCGCGCCTGCCAATGCTCGTTCTGTATCAAGCATGGCTCGCGCGCCGTCTCCGACCCCGACGGCAGGCTGAGCGTCTCTGTTAGGAATATCGAGCGGTTGCGCAGATACCGTTTCGGGTTGAGGACGGCCGACTATCTGATCTGCGCCGATTGCGGCGTCTATGTCGCCGCGATCACCGGAGACGATGCTAGAGCAATCGTAATCATCAATGCCCTGGACGACCAAAAGGCGTTCAGCCGCGAGCCTGTCCCTGTCGATTTCGACGGGGAAGGCAGAGAGCAACGCGAAGCCAGGCGTCGCCTCCGCTGGATGCCGGTCGAGATCAGCTTCGACTGATCCCGCTCAGCGGATGACCGGCTCTCCATGGAAGCGCCGGCGTGACGGGCGCGAAACACCGAAGCCCACCTCCATCATCAGCCTCGGCGTGCGCGCCGGCACGGTGCCCATGTGGAAGCCGAACGGGTCCTCGACGAAGCCGAGGCCAGCTTCGCCTGTCAGCGTCACCGGGCTTTGCTCGCCATAGACGTCCAGCACCTCCTGGGCGGGATGGCCGACCAACAGGGTCAACTGATGCTTTATGGCGCGGCGCCTGTGGCTGCCCCTGACATAGACATGCGGACCGGTGTCGGCGTCGACAGGCCTGAGGTAGAAGAAGAATTTCAGCATGCGCCAGTCATCGAGGTCGAAATGATACTTGCCGAGCGAGGCAAGGTTCTTGTCGGCGTCGGAGGCCTCGCCGGTTGGAAAGCTCCACCAGACGCGTGTGGTGATCAGTTTCGCCTGGCCGCCGAGATAGTGCGCGGCAATGTCGAGCAGCAGCGGGTCGCGCTGTATGGCGAGTGCCGCCGGGCAGTCGAGGATACGCTCGAAATAGTGTCCGCTGAGCAGCGAGCGAGCCAGGCGTTTCTCGGCTTGCGCATGCTCGCCCGGCATGAATTCGAGACGGCGGTCGAAATTGCCGAAGCAAGGCGTGCGGTCCGCGAAACGCGCGATCTCCTCATGAATTTCCGATGGCAGGACCAGGCCTGAAAACAGGCCGTCAGAGCGCAGCGCATCGACCACCGCCGCCCGCTCGACACCGGAAAACATCGTATCCCCAAGATTGTCGGCAGGACGGGCGCGTTTTGCACCCAGCCAATGCATTCGGCGCCCGGGCATTGTGCGCGCCAGCATGAACATCGGCAGCCAGGCAGGGTTTTCGCGCAGATCCGTGAGATAGGTCGGAATGCGCACGGCGATGCGCCGCAACAGGCCGCCATTGCGCGCAATGGCCTCGAGACTGGCGGCGCCGGATTTGTCTGGGGTTGAAAGGTTCATCGGGTCCTCGTCCGTGAGCGTGAACCCGATGCCGCATCGGTGCTCACCGCTCGTATGACCCAAACCCACTTCACCACCTCCGGGAGAGGTTAACCCCGCGTCACGTTTTGTGCAATGCACAATGGACAGAGCACATGCAAAAAATCACTTTGGCGAGCGCTGCTGCTGCTTCGGCGGCGCTACCCAGATCTCGGCGTCGAGCCTCTTTGTCGCCAGGCCACGCGCCAGCGCCTCGGCGCTACCGGCGCTCTTCGACAAGGACGCGGCTTGCCGCTTGCTGATCACCAGCCCATCGGCGAGCGCACGGTTTCCCGAAAAGACCCGAGCCAGGAACGGTGTGCGGCTGCCCCGCGCGCGTGAGAATCGCGCCGCCATGGTTTGCCGCGCCGTGTGGGCGACAACCGCATCGATCCAACCCTCCACCAGCCGCGCGCCCGGCTCCAGCAGCAGCAGCCAGTCACCCTTGGCCTGCCGGATCCCCAAGGCAATGCCGCCGCTTGCCACGTACTGGCAGCCGGCATGCTCGGCGACATGATGCGTCTGGTCGGTGGAGCCGGTGTCGCAGACGACGACCTCGCGCACCACGCCCTCGACAGCGCCGCCAATCAGCGAGCTGAGCGTACGGGCGAGAGCCTCCTCGTCGTTGCGCGTTTCAATGAGAACACTGAGCATGTTTAGCCGAATAGCGGAAAGCAGCGCACAGCGCTAGTTTTTGCAGCGCAGCATAGAAAGTTCTTGATTTGTTCCCATTGAGAAAATAGGAATAATTTCATGAACCGAGCGATTCGAAACAACATGGACAGTCCCGGGGAGCGGGCCAAGATGGAACCGATCGTGCGCGCCGACATTGCAGCCTTCGGAGCTGGACGAGCCGAGATGGCCAATGCGATGATCGAGCAGAGTGGCATGCGTATCCGTCCGGACCGCAATCGCGGCCGGTCGGCGGGCATCAATCCGTCCGGCCGGTTCGAGCCGGTCAGCCGCCATGTCTTCGATGATGGCTGGGATTCGCTGGAGGAGCTGCCGCCCTTCAAGACCGAAGTGCAGGTTGAAAAGCCGCGCACCATCATCACCCGCAACGAATCGCCTGACATCTCCTTCGACCGGTCGATCAACCCTTATCGCGGCTGCGAACATGGCTGCGTTTATTGCTTCGCACGGCCGACGCATGCCTTCATGGGCCTGTCGCCGGGCCTCGATTTCGAATCCAAGCTGTTCGCCAAGCCGGATGCGGCACGGTTGCTCGACAAGGAACTGTCGAAGGACGGCTACCAGCCGCGCACCATCGCCATCGGCACCAACACCGACCCTTACCAGCCGATCGAAAAGCAATACCGGATCATGCGCGAGATCCTCGAAGTGCTGGAAGCGCGTGGCCATCCGGTCGGCATCGTCACCAAGTCCGCATTGGTGACGCGCGATATCGACATCTTGTCGCGCATGGCCGAGCGTGGGCTCGCCAAGGTGGCGCTGTCGGTGACGACAATGGACCGCATGCTGGCGCGCACCATGGAACCCCGCGCGTCGACGCCGACCAAGCGGCTGGAAGCGATCCGGCAGCTTTCGGATGCCGGCATTCCGGCTTCGGTCATGGTGGCGCCGATCATCCCCGGCCTCACCGACCAGGAGATGGAACGGATCCTCGATTCGGCGCGCGCGGCGGGTGCGCGCGAGGCGGGCTACGTCGTTCTGCGCCTGCCTTTGGAGGTCAGCCCGATCTTCAAGGACTGGCTGCTGCGCCACTATCCCGACCGTTACCGCCACGTGATGTCGCTGATCCGTTCGATGCGCGACGGCAAGGACTACGATTCGGAATGGGGCAAGCGCATGAAGGGCGCCGGACCCTACGCCTGGCAGATCGGCCGCCGCTTCGAGATCACCGCCAAACGGCTCGGCCTCAACGCTGAGCGGCGCACGCTGCGCACCGACCAGTTCGTCGCGGCCGGAAAGGACCAGGAGCAGTTGATGCTGCTCTGAACGCCCCCTTCGCCGCCGCCGCTTCATTGCGGTCGCGGCAAAGAATCCCGTCCGGCCTGCCCCGGCCTGCAGACGGTGCCCTCCCGGTCCGGCGCCCCACCCGACCCGGAGGGACTTGCGGAGAATCGGAGCCGATGCGAACCTCGCCGCAACATGGCTCGCTCGCGTTCCGATTCTCCGCTTCTCTTCGAAATCGTCGAGAAACCCGATTTCTCCTTCGAGACGAAGGCGATGGCTGACGGGCTGTGGCCTGTCGCGGGGATGGATGAGGCCGGCCGCGGCCCGCTGGCCGGGCCGGTGGTCGCGGCCGCGGTGGTGCTCGACCCCGCCAACATCCCCGAAGGCCTCGACGATTCCAAACGTCTCAGTCATTTGCAGCGCGAGGCGCTGTTCCTGCGCATTCTTGGCTCCGCACAGGCGGTTTCGATGGCCTCGATCAGTGCCGAAGGCATCGATAGCAGCAACATCCTCAAGGCAAGCCTGGAGGCGATGCGGCGCGCGCTGGTCGGGCTGTCGGTCCGCCCGAAACTCGCGCTTGCCGACGGCCGCGATGTGCCGCCCGGACTGCCGTGCGACGGCCGCGCGTTGATCAAGGGCGATCAACGCTCGCAGTCGATCGCCGCCGCCTCGATCGTCGCCAAGGTGATGCGCGATCGCATGATGTGCGGCTGCGGCAGCCATCACGACCGCTACGGCTTTGAAGTCCATATGGGCTACGCCACGGCCCGCCACCGCACGGCGATCGAGGCGCACGGCCCCGTCGCGCGGCTGCACCGCGTGTCGTTTGCGCCGTTCAGGCTGGGCGGGGCTGAAGTGCTTGAAGAAGAGAGCCTGGCCGGGCTGGATTGAGCTGACGAGCGATCTCCCCCATCGAGGGGGAGATGGCCGGCAGGCCGGACGGAGTCGCCGCTCATGAAGCGCCGACTTTTTCTATTCTACGCCGCAAAGATTGCGTTGAGACCGGTCGAACCGACCCCCTCTGTCGCCTTCGGCGACATCTCCCCCTCGAGGGGGGAGATTATCCGCGCCACAACAAAAAAGCCGCCAGGTTGCCCGGGCGGCTCCATGTCGGCGGTTCAAGAACCGCTCAGTTCAGCTTGGCCTTCACGTCCGCGAGCGAAGCCTTGAACAGGTCGGCGCCGGCCTTGACATCGACCTTTGCGGCCAGCAGTGCGCGGGCGGCTTCGACTGCGATGTCGACGGCGCTGGCGCGCACCTCGGCGACCGCATCGCGTTCAGCCTGACCGATCTTCTGTTCGGCAAGAGCGGTGCGCCTGACAACGTAGTCCTCGGTCTTCTTGTGTGCGTCCGCGGCGAGCATTTCGGCCTCGCGCTTGGCGGCCGCGACGATGTCGGCAGCCTCCTGCTCGGCTTCCTTGCGCTTCTTCTGGTACTGGCCGAGCAGCTGCTGGGCCTCGTCGCGCAGCTTGCGCGCCTCGTCGAGCTCACTGCTGATCCTGGCGGCACGGGCATCGAGCGCCTTGGCGATCAGACCCGGCACCTTGATGTAGATGGCGACGCCCAGGAAGATGATCAGGGCTATCGTTGCCCAAAGCGTTGCGAGAGATGTGGCGTCCATGATGCGCTCCTCACCGAGCCACGGATTTGACCGCGGCCGCGATCTCGGTCTTGCTGGCCTTGCCGCCGCCGACCAGTGCCTCGACGATTGCCGAAGCTGTATCCTCGGCGATGCTGCCGACTTCCTTCATGGCATTGGCCTTGATGGAAGAAATGCGTGCTTCGGCCTCGCCAAGCTTCTCGTCGAGCGCGGCCTCGATCTTCTTGCGCGTGGTCTCGGCTTCCGCCTTGGCCGCATCGTTGGCCTGCTGGCCGATCGAGTTGGCGTTCTTCTTGGCTTCCGCCAGTTCCTGCTCGTAAGCGGCAACGGCGGCGTCGGCCTCGCCCTTCAACTTGCTCGCCTGGTCGAGATCCTGGCTGATGCGGTCGTTGCGAACATCGATGATGCCGCCGACGCGCGGTACCACGACCCGCTTCAGGAAGAGGTAGAACAGCCCAAAAGTGATCGCCAGCCACAGAAGCTGCGACGGGAAGGTCGCAGGATCGAACGGCGGAAATGCGCCATGTGCCTCGGCAGGCACGCTGGTGCCGGAATGCGTGTCGCCTCCGGTCGCGGCATGGCTGGTATCGGCGGCAGGCGCTGACTCTTGCGCGAAGGCAGATGTCACGAACATGGACTATCCCCTGATATCAGGCCCGCCGCTTTCGCGGCCGGCCTGTCCAATCTTCCCAGTTGCTTCAGCCGAACAGGGCCAGAAGCGCGATGAGAAGCGAGAAGATGCCCAGAGCTTCGGTCACGGCGAAGCCGAAGATCAGGCGGCCGAACTGACCATCAGCAGCCGACGGGTTGCGCAGCGCGCCCGAGAGGTAGCTGCCGAAGATGTTGCCCAGGCCAATGCCCGCGCCACCCATGCCCAGGCAAGCGATGCCGGCGCCGATGTACTTTGCTGCTTCTGCGTCCATTTGTTAACTCCTTTGGATCTGAAATTCCGTTGGTATTCCATCCGGGCCCAATGTTCGAAACTCTTGGGCCGGAAACTCTTTGGCTCAGTGCCCGGGATGCAGGGCGTCGTTGAGGTACATGCAGGTCAGCACCGCGAAGACGTAGGCCTGCAGGAAGGCAACCAGCAATTCAAGCGCCGTCAGCGCCACGGCCATCGCCAGCGGCAGGACAGAGCCCGCCACGCCGACCGCGCCAAGCGCGGAGAGGCTGACGACGAAGCCTGAGAACACTTTCAGCGTGATGTGGCCGGCAAGCATGTTGGCGAACAGACGAACCGAGAGGCTGACCGGGCGCGACACAAAGGAGATGACTTCGATCAGCACCACCAGCGGCAGCAGGAATACCGGCACGCCGTGCGGCACGAATAGTTTCAGGAAGCCGAGACCATGCTTCATGAAGCCGTAGACCACCACGGTTCCGATCACCAATGCAGCAAGGCCGAAGGTGACGATGATGTGGCTGGTGACGGTGAAGAAATAGGGAAACAGGCCGAGCAGATTGGCGACCAGCACGAACATGAACAGCGAGAACACGAACGGGAAGAACTTCATGCCCTGCGTGCCCGCGGCGTCGCGCAACATGTTGCCGACGAATTCGTAGGCCATCTCGGAGATCGACTGCAGCCGGCCGGGAACCAGGCTGCGGCTCGACGTCGTGAGGAACAGGAACGCGGCAGCCACCACCACGGTCGCGACCATGAACAGTGCCGAATTTGTGAAGGACAGGTCATAGCCGCCGATGTTAATCGGAACCAGCTTGATGATATGGAACTGGTGGATCGGATCGACCTTGTCAGCTGCCACGTTCTAACCCCGTCAATGCCGCGAACGGCCAAATTACCATTGCCGCACGAGGGCGGCTATTTCCAAATACCGCCTGAAGGGCGGTCATTTGCTGTCGTCCCGGTCAGAGCGCGATTTATTGCCCTGTCCGAATTCTGCCACAACGCCCGCGGAACGCATGACATTGAGCACGCCGGCGCCGAAACCAAGCAGCAGGAAAACGATCAGCCCCCATGGCGAGGTCCCCGCCATACGGTCGATGATCCAGCCGATGCCCGCGCCCACCACCACGCCAGCGATAAATTCACTGGAGAGTTTGACCGCCTGGCCATATCCGGCCGCACTGCCCGCTTTCGCGTCGTCTTTCCCCTCGAGCCGGTTCGGTAGCCTTGTCGCAAGCGATGCTTCAAGTTCACGCCGACGTCGCTCAAGATCGTCGTCACGGATGCCGGTTTCATGCTGATTGCCGCGGCCGGTTTCTCCGGTTCCGTCTGGCCTGTTTTTCTCGGCCATCGCAACCCCCCTGCCCGGTCAGACCGTCACCGTCCGTCCGCTTCTAAAGTCGCCGGCAACATAGTTAGAGGGTTTGCGCCCGTCAAGCCACGGGCGGAAGATCATTGCCATGTATTTTTGGCAATGAAATCAAATAATTAGTGAGGTGCGACATCGTGCCCGCCGCGACGATGGGGATGCGTCGTGCGAATCCCCCGGGCAATGGCTCCCCAATCAAGCCCGTAGCCGGCGGAAAAGACCAGCGGCCGACAGGCCCTCAGCTCCACCCGCCGCCATAGGTGCGGTAGAAGATATGCAAGCCGATCTTGGTCATCTTCTGCATCGTGCGCGCCCAGCCCGGATGGACATATTGGGCATAGTAGTGCGTCGACGATCCGACCTCCGGGATGAATATCTTGCCGGCGGTGACCGCCATGGCGATGTCCTGCGCGGTCTTGTAGGCGACCGGGCTGTCGATGCGCTTCTTCCTGCCGTCGCAAGCGAAGGAGAACTGGCAGCGGTTGAACCAGCTATCGTTCTGGTAGACGACGCCGCAGATCGAATTGGGATAGGCCGGATTGCGGACGCGGTTGAGGATGACCTGGGCAACGGCAGCCTGGCCGCGCACGGACTCGCTCCTCGCCTCGAAGTAGATGCCGTTGGCCAGGCATGCCTGCTCCTTCTTGGAGAAGACACTCTCGGGCAGCGGATTCTGTATCCACCAATGGTCACCCTTGGCCATCGGTGGAATGAAGCGGCCACTGTTGGGCTGCTCATCCTGAAGCAGGGCTTCGAAGGGCGAGGCCTTGGCATAGTCCGGCTCGGATTGCGCATAGGCCGTTGCCAGCACATCCGGATGATCGTTGTTGACCAGGGCCGCAAGCATGGCCGGCACGCCGGGATCCGGCTTCTTGTCTTCACGCGCATGGAATTCCGCGGCGATCTGGATTTCCTTGCCTTTGATCTGGGGCTTGGCAAAGGCCATTTTCAGGTCGCTGTCCATGCTCGGCCGCATCAAGGAGGAGGTCCGCTGGAAGATCGAACCGGCGTTGAAATTCTTCGGCGGTGCAACGGGAGACACCTGGACGATGCGGCCCTTCTTGTCGGCGCGCATGACGCGATCCTCGTCGGGCGAGCCGCTGACCTTGCCGCCCTTGCCGCGAAACGAGACAGAGCCGACACCCGCCAGGTGAATGCCCGATCCGGAGATCGAGCCGGTGACATCGGAATCGACGAACGGCATCTCGGCGGCATGCACCGAGCCGGCGACGGATCTCTCGACATAGGAATTCCAGCGCGCGGTCGGCGATTCGAGGCCGGAAACCAGGCTGGTCATGTCCTGGTAGGCGGCGACGGTCGGGAAACCGATCCAGATGCCGAGGCCGATGATGAGCGGAGACACAAAATTGCGCTTCTTCTCACCGGCGGCGGCAGCAAGCCGCTTCAAGACGCGTCGATGCACGGAACTCTCTCCAGGAACGCTACTGACCCCACTGGAGAGCAAAATGATGCATTAACCTTGATGGGACGTTAACGAGATCGATCGGGTTTTCCCGGCCGGCTCAAGGTCGTGGTTTCGAAGTCGGGCGGTTTTGCGGCGGGAGCGTTCAAGCCGGCCGCAGGAAAATCGGCCATGCGATCAGCGCGCAGATGGCAGCCGACAGCCAGACGCCGGACCATGACCACAGGTGCAGCAGCCCGGGAATGGCCACCGGCACCAGGAAGAAGCCAACGAAAACAAAGGTGTTGGCCAGGCTGAGCGCGGTTCCGACATGGCCGGCGCCGGCAAGCGTGGCAAGCTCGGTGTAGGCAACACCATGCCAGGCGGAGACCGAGATGCCTGCGGCAATCAGCACCAAGGGAAGAACAGGGATCAGGAAGGGCTGGCCGCCCGGCATGGCGGGGCTGGCCAGGACCAACACCCAGAGCACCACGAAGGCAAGCGCGCTGAGCGCACTGCATCTGCGAAGAAACTGGCGACGATTGCCGTGGCGGTCGGTGAAGCGGCCGCTCCAGACGCGCATGACCATGGCGCCGATCTGCACGGCCGCGAGGCTCGCACTGATCGCGGCGGTTCCCAGCCTTGCGAAGTCGTGCAGAAACACAGACGCGAAAGTGAGCACCGCCACCTGCGGGAAGCAGAGCAAGCCGATGGCGGTCGCGATGCGCCAGACCTCGATGTTGCGCAGCGGCGCCGATCCGGCCGCGGCCGGCGAAACGCCGTGATCCACGGTCGGCGGCTCGTGCAGCCAACGCCAGGCGAACAGGGCGGAGAGAGCAGATGTGCCGGCCAGGAGTCCGAACACCGCGGAAAAACCGAGAACCAGGGCGAGCGACGGCAGGACAAGCGCGCCCAGGCCACCGCCAAGCGGCACCGCCGTCTGACGGATGCTCATGGCAAAGCCACGTTCGTTTTCCCGGAACCAGCCCATGATGGCGCGGCCGCTCGAGCCGTTGACGCTGCCGCCCAATAACCCGGTGACGAGCAGGCTTGCCGACAGGAGCGTGACATCGGGAATGCCTGACCTCGTCGGTACAACGAGCATGGCCATGGCAAGCAGCCAGGCCGCCGTCGCGCCAAGCCCGATCAGAAGCACACGGCGATCGCCCCAGCGATCGGTGAGCAAGCCCCAGGGCAATTCGCTGAGCGCAACGCCCAGTCCGAGGAGGCCAAGCGCCAGGCCAAGTTCGGCATTGCTCAATTGGTAGCCCTGCCGAAGCACGACGGCCGTTGCCGGTATGCCGGAGAAGGTGGCCGAAAAACTGGCGTTCGCGGCGACACCGATGCCCAGGACCTTCCAACGATGGCCGGGGCTGAACACCCTTTCGGCGGAGCCGGCAGCCCTGTCTTGCAGGATTTGTGTTGGCTCTTGGTCGGCGCAGTCGGCGATGGCGGACATGATTTCGTTCCCATGAGGGTCCAGTCGCCTGGACCTTGACGCCATCTCTAGCGTCATAGTTTTGTCCTTAAAATCAGGAACTTTTTGACTATACATCCTGAAAAACAGGACGTTTCCATGCAACGCGTGACCTTCGACCTTGACGTTCTGCGCAGTTTCGTCACCGGCATCGAGCTCGGCAGCTTTGCCAAGGCCGCCGAAAGGCTTGGCCGGTCGACCTCGGCGGTCAGCGCGCAGTTGAAGAAACTGGAAGAGCAGGCAGCGACGCCGATCTTCCGCAAATCGGGGCGCGGCCTCGCCTTGACGGAGGCCGGCGAGACCATGCTGGGCTATGCGCGCCGGCTGCTCGAGTTGAATGACGAGGCGGCGGCCGCCATCCACGATGTCGAACTGGAAGGCTGGGTGCGGCTTGGCCTGCAGGAGGATTTTGGCGAGGCGGTGCTGCCCGACGTGCTCGGCCGCTTCACCCGTGCGCATCCCAAGGTCAAGATCGAGGCCAGGATCGCGCGCAGCTTCGAGCTGGCCGACAAGATCACGTCAGGCAGTCTCGATATCGCGCTTGCCTGGCACAATGGCACGATGCTGCCCTATAGCGAGCACGTCGCCGACGTTCCAATGCGCTGGGTTGGTCCGGCCAAGCGCATCGAGACCAGCCTGCGCGACGGCGAGCCACTGCCGCTGGTGGCACTGGAAGCACCGTGCCTGCTGCGCACGGTGGCGACGGAAACGCTCGACCGCGCCGGATTGCCCTGGCGCATGGCCTTCTCCAGCCCGAGCCTTGGCGGCATCTGGGCGGCCGTGGCCGCGGGGCTGGGGTTGACGATCCGCACCGACATCGGCCTTCCAGCCAGCGTCAGCGCGATCAAGCCGGAGATTGCCGGCCTGCCGGCGCTGCCCAAGATGGCGCTGTACCTGCATCGCCGGGATGCCGAACTCGAGCCGGTGGCGGCGCGGCTGGCGGACATATTGCTGGAGGCGGCGCGGCAGGCATTGCCCGACAATGCGCGGACTACCGGCTTGCGCGCCGTGGCCTGATCGGACGAGCGCTGGGCTCAGCCGCGTTTCTTCGCCCTACCCGCGAACGGGTTGTCCGAGGTGCGCAGCGCGATGCGGATCGGCACGCCCGGCATGTCGAACGCTTCGCGCAGGCTGTTGGAGAGATAACGCACATAGGATTGCGGCATCGCGTCCGGGCGCGAGCACTGGACCACGAAGCCCGGCGGCCTCGTCTTGGCCTGCGTGACGTATTTGACCTTCAGCCGGCGCCCGGCAACCGCGGGTGGCGGATGATGCGCCAGGATGGCTTCAAGCCAGCGGTTGAGCTTGCCGGTCGAGACGCGGCTGTTCCAGACCTTGTGGGTCCTCAGCACCGCGTCCATCAGCTTGTCGAGGCCGCGCCCTGTCTCGGCCGAGACCGGAACGGCCTGGATGCCGCGCACCTGCGGCAGCAGCCGCTCGGTCTTTTCGCGCAGTTCCGCCAGAAGCTCCTGCGGATGATCGATCAGATCCCATTTGTTGAAGGCGATCACCGGCGCCCTGCCCTCGCGGATGATCAGGTCGGCAATCTGCAGATCCTGCTTCTCGAAAGGGATCGTGGCGTCGAGCACGATGATGACGATCTCGGCGAAACGGATGGCGCGCAAACCATCCTGCACCGACATCACTTCCAGCTTTTCGTGGATCCTGGCCTTGCGGCGCATGCCGGCCGTGTCGAACAACTTCAGCCGACGGCCATGCCAGTCCCAGTCGACCGAGATCGAATCGCGGGTGATGCCGGCTTCCGGTCCGGTCAGCAGCCGCTCCTCGCCGATCAAGGCGTTGATCAGCGTCGACTTGCCGGCGTTCGGCCGGCCGACGACAGCGATGCGCATCGGCTTGGTGTCGTCGTAAGTGTTCACATCCTCGGCGTCGGGATCAGCAATGTCCTCGCCGATCAGCACCTCACCGGCGGCGATCTCGTCGTCTTCGCCATCTTCGTCTTCACCGAAGGCGCGGGCTTCGCCAAGTGCCGCGATCACCGCGTCGCGCAGATCGGGCATGCCCTGGCCATGTTCGGCCGAAACCGGGATCGGCTCGCCAAGGCCGAGTTCCCAGGCCTCCAGCATGCCGCCCTGGGCGCCTTTCGCCTCGGCCTTGTTGGCGACCAGAACGACCGGCTTGCCGGATTTGCGCACGATTTCCGCAAAGGTCCTGTCGTCCGGCAGCAAGCCGGATTTGGCATCGATGGTGAAGAAGATCAGGTCGGCTTCGTGTATGGCGATCTCGGTCTGCGCGCGCATGCGGCCAGGCAAGGTCGAGGCGGCGGCATCCTCGAAACCGGCGGTATCGATGACATCGAAATGCAGGTCATAGAGCTTGGCGGCATGGACACGGCGATCGCGGGTAACGCCCGGCGTGTCGTCGACAAGCGCCAGCTTCCTTCCCACCAGTCGATTGAAAAGAGTCGATTTGCCGACGTTAGGTCTGCCGATAATGGCGACTTTGAAGGTCATACGGTCCTACAATCATGGATGTCGTTGTCCCAAAACCGCTGCACACTTTTGGGCGACATGCATTTACGAGGCATTGCCCGAGCCGCGGATCAGCTCGGACATCAGCGTTGCCCGCTCGCGGGTGTTGCGCGGGGCGCCATCATCGGCGGCGATCTGGTCGAACAGTTTCAGCGCGTCCTGGGTCTTGCCTTCCTTCCACGCGGCAAGGCCGAGCGCCTCGCGTGCTGTATGGCGTAGCGTGTTGGTGTCCGATGTCAGCGCCTCGACGCGGCTGGAAACGTCGGCGAAGGAGCCGTGGTCGACGAGCAGGAGCGCTGCCCGCAGCCGGGCCATGTCGCGAATGCCCTGGGGTATGGCGGTGTCGGCGGCGACTTCGTCGAAGTCCTTGACGGCGGCATCGGCGTCGCCCTTGCTGGCCTTGACGGTGGCGGCGCGCATGCGGGCAAGCAGGGGATAGGCGCCGTAGCCATCCTTCTCGAGTTGATCGAGCGCGGCCAGCGCCTCGTCGTTCTTGCCGTCATTGGCAAGCTTCAGCGCCTGCGAGAACGCATCGCCGGAGCGGTTGGCGCGCGTCTCGTCCCAATAGCGATAGCCGACGAAAGCGGCGGTGCCGAGCACCACGAGAACCGCAATGACAAGCAAGGCCGGGCCGAAACGGTCCCACAGCGCCTGCGCCTGTTCGCGACGGATCTCGTCATTGACTTCACGGATAAAACTGTCGTCGGACATCAATCAAAACCACTTTTGCCCCGGGCCGGGCGGTTCATGAGCCCGCGTTTTAGCGAAATTTTGTCGGCATGGAAGGGGTTCGGGCGGAAAATCGCCTATTCCCCAGGGCAAACCGATGTTTGCCCCGGGCAAACGGACAAAATGACCCAATCGCACCCACGCCACATTTCGGGGATAGCCGGCTTGCTGACTGTCCGGAGCCTGTAAGTTTGCCGATGCCTTGTTTGTCTCGCGTTGTTGCGTTCGCGCTTGCCTCGCTCGCCACCACTGGCGCGGCTCTGGCCGACCCGCCCGCGCCGCCGAAGCCGGCAAAGCCGAAGCAGGTCGTCATCATCTCCTTCGACAGCGCGCGCGACATCTCGCAATGGAAGCGCAGCCGGGCGCTGGCGCAGCGCACCGGCGCGCATTTCACCTATTTTCTCTCCTGCGTCTTCCTGCTGTCGCCGGAGACGCGCAAGGAATACACCGCACCCGGCAAGACATCAGGCAAATCCAACATCGGCTTTGCCGCCTCCAAACAGGAAGTGGCCGAACGGCTCGACCAGATCGGCCTTGCCGCGCATGAAGGCCACGACATTGCCAGCCATGCCTGCGGTCATTTCGACGCCAAGGACTGGAGCAAGGCCGACTGGCTGAAGGAGTTCGGCTCGTTCGAGCACATTCTCGAGAACGCCTATGCGATCAACGGCATTACGCCCGAACCGGATGGCTGGCGTGATTTCGCGCGACACGCCGTTGTCGGCTTCCGCGCGCCGTATCTGTCGACGAACAAGGCGCTTTACGAGGCCTTGCCCGCCGCCGGCTACCAGTTCGACGCCAGCGGCGTTTCACAAGGCCCTGCCCTGCCACCGACCGTCGGCGGCATCACCCGCTTTTCACTACCGCAAATCCCGGAAGGACCGAAATCCCGACCGGTGATCGCGATGGACTACAATCTCTATGTCAGGCATTCCGGCGGCTTCGAGCGGCCGAGCAAGGCGGGCGAATTCGCCGACCGGACCTATCAGGCGTTTCGAGCCGCTTTCGACACGCAGTATCAGGGCAAGCGTATTCCGCTGGAACTCGGCTTCCATTTCACGCTGATGAATGACGGCGCGTATTGGGACGCGCTGGAGCGCTTTGCTGGCGAGGTCTGCGTGAAGGCCGATGTCGAATGCATCAGTTTTCGCGATTATGTCACGCGGCAAAGCGCTGGCCAGAGGCAGGCAACGGTCGGCGGCTGAGCCGCCAGCCCGCTCGGATCAAACCCGATCGTCTCAGGCCGGATCTTCGGCGCCATGCCTTGCCAGATAACGCTGGTCGATCTCGGGCAGCGGCTCGCCCAGGAGCGTGGCCTCGAAGGCGCGCAGGCGCTTGTGGACCGACTGGAGCTCGACGATGGTCGACCAGGAGGTGAGCAGAAACTGCAGCGAACCCGTCACCTTGCCAAAGGCGTTCGAGATCTGGTTCAGCGCGCCGAACGTTATCTTGTGGGCGACGAGCGACGGACCCAGGATCAGCAGGGAGAAGATATTGTCGGCCTGCAGGTAGGTGTACCGGACGACGTTGAAATAGATGTAGTGGAAATAGAGCCTGAAGTAATTGTGCCTGACATTGGCGAACAGCTCGGCGGTGGTGGCAGGCTGTGCACGATCCGCATGATCCTCGCCGTAAACCAGTTCCTTGCGGTAAGCGGCCTCGACGCGCTGGTTACGGAACTGCAGCCCCGGAAGCTTCAGGCCGGCTATCATCACCGAGATCGTTCCGAACAGACACCAGGCGAGTGCCGCGACCACCAGGGGCTGGGGGATCGCGCCGATGATCGGCAACTCGCTGATATGGGCCTGCAACTGGATCATGACCGGGAGGAAGGCGATCAAGGTCATGATCGACTGCACGAAGCTGGAGCCGAGATCTTCCATGATCTGCGAGAACCGCATCGTGTCTTCCTGGATACGCTGCGAGGCACCTTCGATATGGCGCAACCTGGCCCAGTTCTCGATGAAGTAGTTGTTCATCGCCGTGCGCCAGCGGAAGATCCAGTGGCTGACGATGAAGGCATTGACCACCTGCACATTCATGCCGACCAGCGCGAGCCATGAGAAATCGGCCAGTCCGGTATAGAATTCAGCGTTGGTCGATTTGCCCGTCCCTGACATCAGCCCTTGCACATAGTCAAAGAACGGTCCGTACCAGGCGTTGACGGCGACGCTGACCTGCACATTGAAATAGATGAAGAACAAGATGACCGCCGTCATCAGGATCGACCAGCGTTGCCAGGGATGCGGCGAATACCAGCTCCAGAACGCGTAGAAGATGGCCACGCACACCACGAAGTAGATGTAGAACCAGAGGAACGGCTTCGACACCAGGACGGCAATGCCGATGATCGGCGGCGCGTCGGCGGCCGCCGCCGGCAGGCCGAAAACGGCGCCCAATTGCTCACCACCGAAAAACCAGAACAGGATCGCCGCAAGGCTCCAGATGGCGGCCGAAGAAAAGAAGAGCTTCGGCTGCGGGAAGAAGGATACGAACACTGGGCGAATTCCTTGCTTTAGGCGCAAATCAGCTGACAACAGCGGGCATAAAGTCACACATTAGAGGGAAAGAAAATGCCTGCCCGATGCCCGGTGCCAGCAAGACCACAATCATGGCGATTTTGGCGCGGCCGACCAGGTGACGGCGCCGGAGACCACCAGCATGGCCGCGGCGAGGAGCGAAGCGAGGAAGAAATCACCTGATATCTGCGCCAAAAAACCGGCAACGATCGGGCCGATGATCTGGCCCAGGCCGAACGACGCCGTCATCAACGCAAAGATGCGCCGGGGCGCCTTTGGTGCCTGCTGGCGGGCGGCCTGCAAGCCAAGCGCGGTGATGGCAATGAAGGTGCCGCCAAGCAGCAGGCCGCCAAGCAGCGGCCCCGAATGTCCGCCAAGCGCCACGCTGGCGGTGACGCCGATCACTTCTATGAAACATGCCAGCGCATAGGCGGCGTAGAGGCCAATCCGCGCGGCGATCTTCTGCCAAAGCCACGTCGAGGGAAAACCGGCAAGGCCGGCGACCAGCCACACCATGGCCTCGAAGACGCGGCTGCCGCCGCCCTGGCGGACGATGGCGACCAGGAATGTCGCGGTCACCACATAGCCAAACCCGAACAGGCCGTAGGCGACGATGATCTTCATCAGCGACCGGGCTTTCGGCAAGGCCGGCTCACGGGCGGCTTCGCCGTTGACGAGCGGGCCTTCGTTCGCCAGCAGCGCCACGACGACCAAGCCGCAAGCCGAAATCAGAGCCGACCACAACCAGCCCGCCGCCCAGCCGGCATGTTCAGTGACCAGCACCGCCATCATCACCGCCGAGATCGCCATGCCGAGCCCGACACCGCCGAAATGCCAGGCCTGCAGGTCGCCACGACCGGCGGCATTGATATGGCTGAAAACGATGCTGGCCATGAAGACCATGACGAAGGCGCTGGCCAGACCCGCCAGAAAGCGGATGAGGAGAAAGGCAGGCATGGCGTCGGTCAGCCCCATCATCGCGGCCAGGACAGTGCTGGCGCCGAGGCCCGCCAACATCAGCAGACGTTCGCGGCCATGCGCCCAACCACCGGCCGCGGCAAACGCGCCGACGAGATAGCCGAGATAATTGGCCGAAGCGATCCACCCCGCATTGGCCGGCGACAGATGCAGCTCTTCCATCATGCCGGGCAGGATCGGCGTGTAGACGAAGCGGCCGATGCCCATGGCGACGGCCAGCGCGATCATGCCGGCGACGGTGAAGCGAAGCTCTTCTGAGGTCGATTTCATTGCGGCGCACAATAAATGCCGACGTCGCTGAAACAACCCGCCTTTCGTTGGGCCAATACGACCGCCAATGCGCCACGCTCTGTCCGACATTTCCTCAAGCCGGACCGCGTGGCCTCGGCTCAGCGGCGTTCACCCAAACCGGCATGAGGTGAGCAGGTCTCGTGCTCGGTCCGCCGCGCAGTCAGCCTGAACGGCATGTCGCCGAGCTCGCGCTCCGACATGGTGTTCAGCACAGGATGTGAAAGCGGGTCTGTCAGCCATCCCTGCGCCTCGCTCCCAGAGCGAGGCGGGCACAAGGTATTCGTGGCGAACATGCCCCTCAGCGACGACACCATCCTCAACATTTCCGGCTCCGCGGGTCTGTCTCCCATCAACAAAGTCTGCCGTTCCGATGTGAGTTTCAATTGAGATTTCGGCCGGATCAGTTTAGAAAATCTCAAATGGCCATGCTCAATCGCGTTCATCTCAACGGCCTTCGGGCCGTCGAAACCGTTGCCCGTCTCGGCTCGCTTGCAGCGGCCGCCGGCGAGCTCAACGTTTCCGTCAGCGCCGTCAGCCAGCAGATAAGCCGCACGGAAAAGCAGCTCGGCCAGGCGCTGTTTGAGCGCACGGCCAGCGGTCTCGTGCTGACCGAATTCGGCGCCGTGTTCGCGACCCGCCTTGGTGCTGGATTTCGCGAGCTTACCCAAGCCGTGGCGCTGGCAGATGAAGCGACCCAATGCACATTGGTGGTTTCGGTGGCGCCGGCCTTTGCCTCGAAATGGCTGCTGCCGCGACTGTCGCGTCACTTCGACCGGCATCCCAATGTGCTGCTGCGCATCGACGCTTCGGTGCGGCTGGCCAATCTGGATCATTCCGACATCGACATCGCCATCCGGCTTGGCGACGGCAAATGGCCTGGCGGGCGCGCGGAACTGCTTCTGGCGCAGGAGGTTTTCCCGGTCTGCGCTGCTGGCATCGCCAGGAAACTGAGCTCGATCGAGGACCTTGCCCAGACCTGCGCCATCACCGACGAGCGGGCGATGATCAACTGGGACAGCTGGTTCGCCGCCGCCGGTGTTGCACCCGTCACCTTCCAGAAGGGCGCCCGCTTCACCGATCCGATGCTCTGCCTGGAATCGGCGATTGCCGGCCATGGCGTGATGCTGGGCTGGCAGTTGCTGGCGGCGGATGCGCTGGCCGATGGACGGCTGGTGGCGCCGTTCGGGATCCGTGCCCAGAGCGGGCTCGGTTACTGGCTGGTGACCTCGTCGACGAAGGCGGAAAGCCGCAAGGTCCGGGACTTCAAGATCTGGATCAAGGAAGAGATCGAGACGACGATGGCGCAATTCGGATCGGCGACTGCAGCTCCCGCCGGCGCGATCGCGGTGGAAAGCACCGCGTCACCGGTCTATGTAGAGTGAGATATCCAACTACGGCAGGCAGGATCATGACCACACATTCGCGCGGCGTTTCCGCAACGATCGACCCGGTGAAGCTCGACAGGCTGGCGGAAGTCGCCATCAAGGTCGGGCTGCAATTGCAGCCGGGACAGGATCTGGTGCTGACCTCGTCGATCGCGGCCCTGCCGCTGACCAGGCGCATCGTCGAACACGCCTACAAGGCCGGCGCCGGGCTGGTGACGCCGATCTTCAACGACGACGAGATGACGCTGGCGCGCTACCGCTTCGGCGCCGACGCCGGTTTCGACCACGCCGCCGGCTGGCTCTATGAAGGCATGGCGAAGGCCTTTTCCAACAATGCGGCCAGGCTTGCCGTGCGCGGCGAGGATCCCTCGCTGTTGTCGGCGCAGGACCCGGCGAAAGTGGCGCGCGCCAACAAGGCGAATTCCATGGCCTACCAGCCGGCGCTGGAAAAGATCACCGGCTTCGACATCAACTGGAACATCGTCGCCTATCCGGACCTCGCATGGGCCAAGCAGGTTTTTCCCGGCGATGCCGACGATGTCGCCGTGGTCAAGCTCGCCGATGCCATCTTCGCCGCCTCGCGGGTGGATGTGGAGGACCCGATCGGCAACTGGAAGGCGCATAATGCCGCTCTGCGCGGCCGCACCGAATGGCTGAACGGCCATAATTTCCATGCGCTGCATTTCACCGGGCCTGGCACCGACCTCACGGTCGGGCTGGCGGACGGCCATGAATGGATGGGCGGCGCCTCGACCGCCAAGAACGGCATCACCTGCAATCCCAACATCCCGACCGAGGAGGTCTTCACCACGCCGCATGCCAGGCGGGTCGAAGGCCACGTCTCCTCGACCAAGCCGCTGTCCTACCAGGGCACGCTGATCGATGACATCTCGGTGCGGTTCGAGGGCGGACGAATCGTCGAGGCCAAGGCTTCGAAGGGGGAGGATGTGCTGAAGAAGGTGCTCGACACCGACGAGGGATCGCGCCGTCTGGGCGAAGTCGCGCTGGTGCCGCATTCCTCGCCGATCTCGGCCAGCGGCCTGTTGTTCTTCAACACGCTGTTCGACGAGAACGCCGCCTGCCACATCGCGCTCGGCCAATGCTATTCGAAATGTTTCGTCAACGGCGCCTCGCTCAGCCAGGACGAGATTGCGGCCCGCGGCGGCAACAAGAGCTTCATCCACATCGACTGGATGATCGGTTCGGACAAGATCGACATAGACGGCGTCCACAAGGACGGCAGCCGCGTGGCGGTCATGCGCAAGGGCGAGTGGGCCTGACGGCTTGCCAGCCTGTGAGGGCAGGATGACTTTCGATATCGCGGTCAAGCGCATCTACGAAGCACCCGACAAGGCCGATGGCCAACGGGTGCTGGTCGATCGCATCTGGCCGCGCGGCGTCAGCAAGGAGCATGCCGCGCTGGCGCTGTGGCTGAAGGAGATCGCGCCGAGCGACGAGCTGCGCAAGTGGTTCGGGCATGAGCCGGCGCGCTGGGCGGAGTTTCGGGAGCGGTATCGCGTTGAGCTGGATGGAAATGACGAGGCGGTGGCGCAACTGCGCGGTCTGCTTGGCGAGGGCAAGGTAACGCTGCTCTACGGCGCGCATGACGAGGCGCACAACAATGCGGTGGCGCTGGCGGGGTATTTGCGCGGGACGGGTTGAAGCGGCTGACATTTCTGAGGTCGGCGGGACAGCGCCCCCCTATGTCCTGCCGGACATCTCCCCCACTTGGGGGGAGATCAGTAGCTTCGGCGCCGCAGATCCCTTGCAGCGTAGCTGATTGGCGAAGGCCACGATGACTCCAATCTCCCCCCTCGTGGGGAGATGTCCGGCAGGACAGAGGGGGGCGTCGGCCCGCGACGGGCGAAGGCGAAGGTCGCCCCTACTTCCCGACCGCCTGCTCATAAGCCTCCGGCTTGAACCCAACCAGAACCCGATCCCCCACCTCCAGCACCGGCCGCTTGACCATCGTCGGCTTGGCCAGCATCAGCGCCTTTGCCTTCCTCTCATCGAGGCCCTGCTTGTCGGCGTCCGGCAGTTCGCGGAAGGTCGTGCTGCCCTTGTTGAGCAGCTTTTCCCAGCCGACCTTGCCGACCCAGCCATCAAGCCGCTTGGCGTCCAGCCCCTCCGCGCGAAAATCGTGGAAACGATAGGCAACGTCATGGCTCTCCAGCCAGACGCGCGCCTTCTTGACCGTGTCGCATGTGGTAATGCCGTAGATCGTAGTCGTCAAAGCGCGTTTCCCTTGGGCTGGCGGTCGAATCCGTCCCCACAACCTAAAACCGCCCTTCCCGCATTGCCAGCGCCCAGGCCCGCAACCGCGGAATTTTTGGGGCTTGCCAATACTAAGGAATTTTCCTAAGTATTTTTAGGCCGCTTTTGACAGCGCCTCAGGATCGATCAATGACAAGCCTCCAGACCGCCAATCCGAGCCTCCCGCCGATCGACGGCATCTTCCGCGCGCTTGCCGATCCGACGCGGCGCCGTGTCGTCGAACGGCTGAACCGCAGCCCGGCCTCGGTTAGCGAACTGGCGCAGCCTTTCGAGATGGCCCTGCCCTCCTTCATCGAACACCTCAAGGTGCTGGAAGGCTGCGGGTTGGTGCGATCGGAAAAGATCGGCCGCACCCGGACCTACCAACTGGCACCCGAGCCCCTGAAGCTCGCCGAAAACTGGCTGGCCGAACAGCGGACACTGTGGGAACGCCGCCTCGACCAGTTCGACGCCTATGTGATGACCCTCAAGGAGCAGGAAAAATGAGCTATCCCTTCAAGCCCGATCCCAGGCTGGACCTCGTGCTGGAGCGCGTCATCGATGCGCCGCGCGAATTGCTGTGGCGGGCGTGGACGAAGCCGGAGCATGTCAAGCAATGGTTCACGCCGAAGCCGTGGATGATCACCGACTGCGAGATCGATCTCAAGCCAGGCGGGTTGTTCAGGACACGCATGCAGTCGCCCGACGGAAAGGAGGTCAACGACCGCCGCTGCTGCTATCTCGACATTGTGCCGAACGAGCGGCTGGTGTGGACGGATGCGCTGCTGCCGGGCTATCGGCCGTCAGGCGAGCCCTTCATCACCGCGGTCATTTCCCTCCAGCCCGATGGCCGGGGCACGCGCTACACCGCCACCGCCATCCACCGCGACGAGGCGACCCGCAACAGCCATGAGGAGATGGGGTTCTTCGATGGCTGGGGCACGGTGGCCGACCAGCTTGCCGAGTATGTGAAGACGATTTGAGCCTCTCACATGGCGGCCAGGACGGATGTCCCGGCCGCCATGCTTGTATCTCGAAGCGAAGAGCAGGCTCCGAGGTCGGAGGCATCTCCTGGCTCAGTAGTAAAAACGCTCTTCGGTGATCTTGCCGTTCTTGACCGTGTAGAGGCCAACCTCGTCCATGGTTACACGCTGGCCGGTAGCCTTGGGCGTGACGTCGAATGTGAAGCGCACCGCGAACTGGTCGCCGTTGACATAGGGTCCCTCGACCGAGCCACCGTGGACCTCATGGTTCTCCTGCCACCATTGGCCTTTCTGCCTGAGGGCCTCCTTGCCGTGGCTGACGGCCATCGGTCCCTCCATGGCTTCGTAGCTGGCGATGTCATCGGCATTGTATTTTTCGGCGGCACCGTTGTGGTCTCCCTGCTTGAGGAGCTCGGTGAAATCCTTGGCAATTTCCGCGATGGTCATTTTGTGTTCCTCCTGTTCAGACGCACTCGAAGTAGGGATACGCTTGCCGGCCCGCCACCCCTGCCCGCATGACAGCTGACAAGGTGTGTCAGGACGATCGATATAGCGCGGCTGTGTGACGATGATTTGCGGCGGCGGCTCACATACCCGCAAGGGAATCGTCCTGACCGGTCAGCTGCCAGATCGCCGGACATTCGTATTTGCCCTGATAGCTGCGGATCAGCGCAAAGCTGCGCACCTTCCAGGATATCGGCTCGACAATCTTTTCCCGCACGTTCGGCATGCCTTGTCTATCACGAAGCAGCGTGACATGTGGCTCCAACGAACTCGTGACGAACGGCTGCAGCGGGCTGTCGTCGATCACAGCAGAGAGCTTTCGCCAGAAGGCTTGCAGGGTCGGCGAATGGTCGCTGCTGCGAAGCACCAGCGCTCCGCCGCCGAAGGCCGACAGGCGGTCGAAGCAAACTTCGAATGGCGCGGCCTGTATCAGCAAGCCGACATGGCGGGCGATCTCCACCACGCGCTTCTCTTTGCCGTCGCCAAGGCCCATAAGGGTTATGTGTATCTGATCGGTTGGCGTCAGCCATCCTCGCAACCCCAGTTCCCGATTGTAGTGCTCTGCCCTACGCCGCAGCATCACGTTGACCGGGGCTTCGACCAGCAATGCGTAGAACAGATGCGGGTCCCGGATTGGACTCGGTTCCTCAAATGGAAAAGAGGTCTGGTCGTTCTTTGCGAATGCCGGTTGCCTACTCATGACGGAACTCGTTCGGCAAATTGAATCCAGTCGAGCAATATAGAACATAAAGTGAACAAATCAAGCTGAAACGAAACAGGCGCTGATGCTCTCCGCGTCAACGCCTGCAACTTCAAGATTGAGGGAGCCCTGCCAGGCAGGGCTCCCGAAACCTACGCCCCGTAGCCGATGATGCCCTTGACCTCGAGGAAATCGTGGATTGCCCAGTCGGCATATTCTCGGCCGTTGCCCGACTGCTTGTAGCCGCCGAACGGTGCGAACGTGTCCCACTCGGGATAGTTGATCGAGACCTGCCCGGCGCGCAGCTGGGCGGCGACCTTGCGAGCGCGTTCGATGTCATGCGACTGCACATAGGCGGCAAGGCCGTAGACCGTGTCGTTGGCGATCTTCACCGCGTCGTCGTCATCCTTGTAGGAAATGACCGACAGCACCGGCCCAAAGATCTCTTCCTTCTCGATGGTCATGCCTGGTGTGACATGGCCGAACACGGTCGGGCGGACATAGTAGCCGCGGTTGAGGTGTTCCGGCCGGCCGGGACCGCCGGTAACCAGCGTTGCGCCTTCCTTGATGCCGGCCTCGATCAGCCGCTGGATCTTGTTGAACTGGAGCTCGCTGACGACCGGGCCAAGTTTGGTCTCTTCATTGCGCGGATCGCCGACATTGTGTGCTTCGGCCGCCTTCTTGGCGATGGCCAGCGCCTCGTCGTGGCGGGCGGCCGGCACCAGCATGCGGGTCGGCGCGTCGCAGGACTGGCCGCTGTTGCCGAAGCAGCCCTCGACGCCCTTGCGCACCGCCGTTTCGAAATCGGCGTCTGCCAACACGATGTTGGCCGACTTGCCGCCCAGTTCCTGCGCCACGCGCTTGACCGTCTGCGCCGCCGTCTGTGCGACGATGATGCCGGCGCGGGTCGAACCGGTGAAGGACACCATGTCGACGTCGGGATGGCCGGCCATGATCTGCCCGACATCGGGCCCGGTGCCGTTGACCATGTTGTAGACGCCCTTCGGCACGCCGGCGGCTTGCATCACTTCAGAGAAAACAATGCCGCTGATCGGCGCGATCTCCGAAGGCTTCAGCACGACGGTGCAGCCGGCGGCGATGGCCGGCGCCACCTTGCAGACGATCTGGTTGAGCGGCCAGTTCCACGGCGTGATCAGCGCGCAGACGCCGATCGGCTCCTTGACCACCATGGTGCCGCCGCGTTTCTCCTCGAATTCATAGTCCTCCAGCGCCTTGATGGTGGCTTCCATATGTGCGCGGCCGGCCCAGGCCTGGGCCTCGCGCGCCCAAGTGATCGGCGAACCATTTTCCTGGCTGACCGCCTGGGCGATATCCTCATAACGCTCGTTATAGACTTCAAGGATGCGCTTCAGCAGTTTCAGACGCTCGGCCTTGCTGGTCTGCGAGAAGGATGGGAAGGCGGCCTTGGCGGCGGCGACAGCGTTGTCGACATCGGCCTTAGAGCCGACCGAAATTTTCGTATAGGCCTCTTCGGTGGACGGGTCGATCACGTCCAGCGTCGCCGGCACCACGGGCGCCACCCATCTGCCGTCGATGAAGAAGTTGAGATGATTGCTCATTGGGTGTGCTCCGATTGTTTGGAAAGGATTGGGTCAGATTAGCTTGAAAGCATAGGGCAGTTGGCGCCACGGCGCAGGCTGATATGCGCCACGTCGCCGACGCTGAATTGAAAACCCTCGGCCTGGCGCGGGGCATCGATGACAACAGGCGCGCCTTTTTCGAGTTCGGCATGCAGGCGCAGCGTGCGGCCGTGAAAGACGATGCTGTTGACACGTGCCGGCGCCGTGCCGGGCGCGGCCTCGGTCGTCGCCAGCAGGTCCTCCGGACGCACGCCGATAGTGCGCACCTCGCCTTCGCCCGGTGACTGGCCGGTTTCGGAAATGGCCTCCAGCGGCAAGGTGCCGGCGGTGAAACGCAGGCGATCGCCATCGCGGCCGACAAAACGTGATTGCAGGAGATTCATGGTGCCGATGAAGCTCGCCACGAACTTGGTTGCGGGCCGATCATAGAGGGTCGCCGGCGGCGCGATCTGCTCGACGCGGCCCTTGTTCATGACGACGATACGGTCGGAGATCGACAGCGCCTCGGTCTGGTCGTGGGTGACCATCACGAAGGTGGTACCAAGCCGCGACTGCAGCCGCTTCAACTCGACTTGCATCTGTTCGCGCAGATGCGCATCCAACGCCGACAGCGGCTCGTCGAGCAGGAGCACGCGCGGCTCGCAGACGATGGCGCGGGCGAGCGCGACGCGCTGGCGCTGGCCGCCCGACAGTTCCAGGACGCGAGCGCGAAGCTTGTCGGCGAGACCGACCATCTCCAGGGCTTCGCCGACGCGCTTCGCCTGCTCGGCGCCCGACAGTTTTCGCAGGGACAGGCCGAAGCCGACATTTTCGGCGACGTTCATATGCGGAAACAGCGCATAGTCCTGGAACACGGTATTGACCGGCCGGTCGAAGGGCCGAAGGGCAGTGATGTCACGACCGTCGAGCAAGACCTTGCCGCTCGACGGGCTTTCGAAGCCGGCAATGACACGCAGGCTGGTGGTCTTGCCACAGCCGGACGGCCCGAGCAGCGTGATGAATTCGCCGCTGACAATGTCGAGATCGACGGCATCGAGCCCGACGATGCCACCTGGAAAAACCTTGGAAACCGCCTGCAGCCGAACGAGTGGATCAGGCGCCATCGCGAACCTCGGACGGCTTCGTGGTGTTGACCCAGAGGATCTGGCATTGCTCGGCGCCGGGATTGCGGAAGGCATGCAACAGCGTGCTCTTGAAGGCAAAGCTATCGCCGGTCTTCAGCCCGTATCTTGTCGAATCCACCACCAGTTCGACCTCGCCAGAAAGCACGAAGCCGAATTCATGGCCGGCATGGGCGTAGGCTTCCGCCGTGCCGCCACCGGCTTCCACGGTCACCAGCATGCCGGTCAGCGTCGCGCCGGGCGGCGATAGCAGTGCCTTGGCGATGCCTTCGGATTTCACCGGAATCGCGCGGCGGCTGTTGGCGCGCACGCAATAGAGATCGTTGACGGCCTCGTTGCCGTCGGCGATCAACGCCGAAGGCTCGATGTCCAGCGCGGCGGCGAGCGGCCAGATTACCTTGACCCGCAACGAGGACATGCCGCGCTCGATCTGGCTGAGCGCGCCGATCGACACGCCTGCCCTCGCGGCCAGTTCGGCCAGCGACAGGCGGCGCTCGAGCCTGAGCGCCCGCACGCGCCGGCCGACCCGCACGTCGGCATCGTCCTTCCGCTTCTCCGCCGCTTCGTCAAGAACATCCATGCATTCGTCCTCGTTTGCTTCTTCCTTCTCCCCTTGTGGGAGAAGGTGGATCGGCGCGTAGCGCCGAGACGGATGAGGGGTGGGTGACGGATCACCGTCGGCGCCAAGCTGGAGCACCCCTCATCCGTCGCCTTCGGCGACACCTTCTCCCACAAGGGGAGAAGGAAGAACCAGCGTCAGCCGCCAGCCTTCACTTTCTCGAACATCTTCGCCACATCGTCGTTCTGTTTCATCGGGCCGGTGAAGATGGTGCTCTTCAGCATCACCTCGGGGTCGGACGGCAGTTGCAGCTTCTCCAATTCGTCCTTCGCCACGCCGGCGAAAGCGGTGCTGAGCGAGCTGCCATAGCCATAGGACTGGATCAGGAATTTGCCGGAGTCGGCGTCGAGCCGGCTGTTGATGAAGTCGTAGGCGAGATCGACATTCTTGGCGTCCTTCAGCATGACGAAGCCGCAGGCCCAGGTCAGCATGCCTTCCTTCGGCTTCATGAACTCGACCGGCACGCCCTGCTTCTTCAGCGACGTGGCCGATGCGTTCCAGGTCATGGCGGCGACCAGCTGGCCGCTGGCCAGCGCCTGCTCGACCGAGGTCATGTCGGTGGTGTAGCTCGACAGCAGCGGGCGCTGTTCGCGCAGCTTTGCCGCGACCTTGTCCATCTCAGCCGGCGTCATGTCGAACGGGTTCACGCCGGCGAGAAGTGCGGCCACGATGGGCGTGTCATGGACGGCGTCGATGGTCGCCATGCGGCCGGCATATTGCTTGTCCCAGAGCAGGTTCCAGCTCGCCTCGGGGTTCTTCACCAGATCGGTGCGATAGAGGATCGAGGTGTTGCCCCAGTCCCACGGCACCATCCAGACCTTGCCGTCGCCGGCCTGCAGATCGGGCAAGTTCTTGAACACCGGGAAGATCGAATCCCAGTTCTTGATACGCTTGGTGTCGATCGGCTGCAGCAGGCCTTCCTTGTTCCAGCGCGCCACCTTGTCATAGCAGGGATGGGCGATGTCGGGACGGAAGCCGGCCTTGACCTTGGTGAAGGCATCGTCGTCGTCGCCGAAGATCGAGGCCTCGACGCCATCGGGATGCGCGGCAAGGAAGCTTTTGTTGAAGTCGGGCAATTCGTAACCCGACCAGGTGAAATACTGCAGTTTTTCGGCGGCCAGCGTCACGGTCGAAGACAGTGCGAGCGCCAATGCCGCGAGGCCGGCCCGGGCCTTGTGTCCGGTTATCGATTTCAGGAATGCCATTTTCGTTCTCCTCTTGGTTGTTATGGTCAGGCTGGATTGCGGCGCGCCGCACCGAGCCCGCGATGGCGCAGGATCTCGGCGGTACCGGCGACGATGAAGGAAACCGCCAGGATCACCGTCCCCAGCGCCATGACGGTCGGCAGCGATCGGGGGAAGCGCAGTTGGCTCCAGATGTAGAGCGGTAATGTCGGCTCGGTTCCGGCGAGGAAGAAGACGACGATGAATTCGTCGAAGGAGATCAGGAAAGCAAGCATGAAGGCCGACAGTACGGCCGGAAGGCTGAGCGGCAGCATGACGCGCCGGAACGTGGTCCAGTCGGAAGCGCCAAGGTCGAGGGCCGCCTCGCGAACGGTCTTGGGGATGGCGGCGAAACGGCTGCGCATGATGACCACGGTGGTCGGCAGAGCCACCAGTATGTGGCCGAGAACGATGGCGATGCGCGATGGCCCGAGGCCGATCAGGTTGACAAGGATCAGCAGCGATATGCCGACGATGACGCCGGGGATGAGGATCGGCAGCCGTGCGATGGCGCTGATGGTGGCGGCCAAAGGGGAGCGGCCATAGAGATCCATATAAGACACGGTGATGCCGCACAGCGTGGCGCCCGAAGCCGCGACAACGCCGATGACGAGGCTGTTGGCGAGCGCGCCCGAAAGCGCCGGATTGCCGTAGAGCGTCGCATACCATTGCAGCGTGAAGCCCTGCAGCGGAAACGCCGCCTGGATGGAATCGTTGAAGGAAAACAGCGGGATCAGCAGGACCGGCAGATAGAGGAACACCAGATAGGCAAGTACGTAGAGGCCGAGCCAGCGGCCATCCCGTTTCGTGCCGGCGCGTTCGGCCCTCATGTGCGGCTGCCAAATCTGCGGTCGGCGCCACGCGCCACCAGCACAACAAGGAGGATGACCAGCATGACGCAGACCGAAAGTGCCGCGCCGAACGGCCAGTCATTGGCCTTGCCGAACTGTGACTGGATCAGCGTGCCGATCATGGTGCTGGCCGGGCCGCCGACCATGGCCGGCGTGACATAGTCGCCGACCGTCGGCACGAAGACGACAAGGGCCGCGGCCAGAACGCCGGGCATGGAGTTTGGCAAAACGACGCGGCGGAACGCGGTGAACGGCCGTGCGCCAAGATCGGAGGCGGCCTCGAGCAGCGATTTCGGGATCGTGTCCAGCGCCACATAGATGGGCAGGATGGCGAACGGCGCGTAGGCATGAGCGAGCGTGACGACCACCGCCGCCGGCGTGTTGAGGAAGGCCAGCGTAGGCTCGGACCAGATGCCGCTTTCGATCAGCGCCGAGTTCAAGACGCCATTATAAGCCAGCACGATCTTCCAGGCGAAGACGCGCAGGAGATAGCTGGTCCAGAACGGCAGCGTGACCAGGAAAAGCAGCAGGCCGCGCCGATGCCCGGCATGGAAGGCGAGGTAGTAGGCGACGGGATAGGCGGTGATGACGGTTGCCAGCGTCACCAGGCCGGCAATGACCAGCGAGCGCAGCGTCACCGTCCAGTAGAGCGGATCGGTGGCCACGGTGGCGAAGTTTTCGACGGTCAGCCCAACGCCGAGCAGCGAGCCGTCATTGCCGCGGAAGGCGAGGAACAGCACCAGGCCAAGCGCAAACAGGATCAGCAGGAACGTGACCAGCGCCCCCGGCAGCAGCATGGCGAGCCGGAAGCCCGACAAGGACCGGGACTTGGGCACCTCTGCTGCAACCAGGGTCGACATGGACTTGCCCATCGAGATTTTGAAATTGGCTAAGATTTTTTCATATTTGTGAAACTGTCAAGCGGAATCCCGCAGGCAGAAATGGCTGCGATCAACGCCTGAATTCGCCGAGACCGCAGCCGCACGGGCTTACGTGTCCCTCATGAAAATCCATTGAGCGTTTCATGTTCTTGAAATAGCTCGTGGTTTTGTGGCGCCTAGCGCAGACCGGCTGTCCCGGATCCGGAGTTTCACAACCAAAGCCCGGCACCTTGGATCACCATCGATGGGATAGACCTTTGAGCGGAATCCGGTGAAAGTGCCGCGCCGATCCGGCAAGCCGCATTTTCGATGATCAGAGGATCCCACGCATGACAATCCCGACGCATCTGCCCACCGAGGGCCTTTTTGTCGGCCGCGCCAGGAGTGGCGATGTCTCGCATCCCATGGTGGTCACGGTGCGTGACGGGACCGTCTTCGACATCACGTCAAGCGCGGCGCCAACCGTGCGTGATGTCTGCGAGATGGCCGATCCGGCAGGGCATGTGCGCGCGGCCAGGGGCAAGCCGATCGGCTCGCTCGATGACATCGCTGCCAACAGTTTCGAGGCCGGGCGCGATCCGGCAAGACCGCATCTCCTCTCCCCTGTCGACCTGCAAGCGGTCAAGGCATCGGGCGTCACCTTCGTCGTCAGCCTGCTCGAGCGGGTGATCGAGGAACAGGCGCGCGGCTCCGCTGAAAAAGCCGATGCCATCCGCGCCGACATTGCCGGACTGATCGGCCATGATTTGTCGAAGCTCAAGCCCGGATCGCCGGAGGCCATGGAGATCAAGGCCAAGCTCATCGCGCGCGGCGCCTGGTCGCAATATCTGGAAGTGGGCATCGGCCCCGATGCCGAGATCTTCACCAAGTGCCAGCCCATGGCCTCGGTCGGCTTCGGCGCCGATGTCGGCCTGCACCCGGTGTCGACCTGGAACAATCCGGAACCGGAGATCGCCATGATCGCCGCCTCGAGCGGCAGGATCGTCGGCGCCACTATCGGCAACGATGTCAACCTGCGCGACGTCGAAGGGCGCTCCGCACTGCTGCTTGGCAAGGCCAAGGACAACAACGCCTCCGCATCGCTTGGCCCCTTCATCCGCCTGTTCGACGAGACGTTCTCGATCGACGATGTAAAGCAGGCCGTGGTGCGCCTGAAGGTCGAGGGCGAAGATGGGTTCTCGCTGGAGGGCGCAAGCTCGATGGCCGAGATCAGCCGTTCACCAGAAGAGCTGGTTGCCGCAGCCATGGGGCCGCACCACCAGTATCCGGATGGGCTGGCGCTCTATCTCGGCACCATGTTCGTGCCGTCGAAGGACCGCGGCGAAAAGGGCAAGGGCTTCACCCACAAGGTCGGCGACATCGTCACCATCTCGTCGGAAAAATTCGGCGCGCTGGTCAACCGGGTGCGGCTGTCGCCTGATTGCCCGCACTGGACCTATGGCGCCAGCCATTTGATGCGCGACCTGGCGAAAGCCGGTCTTATCTAGAATCTTTGCCCAAACGGCCGCAATCAACATGATTTTGTGCGGAACCGGATGAAGGCGGACGCAATCCGCTTCAAGATCGCGGTGCGGTCGGGAGGGCGCTCCGATGTCCAGTTCTCCGATCCTGTTCGTGCGCAACGTCGCCAGGTGCTTTGGCGGCACGGTCGTGCTCGAAGACATGAACCTTATGATCGAGCGCGGTTCGATCCACGCGCTGGTCGGTGAAAGCGGCGCCGGCAAATCGACGCCGACAAAGATGCTGGCGGGCTGAGGCCTTCACCGATCGTCCGGCTGCCCTGAAAAGTCACCCCAACTGATGCAATCTGATGGGTCTGCTGATGGCGGCGCGTCGGGCGGCAATTACACCTGCAGATGGAGGCTTGCCATTCGTCGAAAAAGGGAATGCTCTTAGGTATCCGAGCGGCGCTGGCAAAAGACGCAATCCGGCCGAGCCGGAACAAGGGACGGATCATCTTCAACCGGGAGGAAATGAAATGCTGACAAGACTGAGACTTGTGCTCTATGGCCTGCTGGTCGCGCTGACGGTCATTCCCGCCGCGGCGCAGGCCAAGACCTTCTACTGGATTTCACATGGCGGCCCGGCCGACCCGGTCTGGACCTACTTCCTGGCCGGCGCCAAGCAATGGGCCAAGGACACCGGCAATACCGTCAACACCTCGTTCCACAATGGCGATGTCGCCTCGCAGCAGGAAGCGGTTCGCGCCGCGCTGTCGGCCAAGGCCGACGGTATCGTCACCACCAGCCCCGATCCGGGCAGCCTTGTCGAGATCGTCAAGGAAGCCCGCGCCGCCAACATCCCGATCATCAACTTCAACACACCCGATCCCAAGGCCAATTTCAATGCCTATGTCGGCGGTGACAACGTCACCTTCGGCAAGCATTGGGCGCAGTATCTGGTCGACAAGGGCCTGGTGAAGAAGGGCGACTTCGTGTGGATGCCGGTCGAGATTCCCGGCGCCACCTATGGCGTCCAGGAAGAAGAAGGCATCAAGAGCGTGTTCGGACCGCTCGGCATCACCTATGAAGTGACCGAAGCGACGCTCGACCAGGCCGAGGTGATCAACCGCATGGTCGACTACCTCACCGCCCACAAGGGCAAGGTCAACGCCATCATCGGCCTCGGCGACCTCGTCACCGGCTCGATCAAGCGGGTGTTCGACCAGGTCGGCGTAAAGCCGGGCGAAATTCCGGTCGTCGGCTGGGGCAATTCGCTCGACACCACGCAGGAAGTGCTGAACGGCTATGTCAATGCCGGCCAGTGGCAGGACCCGCAGGCGACCAGCTATGTCGCGCTGTCGCTCGCCAACATGGCCGCGTCAGGCATTCCTCCGGGCTTCAATGTCATCACCGGCGCGCTCTACGAAAAGGACACGGCCGCCATCTACGACAAGATCCTGTCCGGCAAATAACCGCGATCCTGGCGCCGCACCGTCCTGGCACGCGGCGCCAGGCTTCTCTTGCGCCGCGACTGACCCGCCCGATGCGGTGGAGATCGCGGCCCGTTCCAACCATGTCGCGGGTTCCCTGTGGAAAATCATTCGCTCATCCAACGCCTGATCGCGCGGCCTGAATTTGGTCCCTTCGTGCTGCTCGTCGTCGAGATCGGCGTTTTCTGGGGCTTCAACCATGACTTCCTGTCGCCGCAGAACATCTCCAACACACTGGCCTTCACCGTCGAGCTCGGCCTGATCGCGCTGGCGATGACATTGCTGATGACATCAGGCGAATTCGACCTTTCCGTCGGCTCCCTGTTCGGCTTTTCGCCGGTGCTGATGTGGACGCTGTTCAACAGTGGCGTCACCTCGCTGGAAATGGGCTTCGTCGTCGCGCTGCTGGTGGCCGCCTTGATCGGCTTGGTCAATGGCTGGTTCGTCACGCAGCTCAAGATCCCGTCCTTCCTGGTGACGCTCGGCATGCTCTTGGTGGTGCGTGGCAGCGCCCTTTTCATCACCGACGGTTTTCCGCAGCGCACCTGGAGCGCCGAAGGCAGCTGGCTGGCGGAAGCGCTGGTCGGCGACTTCTTCATCGGGCCGTTCCGCATCTACATGTCGCTGTTCTGGTTCATCGCCGCGGCGATCGCGCTCGGCTATGTGCTGACGCAGAGCCGGACCGGCAACTGGATCCAGGCGGCGGGCGGCAATCCCAACGCCGCGCGGGCCCGCGGCGTCAACGTCAACCGCGTCAAGATCGGCCTGTTCGTGCTCTCCTCGGTCATGGCTTCGCTGGCCGGCGTCATCTCCTCGCTGCGCACGTCCGCCGCGAACCCCAACAGCGGCACCGGCTACGAACTCGAAGTCATCGCCATGGTGGTGATCGGCGGCACGGCGCTGACCGGCGGGCGCGGCACCATCATCGGCACCGTGCTCGGCATCCTGATCCTGCGCGTGATGCGCAACGGCATCGTGCTGATCGGCGTGCCGGGCCTCGCCTACAACATCTTCATCGGCGCGATCATCCTTGGCATGATGGCGCTCCACTCATGGCTGGAACGCCGGCATCAGGCAGGGACTTGAACCATGGCCGAGCCATTGATCCGCATGCAGAACATCCGCAAGTCCTATGGCCGCGTGCAGGCGCTCGAGGACGCCAATTTCCATGTCAATGAGCGGGAGATCGTCGGCCTGCTCGGCGACAACGGCGCCGGCAAGTCGACGCTGATCAAGGTGCTCTCAGGCGCCGTGCCGCTGACCAGCGGCGACATCTTCATCCGCGGCAAGAAGGTGACCTTGCACAGCACCAGCGACGCCATCGCCCAGGGCATCGAGACGATCTACCAGGACTCGGCACTGGTCACGCAACTGTCGATCGCCCGCAATTTGTTCCTCGGGCGAGAGCCGATCAAGCCGCCGCGTTTCCTCAACCGCATGGACCAGGAGGCGATGAATACTGTCGCCCGCGACCTGCTCAAACAGGTCGGCATCTCGAAGAACATCCCGCCGACGACGCCAATCGGCTCGCTGTCGGGCGGCGAGCGCCAGGCGGTGGCGATCGCGCGCGCCATGCATTTCGACAGCGACCTCATCATCCTCGACGAGCCGACCAACAATCTTGGCGTCGCCGAAACGCAGGGCGTGCTGAGCTTCGTGCGCAACGCCCGCGATTCCGGCCATTCCTGCATCTTCATCGCGCACAACATCCATCATGTCTTCCAGGTGGTCGACCGCATCGTCGTCATGCGCCGGGGCAAAGTGGTCGCCGACGACATCGACCCGAAGAAGACGACCGTGACGGAAGTCGAACGGATCATCACCGGCATGTCGGACAAGGAAATCCGCGACGCCGTCGCCGACGGCAAGCCGTCACACTGAGGACGGGCGGAAGCCGTCTTGTCGAGGCAGCCGAATGCGCGTCGCGGTGATGGGTGTCGATCACCCGTCACTCATATCGCATCGGCCGCCAAAATCGCTTGTTTGGCGCGCCACCGCATCGGCGCATAGGGTTACGGCATGAAGGCCACGGTCTCCGATATCGCCAGGAACTGCGGGCTCTCGACCGCGACGGTCGACAGGGTGCTCAACAATCGGCCGGGAGCAAGCGCCGCAAACCGGCAGCGTGTGATGGAGGCCGCCAAGCAGCTCGGCTATCTGCCGGTTGCCGACCAGGTGACGCTTCCCTCGAAGCCTGCAAACCTTGAATTCTTCCTGCCGATCGGCAGCAATGCCTTCATGCAGGATCTGGCAAGACACATCGAGGACTATGCATCGCGCCTGCCGCTGGTCGCCTCCTGCCGGATCCACAACCTCGCCGGCATCGCGCCCAATGCGCTGCAGAGCGCCGTCGAGAACCTGTCGCTGAGGGCCAATGGCGTCGGTGTCATCGCCATCGACCATCCGCGAACCCGCAACATCCTGCGCGACATTGTCGACGCCGGCATCCGCCTGGTGACGCTGGTGTCCGATATTCCGGCCGCTCCCCGCTCAGCCTATGTCGGCATCGACAACCGCGTGGCGGGACGGACCGCCGCGCTCTTGATGGGACGCTTCCTCGGCGGCCGCGAGGGCCATCTTGCGATGGTCGTCGGCTCGCGCTCCTATCGCGGCCATGAGGAACGTGAAATGGGCTTTCGCTCCGTGCTTGGCGAGGAATTTCCCAACCTCACCGTGACCAGTGCCGTCGAGATCAACGATGAGCCGGATGCCAGCTATGCCGAAACCATGAAGGCGCTGCACAACGAACCGGAACTGCTCGGCATTTATTGTGTCGGGGCCGGACGCTCCGGTGTTGCAAAAGCCATCCGGGAAGCCAGGCCCAACCGCAAGCCGGTCTTCATCTGTCACGACCTGACGAGAGAAACGCGTGGCTACCTTGTCGACGACCTCGCCGATGTCGTCATCGACCAGAACGCCAGGCTGATCGCCGAGCAGTCGGTCATTCGCCTGCTGGGCTCCATTGCCTCATCGGCACCCTACCTGACGCGAAAATTCATCGAGCCACGACTGATCTTCCGGGAAAACGTTCCGGTGCAATGAGAACGCATTTCCCCGCTTTTGCGGGCGGCACGGCAAATCTGCACAGCAGCTATGCACAATTCATTGTTGCCGAATCATTGGGCAACTCGTAGCTTCTGGTTGTCGGCCATCTACTCCTCCCAGATGCGATGCCGACGCTGAATGGGGTGCACCTCCTCCCGCACCACATTCGAAATCGAGCCCGCTGCCACCTCCTCCCGGCAGCGGGCTTTTTTCGTTCAGCCATCAAGAGTAGCGGCACAGCCGACGCCAAAGGGCGCACGACATCGCCTCGGTCATATGACCGGCAAACCAACGACAGAGGCGGAGGAACTCAACCGGCGGCGGCACCCCGGAAGGAAACGATCAGCCCTTCGGCCATGCGCACGAACTGCGTGCTCGGACCTTCGGCGCCCACCGTCTGCACGCTGACACGCGCGCCCTCGAACAGCAGCGACAGCGTGTCGGCGAGCAGTTCGGCCTGACCAATGCCCGCATCCCGGCACAACGTCACGAGGCGCTCGCGCTGAGCCTCCTTGAGTTCCTTGATCACCAGCCTGGCTGGATGGTCCGGCTCGGTCAGCTCGGCGGCGGCATTGGCCATGTCGCAGCCGCGGCCGTCAGCATTGAGCATGGCAGCCGCCTTGCGAACCCAGGCATGCAACTGCGCAAGCTTGTCGCCAGGAAATTCGGCCTCGAACGTGTCCCACATGGCGCCGGCCTTGGCCGCGTTGGCGCGCAGGCACTCGACGATCAACTCGTCCTTGGATTCGAAGTGACGATAGAGCGTCATCTTGTTCGTGCCGGCAGCTTCGGTAATGGCGTCGACGCCGACGCCCTTGATGCCGTGCTTGTGGAACATGTCGCGTGCCGTCTCCAGGATTCGATCCCGGGGACGAGAGCGCTCCACGACGCCGTCTGTCATCATGATCTCCTTTCGTTTCCAAAAAACCCTCGGCCACCTCTTGACTAGGGTGTTACCGGTCTGTAACTTCCAGCATGTTACTTACTGGTAACACCTATGTCGTCCGTCGTCAATAACAAGGCCGTGAACTGGTCCTGCCAGATGAGAGGGACGAGAAACTGCCAATCATGCGGCCTCGGCCGGTGAAGAAATGAAAACGGTTCGCGAGCATGGGCTGCGAATCGACAGACAAGGAGCCGGCCAATGCCACAGCGCCGCGATCTTACCATAGATGAGGCCGTCCGGGATCCGATGATCCGGCTGGTCATGAAAGCAGATGGGGTCGACCCCCGCGCTTTCGAGAAAATGCTTCGCTCGCTTGCCGATGGGCAGCGTCGCGAGGTGCCGTTGCTGCGTTCACGGGAATCTTCCCGTGACGGGCACGGCCAGTTGTCCAGGGTTGCCAGTGCCTTCGGGCGGGCAAGAGCAGCCGGCGAGGCATGTGTGTCGTGGTAAACTTTTTCATTCACCGTCCGATCTTCGCCTCGTCGATCGCCATCATCATGGTGCTCGCCGGGACGATTTGTTATTTCCTGCTGCCGGTCTCGCAGTTTCCCGACATCACACCGCCCCAGGTCGTGGTCAGCGCCCATTATCCGGGCGCCAGCGCGCAGGTGGTCGCCGATACGGTGACGACGCCGCTGGAGCAGCAGATCAACGGCGTTGAAGGCATGACCTACATGTCGTCGACGAGTTCCAATGACGGCTCCTCGACCATCACAATCACCTTCGATGTCGGCTATTCCCTGAGCACGGCCGCCGTCGACGTCCAGAACCGCGTCTCGCAGGCGGCCTCGTCGCTGCCGGCGATCGTCAACCAGGGCGGCGTGACGATCAAGAAGCAGAACCCGAATTTCGTTCTCATCGTCAACCTGACCTCGCCCGATAAATCGGTTGACCCGGTGGCGTTGAGCAACCTCGCCTATCTGCAGGTCGTCGATCCGCTGAAGCGTTTGCCCGGCGTTGGCGACGTGCAGATCTTCGGCGAGCGGCGCTATTCGATGCGTGTCTGGCTCGATCCCGACAAGCTCGCCAATCTCGGCATCACCGCGGTCGACGTCCAGAACGCCATTTCGGAGCAGAACGTCCAGGTCGCGGCCGGCAAGATCGGCCAGTCGCCGGCGCCGGCCGGCACCGCCTTCGAAATGCAGGTCAACGCCGTCGGCCGCCTGAGCGACCCTAAGGAGTTCGGCGACATCGTCGTGCGCGCCAACACCGACAGCGGCTCGCTGGTGCGGCTGCGCGACGTGGCCCGCATCGAACTCGGCGCCCTGCAATATTCGTCCTCGGCCTTCTTCGGCAAGGACCCGACGGTCGTGCTCGCCGTCTACCAGATGCCCGGTTCCAACGCGCTCGATCTTCAGCAGCACGTCAAGGACAAGATGCAGGAGCTGTCGGCGCGTTTCCCCAAGGGCGTCTCATATGCCATGCATTACGACACAACGCGCTTCGTGTCGGCCTCGATGCATGACGTGCTGATCACGCTCGGCGAAGCCTTGGTGCTGGTCGTCGCCGTGGTGTTCGTCTTCCTGCAGAGCTGGCGCACGACCATCATTCCGACCATCGCCATTCCGGTGTCATTGGTGGCGACGATGGTCGTCATGGAGATGATGGGCTTCTCGCTCAACATGCTGTCCCTGCTCGGCATGGTGCTGGCCATCGGCCTCGTCGTCGACGACGCCATCGTGGTGGTCGAAAACGTCGAACGACAATTGGAGGCGGGCCTCAAACCGCTGGCGGCGACCAAAGCCGCGATGGCCGAGGTCACCGGACCGATCATCGCAACCACGGCGGTGCTGATGGCCGTCTTCGTGCCCGTCGCCTTCATTCCCGGCGTCTCCGGCAAGCTCTACAATCAGTTTGCGCTGACGGTGGCGATTTCGGTCGGCATCTCGGCCTTCAACTCGCTGACGCTCAGTCCGGCCCTCAGTGCTGCCTTCCTGCGCCATCGCGGCGAGACGCAGTTCGCCCCGTTCCGCTGGTTCAATACAGGCTTCGACAAGGCGTCACATGCCTATGCCCACGGCGTGCGCATCCTCATCCGGCTGCGCTGGATCATGCTCGGCCTGTTCGCGGCCGGACTGGTGGCAACCTACTTCGTCTGGCAGAAGCTGCCGTCGACCTTCCTTCCGGTCGAGGACCAGGGCTACTTCTTCGTCGTCATCCAGCTGCCCGATGGTGCCTCGCTGGAGCGCACCGACGCGGTGGCCCAGAAAGCGCGCGACATATTGCAGGCGACACCCGGCGTCGACATCGTCGGCTCGATCAGCGGCCTGAACTTCCTGACCAGTGCGGCGCAATCGAACTCGGCGGTCGAATTCGCCATCCTGAAGCCATGGGAAGAGCGTGGCCCCGACCAGAGCGCGTCCAAGCTCGTCGCCGATGTACGTGGCAAGCTGATGCAGATTCCGGAAGCCTTTGCGCTCTCCTTCGATCCGCCCTCTATCCCGGGTATCGGCACCACGGGCGGCTTCGAATTCGTCGTCGAGGACCTCACCGGCCGCGGCAGCACGGCCCTCAACGACGCGACGCAAGCCGTGATCGCCGAGGCGCGCAAGCAGCCGGAAATCAATCCGCAGCAGCTGTTCTCGCCGTTCTCGACCTCGACGCCGCAGTTCAACTACGACCTCGACCGGGCCAAGGCGAAACTGCTCGGCCTCAACCTGCCCGACGTCTTCAACACGCTGCAGATCTATCTCGGCTCCCTCTACGTGAACGACTTCAACCTGTTCGGCCGCACTTTCCGGGTGACCATCCAGGCCGACAAGGATGCACGTGCGGGTGCCTCCGACATTTCACGGCTCTATGTGCGCAATGCCTCAGGCGGCATGGTGCCGCTCTCGACATTGGGCAAGCTGGTGCCGTTCGTCGGCCCGGAAACCGTGCCGCACTACAACAACAACGCCTCGGCCACGATCAATGGCGGCGCTGCCCCCGGCTTCTCTTCAGGCCAGGCGGTCGCCGCAATGGAACGGGCCGCTGCCACCGCGCTGCCCAGGGATTTCGGTTTCGAATGGACCGGCATCACCTTCCAGGAGCTCAAGGCAGGATCGATCGCGTCGGTCGTCTTCGGCCTCGCCATCGTCTTCGTCTTCCTGATCCTGGCGATGCAGTATGAGAGCTGGGCGATGCCGTTCATGGTGCTGCTGGCGGTGCCACTGGCCCTGTTCGGCGCCTTCGTAGCCCTGTTGCTGCGCGGTATGCAGATCGACGTCTACTCGCAGATCGGCTTCGTCATGCTGATCGGCCTGGCGGCGAAGAACGCGATCCTGATCGTCGAGTTCGCAAGACGGCGGCGCGAAGAGGGCCTCAGCATCGTCGAGGCGGCGATGGAAGCCGCGCGGCTCAGGCTGCGGCCGATCCTGATGACGGCATTCGCCTTTATCCTCGGCGTGCTGCCGCTGATGTTCGCCACTGGCGCCGGTGCCGCGAGCCGTCAGTCGATCGGCACCACCGTGTTTGGCGGCATGGTCGCCGCGACCATCCTGTCGCTGGTGTTCGTGCCGGTCTTCTACGCGGTCATAGAACAACTGCGGGAGCGCCGCGAAAGCGGCGAGCCCGCCTCCAAGCACACTGAACCAACTGCCGAACCCGCCTTCCCTCCCCTGGCGGAAGCGGCCGAATAAGATTGGAGACTAATCATGCGTAAATGGAAAATCGCGTTAGGAACGGCTGTCGCACTGGGCGCGATCTCGGTGGCCAGCGTCCATCTGCTCGACATGGGTAACCTCAGGTTGAGCGGCGCCACGGCGGGAGCGGCGACGCCGGCTCCGGCGGCATTCGTCATGCCGGTGCCGGTGGCGAGCGTCGTCAAGAAGACGATCCCGATCTATCTCGACTATGCTGCCCGCATCGAGCCTATCCGCAGCATCACGCTGCAAGCGCGCGTGCCGGGCTATCTGCAGGAACAGACCGCGCAAGACGGCGCCGATGTGCGGCAGGGCGACCTCCTCTACAAGATCTCGCCCGACGACTTCCAGGCAGCTCTCGACCAAGCGAAAGCCCAGGTGCAGCGCGATACGGCGACGCTCGACTATGCGCGTTCCAATCTCGGCCGCGGCACCGAGCTCGCCAAGAGCGGTTACCTGGACAAGGACAGCTTCGACCAGCGCACAAGCACCTTGCGCGAAGCGCAGGCGTCGCTGGCGCTCAACCAGGCAGCGGTGCGCACGGCGGAGCTCAATTTGAGCTATGCCGAGATCCATGCGCCATTCACCGGGCGCCTGGGCCGCAATCAGGCTTCGGTCGGAACGCTGGTCAGCGTCGCCGGCACGGTGCTCAACACGCTGGTGCAGCTTGACCCGATCTATGTCACCTTCAATCCGAGCGAGACGGATCTGGCGGAGATCGAGCAGGCCCGCGCGGCCGGTCCGATCGAGGTCGAGGTTCTGCTTCCGGGCGAGACCGAGACCAGCCAGAAGGGTGAACTGACCTTCATCGACAACACGGTCGACCATTCGACCGGAACCATCACCGCACGCGCCACCATCGGTAATGCGAAGTTCACGCTGATGCCTGGCCAGTATGTCCGCGTGCGGCTGCATATCAGGCAGCAGCCTGATGCGCTGATGGTGCCGCAGACCGCGCTGGGTTCGAGCCAGCTCGGCAAATATCTCTACGTCGTCGGCAAGGGCAACACGGTCGACCAGCGTCTGGTCTCTCTCGGCCCGACCAACGGCGATCTGGTGGCCATCCTGAGCGGCGTCGCCGAAGGCGACCAGATCATCACAGGCAATCTGCAGAAGATCGGACCCGGAATGCCGATCTCGCCACTGCCACAGAAACCGGCTACCTGAATCCCCCGCAGGCCCGGTTTCCGCGCGGCGCCCTCGACCTTTTCTCAGGTCGCGGGCGCCGTTTTCACGAGCAGGCCGACAAGAGCGGCCACATCCGCGCGATCGGCTTTGGCCGGCGGCATGAAGGCGCAATAGGGATGGCCGAGGCGCACTGAAACGGTGGAAAGCGCAATCAGGCGGCCCGCCTCCAGATCGGCTTGCGCCATCACCCGCTGGCCAAGGGCAATGCCCAGGCCGAGCCTCGCCGAGGCAATCGCCAGACTGGACAGGCCGACGCGGCGCCCATGCGACGGGTCTGGCGAGCGGCTCGCGCCGCATGCCGCGAACCAGTCGGCCCAGGTTGGGTGCGAGGCATAGTTAGGACCCCAATTGGTGTGAATGAACAGGCTCTCATGCAGGTCCGTGAGCCCCGGATCACCATTGCCGTGCCGGTGCCAGAATTCCGGCGCGCAGACCGGCAGCACATCGTCATGGACGAGGCGGATCATCCGCAAGCCGGGATAGTGATAGTCGCCATAGGAAATGCGCAGATCGACATTCTGGCGCATCAGATCAATCGGATCGTCTTCCGCGCGCACGTCGATCGCCATGTGCGGAAAGGCATCGAGAAGCGCAGCCAGCCTCGGCGCCAGCCATAGCTCTGCCAGCGAAAACGGCACGCTGACGACCAGACGCGTTCTCAGGCCGCCTTCCAGCATGCGCTGGCCGATGGCGGCGATGTCGCCAAGCGCACGCGCGGTCTGTGGGTAAATGGCGTGGCCGGCGTCGGTCAGCGTGATGCGGTTGCCGGTGCGCACGAACAGCTGCTTGCCGAACCAGGTTTCGAGATTGCGGATCTGCTGGCTGACCGCCGCCGAGGACACGCCAAGCTCGCTCGCGGCCAGGGTGAAGCTGCCGGCACGAGCGGCGACCTCGAAGGCCTTGATCGCGTTCAGCGGCGGCAGTCTTTCCATGCCAAGCTCCATAAGATTTTCTTGGTCGGTCGTAATAATTTTCCGCGTTGAGGGAAAGAATTTTTTGCCGTTCTCTGTGCCCAGCCCAAGGAGCACGCGACATGAAGGACATTCTCGATCTCGACCGTTATCCGCTCGACCGCGAAGGCAGCGGCGACTGGAAGCGCCTCGTCGAGCAGTCCGTCGCGGCGCTCAAAGCCGACGGCATGTTCAATCTCGAAGGTTTTTTGCGGCCCGGCGTCGCCGAACAGGCGGTGCGGGAAATCAAGCCGGTCATGGACACGCAGTCCCATGTCCACAAGCGCATGCACAATATCTATTTCAAGCCCAGCATCCCCGAACTGGCGCCCGACCATCCCGCTTTGCGCAAGGTCGAGACCATCAGCCACACTGTCTGTGCCGACCAGCTTCCCGGCAGCACCGTGCTTGCCATCTACGAATACGAGCCGCTTGTGCGTTTCCTGGCGGCGACGATGGGCAAGGCAGAACTGCATGTCATGCAGGATCCGCTGGCCCGCACCAATGTCATGGCCTATCGCGCCGGCGAGGCGCTGAACTGGCATTTCGACCGCTCGGAATTCACCACGACGCTTCTGCTGCAGCAGGCGCAGAGTGGCGGCGACCTCGAATACCGCACCGATCTGCGCTCGGACGACGATCCGAACTATGACGGTGTCGCCAGGTTGCTCGAAGGGCGAGACCCCGATGCAAAAATCCTGCGCATGAAGCCCGGTACGCTCAATGTCTTCCGCGGCAAGAACACCGCGCACCGTGTCACCACCGTCGAAGGCGAACGCGAGCGCATGATCGCGGTGTTCTCCTATTACGAGAAACCCGGCGTGATGTTCAGTGCCGAGGAACGGGTCGGCTTCTACGGCCGGGCGGCCTGAGCCGCCCTCCACCGATCCGGGGCGGGTTTTGCCTGGCGCCGAGAAAAAATCCGAAAATGAGACCTTGTTAGATTGTCGACAATCTGATTGTCTTGCGGTCTGTTCTCGCTGGAGTGGGCCGGATAGTGAAGACGGAGTTCAGCCCGATTGCCGACACCACGCGCCGTGCCGAGATCGTGGCGCTGCTTCGGCGCGCGATCCTGACCGGCCAACTGGAGCCCGGCCAGAAGCTCAACGAGCTCAGGATTTCCGAGCAGATGCGGGTCAGCCGCGCGCCATTGCGCGAGGCGATGCGCGAGCTGGTGCAGGAAGGTCTCCTCGCCAGCATTCCCTACGCCGGCACCTTCGTCGTCGACGTCACCGCCAAGGATATCGACGATGCCTATTCGTTGAACAAGGTTCTGGACGAATTCGCCATCGAGCGCACCTGGCCTCTGCGCGACCAGCGCTTCTTCGACGAGATCGACCGGCGCCATGAGGCGGTGAAGCAAGCGACGCGGGCTCTCGACACCACGCGTCAGATCGAGACCGCGCTGCAACTGCACGGACTGATTTACGAATGGGCCGACAATTCGGTGCTGCTGGAAACCTGGCAGCGGCTGACCAGCCGGCTGCAGATGTATTTCGCGCTCCATCTGCATGCCCGCAACGAGCCGGTGCCGGTCGAGGACATGCACGAGACCTATGTGCGGCTCATGAAAGGCAAGGATATGCGCGCCGCCCAGCGCTATGCCCGCGAACATATCGACATCGATTTCGAGGAACTGCTCGCCTATGCGCGCGGGCTGGAACAAAGGGAATCGAAGGGCGCCAAGGCCGATCGCGCCGGACGGAACAACAACGGCTGAGGGCTTCGCCGCCAAGGCGATGCTTTCCTGAAATCACCGACAACGGACAGACAATAGTGCAGATCAAATCCATCAAGGCCTACCATGTCGTTCAGTCCTTCGTGGACGGCCCCTACCGCATGTCAAAGGGGCGGGTCGCCGACTGCTTCGACGCGGTCATCGTCGCCATCACTTCCGATAGCGGCGTGACCGGCTGGGGCGAGATGGCGCCGCTCGGCAATTTCTACTCGGCCGCGTTTCCGGCGGGGACACGCGCGGGCGTGCCGGAGATCGCGCCGCATCTCATCGGCCAGGATCCGCGCGGGCTGGCCAGCATCGGCCGGCTGATGGACACGGTGTTCAAAGGCCATCCCTACATTAAATCGGCGCTCGACATGGCCTGCTGGGACCTGGCCGCACGCGCCGCCGACGTGCCCCTGGTGACCATGCTCGGCGGCCGCGAGAGCGATATGGCGGAGACCTACCGGGTCGTCACCCACGGCACGCTCGACCAGATGGCGGCACTGGCAAAAAGGATCATCGCCGAGGGCTGTCGCCGTCTGCAGGTCAAGGTCGGCGGCAATGTGCACGACGACATCGAGCGGGTAACGACGGTCGCCTCTGCCGTGCCGAAAGGTACGGTGATTTTCTGCGACGCCAATGCCGGCTGGACACCCTATCAGGCACGGCAGTTCGCCGATGCCACGCGTGGCATAGACTACACGTTCGAGCAGCCCTGCACGACGATCGAGGAGAACATGTCGGTGCGCCGCATGCTCGACAAGCCGATGGTGCTCGACGAATCCGTGACGTCGCTGGAAGAGATGCTGGAGATCCACCGCCTGGGCGCGGCCGACGGGTTGACGCTGAAGATCTCGCGGCTGGGCGGCGTGACCAGGACCCGGCAGATCCGCGACGTCGCCGTCGACCTCGGTTTCATGATCACGGTCGAGGACACAGGCGGCGCCGAGATCGACACGGCGGCGATGGCACATCTGTCGCTGTCTACACCGCAAGAGCGGCGATTGCATGCCATTGCCTTCCATGAATGGGTGACGGTGCGCACGGCCTTCAACGCCCCGCCGGTCACCGGCAGCCATATGGGCATTCCGGATGGGCCTGGCCTCGGCATCGACGTGGACCCGAGCCTGCTCGGCAAGCCTTTCTTCGAGATCGGCTGAGATGAAAATCCGCAGCATCAAGGCCACGCCGATCAATCTTCGCCTCGAAGCGCCCTATGGCTGGGTCTTTGGCGAGCTCGACGGCTTTTCGCAGACCATTGTCGAGGTCGAGACCGAGGATGGGCTGATCGGCCTCGGCGAAGCGCCGACGCCGGCGGCAGCCGCGATCATCAACGATGTTCTGGCCGAGCGCCTGGTCGGCCGCGATGCCTTCGACATCGCCGGCGCCGAATATGTCTGCCTGCCCTATTGGACCGGCGTGCAGTCGATCAACGATCGCACCCGCATCATGGCCTTCGGCGCCATCGAGATGGCGTTGTGGGACCTGCGAGGCAAGGCGTGGAAGCAGCCCCTCTACCAGCTGCTCGGCGGCGCCGTGCGCAAGGACATCCCGTTCACCGACTATTTTTCGCTGCGCGGCGACGGGCCCAAGGTGAAGGGCGAGACGACGCCTGAAGAAGTCGCCGACTATTGCGTCGAACTCAACGAGACGCACGGCACGACTTTCTTCGAAGGCAAATTCTCGACCGAGGATCCGAGGGTCTCGCTGAGAATGGTCGAGCTGATCCGCGAAAAACTCGGCGACGAGGCGATGATCCGCATCGATTCCAACCAGGCCTATTCGCTGGCCACCGCGCGGCGGCTGGCGCGGCCGCTCGAAGACCTCGGGGTGCGCAACTGGGAGGATCCCGTGGCGACGATCGAGGAGATGCGGCAGTTGCGGCAGCATTGCTCGATCCCGTTCTCGACCCACAACATCGATATCGCGCGCGCCATGGACCTCAAGGTTCCTGACGCCTTCGTCGGCAATCCGACAGCGCATGGCGGCATCGGCCGCCTGCTGCGCTTCGTCGGCGCCTGCGAACATGCCGGCGTCGATTTCTGGTGCTACAGCGGCGACAGCGGCATCGGCAGCGCGGCCTATCTGCATCTGTGCGCGGCGCTCGGCTGGATCCGGGAGCCGAACCAGTCGCTGTTTCGCATGCAGCCGATGGACATCACCGAAGAAGGGCCGTTTTCGCCGAGGAACAATGTCGTGCGCGTGCCGGAAGGCCCCGGTCTCGGCGTTACCTTGTCGCGGAAAAACCTCGCGGCCTGCCATCGCGACTTCACCGAGAACGGCCCGTGCAACAAATATCACGACCCGGCAAAGCCCGGAACATATCGCCGCCTGCCGCTGAACTAGGAGAAGGAAAGGAGACTAGCCGACAACAAGGGTCCGCCGCAGCGATTTGCATCGCCAAGGCAGCACCTGACGGGTGGAAGCATTTGCCTCAAGAAAATCTGACCCCTGCGCCGCAAGGATCGGATGGACCAGAAAAGACAGCATGCTACAGTCCCGGTCGACCGACTTCGTTGATGGCCGGGACAGGAGAACTCCACGGAATTTCGTCAACCGCAAGTGCATTCTTCAGCCATAAGAAACAAGGGGAAAGGGTTAAACCCATGAGCAAGAACTACCGCATTCTCGACCTGATCCGGCGCAACCGCTCGCCGCTCGAAAATCACCTTATCGACGGTCTCGTCGACGGCCGCGTCAGCCGTCGCGACTTCATCCGCCACGGCAGCCTGCTCGGCCTGTCGCTGCCGCTCCTGGGCGGCATCACCACGGCCGCCGGCTTCAGTGGCATGCCGTCGCTCGCCCGCGCCCAGGGCGCGCCCGGCGCCACCATCCGCGTCGCCAGCAGCGTGCCAGCGGCAGCCATCGACCCGGTCACCATCGCCGACGCCGGCGGCCTGCTGGTCATGCAGCAGGTTGCCGAGTTCCTCTGCGTCGATGGCCCGGACCTCGTGCTCAAGCCGGCGCTGGCCGAAAGCTGGAAGCCGAACGACAACGGCTCAGTGTGGACCTTCAAGCTGCGCAAGGGCGTGAAATTCCACTCGGGCGGCGAGATGAAGGCCGAGGACGTGGTGGCCAGCATCGACCGCCTTGCCGACCCGGCAAACTCGTCCAACGCGCTGTCGGTGTTCACCGGCATCCTGTCGAAAGGCGCCAGCAAGAAGGTCGACGACTACACGGTGGAGTTCCACCTCGACGCGCCGAACGGCAACTTCCCCTACATGCTGTCATCGGACAATTACAACGCCGTCATCATCCCGGCGAGCTACAAGGGCGACTACGAGAAGAGCTTCGACGGCACCGGTCCGTTCAAGGTCGAGAAGTACACGCCGAAAGTCGGCGCATCCTTCGTCCGCAACGAGAATTATTGGGGCGAGAAGGCCCTGCCCGATCGCACGGAATTCACCTTCTTCACTGATGTGCAGCCGATGATCCTGGCCCTGCAAGGCGGTCAGGTCGACATCATCAATCAGATGCCGGTCCTGGCCGGCGTCGCCCTGCTCAGCGATCCGAGCGTCGACATCATCAGCCTGAAGTCCTCGGCGCATCAGCAACTGCACCTGCGCTGCGACGACGGTCCGTTGAAGGACGCGCGCGTGCGCCGCGCCATCGCGCTCAGCATGGATCGCGACAAGCTGGTCGCCGGCCTGATGAAGGGTCGCGCCGTGGCGGGCAATGACAGCCCGTTCGCAGCGGTCTACCCGTCGACCGATACCGGCGTGCCGCAGCGCAAGCAGGACATCGCGCAGGCCAAGCAGCTGATGGAAGCGGCGGGCGTCGGCAATGGCTTCAAGATCACGCTGACCACCGAGCGCTACCTCGAAATCCCCGAATATGCCCAGCTCATCCAGAACTGGGTCAAGGAGATCGGCATCGAGCTCGAGCTCAACATCCTCGACCAGAGCGCCTATTACGGCGATGCGGTGTTCGGCAAATCGAACTGGCTGGATTCTGTGATGGGCATCACCGACTATGGCCACCGCGGCGTGCCGAATGTCTATCTCGCTGCCCCGCTGAAGAGCGATGGCACCTGGAACGCGGCGCACTTCAAGAACAAGGACTACGACGCGCTGGCGACCAGCTACATCGCGGCGCTTGATCTCGAGGCTCAAAAGGCCGACGCCGGCAAGATCCAGAAGCTGCTGCTCGAGGAAACGCCCGTTATCTTCGGCTATTTCTACGACTACCTGACGGCGACGGCGAAAGGCGTGGCCGGCGTACAGCCGACCGCCATGTCGCAGCTGTTCCTCGAAAAGGCGTCGAAGGCCTAAGCGGAGGCAGACAAGCCCATCCCGCGACCGCCAGCCCCCAGTAGGGGCTGGCGCTTTCGCTGCCAGGCCGAGGCAAGGCGCTGCGCGCCGGCCTGACGCGGAGCCTCGCGTTGCGGGACGATCGATCATTGCCCATGGAGTCCGAGACCCTGCTCACCACCATGCATTGGGGGACCTACGAAATCCGTGCCGAGAACGGCAGGCTCGTCGGCGTCGAGCCATGGAGCGGCGACCCCGATCCATCGCCGATCGGCGAGTCCATGCTCGGCACCGTGCAGGGCGACCTGCGTGTCTCCCGTCCCGCCATCCGGCGCGGCTGGCTGGAGGGGAACAGGTCCGGCGGCAAGGACGGACGCGGCAGCGAGGCTTTTGTCGAAGTCTCCTGGGAAACAGCGTTGGACATCGTTGCGTCCGAACTGGACCGTGTTCGCGTCGCGCATGGCAACAGCGCCATCTATGCCGGCTCCTATGGCTGGGCGAGCGCGGGACGGTTCCACCATGCCCAGAGCCAGGTCCACCGCTTCCTCAACACGATCGGCGGCTATACGAGCTCGGTGCTCAGCTATTCCTACGGCGCGGCCGAGATCATCCTGCCGCATGTGCTTGGCGGGACCGATGGCCTGACGGGCAATCATTCCACTTGGGACGGGATCGAGCGGCATAGCGAGCTGATCATCGCTTTTGGCGGCCTGCCCTGGCGCAATGCGCAGATACAGGGTGGCGGCGCGGCCCGTCACGAAGCCGCCGCGGCCTTGCGCAATGCCGTTGCCAACGGCGCCCGGCTGATCAATGTCTCGCCCGTGCGCGATGACGCACCGCGCGGCGTCGAGACCGAATGGCTGGCGCTGCGACCGAACAGCGACACCGCCTTGATGCTGGCCCTGTGCCATGTCCTCCTCGGCGAGCACCGTCATGACGAGGCGTTCCTGGCGCGCTACTGCACCGGTTTCGAGGCTGTGCGGGCCTACGTCCTGGGAGAAACCGACGGCCAGCCGAAGAGTCCGGCATGGGCCGCGGCCCTGAGTGGCGTCGCCGAGGACAGGATTGTCGCCCTGGCCAGGGAAATGGCCGCCAAGCGCACGATGTTGATGGTGAGCTGGTCGCTGCAGCGCGCCGACCATGGCGAGCAGCCATACTGGGCGGCGATCACGCTTGCCGCGATGCTCGGCCAGATCGGACTGCCGGGCGGCGGGCTTGGCTTCGGCTATTCATCGACAAATGGCGCCGGAAGACCGGAGATGGGATTCCGGTGGCCATCCGTGCCGCAAGGCAGGAACCAGGTTACGGACTTCATCCCGGTCGCGCGGATGGCCGACATGCTGCTCAAGCCGGGCGGTTCCTTCGAATTCAACGGCGCCGCGATGGCCTATCCCGACATCAGGCTGGTCTACTGGGCCGGCGGCAATCCGTTCCATCATCACCAGGACCTGAACCGGCTGGTCGAGGCTTGGCGGCGGCCTGAAACGATCATCGTCAACGAGCCCTTCTGGACGGCGACGGCGCGCCATGCCGACATCGTGCTGCCGGTCACCACGCCGCTGGAGCGAAACGACCTCGCCTTCTCGAACCGGGAAAACCTCGTCGTCGCCATGAAGCAAGCGATCGACCCAGTTGGGGAGGCGCGCGACGATTATCGGATCTTTGCCGACCTGTCGACGCGGCTCGGTACCGGCGAGGCCTTCATAGAAGGGCGCGCAGCCAGCGACTGGATCCGGTTGCTTTACGAGCAGGCCAGGGATAATGCCAACGCGGCCGGCGTCGGGATGCCTCCCTTCGACCGTTTCTGGCATGACGGCCACGCCGACCTTGCCCGGCAGGTGACGTCGCAGACTTTGCTCGGTTCCTTCCGCGCCGATCCGGAGCGCCATCGGCTGGCGACGCCATCGGGCCGCATAGAGCTGTTCTCGCAGACGATCGACTTCTTCGGCTATGACGACTGTCCCGGTCATGCCGTGTGGCGCGAGCCGAGGGAATGGCTGGGCAGCGAGCTTGCCAGCCGGTTCCCGCTGCATCTCCTGTCACCGCAGCCCGCCGACAAGCTGCATAGCCAGTACGATCACGGCTCGGTCAGCCGGGCAGGCAAGGTGTCGGACCGCGCGCCGCTGTGGATCAACCGGGCGGATGCCGCAGCGCGCGGTATCGTGGACGGAGCTGTCGTGCGCGTCTTCAACGATCGCGGAGCGTGCCTGGCAGGCGCCGTGCTGACGGATGGCCTGATCCCCGGCGTCGTCCAGTTGCCAACCGGTGCATGGTTCGACCCCTCCACGCCGGGACAGCCGCACAGTCTGGAAAAGCATGGCAATCCGAACGTGTTGACGCCCGACCGGGGGACGTCGCGCCTTGGCCAGTCACCGACCTGCAATTCGACGCTGGTCGAGGTATCTCGATTTGACGGAGCCGTCCCCCCGGTGACAGCCTTCGATCCGCCTGCCACAGTGCGTTTAGCCGATGTGCCCGGCCTGGCCGGACCGCAGCCCCATCACAAGGAGGCTTAGCCATTCTTTCCTTCTTTGCCCGGCGTGTTTCCCTGTCGCTTGTGACGCTGTTCCTGCTCAGCATCATGGTGTTCCTGGGCGGCCAGGTGCTGCCCGGCAATGTCGGGCGTGCGATCCTTGGACCGTTTGCCGACCAGCGCGCGGTCGACGCTCTCAATCATACGCTGGGCGTCGATCGCCCGCTGCTCACCCAATATGCGACCTGGATCTGGAATTTTGTCCGCGGCGACATGGGCACGTCCTACATCTTCCGCTCGCCGGTGGCGCCGTTCGTCATCGATGCCTTGGGCAATTCGATGAAGCTGGCGGCGGTCGCCTTCGTGCTGGTGGTGCCGATCGGCATTCTTGGCGGCGTCGTGGCCGCGCTCAACCTCAACCGCCCGCTCGACCGCATCATCAGCCTTGGCGGCCTGTCGGTGACAGTGCTGCCGGAGTTCGTCACCGGCATCATCCTGATCCTGATCTTCGGCGTGTGGCTGCGCTGGCTGCCGATCTCGGCGGCATGGCCCAAGGATGCCGGCTTCTTCACGCAGCTCTACTACCTGATCCTGCCGTCGCTGCCGCTGTTCCTGGTGCTGTTCGGCTATATCGCGCGCATGGCGCGTTCCGGCATGATCGAGGCGCTCGATTCCGACTATACAAGAACGGCGGTGCTCAAGGGCCTGCCCTGGCGCACGGTGATCTGGCGCCATGTGCTGCGCAATGCCTTGCTGCCGACCATCACCGTCATCGCCACCCAGACCGGCTATCTCATCGGCGGCCTGGTGGTGATCGAGACGCTGTTCCGTTACCAGGGCATCGGTTCGCTGATCTTCACCGCCGCGCGCGGCAAGGACTTTCCGATGCTGGAATCGGGAATCCTGACCATCGGCATCGTCTATGCCGTGGCGACATTGATCGCCGACTTCCTCTATTCCGTGCTCAATCCACGCATCCGGCTGGGGTCAGACCAATGAGCGCCGTGCAGATCACCTCTCCCCCACAGGACGGCACGCGCCGGCGCAGTCCCCTCGCGGAAGTCTTCTTCTCGCTCATGCGCTCGCGGACATTCCTTGTCGGCCTTTTCATCGTGCTGTTCTGGGTCGCCTGCGCGCTCTTCGGCGAGCACTTCGCACCCTACGACCCGCTTGCCGACGACATCATCAACGCGCTGGCGCCGCCTTCGTCCGAACATTGGTTCGGCACCGACCAGATCGGCCGCGACGTCTTCTCGCGCGTCATTGTCGGCTCGCGCGACATCCTCACCGTCGCGCCACTGGCGACCTTGCTGGCGACGGTTGCCGGCACGGCACTCGGCCTGCTCACCGGTTATTTCCGCGGCATTGTCGACGATGTCGTCAGCCGCATCCTGGAAGCCTTCATGGCCATCCCCGTGGTCATCGTCGCGCTGCTGGCCATCGTCGCGCTCGGCACCTCCAAGGCCACCGTCATCGTCGTCATCGGGCTCAGCTTCGCGCCGATCATCGCCCGCACCGTGCGCTCGGCGGTGCTGGCCGAGCGCGAACTCGATTACGTCGCTGCCGCGCAGCTGAGGCACGAGAGCGCCTTCCACACGATGTTCGTCGAGATCCTGCCCAACGTCATCCCGCCGATCCTGGTCGAGACCACCGTGCGGCTGGGCTACGCCATCTTCGCGGTCGCGACACTCTCCTTCATGGGCTTCGGCATCCAGCCGCCCTCACCCGACTGGGGGCTGTCGATCTCCAGCAATTACGGCATGATCGGCGGCGGCTTCTGGTGGACGGTGCTGTTCGACGCGCTCGCCATCGCCTCGCTGGTGATCGGTGTCAACCTTGTGGCCGACGGCGTTCATGGAGCGCTCAATGACTAACTCCGCGAAGGCGCAAAACGCGCTCGAACTCACCGATCTGTCGGTCGCCTACCGGGTGGCCGGGCGCAACCGCGCCGTGCTGCGCAATCTCAGCCTCAACATCGGGCAAGGCGAGGCCTACGGGCTGGTCGGCGAATCCGGCTGCGGCAAATCCACCGTCGCGCTCACCGTCGTGCGCTATCTGCCAAGAAACGGCTCGATATCGGGCGGCGCGATCTCGCTCGACGGCCAGGACGTGATGAAGCTCGATGCCGAGGCCTTGCGGCGCGCGCGGGCCGAAAGCGTGTCCATGGTCTATCAGGATCCAGGCAAGGCACTGAACCCGTCGATCCGCATCGGCCGTCAGTTGACCGAGATCTTCGAGCTTGGCGGCATAACGGGCCAGGCGGCCACCGATCGCGCCATCGCCATGCTGAACCGGGTGCGCATCTCCGATCCGCCGGGTGTCATGCAGCGCTATCCGCACCAGCTCTCCGGCGGCATGCAGCAGCGTGTGGCGATCGCCATGGCGCTGGCCAACGATCCCTCGATGCTGATCCTCGACGAACCGACCACCGGCCTCGATGCGACGGTCGAGGCCGAGGTGCTCGACCTCATCGTGCAGCTCAGGCAGGAGCTGTCGGCCTCGATCCTGTTCATCAGCCACAACCTCGCCGTCGTGTCCAACATGTGCGACCGGGTGGGCGTGCTCTATGCCGGCATGCTGGTCGAGGAAGGACCGACCGATGTCGTCTTCAACGATCCGCGCCATCCCTATACGGTCGCGCTTCTGCGCTGCCTGCCGCGCGGCGGCCAGCGCAAGGACCAGGGGCGGCTCGACACCATTCCGGGCTTCCTGCCGGGTATCGGCGCGGACATCAAAGGCTGTGCCTTCGCCGACCGCTGTGCCTTGGCGGACGACCGCTGCCGCACCGAATTGCCGCCGCTCTATGATCTGAGCGACGAGCGAGGCAAGCGCCTGTCGCGCTGCTTCCATCACGACAAGGCGCAAGCTTTGCCACGTGCCACACCGAGCGATGTGGCGGCAGCGCCCAAGCCGGCAACCGCACCGGTGCTGCGCGTCGCCGGGCTGAACAAGACTTATGCCAGCCACGGTCATCCCTTGCGCGCCGTCAAGGATGTCTCGCTCGATCTGAGGCCCGGCGAGACGCTGGGGCTGGTCGGCGAATCCGGCAGCGGCAAGACCACCTTCGCCCGGCTGCTGCTCGGCCTTGTGCCGCCTGACGATGGCGGCAGCATAGAGCTTGAGGGCAAGGCGCTGGCGCCGAAGCTGGAGAACCGTGGCGACGACCAGGTCAAGGCGATGCAGATCGTCTTCCAGAACCCGGACTCGGCGCTCAATCGCTCGCATTCGATCCGCCATATCCTTAGCCGCGCCTTGAAGCGGCTGGCTGGCCTCTCCGGCAAGGCGCAGGAGGCGCGCCTCGATGACCTCGTCCGCTCGGTACGCCTCACCGATCGGCATCTGGCCGTCAAGCCGCGCCAGCTCTCAGGCGGGCTGAAGCAGCGCGTCGCCATTGCGCGTGCTTTCGCCGGCGATCCGCGCATCGTGGTCTGCGACGAACCGACCTCCGCGCTTGACGTCTCCGTCCAGGCGGCGATCCTCAACCTGCTCGCCGATTTGCAGGCCAAGGAGGATGTCAGCTACATCTTCATCTCGCACGACCTTGGCGTGGTGCGTTACCTCTCCGACAAGATCGCCGTGCTCTATCTCGGCCGCATCATGGAGATTGGGCCGTCGGAGGAAGTCTTCTCCGGACCGCATCACCCCTATACCGAAGCGCTGCTGTCTGCCGTGCCCAAGCTCGACCAGACCGAGACGGCACGCATCAGGCTCGACGGTGAAATCCCCAGCGCCACCAACCCGCCCTCGGGATGTGTGTTCCACACGCGCTGCCCGCGCAAGATCGGCCCGATCTGCGAGCAACAGGAGCCGCCACTGGCCGAGGCACAGCCCGGACATTCCATCCGCTGCCATATCCCCTATGCGGAGCTGGCAAGGCTGCAGAAGCGGCTCGTGGCCGAACCGGCGTAGCGTGACATCGCAGCAGATGACCGCATGGGCCGGCCGGCTACACCTGGCCGGCCATGCCGAGCGAACGTTCACCTTCCGAAAAGCCCTGGCCTTTGGCCCAATCCTTGGCCAACGCACGCAAACCCGTCAGTGCGACATCCAGCACATCAGACGAAACCGGATTGGAAGGATAGGCAAGGTAGATCGGCCGCTGGAACACCGGCGCGTTGTCGATGCGCCGCATTTCCCCGCGTTCGACATGGCCGCTGACGGCGCTGAGCGGCAGATAGGCCGCCGCCTGCTGCGACAGCACGTGCTGAAGGCCTATGAAGACCAGCCCGGCTGAAATGGCCGGCTTGACCATATCGGCAAAGGCGCGGTCATGCTCGATGCGGAATTCGAGCCCCCAATCCATCAGTATGTAGTTTTCGGTCCATGGCTTCGTCTGCGCGGCGTGCTGGACAAGCACGACCTGATCGACGGCAAGCGTCTCATAGACGATGCCGGGATGCGGGCGCGGCAGATAGAGGATGCAGATGTCGAGCAGGCCTTCCGCCAGTTGGTCGATCGCCAGATCCGGAAAACTGCCTTCGAGCCGCAGCGCCACATTCGGCCGCCTGGCGCGCATCCACTCCACCCATGGCGAAGTGATGCGCTCCCACAGATAGGCGGGTGCTGTCAGCCGCAGCAGGCTGTCATAGCCATCGGGAACTGCGATATCCTGCCTCGATTGCTCCCAGGTGCGGGTGATGGAAGAGGCGTGCGGCAGGAACTGCCGGCCGGCCGGCGTCAGCGTGACGCCGTCGCGGTCGCGCACGAAAAGTCGGCGCCCCAACTGCTCCTCCAGCCCCCTGATCCGCGCGCTGACGGTGGACTGCGCAAGGTTGAGCCGGCTGGCCGCGACGGTGAAGCTGCCATGTTCGGCGACTTCCAGGAAACTACGCAGGTTCTCGGTATCCATGGCCACACCTCGCATCGAAAATTTCGATGACCCCTATCAAAAAATATCGCTTTCCGGTCGCGGTCAACAATGACCTAAATGGCAGATCCCCCGAGGGCAAGCGAGGAATGCAGCCATGCCAAGGCCTTTCGTGACAATCGACGCCGCCCGCAAAAATCTGACGGCAATCGAAAATTCCGCTGTCGACGAATTGCTGGCCGGCAGGCTCGACCGCCGCGATTTCCTGCGCCATGGCAGCGTTCTCGGCCTTTCCCTGCCATTCCTGGGCAGCCTTGTCGCCGCTGCCGGCCTCGGCACGCAAAAGGCCCGCGCCGAGGGCAAACCGGGCGGCACGGTGCGCGCCGGCGTCGCCACGCCGGGCGGCGCCATCGATCCCGTCACCTATTATGACAGCGGCAGCTACCAGCTGGTCTTCCAGACCGCCGAATTTCTCTGTGTCACGCAACCGGATCTCACCTTGAAGCCGGTGCTGGCGGAAAGCTGGTCGCCGAACGCGGATGGCAGTGTCTGGACCTTCAAGCTGCGCAAGGGCGTGAAATTTCACAATGGCGAGGACTTCAAGGCCGACGACGTGGTCGCGACCTTCGACCGGCTGGCCGATCCCAACGGTGCTTCGAACGCGCTTTCGGTGTTCAAGGGCCTGCTGTCGAAGGGCGGCACGCAGAAGGTCGACGACCACACCGTCGCCTTCCATCTCGATCAACCGAACGGCAGCTTTCCCTATTCGGTGTCGATCGACAATTACAACGCCGTCATCCTGCCGGCGAGCTACAAGGGCGACTACGAAAAGACCTTTGAAGGCACCGGCCCGTTCCGGCTGGAGAGCTACACGCCGAAGGTCGGCGCCACCTTCGTGCGCAACGAGGACTATTGGGGCGAGAAGGCGCTGCCCGACCGGCTCGAATTCAAGTTCTACGGCGACGTGCAGCCGCGCATCCTTGCGCTGCAGGCCGGCGAAGTCGATGTCCTCGACGCGGTGCCGCTCGATGTCAGCCAGGTGGTGCTCAACAACCCCGACATCACCGTGCTGCGCGTCGCCTCGACCGCGCACCGCCAGCTCCACATGCGCTGCGACACCGGCCCGTTCACCGACAAGCGCGTGCGCCAGGCGCTGGCGCTCAGCATCGACCGTTCCAAGCTGGTCGACGGCCTCTGCCGCGGCATGGCGGCGACAGGCAATGACAGCCCGTTCGCGCCGGCCTTTCCCGCCACCGACAAATCCGTGCCGCAACGCGTCCAGGATATCGCCAAGGCCAAGCAACTGCTCGAAGCGGCCGGCCTCGCCAGCGGCTTCGACATGACCCTGACGACGCTGCGCTATTCCGACATCCCCGGCTACGCGCAGCTGTTCCAGAACTTCGCCAAGGAGATCGGTGCCCGCATCGCGCTCAACATCGAGGACCAGGACAAATATTACGGCAAGGCGGTGTTCGGCCAGTCGGACTGGCTGGACAGCCCGCTCGGGATCACCGACTACGCGCACCGCAGCGTGCCCAACGTCTTCCTCAAGAGCCCGCTGGTCAGCGACGGCCCGTGGAACGCGGCGCATTTCAAGAGCCCGGCCTATGATGGCATGGTCACGAGCTATCTCAAGGCGCTCGACATCGGTGCGCAGCGCGCGGCGGCATCCGACATCCAGAAACTGCTGCTCGACGAGACGCCGGTGATCTTCAGCTATTTCCCGGATCTGCTGGTGCCGGTGCGCAAGAATGTCAGCGGCCTGCCGCCTATCGCCGCCGGGTTGCTGCTCGATCGCGTATCGCTGGGATAGAGGCTGGATTGGACAATTCTGCGTTTCGGGCGGTGAGGCTATGCCCTGGCAGGTTGCAAAGAGCGATGGGGGGCCATCGCTCGAGCCGCTCGATGCAAGAGAAACCCGCCGCCCGGAAACCCTCAGACACCATGGCTCAATCCAGGTTCATCTCGCTTTGCGCCAACGCTCGATGACAAAAGAAAAGAAACGGGAGACTACCATTCGCAAGCCTCATTTGCGCGGTCGCGGACCGCATTTCCCCCTGCTCGACACTATCGTGCAGTATGAGTCGGAACCCGGCTATGTCGCTTTCACCATGCCGACGCAGAAGCGGCTGCGCGTGCAGGTGGGATCGATGATCGTCGCCGACACGACCAAGGCGCTGGTGCTCTACGAATCCGACCATCTGCCGGTCTATTACTTCCCGATGAGCGATGTGCGCGAGGAGTTCCTGCTGCCCAGCACGACGACGACCGAGAGCCCGTTCAAGGGCGTCGCCACGCATTATTCGCTGAACACCGGCATCACGCTGGTCGAGGATGCCGCATGGCGCTATCTCGATCCGGTCAAAGGATCGCCTGACCTGTCGGACTACATGTCCTTCTATTGGCCCAAGATGACGCACTGGTATGAGGAAGACGAGGAGATTTTCGTCCATGCCCGCGATCCGTTCCGCCGGGTCGACTGCCTGCCGTCGTCGCGGCGGGTGCAGGTCATCCTCGACGGCGAGCAGGTCGCCGATTCACGCCGTGGCGTCTTCCTGTTCGAAACCGGCCACCCGGTGCGCCACTACTTGCCGATCTCCGACACGCGGCTCGATATGCTTACGCCCAGCCGCTACATTTCGCGCTGCCCCTACAAGGGCATCTCCAACTACTATCACGTGACGACGCCCAAGAAGCGGCACGAGAACCTCGTCTGGTACTATCCCGAGCCGGTGCACGAGGCCGAGCGCATCAAGGGCCTGGTCTGCTTCCACCACGAACTGGTCGACAAGATCCTGGTCGACGGCGTCGAGATCCCGAAGGAATTCACGGCTGCCTCGAGCGGCTATTTCTAGGCATCGCCCGCCCTCCCTTGTCGGCTTGCGCGCCGACCGCTTGATCGAAAGGCGGCTCCGCGCATACCTTCCCTATGGCAGGGAGGGCTATCGATGGATCTTTTCAAGCTGGACGGCGATGTCGCGCTGGTTACCGGCGCCGGCAGCGGCATTGGCCAAGCAATCGCGATCGGACTGGCTGAGGCAGGGGCCGACGTCGCCTGTTTCGGTCATGCATCGAAAGGCGGGCTGGAAGAAACCGCGCACCGGATCACGGCACTTGGGCGCAAGGCTTTGGTGCTGACCGGCACGGTCACCTCGCAGAGCGATCTGGCGGCGGCAATCGATCGCGTCGAGACCGAACTCGGTGCGCTGAGCGTCGCCGTCAACAATGCCGGCATCGCCGGTTCGGAACCGTCCGAGACCTTGTCGCTGGAGACATGGCAGAAGGTGCACGAGGTCAACGTCGCCGGCGTGTTCCTGTCCTGCCAGGCACAAGCCCGCAAGATGCTGGCGCGTCGCAAAGGCTCGATCATCAACATCGCCTCGATGTCCGGCACCATCGTCAACCGGGGGCTGACGCAGGCGCACTACAACTCCTCGAAAGCCGCCGTCATCCACATGTCGAAGAGCCTCGCCATGGAGTGGGCCGATCGCGGATTGCGCGTCAACGTCGTCAGTCCCGGCTACACGCTGACGCCGATGAACAAGCGGCCGGAGGTGGCTGAGGAGATCAAGATCTTCAAGCGCGACACGCCGATGGGGCGCATGGCCGCGCCGGAGGAAATGGTCGGGCCGACGGTGTTCCTGGCCAGCCGCGCGTCGAGCTTCGTCACCGGCCTCGATCTGATCGTCGATGGCGGCTACGTCTGCTGGTAGAACTATTCAACGGCGGCGTATCGGACTCGCCTTCGCCTGCAGTCTGAAATTGTGCATCAGCGAAGCGTTAGTCGTTGCGCGAGATGAACGTTGGTATATATAATTTCATCTTATGAAACGGTTGGCGAGACGGGGCTCGCCATGCCGGTAGCCGAGATCATGGGACCTTGATGGCTCGCACCTTGCAGGGCGCCGCAAGACTGGCAATTGATCCGCAGATGATCGCAGTCGTGGCGATGCATCGGCAGCCATGACGCTGACCTTCCCGGCATATTCCACCGTCACCGAAATTCAGCATCATTTCGCCTGCGCCGGCTTCAGCCGCGACGTGGCGGCAACGGTCTTGCGCAACGACCAGCCTTTCGGGAACAATCAAGAAAAGACGCAAGAAGGGAACGACCGATAACCGTCACAGCTTGAAGGAGAACAAGCAATGCCATTTCGCAGTGTGATTTCGAAACTCTCGATGGGAGCCCTGGCCCTTGCCGCGGCAAGCGCAATAAGTCCGATCGCCCAGGCCGCCGCACCCGAATCCAACGACCCGATCAAGATCGCGCTGTTCGACTGGACCAGCGTCAACCTGAACGCCAAGATCCTCGGCGGCATCCTGGAAAAGCTCGGCTATACCGTTGAATACCCGACCGCCGACTACCTCTCCAGCCTGACCACCGGCCTGACCAATGGCGACCTCGATGTCGGCCTGGAATTCTGGGACACCACCGCCGGCGAAGCCATGAAGGCCTCCGATGCGACCGGCCAGACCGAACGTCTCGGCAAGCTCGGACCGAAAGCCAAGGAAGAGTGGTGGTTTCCCGAATACATGAAAGAGAAATGCCCGGGCCTGCCCAACTGGGAAGCGCTGAAGGACCCGAAATGCGCCGAGGCCTTCTCGACGGCGGAGACTGCACCGAAGGGTCGCTATCTCGGCGGTCCGGTGACCTGGGAAGGCTTTGACGACGAGCGCGTCGCGGCGCTGAAACTGCCCTTCACCGTGATCCACGCCGGCACCGACGCGGCGATGTTCGCGGAACTCGATTCAGCCTATCAGCGCAAGGCGCCGATCATGCTGTGGATCTATTCGCCGCATTGGGCGCCGGCCAAATACAAGGGCGAATGGGTGCAATTCCCCGAATACACGCCCGAGTGCTACAACGATCCGAAATGGGGCGTGAACCCAGACGCCAAGTATGACTGCGGCAAGCCGCATGGCGAAATCTGGAAATATGCCTGGAACGGCATGAAGGACAAATGGCCGGTCGCCTACAAGGTTGCCAAGGCCTATACGATCGACACCGACGAACTCAACAAGATGAGCGGCGAGATCGACCTTGACGGCAAGACGCCGGAGGACGTCGCCGCCGCCTGGATCGCTGCGCACGAAGCCGACTGGAAAGCCTGGGCGCAGTAATCGTTTCGACTGGAAAAGCGAGACCCGGCTGTCTGATCGGCCGGGTCTCAAATCTTGATGTTCCAGAAGGACGATTGGATGACGGACAGGACTGAACAGGGGTCGGCTCGACCGGGCACGGATGACCGCCCGGTAAAACTTGCCTGCCGCAATGTGTGGAAGCTGTTCGGCGCGAACGCGGCCAGTTTCATCCGCGAGCACGACGGCAAGGCCAGCTTGGCCGATGTCACGGCCGCCGGATTGGTCGGCGCGGTGCGGGCCGTCGACCTCGAAATCCGCCAGGGCGAAATCTTCATCATCATGGGCCTCTCGGGTTCCGGCAAATCGACCCTAGTGCGCTGCATGTCGAGACTGGTCGAGCCGAGCCACGGCAAGGTCGAGTTCGAAGGCAAGGACCTGCTGAAGATTTCCGACGCGGCACTGATCGAACTCAGGCGCCATCGCATGGGCATGGTGTTCCAGAACTTCGCGCTGCTGCCCCACCTCAACGTGCTGGACAACATCGCCTTTCCGCTCAGCATTCAGGGCCAGGACCGGCCGACACGCGAGGCGCGCGCCCGCGAGGTCATCGAACTCGTCGGCCTGCGTGGCCGCGAACATTTCTATCCGCGCGAGCTTTCCGGCGGCCAGCAGCAGCGTGTCGGCATCGCCCGCAGCCTGGCGACAAAACCGGAGATCTGGTTCCTCGACGAGCCGTTCTCCGCGCTCGATCCGCTGATCCGCCGCGAGATGCAGGATGAGTTGATGCGGCTGCAGACCATGCTGCACAAGACCATCGTCTTCATCACCCATGATTTCGACGAGGCGATCAGGCTCGCCGACCGTATCGCCATCATGAAAGACGGCGAGGTCATCCAGACCGGCACGCCGGAAGAACTGGTGGTCAATCCGGCGACCGACTATGTCGCCGAATTCACCCGCGACGTCGACCGCGCCAAGGTGATCTCGGCGCGCAGCCTGATGCGCGCCTGCGACGGCACGGAGCATGGCGGGACGGTGGCGCCGGAGGCCAAGATCGCCAGTTTTTCCGCCAGCATCGTTTCCGCCGGCAAGCCGTTCGCGGTGGTCAACGGCACCGGCAAGCCAATCGGTGAAGTCACACCGCAAGCGGTGATCGACCTTTTGGCCGGCATCGAACATGCGGGAACCGGCGCATGACGGTGACGGCAAGCGCCAGCGAGCCGAGGCCACCGCTTCAGCGGTGGCTGCTGGTCTGGGCGGCGGCACTTGCCGCCGTGCTGGTGGTGTTCCTGCTGCAGGACAGCGTTCCCTGGGCTGTCAACTATCCGGCCAACGCGATCGTCCCCGTCGCAGACTGGGTCAGCGCGCTGATGGGCTGGATCAAGTCGAACCTGTCGTGGCTGACCCGCTCGATCACCGCGGTGCTGGGCGTGCCGCTCGACTTCGCGCTCAATCTGCTCGCCAAGAACTTCAAGATCGGCCACGGCGCGGACGCCTTCACGCTGCCACGCCTGTCCTGGGTCGGGGTGTGTGCTGTCGCCTTCCTCGCCGGCTATGCCGTGGGCGGTCGCAAACTCAGCCTGCTGGTCGGCGGCTGTTTCCTCTACATCGCGCTGTTCGGCCAATGGACCAGCGCCATGCTGACGCTGGCGCTGATTTCCATCGCCGTGCCGTTCTGCATCGTCACCGGCCTGTTCGCCGGGATCTGGGCCTGGCGCAAGCCTTGGGCGGAAAGGCTGATCGTCTCCCCTGCCCTCGACCTGATGCAGACGATCCCGACCTTCGCCTACCTCATCCCGATGCTGCTGCTGTTCGGCAACAGCCCGGTATCGGCGATGATCGCCACCGCCATTTTCGCCACGCCACCGATGGTGCGGGCGACGATGCTCGGCCTGACGCGGGTGCCGCTGGAGATCGGCGAATTCAGCGACATGGCCGGCTGCACGGCGCGGCAGAAACTGTGGCGGGTACTGCTGCCCTCGGCGCGGCCGACGTTGATGGTCGGCGTCAACCAGGTGATCATGCTGGCGCTGAACATGGTGATCATCGCCTCGATGATCGGCGCCGGCGGCCTCGGCTACGATGTGCTTCTGGCGCTGCGCGCGCTGAAGGTCGGTGAGGCCATGGAAGCCGGGCTCGCCATCGTCGCGCTGGCCATCGCGCTCGACCGGCTGAGCCAGGCCATCGCGCACAAGCAGGCAAAGGGCTATGTTCATCAGGCGGCGAACCCGAGCTTCTGGCGGCGCTACCCCAATCTGACGCTGGCCATCGCCATCCTTGCCGTCACCACGCTGCTCGGCCTGTTCGTGCCGGCTTTCGCGGCGGTGCCGAAGGCCATCACCTTCACCACCGCGCCGCTGTGGAAGGCGGCGGTGAACTGGGTGACGATCAACTTCTTCGATGCGATCGAAGCCTTTCGCGTGGCGCTGATCCTCAACGTGCTGAACCCGCTGCGTGCCTTCTGTGAAGGCTTTCCATGGCTTGGGGCGGTGTTCCTGCTCGGCCTCGCCGGCTATCAGCTCTCAGGTCCGCGCCTTGCCGCCCTGGTCGCGGCACTGACCGCCTTCTGCGCCGTCACCGGGCTGTGGGAAAAAACCATGGCGACTGTCTATCTCTGCGGCATCTCGGCCTTCATCGCCTGCCTGATCGGCATCCCGATCGGACTGATGGCGGCGCGCAGCGACCGCTTCGAGAAGATCGTCACCCCGATCATCGACACGCTGCAGGTGCTGCCGTCCTTCTGCTTCATCATTCCGGTGGTGATGTTGTTCAGGGTCGGCGACGTCACCGCCATGATCGCAACCATCGCCTTCGCCGTGGTGCCGGCCATCCGCTACACCAATCACGGCATCAGGCAGGTGTCGCCGGCATTGATCGAGGCGGCCAAGGTGTCGGGCTGCACGCCGCGCCAGACCTTCTTTCGCGTGCAATTGCCGCTGGCGCTGCCGGAGATCATGCTCGGCGTCAACCAGACCATCCTGATGGCGCTGGCGATGATCATCATCTGCGCCATGGTCGGCACGCGCGACCTCGGCCAGGAGGTGTTCATCGCGCTGTCCAAGGCCGATTCCGGCCGTGGCATTGTCGCGGGCCTCGCAATAGCCTTCATCGGCATCGTCGCCGACCGGCTGTTCAACGCCTGGACGGCGAAAGCGCGGGCAAGGCTGGGATAGGGCAGGACGATGCGCCGCGGCCTACTCCGCCGCGACGCCCTTCACCTCGAGATAGCTCTCCATGGAATCGTCCAGCGCCTGCAGCCACGGCGTATGATGCAGCGGCGCCATGGTGCCGGTCATCAGCGAGCGATAGGCGTGATCGCGGAAGCTCATGATGTCTTCCACCTTGTGGTGTTCCCATTCCATGAAGGTCTGGTTGACCGCCTCGACATCGAAGCCGGGATAGTCGGTCTGGTCCATCAGTTCCTTGGTGTAGTCGCCCTGGAACCAGATCATCTGCTCGGCGTCCTCCAGCGTCTCCTCCCGCGCCCGCCACTTGGCACTGTGTTCAGCCATCGCCTTGGCCGAGGGAAGCTTGATGCGGCCCATGATGACATCCCGCGCGAACCAGGCCTGCGCGTCGAACATGTTGAAAGTGTAGAACTGGTCCTGCATGCCGATATAGGACAGCTTCGGATTCTTCTCCCACACCACGCCTTCATAGAGGTCGAGCGGCCACATGCGGTTGGCGGTCTTGAGCTTCAGGTCGTCGGTGAGGAAGGGGAAGGAATGCAGATAACCGGTGCACAGGATGATGGCGTCGACATCCTTGGTGGTGCCGTCCTTGAAGTGCGCGGTCTTGCCGACGACTTTCTGCAGCAGCGGCACCTCTTTCCAATTCTCCGGCCATTTGAAGCCCATCGGCTTGGAGCGGTAGCTGGAGGTGATCGACTTGGCGCCGTATTTGTAGCATTGCGAGCCGATATCCTCGGCCGAATAGGAGCGGCCGATGATCAGGATGTCCTTGCCCTTGAATTCCATCGCGTCGCGGAAATCATGGCTGTGCAGGATGCGGCCGTTGAAGGTCGAGAAACCCTCGAAGTACGGCACATTGGGCACCGAGAAATGCCCGGAGGCGACGACGACATTGTCGAATTCTTCGGAATAGGTGACGTCGTTGGTGCGGTCATGCGCGGTGACGGTGAATTTCCTGGTCTCGTCGGAGAAGGTGACCATGCGCACCGGGCTGTTGAAGCGCACCCATTTGCGCAGCCCCGATTTCTCGACCCGGCCCTTGATGTAGTCCCACAGCACGGCGCGCGGCGGGTAGGAGCCGATCGGCCGGCCGAAATGCTCCTCGAATGTATAGTCGGCGAATTCCAGGCATTCCTTGGGTCCGTTCGACCAGAGATAACGGTACATCGAACCGTGCACGGGGTCGCCATGTTCGTCGAGGCCGGTGCGCCAGGTGTAGTTCCACAGGCCGCCCCAGTCGGACTGCTTTTCGAAGCAGACGATTTCGGGAATCTCGGCGCCCTTGTCGGCAGCCGACTTGAAGGCCCTGAGCTGTGCCAGGCCGGACGGTCCGGCTCCGATGACGGCAACGCGAGTTTTCATTTCCAGGCCTCCTTTTTTGATTTCCCCAGCGAAACAAATTTCACTGGGAGTGACAGTAATTGGCCCTTCCGTGCTGTCAACAGACATCTGCTGGAACGGCATTTGCGCGCAACGGATTCCTGGCGAAAAACCTGCGGCGATTGCAATCGCCGAGCCGGCACATGCGACACAAGATGGCTTGCCGTCGCGGTTGCGCTCATGTATCGGCACCTGAGGTGTTCACCGTGAGTGAAATAAATCCTGAGGTTGCGGGGCGAGATGGCAAAGACAATTTCCGATTCGAAGGCCGGTTCTGGTCCAGCAAAAGCCAAGCCGTTGCCAAAGGTCTCCGCGGACGGAAAGACCATCCGCGCGCCGCTGACGCAGAACCCGCACGCCATCCGCGACACACGCGAGAAAGTGCTGGAGGTCGCGATCGGCCGCGAGGTGCGGGCGTTCCGCAAGAAGCTCGGCATCACCGTCGCCGATCTGGCGGTCGCCACCGACATTTCGCTGGGTATGCTGTCGAAGATCGAGAACGGCATCACCTCGCCGTCGCTGACCACCTTGCAGGCGCTGTCACGGGCGCTCGGCGTTCCCGTCACCGCCTTCTTCCGCCGCTTCGAGGAAGAGCGAAGTGCTGTCTTCGTCAAAGCCGGCGAAGGCCTTGATGTCGAGCGCCGCGGCACGCGTGCCGGTCACCAGTACAATCTGCTCGGCCATATCGGCTCCAACACCAGCGGCGTCGTCGTCGAGCCCTATCTGATCACCCTGACCGAGGACTCCGACGTGTTCCCGACCTTCCAGCATGAAGGCATGGAGTTCCTCTATATGCTGGAAGGCGAGGTCGTTTACCGGCACGGCAGCAACCTCTACCCGATGAAGCCCGGCGACAGCCTGTTCTTCGACGCCGACGCGCCGCACGGACCGGAGCAGCTGACGAAACTGCCGATGCGGTATCTGTCGATTATTTGCTACCCGCAGAACAGCGCTGGTTAGCTAATCTCCCCCGTTGTGGGGGAGATGTCCGGCAGCTTCGCGGGCAGTTCAATCCGGCCCAAAACCCGGGCTGGTCGCACTCCCGTCATCCAGCCTCGACAGCCACTCCACCAACGTCGGCCTGTAGCGCGTCAGACCCTTGTAGGAGGCGAGTTCCTCGGGCAGGTCGCGGATCACCCGGTGGAGGCGCCGCGCCCATTTCGGCTGCGTCACCAGTTCGTCCATCTTGATCAAATAGCAGCGGATCGGAAAGACGATGCCGTTGGAGCGCGGCAGCCGCCAAAAACTTTGCAGCTCGACGCGCAGATGCACCTTGTCGCCGACATTCTCCGGCGTCACGGTTGTCCGGTCCGGACCCCATTTGTGATAATTCTCCGGGCTGGTGTCGAGGCGCGGATTGATGGTCATCGTCCAGTTGAGACGACGCGCCGGCTTGCCCTGCTGGATGTTGGTGAGGAACTTCAGCGCCCTGACGAAGATGCCCTTCTCATGCGCCAGCGGCACCGGCGCGTGCCATTCGAAGAAGTTCATGCCGATGTCGAAATCGAGCGACCAGTCGGCCTGGGTGGTGACCATGCCGGCATCCATCCACAGATTGCCGTCGCGCTGGTCGAGGATGCAGAAATCGCCCTGGCTCTGCCTCGTGATATATTCCATCGGGCCGTAAGGCAGCGTCGAGGTGTCGCCGAAGGTGAAGGTATCGTCGATGCCGAGCGGCCGGTTGATCCAGCGCCAGCGGTCACCGTCGCGCGTCAGCGTGAAATGCTCGGGATAGCCGAGCGCCTGCTGCTCCATCAAAAGCTCAAGCAGGTCCCAGCCGGCCAGCGTCATGTGCGGCAGTGACTGGCAGCGCAGCGGATCCTCGGCCAGCACCAGTGCGCGGTCCTGCATCTCCGCGACATAGTGCTCGTCGACGTCGATCAGGTTCTCGAGCACGCTGCCCTTCGGGCCGACGACATGCGGCTCGATGTTGACGGCATACATGTAGGCGTCTTCATGGAACGGAAACGGGAACCGCCTGATATGCTCCGGGCTGTTCCTGAAGGTGAAATCGTCGCGGAACGTTTCCTTGCGAAAGGTGATGCCCATGATTTCCTCCTACCGCTCCAGCACCAGCGACCGGCCCTCGAAGCGCGACACGCACGGCATGATCTTGCAGCCGGAGCGATGGTCTTCCTCGCTCAGCCAGTGGTCGTTGTGGATGAACTTGCCATCGTAGGAGATGACGTTGGTCTCGCACTGGCCGCAGACGCCGCCGCGGCAGAGATAGGGCGGATCCACGCCGGCCGCCTCGATGGCCTCCAGCAGGCTCTGCTGTTCGCCGACGCGGATCGTCTTGCCGCTGACGGCCAGCGTCACGTCGAAGGGCAGTCCCGGCTGGGGTGCCGCGAAATGCTCGAAATGCACGGCCTCCGACGGCCAGCCCAGGCTTGCCGCGCGGTCGCGCACCCAGTTGATCATGCCGGCCGGGCCACAGACATAGAGATGCGTGCCGAGCGGCTGCGTCGACAGCAGCCGGTCGAGGTCGATGCGCTCGTCACGGTCGTCATGGTAGAGCCTGATGCGCCTGTCGTAACGCTCCCGCAGCACATCGGCATAGGTGCCGAGCGAGGCTGTGCGGCAGGTGTAGTGCAATTCGAAATTGCCGCCCTCCCCGGCCAGCTGCGCGGTCTGCGCCATGAAGGGTGTGATGCCGATGCCGCCGGCAAGCATCAGGTGTTTCTTTGCGCGCAGGTCGAGCGAGAACAGATTGACCGGATAGCTGATCACCATCTCCAGCCCCGGCTTGACCGACCTGTGCATGAACAGCGAGCCGCCGCGGCCGACATCGTCGCGGCGCACCGAGATGGTGTATTCGCGCGTGTCGAGCGGCGAGCCCATTAGCGAATAGGGATTGAGCCGGGTGCGATCGCCGTCGCGCATCTCGACCACGACATGGGCGCCGCCGGAAAAGGTCGGCAACATCTGCCCGTCGCGCCGGCGGAAATGGAAGCGGGTGACCAGTTCGTTGACCGGAACGACGTCGCTGACCACGACATTGAGCTTGGTGGTGCCGGTGCTCATGGGAAGGCCTCCTCCATCGGAGGAATCTCGGAGCGATCCTCGGCATTGATGCACACGCCCTGGAAAGCGGCGAGGCGCCTGGAATAATGATCGCGCACCAGAAGCAGCAGCCCACAATGCGAACAGGTGGCGGGCTGCGTCGTCACGTTTTCGGTGATGCCTTTGCAGTGCACGCATTGCATGCGCCGCGCCAGGGAACCGCGATGCTCGGTCTGCATGGAGGTATGATCGATGCCGGCTTCGAGCGCGACCTGCATGGCCTGGCCGATCAGCCCTTCGGTGCCGGCGAGGTATAGGCGCAGGCCCATATGGGCATTGGCCAGCGTCTGCTTCAGCCGTGGCAGCAGGCTGGCGAAGGACGGTGCCTGATGAAACTGCGCCGGCTTCAGCGCTTCGAGGACGGCGACGTGCTTGCCGTCGGGGCCCGGGATGAAGACGATCTCGGCGCCGTCGAAGAAGCCGGGCGGAGCCGTCTTTGCCATATCAAGGATCGCCAGCGCACCTTCCGCATCGGCGATGAAAAGATGATGCTTGCCGGGCTGCGGAGACAGGGTTCCGTAAATGGGCCGGCTGATGATCGTCTTGGCTGCCATTCTCTCTAGATCAGTTGGAGCATGATCTTGGACAAACGAAACTGTTTGTCCGAGAAAACCGGTTCCCACTTTTCGGGATCATGCTCTAGTGCCTTAAAACCCCTCGCTGCTTATGATGCCTCAACCCTTGGCGGTGCGCTTGGTCTTTTTGGGATCGTCGAAAGGCAAGGGCTGCGCCGTCGCCTTGATCGATCCGCTCTTGTTGCGGATCTCGAGCTTGGTGTCCTTGACCGCACAGTCGACGTCGAGGCGGGCGATGCCCATCGATTTCTTGACCAGCGGCGAATACATGGCACATGTCACCACGCCGACCTTTTTGCCGTCGCGATAGACCGGTGCGCCTTCATCGGCGGGCTCCTTGCCGTCGAGCAGCACGCCATAGATCTTGAAGCGCTCCTTGCCCTTCAGCCGGTAGTGTTCCTCGGCCCCACGGAAGCCGGTCTTGCCGGGGCTGACCGTGAAGTCGAGGCCGAGCTCCCACAGCGTGTCGCCGGGGCCTTCGTCCTCGAACGGATATTTTTGCGAATTATCGTACGGGTAGAAAAGCAAGTAACTTTCGACACGCAGCATATCGAGCGTGGTGAAGCGGCACGGAATGATGCCGGCGCTCTTGCCCTCATCGAGAATCCTGTCCCAGATCGTGCCGGCATCCTGGCCGCGGCAGAAGATCTCGTAGCCGCGTTCGCCGGTGTAACCGGTACGCGAGATCATGACCGGGAAACCGAACAGTTGCGTCTGCATATGATGGAAATAGTTGAGATCGCGGATACCGGGCACATGCTTGGCCAGATAATCGACCGCGGTTGGTCCCTGCAGCGACAGATCGTGCAGATTGTCGTCAAAGCGAAGCGAGACATCGCGGCCCATCGCGGCGCGCTGCAATTCCTCATGGCCGGTGCCCGAACCATGCACCACCATCCAGCTGTTCGGGCCGGTGCGGTAAAGGATGCAGTCGTCGGTGAATTTTCCCGCCTCGTTCAGCATGCAGGCATAGGCCGACTTGCCCGGATAGATCTTTTCCACGTCGCGTGTGGTGGCGAGGTCGATGAGGTGCGAGGCATGCGGCCCTGATATGTGAACCTTCTTGAGCCCCGACACATCCATCAGACCGGCCTTGGTGCGGATGGCGATGTACTCTTCGTCGGCGTCCTTGTCGTAGGTCCAGGCGGTCCCCATGCCGCTCCAGTCTTCGAGCTTCGAACCCAGCGCGCGGTGGCGATCCGCCAGGGTCGAAAATCTCCAGGATGCCGTCATCCGCTCGTCCTCCGTTCAAAAATCCACTGTTCCCTGCTCCTTGGCGCGGGGGCCGGAGCTTTGGCTTGAATATTGACCGCAAACGCGGGAGAGCCGCAATCCCCTGAAAGCAAATAATTTCATTGTCAGGCAAAATTGGCCGTCCCGAGCAAATGGTTAACCCAACGTAAATTCATCTTGACAATTGCGGGAAACGGTCTGAATTTATGAAAAAAATTTCACTCTCTTGAAAGAGAGCGGCGCGCGGAGGATTTCGGAACCGGGCGCCCGGAAAAGGGGAAAAACCGATGTCAGACCTGCAGCAGCGCATCGAAGCGCTGTACCGTTCCGACTTGCGCGGAGCCGCGTTGCTGATCATCTGCCTGTGGGCGACGATCCTCTTCGTGCTCTTCATGACATGGCCGTACATTCCGCACGACGGCATCAAGGCCGTCGTCGCGATTGCCGCCGCCGCCGTGCTGATCTTCAACACGGCCGCGATCCTGGCGATGGTCAAGCACTACAAGGAAGACAAGGACTTCATCTACGGTCTCGACATCAAGAACGCCGACGCGTCCCGCAACCGCAAGTCCTGAGGGGTACAACGCATGTCCCGCTATACACCGCCGGAGCAGAGCAAGGCCGGCCAGGTTTTCGACATCGTGGTCGTGGTGGTCGCCATTTTCGTGGCGCTGTGGCTGCCGCTGAAACTGGGCCTTGCCGGAGCCGCCAAATCCATCGACGCGCTCGACGCCAAGACTTGGGAAGCGCTTGGCCAGAACCCGACAATGGCCTCGATCTGGGAAAAGCTCGGCTACACGCCCGAGACCGCGCACGACATCATCCAGAACCGTTTCCACTACGTCATCGACTGGCCGACGCTGATCATCATGGCGGCGGTACTGATCGGCTATTTCGTCTTCCTGTTCCGTGCATCCGATCGCGAATATCGCGAAGTCATCAACGAGAAATTCGACGACAAGTAAAAGTTCTGGCGACGAGTCATCGGGGACACGATCATGTGGATGGCACTTTCTTACGCAAGCTGGGGCATCTCGATCTTGCTCGCACTGTGGATGCTCTACGACTGGTTCAAGGTCGATACGACCTATTCCGAGGACGTTCTGACCTCGTCACGCGAAGGCGAGCTTGAAGCCGTTTCCGAAAAACACCGGATCTGAGTGGGGATTGAACGATGACGGTCGCGCTTGAAACGGCAGAAACGGTAGTGCATGGCGACAGGGTCTCGCTGCTCAGGGTGCTTGGCCCTTCCCATGTCTGGGCGCTCGGCGTGGGTATCGTTCTGGTGGGCGAATTCACCGGCTGGAATTTTGCCGCGGACAAGGGCGGCACGCTGGCGGCTCTAATCGTCTGCTGGATCGTCGGGCTGCTCTACACCTCGGTCGCCATGATCGATTCCGAGGTGACGTCGACAGTTGCCGCCGCCGGAGGCCAGTACGCGCAGGCAAAGCACATCGTCGGGCCGTTGATGGCATTCAACGTCGCGCTGTTCCTGGTCTTCGCCTACACCATGCTGGAGGTTTCGGACGCGATCCTGCTCGGCGATACGATCGTCGCCAAGGCGGGGGTCGAGGGGCTGAACCACAATGCCTTCATCGCCGCGACCATCGTCGTGCTGGCCTGGCTCAATTACCGCGGCGTGCTGATGACCCTCAACGTCAACTTCGTCATCACCGCCATCGCCTATGTCTCGATCGTCATCCTGTTCTTCTCGGTCAGCCCGTGGACGCAAGGTGCCGTGCTGAAGCTGAACGAACTGGTCACCCCCGCCAATGCGCTGCCCTATGGCTGGATCGGCGTCATCGCCGCCTTCCAGTTCGGCATCTGGTTCTATCTGGGCATCGAAGGCACCACACAGGCCGCCGAGGAAGTTCGCTCGCCGGCCCGCTCCCTGCCCTACGGCACCATGGCCGGCATGATCACGCTTCTGATCGCCGCCGCCATGACCTGGTATGTCTGTGCCTCGCTGATGCCCTGGGAGTATCTCGGGATCACCTACTACCCGCTGTGGGACGCCGGCAGGCTGACCGGCAGCCCGCTGCTCGAGAACCTGCTGTTCTTGGCCACGCTGCTCGCGGCCCTGGCATCGGCCAATGGCTGCATCAACGACGCGGCACGCGCCTGGTTCTCGCTCGGCCGTGACCGCTATCTGCCGAGCTGGTTCTCGGCCGTGCATCCCAAATACCGCACGCCTTACCGGTCGATCCTGTTCCTGCTGCCGATCGCGCTCGCCTTCGCCTTTATCGCCGACCTCAACCAGGCGATCACCTTCTCGATCCTGTCAGGCGTGCTGCAATACACTTTCATGAGCATCAATATCATGATGTTCCGCAAGAAGTGGCCGCTCGGCACGATCCGCCGCGGCTATACGCATCCCTTCCATCCGCTGCCGGCAATCGTGCTGTTCTGCCTGTGCGTGGTGACCTTCTTCGCCATCTTCCTCGGTTTCGGTTCGCAGCTGAGCGCCATGGTCGCCTTCTACTTCCTGATCTCGCTTTGGTTCCACTTCTACCGCTACAAATTCGTGCGGCGTGGCGACCAGTTCACCATGCCCTGGCCGAAACCGCAGGGCTATTGATGGGAGTAGGCTCGCCCGGATCCGGGTGAGCCTGGCATGACAAAATGTCCGAAGTGACATCAGCACTGTTCGCCGGGGTCATTGTCCTGGCGCTTGTCCTCCATCTTGCGTGGCTGGCGCGTCGCAGTCGCAACAGGGTCTTGGCGGCGCTTGCCGCCGAGGAGGCCGCCATCCGAACCGTCATCGCCGATGCGGCCAATGTTTCCGACGGCACCGCCGGTGTCATCACCTGGGAAGGATCGTGGAGCGGCCAGCACGTTCAACTGCGCACCATCGTCGATACGCTGGCGACAAGAAAACTCCCGGCGCGCTGGCTCAGCGTTTCGATCACCGAAAAGGTCGCGGTGCAAGCCACGTTCGACATGATGATGCGGCCGGGCTCGCCGACGACCTTCTCCAATTTCGACCATCTCCAGCATACGCTGCCCAAGGCTCCGGGATTTCCAGCCGAGGCGGTGCTGCGAACCGACCGTCGAGGCACGCGTTTCCCGCAAGGCATCATCGCCGACCACCTGGAGCCTTTTTCGGAAGGGCGCGCCAAGGAACTGTTGATCACCCCCGGCGGCGTGCGCATCGTCTGGCTGCTGGCCGAGGCCGAGCGGGCGCGCTACGGCGTTTTCCGGCAGGCCGCGTTTGGCGACGCACGGATCGATCCGACGCTTGTTCAGCGGCTGCTCGTCTCCCTCTCTGCGCTGCGCGACGCCATCAACCGCAGCGAACGGCAAGCCGCATGACCAGTTCCAACCCGCAGCCGGCGCCGGTAAACCCTTATCTCGTCCTGGGTTCGGCAATCGTGCTGCCCGCAAGCGGCCATGTCATTCTGGGCGTGCCGGTGCGCGGGCTGCAGTTTCTGTTCTTCATGGTGATCCTGGCCTGGGTGACCGTCAGGGTCGCGCCGCCAGATGCCGGCTTCATCGGCCGTCACGCCGGTGGCTTCCTGATCTATGCCCTGTCGATCCTCGACGCCTACAAGCTCGCCCGCATCCGTCACGCCCGGTGGGTTCACAATGCCGTGCAGGACAGCGATAATTCGCATGGCGGCATTGCGCCGCATACGTAACTAGAGGAAAATTTTTTTCATATGATTGAATTCGAGCAACGCATTCGGTACATCATCTCTTAGCTACAAACGATCTCTTAGCTAGAAACGCCGGGAGGCTGACATGTGTGGAATTGTCGGACTGTTTTTGAAGGACAAGTCGCTGGAGCCGAAGCTCGGCGCGATGCTGTCGGAGATGCTGGTGTCGCTCAGCGATCGCGGGCCGGACAGTGCCGGCATCGCCATCTATGGCGCGCCCTCCAGGAATGAAGCCAAGATCACCATCCAGTCGGCAACGCCGGCGCGCGATTTTCGCGACCTCGATACCGAGCTTGCCAAAGCGATCGGTGTGCCGGTGAGCATCGCGGTGAAGTCGACCCATGCCGTCGTCAGGACAGCGCCTGCCAAGATCGACGAGGCGCGCGAGGCGATCCAGGCGCTGCGCCCCGACATCCGCATCATGGGCGCCGGCGACGTGGTCGAGATCTACAAGGAAGTCGGTCTGCCGGAGGCGGTCGTCGATCGCTTCGATGTCCGCAAGATGGCAGGCACGCATGGCATCGGCCACACCCGCATGGCGACGGAATCGGCGGTGACGACGATGGGCGCGCATCCGTTCTCGACGGGCGCCGACCAGTGCCTGGTGCACAATGGTTCGCTCTCCAACCACAACAATGTCCGCCGCGAACTGGTTCGCGAAGGCATGAAATTCGAGACCGAGAACGATACCGAGGTCGCCGCCGCCTACCTCTCCTCGCAGATGGCGCATGGCAAGAATCTCGGCGAAGCGCTGGAAGGCACGCTTTCCGACCTCGACGGCTTCTTCACTTTCGTCGTCGGCACCAAGAATGGCTTCGGCGTGGTGCGCGACCCGATCGCCTGCAAGCCCGCCGTCATGGCCGAAACCGACCAGTATGTCGCCTTCGGCTCGGAATATCGCGCGCTGACCAAGCTGCCCGGCATAGACAATGCGAGGGTCTGGGAACCGGAACCCGCAACCGTCTATTTCTGGGAGCATTGAGTTCATGCCGGCAACCAAACTTTCGAAGGCAGCAACGCAAGACCACGCCTCCCGAATCTTCGATCTCGATGTGTCGTCGCTGCGCGAGCTCAACCAGGCGCTGCACAATCTGGCTCCGGGCTCGAATGAAACGGCATGGGAAGTGCTGCACCCGAAGGGCAGCCATTCGGTCGCCGTCGGGGTCGACCAGCCTGTTGCCATCGATGTGCGTGGCAGCGTTGGCTACTACTGCGGCGGCATGAATTCCGGCAGCACCATTACCGTGCATGGCTCGGCGGGACCCGGCGTGGGCGAGAACATGATGTCGGGGTCGATCATAGTGAAAGGCGATGCCAGCCAGTATGCCGGGGCAACCGGCAAGGGCGGCCTGCTGGTCATCGAGGGCAACGCGTCGTCGCGCTGCGGCATTTCGATGAAGGGCATCGACATCGTCGTGCACGGCAATATCGGCCACATGTCAGCCTTCATGGCGCAGTCTGGCAATCTGGTGGTGCTGGGCGATGCCGGCGATGCGCTGGGCGATTCCATCTACGAGGCGCGGCTGTTCGTGCGCGGCAAGGTCGACAGCCTGGGTGCCGACTGCATCGCCAAGGAGATGCGGCCCGAGCATCTCGAGTTGCTGCAAGGCCTGCTCGACCGCGCCGGCGTCACCGGCGTCAAGCCGTCGGAGTTCAAGCGCTACGGCTCGGCGCGCACGCTCTACAATTTCAATATCGACAACGCCGACGCGTATTGAGGCAGCATGACCTATCGCAACCCGCCGACGACGCCGCGCAAATCCGCGACCTTCGACGACTACACGCTTTCCGAAATCCGCCGTGCCGCGGCGACCGGTATCTATGACATCCGGGGCGCCGGCGCCAAGCGCAAGCTGCCGCATTTCGACGACCTCTTGTTCCTCGGCGCCTCGATCTCGCGCTATCCGCTCGAAGGCTATCGCGAGCGCTGCGACACATCAGTCGTACTCGGCTCGCGCCACGCCAAGAAGCCGATCGAGCTGAAGATCCCGATCACCATCGCCGGCATGAGCTTTGGTTCGCTGTCGGGCCCGGCCAAGGAAGCGCTTGGGCGCGGCGCGACGCTGTCAGGCACCTCGACCACGACGGGCGATGGCGGCATGACCGAGGAGGAGCGCGGCCATTCCAAGCAACTGGTCTACCAATATCTGCCGTCGCGCTATGGCATGAACCTGCGCGACCTGCGCCGCGCCGACGCCATCGAAGTCGTTGTCGGCCAGGGCGCCAAGCCGGGCGGCGGCGGTATGCTGCTTGGCCAGAAAATCTCCGACCGCGTCGCCGAGATGCGCACGCTGCCGAAAGGCATCGACCAGCGCTCGGCCTCGCGCCATCCCGACTGGACCGGCCCGGACGATCTCGAGATCAAGATCCTCGAACTGCGCGAGATCACCGACTGGGAAAAGCCGATCTACGTCAAGGTCGGCGGCGCCCGCCCCTATTACGACACGGCGCTCGCCGTGAAGGCCGGCGCCGATGTCGTCGTCGTCGACGGCATGCAGGGCGGCACGGCTGCAACGCAGGAAGTGTTCATCGAGAATGTCGGCCAGCCGACGCTTGCCTGCATCAGGCCGGCGGTGCAGGCACTCCAGGATCTCGGCATGCACCGCAAGGTGCAGTTGATCGTCTCCGGCGGCATCCGCAACGGCGCCGATGTCGCCAAGGCGCTGGCGCTCGGTGTCGATGCCGTCTCGATCGGCACGGCAGCCCTGGTCGCGCTCGGCGACAACGATCCCCGCTGGGAGGCGGAGTACAACGAACTCGGCACCACGGCCGGCGCCTATGACGACTGGCACGAGGGTCGCGACCCCGCCGGCATCACCACGCAGGATCCCGAACTGATGAAGCGGGTCGATCCGGTGGCCGCCGGCCGCCGGCTCGCCAACTACCTCAAGGTGATGACGCTCGAGGCGCAGACCATCGCCCGCGCCTGCGGCAAGAACAGCCTGCACAACCTCGAGCCCGAGGATCTCGTCGCGCTCACCATCGAAGCCGCCGCCATGGCTGGCGTACCGCTGGCCGGCACCAACTGGATACCGGGGAAGAACGGCTTCTAGCACATCACAAAATCCATAAGCGAGGGAACTACATAATGGGGAACGATCTCGCCGCATTCGCCAAGGAGAACGGCGTCAAATATTTCATGATCTCCTACACCGACCTGTTCGGTGGCCAGCGCGCCAAGCTGGTGCCGGCGCAAGCCATCGCCGACATGCAAAAGGACGGCGCCGGCTTCGCAGGGTTTGCTACCTGGCTCGATCTGACGCCGGCGCATCCGGACATGCTGGCGGTGCCGGATCCGGATTCGGTCATCCAGTTGCCATGGAAGCCCGACGTCGCCTGGGTCGCCGCCAACTGCATCATGGACGACAAGGAGGTCGACCAGGCACCACGCAACACGCTGAAGCGGCTGATCGCGGAGGCTGCCGGCGACGGCATGCATGTGAAGACCGGCGTCGAGGCCGAATTCTTCCTCATCTCCCCGGACGGCAGCGTCATCTCCGACAAGTACGACACGGCCTCAAAGCCCTGCTACGACCAGCAGGCCGTGATGCGCCGCTACGACGTCATCGCCGAGATCTGCGATCACATGCTGGCGCTGGGCTGGGGGCCCTACCAGAACGACCACGAGGACGCCAACGGCCAGTTCGAGATGAACTGGGCCTTCGACGATGCGCTCGCGACCGCCGACAAGCACTCGTTCTTCAAGTTCATGGTCAAGTCGGTGGCCGAGAAGCACGGCCTGCGCGCCACCTTCATGCCAAAACCCTTCCAGGGCCTGACCGGCAATGGCTGCCATGCTCATATCTCGGTGTGGGACAAATCGGGCAAGACCAATGTCTTTGCCGACAATTCGATGGAACTCGGCCTGTCGGCCAAGGGCAAGAATTTCCTCGGCGGCATCATGAAGCATGCCTCCGCGCTTGCCGCGATCACCAACCCGACGGTCAACTCCTACAAGCGCATCAACGCCCCGCGCACGATCTCCGGCGCGACCTGGGCGCCGAACACCGTCACCTGGACCGGCAACAACCGCACCCACATGGTGCGTGTGCCAGGCCCCGGCCGCTTCGAACTGCGCCTGCCGGACGGCGCGGCCAACCCTTATCTGTTGCAGGCCGTCATCATCGCCGCCGGCCTCGACGGCATCCGCTCGAAGGCCGATCCGGGCAAGCGCTACGACATAGACATGTACCAGTTCGGCCATACGGTGAAGGGCGCGCCGAAGCTGCCGCTCAACCTGCTTGACGCGCTGCGCGAGTTCGACAAGGACAAATCGCTGAAGACGGCGCTGGGTGAGGAATTCTCGTCGGCTTACCTAAAGCTGAAGCACCAGGAATGGAATTCCTATGCTTCGCACTTCACGCAATGGGAGCGCGACCACACGCTGGACATCTAGAAGCATCGGACCGAAAAGTGCGGAGCGGTTTTCGGTTGAATCCGATGCGTTAAGAAAAGGTCCCAGCGGTGCGAGCGGCCTCGGAATGAACTGATGAAATACTCGATCTTCTCGCTCGCACGTGCCGCCCTTTCCGGCCACAAGAACTGGCAGCGTACCTGGCGCGACGCCACGCCGAAGGATCGCTATGACGTGGTGATCGTCGGCGGTGGCGGCCATGGCCTGGCCACCGCCTGGTTCCTTGCCAGCGAATACGGCATCCGGAACGTCGCGGTGCTGGAAAAGGGTTGGATCGGCTCCGGCAATGCCGGCCGCAACACCACCATCATCCGCTCCAATTATGGCCTGCCCGGCAATACCGGCTTCTACGAACTGTCGATGAAGCTGTGGGAGCGGATGGAGCAGGACCTCAACTACAATTCGATGGTCAGCCAGCGCGGCGTGATCAACCTCTACCATTCGGACGCGCAGCGCGACGCCTATGCGCGGCGCGGCAACACCATGCGCATCAACGGCATCGACGCCGAACTGCTCGACCTCGCGGCGGTCAAGAAGATGATGCCGTTCCTGAATTTCGACAATGCGCGCTTTCCCGTGCAAGGCGGGCTGTTGCAGCGGCGTGGCGGCACGGCGCGGCACGACGCCGTGGTCTGGGGCTACGCCCATGCGGCGAGCGGGCTCGGCGTCGACATCATCCAGAATTGCGAGGTGACAGGCTTTGTCAGGGACGCCAACGGCAAGGTAACCGGCGTCGAGACCTCGCGCGGCAGGATCGGCGCCGGCAAGGTCGGCATGGCGGTCGCCGGCTCCTCGTCGCGCGTCGCTGCGATGGCGGGCCTGCGCCTGCCGATCGAAAGCCATGTGCTGCAAGCCTTCGTCTCCGAGGCGATCAAGCCGCTGATCCCAAACGTCATGACCTTCGGTGCCGGCCATTTCTACGTCAGCCAGTCGGACAAGGGCGGGCTGGTCTTCGGCGGCGACATTGACGGCTACAACTCCTATGCCCAGCGCGGCAATCTGCCCGTGATGGAAGACGTCTGCGAGGGCGGCATGGCGCTGATGCCGATGATCGGCCGCGTGCGCCTGCTGCGCCAGTGGGGCGGCATCATGGACATGTCCATGGACGGCTCACCCATCATCGACAAGACGCCGGTCGACGGCCTCTACTTGAACGCCGGCTGGTGCTATGGCGGCTTCAAGGCAACGCCAGGATCGGGCTTTGTCTTTGCCCATCTGCTGGCCCGCGACACGCCGCATGAGGAAGCCGCACGGTTCCGCCTCGATCGGTTCCGGACCGGCGCCATGATCGACGAAAAGGGCCAGGGCGCCCAACCGAACCTGCACTGAGGACGGCCAGAAAATCATGCGTATTGTCTGTCCCTTCTGCGGCGAACGCGAACTCGGCGAGTTCACCTATCTCGGCGATGCCAAACCGGTGCGGCCGGCGGCGGATGCCGGCGAGGACGCGGTCTTCGACTATGTCTATCTGCGCGACAACATCGCGGGTGTAATGAGCGAGAACTGGTACCATGGCGGCGGGTGCCGGGCCTGGCTGAAGGTCACGCGCAACACGCTGACGCATGAGATTTCCGCAGTCGAACCGGCGGCGGGCGCCGGTGCCGCGAAGGTTGGCGCGTGATGGCCGGCGCGCAGACAAACCGGCTGGATAATGGCGGTCTCATCGACCGTTCGGCGCCGCTCAACTTCCGCTTCGACGGCAAGAGCTTTTCCGGCTTCCAGGGCGACACTCTGGCGTCGGCGCTCGTTGCCAACGGCGTCAAGCTGGTCGGCCGCTCGTTCAAATACCATCGCCCGCGCGGCATCCTGACATCAGGCTCGGAAGAGCCCAACGCGCTGGTTGAACTGCGCACCGGCGCCAGGCGAGAGCCTAACACCAAGGCAACGACGGCCGAGCTCTATGAAGGGCTTGAGGCCGCCAGCCAGAACCGCTGGCCGTCGCTGCGCTTCGACGTCATGTCGGTCAACCAGCTGTTCGCGCCGATCTTCGTCGCCGGCTTCTACTACAAGACCTTCATGTGGCCGGCGAAGTTCTGGGAAGCGATCTACGAGCCGGCGATCCGCCGCGCCGCGGGCCTTGGGCGCGCCGCCGGTGTTGCCGATCCCGACCACTACGACAAGGCCTGGGCACATTGCGATGTGCTGATCGCAGGCTCCGGTCCGGCTGGCCTTGCGGCGGCACTTGCCGCCGGCCGCAGCGGCGCCCGCGTCATCCTGTGCGAAGAGGATTTCGCGCTCGGCGGCCGCCTGCTCTCGGATGGCGGCACGATCGATGGCCTGCCGGCCGCCGAATGGCTGTCGCGGACCGTGGCTGAGCTCACGGCAATGCCCGATGTCCGCATCATGACCCGCACGACGCTGTTCGGCGTCTATGATGGCGGCACCTATGGCGCGCTGGAGCGGGTCAACGACCACCTGCCCTCGCCGCCCGAACACCAGGTGCGTCAGCGGATGTGGCGGATCGTTGCGAAGCGCTGTGTCGTCGCGGCGGGCGCCATCGAACGGCCGATCGTCTTTGCCGGCAATGACACGCCCGGTGTGATGATGGCCTCGGCGATGCGCACCTATGTCAAGCGCTACGCCGCCACTCCCGCAAAACGCGTCGCGCTGTTCACCAACAATGAGGATGGCTGGCGCACGGTCGAGACCGCACTCGCAGCCGGGCTGCAGATCGCCGCGGTCATCGACGCACGGGCCGACGTCTCCCCCGCCCATCGCTCGCTTGCCTCCAAGGGCGGCTTCCCGGTGCTGCACGGCGCTGTCAGCGGCGTTGACGGTGGCAAGGATGGTGTGAGGAAAATCGCCGTGTCGCTGACCGGTGGCGCACGCGCCGAGGTCGAGGCCGACGGGCTTGCCGTTTCCGGTGGCTGGAATCCGGCGGTCGGGCTCACCTCGTATCATCGCGGCCGGCCAAAATGGCGCGACGACATCGCCGCCTTCGTCCCCGACGGCGCACCTCCCGGCATGGTCGCGGCGGGTGCGGCCAACGGGGATTTCGGCCTTAGCACCTGTCTGAGCCAGGGCTTTGCCGCCGGCGCGGCGGCGGCGCGTGATACAGGACATGAAGGCAAGGCAGGCACCGCGCCCGGCGCCGACGACGAGGCGTTCTCATTAGCGCCGCTCTGGCATGTCGCCGGCAAGGGCAAGGCCTTTGTCGACTACCAGCACGATGTCACCGCCTCCGACATCGAACTGGCGCAGCGCGAGGGTTTTGAATCGGTCGAGCATCTGAAGCGTTACACGACGCTCGGCATGGCGACCGACCAGGGCAAGACCTCGAATGTCGCCGGCCTCGCCATCATGGCTGATGTGAGCGGCCGCTCCATTCCCGAGACCGGCACGACGATCTACCGGCCGCCTTATGTGCCGGTCGCCATCGGTGCCTTTGCGGGCCATCATCGCGACGAGACTTTCCACGCCACAAGGCTGACGCCGTCGCATCACTGGGCAGCCGAACAGGGCGCCGTTTTCGTCGACACCGGCCTGTGGAAACGCGCGCAATGGTATCCGCGCGCCGGTGAGAAGGACTGGCTGGAATCGGTGACCCGCGAAGTCAAGGCGGTGCGCGGTGGCGTCGGCTTCTGCGATGTCTCGACGCTTGGCAAGATCGACGTGCACGGCCCGGATGCTGGCGCTTTCCTCGACCGCGTCTACATCAACACTTTCTCCAACCTCGCCGTCGGCAAGGCGCGCTACGGGCTGATGCTGCGCGAGGACGGTATCGTCTATGACGACGGCACGACGTCGCGGTTGGCCGAGGACCACTATTTCCTCACCACCACCACGGCGAAGGCCGGACTGGTGATGCAGCATCTCGAATATTGCCGGCAAGTGCTGTTCCCGGAACTCGACGTCCAGTTGACCTCGGTCTCCGACCAGTGGGCGCAGTTCTCCATTGCCGGACCGAAAACCCGCGATCTGCTGAAGGAGATCGTCGACCCGGCGGAAGACCTGTCGAATGAAGGTTTTCCGTTCATGGGCGCGCGCGAAGTCGCCTTGCGCGGCGGTATCAAGGCACGGCTGTTCCGCATCTCCTTCTCCGGCGAGATGGCGTTCGAGATTTCCGTGCCGGCACGCTACGGCGAAGCGATGGCGCCCAATCTGATGCTGGCCGGCAAACAATTCGGCGTCACGCCTTACGGCACCGAGGCGCTCGGCGTGATGCGCATTGAAAAGGGCCATGTCGCCGGGCCGGAACTGAGCGGCACGACGACGGCCGCCGACCTTGGCCTCGGCAAGATGATGTCCACCAAGAAAGACTTCATCGGCCGTGTCATGGCCGGGCGCGAGGCGCTGGTCGCGCCGGATCGTCAGGTCGTCGTCGGCGTCAAGCCCACGGACAGAGCGCGCCGGCTGCGCTCCGGTGCGCACATTATCCCGAAGGGGCAAACGCCCGGGCCAGGCAACGACCAAGGCTATATCACCTCGGTCTGCTTCTCGCCCACATCAGACCAGTGGATCGGGCTGGCGCTTGTCGAGCGCGGCCGCGAACGCATTGGCGAGATCGTCCATGCGCATGACCCGATACGCGGCGAAGACTATGATGTCGAACTGTGCAATCCCGTCTTCTACGATCCGGATGGAGGGCGCCAGCGTGGCTGAGTTTTCCTGGGACATCCGCAGCCCGCTCCACCGCGCGCTCGTGTCGGGTGCTTATGGCGCACGTGGCGATGCCGGCGTGTTGCTGACCGAGATCCGCAATTTCGACCTCGTCCAGGTGATGGCGCGGCGCGGCAAGGCAGCCGACATGGCCAAGGCCGCGAAGAGCAGGTTCGGCGTTGCCGCTCCGGAAACGCCGAACGCGATCGCGGCGGCGGACGCAACACTGATCTGGTCGGGACCGGATCAGTTTTTCATCCTGTCGCAGGGCAGCAGGCATGGGACGGGAGCGCTTGCGCCTGCCTTTGCCGCATCGACGTCGCTGTCCGACCAATCGCATGCGCGCGTGCTGATCAGCATCTCCGGCGCCAAGGCACGCGCAATGCTGGCCAAGCTGTCTTCGATCGATCTGCATCCCGATACGTTCGCGGTTGGGGCGGCTGCCGCGGCCTCGATGGATCACACCAGCGTCACGCTCTGGCGCGGCAATGATCGAGATGGATTGGCGGTGTTCAACCTTCTGGTGTTTGCGACTTTCGCCGAAAGCCTGTGGCACACGATGCTGGATTCCGCTGCTGAATATGGCGTTGCTATCGGCCATTCCGAGGAACTGGCGTAGCGTCGGAGCGCGGCCCTTCCTTCTCCCCTTGTGGGAGAAGGTGGATCGGCGCGCAGCGCCGAGACGGATGAGGGGTGTTCCAGCGAAGTGAGACGTTCGCTTTCCCTGGAGCACCCCTCATCCGTCGCCTTCGGCGACACCTTCTCCCACAAGGGGAGAAGGGGGAGCTTACATCACCTTCGCCTTGCCAAACGCTATCGCCCTGCTATTCTTGCTGCTAAAATAATTTCACACACAGGCAAACTTGTTTCTCGAACCGCAAGGCTGAGATGAGCCAGTCGCCCTACCCCACGGTCACAGCAGGACCGCCGCGCCCAAGCCTCATCCTGAGGCCTGGGCAGATCGCGCTGCCGCCGGGCATGGAGCGCTACACGATCCAGGGCAATGGCGCGGTGCTGATCGAGGTCGCGGCCGGCGATACGATCACGGTCCGCAATGTCGAGGGTGGCCAGGCCTGCGAACTGCTGGCCTGGGACGCCACAGGCGTCACCGATGCCGCCATCCTCGGCGAAAGATCCAACAGCAATGCCGCCGGCATCAAGGCGTTGCTGACCGAAGGCGATGACAGCCTCGCTGCCCTGCGGCGGGGCATCGCGCGCCGGCAGGTTCAGCTTGACCAGGCCAAGGCGGTCCGCGTCTTCGGCAGTGCCACGCCCGCAGGCGCCGAACAGGGTTTTACCGTCGCTCGCGACGGCTCGATGATCGTCGCTGCCCCCGGCGGCCCGATGCTGGTCGATGGTCACGACACGGCAACGCCGCTTACGGTTGTCGTGCGCCGCGCCGCGATCCGCCTCAAACCAAGATCGCAGTTGGCCGATCCGCTCGCCGATCCGGTGCTCGACCTCAGGGTGCACTCGGCAACAGCCGAATCCTATTTCGTCAAGGCGGGCGACTATCTGCAGATCATCGATGTCGATGGGCGCCAGTGCACCGACTTCCAGTGCTTTTCAGCGCGCAAGCTCGACAAGGGCCTCGACCATCCGCTCGACGTGACCACGACGCGCACGCTGATGGGATCGAGCTATCCGATGCCGGGCCTGCATTCGAAATACTATGACCAGGACATGGAGCCGCTGGTCGAGGTGGTGCAGGATACATGCGGTCGGCATGACGCCTTCGCGCTCGCCTGCGCGGCGAAATACTATGACGACATCGGCTATCCCGGCCACACCAACTGTTCGGAGAATTTCAACGGCGCCCTGGCCGGCAAGGGCGTCAATCCTCGCGCCGGCTGGATGGCGATCAACTTCTTCTTCAACACCGCGATCGACGCGCATGGCGTCATGGTCTCGGACGAACCATGGTCGAGGCCCGGCGACTATGTGCTGCTGCGCGCGCTGACCGACATCGTCTGTGTCTCCTCCGCCTGCCCCGACGACACGACGCCGGCCAATGGCTGGAACCTGACCGACATCCACGTGCGGACCTATTCCGGCCAGCACAAATTCTCGCGAGCGATCGCCAGACGCATGACGCCCGATTCGGAACCGAAAATGACCCGCGAGACAGCCTTTCATTCGAGCTTTGCCAAGCACACCCGCAACTTCGCCGAGTACAGGGGCTATTGGCTGGCCAACTCCTTCGCCAAGGATGGGCCGATAGCCGAGTACTGGGCATGCCGGCAGGACGCGGTGATCATGGACCTGTCGCCGCTGCGCAAGTTCGAGGTCACCGGCCCGGATTCCGAAGCGCTGCTGCAATACACGCTGACCCGCGATGTGAAGAAACTCGGCGTCGGCCAGGTCGTCTACTCCGCCATGTGCTACGAGCATGGCGGCATGATCGACGACGGCACGCTGCTGCGTCTCGGCAAGGACAATTTCCGTTGGGTCGGGGGCGACGATCTTTCCGGCGAATGGCTGCGCGAGACGGCAAAAAAGCTCGACCTCAACGTGCTGGTGCGCTCGTCGACCGACCAGATGCACAATGTCGCCGTGCAGGGCCCAAAAAGCCGCGACATCCTCAGAGAAGTGATCTGGACTTCACCGTTGCAGCCATCGATCGATGAGCTCGAATGGTTCCGCTTCGCCGTCGCCCGCATCGGCGGCGGCAACGGCGTACCGGTCGTCGTCTCGCGCACCGGCTATACCGGCGAACTCGGCTACGAGATATGGTGCCATCCGCGCGACGCCGAAAAGGTGTTCGACGCCATATGGCAAGCCGGCCAGCCGCATGGGTTGAAACCAATGGGCCTGCAGGCGCTCGACATGGTGCGCATCGAGGCCGGACTGATCTTCGCCGGTTACGAATTCTCGGACCAGACCGACCCGTTCGAGGCCGGCATCGGCTTCACCGTGCCGCTGAAGAGCAAGACCGATGATTTCATCGGCCGCGAGGCGCTGATCAGGCGCAAGGAAAACCCGCAGAACAGACTGGTCGGTCTCGACATCGACGCCAATGTCGCTGTCGGCCATGGCGATTGCGTCCATGTCGGCCGTGCCCAGATCGGTGTCGTCACCTCGGGCATGCGTTCGCCGGTCCTGAACAAGAACATCGCGCTGGCGCGGCTCGACGTCACCCATGCGGCCATCGGCACCGAGATCGAGATCGGCAAGCTCGACGGCCATGCCAAAAGGCTGCCGGCGCGTGTCGTCGCCTTCGCCCACTACGATCCACAGAAGACCAGACCCCGTTCCTGAGCTCTGTGACCCTTGCCTTCTCCCCTCGTGGGGTGAGCAGCCGGTTCGCCGAAGGCGAATTCGTCGTGCCAGTGGCACGATGAAAGGCTAGCGAACGCCGGGACGCTGCGAAGCAGCGGGGACCCGGCAGGTGGATCGGCCCCCCCGGCCCTTCGCAGGCTCAGGGCGCTCGAAGCTCGAAAAGCCAAGCAATTGGCTTTTCGTCCGCTACGCGAACCGCTTCTCACCCCACAAGGAGAGAAGGGAAGAGCGTGCGCGCGCAACCGTGATGTGCACGGTTTCACAAAACGCTTGACCTGAAAGCGCGCCGGATCAATCTTCACTCTTAAGAAAAAAATACGACTGAGTGGAAACATTGGAGTCGTGACGTCATGGGCCGGGGAGCAAGCTTCGCAAAGTCGAGGCATCGCCGGCGGGGAACATCGAAAAAGGGGAAGTCACTGACATGAGCACCATAAGTACGGCCCTGGAGCAGCCTGCCGAGAGCAAGCTGCTCAGGCATATCGACTGGCGCGGCGCCTTCTGGGTGGCAAGCGGCGTTCCAGCACTGGTTCTGTTTTCGATCGGCGGCATTGCCGGCACGACCGGGACGCTGGCCTTCCTGATCTGGACGGTGTCCATGATCATGGGTTTCCTGCAATCCTTCACCTATGCCGAGATCGCCGGCCTGTTCCCGAACAAGTCCGGCGGCGCCTCGATCTACGGCGCCACGGCCTGGCTGCGCTATTCCAAGTTCATTGCGCCGCTGTCGGTATGGTGCAACTGGTTCGCCTGGTCGCCGGTGCTGTCGCTCGGCTGCTCGATCGCGGCCGCCTATATCCTCAATGCGCTGGCGCCGGTGCCGCTGTTCACCGAGACCTCGGCGGAAGTCGTCGCCTATATCGCAGCGCATGCCGGAACGGCGCCCGCCGACGCGATTGCGGCAGTGACGACCGCCGCGACGCCGGCAATCCGCAACTGGACGCTGTACAGCCACACGCTGGGTCCGGTCTCCTTCACCTTCAATGCGACCTTCTTCATCGGCGCGGTGCTGATGCTGATCATCTTCTCGATCCAGCATCGCGGCATCCTCGGCACCGCCAATGTGCAGAAATATATCGGCCTGCTGGTCATCGTCCCGATGCTGATCGTTGGCGTCGTGCCGATCTTCACCGGGCAGATCAACTGGGCCAACTTCTCGCCGCTGGTGCCGCTGGCCGCCGCCTATGCGCCAGACCCAGGCGCATGGAACATCCCCGGCTGGACGCTGGTGCTCGGCGGCATGTTCATTGCCGCCTGGTCGACCTACGGCTTCGAAACCGCCGTCTGCTACACCTCCGAATTCAAGAACCCCGGCACCGACACCTTCAAGGCCATCTTCTATTCCGGCCTGCTCTGCATGTTGTTGTTCATCCTGGTGCCCTTCACCTTCCAGGGCGTGCTGGGCCTCAACGGCATGCTGGCAACGCCGATCGTAGACGGCTCCGGCGTCGCTGACGCGCTTGCCGGCATGGTCGGCGGCGGCAAGCTCATCCACAGCCTCTTGGTGATGCTGATGATCCTGGCGCTGGTGCTGTGCATCATGACGGCGATGGCCGGCTCCTCGCGCACGCTCTACCAGGGCTCGGTCGACGGCTGGCTGCCGCGCTATCTCAGCCACGTCAACGAGCATGGCGCGCCGACCCGTGCCATGTGGACCGACCTCTGCTTCAACCTGATCGTGCTGGCCATCGCCTCGGCCGATGCGACAAGCTTCTTCTTCATCCTCGCCGTGTCGAACTGCGGCTACATCATCTTCAATTTCCTCAACCTCAATGCCGGCTGGATCCACCGCATCGACAACGGCCATATCGCACGGCCATGGAAGGCGCCGACCTGGTTGCTCGGAATCGGAGCGATCTTCGCCTATGTCAACGCGATCTTCATGGGCGCCGGCGCCAAGGTGTGGAACCCGATGGCGCTGTGGGCCGGGCTGATCACCGCGGCACTGATCATTCCGGTGTTCTGCTTCCGCCACTACATCCAGGACAAGGGCAAGTTCCCTGACCACATGCTGGCCGATCTCGGTATGACGGGAACTGACCTCTCGGTGAAGAAAGCAGGCATGCTGCCCTATCTGACGCTGGTCGCCGGCGTGGTGGTCATGCTGATCGCCAACTGGATATTCGTCATCTGACAGGGCAACTTGACAAGTATCGGGCGCGCTTCGGCGCGCCCTATGCTTTTCGGCCACCAGGTAGGCTTCGCCTCACCCAGCCTTGCGGACCGACGCTTCGGTATCTTCGAAGAACTGGTTGGGTGGCCGCTTCAGGCCGAGATTCTCGCGCAGCGTCGAGCCCTCATACTGCCGCCTGAAGATGCCGCGCCGCTGCAGCTCGGGCACCACCTTCTCGACGAAGTCGTCGAGCCCGGCGGGCAGATGGGGAAACATGATGTTGAAGCCGTCCGATCCCTCGGCGACCAGCCATTCCTCCATCTCGTCGGCAATGGTTTGCGGCGTGCCGACGAAGGCGAGGCCGGAATAGCCGCCCAGCCTCTGGGCAAGCTGGCGCACGGTCAGGTTTTCATCCCGGGCCAGTTCGATGACGCGCTCGCGGCTGCTCTTCGAGGCATTGGTCTCCGGTATTTCCGGCAGAGCGGCGTCGGGATCAAAGGCCGACGCGTCATGTCCAAGAGCGATCGACAACGAGGCAATGCCACTCTCGTAGTAGACCAGGCTGTCGAGCTTCGCCCGCTTGGCCCGCGCCTCCTCGACACTGTCGCCGACAATGACGAAAGCGCCAGGCAGGATCTTGATATCGTCGCGGGAGCGGCCAAGTTTCTGCGCCCTGCTTTTGACATCGGCGAAGAAGCGTTGGCCCGACGCGAGATCACCATGGGCGGCGAAAATGACTTCCGCAGTTTCCGCGGCCAGCTGCCGCCCGGCCTCCGACGCGCCGGCTTGCACGATGACCGGCCAGCCCTGTACCGGCCGCGCGATGTTGAGCGGCCCGCGCACAGAGAGATGTTCGCCCTTGTGGTCAAGCACATGCAATTTGGCGGGATCGAAATAGAGGCCGCTTTCGGCATCGCGGATGAAGGCGTCGTCGGCAAAGCTGTCCCAGAGGCCGGTGACGACATCGTAGAATTCCCGCGCCCGGTGGTAGCGCTCGTCATGCTCGACATGTTCATCCAGCCCGAAATTCAACGCCGCATCGGGATTGGACGTCGTGACGATGTTCCAGCCGGCGCGTCCGCCGCTGATATGGTCGAGTGACGCGAATCGACGGGCGATATGATAGGGCGCGTCAAAGGTCGTCGATGCGGTGGCGACCAGCCCGATGTGATCGGTGACGGCGGCCAGCGCCGACAACAAGGTGAACGGCTCGAACGAGGTCACCGTGTGGCTGCGCCGAAGCGCCTCGATCGGCATATTCAGCACAGCCAGATGATCGGCCATGAAGAAAGCGTCGAATTTCGCCGCCTCCAGCGTCTGCGCGAAACGCTTCAGATGCGCGAAGTTGAAGTTGGCGTCGGGATAGGCGCCCGGATAGCGCCAGGCGCCGGTGTGCAAACTGACGGGACGCATGAAGGCGCCGAGCCGCAATTGCTTCTTTTCTGCCATGGGAAGACACCCTGATAAGGACGAGCGTTGCCGCTCCGGTGCCGCTCAGCATGGTACCGCTTGGCCGCACTGGGAAGGAATTCTGTTTTGCAGAATCGGCGCCAGGGAGCATTTTAATCGGCGTGATGGGATCAGCCGCCGCGCCGGACCATCCGCCATCGACATCAGCGATGGCGGATGGTCAGCGCCGCTCTATTCGGCTGCCAGCGCCAGTTGCGGCCTTTCCGGCTGTTCGGTCGCGGATGCTTCCGCAGCGTCGACACCACGCTTCTTCGGCTCGCGGCCAAAGAACAGGGCATAGCCGGCGGGCAGCACCAGGATGGTCAGCACGGTGGCGACCACGATGCCGCCCATCATCGCATAGGCGAGCGGCCCCCAGAACACGGCGCGCGAGATCGGGATCAGCGCCAGCACCGCCGTCATCGCAGTCAGCACGATCGGCCGGAAACGGCGCACGGCCGAACCGATGATGGCCTCCGAGCGCTCCATGCCTCTGGCGATGTCCTGGTCGATCTGGTCGACCAGGATGATCGAGTTGCGCATGATGATGCCGAGCAGCGCGATGACGCCGAGAATGGCGACGAAGCCGAAAGGCGCGCCGCTGATCAAAAGGGCCGCGGCCGCACCGATGATGCCGAGCGGACCGGTGGCCAGCACCAGCATCGCCTTGCCGAAGTTCTGCAGCTGGATCATCAAGAGCACGACGATAATGGCCAGCATGATCGGCGCCTTGGCGGCGATGGAAGCCTGGCTTTCGGCCGAATCCTCGGCACCGCCCTGGATTTCGATCTTGTAACCGGGCGCCAGGCCGTCGCGCAGGCCCTGGATGTCCTTGTACATCTTGGTGACGACGTCATTGGACTGCACGCCGTCGGGCAGCGTCGCCCGCACGCTGATCGTCGGCAGGCGGTCGCGGCGCCACTCGATGCCTTGCTCCAGCACCGGAACCACCTTGGCCACCTGCGACAGCGGCACGAAGCCGCCGAAGTCGGTTGGGATATAGACCGAGTCGACCGAGGACAGCAGGCTGCGGCTGACGTCCGGCTCGCGGGCGACGATGGAGACCGTCTCCTCGCCGTCGCGGAAATTGTCGAGCGGCGCGCCGGACATCGTTGCCTGCAGCATCTGGCGGATGCGCTGCGAGGTGACGCCCAGCGCACGGGCACGGTCCTGGTCGATCACCAGCTTCATCGCCGGCACCGGTTCGAGCCAGTCGTCATGGACCGCGCCGAGCAACGGATTCTCGCGGAACTTCGCTTTCACCTGGTCGGCGATGCGGCGCACCTCCTGGCGATCCGGGCCCATGACACGCATCTGCACCGGCCAGCCGGTTGGCGGTCCGAGGAACAGGCGGTCCACCTTGGCACGGATCGAGGGGAAGTCCTCGGCCAGAACCGTGCGCAGCTTGACAATCAGCCGCTCGCGGGCCGGCTCGTCATTGGCCATCACCAACATCTGGGCGAAGTTCGGATTGCTGAGCTGTTGGTCGAGCGGCAGGAAGAAGCGCGGCGCGCCTTCGCCGATATAGGTGGCGATGAAGCGCTTGTCCTTGTCGTCCATCATCTTGGCCTCAAGCGCCTTGGCCTGCGCTTCGACCTCCTTGATGCTGGTGCCTTCCGGCAGCCACAGGTCGACGAGGATTTCCGGCCGCGATGATTGCGGGAAGAAGTTTTGCGGAATGAACTGGAACGCCCACAGGCTGGTACCGAAGGTCACCAGCGTCATCACCAGGACGATGATGCGATGGCGCACCGCCCAACCAACGGTCGAGCGAAGCCGGCGATAGAAGCGCGTGTCGAAGGCGTCGTGATGGGTCCCGGCATGCTTGCGCTGCTTAAGGATCATATGCCCAAGCCACGGCGTGAAATAGACCGCGACAAACCACGACACGATCAGCGCGATGCCGACGACATAAAACAGCGTGCGCACATATTCGCCCGCCGTGGAGGCGGCGAAGCCGACCGGAATGAAGCCGGCGGTGGTGATCAGCGTGCCGGTCAGCATCGGGAAAGCGGTCGATGTATAGGCGAAGCTCGCCGCCTCGATCTTGACCAGCCCCTCCTCCAGCTTTCGCTCCATCATCTCGACGACGATCATGGCGTCGTCGACTAGCAGGCCGAGTGCAATGATCAGGGCGCCCAGCGAAATGCGCTGCAGGTCGATGCCGAGCTCGTACATGATGGCGAAAGTGGCTGCGAGCACCAGCGGAATGGCGATGGCGATGACCAGGCCGGAACGCCAGCCGATCGACAGGAACGAGACGACAAGCACGATCAGCAGCGCTTCGCCGAGCGCGTGCATGAATTCGGCCACCGCATCCGTGACGACGCCCGGCTGGTCGGAGATCTGGTCGACCGACACGCCATAGGGCAACGCCTCCTCGAAGCGCTTGTAGGTCGCCTCGACATCCTTGCCGACATCGGTGACCTTGAAGCCCTTGGCCATGACGACGCCAAGCTGCACGCTTTCGTGACCGTTGAAGCGGTATTTGCGCTGGAAGGGATCTTCTAGCCCCGAGGTTACGGTGGCGATGTCGCCGAGCCTGGTGACCTGGCCGCCGGCGCGCAGGCGCAGTTCCCTGATATCGGCCGCCTTGGTGACGTCGCCTTCGACCGAGATGCGCACCGAATTGACGCCGGTGTCGACGGCACCGGCCGGATCGACATTGTTCTGGCCCTTGATGGCGTTCTGCAGGTCGGTCAGCGTCAGGCCGCGTTCGGCCAGCGCCTTGGACGAGACGTCGATGTAGAGCTTTTCCGGCTGGTCGCCGATGATGACGGCCTTTTCGACGCCGGGCGTGGTCAACAGCATATCGCGCGCCTGGATGGCGAATTTCTTCAGTTCTGGATAGGAGAAGCCATCGCCGCTGATCGAATGCAGCGTGATGAAGGTGTCGCCGAATTCGTCGTTGAAATAGGGGCCGAGCAGCCCTTGCGGCAGGTCGCCGGATATGTCGCCGACCTTCTTGCGCACCTGATAGAAGGCATCCGTCACCTCCGCGGCGTTGGTATCGCCCTTGATCTGCACCGTGATGATGGCGCTGCCGGCGCGGGTGAAGGAGCGCACGAAGTCGAGATGCGGCGTTTCCTGCAGCTTGCGCTCGATCTTGTTGACGACCTGATCCTCCATCTCCTGGATCGAGGAGCCCGGCCAGATCGCCTGCACGACCATGACGCGGAAGGTGAAGTCGGGGTCTTCCTTCTGGCCCATGCGCATAAGGCCGAGCGCACCGGCGATGATGATCAGCCCGAACAGGAACCGCGCTATGGAGGGGTGGCCGATGGCCCAACGCGAAAGGTTGAAGGGCCGCTTTTCTTCAGTGGAGGTCGTCATCGGTGCTGTCCACTTTGCTGTTTGCCGGCGCCTGGTGCTTCGAAGAAGCGCGGCGCGCGAAAACGAAATCATTTGCGTTCGATACTGGCTTCCGGGCGGCGAGGCTTTCCGAGCGGAGAGACACTCATCGCGGTGGGACGCTAGGGTCGATGCGGGGGTACATCGGCCTTGACGTCTCGACCTTCGGGCGCACGCCGCCCGGAAACCTGCGGCCGCGGGAACGCGCGGCCGACCTGTCTGTCGTCAGCGCAGCCGGCTGGCGTCGTCGCCATCGGCCGAGGCGGACTGCTGCGCGATGCCGCCGGCGAGTTTCACCTTCAGATTCTCGGTCATGAACTGTGTGCCGGCGGCGACCACGATATCGCCGGGATTCAATCCTTCGGCGACACGCACGCCATCGGCGGCGAACTTGGCAACCTTCACTGGACGGGCATGGACGGTGTCGGCGCCACGATCGACGGTCCAGACGATCGACTGGCTATCTTTCTCAGCCAACGCGCTCAGCGGGATCGATACGAGTTGCTTCTCATTGGCCGCCGACGCCTCGATATTGGCCGTCATGCCGAGAAGCACGCGCTGGTCGTTGGGCAGGCTGACGCGGACGGCGAAGGTGCGCGACTGCGGATCGGCGCTGCCGGCAACCTCGCGGACCTTGCCGTCGAGCGTCAATGTGTTGTCGGACCAGAAGCCGGCCTTGACTGGTTTGCCCGGCTTGAACTCGGCGATCTCCATTTCGGGGACCGCGATCAGCACTTCCTTCTCGCCGTCGACGGCGACGGTGACCACCGGCGCACCGGAGCCGACCACCTGGCCGACATCGGCGTTCACCGCCGTGACGATGCCGTCCTTGTCGGCCTTGAGGTCGGTATAGCCGACCTGGTTCTTGGCCTGTGCAAGCGACGAACGGGCGGAGTCGCGCGTGGCGACCGCCTGGTCATGGGTCAGCGTCGCCTGTTCGAGCTGCGATTTCGGTGAGAAGTTCTTGGCGAAAAGCTGCTCGGCGCGCTTGCGCGCAAGCTCTGTCGTCTCGACCTGCCGTTCGGCGGCATCGAGGGCTGCCTGCGCGCTCTTGACCGAGAGGTCGTAGTCGGTGGGGTCGATGCGGGCGAGCACATCGCCCGGCGCCACGTGCTGGCCGATGTCGACAAGGCGCTCGGTGATCTTGCCGTTGACACGGAAAGCCAGCGCGCTTTCGGTGCGGGCCCGCACCGAACCGGAATAGGAGAGCGTACGGGTGTCGTGCGCCTGGGCAATCTCGACGACCTTGACCGGGCGGATGATCTCCTTGACCTCGGCCTTCTCCTGGGAGCAGCCGGCAAGCGTGAGCCCTGCAACGACCAAGCCCGCGACCGGCAACCGGCGGATGATGGAATTGGACAAAGACATCGTGGTACTCCCGACTAAAGGCGGACTGTCGACACCGGCGACCGGCGGCTATTTCAAGGCTCTGATGGCGTAGTCGATAAGTTCGTCGGGCATTGCCCGGTTGGTCTTGGCAAGGCACTGCGCCACCATCTGCGGGTGGCAGAGGATGACGGTGGCGGCGCCAAAGCAGCGCGAGGCGGCTTCGGGATCCTGCTCCCTGAACTCGCCGGTCTCGACGCCCTCGCGGATCACCTCGGCGAACAGGTCGTGAATGCTGTTGACGTGCTTGTCGATGACGCTCCAGTCGCGCTCGAGCGCGACGATGACCATCTCATGGACCTTCTGCTCGTCGAGCATGGTCTCGAGCGTCATCTTGTACTGGGCGTGAATGTAGCGACGCAGCCGCTCCTCCGCGCTGATCGGCAGGTGCATGATCTCGTAGGCCATCTTGTAGCTGGCGCCGAGCATTCGGCCGCAGACGGCTTGGTGGATTTCAACCTTGGAGGCGAAGAAACGGTATATGTTGGCCGGCGACATGCCGAGTTCGCGGGCGATGTCCGCGACATTCGTCTTGCCGTAGCCATAGTGCCGGAACAGGCGCTCGGCGCAGTCGAGAATGCGTGTCACATTCTCCTGCCTGGCGGCATCGACCATGATGTTGGCGGCTTCGGACATGGATCCCTGTCGTTTTACGAGTGACGAATTTTAATTTTCGTCAGTCGTAAATTGAAGAGAGGGCGATGTCAACGCGAAATCGACGTACGCGTATAATTGGTGACAGATGGTGACAGTGGCGGACGCGACAACCGGCGCTCGCGATTGGCGACGCCGCCCAGAATTCGTCATCCTAGAGCGGAGCAAGGAGCGTAGCGACGCGGCGCAGACCCTAGGATCCATGCCGCGGCGTCTGCCGAAGAATGAGGCGGATCAAAGCGTTACGCGGCTCAGCTCCGACAGCCTGCGAAGAGCCGTTGGAGCACGGCCGCCAGGTCACGGCATGGATCCCAGGGTTTCCGCGACGTCGCTTCGCGACTGCTCCACCCTAGGATGATGAAGTCAGGCAGGTGCGCGACAAATTGTCGAGGCCAGAGCAAGAATGACGGTACAGCTACGTCCCCTTGGCCATCTCCCGCAGCCGGAACTTCTGGATCTTGCCCGTCGACGTCTTCGGGATTTCGGCGAAAATCACCGCTTTCGGCACTTTGAAGCGGGCAAGCAGCGCACGGCAGTGCTCGATGATCTCCGCTTCGGTCGCGGTCTTGCCGGGCTTCAGTTCGACATAGGCCACGGGCACTTCGCCCCACTTGTCATCATGGCGCGCCACCACGCCACAAGAGGCAACGGATGGGTGTTTGTAGAGTGCGTCCTCGACCTCAATAGAGGAAATGTTCTCGCCACCCGAGATGATGATGTCCTTGGAACGGTCCTTGAGCTGGATGTAGCCGTCGGGATGCATGACGCCGAGATCGCCGGAGTGGAACCAGCCGCCGGCGAAGGCTTCGTCGCTTGCCTTGCGGTTCTTCAGATAACCCTTCATGACGATGTTGCCGCGGAACATGACCTCGCCGATCGTCTCTCCGTCGGGCGGTGTCGTCTGCATCGTCTCGGGATCCATGACGGTCAGGCCTTCAAGCGCTGCGTAGCGGACGCCCTGCCTTGCCTTCTTGGCGCTGCGCTCGCCTTTTGCCAGACCGTCCCATTCACCGTGCCATTCGTTGACCACGGCCGGACCATAGGTCTCGGTCAGGCCGTAGAGGTGGGTGACGGCAAAGCCGGCATCGGCCATGCCCGACAGCACGGCTTCCGGCGGCGGAGCGGCCGCGGTGTTGAACGTCACGATCTGCGGGAACTCACGCTTGTCCTCGTCCCGGGCATTGATCAGCACCGACATGACGACCGGCGCGCCGCAAAGATGGGTGACGCCGTGATCGGCGATGGCGTCGTAGATCGGCTTCGGCCGCACCCAGCGCAGGCAGACATGGGTGCCGGCCTGGACGGCCAGCGTCCACGGAAAGCACCAGCCATTGCAATGGAACATCGGCAGCGTCCAGAGATAGACGGCGTGCTTGGCCATGCCGGCATGGATGGTGTTGGTATAGGCCATCAGGGCGGCACCACGATGGTGGTAGACGACGCCCTTCGGATTGCCTGTCGTGCCCGAGGTGTAGTTGAGCGAGATGGCGTCCCATTCATCGTCGGGCATCGACCAGGCGAAATCCTCGTCACCGCCGGCGACAAAATCCTCATAGTCCGATGCGCCGATCCGCTCGCCTTTCGGATAGGGCGCGTCGGCGGCGTATTCGGGATCATCGTAGTCGATGACCAGCGGCTTGACCTTGGCCAGATCAAGCGCCTGCCGGACGACACCTGAGAATTCACGGTCGACGATCAGCACCTTGGTCTCGGCATGGTCGAGTTGGAAGGCGATGACCGCGGCGTCGAGGCGGGTGTTGAGCGAATGCAGCACCGCCTTGGTCATCGGCACGCCGAAATGCGCCTCCAGCATTGGCGGCGTGTTGGACAGCATGACGGTGACCGTGTCGCCCTTGCCGATGCCGCGCTTCCGAAGCGCCGATGCGAGCTTCAGCGAGCGGCGCCAGAAATCACGATAGGAGATGCGCAGGCCGCCATGGATGATGGCAACGTGGTCGGGATAGGTCTTTGCAGCGCGCTCCAGATAGGTGAGAGGCGTCAGCGGCTGGTGGTTGGCCGCGTTCCTGTCGAGATCCTGTTCGTAGGGATTGCCCATCCCGTCCTCCCCAAAGTTCTTTTCGAGCTTTCTAACCTTAGGACTCTCGTCAGGCCATCCCCCCGGATGGCCGAAAATGCTATGCTATCCAGGCTTTGTAGAACGGCGATCCCGGATGAACCTTGCCGAGAGACGATCGTGTCCCCGCATCCGAATTTGACTTTTGTCGAGAGCCGTGACTAATGTCAGCCGAGGAGAAGGCATGGCGATCCGACCGGCAGAACAGCTCATTCACAAGGCCGCCTGGCTCTACTACGCGCATGGTTTGCGGCAGGACCAGGTTGCGAGCCAGCTTAACATTTCCCGTGCTTCGGTGGCCATGTATCTGCGCAAGGCGCGCGAGACCGGCATAGTCAACATCTCGACCTCCACCCAGCTGTTCACCGACGATGTCATGGCGCGCAAGCTCGAGGACGCGCTGGGCCTCGACGCAGTCTGGATCGCGCCGGAGAACGGCCATATCCCGGACCCTTCGACTGACATCGCCGTGCTGGCGGCGAGCGTCTTTCTGGAACTGGTCAAGAAGGGCGACCGCATCGGCGTCGCCTGGGGCCGCACCGTCTACATGATCGCCGACATCATGTCCTATGCCGACCTGCAGGATGTCACGGTGGTGCAGCTCTGCGGCAATCTCGGCGCGCCCTACTCCTATAGGCCCGACCAGTGCACCATGGAAATCGCGCGGCGGCTCAACGCCAAGGGATTGAACTTCTATGCGCCGCTGGTGCTGTCGACGGAAGAGCTGGCGCGCGCGCTGCGGGACGAACCGGTGATCCGCGAGCAGTTGTCGGGAATCAAGGACTGCGATCTCGCGCTCTACTCGGTCGGCGCGGTCGACGCCGAGAGCCATCTGGTCAAATGCGGAGCTCTGACACCGGGCGAGATGGCGGAGCTGCGCAGCCGAGGTGCCGCGGGCGTCATTGCCGGGCAGATCATCGACGCCCAGGGCAAGGCGCTCGACTGCAGCTACAACCGCCGGGTGATCTCCGCCGAGCTTGCCTCGCTGCGCGCCATCGCCAGGCGCCTGATGGTGGTGCAGGAGGACAGCAAGTTCGAACCGCTGCTCGCGGCTATCACCGGCGGGCTTTGCACGCATCTGGTGGTCGGCGCGCATATGGCGCAGCGGCTGCTCGATCATGCCGGAGCGGCAACCCAAAAGGCATCCTGAATAAGCAACCATTCGCCGGCGCATTGTCATCAAGGCGTCGCGGCATTCCTGTTTCACCACCCAAGACAGCAACTGGACGAAGCGAACATGAAGAATCTGTGGAACGACGAAGCGGCCGAGAAACTTGTTGCCGACTATGCCAAGAAGGGCGTCGGCCGCGACCTGGCCTTGCGCGTCTACACCACGCGGCTGCTGGGTGGCGTGCCGCAGCTGGTCTTGCATGGCGGCGGCAACACCTCCTGCAAGATCAAGGCGACCGACCTCGTCGGCGATGAATGGGACGTGCTCTGCGTCAAGGGCAGCGGCTGGGACATGGCCGTCATCGAGCCGCAAGGCTTGCCGGCGGTCAAGATGGGCGCCCTGCTCAAGGCGCGCGCGCTGGACAAGCTCTCCGACGAGGACATGGTGGCGCTGCAGCGGGCGAACCTGATCGATCCGTCCTCACCCAATCCCTCGGTCGAAACGTTGCTGCATGCCTTCCTGCCGCACAAATTCGTCGACCACACCCATTCGACCGCGATCCTGGCAATCGTCGACCAGGAAGACTCGAAACCGCTGGTGACGACGGTCTTTGGCAGCAAGATGGGCTACGTGCCCTACATCATGCCAGGCTTCGACCTTGCCAAGGCGGCCGCCGACGTCTTCGATGCCGACCCGACCGTTGAAGGCCTGATCCTCGACAAGCACGGCATCTTCACCTTCGGCGACGACGCCAGGCAGGCCTATGACCGGATGATCCACTATGTGAACGTCGCCGAGGACTATGTGGCCAAGCACGCCAAGCCGACGGCGGCAAAGGCCGCGCTGCCGGCAAGGCTCGCGACACCGGCCTCCATTGCTCCGATGCTGCGCGGCGCCGTCTCGGTGTCGCGCGGCGAAGGCCGCTTCGACCGCATGATCTCTGACTTCCGCACCTCGGACGCGATCGTCGATTTCATCAACTCAGCCGCGATCGCCGACTATGCCGGACGCGGCGTGTCGACACCGGATCTGTCGATCCGCATCAAGACAGGCCCGATGGCGGTGCCGGCGCCCGATGCCGACAAGGCCGGCGACTACAAGGCCGTCATCAAGAGCCATGTCGACGCGTTCGCCAAGGATTATCGCGCCTATTTCGAGACCAATGACGCGCTCGACGACGTCAAGCGCATCATGCTCGACCCGATGCCGCGCCTGACGCTGGTGCCGGGGCTGGGCATGTTCGGCCATGGCCGCACGCTGAAGGATGCCAAAATCGCTTCCGACGTCGGCGAAATGTGGATCGAGGCGGTGCGCGGCGCGGAAGCGGTCGGACGGTTCCATCCGCTGTCCAAGGCTGATCTGTTCCCGTTGGAATACTGGTCGCTCGAACAGGCCAAGCTTGCCTCCAACAAGCCGAAGCCGCTGACCGGCCAGGTGGTGCTGATCACCGGCGGCGCCGGTGCGATCGGTGCGGCAACGGCGAAACTGTTCGCCGACAATGGCGCCCATGCCGTGGTCGTCGATCTCGACGCCGAAAAAGCCGCTGATGCCGCCAAGAAGGCCGGCAACAATTCGATCGGCGTCGCCGCCGACATCACCGATCCGGCCCAGGTGCGTGCCGCCTTCGACAAAGCGGTTGCCGTCTTCGGCGGCGTCGACATCCTGGTCTCCAATGCGGGGGCTGCCTGGGAAGGCCGGATCGGCGAACTCGATGATGCGCTTCTGCGCAAGAGCTTCGAACTCAATTTCTTCGCCCACCAATCGGCGGCGCAGAACGCGGTGCGCATCATGCTCGAACAGGGCACAGGCGGGGCGCTTTTGTTCAACACCTCCAAGCAGGCGGTGAACCCCGGCCCGAAATTCGGCGCCTATGGCGTACCGAAGGCGGCGACTTTGTTCCTGTCCAGGCAATATGCGCTCGACTACGGCGCCCATGGCATCCGCTCCAACGCCGTCAACGCCGATCGCATCCGGTCCGGCCTTCTGACCGACGCCATGATCGCCAGCCGCTCCGGCGCGCGCGGCGTCTCGGAGAAGGAGTACATGTCCGGCAATCTGCTCGGCCAGGAAGTGACGGCACAGGACGTGGCACAGGCCTTCCTGCATCACGCGCTGGCCGAACGCACCACCGCTGACGTGACGACCGTCGACGGCGGCAACATCGCGGCGGCGCTGCGGTAGGCATTTCCGGCTGACAACAAAAAGGGCGGCTCACGGGCCGCCCTTTTCATATCTGTCGTGACGACCCTTACTTGGCGTTCGGGTTCGGCATCCAGGCCGGCATGGCGACATCGGCATGGGCGAATTGCGGCAGCTTGGCCGACAGGTCTTCCATGTTCTTGATGTCCTTGTCGATCAGTTCCTTCTGGGTGATCAGCGTCGGCGGCACGATGACGTTGTGGCCGGGGTCCTCACCGGCGAGCAGCTGTGCCAGAGCGCGCACCGAGACCTGGCCGACAACGGCCGGGTTGGTCGCCGCGGTCGCTGCCCAGGCGCTGTCGGGCTCGCGCATCGCCGCGATATCCGAAGTCGAGATATCGGCCGAATAGATCTTGATGCCCTTGTTGAGACCCGCTTCGTCGACGGCGATCTTCACGCCCTTGGCGAATTCGTCATAGGGGGCGAACATCACCTTGATGTCGGGATGAGCCGACAGCACCGAACGCGCCTGGTTGGCGACGGAGTTGGCGATCGGATTGTCGAGTGTGCCGAACATGGCCACTTCCTTGATGCCCGCATATTTCTTCTTCACATCGACCCAGGTCTCGTTGCGGCGGTCGAGCGGCGCGATGCCGGCGACATAGACATAGCCGGCATTCCAGCTTTCGCCATTGTCCTTGACGGCCTGCTCGAGCGCGAGGCGGGCGAGGTCCTTGTCCGACTGTTCGATCTGCGGGATCTTGGGGTTTTCGACGTTGACGTCGAAAGCCACCACCTTGATGCCGGCATCGACAGCGCGCTGGGCGGCGTCCTTCATCGATTCCGTCAGGCCGTGCTGGATGATGATGCCCTGCACGCCGAGCGCGATCGCCTGGTCGACCATGTCGGACTGGAGGGCGGCGTCCTGGCGGCTGTCGAGCACGCGCAGGTCGATGCCGAGCGCTTTCGACTGCGCTTCGACGCCCGAGAGATAGGCCTGGAAGAAGTCGCCGGTCGAGAGATAGCGCACCAGCGCGATCTTGACGCCGGGCTTGTCGAACGGCGCCGGCTTGTCCGCGGCAAGAGCCGGGACCTGCATCAGCATGGTTGCGCCGGCCAGCCCGAGCGCGACCTTCCCCAGAAGTCTTCTTGTGATGTTCACCTTGTTTTCCTCCACTCTTGTTGAGCCCAAAAACCTATCCGGCCGAAACTATCTCCGGCCCCTGCCCGACAAGGCAAAGGTGAAGACAAGGGCGACGACCAGAACCACGCCCTTGACGAAATCCTGCGTGTAGTAAGGCGCGTTCATCATCGTCAGGCCTTGCAGCAGGATGCCGACGAACAGCGCGCCGACGGCGGTGCCGAAGGCGTTCGGCTTGGCGGCGCCAAGCACCGCGTAACCGATCAGCGCCGCGGCGACCGCATCGAGCAGCAAATTATTACCCGAGGCGATATCGCCGCGTCCAAGCCGAGCCGCGAGCAAAATGCCGCCGATCGAGGCAAAAACTCCTGAAATAACGTAGGCCCAGATCTTGTATGCCTTGACAGGCGCACCGGCGAGTTCAGCGGCGCGCTCATTGCTGCCGACCGCATACATCATCCGCCCGAAGCGCGTGTATTCGAGGAAGAACCAGATCAGCACGGCAAGCACCAGCAGCACGACCACCGACACCGGAATGAGGTTCGGGATGAAGAAGTCGAAGCGGTGGCGGCCGAGCGCAAGGAAGGCGTCGGAGAATTTGCCATTGGCGACCGAGCCGTCGGGCATGGTCATGCCGGTGGCGATCGATCGGCCCTCGGTCGGGATGCGCTGCAAGCCGACAAGCAGGAACATCATGCCGAGCGTGGCGAGCAGATCCGGCACGCGCATGTAGACGATCAGCCAGCCATTGATGAGGCCGACAATGGCACCGATGAGCAGACAGACAACCACGGCGACGACGGCATTCTGCTCCAGCACCACCATGACATAGGCAGCCGCCATCATGGCCGATGTGGCGACCGAGCCGATCGACAGGTCGAAGCCGCCGACGACCAGCGTGGCGGTGACGCCGAGCGCCAGCACGCCGGTGATGGCGACGGACTGGAAGATGAAGACGGCACTTTGCGGCGAGACGAAACCGTCGGCCGCGATCGCGAAATAGGCGACGAGCCCGACCAGCAGGACGATGAACCCGTAGCGGATTGCGTAGTCGCGCAGCGTCATTCAGCGCACCCCGGCGCCGCTGCCCACTTTACCCAACTCGAACCCATGGTCTCTCCATTCCAATTCTATCGACCGCCACGCTCAGGCAGCGCTGTGCAGCGGCCCGCCGGCGACCTCGGCCAGCAGGCGATCGAGATCGACTTCGGCGTTGCGGTGTTCGCCGACGATCGTGTGTTCCGACATCACCAGGATGCGGTCGGCCGTCTCCAGCGCCTCGTCGAGTTCGGTGACGAACAAAAGCGTCGCGCGGCCAGGGGCGCTTGCCCTGAGCTTGGCGGCGATGTCGCGCCTGGCCGAGATATCGACGCCCTGAAACGGCTCGTCGAGGATGAACAGCGCGGCGTTCTGCGCCATCCAGCGGGCGACCATCACCTTCTGCTGGTTGCCGCCCGACAGTGCCGACATTTCGTCCTTCTCGGAGCGGCAGACGATGCTGAGCTCCTCGATCTGCCGGCGCGCGGTCGTGCGTTCGAGCCGGCGCTTGAGCACGCTCAGATTCGACATCCGCTTCAGGAACGGCAGGCTGACATTACGCTCGATGTTGAAGCCGCCGACAATGCCGCTGGTGGCGCGGTCCTTGGCGACGAGGAAAACGCCGGCCGCGATCGCATCGCCTGCAGATCGCGGCGCGTAGGGCCGGCCGTTCATCATCATCGTACCCGACAGCGGCTTGCGCACACCGAACAGCGCTTCGGCAAAAGCGGTCTTGCCGACACCGACGAGGCCGGTGATGGCGACGACCTCGCCATCGCCAAGCGTCAGCGAGATCGGCCTGGCGCCCTGCCCTATACGCAGGCCTTCAACGGTCAGGACCGGCTTGGCGGAACTTCTGGCAACGATCTGGTCGAGATGGATCTTGCGGCCGAGCATGGCATTGACCGCGCCTTCATAATCGAGCGGCTTGGTGTCGAAGGCACCTGAAACGATGCCGTCACGCATGGAGATGATGCGATCGGCAAGCCGCCTGATGTCAGACATGCGGTGCGAGATATAGAGGATTGCCACACCCTGCTCGCGCAGCCTGTCGACCAGGGCGAACAACCTGTCGGCTTCGGCGCTGGAGAGCGAGGAGGTCGGCTCGTCGAGGATCAGCACCTTCGGCTGATGCGCCAGGGCGCGTGCGATCGCCACCATCTGGCGATCGGCCAGCGAAAGGTCGTTGACGCGGGCCTTGAGATCGATGGCCAACCCCATGCGGTCGGCGACGGCCTTGGCCTCGCGCCGCACCCGGGCCGGATTGAACAGGGTCGGCGCGCCCTTGCCGCTCAGCCTGTCGAGCGTCAGGTTGGTGGCGACATCGAGGTCGGCCACGACACCGTCATTGATGTTCTGATGCACGGTAACGACGCCGGAGCGGATCGCTTCCGCCGGCGTGTTCGGCGCAAAGTCCTGCCCGGCAAGCGTCATGGTGCCGCCGCCACGCTCGTAGACGCCGCTGATGATCTTGACGAGGGTGGATTTGCCGGCGCCGTTGGCGCCCATCAGCACGGTGACTTCGCCGGAATGCAGCTCAAGCGCGATGCCGCCAAGCACCTCGTTGCGGCCAAAGGATTTCCTCAGTCCCTCTACGCGGAACACGGCATTGCCGACCATGCGTTCCTCCCTGACCTCGACGCTATGGTCAATATCGGCAATTGTCAACACGATTGACAATTGCCAGACAGCTTCCTAGCTTGGCCCCGCCGCTAAGGCTCCGTTATGATCGGAGCGCACAGGCGGGAGGGAGACGAATGACTGGGAAATTGCCGTTCGAAGCATTGTCGGTGGGGACGCTTGCAACGCGCCTCGGCGCGAACGAGGCGCTGTGCGCGAAGATCGGCAAGGACACGACACAATGGAAGGTTCGCGAAGTCGGCGACGGCAATCTGAACCTGGTGTTCATCGTCGAGGGCGCCGGCGGCGGCGCCGTCGTCAAGCAGGCCCTACCCTATGTCCGGCTGGTCGGCGACAGCTGGCCGCTGCCGCTGAAGCGCTCCTTCTTCGAGTATCACGCGCTGACCCGCCAGGAGGCGCGCGCGCCGGGCTCGGTGCCGGCGATCTATCATTTCGATGAAGGCCAGGCGCTGATCATCATGGAGTATCTGGCGCCGCCACACACCATTCTCAGGCGCGCGCTGATCGACGGGCGCCAGTTGCCCAACATTGCCAGGGATATCGGCCTGTTCATGGCCCGTACGCTGTTTCGCGGGTCCGACCTGTCGATGGTGGCCAGGGATCGCAAGGCCGATCTGGCGCTGTTCGCCGACAATGTCGACCTCTGCGACATCACCGAGAACCTGGTGTTCTCCGATCCCTATTTCGATGCCAAGTTGAACCGGCATACCTCGCCGCAACTCGACGGTCTGGTCGCAGACCTGCGTGCCGACCGCGACCTCAAGGTCGAGGCGCAACGGCTGAAGCACATCTTCGCCGCCAATGCCGAGACGCTGCTGCATGGCGATTTGCATTCCGGCTCGATCATGGTCACCGACACGCAGACCCGGATGATCGATCCGGAGTTCGCCTTCTACGGGCCGATGGCCTTCGATGTCGGCATGCTGCTCGCCAATTTCTGGATGTCCTTCTTCTCGCAGCGCGGCCATGAGCAGAACGGCAAGCGCGACGCCATGCGCACCTATCTGCTCGGGGTCACCGCACAGACATGGGCGGTGTTCCGCGCCGAGTTCTCGCATCTGTGGCGCACCGAGCGCACCGGGATGCTCTATCAAAAAAGCCTGTTCGAGGATCAGGGCGACATACTCGCCGCGGAGCAGGCGCTCGATCACGTGCTGCACCAGATCTGGACCGATCTTCTCGGCTTTGCCGGCATCGAGGTGCACAGGCGCATACTCGGCCTCGCCCACAATGCCGATTTCGAGACCATTGCCGACGAGGATCTGCGCGCCTCCTGCGAGGCGAAGGCGCTCAAATTCGGCCGTCACATCGCCGTCAACCGGCGCCAGATACATAGCATCGACGAGGTCAACACCCTGGCCGCGCTGATCGAACAGGAGAGCAGCATTTGAACGTCGGCGAGCGCCACTATCGCACCATCTGGCTGAGCGACGACGGACGTTCGGTTGACATTATCGACCAGCGCTGGCTGCCACATGATTTCCGCATCGAGACGATCGGCACGGTTTCCGGCATCGCCACCGCCATCCGCGACATGTGGGTGCGCGGCGCGCCGCTGATCGGCGTCACCGCCGCCTACGGTGTTGCCCTGCAGATGGCCGACGACCCGTCCGACGAAGCGCTCGATGCCGTATGGGAGACGCTGCACGAGACGCGCCCAACGGCGATCAACCTGCGTTGGGCGCTCGACGAGATGCGGCGCTTCCTCAAGCCACTGCCAAAAGAACAACGCGCCGAAGCCGCCTATCGACGCGCCGGTGAGATCGCCGACGAGGATGTCGGACTGAACCGCGCCATCGGCGAGAACGGTCTTGCCGTCATCAAGGCGATCGCGGCGCGCAAGCAGCCGGGCGAGACGGTCAACATCCTGACGCATTGCAATGCCGGCTGGCTGGCGACAGTCGACTACGGCACCGCCACCGCGCCGATCTATCTGGCAACCGAAGCCGGTATTCCGGTCCACGTCTATGTCGACGAGACCCGCCCGCGCAACCAGGGCGCCCAGCTTACCGCCTGGGAGATGGCAGGCCACGGCGTACCGCACACACTGATCGTCGACAATGCCGGCGGCCATCTGATGCAGCGCGGCGCGATCGACATGGTCATCGTCGGCACCGACCGGACCACCGCCGACGGCGATGTCTGCAACAAGATCGGCACTTATCTGAAGGCGCTCGCCGCCGCCGACAACAACGTGCCGTTCTATGTCGCGCTGCCCTCGCCGACCATCGACTGGACGGTGCATGATGGGCTGAACGAGATTCCGATCGAGCAGCGCTCGGCCGACGAGGTCTCGCTGGTCTGGGGCAAGACCGCCGGCGGCGAGATCGCCCAGGTGCGCATCTCACCCGAAGCGACGCCCGCGGCGAACCCGGCCTTCGACGTGACCCCGGCGCGGCTGGTGACGGGCTTGATCACCGAACGCGGCATCGCCAAGGCATCGCGCGAAGGCTTGAAAGCGATGTTCCCGGAGCGGGCGTAGCCGTAGCCGATTAATACAGCGGCTTGCTCATGTGGTTGGGCGTTGGCCATTGCGCGGTGACGCCAGGCTGCACCGGGCGCTCGAGATAGGTCGACAGCACCACATAGCTGCGGGTCGAGGTGACGCCGGGCGTTTCGTAGAGACGAGCGAGCAGGCCTTCCAGCGCCCTCGTATCTTCGGTGCGGACCTTCAGCAACATGCAGGTGTCGCCGGCGACGGTGTGGATCTCCTCGACTTCCGGATATTGCGAAACCGCCATCAGTTCTGGGGTCTTGCCCCAGCCCCTGGTGTCGATATGCACGAAGGCCAGCAGCGGCTTCTTCACCGCCTTGGGGTCGATGATCGCGGCCGTGCCACGAATGGCGCCGCTGCGCCGAAGGCGCTTGACCCGCTCATGCGCGGCTGGCGGCGAAAGCCCGACCCGATCGCCGAGTTCCGCATAACTGACCGTGGCATCGTCGACGAGAACGCCTAATATCTTTCGGTCAATTGCGTCGACATCGCGGGGCGCCGTCATGTTCCGCGGAATGGTATCTGTTTCTTCATCCATATCGACAATCCCGATTGCCACAGAATTTAATACGGCCATTATGGCTATATGTCGAACAGCAATCAAGCTACGGCCCTGCCAACGGATACCAGGCCACCGATCCCGGCCCTCGCCTATCTGTTGACTGGATGCATCGCCGTGATCGGCTCGAATTCGCTGGTCCTGGGCCCGATAGCCCCGGCCGTGGCGGCCTCCTTCGCCAGCAGCGTCCCGACCGTGATGATCGCAGCGGCCGCCTTTGGCCTCGGGACCTCGGCGAGCGCCCTGTTCCTGGCCCGCTATATCGACCGGCTCGGCGCCCGCCGGATGCTGCAGGGGGCATTGCTGTTGCTGGCCATAGCCCTGGTTGCCAGCGCGGCCGCACCGATGCTGATCATGCTGGTCGCGGCCCAACTCGTCGCCGGTATTGCCGCCGGCGTCGCCATGCCGGCGATCTATGCGAGTTCGGCGGCGATCGCGCCGCCCGGCCGCGAAAGCGGGACCATCGGCGTGGTGCTGACCGGATGGACGCTCAGCATGGTGGCCGGCGTTTCGCTCTCGGCCGTGCTTGCCGATCTCGTACATTGGCGCGCCGTCTTCGCGGCCGTCGCGGTGCTGGCAATGCTGGCGCTGGCCAGTCTCACGATGACCTCGCTGAGCGGCACAAGGAAGAGCGGCTCGGCCCCGACACCGCTGGCGGCGCTCAGCATTCCCGGCATCGTGCCGCTTCTCGTCGCCTGCGCCGCCTTCATGACCGCCTTCTACGGTGTCTATGGCTATCTCGGCGACCACTTGCACAGTGGACTGGGCAAGCCGGTGAGCGCCAATGGATGGGCAGCCCTTGCCTATGGCATCGGCTTCGGCACGGCTGCTCTCCTCGACGGGGTGATCGATCGCCTGGGCGCTCGCCGCGTCATGCCATTCGCCTATCTTCTTGTCGCCATCGTCTATGTCGCGATCGCGGCGAGCAGCAACAGTTTCGGCCTGACGCTCGCCATGGTGGCGGTGTGGGGGCTTGCCAATCATTTCGGACTGAATGTCCTGGTGATGAGCCTTTCGGCACTTGATCCCTCACGGCGCGGCACGATCATGGGCCTGAACAGCTCGGTAACCTATCTGGCGGTCTTTGTCGGCACCACCGGTTTCGGGCCGCTCTACTCCAGCTTCGGCTTTGCGGTCTGCGCGATGATTGCGGCATTGCTGATGCTGGTTGCCGCAGCGGCGGCCGCGTGGCGCACGCGATAGAACGCTTCTTTTGCGTGATTGCTCCAGTCGGCAGAACGTGATTGGCCACCGGCCTGTCGCCCGGTTGACAGTGGCACCCCTGCCCCTCCATACAAAGCCCGTTAATGTTCTCAGGGCGGGGTGAAAGTCCCCACCGGCGGTAAGGACTCTCGGTTGCACGGGACCCAAGCCCGCGAGCGCTTTCCAAGACAATTGGAAAGGTCAGCAGATCCGGTGTGATTCCGGAGCCGACGGTTAGAGTCCGGATGAAAGAGGACGAAACGGAAAACGGACCGCATCGGCGGGCCGGATTTCGTATCGTGCGTCCTGATTCTGGTTCGAAACGGAAGGATGGACCCATGAATCAGCATTCCCACAAAGACTATGAAACAACCCGCATCGCCGTTATCCGGGCGCGCTGGCACGCCGATATCGTCGACCAGTGCGTAAGCGCTTTCGAGGCGGAACTGGCCAGCATCGGAGGCGACCGCTTCGCCATCGATGTCTTCGACGTGCCCGGCGCCTACGAGATCCCGCTGCACGCCAAGACTTTGGCCGGGACCGGCCGCTATGCCGCGATCCTCGGCACGGCCTTCGTCGTCAATGGCGGCATCTACCGGCACGAATTCGTCGCCAGCGCCGTCATCGACGGCATGATGAATGTGCAGCTGTCGACCGGCGTGCCGGTGCTTTCGGCGGTGCTGACGCCGCACAATTATCATGACAGCGCCGAACACCACCGCTTCTTCTTCGAGCACTTCACCGTCAAGGGCAAGGAAGCGGCCAACGCCTGCGTGCAGATTCTCGCCGCGCGGGAAAAGATCGCGGCATGAAATCTTCCCGGCCGGGTGGAAATCGCGATAACACCCGGTAGTATTTGCGAAAATGCCGAGTTCGGGGAGGATGCCGGTGCAGACCAAGAAGATCATCAATGACGGCAACCGCGCCGTCGACGAGATGCTCGAAGGGATCCTCGCCGCGCATCCTCGCCACCTTGTGAGCGCGGACGGCAGCCCGCGCTCGATCATCGCCCGCGACGGGCCGCGGCCCGGCAAGGTCGGGCTGGTCATCGGCGGCGGCTCCGGCCACGAGCCGACCTTTCTCGGCTTTGTCGGCAAGGGACTGGCGGACGCGGCGGCCATCGGCAATGTCTTTGCCTCGCCACCGCCCGATCCGATCCTGGAATGCGCCAAGGCGGTGAGCGGCGGCGCCGGCGTCCTGTTCATGTACGGCAACTATGCCGGCGACGTGATGAATTTCGACATGGCGGCCGAGATGGCCGCGATGGACGATATCGAGGTACGCACGGTGCTGACCACCGATGACGTCGCCTCGGCACCGCGCGACCAGCGGCAGAAGCGCCGCGGCGTCGCCGGCAACTTCTTCATCTTCAAGGCAGCCGGTGCGGCCTGCGACCTCATGCTCTCCCTGGACGAGGTCGAGCGCGTCGCGCGCAAGGCCAACGACCACACCTTCACCATGGGCGTGGCGCTGTCGCCCTGCTCGCTGCCGCAGACAAGGCGGCCGAATTTCGAGATCGGCGCCGACGAAATGGAGATCGGCATGGGCATCCATGGCGAACCCGGCATCGCCCGCGGCAAGCTTGGGAGCGCCGACGAAATCACCGACGAGATGCTGGACAGGATTTTCGCCGAGATGGCGCCGAAGCGCGGCGACAAGGTCGCGGTGCTGGTCAACTCGCTCGGCTCGACGCCGCTGATGGAACTCTACATCATGAACCGGCGGGTCAAGCAGCGGCTCGACGACATCGGCGTTTCGATTCACGCGACCTGGGTCGGCAATTACTGCACGTCGCTGGAAATGGCCGGCGCCTCGGTGACGCTTTTCCATCTCGATGAGGAATTGCAGACCATGCTCGACCATCCCTGCGACTGCGCCATGTTCCGTGCCGGCTGACGAAAGAGCGTTCCCGTGACCATCGACGCCACCGACCTGAAAAGAATGTTCGATACGATCGCGGTGGCGATCGAGGCCGACAGGGACAGGCTCTGCCAGCTCGACGGCGTCATTGGCGACGCCGACCACGGCATTGCCATGGCGCTCGGCTTCGGCGCGGTGCGCGATGCGCTGGCCACGCTCGACCTTGCGGCGGTGGAACCGACGGCGCTGCTCAACACTGCGGCGAAATCATTCCTGAATGCCGTCGGCGCTTCCTCGGGCCCGCTCTATGCGACGGCCTTCATGCGCGCCGCCGCCACCGTCAAGGGCAAGGCGACGCTGGCGGAGGTGGATTTCATCGCCCTGTTCCAGGCCATGGCGCAAGGCATCAAGGATCGCGGCAAGGCGGAGCCGGGCGAGAAGACGATGGTCGATGCCTGGCAGCCGGCGACCGAAGCCGCCGCCGAGGCCAATCTTGCCGGCAAGAACTTGGCCGAGAGCCTCGGGGCAGCACTTGCCGCCGCCGAGCGCGGTGCGGAAGCAACCAAGGACATGATTGCCGCCAAGGGTCGCTCCTCGCGGCTCGGCGAGCGATCGCTCGGGCATATGGACCCGGGGGCTGCGTCCGCCGTCACCGTCATCGGCGCGATACGCAAGAGCCTGGGTTAAACCTTCGCCGCATCGAGCCTGTTGATCGCCTCGACATTGCCGGCCGACGGCCCCTTCTCGTCAAACTCGGAGGCAAGCCACGTGTCGACGATGGCCTTGGCCAATTCCGGGCCAATGACGCGGGCGCCCATGGTGATGATCTGCGCGTTGTTGGATTTCGCGGCGCGCTCGGCCGAATAGGTATCGTGGGTGAGTGCGGCGCGGATCCCCGGCACCTTGTTGGCCGAGATCGACACGCCGATGCCGGTGCCGCAGAACAGAATACCGCGATCGTTCTCGCCGTCGATGATGGTCTGGGCGAGTTTTTGCGAGAGGTCGGCATAGTAGCCGGCCTGGCTGAGATCGCTGACCGTCAGGCCGGATTTGGTGGCAAGGTGCGCGGCGATGACATCGAGCAGCGGCTTGCCGGCGCTATCGGCTCCAATGGCTATTTTCATGGTTTTTCCCTTTCGTATTTGGATGATTTCAGATCGCCGCCGAAGCGCGGCCGAGGATGTCGATGTAGCCATCCGCTTGCCAGGCGGAGCGGCCGATGAAGAGGCCGTCTATATTGGGCTGGCCGAGCAGTTCGGCGGCATTGCCGGGATTGACGCTGCCGCCATAGAGCACTGGCGGCACGGACGGCAGCAGGCCGCCGGCGACCTTCTTGATCAACGCCTGCTGCTTGTCGGCATAGTCGGAGCTGGCCGGAATGCCCTTGTCGCCGATCGCCCAGACAGGCTCATAGGCGAACAGGATTTTTGCGCCCTTCGCCTCGCCTTCGAGGAATTGCAGAGCGCCCTCGACCTGGGCGCTCAACACCGCATCGGCCTTGCCGCCTTCGCGCTCGGCCAGCGTCTCGCCGACACAGATCAGCGGTATCAATCCGTGCTTTACGGCGGCCACCGTCTTGAGACCAACCGTGAGGTCGGTCTCGCCGAAATGCTCGCGCCGTTCGCTGTGGCCGAGCTCAACCAGATCGAGCCCGCAGTCGGTCAGCATCGGCGGCGAGATCTCGCCGGTCCAGGCGCCGGCATCGGCCCAATGCATGTTCTGAGCGCCGACCTTGACGCGTGTCGACGACAGCGCCCGCCTGACCTCGCGCACCGCCGTGAAGGGCGGGATGACGAAAGGCTGGATGCGGTCATCGAAGCCTGGGATGAAACCGGCCAGGCGCTCCGCGAAAGCCATAGCCTCGGCGAGCGTCTTGTTCATCTTCCAGCTTGTACCGACCCAGTAAACCACGCGTACTGCTCCTTACTTTTGTCCAGCGATCAGCGCCCGCCTTCGGGATCATGATCCCTTGTCGATCACCGTCAGCGACACGCCGGCGGCATCCAGCGCAGCGCGCATCGCCGGTTCGGGCGCGCGGCCGGTGAAGACCGTGTCGAACGCGCTGAGATCGGTGAGGAAGTGCAGCGCCGTGCGGCCGAACTTGCCGTGATCGACCAGCAGATATTTGCGGGTCGCCGCCGCCATCATCAGCCGCTTGGCCTGCACCACCTCCTGGTCCTGGTGGAAGGCGGAAGCCCCGTGAATGGCGGAGGAGGACAGGAAGGCAACGTCGGCGCGCAGCGATTTGAGCGACGCCTCGGCCAGCAGGCCGAAGAAGCCGTGGAACTTCTTGCTGTACTGGCCGCCGAGCGCGATCAGGCTGATGCCGCCTGCGCCGGCCAGATCCTGGATGACGGCCAGATTGTTGGTGATCACGGTCAGCGGCCGCAGATCGGCGAGATGCCGCGCAATGCCGCCCGCCGTCGAGCCATCGTCGATCATCACGGTCTGGCCGGGCTCGATCATGCCCACGGCGGCAGCCGCCAGGCGCTGCTTTTCCTCGATCGCCTGCTTCTGACGGTAGCGGAAATCGCTTTCGAACAGACCGCTCGGCTGGATCGAGGCGCCGCCACGCACCTTGCGCAAGAAGCCGCTTTCCTCGAGTTCGTCGAGGTCGCGGTGCACGGTCATCTTGGAGACGCCAAAGAGCAAGGCCAGGTCGTCGACGCCGGCCTGACCGGCGTCCATCAGAAACTCCATGATGCCTTGACGCCTGATATCGCTCTTCATTGCCGCTGACCGCCAACGCCGAGCGTGGCTCCCTGATCGAACCCAAATGATAACAGATATCATCGCAAAAGTAGCAAATATTTTGTGATATTGGGACAATTTTTTGGGATATTCCGCTTGCCCTGATCGCGGCGCTGTAACAAGAATTGCGGCCGGGACGGTCTGTCACGGTTGCGGTTGCGCGGAAATCCGGCCAGAAGCATCGGTGGGCTGGACGATGCGCGGACAGTCCGCAACCACAGGTTCGAAACCAGATACGGGAGACTATTCGTTGGCTCGCATCACACTGAGACAATTGCTCGATCACGCCGCCGAATACGGCTATGGCGTGCCGGCCTTCAACATGAACAACATGGAACAGGGCCTCGCCATCATGGAGGCGGCGGAAGAGACCAAATCGCCTGTCATCCTGCAGGCAAGCCGCGGTGCGCGCGCCTATGCCAATGACGTGGTGCTGGCCAAGCTGATCGACGCGCTGGTCGAAATCCACCCCGACATCCCGGTCTGCATGCATCTCGACCATGGCAACAATGAAGCCACCTGCGTCACCGCGATTCAGTACGGCTTCACCTCGGTGATGATGGATGGCTCACTCAAGGAGGACGGCAAGTCGCCGGCCGACTACGCCTATAATTCAGGTATCACCAAGCGCGTCGTCGACATGGCGCATTGGGGCGGCGTCTCTGTCGAAGGCGAGATCGGCGTGCTCGGTTCGCTGGAGAGCGGCGGCGGCGAGCAGGAAGACGGCCACGGCGTCGAAGGCGCGATCAGCCACGACCAGCTTTTGACCGATCCCGAGCAGGCGGTGCAGTTCGTCAAGGACACCCATGTCGATGCGCTGGCGGTGGCCATGGGCACCAGCCATGGCGCCTACAAATTCTCGCGCAAGCCGGACGGCGCGGTGCTGGCGATGAATGTCATCGAGGAGATCCACCGCCGTCTGCCCAACATGCATCTGGTCATGCACGGCTCGTCCTCCGTGCCGGAGGACCTGCAGGAGATCATCAACAAATATGGCGGCCAGATGAAGCCGACCTGGGGCGTGCCGGTGGAAGAAATCCAGCGCGGCATCAAGCACGGCGTGCGCAAGATCAACATCGACACCGACAACCGCATGGCGCTGACCGGCGCGATCCGCAAGGTGCTGACCGAGAACCCGAGCGAGTTCGACCCGCGCAAATATCTGACGCCGGCAATGGCGGCTATGCGCAAGCTCTGCAAGGAGCGCTTCGAGCAGTTCGGCACCGCCGGCAACGCGCCGAAGATCAAGCCGCTGCCGGTCTCGGAAATGGCCAAGCGCTACAAATCGGGCAGCCTCGACCCGAAATTCGGCTGAGTCCGGCCGACCGAAAATCTGGCTGCATCTTCGGGCAGGAGCCGCACAGGCTCCTGCCCGATCGCTATTCGGCCCTTGGCAAAAGGCTGGGCCTGCCTGTCTCGATGAACGGTGCCCAATAGTCGACGGACTCGCGGATCATGGCGACCACCTGATGGTCGACCGGCTCACGCTCACGGAACGACAGTTCGAGGCAGATCTCGTTGTCGGTGCCGCCGCCACGCCGCACCGTCTCCAGCAGCTTTTCCGGCGTGATGCGACCGTCCCTGTTGTAGGCTGATGTGAACGGCCAATGGCCTCCCTTGTTCATCGACGACTGCTTGATGTGGATGATCGGCGACTTCCTGGGAAAGGCCCCGGCCCAGGCATAAGGGTCGATGTCGGCGGGATTGCTTGATGTGACGTCGCCATGGTCGATGTCGACCATCATCTCGAGCGGAATGGCCATGCTTGCGGCGTCGATCGCGTCCTGCAACTGCCGGCAATTCTCGATGGTGTGGCCGAACTCGCGGCCGACCGACATCGGCTCCCAGAACAGGTAGGTCAGGCCGGCCGCACGAGCATGCTCGGCGACCTCATGCCAGCAGTCCAGCGCGATGTCGAACAGCTGGGCGCGGCGCTCGGGGTCGTCAAAGTCGCGATGGGTGAAGATGGCGAATTGCGTGCCCATGCCGCTGGCGCCAAGCTCGGCCGAGATGTCGGCGAAGGTCTTGAACCAGTCGACATAGTAGCGGCGCACATCCGCGTCGGGGTGGCCGAAATGATTGAGCCGGCCGTAAGGGCCGGTCATGCCGGAGGTGACACGCACGCCGGTGCGGGCGAGTGCGCCGCGAAACAGGCGGACGAATTTGACGATCGTCGCCGCCGGCCAGCCCGGATTGACGAATTCATGCGTGAGCTGCACATCCCGGATGCCAATGCCGTAGGCGATGGTGTCGATCAGATCAGCTGGATCGGCAAAACGGTTGACCAGCGGATTGGTGTTGAGGGAGAGCGTGAAGGCCAAGGCGCGCTCCCTCTTTCAGCGTTGGCTGGTGGCTAAAACTGCCGTCATTGCAGCGTCGCCCCCTCGCGGTTGAGTTGCTGGCGGTATTTTTCAGCGTCCCAGTTCAACAGTTCGGCATTCTCCTTCGGGCTCAGATAGTTGACGCGCGCCGCGCCATCGACGCGGGCGACGACGTCGGCCAGGCAACGCGCCATCGCTTCGGCGCCGGCATTGGCATCCCTGCGCATCAGCACGCCCTTGCCGGGAAACAGGATGGATGTCGGCGCTACGGTGGTGCGGGCGACGACCGCCGCCGCGTTCTCGCCGGGGCCGGCGATCACCGAGCCGACGCCAAGGAAGATGACATGATCCGGATAGAGGCTGCCGGAAGTCGCGATACGGCAACTGGCGAGGTCGGTCGCGACGGCATGCGCGGCGGCCGAGGCCGGCAGCCGGTAGTCGCTGCCGGCGGCAAGCCTCAGCAGCGCGTCGAGATCGGGGGCTGGGGCCGGCCGCGACGGCCGCGCGAGCAGCCCGGTCACCCGTTGCAGAAGCAAGGCCGCTTCGGCGACCGTGTCGGCAGCGACCACCAGCCCGTGATTGCCGAGCACGAGCACGTTGGTCGCGGGCTTCAGCCGCTCGGCGATCCCTTGCGCCAGCGGCAGGCCGGGCCGACGATAGGGCACGAAGGTCCAATCGAGGCCACGCAGGCGCTCCTCCAGCAGGGCTTCGGCATTGGCCTGCACGGCGATCGAGATCGTCTCGACGCAATGGACGTGGACGACGATCTTCTGCGGCAGCAGAGCATGTACCGTCGTCTCGATGGAGGGCCGCAACTGGCGAGGATTGAGGTCCGCCAGCGTGAACTGCCCGGCCGTCTCCGCCGCCGGGCTGCGATGCGCCACGGCATCGAGCAGCGGCGCCAGCGCGACCGGCACCATGATCTCATCGTCGCGCGCGTTCTTCAGCCAGGTGCCTGAGGCTTTGATCCACAGCACGCCGGCCTGCTTGATGGAGGTGTTGCCGCCGGCGCCCTGGACCAGCAGCGGATCGGCGCCGATACTGGCCGACAAGGAGCGCAGCATGCGGAATTCGGTGGTGCCGGTATCGACGGGACGGACCATCAGCCTGCCTTCGCCAGCCGGTTAGCGCACCAGTGCTCGAAGGCCGCCCTCTCCTCGGCGGACAGGTGCAGGCCATGCTTGGTGCGCCGCTGCAGGATATCCGCCGACGTCAAAGCCCACTCCCGGTCGAAGAGATAATTGGCCTCGCGCTCAAAGAAGTCCTTGCCGAAGCAGCGTCCGAGGTCATCGAGCGAACGGGCCGCGCCAACCAAAGCCCGTGTCCTGGTGCCGTAGAGTCGACCATAATGCTTGAGCAGCGATGCCGGCATCCATGGATACTCGAGTCCGAGATCGCCAAGAAACTGTTCGAAATCGGCATTGGCGATGTCACCGCCGGGCAGATGCGCCTTCGCGGTCCACGGCTTGCCCATTTTGGGGAAGAACGGAGCGATCCTGTCCAGCGCATGCTCGGCCAGTTTGCGGAAGGTGGTGATCTTGCCGCCGAAGACGGAGAGCAGCGGCGCCTGCCCGTCCGGTGCGTCGAGCTCGAAAATGTAATCGCGGGTGACGGCGCTGGGGTTGTCGGCATTGTCGTCGTAGAGCGGCCTGACGCCGGAGAACGAATAGACGACATCGCCGCGCGCAAGTCCGCGCTTGAAATAGCGGTTGACCACCCTGATCAGGTAGTCGATCTCACTCCCATCCGCCGCCACATCCTCAGGCCGGCCATCATAGGGGATGTCGGTGGTGCCGATCAGGGCGAGATCGTTCTGATAGGGGTTGATGAAGATCACACGCTTGTCGCTGTTCTGGATGAGATAGGCCTGACGCCCTTCCCAGAATTTCGGCACGACGATGTGGCTGCCCTTGACCAGGCGGACATTGCGCCTGGAGTTCTGGCCGGCAACGCGGTTGACGATGTCGTTGACCCAGGGGCCGGCGGCATTGATCAGTGCGCGGGCACGAACCGTCGTCCTGATGCCCGTCCTGCCGTCCTGCATCTCAACAACCCACAGGCCGTTCTCGCGGCGGGCGGCGGTGCAGGCGGTGCGGGTGAAAACCCTGGCGCCGCGCTCTGCGGCGTCGAGCGCGTTGATGACGACGAGGCGGGCGTCGTCGACCCAGCAGTCGGAATATTCGAAGCCGCGCCGGAAGGCGTCCTTGATCGGGGCGCCCTCGGGCGCGGTGCGCAAGTTGAGCGTGCGTGTCGCCGGCAGCCGCTTGCGGCCGCCGAGATGGTCGTAGAGGAACAGGCCGAGCCGCACCAGCCAGGCCGGCCGGTCGTCCGGGCTGTGCGGCAGCACGAAGCGCATCGGCCAGATGATGTGCGGCGCCGATTCCAGGAGCACCTCGCGCTCGATCAGCGCTTCGCGCACCAGGCGGAATTCGTAATATTCGAGGTAGCGCAGGCCGCCATGGACGAGCTTGCCCGAGCGAGAGCTGGTGCCTTCGGCGAGGTCGTCCTTCTCGCACAGGATGACGGAAAGGCCGCGGCCGGCGGCATCGCGCGCAATGCCGGCGCCGTTGACGCCGCCGCCTATGACGAAGAGGTCGACGATTTCAGTGCCGCCGCTCATGTCGCCATGGCCTCGATGCCGGTTTGATGCGTCATGGCCATTGCCTCAGCATGGATTGACCGGAGGCAGGCCGGCGAGGTAGCGGCGCACCTCTTCGGCGGCCTGTTCGGCGGCATAGGTGACGGTGCGCACCGAAGCGCCGGCGATATGCGGCGTCAGCGTCACAGTGGGAAGCTGGAGCAAAGGCCAGTCCGATGGCACCGGTTCGACCGCGAACGTCTCCAGCATGGCGCTGGCGATCTGACCCGAAACCAGCGCCTCGTAGAGCGCGTCATAGTCGACCAGGGGCCCGCGCGCGGTGTTGACGAAGATCACGCCAGGCTTCATCCGCGCGATCGTGTCCTTGCCGATCAGGCCGCGCGTCTCCTCGGTCACCCGCGAATGCAGCGTGACCACGTCGGAGCGGGAGAGGAGATCGTCAAGCGCGACGAGTTCGACGCCGGCATTGCGGTCTTCGGCGCTCAACTGCACATAGGGGTCGCTGACCAGGACGTGGCAGCCGAAGGCCCGCAGCAGGCGCACCACCTTGGTGCCGATATTGCCATAGCCGACGACGCCGACGGTCATTTCGTTGAGTTCGCGACCGGTGCGGTCGGCGCGGTAGAGGTCGCCGCGCCATTCGCCCTTGCGCAAGGCCTCGTGGCCGACCCGGATCAGCCGCGTCTCGGCCAGGATGGCGCCGATGGTGAACTCGGCCACCGCCGTCGCGTTGCGGCCAGGCACATTGACCACGGTGATGCCGTGCGCCTTGGCCGCGGCCATGTCGATGTTGATCGGGCCACCGCGCGAAACCGCGACCAGCTTGAGACCCGGCAGGCGCCGCATCATGTCGTCCGACAGGGGCGCTAACTGGGTGACAAGGATCTCGGCATCGCCGATGAAATCGACGACCTCGTCGGGGTGGCCGAAATACTCCTTGATCTTGTCGAGGCCGAGCGCCGGATTGCCGAACTCCATCGGCTCGTCGGGCCAGGCCGTCTGCAATGTCCTGATATCGAGGTCGCCGCTCGCGACTTTCTCGATTTTGGCGCGAAACACCTCCGGAAGCATGAAGTTGTCGCCAATGATCGCTATTGTCTTACGCATACTCGATTTCTCAACTTGCCTGCACTGAAGCCATCGCGCGCCAGACCGGCCGCAATGCCTGGTGCGCCAACATGTAGGATGGGGTCATCTTGTCGTAGATCGCGGCGAGGTTCCGATCGCTCGGCTCGGCCTCGCCAAGCAGAGGTGTCACCCATTCGCCGACGCACGCATCCATGGACGGGTAGAGTCCGACACGGACAGCGGCGATCATCGCCGCGCCAGCCGCGCCTGCCTCTTCGCGCGCGCTGGTGCGAATATCGGCACCCACCGCCGCCCCCAGGATCTTGCGCAGCGCCGGGCTTCTGGCCGCTCCGCCTGTCAGGCGGACTTCGCGCGGCAGCGGCCCCATGGCGGCGTAGCAATCCCGTGCAGCAAAGGCCAGTCCTTCGAAGACGGCGCGGACGAGGTCGGCATAGCCGTGCCGCGAGGAAATGCCGACAAAGCCCGCCCGCGCATTGGCATCGACAAAAGGCCCCCGCTCCCCCGCCTCCGACACATAAGGCTGATAGAGCAGCGAGGCGGGCTGCGAGGCTGCTATCCAGGCATCGACCAGCGCGATCATCTCGCCATTGCTGCGCGAAATGCCTTGGGAGGCGAGGATGCCGGAGGCAAGGCCAAGCACCCAGTCGATGTTGAGTGTCGCCGCCATGTTCGACTGCATCTGCGCGAACACGCCGGGCGCCGGCATCGCCATGGTGTAGCCCGTCGCCGCGTCGTTCAGCTGTACATCGTCGGGGGTCTCGGCCAGCCGCATATGCATGCCGGTGGAGCCGATGATCGAGCAGCCGGGCTTGCGCTCGCGGTCGAGCAGCCCGGCACCAAGCGCGGTGCAGACGACGTCGACATAGCCGAGCACCACCGGCGTACCGGCCAGCATGCCGGTGGCGGCGGCCGCCGCCTGCGACAGCCCGGTGCCGTGCCTGGTGCCGTCAACGATCGGCGGCAGCAGATGCCTGAGATCGGCGACGCCGAGCACGTCGAGCACATCGTCGCAGTAGTCGCGGGTGTGGAAATCGCCGAAGGTGAAGGTTCCCTCGGAGGGATCGGTGGCGCGTTCGCCGGTCAGCTTGAAATAGAGCCAGTCCTTGCAATGGAAGGCGGTTGCTGCCTTGCCGAGCATTTCGGGCATGGTGCGCTTCATGAAGACGAACTGCGAACCTTGCTGGCAGGCGGCAAGCCCGCTGCCGGTCTTTTCGAAGCGAAGCCGGTCCTCGGGCCGCGCGCGGATCTCCTCGACGACTGACGCGGCGCGCGCGTCGAGCCAGAGCCAGCCCTTGGCCACCGGCTCGCCCTTGGCATCGATCAGCCAGGTGCCATCGCCTTGTCCGGTCACCGCGATCGCCACCGTCCGGCTGGCGAGATCGGGCACCTTGTCGGCGAGCTGGCGCAATGTCGTGGCGGCATCGCTCCATGTGCGCGCCAGATCCTGTTCGGCGCCGCCGCCCGGCAGCGTTTCATAGTGGTTGGGCAGTGCTGCGGCTGCAATCTGCCGGCCCGCCGTGTCGAAGGCGATGGATTTAATGACGGAGGTACCGGCATCGATGCCGATCAGTATGTCGCGCATCACGCAAGCTCCATGCCGTGCGAAATCGCCTTGCCACTGGCCTGATCGAAGACATGCAGGTTTTTCGGATCGATGCTGACATTGATCGGCGCACCAAGGTCCAGGCGGGTGCGATCATGCTCGACCAGCACCAGTGAGCCGCCGGCGAAGTCGGCGGCTATGTGCGTCTGGTCGCCGAGCCATTGGTTGGCCGAAACCCTGGCGGGAACCCCTTCCTTCGAGCGCCTGACGGCATAGGGCCTGATGCCGATGACAACCCGCTCGCGGCTGAGCAGCTGATCGCGAACCGGCGCGCTGAAGGCGTCCTTGTCGTAGTCGAGCGAAAGGCCGTCGGGCAACTTGAGATTGATGCGGCCGGCGGTCGCGCCGACATAGGCCTCGAAGACGTTCATCGGCGGCTCGCCGACGAAGGTGCCGGTGAACAGGTTCGCCGGGCGCTCCTTGATCCGGTCCGGCGTGTCGAACTGCTGCAGCACGCCGCCCTCCATCACCGCAATGCGGTCGGCCAGCGCGTTGGCCTCGGTCTGGTCGTGGGTGACCAGGATCGCGGTCAGGCCGCGCTCCTTGATGAAGTGCTTGATGCGGCCGCGCAGCACGGCGCGCAGCTGCGGTTCGAGCTGCCCCATCGGCTCGTCCAGAAGATGCAGATCGGCCTCGCGGATCAGCGCCCGGCCGAGGCTGGCGCGCTGCTGCTGGCCGCCGGAGATCGAGCTCGGATAGCGCTCCAATATGTCCTCGATCTCGAGCAATTTGGCGATGCTGGCGACCTTGGCGTCGACCTCGCTCTTCGGCAGCCTTGCCGCCTTGAGCGCGAAGGCCATGTTTTCGCGTACGGTCAGCGGCGGGTAGAGCGAATAGCCTTCGAAGGCCATCGCCACATTGCGCTTGACCGGAGGCAAGGTGTGAACCTGGCGGCCGCCAACAGAGATTGCGCCGCGCGAGACCTCTTCGAACCCGGCGATCATGCGCAGCGTGGACGTCTTGCCGCAGCCGGACGAACCGAGCAGCGCCACGATCTCGCCCTTGGCGATTTCCATGGTCAGGTTCTTGACGGCGTGGACGCCGCGGTCGATCGGGCCATAGAATTTGTCGACACCGGATATGGCGAGTGCGCTCTGGCTCATGCCGCTTCTCCATTGCGCAAAGTGACGACGTTCTTCGAGCCGATGCGCTCGCCGCTGGCGTGATCGAACAGCAAGGCGCTCTTCCCGTCGACGGCGATATGGGCCTTGCCTTCGCTGCGGCCCGGCGTTCCGGCCGGGCGCGAAACCAGGATCTCGCGGCCGCGCACGGTGCGCACCAGCGTGACGATCTTTTCGTTGAGCGGCGTCTCGGCCTCGACCGTCACGGGGATGGAGCCGGGGATGCCTTCCTCGACGAAGCTCAGCGCTTCGGGCCGCAGGCCGATCACGCAATCGCGGCCAACCGCCGTGTCGTACGCGCCGGCCAGGTGCACCTGGACATTGGACAGGCCGACATAAATCCCCCTGGTATCCCGCGCGGGCTTGACGTCGAGCAGGTTGATGGTCGGGTCGCCGAACAGCCTCGCGATCTCGATATTGGCCGGCTCGCGATAGATCTGCTCGGGTGTGCCGAGCTGCCTTATGACGCCTTGCGACATGACGGCGATGCGGTCGCCGAGCGCCATGGCTTCCTTGTAGTCCTGGGTCACATAGACGACGGTGGCGCCGCGGTCGGCAAGCAGGCGCGGCAGTTCGAGCCGCATCTCGAAGCGCAGCTTGGCGTCGACATTGCGCAAGGGATCGTCAAGCAACAGCAGCGGCGGCGAGCCGACCAGTGCGCGGGCAAGTGCCGTGCGCTGCTTCTGGCCGTTGGAGAGAGCGCGCGGCTTGTGGGAGAGCACATGGGCGATCTTCAACAGCTTGGCGACGCTTTCGACGCCGGCCTTGATCGCGCTTGGCGATGACCGCTTGGCCTCCAAGGGTGTCGCGATGTTGTCGAATGCGCTCATATGCGGAAACAGCGCGAAATTCTGGAACGCCATGCCGACGCCACGGAATTCCGCGTCGACATCGGTCATGTCATCGCCGCCGATGAAGACCTTGCCTTCATCGGGATCGATGACGCCGGCAACCAGCCGCAGCAGCACCGTCTTGCCGGCCCCGGACGGACCGAACAGCACGAGGGTCTCGCCGTCGGCAACCGTCAGCGACAGATTGTCGAGGACAGTCTGGCTCTTGTAGCGCTTGACGACATTCCTGAGTTCGAGGCTGGCCATGTCTATCCTTTCACCGCACCGAGCGAGAGGCCTTCGACCAGGTAGCGCTGCGCATAGAGGGCGAGCGCCAGTGTCGGCGTGATCGAGAGCACGATGGCCGCCGAGATCTGGCCATACTGGATGCCCGAGGAGGTGATGAAGGCGAGCGCGCCGACCGTCACCGGCTGCTTGTCTGCGGAGGCGAGCACCAGCGCGAAGACGAAATTGTTCCAGGCAAAGATGAAGGCGAGCAGGCCGGCGGCGGCGATGCCGGGACCGGCGAGCGGCAGCGCAATCTTGCGGAAGGTGGCGAACCAGGAATGGCCGCCGATGCGGTAGGCATATTCGATGTCGGCCGGGATATCCTCGAAATAACCGCGCACGATCCAAAGGATCAGCGGCAGGCAGATCAGCTGGTAGACCCAGATCAGCCCGATATAGGTGTTGGCGAGCCCGAGCTTCTGGAAATAGAGGGTGAGCGGCAACAGCACCAGAAGCGCCGGCGCGAATTTGAACGACAGCAGCGTGAAGGCGATGTCCTCCGAGCCGCGGAACTTGTGGCGCGCGAAGGCGTAGGCCGCCGGCACGCCGAGCAGCAGCGAGACCGCAACCGAGGTCACCGACAGGAACACCGAATTCCAGAGGTTGCGCATGAAGGCGATGTCGAGCGTGCCCGCGGCGGTCATCAGCTTGCCGGTGATCAGCGCCGTGTAATTGGCGAGCGTCGGCTCGAACACGAGCTGCGGGGGTATCCGCAAGATGGTCTCGTTGGTCTGGAACGACATCATGAAGATCCAGACGATCGGAAACATGAAGAAGATCACGACCAGCGTCAGCGCTATGCCACGCAGAATGCGTTCGAGAAGCGAGGTGTGTTCCAAGACCGCCTCCTATGCCTGGCCGCGGGCGCGTTCGCGCAGCCGCAGCCAGTTCTTGATGAAGATGTTGGAGAGCAAGTAGGTGATCGCCCACAGGATGATCATCAGCGCCGCCGAGCGGCCGACATTGGTCGACTGGAAGAAGTTGAGATAGGCCTCGACCTGGAAGACGGTCAGCGTGTCGCCCGGGCCGCCTTGCGTCATGGCGTAGATGATGTCGAACTGCTGGATGGAATCGAGCAGGCGAAACAACGTCGCCGTCAGTATGTAGGGCGTCAGCATCGGCAGCGTGATGCGGAAGAAGACGAAGCTTCTCGGCACGCCGTCCAGCGCCGCCGCTTCGAAGGGCTGCGTCGGCAGGCTGCGCAAGCCGGCGAGCAGCAGGATCATGATGAAGGGCGTGTAAACCCAGATGTCGACGAGTACGACGGTGAACAGCGCCGTCGACGGCGACGAGGCCCAGCGGAAATCCTGCAGCCCGATGAGGCTGGCGAGATAGCTCAGCACGCCGAAGCCGGGATTGGTCATCAGCTTCCACATCAACGCCGCGAGCGCCGGCGCCGTCATCAGCGGCATCAGGAGCATGATTGAGATGAAGTTGTTCAGTGTCGACCGCTTCTGCAGCAGCAAGGCGATGGCGAGGCCGAGAAGCAGTTCCAGCACGACGGTGGTGCCGGCGTAGAGCAGCGAGACCTTGAGCGTGTTCCAGAATTTCGGGTCGGTGAAGAAGGAGATGTAATTGTCGCCCCAGTTGAACTGCCGCGCCCAGGGTTGGCTCAGCCGATAGCGCTGGAACGAATAGACGACCGAGGTCAGGAACGGGATCAGGATTCCGATACAGACAAGCAAGGCCGGCAGGCTGAGCACATAGGGCAGCACCCGCTTGCTGATCCTGAAGCCGGATGGCCCGGCCCTTTGGGTTGTTACGGCGGTCATCCGCTGCTCCGTGATCCCTGTTGCTTCGCCCTGCCGGCCGCCCGAGGGAGCCGGACGGCCGGTGGGCGAGTTGGCGGCAACCTCACGGTGCCGCATCGCAGTCCTGAAATGGTGGGGCAGAACCGGCCTGCCGGAGCAGGCCAGTCTCCGGGTCCGGCCTAGCCGAGACCGGCTTCCTTGAGCTGGCCGTTGATGCTTTCGGCAAGCTTGTCGAGGCCCTCGTCGACCGGCACTTCCTTGGCCACCATCTTCTGCAGCGTCGCCGCCCATTCTGTGGTGAGGTCGAAGAACAGCGGCTGCGCCGTGAACTTGATCGAGGCGCCGGCCGCCGAGGCGTCGAACATCTCGACGTAACCCGGATAGCTCTTGTTCAGCTTCTCGCGGAACATTTCGTCCTTCCAGACCGACTGGCGGACCGGATCGACGAAATCCATCTTGGTGGCACCGAACAGCCCGTGCTCGGGACCCGAGGCCCATTGCAGGAAGTACCAGGTCGCGTCCTTGTCCTTCGAGAAGTTGGACATCGCCAGCGACCAGATCCAGATGTTGGGCGTCGAGGCCTTGGCCTCAGGATTGGCGGTGAAGGCGGCATAGGCAAGCTTGCCGGCCATCTTGTTGTCGCCGCCATTCATGAAGTAGCCGAGGCAGTCGGCGTCGAAGATCATCGCCGAGGCGCCGGCGCCAAGGTCGGTGCCGACCTGATACCAGGTGTAGGTCGACCAGTCCTTGGGGCCGCTCTCCTGGATCATCTGCACCCATTTGGCATGGAAGGCCTTGGAGCCGGCCGTGTTCATCGCGGCCGCGAGCTTGCCATCGGCGGAAACAGTCAGGTCCTTCTCGTTGAAGTTCGAGTAAGCCGACAGGAAGCCCGGATGGATCGTCGCCCAGGAGCGCGAGCCACGAACGCCTATGCCGTAGACCCCGCCGCCAATATCCTTCTGCAGCTTGGCAGCGGTGGTGATCATCTCATCCATATTGCCGGGAACGCCGACGCCGGCCTTGTCGAACATGCCCTTGTTGTAGGTGATGTTGTTCTGTTCGAAAGCCCACGGAATGCACCACTGCTTGGCGTCTTCGGAACCCAGCGCACCGCCCGGCTTGCCGTTCCAGGCGCAGGACGACTTCACGCCCGGCAGGATATCGTCCCAGGCATAGTTCGGGTTGGTCTTGGCCGGGTCCTTGATCCATTCGTTGAGGTCGGTGATCCAGCCTGCAGGACCATAGGTCCAGGTCATGTAGGCCCCGGTCATGAAGGCATCGTATTCGGGCGAGCTTGCCGAAAGTGCTGCCGTGACCTTGTCGAAATAGACGTCTTCGGGAAACACGTCATAGACGACGTTCATGCCGGTCAGTTTCTTGAAGTTCTCGAGGTCGGCGATCATCGCATCGGCATAGGGATGCTTGTTGAGCAGGAGCTTGATGGTCTTGCCCTTGTGCGCCTGCCAATCGAAATCGGCGGCAAGTGCGCGGGTCTGCCCCAGATTGAGCAGCGTGCCGGCGGTGCCGGCGGCAAGGCCCATCGCACCCAGGCCCTTGATCAGTCCGCGACGGTCGACCTGTCCACGCAGGAAGGCGTCTATGAGGTCTTTCTCTTTCTCATGCATTTCGTCTTCTCCTCCACAGGGTAGTTTCAACCAAACTGATGCCGGCTACCCGACCGGCGTCTCCTCCACGAGCGATCGCGCCGTCCGCTCGTCTGATATCAGGCCCTTGAGATAGCGGCCTTCGAGCACCGACTTGATGGCGCGAACCTTGATCTTCCCGCCGGCGACGGCGACGATCCGGCGACTGGCTATGTCCTCGCGCGTCAGCGCCAGCGCCCGGTTGGAAACGGTGGTTGCCACCGCCTTGCCGGCTTCATCGAAGAAATGGCCGAGCAATTCGCCGACGCCGCCATTGCGGCGGATCTCCTCCATCTCGCCCTTTTCGATCATCCCGGTGGCAACCAGCGATGCCTCGCGCTCGGCGGTGCCGATGCCGGCGAACAAGAGGTCGGCGGACCGCGCGAGATCGAAAACCTCGCTGATGCCCTTCTGTCCGAGCAGAACGGTCCGGTCCTCGGCGGTGTTGGCGAACATCGGCACCGGCATCACATAGGCTTCGGCGCCGGTGCGTTCGGCCAGGCGGTGAATGACGTCGTGCGGGTTGGCCGCGAATTTCCGCGTCAGGCCGCCAAGCAACGAGACGAAGCGGATCTTGTCGGTCGAGGTGCGCGGCAGATACTCCACGCAGGCGGCCAGCGTGCGGCCATGGCCGACACCGATCAGCGCCTCCTCGCCGCGCTCGATCTCGCGCTTGAGGAACTGCGCGCCGGCAATGCCGAGCGCCTTGAGCGGCAGATCCTCTGAATCGAAGTCCGGAACCACCTCGCAATAATCGAGCCCGTAGCGGCGGGACAGTTCGTCCTCGAGCTCGACGCATTCGGAGACTTCGCCGTCGATATAGACCTTCACCAGCCCTTCCTGGTTGGCCTTGGTGATGAGCCGGTGGGCCTTGAGGCTGGTCAGCCCCAGCCGCTTGGCGACCTCGGACTGGGTAAGGCCGCCGGCATAGTGAAGCCACGCGGCGCGCGTCGCCATGCTGGTTTCGTCGTCGCGCAGGAGGCCGTTACCGAACCCTACCATTTCCGCCCTTTGATATTTTTATCAGCTGCTGCAAAATTTTTCACAAGGCTCGATCAGAGTCAAGCGCCAGCCTTCCCCCGTCGTGTACGGAGGTTCAAAACGGCTCCTGGCCGTCCGAGGATACGGGGAGCGCCCGAGCGCGCCGCGCCTGCGTTACTTCGCAGGCCGCCTGCCTAGTGGCCGGTCAATTCGAAGGAAAAAGGTCTACTGCAAGATCCTTGCGGCGGACGGCATGGAATGGTCATGCGCGACACCGGCATCGGCATCGGCGATCGCCCTGTCGAGACCGGTTGCCACCACCGAAACCCTGAAGCGGCCTTCCATGCTCTTGTCGAAGATGGCGCCGACGATGATGTCGGCGTCCTCATAGACCTCTTCGCGGATGCGGGTGGCGGCCTCGTCGACCTCGAACAGGGTCATGTCGCGGCCGCCCGATATCGACACCAGCACGCCCTTGGCGCCCTTCATCGACACTTCGTCGAGCAGCGGGTTGGCGATTGCGGCTTCGGCCGCCTTCATCGCCCGGCTTTCGCCTGACGCCTCGCCGGTTCCCATCATGGCGCGGCCCATGCCGCGCATGACCGATTTGACGTCGGCGAAGTCGAGATTGATCAGGCCTTCCTTGACGATGAGGTCGGTGATGCAGCTGACGCCGGAATAAAGCACCCGGTCGGCAATCACGAAGGCGTCGGCGAAGGTGGTCTTGGCATCGGCGATCCGGAACAGGTTCTGGTTGGGGATGACGATCACCGTGTCGGCGGCTTCGCGCAGCCGCTCGATGCCCTCCTCGGCCATCTGCATGCGGCGCCTGCCCTCGAAGGTGAAGGGCTTGGTGACGACGCCGACCGTCAGGATGCCGGCCTTGCGCGCCGCCTGCGCGATGACCGGGGCTGCGCCGGTGCCGGTGCCGCCACCCATGCCGGCGGTGACGAAGCACATATGCGTGCCGGCCAGATGATCCATGATCTCGTCGAGCGATTCCTCGGCCGCGGCACGGCCGATCTCGGGTAGCGAGCCAGCGCCCAGCCCTTCCGTGACGTGCGCGCCAAGCTGGATCAGCCGCGTCGCCTTCGACATGGTCAGCGCCTGGGCATCGGTGTTGGCAGCTATGAATTCGGTTCCCTGAAGCTGTTCCGCGATCATGTTGTTGATGGCGTTGCCACCGCCGCCGCCGACGCCGATAACGGTGATCTTGGGTCTCATCTCGGAGATTTCCGGCTTCTTGAACTCGGCCATGCCTGCTTCTCCTTCGCCAATTGCGCGCTTCACGACCCACCCGCGGATTGCCTGCAAGACATTGCAATCGAGCGGCATGACGCGAATCAGTCCGTTCGGATGGGTGCCCCAAAAAGCCAGAGAGAGGCCGGACGTGCAAGTGCGGGGAAGCTCAAGATTTGTGATGAAGGGGCCGATCTCGTGCGACCGGCTGTCCGATCCCAGGCGATCGACCCGTGATCCGGCCTTCTTCAGGACGCCTTGCGCTCCGGAACCTGGCTGGTTGCCCGCTCCAGGATCGGCATCATCAGCGCGAACAGCTCCGCCTGCGATGACAGGCTGCATTTGTTGTAGAGCTGCTTGCGGAAAACCTTCACCGTCTGCGGGCTGACGCCGAGGTTCAAACCGATCGATGGCGAGGAGTGCCCCTGCAAAATGAGGAGCGCCACTTCGGCCTGGCGCTTGCTCAACAGCACATTGTGATGCGTGCGCATCGCCGCGATCAGGCTGTCGGTGATCGACATCGGGCGCGGAGCGACCGCGGGCGGGGCTTCGGACGCAACCCAATGCGCACGCAGCAGCGACATGATCGCCGGCTCATGCGCGCGCAGGCAGTCCTCGGCCTTGGCCGCGAAAGCCTGGCCGGAAGAACCGTCCTTGCCCATCGAAATGGTGATGGTGGCATTCTCGCCGATCGGCAGCACGACCGATATTTCGTCGGTGATGCCGATCCGGCCGTAATACCACTTGAAATAGCGGCTGCGGCGAAACTGGTCAGGCGCCACGTCGAGAAGACGATAGAGCCCAGGCGCGCCACGCCTCAGGTGAAAATGATAGATCGGATCAAGCAGATAGGCGGCCGGCAGATATTGTTCGGCGAGATAGCGAAACACATCGGGACCATAGATCTTCTTGTAGAGCACGTTGGGCACAGCGGTACCCGAGAAAACGATGACGATGACATTGTCGTAGCTCAGGCAGCGCCGCAGATACTCGGTAACAGCCGGATAGAACTCGCGCTTGCCGATCGCATCGATGGCCAGCGCCAGGCCTTCAAAGATGGACTTTGTCACCAATCATACCCCAATGGGGGTATATACCCCCAAGAAACGATGCTCGTAGTGTAAATCAAAAAAAACAGGGGTACGAGAGAATTGTCCAGCATGCCATTCAAGAGAGCCCACAGGCCGGGGTCGCGGCGCGGATCTTTGCCGCGATGAAACGCCCCGTCGATCATGGCGCCATGGCCGTTTCGGGCTATACGGTTCCCTGGCATATAGCGGCCGGAGCGCCCGTGGCGCTTCATGTCTCCTCGTCCCGGCCGGTACGCGACGTGCGGATCGTGCGGCTCGATACGCCCACGGCCGAGTTCATGGACTGGCGTGTCGAACCGACAGGCAGTGCCGCGTCGCATCGCGACTTCGACCATGGGTCCTTCCCTAGGATCGCGGCAACGGAACTGGCCAAGGCCACCGAGATCAGCGGCGTCGCCTTCGAAGTGTATTTGACCCGAAATGACGGCGCCCGCGTGCTCTTCGAATGCGGAAATCTGCGCCTTGGGTTGCAGGACGGACGCCTGACATCAACCTATGACGGCAAGCCGCAGGAAGTCGGCGAGGCCTTGCCGGCAAACACCTGGCTGGCGGTCGAGATTTCGTCCGATGGCAACGCGACGATCCTGAAGATCGGCTCGGACGACCTCTTGTCGCCCTATCGCCTGCATCGTCAATTCGATCGGCCCTGGTCTCCCACCGGCGACATGGTCTTCGGCGCCGGTGCGGCGAACGATGTCAAAACGCTGAATGCCAAGTTCTCGGCGATCGCGCTGCAGACCGCGACCGGACACATTGCCTGGACGTTCCCTACCTTGCTGCCGAGCGGCCCGATCGCCTCGGCCGGCGGAGACAGCGTCCTCTTGCTGGAAACCGTCAACCAGCCGGCATTCTGCATGACCTCGCGGCGCTGGGATGGATCAAGTTTCGACCCCCGGCTGGTGCCGTCGCATTACGACGCGGTGCATTGCCATGACGACGACATGGGCGCATTGCAGTGGCCGGCCTCGTACCATCTGCATGTTCCCGACGAGGCTCCCGCGGGCGTCTATGCCTTCGAGGTCGGCCATGACGAAGGCGCGGAGCGCATCGTCTTCTTCATCACCTCGTCCGTGCGCCGTGCGCCGCTGCTGTTCCTGGTGCCGACGGCCACCTATCTCGCCTATGCGGATGAATTCCTGCCGGCGCATCTTTACGAATGGATGTGCGAGGATCGTGGCCATCGCTTCGCGATCGATAACAATCTGAAGTCGCTCTACGACTATCACAGCGACCTCAGCGGCGTGTCGATCGCTTCCTACAAAAAGCCGAAGGCGACGCTACGCGACGACTACAATTACCCGCTATGCGGCTGCCCGCACAATCTGCCGGTCGACCTGCATTTTCTGCGCTTCTGCCACAATAACGGCATCGCCTTCGATCTCATCACCGATCGCGACCTGCATGAGCGGGGCGTTGGGGGTTTGCAGGGCTATGAGGCGGTCATCACCGGCAGCCATCCCGAATACATGTCCGTCGAGATGGAGCACGGGCTGCGCCAGTTTGCCGCGACAGGCGGCGCCATCGCCTATCTCGGCGGCAATGGTTTTGCCGGCAAGGTGGCCTTCCAGGACGATCTGATGGAGTTGCGCCGTTCACCGCTCGAGGCGGGCCGCACATGGGATGGCCCGATCGCCGAACAATCGCTTTCGATCACCAACCAGCCGGGCGGCCATCTGCGCGCCAGCGGGCGCGGCGAATTCTCGCTGACAGGCGTCGCCATCTCGCTGATGGGTTTCGATGGTGCACGGCCTTTCACGCGCACGCCGGACAGCCATCACCCTTCAGCCGCATGGCTGTTCGAGGGCGTCACCAACGAGACCTTCGGCGACGAAGGCATCGTGCTTGGCGGCGCGGCCGGCTACGAGGTCGATGCCACCGATCCGCATCTCGGCACCTCTCCCGATACGACAGTCATTGCGCGCGCAACCGGCTTTCCGGACAGCTTCGTCCATGACGCGACACGCTGGTACGAGGGCGGCGCGGACGAACGAGCATCGCGGCGCTGCGCGGAGATGACGTTGCGCCATCTGCCTTCGGGCGGTCTGATCTTTTGCGCGAGTTCGGTCGCCTGGTGCGGCGCGTTGCCGACCGGCGATGCCATGAACGACGTCGGCAGGATCACAAAGAATTTGCTGACGCATCTGGCGGCGGCAAAGAGCCGGACAAACCCGGATCGACGGCAACAGAGCGGGGACCAACCCGCCGCCCGATCGGGTTCGACGGCATAGCGACAGTTCAACATCACACTTTGGGAACAAGGACCAGGATCATGGGATTGAGAAAACACTTCATCGGGGCGGCCGCCCTGTTGGCACTCGCCACCGCAATGCCGTTCGCGACGCAAACGGCAAAGGCACAGGACCTGCCGGTCGAACCGGGCGTGTTCAAGCTCGCAATATCGCCCTGGCTCGGCTACGGCATGTGGTACATCGCCCAGGAAAAGGGCTTCTTCAAAGCCAACGGGCTGGAAGGCGTCGAGCTGACCAATTTCGTCGAAGACAAGGACATGGGCGCGGCTGTTGCCGCCGGACAGGTCGACGGCGACAATGAGTCCATCCAGCAGCTGCTGGCCAAGGTGCAGGCCGGCATTCCGATCAAGGGCGTGCTGCTTCTCGATGCCAGCACAAAGGCCGATGCCATCCTGGTCAACAGCGACATCAAGACCGTGGCCGATCTCAAGGGCAAGCAGGTTGCCTTCGAGCGCGGCTCGACCAGCGACCTGCTGCTGAACTATGTGCTGCAGAAGAACGGCATGACCATCGACGACGTCAACGTCCTGCCTATGCCGGCCGCCAGCGCCGGCACGGCTATCATTTCCGGCACCGTGCCGGCGGCCGTGACCTATGAACCGTATATTTCGGCCGCCATCGGCGCCGACAAGAACATCAAGGTGCTGGCCGAGGCCGGCGAGGCGCCGGGATTGATCAGCGACGTGCTTTCCGTGCCGGAGGAGACGCTGAAGAAGAAGCCGGGCCAGGTGCAGGCCATGCTGAAGAGCTGGGACCAGGCGCTAGAATACTACCGTGCACACACCGAGGAAGGCCGTGCGATCATCGCCAAGGGCGTGGGCGCCGAGCCGGCGGACCTCGCGACGGCCTTCGACGGCGTGTCGTATTATTCGGTCAGCGAAAGCCAGAAGGCACTGAACGGCGTGTTCAAGTCCGACACCTATCCCGGCATCGTCAAGGCGGCGATCGCCGCCAAGCTGATCGACAAGGATATCGCCTACGACGCAGCCATCGACCCTACCGTGGCGCATTCGAAGTAAGCGTTGCCAGGCCGGCGGGCGAGCCAATGCGGCTCGCCCGCCAATGGCGGGAAGAAATCCAGACATGACCAGCACCGCCGTTCAAGTGGCCTTGACGTTCGATTTCGATGGCTATTCGACATGGATCGGCAGCCATCGGGCGACGTCGCCGAGCATGCTCTCGCGCGGCGAGTTCGATCCGATCGGCGCGCGCCGCATCCTCAACGTGCTGGAGAAGGCGGGCATCCCGGCAACCTTCTTCGTGCCTGGCCATTCGGCGCTGGCCTTCCCGCCGGTGGTGCGCGCCTTCCGCGATGGCGGCCACGAGATCGGCCATCATGGCTGGGTCCATGAGAACCCCGTGCTGCTGACACGCGAGGAAGAGCGCACCGTCCTGCTGAGAGGCCTGGAGGCACTGGACAAGGTCGCCGGCGTCCGGCCCTCCGGCTACCGGTCGCCGGCCTGGGACAATAGCCCGTCCACCGTCGAACTGCTGCTCGAATTCGGTTTCGAATACGAGAGCTCGATGATGGGCAACGATCACGAACCGTACTGGTGCCGGATCGGTGACGCGTGGTCGACCACGGAAGAATTCCGCTTCGGCCTGCCGGTCGAGCTCGTCGAAATGCCTGTCGCCTGGCATCTCGACGATTTCCCACAATTCGAATTCCTGGCGACCGACAAGGGCTATCTGCCAGGCGGCCGCGCGCCGTCGACGGCGCTTGAGATCTGGAAGGCCGAGTTCGACTTCCTCTACCAGCGGATCGGCAGCGGCGTGATGGTGGTGACCATGCACCCGCAGATCATGGGACGTGGCCACAGGCTGCTGATGCTGGAAGAATTCATCCGCCATGTCGCCTCGCATGCGCGCGCCGGCTTCACGACTTGCCAGGATTATGTGCGGCACTGGCGCAAGGGGCGTTCGCCTTCCCTGCCCGTGGATGCCGGCGACAACAGGCTGACCAGATGAAAACGGCAATCGTGACAGGGGCCGCCGGCGGGATCGGCGCGGCGATCGCGACGCTGTTCGCCTCGTCAGGCGCGACCGTGATCGCGCTCGACCGGTCGTTCACCGGCGTGAGCGAACAGGCCACCGGTGCCGGCCAGATCCTGTCAGCCTCCTTCGATGTCGCTGACGAGGCCGATTGGACTGCCATTTCCGACATGGTTTCCGAGCGGTTCGGTCATCTCGATGCGCTGGTCAACAATGCCGCCATCTTCAATCCGGTGCCATTCCTGGAAGAAAGCGTCGCCGGTTTCCAGGCCGTTACCGACGTCAATCAGCTTGGCACGTTCCTCGGCATGCGCGCCGCCGTAGCGCTAATGCCGGCGCAGGGCGGTTCGATCGTCAATGTCTGCTCGACGGGCGGGTTGAGGGGGTTCAGCGGTGCCTTCGCCTATTCGACATCGAAATGGGCGATCCGCGGCATGACCAAGGTCGCGGCGCGCGAACTTGCCGGCCGCAACATCCGCGTCAACGCGGTGCATCCGGGCCTTGTCGACACGCCGATGCTTGGCGAGAACACGGCCGAAAACCTGACCAGGATGGCTGCCTCGGTGCCGCTCAACCGGTTGGCGAGGCCAGAGGAAATCGCGCATCTCGTCGCGTTCCTGGCGTCGCCCGGCAGCGAATACATCACCGGGTCGGAGTTCACGATCGACGGCGGGCAGACGATCTAGATCAGCCTGGGAAGGACTGGCAATGGAAAGGCGATTTCAGGGAAAGACCGCCGTGGTGACCGGCGCCGGCAACGGCATCGGCCTGGCCACGGCCAGGCGGCTGCAGGCCGAAGGCGCGGAAGTCCTTTCGGTCGACTGGAACGCGGACTATCTGGCGGATTGCGCGGAACCGAAACTGACGATCGATCTCGCCGAGGACGATGCCCCGGCGCGCATCGTGGCAACCGCCAAGGCGCGGTTCGGAACCGTCGACATGCTGATCAACAATGCCGGTGTCGCCGGGCCGAAGGCGCTTGCCGACAGCAGCGACGCATTGATCGACCATGTCATGGGCATCAACGTGCGCGCGGCGATGCGGCTGACACGCGACATGCTCCCGCATCTGGCGAGGCCGGGCGGCTGCATCGTCAATGTCTGCTCGGTGTTCGGCGAGATCGGATTTCCCAACACCGCTCCCTATGCCGCGTCCAAGGGCGCGCTTTCGCAACTGACGAGGCAGCTGTCCGCCGACCTGTCGGCCGACGGGATCCGCGTCAACGCCGTGGCGCCCGGCGTCATCAACACGCCGATCGTCGCCGAGCGCATCGCTTCGGACGCCTGGTACCGGCGCGCCATGATAGAAACCACGCCGATCCGGCGCGTCGGCACGGCCGAGGATGTCGCCGGCGGCATCCTGTTCCTGTGCGGCCCTGACGCCCAGTTCATCACCGGCCATATCCTGAACATCGACGGCGGCTGGCTGGCCGCGCGCGTCGCCCCGTGAGGGGCGTTTCGACAGCACGAAGGAAATAGAATGTCACCTGTAGCAATCCACGACCTGGCCAACATGTCCTCAGAGGCGCGCACACGCCTGCTCGAGCGGACCGAGGCCGATCTCACCGACACGATCAGCAAGGTCGAGCCGATCATCGCCGCCGTGCGGACCAGGGGTGACGATGCCCTGATCGAGCTTGCCGCCAAGTTTGACGGCGTGACGCTGGACCGCACGACGCTGAAAGTGTCCGCGAGCCAGATCGCCGGCGCCGAGAAGGAACTCGATCCCGAGATCGTCGCGGCGATCCGGCTCTCGGTGGCGCAGGTGAGGCGCTTCCATGAGGCGCAAATGCCCGACAATCTCTGGCTGAGCGAGGAAACCGAAGGCGCGCTGATCGGCGACCGCTGGACGTCGATCGATTCCGTCGCCTGCTACGTGCCGCGCGGCAAGGGTTTCTTCCCGTCGAGCGCGATCATGACCGCCGTACCGGCCAAGGTAGCCGGCGTGCCTAGGGTGGTCATCGTGACCCCGCCCGGGCCGGACGGTTCGGCCGACGCCGCCACGCGCTTCATCGCCTCCTTGATCGGCATCGAGGACATCTATCTCTGCGGCGGCGCCCAGGCGGTGGCGGCGGTTGCCTACGGCACCGAGACCGTGCCGAAATGCGCCAAGATCGTCGGCCCCGGCAGTCCATGGGTCAGCGCGGCACGCCAGCTTCTGTCGAACCGGATCGATCCGGGCAGCCCGGCCGGTCCGAGCGAGTTGCTGGTCTATGCCGACAGTTCGGTTCCGGCGGCACTTGCCGCATTGGAGCTGACGGTTGAATCGGAGCATGGCCCCGACTCATCCGCCTTTGTCGTGACGACCGATCGCGCCCTGGCGCAAGCCATCGCCGCCGCGGTGCCGCAGTTCTGGGAGGCAATGGGAGAGTACCGCGCCGATTTTTCCCGCACCGTGCTGAACGGCAGGAATGGTGGCATCGTGCTGGCGCCCTCGATCGAAGCGGCTTTCGACTTCATCAACGACTACGCGGCCGAGCATCTGGCCGTGCTGTCGACATCGGCCTTCGAGCTGCTGCCGAGGATCCGGAACGCCGGTGAGATCCTGCTCGGTCCGCATTCGGCAATTCCGATCGCAAACTTCGTGCTTGGACCGAGCCACGTCCTGCCGACGGGCGGGCGCGCCAACACCGCCTCGCCGCTCGCCGTCTTCGATTTCATGAAGCGCTCCTCGATCGCCTATCTGTCCCAGGCGGCCTATCAAAGGCTGGCGCCGGCCGCGCGCACCTTCGCCCAATATGAAGGCTTCATGGCGCATGCGAATTCGGTCTCGGAAATCCGCGACCGCATCCTGTCGAACAGCAGCCACGCCACCGGCACGTTAGAGCAGTTCACCGTTTCACGGAAACGGTGAACTGCTCTAACTCTTTGTTTTGACGCAACTCCGGACGGAAAACCGTTTCACACTTTTCCTGGAATTGCTCTAGCGAGATCACGATGACCCTACAGACCGACACAGCCGTCCCGAAACAGACCATGCAACGCCCCCAGCGCAAACCGTTGCTGAGCATGGCGGCGGAGATTTCCGGCTCGACCTATCTCTTCATCGCCGTCTGCGCCTTCCTGCTCTTCATCGCGGCGTGGTTCCTGGCGACCGGACTTGGCGTGGCGAAGCCGATCTTCCTGCCCTCGCCCGCCGCCGTCGTTGCCAAGCTTGGAAAGCTGGCCGCCGATGGAACGCTGGCCAGCGATGTCGGCAACAGCGTCTACCGCATCATGATCGGCTTCCTCATTGCCTCGGTGATGGCGCTGGCGACGGCCATCCTGATCGGCGCCTACCGCTTCTGGGAGGCGGCGATCGAACCGTTCCTCGACTTTGTCCGCTACATGCCGGTCGTGGCGTTCGTGCCGCTGACCATCCTGTGGAGCGGCACCGGCGACATCCAGAAGTTCCTGATCATCTGGATCGGCACCTATTTCCAGCAAGCACTGATGTTCAAGGACAACATCAAGCGCGTTCCCACAGACTTCATCGGCTTCGGGCGGACACTGGGAATGAGCGATCTGCGTGTGCTGATGCGCATTGTCGTGCCCTCGGCGATGCCGCAGATCTGGGACACGCTGCGCATTTCGCTGGGCTGGGCATGGACCTGGGTAACGCTGGCCGAACTGGTCGCCGCCAATTCGGGGCTCGGCTACCGGATCACGGTTGCCCAGCGCTACCTGCAGACCGACATGGCGATCGGATACATTCTGGTGCTCGGCATACTGGGCCTGGCGACGGACCAGATCATGCGTTTCCTCGGTCGGCATTTCTTCAAATATGAGAGGAAGTCCTGACATGCAGGCGCATCCCAAGCTGAAGATCTCGCATCTGCAAAAGTCGTTCACGAACGGACGTTCGACGATCAAGGTGCTTGACGACATCAACCTCGAAGTCGGCGACAACGAGTTCGTTTCGCTGGTCGGCGCGTCGGGCTGCGGCAAGAGCACGCTGCTGTCGATCATCGCCGGCCTGCAGGACTATGAACAAGGCGAGATGCTGGTCGACGGCAGCCCGATCAACGGACCGGGCCGCGACCGTGGCGTCGTCTTCCAGTCCTACACCTTGCTGCCATGGCTGACGGCACTGCAGAATGTCGAGTTCGCGCTGCGCGAGACCGGGCATGATGCCAAGGACATCCCCGAGGTGGCGCGTCAGCATCTCGACCTGGTGAAGCTTTCGCGTTTTGCCGACAGCTTTCCGAGCCAGCTTTCCGGCGGCATGAAGCAAAGGGTCGCCATTGCGCGCGCGCTGTCCTACCGGCCAAAGATGCTTCTGATGGATGAGCCTTTCGGCGCGCTCGACGCGCTCACCCGTGGCCAGATGCAGGAATTGCTGATGCAGATCTGGCAGGAGCATCGCCTGACCGTGATCTTCGTCACCCACGATGTCGAGGAGGCGGTCTATCTGTCCGATCGCATCTTCGTCATGGGCCTCAATCCTGGTCGCATCAAGGAGTGCATCACTGTGCCTTCCGTCAGGCCGAGACCGACCGGTATTCAGCATGACCGCGACGTCCTCGAACTTCAGGCGCAAGTGCTCAAGTCCATTCGCGAAGAGACCCGCCGCGCCGAGTTCGATTGAACGTCATGCTACACGGGTTGCCGCGCAACGATTGAGGCGTCTACTATGCGCCGATAGATTGCCGGCTTCGGCGTCCCGCCATGCCCGGCCCGATCGGATTGTCCGCGGCTGTTGCCGTCAGGGTAGATTTCAGAACGAATGAAGTAGCGCCCCCGCCAATGGCCGACAGAACACAATTCGGGTTGAGCGCGGTCGACACCGTACCCCTGCATGAGAAGGTCTATCTGGAGCTTGTGCGGGCCCTGATGTCCGGTCAGTTCACGCCCGGGCAGAAGCTGACCTCGCGCAAGCTCGCCAAGGAACTCGGCACCAGCGACATGCCGGTGCGCAGCGCTTTCATGCGGCTGCAGGCGCTGCGGGCGCTCAGCCCGATGCCGAACGGCAGCGTCGAGGTGCCGGTGATCTCCGCCGACCGGTTCTCGCAACTGACCGCCGTGCGTACAATCCTCGAAGGCTCGGCGACGGAGCTCGCGACAAAGCTCATCAACGGCAACAATCTGAGGACGATCCGCCGCCATTGCACGGAATTGACCCAGGCGGCGCGCAAGGGCGATATCGGTGACTATCTCAGGAAGAACTACGCTTTCAAATTCTCGATCTATCGTCATTGCGGCAACGAGCAGTTGATCTTCCTGGTCGAGACCGTGTGGATGCAGGTCGGCCCTTTCCTCAGGAATCTCGCGATGGGGTTCGAGGACGATCTCTCCTTGATCCTCGACATCGACTATCATGAGGAAGTCGTCGCGGCGATCGAAGCCCAGGACGCGGCGCGCGCCCGCACGGCCATCGTGCGCGACATCGACGAAGGCGCCGCGCACATCCTGCGGCAGGCCAGATTTCCGGACGTGAGAGGCTAGGATTGGGCTCCTGACAGGCGCCTATGGTTCCTGGAGCCACCAACTTCGTCATCCTAGGGCGAAGCAGGAGCGCAGCTCCGTCGCGGAGACCCAAGGATCCATGCCGGGACCTTCGCCGTGAAGCGCAGCGGAGCAGAATCCTGCACCGTAGCAACGCATTGAAGTCGCGGCATGGATCCCTTGGGCTGCGGAGCAGCTCCAGGGGTCTGCGCCGCGTCGCTTCGCTCCTTGCTCCGCCCGTGGATGACGAAATCATCGATGTTTCCGCCAATCGTCAAGGTGTGCGGTCCATCAACGCAAGGGACCCGTCAAGACTTCCTCGCCGGGGGACCAGGGCATCCGCCCAAGAGTTGGGGGCCGACGTCGCAGCTCGAATGCCCCTTGGCTTTCCACCCTCTTGCCTCTATGTTGCGATCGCAGATCGCGCAATTGGTTTTGAAATGCCTCCCGACATCCCAGCTAGTGAATTGAAAAAATAAGGAAAAATACCCGGCAGCGGCCGGATATTTTTCCGAAAACTCACAAGCATTTTTACCAGGGATAGCGCAGCCGGCACGGCTTGGGGCACCTTCGAAAACCAGAGGTTTTAAATTGAGCGATGCAATTGCGGACGTTCTGAGCTGGCTTGAAAGCAGAAACGACATCCAGAGCCTGAGGGCGGCGGTGTGCGACCTCAACGGCGTCATGCGGGGAAAACGCATACCCGTCGAGCAGGCCCGCAAGGCGCTTGAAGGCAAGCTGCGCATGCCCTACTCGCTGATCGGGCTCGACATCTGGGGCGAAGACATCGAAGGCAACACGCTGGTTTTCTCGACCGGCGATGCCGACGGCCTTTGCCAATGGACGGGACGCGGCATCCTGCCGGTGGATTGGACCGCGCATCCGACGGCGCTTGTCCCGCTCTGGCTCGCCGACGAGAGCGGTGCGCCCTATCTCGGTGATCCCCGGCGAGCGCTGGCCCGTATCCTCGATCGCTACAAGGCGCTTGGCCTGACCCCGGTCGCGGCGACGGAACTTGAATTCTATCTGGTCGATCCGCAGTCGCAGCGGCCGGTCGGACCTGTCTCGCCGGTCACCGGGCGACGTCTCGATTCCGATGCGGCGCTGTCGATCGACGAGATCGACGACTTCGAAGCCTTCATCCACGACGTCTACGAGGCCTGCCGGGCGCAAGGCATTCCGGTCGACACGGCGATTGCCGAAAACGGCGTCGGTCAGTTCGAGATCAACCTCAACCATGTAGCCGACGCCCTGCGGGCCGCTGACGACGCCGTGCTGTTCAAGCGCACGGTGAAGGGCATTGCCCGCAAGCACGGCTTTGCCGCCTGCTTCATGGCGAAACCCTATGGCGACCGGGCCGGCAACGGCTTTCACGTCCATTTCAGCCTTGTCGACGCCGAAGGCCGCAATGTGTTCGACGACGGCACCGATCAGGGCTCGGAAACCATGCGTCACGCGGTCGGCGGCCTGCTGGCCGCGATGGCCGAGAGCACTTTGGTGTTCGCGCCGCACTTCAATTCCTACCGCAGGCTTCGCCCGCGCTCCTACGCACCGACCGCGGTCGCCTGGGGCTACGAGAACCGCATGGTCGCGATCCGTATTCCCGGCGGCCCGACCGGGGCGCGCCGCATCGAGCATCGCGTGTCGGGAGCGGACGCCAATCCCTATCTGGTGCTTGCCGCCATATTGGGCGCGGCCCTGATCGGCATCGAAAGACAGATGTCGCCGGGCGAGCCGACCGGGAACGACGGACAAGGCGCAGCACCAGCCAAGCTGCCGCCGGACTGGGCCTCCGCGATCGCCACCTTCGAAAGCGGAACGCATGTGGCTGAAATCTTCCCATCGATCCTGCGCGACTCCTTCGTCGCGTGCAAACGCCAGGAGTTGAACACCTTTGCCCTCAATGTCAGCGACTTCGAGATCGAGACCTATCTCGAAAGCGTTTAGACTCAACTGACCATCGGCATCGGCGCGGACGACCTTCGGGCGGCAGTGACGCAAGGGGCTTGCGGCGCAGGCGTCAATCGGGCATAAAACATGATATTTTTTGTCATGTATTATGCCCGGAGACAAACAGGACTTGACCTTCGTTGCGCGCATGGAAAGCCGGATCGAGGGCTTCTCCGTCATCGGCGACCTGAAATGGCACCTTTGGGACGGCGCGGTTGCCGACCTCTGGAATGTCGCGTGCGCTGACCGGGCCGAGGGTTACTATGTCTCTCCCGATCCCCGGCTGTTTGTCGCGCTCGATGTGGATGGCGACGGCGCCTTCTTCGTCGAAGGGGCCAAGGGCGAACTATCCCGCCACGACAGGGCCCTCTCCATGGCCTATATTCCAGCCGGCGTACCGATCCGTGGCCGGGTCGAGGGCTTGCGCCGCATCAGGCATCTCGATCTGCATTTTGACGTGGCGACGCTGACGCGCCGCTTCGGCCGCAGCCTCGACCGCGAAGCCTTGCAGATGTCGCGCTTCCAGTTCCGCGATGAGCGGATCGCGATGCTGGCCGGGCTGATCGCCGCCGAATGCGGCAGCGAGCAGCCTCTGCACGATCTCTATGGCGAGGGCCTGCTCAATGCGTTGTTCGCGAGCCTGTTGCAGATCGATCCGCCAGGTGCCGTCAGGCGTCGCTCGCCGCTGTCGCGCCGCAAGCTGCGCCTCGTCACCGACTACATCGACGCGCACTGCCTGGACAGGATCCGGCTCGCCGATCTCGCCGCGTTGACCGGCTTGTCCGAAACCGCGATGAGCCATGCCTTCAAGGCGGCAACGGGCGTGCCGCCGCACCGCTGGCAGATGCGGGCGCGGGTCGACAGGGCCAAGGCGATGATGGCACGTGACGCCGCCTCGCTTGCCGATATCGCCGAGGCGACCGGCTTCTTCGACCAGGCGCATCTGACGCGCGTGTTCAAGGCGGTTGTCGGGGTGACGCCCGGCGTCTGGATGAAGAGCGCCGACAAGCAGTGACATTTCCGCAACATGACGCCGCGATGTCCCTCGTTTGGACAAGAATGGACAAGCCGCCCAAATCCGTCCAATGACCCGCCTATAAGTTGAGGTAAATGATCAAGTATCTCAACGACGACAGGCGGGGCTTTCCTGATGAGCAGACTTTACCGGATGAAGGCGCTTCTGGCGGGTGGCGTCGCTGCCGTCGCGATGATCCAGCCGATGGCCGCTTTCGCGCAAACGGCGCCTGCCAGCACCCAGCTTGAACCGGTGGTGGTCGAGGGCGAGGCCGGCGGCAGCGCCACCGGCCCAGTCAACGGTGTCGTCGCCAAGAAGACCAGGACCGGTTCCAAGACCGCGACCGACATCAAGGAGATCCCGCAGTCCGTCTCGGTGGTCGGTCGGCAGGAGATCGACGACCAGGGCGCGCAGAAGGTGGATGAGGCCCTGCGCTACACAGCCGGCGTCTTCGCCCAGCCGTTTGGTCCCGACAGCGATACCAACTGGCTCTTCATCCGCGGTTTCCAGGCGACGGCGACCGGCACCTACATGGATGGCCTGCAGCTGTTCAGCTATGGTTTTGGCGGCTTCTACGTCGACAGCTTCGGGCTCGAGCGCATCGAGGTGCTGAAAGGCCCGGCCTCGGTGCTCTATGGCGGCAGCAATCCCGGCGGTCTGGTCAACTATGTCAGCAAGCGGCCGGAGTTCGAACGCAAGCGCTATGTCGAAACCGGCGTCAACGATGCCGGCAATGTCTATCTCGGCTTCGACATTGGCGACGTGGCCAACAACGGCACGGTCAGCTACCGTATCAATGGCAAGGTCGCCGGCGGCGATACCTACAGCGACCTGCAGAATGGCTGGCGCGGCTTCATCTCTCCCAGCATTACCTGGAAGCCGGACGAAGCCACCACGCTGACCATCCTGGCCAATTACAGCCATATAGACGAGAACCACAATGGCGGCAGCTTCCTGCCCTATGACGGCACGGTGACGGACCACATTGTCGGCGGCGTGAATTACGGCCGCATCGACCCCAACGCGAATTTCACCGAGCCGAGCATCGATCTCTACAAGCGCGAACAGGGCTCGATCGGCTACGAGTTCGAGCATGATTTCGACAATGAGTGGACGGTGCGCTCAAACGCCCGCTTCACCGCCGCCAATATCAACGAGGTCAGCGTCTATCCGAACGGCTGGTCAACCATCGGAGGGCCTACCGATCTAGCCCGCATCAATTTCGATCACGACACCACGGCAAAGACCTTCCTTCTCGACAACCAGATCGAAGGCAAGGTGACGACGGGTCCGATCGAACATACGATCCTCGCCGGCCTGGATTTCAAATACTACAATATCGACCAGGTCCAGTCGTCCGGCCTCTATGATGAGAACTATGACAACCCCATCGACGCGTTCCATCCGGTCTACGGCTCGCCGCTGACGCCGCGCGTCAGCTATCTCAACCAGAACCTGACCCAGAAGCAGCTTGGCTTCTATGCGCAGGACCAGTTACGCTTCGGCGATGGCTGGCTGGTGACATTGAATGGCCGTTATGACCGGGGCTGGCTCGACGCCGACAATCGGCCCACCTACTACTCGGCAAGTTCCAGCACGCAGACGAGCACGGTCGGCGATTTCTCCGGCCGCGCCGGTATCGCCTATGAATTTGCCAACGGTGTAACCCCGTATGCCAGCATCGCCACCTTCTTCAACCCGATCATCGGCACTGACGCGCTGGGCAATCTGTTCAAGCCGGAGGAAGGCACGCAGTATGAAGTCGGCGTGAAGTATGTGCCGACCTTCATCGACGGGCTGTTCACCCTGTCGTTGTTTGACCTCACTCGCCAGAACGTTCCCTCGAACGTCACTCTCTTCACGCAGATGCAGACCGGCGAAGTGCGTTCGCGGGGCATCGAACTTGAGGGCAAGGTGAATGTGACCGATGACTTCCGGATTACAGGAGCATTCACCGCCTACGATCTCGAAATCACCAAGGATGCCAATCCGGCGCTGATCGGCAAGACACCTTTCATCGCGCCCGAGGTCATGGCCTCCGCCTCGGCCGACTACACCTTCCGCGGCGATTGGTATGACGGCATCTCGATCGGCGGCGGTTTGCGCTATCTCGGCTCCTCGTGGGCCGACAATGAGAACACGGCGAAGGTGCCGGCCGTGACACTGGCCGACCTGAAGCTCGGCTATGAGAAGGAGAATTGGGGAGTCGATCTCAACGTCACCAACCTCTTCGACAAGACCTATGTTTCCAGTTGCCAGACGACGCTGACCTGCTCCTACGGCGAAGGCCGCTCGTTCAAGCTGAAGATGCACACGACGTGGTAGCCGCAACTTGCCAACCCCGCCGGCGATGATCCATCTGCCCAACAGACGGCAGGTGCTTGCGCTGGCGGCCGCCGCCTTGCTGCCGCCGGCCACCGCCAAGGCAGCGGCGACACGCATTGCCGCGATCGACTGGGGCATGCTTGAGACGTTGCTGGCGCTCGGCGTCGAACCGGTGGCGGCGACGGAGTTGATCCAGTTCCGCAAGATCGCGGTCGAGCCGGCCGTCCCTCAATCGGTAACCGACGCCGGGCTGCGTGGCGCCCCCAGTTACGAGTTGCTGCGCATCATCGCCCCGGATCTGATCGTCATCTCCAATTTCTACGAGTACCAGCGCCCGATGCTCGAACGCATCGCACCTGTGTTCGCGCAACCGGTCTACGAGGCCGGCGTACCGCCCTACGCACTCGCCGAGGCAGCGACGCTGGCCCTGGGGGAGAAGCTCGGCAGACAAGCGGAGGCCAAGCGTTGCGTGGACGAGGCATCAGCCGAAATCGCCAGACTTCGCGCCACCTTGCCGCCATCGTCCGGGCAGCCGGTCTTCGTCATCAGCCTGGGCGATAGCAGGCATTTTCGCGCCTTCGGCCGCGACGCCATGTTCGGTGATGTGCTGTCCCGTCTCGGCATCGAAAATGCCTGGGCCGACGAGACGAGCTACAGCGCGGCCGCACCCGTCGGCCTGGAAGCGCTGGCCCGCGTGCCCGAAGCGTCGATCCTGATCGTCTCGCCACTGCCCGCGGATGTCGGGCGCGCGCTTCCAACGAACGCCTTGTGGAACGCTCTGCCGGCAGTCCGCCAGAACCGCGTCGCGGTACTGGAACCGATCAATCATTTCGGCTGCCTGCCGTCGGCACGCCGCTTCGCGCGCCTCGCGACGGCAGCGCTTGCGGGGCATGCTTCATGACCGACCGCGCCGCGACCGGTTATGCGGGGGCCGGCCGTGCCCTGTCGCCCCTGGCCGTGTGGGGTGCCCTGGCGGCGGCGGCCGCTTTCCTGTTCGCATGGCGGGTTGGGATGCAGTGGCTTGCAATGCCGCCGGCGGAGGGTGCCGATCTCGATCGCATCATCCTCCTCTACAGCACGTTGCCGCGCGCCGTGGTAGCGGTGGTGGCGGGCGCGGTGCTCGGACTGTCCGGCCTCCTCCTGCAGCATGTGCTGCGCAACCCGCTAGCCGAGCCATCGACGCTCGGCATTTCGGCCGGTGCGCAACTGGCCATGACAACAGCCTCGCTCTACGCGCCCTTGCTGATCGGGTGGTCGCAGGGTTTGGTCGCCTTTGCCGGTGGCACCGCGGCTGTGCTGCTCGTGCTGGCATTGACCTGGCGGCGCGGGCTCGAGCCGGTATCTGTCGTACTGGCCGGAATGATGGTGGCACTGACCGCCAGCTCGGTCAGCGCCGCCCTGATCCTTGCCAATGGCGAATACCTTTTCTCGCTGTTCATCTGGGGCGGCGGATCGCTGGTCCAGCAGGATTGGGGGCCGGCCGTCGCGCTGACGACAAGGCTGGCGGCCGGGGCCGTTGCGGCGCTGATGCTGCTGCGGCCGCTGACCATCCTCGGCCTCGACGACGCCTCGGCGCGTGGTCTGGGCGTTGCTCGTCATACCAGCCGCTTTCTCATCATCGCGCTTGCCGTTTGGATGGCGACGACCGTTACGGCCGAAGTCGGCGTCATCGGTTTCGTCGGCCTCGCCGCGCCCGCGCTCGCCGCACTTTCCGGCGCACGCACCTTGCGGCAAAAGTTGGTCGCCGCACCGCTGGTAGGCGCCATCCTGCTGTGGCTGACGGATGGGCTGGTGCAACTGGCGGCCGGTTCGGGTGGCGAACGCATTCCGACCGGTGCGGGGACAGCGCTTCTGGGCGGTCCGTTGCTGTTGTGGCTGTTGCCGAGGCTGCGCATGTTCGAATGGCCGCATCTTGGCCCAAGCGATGCCGCACCGCGCAAGGCCAACCGACCATGGCTCGTCATCATTCTCCTGGCTGTGCTCACCCTTGTCGCCGTCACGGTGGCGCTTGTCGTCGGGCGCGGCCCCACGGGCTGGTCATTCGCCAGCGGTGATTTGCTGGCCGATCTCACGGCCTGGCGCGCGCCACGGATCGGCGTGGCGGCTGCCTCCGGTGCCATGCTCGCCGCGGCGGGCGTCGTCATCCAACGGGTCACCGGAAATCCGCTGGCGAGCCCGGAAGTGCTCGGCGTCGGCACCGGCGCCGGTGCCGGCCTGACAGCGGTGCTGATGGTCAGCGCCACGGCCGGGCTTGGCTGGCAGCTCGCCGGCTCGGCCCTGGGTTCGCTGGCGGCACTGATCGCCATGCTCGCGATCGCCGCGCGAGCGAAATTCGGCGCGGAACGATTGCTGCTCGCCGGCATCGCCATGAGCGCATTGTGCAGCGCCGTGATCACCGCGACGATCGCGATGGGCAATGCACAGTCCTATGTCTTGTTGCGCTGGCTGAGCGGCTCGACCGGCCAGGCGACCATGCTGGACGCATCGATTGCGCTGGCCTGCCTGTTGCCGCTGACGCTGCCGTTGTTTCTCGCGGCGCGCTGGCTCGACATCATGCCGCTCGGGCCCGACACCGCGCGCGGCCTGGGCGTGCCGGTCGCCGGCGGACGGTTGATGCTGATCATCGTCGCCGCGCTGCTGACCGCGCTCTCCGCGATGATCGTCGGGCCGTTGAGCTTCGTCGGCCTGATCGCGCCGCATCTTGCCCGGCTCGCCGGCTTTTCGCGCGCACAGCTTCACCTCGTCGGCGCGATGCTTCTGGGCGCGTTGCTGATGATCGTCTCGGACTGGCTGTCGCGCATGGCGGCCTTTCCCTACGAACTGCCTGCCGGTCTGTTCGCCTCACTGCTCGGCGGCCCGTATCTTGTCTACCTGCTTGCCAGGGGCGTGCCGCGCCAAGGCTGACCGTCTCGAACTCCCGGGATCATTCAGCCTTCAGCACCGAGACCGCCGCCTCGCTGTTGTGGACATAGTCGTTGGCGTCCGGCTGCTTCTGCACCAAGAGGATGAACAACAGGTCGGTCAGCGTCAGCTGCGCGTCGCGCGCGGTGATGGAGGAGGAGCGCGCTCGCTCCTCGTCGGCGATGGTGTAGAGGCGGATGTCGGCGACACGGCTCAGCGGATTGTCGTGCAGGCCGGTAACGGCAATCACCATCGCGCCGCGCTTGCGGGCAAGCTCGGCGATGCGCAAGGTTTCGATGCTGGCGCCGGAATAGGAGAGCGCGAACAGCACGTCGCCAGGCCCGAGCGTCGCGGCATTGGCCATCTGGATGTGGCTGTCGCTGTCGTGCAGCACATTGCGGCCGAGCTTCATCAGCTTGTAGGAGAAATCGCGCGCCACCAGCGAGGAGGCGCCGACGCCGACCAGATGGATGCGGCGTGCACCATCCAGCAGCTCCAGCGTGCGGGAAATGATGCGCTCGCTGTTGGCGGCGACGGTCTGCTGCATCGACAGCAGCTTGCTGCCGATCAGTTTCTTCAGGATGACCGGATAGGTGTCGCCGACCTCGATCGAACCATGGATGACACCGGCCGGCACCTGCCAGTCCTGCGCCTTGGCCTCGCTGACGGCGAGCTTGAGTTCCTGGTAGCTGGCATAGCCGAGCTTCTGGCTGAACTTGACGACACTCGACTGGCTGCGGCCGATCTCGGCCGCAAGGGCGGCCGTCGACAGGCGCAGCATCTGGTCGGGATTGTCGACGATGTACTGGCCGATCTCGCGATCACCTGGCGCCATGCCGTCGAGCTTCGCATTGATCGTCTTTAGAACGGACATGAACCCTCTGGAGCGCTTCGATGCTCGGAGGAATAAAATATTCCAATTTCGATTGACAGCCAAGAATGCAGAATTAATTCTCGAACCGGACCGGCCAGGTTCGGAATCGGATGGACCTTCCGGAGAGACCGGACCCGCCGCCCGGCTTCGACATACAAGGGTTCAGCCATGGACAGATTGCGGATCGTCGGCGGACGAAGACTGGAAGGCGCGGTCACCATATCCGGCGCCAAGAACGCGGCCCTGCCGCAGATCGCGGCGGCCCTGCTCAGCCCCTACCCGCTCGAACTGACCAACCTGCCCGATGTAACCGATGTCGAAAACATGCTCGGCGTGGTGCGGCTTCACGGCGCCGACGTGACACGGTCGGCCCACGCCGCGACGATCGATACGAGTGCTGCCGTTTCGAAGGAAACGTCTTATGACACGGTGCGCAAAATGCGCGCGACGGTGCTCGTTCTCGCACCGCTTCTGGCCCGTTTCGGCCATGCGCGGGTTTCGCTGCCTGGCGGCTGCGCGATCGGCGCGCGGCCGGTCGACATGCATGTCGCCGCGCTCGCGGCACTGGGCGCCAAGATCGCCATCGAGAACGGCCTGATCGTCGCCTCTACGCCGAACGGGCTTCTCGGCACGCGCATCGTGCTCAGCTCGCCATCGGTCGGGGCAACCGAAACCGCCATGATGGCGGCGACCACGGCCAAGGGCGAAACCGAGATCCTCAACGCGGCGCGCGAGCCGGAAGTGGCTGATCTCGCCGCTTGCCTCAACGCGATGGGCGCGCGCATCGAGGGCGCCGGCACGCACCGTATCCTGATCGCCGGCGGCACCAGATGGCACGCGGCCCGGCACGACATCATCCCGGACCGTATCGAGGCCGGCACCTATGCGATTGCCGCGGCGATCACCGGCGGTCAGCTTGAGCTCACCCATGCCCGGCTCGAACACATGGCTTCTGTCGTGCAGCTGCTGGAGGCCACCGGCGTCAGCGTCTGGCCCGGCGATCGCGGACTGATAGTGTCTCGCGACCGGCCGCTCAAGGCCGCCGACCTCACGACGGAACCCTATCCGGGTTTTCCGACCGACCTGCAGGCGCAGTTCATGGCGCTGATGTGTTGCGCGGATGGGGCCTCCCTGCTGCGCGAGACCATCTTCGAGAACCGCTTCATGCATGTGCCCGAACTGATGCGGCTCGGCGCCAACATCAAGCTGCAAGGCACGATGGCTTTGGTTCGCGGCGGCGAGAAGCTGCATGGCGCGCAGGTGATGGCCACCGACCTGCGCGCCTCGGTGTCGCTGGTGCTGGCGGCGCTGGTCAGCGAGGGCGAAACGATCATCAACCGCGTCTATCACCTCGATCGCGGCTACGAGCAGCTGGATCGCAAGCTGCGTCTCTGCGGCGCCGACATCGAGCGGCTGAGCCCATGAGCGGCCCCGACTATTTTCTCGGCGTCGACGGCGGCGGCACCGGCTGCCGGGCTCGCATCGAGGATGCGGAAGGCAACGTGCTGGGACAAGGCCTGTCCGGGCCGGCGACGACGCGGCTCGGCATCGACGCGGCCTGGGCCTCCATTGCCAAAGCCTTTGGCGCGGCGATCGAGGAGACGGGATTCGGGCCGGCGGAGACCGCAAGGATTCGCGCCGGTATCGGCCTTGCCGGCATCGGCCGCAAGGGCGCGCTGGAAGCGTTGCGGGCGATCGCGCATCCCTTTGCCAGCATCGACTTCGTCAGCGATGGTGTCGGCGCCTGCCTGGGCGCGCATTCCGGCCAGGACGGCGCCATCGTCATTGCCGGGACGGGCTCGATCGGGCTCGGCTTTGTCGAGGGGCGCAACCTGCGTGTCGGTGGTTACGGCTTTCCGATCTCCGACGAAGGCAGCGGCGCCCATCTGGGACTGAAGGCCGTGCAGCTGGCGTTGCGCGCCCATGATGGCCGGCATGAGCGGACGGCGCTGTTGGCGGAGGTGATGCAGCGCTTCGAGGGGGATCCCACGGAAGCGGTCGCCTGGATGGACCGCGCCAGCGCCACGGATTACGCGGCCCTGGCGCCCATGGTGATGCGCCACGCCGACCAGGGCGATCCGGCCGGACGGCGCATCGTGCAAAGTGCCGCCGAGCAGATCGACACGCTGGTGCGGGTGCTGTTCGAGAAAGGCGCGCCGCGTATAACCCTGCTGGGCGGCCTCGCCAGCCCGCTCGAACCCTGGCTTGCGCCCGATGTCCGGCGCCGGCTGAAACCCGCCGACGGTGACGCCGTATCGGGCGCGGTCATCCTGGCCAAACGATCGCTCTGCGCACGGTAAACCTTGCGGGAGAAGGAATAAAATATTCCAAATATTTGTTGACGGTATGAATATCCAATTCTAAAAAGTTAACGAAGAAAACTGATCGGGCCGGATCGTCCGTGGGCGCTGGCGCCGATTGGATCCGTGCTCGACGCCGGTCGTGCGGCAGGACTTTTGAAAGCATTGGAATGACCGAACAAGGGTTGATGTCTGAGCTCGACCGGCTGGTTTCCGAAGGCCGCAACCCGCGGACCGTCGATATCGACCTGCTGCCGACCATCGATGTCCTGCGCAAGATCAATGACGAGGACAGAGCCGTCCCCGCGGCTGTCGAAAAGGTGCTGCCGGAAATCGCAACCGCGGTCGACCGCATCGTGCTTGCCTTCCAGAAAGGCGCGCGGCTGATCTATATCGGCGCCGGCACCAGCGGCCGGCTCGGCGTTCTCGACGCTTCGGAATGCCCGCCCACTTTCGGGGTGCCTGAAGACATGGTGATCGGCCTGATCGCCGGCGGACCCGATGCATTGGTGCGGTCGACGGAAGGCGCGGAGGACGACCCGAGGATGGGCGTGCGGGCGTTGCAAGATATTGGGCTCACCGCCAACGACGTGGTCGTCGGAATCGCGGTCAGCGGGCGCACGCCCTATGTCATCGGCGGGTTGACCTATGCGAAGCAAGTGGGCGCAACGACGGTTGCCCTGTCGTGCAATCCGGCGTCGACCATTGCCGGCATCGCCGACATCGCCATTTCGCCGGTCGTTGGCCCCGAAGTCCTCACCGGCTCGACCCGGCTGAAGTCCGGAACCGCGCAGAAACTGGTGCTCAACATGCTGACCACGGCCTCGATGATCCGCATCGGCAAGAGTTTTCAGAACCTGATGGTCGATCTCAACCCGTCCAACAAGAAATTGGTGGCCAGGGCAACCAGGATGGTCATGCAGACCACGGGCTGCACGGCGCAGCGGGCCAAACAGGCACTTCATCAGACCGGCAACGATGTGAAACTGGCGATCCTGGTGACGATCACCGGCATGGATGTCGAGGCGGCGCGGGCTGCCCTCGCGAAGGCCGGAGGTTTCCTGAGAAGGGCGATCAGCGAGAGCGCGGTGTGACACCGCTTGAGACAAGACGGCGCGAAGCCGCATAGAGCAATTCCAGCAAAAGTGCGCGGCGGTTTTGCGTCTGGAATTGCGTAAAAACAAAGAGATAGAGCATTTGGGGCGATCCTATTTTCGCCGGAAATGCTCTAAACTGGGCCGATACTCCAAAGCATGTGTGTCTTGGAAGCGGCTCGCGGAAACTGCAAGGCATCAAGTCAAATCATAATGGGAGACGAAAATGATAGGGCATCTCACAAGAACGCTGCTGTCGGGTATCACCCTGGCAGCGATGCTCGGCATCGCGACGGTTTCGACGCAGGCGGCGACGTTGCACATGGCCTGGTCGCAAGACGCCACCGGACTTGATCCCCACAAGCAGACGGCGTTCTCGTCGCTGCGGCTTTTGGAACTGATCTATGAGCCGCTGGTGCGGGTCGACGCCAGCCTGCAGATCATCCCGGCCATCGCCACGTCCTGGGAATTCTCCAAGGACGGCAAGGAACTGACCTTCAAGCTCGACCCCAAGGCGAAATTCCAGGACGGCACGGCCGTCACCTCAGCCGATGTCAAGGCCTCCTTCGAGCGCATCCTCGACGAGAAGACTGGGGCGGCGGCCCGCGCCAACTTCCTGTCGATCGCCGGCATCGACACGCCGGATGCAGCCACCGTCGTGTTCCATCTGTCACAACCAGACGTGCCGATCCTGACGGCGATGAGCGACGTCAACGCGGCCATCGTTCCGGCGGCCGAGATCAAGGCCGGCTCGATCGGCACCAAGGCGGTTGGTTCCGGCCCGTTCAAGCTCGATAAGTGGGACCCCAACGCCAAGGAAGTGCTCAGCGCCAACAAGGGCTGGGCCGGCGGCGCGACCGGCGTCGACGGCATCGAGATCAGCGTGCTTCCGGACGAGGCCGCAATCCTTGCCGCCATGCGCACCAAGCAGATCGATTTCGCGCTGCTCAACGACCCGCTGGTCGCCACGCTGGTGCCGAAGGAAGCCAGCCTGCAGCTGAACCGCGTGCCGGTGCTCGCTTACCACGTGCTGCAGCTCAACCCTTCGCGCAAGCCGATGACCGAACTCAAGGTGCGCCAGGCGATCTCCTGCGCCATCGACCGGCAGGAGGTGCTGGACACCGCCTCGCTCGGCGAGGGCAAGGTCACCGGACCGCTGACCATCCCGGCGCTGGCGACCGATCCGAGCCAGCTGTTCTGCTACAAGCGCGATGTGGAAAAGGCCAAGAAGCTGATGGCCGAGGCCGGTTTTGCCGACGGCTTCTCGGCGACCGTGATCGGCGCCACCGGCGAGCCGCCGACGGCCGCGGCGGAAGCGCAGGTCATCCAGTCGCAGCTGGCTGAAATCGGCGTCAAGCTCGACATCAAGATGATGGAGCTCAACGTCTATGTCGATGCCTGGCTGAAGGGCGATTTCGACATGGCAATCGCGCTCAATGGCGGCCGCGCCGACCCCTACACCATGTACAACCGCTACTGGACCAAGGCAGGCAATCTGCAGAAGGTGGCCAACTACATCGACGATACGCTGGACAGCCAGATGCAGCAGGGCCGCGCCGAAACCGACCCGGCCAAACGCAAGACGATCTTCGCCGCGTTCGAGAAGCACCTCGCCGAAATGTCGCCCTGGATCTGGCTCTACACGTCCTACAGCTACACGGCCCAGCAGAAGAACATCGCCGGCTTCGTGCCCACGCCGACCGGCACGCTGTTCAGCCTGAGCAAGGTTACCATCCAGCAGTAACCGCAAGCCTGGACGAGAGGTATCCTTCGCGTGAACTATCTGATGCGACGACTGGCGACGTTTCCTCTCGTCCTGCTTGGCGTGTCCATCCTGGTCTTCGTGGCGATCCGGATGGTGCCGGGCGATTCAATCACGGCGATGCTCGGCACCGAGGCCGGCCTGCTGACGCCGGCACAGCGGGATTCGCTCGCCGCCTATTTCGGCATCGACCAGCCCTGGTTCGTCCAGTACTGGCGCTGGATAGGCGGCATCCTGCACGGCAATTTCGGCATTTCCGTCACCTATGGCAGGCCGGTGCTCGACGTCATCCTCGAGCGCTTCCCGCTGACGCTGGAACTGGCTGTCCTGTCGATGATCATCGCGCTCATCGTCGGTTTGCCGGCGGGCATCTTTGCCGCCACGCACAATGAAAAACCGTCCGATCTCGGGGTTCGCATCGTCGCCATGATCGGCCAGTCGACGCCGAGCTTCGTGCTTGGCCTCCTGATCATCTACACACTGTCGGCGGGCTTCGGCGTGCTGCCGGCGATGGGCGAATTCGCGCCGCTCTGGCAGGATCCCTTGCGCAATTTCAGCCAGCTGATCCTGCCCGCCATCACGCTGGGCTTCGCCTTCGCCGCGTCCGTCACCCGCATATCGCGCTCGGCCATGCTCGACGTGTTGAGCGACGATTATGTGCGCACCGCGCGCAGCAAGGGCGCGTCGGCGCGCAGCGTCATCTGGCGGCATGCCCTGCCCAACGCGCTCATCCCTGTGGTGACGCTTGGTGGCATCGAGTTCGGCTATCTCCTGGGCGGCGCCGTCATCGTCGAACAAATCTACGCCCTGCCTGGCCTCGGCCGCATGGTGCTCGACGCCATCCTGCAGCGCGACTACGCGCTGGTCCAGGGAGCCGTGCTGTTCATCGCCTTCAACTTCATGATCGTCAATCTCCTGGTCGACCTCGCCTATGTCGGGCTTGATCCGCGCATCCGTCTGGGAGAGCAGTGATGCGCATCCTGCGCGCCATCTTCGGGCATGGCAGTGGCCGCATCGGCGGCGTCATCGTCGGCGTCTATCTCATAATCGCCATCCTCGGCCTGGCCGGGCTGACGCCGCACAACCCGATCACGCAGTTCCGCGTTGACCGGCTGCACGCCCCCAATGGCGCCTACTGGATGGGCACCGACCTGTTCGGCCGCGACGTGGCCAGCCGGCTGATGGCAGGCATCGGGCAGTCTTTCACGGTCGCCTTCTTCTCGGTGGCCTTCGCGACCCTTGCCGGCACGGTGCTCGGGCTCGCGGCAGCCTGGCTCGGGCGCCGCTGGGACGGCGTGGTTATGCGCATCATGGACGTGCTGCTGGCCTTCCCGGCGATCCTTCTGGCGCTGCTCATCGTCACCGTCGCCGGGCCGGGCACATGGACCAGCGTCGTCGCCATTGGCATCGTCTACACGCCGATCTTCACCCGCGTGGTGCGCGGCCCTGCCCTTTCGCTCAAGGCGCGCGAATTCGTCGACGCGGCGCGCACCTTCGGCAGCAGTTCGAGCTACATCGTCACGCGCCATCTGCTGCTCAATCTGGTGGCGCCGCTGACCGTGCAGGTGACGCTGGCGCTGGCCTGGGCGCTGCTCACCGAAGCCGGTCTCAGCTTCCTCGGGCTGGGAACGCAGCCGCCCGCGGCCTCGCTCGGCCTGATGCTGAGCGACAGCCGCAATCTGATGGAAACCGCGCCCTGGCTGATGATCTTTCCGGGGCTGACCATCATGATCAGCATCCTCGGCTTCAATCTGCTGGGTGATGCCTTGCGCGATATCCTCGACCCCAGGATGCGGAGGGCGCCGGCATGAGCCCGCTGCTGTCCGTCCGCGATCTGCGCGTCGGCTTCGGCCGCGACCGCCAGGCCAATGAGGTGGTGCGCGGCGTCAGCTTCGATCTTGCCGATGGCGAGACACTGGCCATTGTCGGCGAAAGCGGCTCCGGTAAATCGGTCACCGCACTGTCGATCAACCGGCTGATCGATTTCGGCGGCGGCCGCATCATTGGCGGCTCGATGACGCTGAAGCGGGCCGACGGCAGCCTCTTCGACCTGATGGCTGCCACCGAACCGCAACTGCGCAGCATTCGCGGCGCCGAGATCGGCATGATCTTCCAGGAGCCGATGACCTCGCTCAATCCTGTGCTGACCATCGGTTCGCAGATCGAGGAATCGTATCGCCTGCACCGAGGCCTGACCGGCCGGCAAGCCACCGCTGCGGCCAAGGATGCGCTCGACCGCGTGCGCATTCCCGATGCCGCAAGGCGGCTGAAATATACGCCCAACCAGCTGTCGGGCGGCATGCTGCAGAGGGTGATGATTGCCATTGCGCTCGCCTGCAATCCGCGCCTGCTGATCGCCGACGAGCCGACGACGGCGCTCGACGTGACAGTGCAAGCGCAGATCATGGCGTTGCTCGCCGAGCTGAAGCGCGAGACCGGCATGTCTGTCATCTTCATCACCCACGATATCGGCCTGGTTGCCGGCATCGCCGACAAGGTGATGGTGATGCAGAAGGGGCAGGCCGTGGAGCAAGGCGAGCTGAACCAGATTCTTGACAGGCCGCAGCACCCTTACACACAGCATCTGCTGCAGGACGTGCCGCATTTCGCCAGCGGTCGTGCGACGCGCACGGACGGGCAGCGCGACAAGGACACGCACGCGGACCCGGCCTTGAAGGTCGACGGCCTCGTCGTACGGTTTCCCCTCAAGAGCAATTTCTTCAGCCGCGCCACCGGCGCGGTGCATGCCGTCGACGGTGTCGATTTCGACCTGATGCCGGGCGAGACCTTGGCCATCGTTGGCGAGAGCGGTTCGGGCAAATCGACCACCGCAAAGGCGGTGCTCGGGCTGGTGCGCTCGACGCGCGGCAGCTTCTCGCTCGGCGCTCGAAAGGCTTCCGCCGAGCGCAGCGTCAAGCCCGTGCAGATGGTGTTCCAGAACCCCTATGCCTCGCTCAACCCGAGGCTTAGCATCGAGAGCATTCTGGCCGAGCCGGTGATCGCCAACGGTGGTCGTGTGGACAGCGAAACACGTGCCAGAATGGCGAGCCTGCTGGAACGCGTCGGCCTGCCCAGCAATAGTCTGGGGCGTTATCCCCACGAATTCTCCGGCGGCCAGCGGCAGAGGCTGTGCATTGCCCGCGCGCTGATGCTCAATCCCTCGGTCGTCGTTCTCGATGAAGCGGTGTCGGCGCTGGACGTCTCGGTGCAGGCCAAGGTGCTGGAGCTGCTGGTCGACCTGCAGCGCGAGTTCGGGCTGGCTTATCTGTTCATTTCGCACGACATGGCGGTGGTCGAGCGGATCGCTCATCGCATCGCCGTCATCTATGCCGGCCAGATCGTCGAGATCGGCGACGCGGCCTCGGTACTGTCGAAGCCGAAGCATTCCTATACGAAGAAGCTGATCGCCGCCGTTCCGACCATCGAGCGGCGGCATGAGCATTTCGGGCTGGACACACGCCAGGTGCCTTCGCTGGTGCGCCCGCAGGGGTTCGAGCCGGCGCCGGCGCGGTGGGAGCAGTTTGGGCTGGATCATCGAGTGAGGGTAGAGGCGTGAAGGATGGTGCGCTGGGATATCCAAGGTCGGCGGGACAGCGCCCTCCTCTGCCCTGCCGGGCATCTCCCCCACTAGGGGGGAGATTGGCAGCGTCGCCCGCACCGCCTTTTCTGCAACGCTGGCGATTGGCGAAGGCCGTGACGCATCCAATCTCCCCCCTAGTGGGGGAGATGGCCGGCAGGCCAGAGGGGGGCGCCAAGGATCGCGGCCTTTCAGATGGAGGCTGCCTTTGAGCACCCTCACCCAACTCTTCGACCGCGCATTTCAACCACTGGAAGCGGCTGTAGCAGAGGGTCGTATCCCCGGCGGCGTGCTCGGCATTGTCGACAAAAACGGCCACCGCATCACCCGTTCAATCGGCTCCGCGCAACGCGTGCCCAAGCAGCGGCCGATGACCGCCGATACCTGGTTCGACCTGGCATCCCTGACCAAAATCATCTTCACCACGCCGCGCATCCTGGCGCTGGCCGAAGACAGCGTCATCGATCTCGACGCTCCGCTGATTTCGCTGCTGCCCGATCTTCGCCAGTACGATCAATCGGCCTGGGAGCGGAAGGTGACGTTCCGCCAGTGTCTCGGCCATCAAACGCCCTTCCCCGCCGTCGAGCCGATCTACACTTACGGGCGTGACCCCGACCTGCTGCGCGCCTTCATCCTGCAGCGCGAATGGCGCGCCCGTGACCCCGTCTATTCCGATATCAATTTCATCCTGCTCGGCTTTGCGCTGGAACGGCTTTCGGGCAAGGCTATCCGCGACCTGGATCCCGGCCCCGGCTTTGCATGGTCCACGGAGCCGGATGTCGCCGCGGCGACCGAGGACTGCACCTGGCGTCATCGCGTGCTGTCCGGCGAAGTCCATGACGACAATTGCTCGGCCCTGCAGGGCGCCGGTCATGCCGGCCTGTTCGGCACAGCCGCCTCGGTGCTGGATTTCGCGCAGGAGCTGCTGACCGGCGCTTCCAAGAATTCGATCGCGCTGATGCGCACGCCCTTGTCCGCCACCCGCACCCATGGCTGGGAGCGCCCTTACGAGGGCTGGTCCGGTGGCTCCTCGTGCAGTCCCGGAACGATCGGCCATACCGGCTTCACCGGCACCGGACTGTGGATCGATTTCGACAAGGGCAAGGCCTGGACCTTGCTCACCAACCGGATCCATCCGACACGTCATTTCGACAGCGGCATTGTTTCGCTTCGGCAGACGGTCGGCGATCTCGTCAATGGACTTTAGGAGCTAGATGATGGAACCAATCTGGGCCGTCGGCCTGATGACCGGCACCGTGCTTGACGGCAATATCGACGTCGCGCTGATCAAGACCGATGGCGAGCGGATCGACGATTTCGGCACCTACCGGCTGATGCCCTACCCCCAATCGATCCGCTCGCTGCTGGAAGAGACGCTGACGGCTGCACGGGCCTGGAACTTTGTCGGACCGGAACCGGCGATCTTCCGCACAGCCGAGGAAGCGCTGACGCATGCCCAGTCGGCAGCGGTGAAGGAATTGGTCGAGGGCTACGGCATGACGATGGCCGATATCGGCGTCGTCGGCTTCCACGGCCAGACCGTGCTGCATCGCGCGCCGCAGGTCGGACGGCTCGGCCAGACCCGGCAACTCGGCGACGGCGAGCTGATGCACGCCATTTTGGGCACCAAGGTCGCCTATGATTTCCGTTCGGCCGACATGCGCGCCGGCGGACAAGGCGCACCCCTGGCCGCGGCCTATCACACCGCGCTGATGCGCAGCGCCGGAGCGAGCGGCGAGGTCGCCGTGCTCAATCTCGGCGGCGTCGCCAACATCACCTGGTGGGATGGTGCCGACAATGTCGTCGCCTTCGACACCGGACCCGCCAATGCGCCGCTCAACGATTTCATCAAGTCGAAGGGGCTCGGGGAAATGGACCGCGACGGCGCACTTGGCCGGGCGGGGACGGTCGACGAAGCAAGGCTGGCCAAGCTGTTGCAGCATCCCTATCTCGGCAAGCCCTACCCCAAGTCGCTGGACCGGTTCGACTTCGGCGCCGCGATGGCGGATGGCCTCGATGCCGAGGATGGAGCCGCCCTGCTCACTGCCTTCACCGCCGGCGCCGTCGGCAAGGCGCTTGACCTCTTGCCACACCGGCCGAAAAAGCTGGTGGTCAGCGGTGGCGGTCGCCACAACCCGACGATGATGGCCATGCTCGCCAGCCGCGCCGGTGTCGATGTGGTGCAGGCCGAAAGCCTCGGCTGGAGCGGCGACGCTGTCGAGGCCGAGTGTTTTGCCTTCCTCGCGGTGCGCGTGCTGCGCGGCCTGCCGATCAGTTTTCCAAGCACCACCGGCGCGCCGCAGCCGATGCGCGGCGGGCGGCTGGCGGGCTGATCACTCAGCCAACCAGTTTCTTCTGCAGGAAGATGCGGCTGCGGCCGACCGGAAAATCGGCCAGCTCGCCGAAGGGCTGATAGCCCTGGCGCTGGTAGACCTTGTCGGCGTTCGGGTTGAAGGTGTCGATCAAGGCGCCATGGCAGCCACGCGCCACGGCTTCCTGCTCGGCCGCGTCCAGCATCTTGCCGGCCATGTGCTGGCCGCGCAGCCTTTCGTCGACCCACAGCCATTGCACGTAAAGCCAACCCCAGGCCGTGTAGCCCGAAATGCCGGCGACAACCGCGCCATCCTCATCGCGTACGAACACAGCCAGCGCTTTCCTTTCGGACGCGCCGACATCGCCGTCGTTGAATGCCGTCAGGCGCTCGCCGAGAAAGGCCAGTTCTTCCGGCAAGGGGTTTGCCGTTGTTTCGAGGTTCGTCTTCATGGCTCTTTCCGGAAAGCTCGGCTGGATGGGAGTGGAGCGTTACGAGGCGCAAGGCCCTGGCGCAATGTCTATGTCGGCTCTCGAACAGGTTGCGTATCTCCACCATTGCGGAATTCGGATGCGGCGATGCTGTAGCGCTTGAGCTTGTCGTAGAATGTCTTGCGCGGCACGCCGAGCGCATCGATGGCCCCGCGCACATCGCCGCCATGGTCGCGCAGCGCGTCGCGGATGAGTTGTGCCTCATATTGCCCGACCCGCTCCGGCAACGCGGCCGAGGGTTCGGGCAGCCGCGCGGGCGCCTCGGCTTCGTCGTCCGGTCCGAGACCGAGCGCCACGCGGTCGGCAAAATGGGCAAGCTCACGCACATTGCCCGGCCAGTCATGCGACTGGAGATGATCGCTCACCGCGGCGTTCACCTTTGCGACCGGCCGGCCGAAGCGCTCCGCCGCCTTGCCGAGGAAATGCCCGAACAGCATGGGGATATCGCCACGCCGCTCACGCAGCGGCGGAATGCGCAGCGTCACCACGTTGAGGCGAAAATAGAGGTCCTCGCGGAAATCGCCGCGCTGATCGGGCCGGCCGAGATCGACCTTGGTTGCCGCGACGACCCTGAGATCGAGGCGCCGGGTCTCGTTCGAGCCGAGCGGCGTGAGGCTGCGCGTCTCCAGCACCCGCAGCAGCTTGACCTGGAGAGCCGGCGGCATGGATTCGATCTCGTCGAGGAAAAGCGTGCCGCCGCTGGAATGCTCGACGCGGCCGATCCGCCGCCGCTGCGCGCCTGTGAACGCTCCCGCCTCGTGGCCGAACAGCTCGCTTTCGATGACGGTCTCGGGCAGAGCACCGCAATTCAGCGCCACGAAGGGTTTTGTGCGGCGCCGGCCCCACCGGTGCAGCAGGTCGGCCACCACTTCCTTGCCGGTCCCGGTCTCGCCTTCCACCAGCACATCGACATCCATGTCGGCAATCTGCCGCAAGGTTTCGCGCAGGCGGCGGATGGCAGGCGCTTCGCCGATCAGCGGCAGGCCGTCGGCAGCCTGTGCCGCGGCTTCACGCAGGCGCCGGTTCTCCATCACCAGCCGCCGCTTCTCGCTCGCCCGTTTCAGCGCCTCGACGAGGCGATCGCCGGCATAGGGCTTTGGGATGAAATCATAGACGCCGTCCTTCAGCGCGGCGACGGCAAGATCGACATCGCCATGCCCGGTGACCAGGATGACGGGTATGTCCGCATCGATCGCCTTGATGCGATCGAACAGCTGCAGGCCGTTCATGCCCGGCATGCGGATATCGCTGACGACCACGCCGTCGAAGTCCCTGTCGACGGTGGCAAGCGCTGCCTCGGCGGCATCGCGCGCTAGCACCGTGAAGCCGGCGAGTTCGAGCAATTGCGTGGTGGCGTGCAGCAGGTCGGCATCGTCGTCGACGAGCGCCACGAGCCCCGATCCCTCGTTCATTCAATTCGCCTCAAATCAATGGTGAAGGATGCGCCTTTGGCACTGTCGGGATCGAGCCGCAGCGTGCCGCCCAATTCCTGGGCGATCTCCTGCGAGATCACCAGCCCGAGGCCGAGCCCTTTCTCCTTGGTGGTCTGGAACGGCATGAACAGATTGCCGGCCGCTTCCGGCCCGAGGCCGGGGCCGTTGTCGCGCACCGAGATCAGCACCCTGTCGTCGCGCTCCGCAATGTCGATCTCGATGCGGGGAGCGGGCTGGTCCTTCATGGCGTCGAGTGCATTCTGCAACAAGTTGACCAGGATCTGCTCCAGCCGGATGCGGCTTGCCATCACCATCGGCGATGCGTTGCCGCGTGGCTTGACGATGGTGACGCCGGAATCGCGGATGCGGCCAGACAGCAGCGACAGCGCGCCGTCGATTGCCTCGCGCACCGGCAGCGGCGAAGCGGCGACGTTCGCGCGGCGGGCGAAAGTGCGCAATGTGCTGGTGATGGCGCCAATGCGTTCGGTCATCGAGACGATCGAGGTCAGATTGCCGCTTGCCGATTCGGTCTTGCCGCCTTCGAGAAAGCGGCCGGCATTCTCGGCATAGGTGCGGATGGCGGCCACCGGCTGGTTGATTTCGTGCGCGACGCCGGCGGCGATCTGGCCGAGGATGGAAAGCCGGTTGGCCTGGGCGAGATCGTCGCGCAGCCGGCGGACCTTGGCTTCGGCGCTCTCGCGCTCTGCGATCTCGCCGGCGAGTGCGGCGTTGGAGCGTGTCAGTTCGGCGGTTCGCGAGGATACCCGGCTTTCGAGCTCGGCATTCATGCGCGCCAGCGCCTCCTGCCGCAGCCGGCGTGTGCGGCGGCGCCTTGTGAGCACATAGGCAAGCAGGCCGGTCAGCAGCAGCCCGAGCAGCGTCGTCAGGCGCGCCGTGTTGGCGGCGGACGAGAGGGCGGCGTCCGCCGGCGTCAACAGCCAGAGGCGCCAGCCGGGGACCGCACCGGGCAGGTCCTGCACCACCTCGACGAACTGGCGCGGCTTTCCCGAGCTCTCGATCGTCGCCAGGCCGTCGCCGGCACCGCGCCGCATCGGCAGCGGTTCGAAGGCGGCATCGGACAATTGCAGCTGCTCATGGGCAGCGGCGGCATCTTGGGCGGAGAGCGGCGCCAGCGCATGAAACCGCCATTCGGGCTGGCTGGTGGCCAGAACGACGCCGCGTTCGTCGGTGACGAAAACGAGGAACCCGCTGGAGCGCCAATTGGCCTCGACACCGTCGAGTTCGACCTTCAACACCACGACGCCCAGCGGCTTGCCGTTGTCGTCCACGCGACTCGAAAGATAGAGACCCGGCCGGCCGCTGATCGTGCCCAGGCCATACTGGCTGGCGGAGCCCTTCGCCATTGCCTCGTTGAAATAGTGGCGAAAATTATAGTCGATGCCGACAAAGCTCGCCGGCTCGCCGGCATTGCTGGCCGATATCGCGATGCCCGCCGTGTCGATGACGTAGATGGCGGAGGCCGAGGCATCGCCGGCGATCGCCTTGAGCTTGTCGTTGAGGGCCGCTTCCTGCATGGTCCCGGCCCGGCGCAGCGCCCCGCGCACGGCATCGTCGCGAGCCAGCACCAAGGGAACCAGGCGCTGCTTCTCGATTTCGCCTGTCAGCGTTCCCGCCGCCAGCGGCAGGGCGGCAAGTGCCGTGTCGCGCAGGTCACTGGTCGCCTGGCCGGTGGCGATGCGCCCCGCGATGGCGATCGCGCCGGCCAGTATCGCAAGGGCGATAATGACGACAAGCCAGCGGCCATCGCGCAGCCGGCCAACCGCCTCGCGCAGCGGTTCGCCGCCGGCAAACCCGGCTGAGCCGCTATCAGTGCGTGCCTGCGGCGTCTGCCCTCTCCCTTTTTTCGCGGCCCTGAGGCCACACTCTAATGCGAAATTCCGCCCAAGCAATCGCCTCCTGTGCGGAAATCCGCACACGCCTCCATCGAAGGCCGCTGAAGAACGCCCGGAATCCCGGGATTCCGGCCTTTCCCCGATCTGGCACAGCGCTTGCAAAACTCCTTCCAGCGGCGGGCGACCGGAACGCCGCGATGGGAGAAGTCACGCAGGACGGGTTCCGTCCATCCGGCCAGGGAGAGTTCGATGCACATCGCAGACCAATCGGGCGCGGCCGCCGCGCAGCGCAAGCCCCTCTATGCCCAACTCTACGTGCAGGTGCTGGTGGCGATCACCGTCGGCATCCTGCTCGGCCATTACTATCCGTCGATCGGCGAGAGCATGAAGCCGCTCGGCGACGCCTTCATCAAGCTGGTCAAGATGATCATCGCCCCGGTCATCTTCCTGACGGTGGCGACCGGCATCGCCGGCATGAGCGACCTGCAGAAGGTCGGCCGCGTCGCCGGCAAGGCGATGCTCTACTTCCTCACCTTCTCGACGCTGGCGCTCATCATCGGCCTCATCGTCGCCAATGTCGTGCAGCCGGGCGCCGGCTTCAACATCGACCCGGCGACCCTCGATGCCTCGACCGTCAACACCTATGCCGCCAAGGCGCATGACCAGTCGGTCACCGGCTTCCTGATGAACATCATTCCCGGCACGATCGTCGGCGCCTTCGCCGATGGTGACATATTGCAGGTGCTGTTCTTCTCGGTGCTGTTTGGCATCGCGCTGGCACTGGTCGGCGACAGGGGCGCGCCGGTGCTCAACTTCCTGCAGGCGCTGATGGCGCCGATGTTCAAGCTGGTCAGCGTTTTGATGAAGGCAGCCCCCATCGGCGCTTTCGGCGCCATGGCCTTCACCATCGGCAAATACGGCATCGGCTCGGTCATCAACCTCGCCATGCTGGTCGGCACATTCTACGCGACGTCGCTGCTGTTCGTGTTCGTCGTGCTGGGCGCGGTCTGCCGCTACAACGGCTTCTCCATCCTGTCGCTGCTGCGCTACATCAAGGAAGAACTGCTTCTGGTGCTAGGCACTTCCTCGTCCGAAGCCGCCCTCCCCTCGCTGATGGAGAAAATGGAGAAGGCCGGCGCCAAGCGCTCGGTGGTCGGCCTGGTCATCCCGACCGGCTATTCCTTCAACCTCGACGGTACCAACATCTACATGACGCTTGCCGCGCTGTTCATCGCGCAGGCGACGAACATCCATCTCTCTCTCGCCGACCAGATCCTGCTGCTGCTGGTGGCGATGCTCTCGTCCAAGGGCGCCGCCGGCATTACCGGGGCGGGCTTCATCACGCTCGCCGCGACGCTTTCGGTCGTCCCCTCCGTGCCGGTCGCCGGCATGGCGCTGATCCTCGGCGTCGACCGCTTCATGTCGGAGTGCCGGGCACTGACCAACTTCATCGGTAATGCCGTCGCCACGCTGGTGGTCGCGCGCTGGGAAGGCGAACTCGACGAGGCGAAGCTGGCGAGGGCCCTGGCCGGAACAGTCGATGACAGCCTGCCGGCGGACATCGTTCCCGCCGAATGATCCGCAGGAGCGCACGATAGCGAATGGCCGGAGGCATCACCGCCTCCGGCCATTTCATGCCGCGAAGACGTCAGGCGGCCACGACTCTACCGAGCGGCGCCAGCGCTCTGCCATCGGCGGCGAACAGATGGCAGTGGGACGGATCGACCTGCATCGCGATGGGGCTGTGCAGCGGGGTGGTGTCGGTGCCTTCGGTCTGCACGACAAGCCTGGCCGTCTCGCCGATATCGGCATGCAGGATGGTCAGGCCGCCGAGCCGTTCGGCCAGCACCGCCTCGCCCTTGAACTGGCCGGCATCGGCGATGCGGATATGCTCCGGCCGGATGCCAAGCAGCAGTTCGCTGTCCGGCGCGAGCGCGCCCGCCGCGGCCGGAACAACCAGGCTGGCCCCGCCCGGCAAGGCAACCACAACGCCGTTCCCATCGGTCGAGACAACCCGCACCGGCAGCATGTTCATCTTCGGCGAGCCGATGAAGCCGGCGACGAAGACATTGGCCGGGCGGTTATAGAGATCGAGCGGAGAGCCGACCTGCTCGATCGTGCCGCCATTGAGGACGACGATCTTGTCGGCCATGGTCATCGCCTCGGTCTGGTCGTGCGTGACATAGACGATGGTGGCGGCGAGCCGCTCGTGCAGTTGCATCAGTTCCAGCCGCATGTTGACGCGCAGTGCCGCATCAAGGTTCGACAGCGGCTCGTCGAACAGGAAGACTTTCGGCTGGCGCACGATGGCGCGGCCGATGGCGACGCGCTGGCGCTGGCCGCCGGACAGTTCCTTGGGCCGCCGGCCGAGCAGATGCGACAGCTGCAGCACGTCGGCGGCGGCCTTGACCTTGGCGTCTCGCTCGGCCACCGGCAGGCCGGCGATCTTCAGCGCGAAGCCCATGTTCTCGGCGACCGTCATATGCGGATAGAGCGCGTAGGACTGGAACACCATGGCAAGGCCGCGTTCGGAGGGATCGACCTCGTTGATGCGGGCGCCGTCGAGCATGAGCTCGCCCGCAGTGATCTTCTCCAGGCCCGCGATCATGCGCAGCAGCGTCGACTTCCCGCAGCCGGACGGGCCGACGAAGACGACGAACTCGCGGTCGCCGACATCGAGATCGACGCCCTTGATGACCTCGGCATTGCCATAGGACTTGCGCACGCCGCGCAGCTTGAGTTCAGCCATTGAAGTCCCTCCTCTTGTCCGGGTAGGTGCTTGGACCGACAGGCATGCGGGCCGCCAACGCACCCAAATCATCAAACAGCACAAGGCTGGCGGCGCCGACCAGCCCGGCATGGCGGCCGAGCTGCGCCTGGACCACCGGCACGTCGCGATAGGCGCGCATGGCGCGTTGCCGAATGGTCGCCTCGATGACCGGATGCATCAGGTCGAGGCCATTGCCGATGCCGCCGCCGACGACCAGCACGTCGGGCGAATAAAGATGCAGAAGATTGGTGAAGCCGACGCCCAGCCAGCGCGCTTCCTCCTCGAGCAGGGCCAAAGCGAGATCGTCCTGCAGCCGCGCCGCCTCGACCACGTGGCGCCCCGTAACCTCGGCGTTGGCCGAGAGGCGACGCAGCGTCGAGCCATCGAATGCCGACGTCGCGGCGTTGGCGCGGCGGCCAAGTGCCGTGCCCGAAGCAACGGCCTCGAAGCAGCCGACGACGCCGCACATGCAGCGCTCGCCTTCATTGGTGATCGTCATATGGCCGATCTCCGCGGCAAGGCCGCGGCGGCCGTGCAGGATGCGCCCATCGGCGACGACACCGCCGCCGATGCCGGTCGAGACCGTGATGAAGACCAGCGAGCGTGCGCCATGGCCGGCGCCGAAGCGCCATTCGCCAAGTGCCGCGGCGTTGGCGTCGTTCTCCAGCCGCACCGGCAGGCCAAGCCGCCGCTCGAGGATGTCGGCCAGCGGAACGTCCTGCCAGCCGGCCAGCGTCGGCGGCCCGACGGCGATGCCGGCCAGCGGATCGAGCGGTCCGGGCGCGCCGACGCCGACGCCGACAATGGCAAGCCCCGGCGCCTCGGCATGCACGGTGGCCGCGAGCGCCTCGATCTGGCCGATCACCACTTCGGGGCCGGCCTGCGCCTGTGTCGGCACGGCGGCGAAGGCCAGGATCTTGCCGTCACGGTCGACCAGCGCGGCACGAAGCTCGGTGCCGCCAAGATCGATCGCGAGGGCGGCTTCAGTGCTCATGCCGCGACCTTCAGCCCATGCAGCCAGCCGATGCGGCCGCCCAGATCCTTGTCGCCAAAGGCAAGCGAACCAAGCACCACGGTCTCGGCGCCGGCGGCACGCAGCAGCGGCACGGTCTCGTGGCGGATGCCGCCATCGGCGGCAAGAACGACGGCAGCCTCGCGACCAGCTTCTCGCAGGATGGCGCGGGCAGCACCCAGCCTGTCGCAGGCGGTCTCCGACAGGCCCTGGCCCTTGACGCCGATCGCGGTGCCCAGAAGCGTGACGAAGGCGACCTCGGAGACGAAAGGCTTCACCGCCTCGACCGGCGTCTCCAGCCTCAATACGACGCCGGCTTCGGCGCCGAGCTCACGGGCCAGCCGCACGGCGCGCAACCCCGCTTCGCCGTTTTCGGCATGGACGCTGATCATGTCGGCGCCGGCCTCGATGAACTGGCGCGTCTGCGCCTCGACGATTGCAGCATCGACCATCAAATGGACGTGGATGGGTTTGGCGGTCAGGCCGGCAATGCGGGCGACGAGATCGGGGAAGAACAGGAAGGATGGAGCGAAATGGCCGTCCGCCACATCGATGTGATGCAGATCGACATAGGGCTCGATGCGCTTCAAGTCGCTCTCGAAATTGGCCAGGTTGGCCGACCAGAGCGAGAATTCGGCGATCAAACGATCGCGCGGCAATGCGGCGATGGCGGCCGGGCCTGACAGAGGCTTTGAAGTCATGATTGGTCCTGATTGTTGAAATTTCTGTCGAGAAAGCCGCCGATGGCGGCGCGGATTTCGGCGAAATGGCGATCCTTGTCGGTGGCTTTCGGCGTGACCTCGGCGAAGACCGCATTGGGGATGGTCTCGGCAAGTTCGCGTGCGGTCGCCAGGGGATGGACGAGGTCGATGCCGCTGCCGATGATGAGCGTGGGTATTACGAAGCTGGCGGCTTGCGCCCGCGTCACGCCAGGCCCGTCATTGGCGATCGCCTGCATCACCTCGGCAAAGACATCAGCGTTTTCGCGCTGGAAGAAGCCGAGCAGCGAGGCGAGATTGTCCGGCGCCTCTGAGCGAAAGCGGGCTGATGTCGCGGAGGACGCGAAAGCGTCGCGGGCCTCAGCCAGTGGACGTCGGCGGATGAGGTCCGCAACTTCCGTGTAAGGGCACATGTTTTGCGGCGCCGCAGCAAAGGCCCAGGCGGGACGCACCAGCACCAGGCCAAGCACGCGGTCCGGGTGGTAGGCGGCAAGCCGCAACGCGATCGCTGCCCCCATCGAGATGCCACCGGCGATGAAGCGGTCAAGCCCGGCCGCATCGGCGGCGGCCAACACGTCATCGGCGAACATCGCGATCGAGAACGGACGCTTGCTGCCAGCACCGGAGCCGCCCTGCGCACGGCACTCGACGGTCAGCCGGCGGCGTGACGGGCTGTCAGGAAAATTCTGCGCCACCTGATTGGCATCGCCGCCGAGGCCATGCTGGAAGACGACGGGAAGCCTGCCCTGCTCCGTGTCGAAGACACGAAGGGCGGCATCGTCGCGACGCATGACCGTAGGCACGGCGCTCATCAGAGCAGTCCCCGCAGGAAGGCGGCGACATCAGGCGCCTCATCAGCGGACAGGCCGTGGGTGACGAGCGCACCGTCGAAACCCACTCCCTTCAGCCGCGCGACGAGATCGGAGAAATCGACAATGCCTTGCCCTGCCGTGGCGAAGCGGCCGTCGCCATGCCGGTCCTTGGCGTGCGCCATGGCGATGTGGCCGGCGGCCTCCTCGATCGCGTCCGCAACGATCGCACGCGCTTCGTCCGGCGTCGCGTGCTCGAACAGGTTCGCCGGATCGAGCACGATCTTGAGATGGCTGGAGCCCATGTCGGCGATCAGGCGCGTCCCATCGGTAGCGGAGGTGACAATGTTGGCCTGCTCGGGCTCGATGCCGAGATCGACGCCGGCTTCTTCCGCCAACGCCAGCGCCTTCGCCATCTCGGCAGCCATGTCGGACCAGGCGGCCGGTGTGGCATTGTCGGGATGATAAGCCCATTGATCGGCGGCATTGCGCGAGCCGGTGCAGAGCGTGACCAAGGGAATATCCAGGGCAGAAGCCGTCTCGATGACGACGGCAAGGCGCCGCAGGCCATCGTCGCGCACGGCCTTGTCGGGATGCGCCATATTGTAGGTGCCCGACAGCGCTGCGAGCGAAACGCCTGATGATTGCGCGGCAGCACGGATGGAAGCGATAGCATCCGCTGGTACCGCATCCGGCATCGACGGCAGGCCGGCGCAGGCGAGATTGAACTGCGTCGTCTCGTATCCGGCCTGCTTCACCGCAGCCAGCACAGCGGCCGGGTCGCTGCCCGTAAAAGTCTTGGCGAAGATGCCGAGGCGCATCAGACCGAACCCGAAACCGAGGTGAGCTCGACCCGCTCGCCGGATACAACCGAGCGCGCAATCGCCACCATGGCGCGGATCGAGGCGATGCCGTCCTCGACATTGGCGCCGCGCATCGGCGCGCCGTTCAGTACGGTATCGGCAAGACCTTCCAGCTGGCGGCGGAAGAAGTGGCCGTCGGCGCCGAGCGGTTTGCGCGAGGTCGCGTCCTTCTCATGAAAGATGTCGACCTCGCTGGCGCGGAAGTACCAGGGGTTGAATGTCTTGGCGATGACCGAACCGTTCTCGCCATAAAGCTGAAACCCTTCGTGCCAGTCCATGCGTACAGCCACCGTAAGATCGAGATGGCCGAGCGCGCCACTGGCGAATTCGGTTTCGACGAACCAGCAATAGGCGCCGAAGCGCTCGTTGAGGCGGGCGCGCACGGCGGTGATCTCACCGCACAGGAAGCGCGCGGTATCGACGAGATGCGAGCCGTGCGCCAGCATGAAGTACTGCCGCAAGTCGGCCTTTGGATTGCCCGAAGGTTTCCTCGCCAGCTTGCTGGTGACGGGCAGCGGCTGAATGGCGTCGGTGTTGGTGTAGCGATGGGTGGAATCGCAATACCAGGCCTTCAGCGCCAGCACCTCGCCCATCTCGTCGCGGACGAAGTCGCGGGCCGCCTCCAGTGCCGGGTCGAAGCGCTTCATGTGACCGACCTGCAGCACCTTGCCGGAGCGTTTCACCGCTGCCGCGAGAGCCTCGCCTTGCTCGACAGAGGTGCCGATCGGCTTTTCGCACAGAACATGCTTGCCGGCGTCGAGCGCCTTGATCGACATCGGCACGTGATAGGCGTCAGACGTCGCCACGATCACCGCCTCCAGCTCGGGATCGGCGAGCATCGCGTCATAGTCGGCATACATCTTCCGCGGCTCGTAGGTGGCGCCCATGCGGGCGAGCAGATCGGGCGCCGCGTCGCAGATGGCGTAGAGGTCGGCATTTCCGGCCTTCGCGCAGGACTGCAGATGCGCGAACTGCGCGATGGGGCCGCAGCCGAGCACACCGACTCTCAGGCGTCTGTCTTGTTTCTTGATCATCGTCTCGTTCTTCAGGCGCCGTAGCCGCGCATTGTCTGGCGATTGGTCTTGACCGCGCCGGCGGGATCGGCGGCGGCCGTTTCGGATTCCTCTTCCAGCACCAGCCAGCCGTTGAAGTTTGGCGCGGTGTTTGCGATCTCGATGACCGCAGGCGTGTCGCAGACGCCCTTGCCCAGCATCGCCCAGGTGCCGTTGGCGTCGACGTCCTTCAAATGGATATAGCGGATGCGGTCGCGATAGGTGCGCAGCGTGTCGGCCATATCCTTGTGGCCGCGCAATATGTGGCCGGTGTCCGGCACCCAGCCGACCAGGGCGGGGTCGAGCAAGGCAAAGATCCTGTCGTAATCGGCGCGGTCGAACAGCAGCGTGTTGTGGTGCGAGCTCGGATGCACCGCCACCTGGACGCCAGCCTTGCGGCCAAGCTCGCCGGCCTTGTTGTAAACCTCGGCGGCGATGGCGAACTTGTCGTCGCGCGGCCCTTCGGACACCACTGTTGCCGACCCCATCGACACCAGCGCGCCGGGAAAGGCGGAAGCGAAATCGATCCAGCGCTGCGCCGCCTCGAGGTCGGCGCCGATCTCCTCCTTGAGCGTGAAACCGCTCTTCGAACCGAAGGCGAAGGAGACGAGCGTCAGGCCGGAGGATTTCAGCGCGGCGGCGAACTCCGACGGCCGGTCGGCGTAGCGGCCGATCATGGTGTCGGTGATCTCGATGCCGGCATAGCCGCCATCGGCGATCGCTTTCAACAGATCGTCGGGGCCGCCGGTCCAGGCTTTTCCAAGCATTTCCCAGGTGAAGGTCTGGCAGCCGACCTTGAGCTTCGTCTGTGTCATGTCGTTCATTCCTTGACGCCGCCCTGGGTCAATCCCTCGATGATGTGGCGCTGGAAGAACAGCACCAGAAGGATCAAGGGCACCGTCACCACGGCGGAGGCCGCGGCGATGTCACCCCAGGGTACGTAATAGAGGTTGGTGAAGTTGGCGATGCCGACCGGGATCGTCTGCCGGTCGATGTTGGAGGTGAAGGCGAGCGCGAACAGGAATTCGTTCCATGCGGTGATGAAGGCAAGCAGGCCCGTCGTCACCAGGCTCGGCAGCGACATCGGCAGGATGATGCGCCAGAGCAGGCCAGGGACACTGACGCCATCCATGCGCGCCGCCTCGTCGATCTCGCGCGGCAGCGTCTCGAAATAGCCGAACAGCACCCAGGTGACGAGCGGCAGGCCGAGCGCCAGGTAGGTGATGATCAGCGCCGTGTAGGTATCGAGCAGGCCGAGATTGGTGGCGACGAGATAGAGCGGGCCGACCAGCGCGATCTGCGGGAACATCGACACCGACAGGATGACCATGAGGACGCCGAAGCGGCCCTTTATGTTGAGCCGCGAAAGCGCGAAGGCGGCAAGCGAGCCGACAAACAGGCACAGGAACGTCGTTGCCAGCGAGACCACCAGCGAGTTCCAGACGTAGCGGTGAAGCTGCTTCTCGAAAAAGGCGTTGTAATAATGCTCCAGCGTGAAGGGATGCGGGATCAGTGACGGCGATCCCGAGGTCAGCATCTTGTCGAGTTGGAACGACGTCGAGAACTGCCAGAGGAATGGTCCGCCCGACCAGACGAGGATCAGCACGGCGCCGGCATAGATGAGGAACGTCTGCAGCGGTGAGCGCGTATCGTTCATCCCGCCCTCCTGATCTGGCGGACGAGATAGACGACGAAGACCAGCGCGATGAGGCCCTCGGTGATGAACATCGCTGTCGACACGGCCGAGCCGTAGCCGAACTGCAGCGTCGAGAAGAGTACCTTGTAGGACAGCGTCGATAGCGTTTCGGTGGAATCGGCGGGACCGCCGCCGGTCAGCACATAGACGAGGTCGAAAACGCGGAAGGCATCGAGCGCGCGGAACAGGCCGGCGATCAGCAAGGTCGGCATCAGGAGCGGCAAGCGGATATGCCAGAAGGTGATCCAGCCCTTGGCGCCGTCCATGCGCGCTGCCTCGATCAACGAATTGGGCACCGTCTGCAGGCCGGTCAGAAGCAGCAGCGCCATGAACGGCGTCGTCTTCCAGACATCGGCGATGATGATGGTGATCATCGCCGTGTCGGGTGAGCCGTACCAGTTGATGTTCTGGTCGATCAGCCCGGCATGCAGGAGGATGTAGTTGACGATGCCGTTTTGGCCGTCGAACAGCCAGCCGAACATCTTTGAGGTGACGACGGTAGGCATCGCCCAGGGCACCAGCATGGCGGCGCGGACGAGCCCTCGCCCCTTGAAGGCTTCGCACAGGATCAGCGCCATACCGAGCCCGATCACCGTCTCCAGCACCGTCGAGGCGGCAGTGAACCACATTGTGTGCCACCAGGCGTTCCAGAACTGCGGGTCGCCCCACAGCTGCACATAGTTGGAAAAGCCGATGAAATCCTGATCCTGCGTGATCAGCGAGGTGTTGGTGAGCGAAAGATAGAGCCCGTTGACGATCGGGTAGAAGGAGACCGACGCCAGCGACACGAAGGCCGGCGTCAGCAGGATGAGGGCCCAGAAGGCGCTGGGGAGCGCCCTGCCAAGCCGCCGCGGCCGGCCAGCGCCTGGAATGGTGGCGGCCGCGGTCATGGTCAGGCGACGATCTTGTTGATCTGGTCGGCGAGCGCGTCCATTTCGGCCTGGACCTTGCCGGAAACCAGCGCCTTGGAGATGCCGGACTGCAAGGCGAGCGTCACCTTGGCGTATTGCGGCGTGATCGGCCGCGCCGTGGCGCCGGTGAACACTTTCTCCAGGCTCGCCATGAAGGGCTGTTCCTTCTTGATCTGCTCGTCCTGGAATAGCGCCGGCCGTGTCGGCGCCAGGCCGAAATTCAGCGCGATGCGGTGCTGGGTCTCGGTCGACGACAGCCAGGTGAGCAGCTCGATCGCGGCCTCACGCTGCTTGGAGTTGGCATTGACGCCAAGCTGGTAACCGCCGAGGCAGGCAGAGCTCTTGCCGCCGGGGAATGACGGCAGCGGTGCCACGCCAACCTTGTCGACGACCTGCGAAGCCTTGGCGTCCTGCGCGATCGGGTAGACATAGGACCAGTTGCGCATGAACATCGCCTTGCCCGAGGTGAAGGGCTGGCGCGACGGCTCCTCGTCCCAGGACAGCACGTCCTGCGGGCTGATCTTGGTGGTTGCGATGGTGTCGTGCAGGAACTGGATCGCCTCGACCGCACCCTTCTGGTTGATCAGCGACGACTTGCCGTCGGGCGCCAGGATCGCACCATTGTTGGAGGTGATGATCTCGACGGCGTCGCAGACCAGGACCTCGGCCTGCTTGCCCTGCCAGAGATAGCCGAAGTCGACATCACCGGCCTTTTGCGCCGCAGCGGCGATGGTGGCCATGTCGGCCCAGTTTTCCGGCACCTTGCCGCCGTGCTTTTCCAGCACATCCTTGCGGTAATAGAACATGCCCGAATCCATGAACCAGGGAAGGGCCGTGAGCTTGCCGCCATAGGTACAGGCGTTGAGGGTTCCGGTGAAGTAGGCGCTGCGCTTGTCGGCCGGGAAATACTCATCCAATGGCAGCGCCCATCCGGCGGCGGCAAAGCCGGCGATCCAGATCACGTCCTGGCTGAAGACATCGGGCGTGCCGTTGCGGCGGGCGAGCTGCTGCACCAGACCCTGGTAGACTTCGGTCGAAGAGCTCGGCGGCGGCAGCTCGATGTTCTTGACCAGGATGCGGTCCTGCGATTCGTTGAAGGCCTTGATCAGGTCGCCGAAGGTCTCCTTGCCGAAGAAGGCCGCGCTGGCGAAGCTGATTTCGGCGCGCGACTGGGCACGGGCGCGGCCAATGCCAAGGGACGTCCCCGCCCCGAATGCGGCCGCGCCGAGCAGGCCGGCGGAACCGATCAGAAACTGGCGACGATCGGCGATCGTCACATGCCCCACAGGCTTAGGTGCGGCGGTCGGCCGTTTTTTCATATCTGTCATTTTCTCTCCTCCTAGGGCTGGCAGCCTCCCGATGTCGCGCCAGCATTTCCGCATGGTCTATAAAAATTTTACGCGCGTCAATATTTAAAATGTTGTATAGCGTTTTTCGAAGGCGATCCATTGTCAGGGCAGTGGATTCGACAAAGCATGACCATGTTGGGAGGACCGATCGAAAATGCAGGCAGAATCAAAGGCAAAGCTCGCAATCGGCGTTATCGGATGCGGCAACATCTCGATGACCTACCTGCGCAATGCCGCCCTTTTCGGCGGAATCGAGTTGCGGGCCTGCGCCGATATCTCCGCCGATATGGCGGCGTTGCGGGCGAAGGAATATGGCATCGAGGCGCTTGGCGTCGATGCGCTGCTGGCCGACCCCGAGATCGATCTTGTGCTTAACCTGACCATTCCCGCCGCGCATTTCGACATTTCGTTTTCGGCTCTTTCAGCGGGAAAACACGTCTTCACCGAAAAGCCGCTGGCGACGTCGGCCAGCGACGGGCGGCGGCTGGTGGCGGAAGCGGCCAAGCGGGGCGTCCTGCTCGGCTCGGCGCCTGATACGTTCCTCGGCGCCGCCGGCCGCCGGGCACGGCGCCTGATGGATGAGGGCGCCATCGGCCGCGCGGTCACCGGCACCGCCTTCATGATGGGGCGCGGCATGGAGCACTGGCATCCCAACCCACAATTCTACTACCAGCCGGGCGGCGGGCCGGTGTTCGACATGGGGCCTTATTATCTGACCATGCTGGTCAATCTGCTTGGCCCCGTCGCGCGCGTCATGGCGATGGCGACGCGCGGCCAGGAGGAACGCCTGATCACTGCAGAGGGACCGTTCAAAAACACCACCTTCAAGGTCGGCACGCCGACCAACGTTTTGTCGCTGCTTGAATTCCGCTCCGGCGCCACTGTCACTTTCGGCGCTTCATGGGACGTCTTCAAGCATTCCAACCATCCGATCGAACTGCATGGCACGGAAGGCTCGTTGCGCCTGCCCGATCCCGACACGTTTGGCGGCACCGTCTCGCTGTCCGAACGCGGCGCGGAGTGGAAGGATTTCGCCAGCGAAAGCGAACTCTACGGCGCCCGCAACTGGCCCTATGCGGCACCTGACCGCGCCAACTACCGCATGCTCGGCGTCGCCGATCTGGTGCGCTCGCTGAAGACAGGGGCAACGCCTCGTGCCTCCGGCAATCTGGCGCTGCATGTGCTGGAGATCATGGAAGCGATCCTGCGCTCAGGCGAAACCAAAAGCTCGGTCGCCATTGCCGGTGACGCCGTCCAGCCGGCGCTGCTGACCGAGGACGAGGCAAGCAGCCTGCTCGCCTAGAGCCGGATGATTTCAGGTCGAATCGACCTGAAATCTGAATCCGTCTCTAAATCAAACAGATAGAGCATGATGTCGTCCGAAAACCGCTTCACACTTTTCGGCATCATGCTCTGGGCACGGCCATGTTGGAGATGGCGATGACGCTCGATCCTGATGCCTTGCGCGCCCTCGAAATCGGCCGTGCGGCCGGCGGCGAGCCGTTCGAGAACGGCAGCGTGACGGCGGCACGTGCCGCCTACAGCGCTTCCTTCCCGACGCAGCAGGGCGAGCACGAACCGGTCGCGGCAACCTCGCAGCGGCAGATCGACGGGCCGAATGGCCCGGTCACGATCCGTGTCCATCGCGGCATCGGCGCACCGCGAACCCGGGCACGTGCCGTACTCTATCTGCATGGCGGTGGCTGGGTCATCGGCAATCTCTGCTCGCACGACGAGATCTGCCGCTGGCTGGCCAATCTGGCTAACGCCGTCATCGTCTGCCCCGATTATCGGCTGGCGCCGGAGCACAAGTTTCCCACCGGGCTCGAGGATTGCACGGCAGTGCTCCGCTTCATGGCGGAAAACGCCGAAGAGCTCTGCATCGACTCGGCGCGCATCGCCGTCGCCGGTGACAGCGCCGGCGGCAACCTTGCAGCCGTTCTGGCGCTGCTCGCCCGGGACGGGCTGGCGCCGCCGCTTGCCGCCCAGATCCTGATCTATCCCAACACCGATGCACGCCAGACGGCGAACAGCTATCGGCGCTTCGGCGACGGCTTCGGGCTCACGGCCGCCACCATGGCCTGGTTTCGCGACCACTATGTGCGAACGCCGGACGACATCACGGACTGGCGCGTCTCGCCGCTGCTTGCATCAAGCTTGGCTGGTGCTGCACCAGCGTTTGTCATGGTCGCCGGCCACGACATCCTTGCAGACGAAGGGACGGCTTATGCCGAACGCCTGCGCGTCGAAGGGGTGCCGCTGGTCCTGCGGCACTGGCCAGGTCAGATCCACGGCTTCGTCTCGATGGGGCGCCACATTCTGGCGGCGCGGCAAGCGGTGAGCGAGGCGGCGGCCTGGCTGCAGTTGCAGACGCGCGCTCAGGCCGATTGACGCATCACCAGCGTCGCGCCGAGCTTGACGTTGCGCGCCATCTCCTGCCCGGAGGAATCCGCCTCGTCCAGCAAGGCCAGCAGCATCTCGACGCTGCGGCCGGCCATGGCGGCAAAATCCTGCGCCATGGTGGTCAGCGCCGGACAGGTGTAGCGGCTCAGCGGATGATCGTCATGGGCGGCGACACGGAAATCGCAATCGGCCCGGCGGCCGATCTTCAGCCCGCGCGAAAAGGCGGCAGACATGACACCGAAGGCGAGACGGTCGTTCGCGCACAAAAGCGTGCGGGCCGGCAGGCCGCCCTTCTCGAGTGTCCTGTCCATCCATTCATGGCCGATGCGCTCGAAATCCCAGCTGTAGTCGCCCGCCGCCTTGAGAACGACAGGTTCCAAGCCTGCGGCCTGCATCGTTTCAATATAGCTCCGCAGGCGTTCACCCGAATTATGGTTGACGTGCGGAATGTCGACATAGACCGGCGGCTCGCCCGACCGGCAGAGATAGTCGACGATGGTCGACGTGCTCTGATGGTTGTCATTGCCGACGAAAGGCGTGTCGCCCTCGATGTAGGTGTCGAAATAGACGATCGGAATGTCCTCGCTCATCCGCTCGAAGACGCCGGGTTCGGAGACCAACCCCAGCGGAGCGACGATGGCGCCGGCAACCTTCAGCGACATCAGCGTCTTGACCGATTCCGCTTCCAGTTTCGGTGAACCGTGCGAGGAGATGACGATCGGCCAGAAACCCTCGTCGCGGCAGCGCAGTTCGATGCGGCTGACCATTTCGGCATAGAATGGATCGGTGAGCGCCGGCACGACAATGCCGACATTGCGGGTGCGCTTGCGGTTGAGATTACGCGCGAAAACATTCGGCTGATAATCCGATGAACGCAGTGCAGCCTCGATGCGCGCCCGGGTCGCCGGCTTCACGCTCGCCGGATCGTCGAAATATTTCGACAGGGTCGGCCGTGATACGCCGGACGCCCTGGCGAAATCATCCATCGTGCGGTGGGTCTTCTCCGCCATCGATATTTCCAGCCCCTTTGCCCCGCGCCCGCCGAAAACTTTCCGGCCGGGAATCAGTCCTGCGACCGTTGCCGTCAGGCAGCATTGCTTGACCGAATTTGTTCAGTCAAATTTTCGCGTTTCCAGTACAATGCAAAAGCATTGCGCACGTCAAATTATTTATTGACGCTCTGAAAACGGCAACCTAGGCTTTGGACCTGTACGGACGTGGAGAAGGCGCTCGGCAACCGGCCGCGGGGCAGTCTGGTGAATGGTGAGAACATGAAGAAACTGGTTTGCGCCGGCGAGATCCTGGTCGAGATCATGGCCGAGCGGATCGGCCAGAGTTTCCTTGCCCCCGGCCCTTTGGTCGGCCCGTTTCCCTCCGGCGCGCCGGCGATCTTCATCGACCAGGCGGCGCGGCTTGGCCAGCCGGCGGGCCTGATCGCAGCCGTCGGCGATGACGATTTCGGCCATTTGAACATCGAGCGCCTGCGCGCCGACGGGGCCGACATCTCAGCCATCAAGGTCCACCGGGGCGCCGCCACAGGTACCGCTTTTGTGACCTATGAGACTGATGGCAGCCGGCACTTCGTCTACAACATCAAGCACAGTGCGGCCGGCCTGATCGAGATCGGGGCCGAGGCGTGCGCGCTGCTGGCCGGCGCCGACCATTTTCACGTCATGGGCACCTCACTGTTCTCGCCCGAGGTGATCGAGGTGGCGCGCAACGGGATCGAAGCGGTCAAGGCGCGCGGCGGCACCGTTTCCTTCGACCCCAACATCCGCAAGGAGATGCTCGATCTGCCGGGCCTGCGCGACGCGCTGCATTTCGTGCTGTCGAAGACCGATGTCTTCCTGCCGAGCGGTCCGGAACTGTTCATCTTCGCCAAGGCGACCGACGAGGAGAGCGCGGCGCGTGAAATGCTGGATCGCGGTATCTCCACCGTGGTCGTCAAGAAAGGCGCGCAAGGCGCCGTTCATTACGACAAGACCGGACGGACCGCGGCGCCGGGCTTCATCGTCGACGAAATCGACCCGACCGGTGCCGGCGACTGTTTTGCCGCGGCCTTCGTCTCCCTCTGGCTGCGTGGAGAAGCACCCGAGAAGGCGCTGCGCATCGCCAATGGCTGCGGCGCGCTGGCGGTGACGAAGAAGGGACCGATGGAGGGCATCGCCTCGCTTGCCGCCGTCGAAGCCTTCCTTGCGACCGCCAAGGCCGGAGCGCCTGTATGAGCCGGGCTACGGACAGGCTGGCGGCCATAGCGGCGCGCCGAGCGGCGGGCGAACGCTGCGGCATCACCTCGATCTGCTCCGCTCATCCGCTGGTGATCGAAGCGGCGCTGCGCCATGGCAAGGCGCGCGACGCTGATGTGCTGATCGAGGCCACCTGCAACCAGGTGAACCACGAGGGTGGTTATACCGGCATGACGCCAGGGGATTTCCGCCGCTTCGTCGAGACGATCGCCGGCAAGGTCGGCTTTTCCCTCGACAGGCTGGTGCTCGGCGGCGACCATCTCGGCCCCAATCCGTGGAAACACCTGCCGGCGCCAGAAGCCATGGCGAAAGCCGCGCGCATGGTCGACGCCTATGCCATGGCCGGTTTCACCAAGATCCACCTCGACGCCAGCATGGGCTGTGCCGGCGAAGGTGCCGCACCTCCCGATGCGACGATCGCAGCGCGCGCCGCCGAACTGGCGGAAGTTGCCGAGGCCGCGACCGAACGCACCGGCGGCACCAAGCCGATCTATGTCATCGGCACCGAAGTGCCGGTGCCGGGCGGCGCGCTGGAAGCAATGGACCATCTGGCGGTGACGACGCCGGAGGCCGCGCGTGAAACCGTGCGCATCCACCGCGATGCCTTCAGCCGGCGCGGCCTCGACCAGGCCTTTTCGCGGGCGCTCGGTGTCGTCGTGCAGCCGGGCGTCGAATTCGGCAATGCCGAGGTGATCACTTATGAACCGGAACGCGCCCGTGCATTGGCCGGCACGTTGCGGGACCTGCCGCAATTCGTCTTCGAGGCGCATTCGACCGACTACCAGCCGGTCTCGGCGCTGACCGCGCTGGTCGATGACGGCTTCGCCATCCTCAAGGTCGGGCCGTGGCTGACCTTCGCGCTGCGCGAAGCGCTCTACGGCTTGAGCCATATCGCCGAGGTTCTGGTTCCCGACCAGGCGCGCGAAGCCCTGCCGGCGGCCATGGAACGCGTCATGCTGGCGGCGCCGGACAATTGGAAGAATTACTACCACGGCTCCGAGGCCGAGCAGCGGATCGAACGCCATTTCTCCTACAGCGACCGCATTCGCTACTACTGGCCGGCACCGGCAGCCCGGCAGGCCGTGGATGCGCTTATGCAGGCGCTCGGCGACCGCGACATCCCCCTACCCCTCATCAGCCAATATCTCGCCCGTCTCGACGGCGCGGCGGCGATCCGATCCGTGGCGCCAAAAGCCGGAGAACTGCTGATCGCCAGCGTGACGGACGTTCTCGACATATACGCCAGCGCAACCGGCTGACCACAGCTCTATCTCTTTGTTTTTGCCGCAATTCCGGACGGAAAACCGCTCACGCCTTTCCTGGAATTGCTCTAAGGCAGCAGGATCAGCGCGCCCGTCGTGTGGCGCGATTCCAGATCGCGGTGCGCATCGGCGGCATTCGCGAGATCGTAGCGCGTCGGCGCCTCGACCCTGACCACACCCTGGCGAAGCGCCTGGAAGAAGCTGGTGACGTGCGGCGCGAGTTTTTCCGGCGTGTCGGTGAAATGGCCATAGTTGGGTCGCGAAATGGTCAGCGACTTCGACGCGAAGCGGCCGATATCCCAATTGCCGATCGGCCCGGAAGCCTGGCCGAAGCTGACGAGATGGCCGCGCACGGCAAGGGCGGCGAGCGAGCCGGCGAAGGTGTCGTTGCCGACCGCGTCATAAGCGACATCGGCGCCCCTGCCCGATGTCAGCCGCATGACGGCATCGGCGAAATTCTCGCGGGAATAGACGATGACATGGTGCGCGCCGAGACGTTCGACGGTGCGGGCCTTGTCATCGCTCGACACGGTCGCGATCACCGTCGCGCCGAGATGACGCGCCCATTGCACCAGCAGCTGGCCGATGCCGCCGGCCGCCGCATGGATGAGGACGATTTCACCGGCTTCACGGCATGAACGTCATGCAGCAGGAAGCTCGCGCTGACGCCCTTGAGCAGGCCGGCGGCGGCGATTTCATCCGTGATGTCGTCCGAAAGATGAACCAGCAGTTCAGGCGCCATGTTGCGCCGCTCGCTGTAGGCGCCGACCGGCGGACAAGCATAGGCGACGCGGTCGCCGGCCGAAAAGCCGGACACCGCCGAGCCGACTGCCTCGATCATGCCGGCCGCTTCCATGCCGGGCACGCCGGGCGGCTTCAAAAGGTCGAAAAACCCGGTGCGACAATAGACGTCGATGAAATTGACGCCGATCACGGTGTGACGGATCCGCACTTCGTTCGACGCCAGCGGCGGCAGTTCGATGTCCCTGAGCCGCAACTCCTCCGGTCCGCCATAGCGCTCGACAACGATCGCACGGGTCGTCGCGGTCTGGCCAGGCGCGATCCTTGGCGCCGCATGCGGCATGTCGATGGACGGGGTCGGCGCAACAATTGCCTGGGGCGGTCTCGTCTCGACTGGCGAGCCCACGCTCCGGCGCTTCAGAAGATTGCGCACCGCCGCGAAGCCGGCCTGATAGATGCCTTCCGTGACCAGCCTGACCAGTTCGTCGCGGCGATGCGCCGGCGGCTGGAATTCAGAGCGCCATTCCCAGAAGGTGGCATTGCCGTCGGTCACCGGCTTCAGCCGGATCGAGGCGACATAGCCCATCAGCGGCAGCGGCGCTTCGAGCAGGCAATAGCTCAGCCGGCGGTCCTTGTCGGATAGTGCCAGCAATTGTTCGCGCAGCTCACCACCGTCGTTCAGCCGGAAATGGCGCACGGCGCCAACCGCATCGACCGGTTCGCCGCCCTCGATCTCGCTGAAGGCGATCGCCGGATGCCAGCGGTCATGGGCGTTGAAATCGCGCAGGATCGCCCAGACCTCGTCAACTGGTGCCTCGATGATCGTACTCTGGCAAACCTTGACCATCGGCCGGCGTCAGCGCCCGAACCGGTGTTTCAGCGCGCTCAGGGCGGTCTGGAAGACGCCATTGCCGATCTGATGCATCAGGGCCGCCTCGCGATCGGGCGCGCAGTCGAACTCCGCCTGCCACTCGGCGAGCGTCAGATTACCGTCGGTGATCGGCGTCAGCGACAGGGTGGCGACATAGTTCTCCACCGCCATCGGGCTTTCGAGGATCGCGTAGCTGCACGACAGGTCGTAGTCGGACAGCGCCAGCAGCCTTTCGCGGATGCGGCCGCCGTCCTTGAGCGTGAAACTCCTGATGCAGCCGATCTGGTCGGCCTGCGCGTTCTGCTCGATGCGGCTCTCGGCGACGAACGGCGCCCAGCTTGGCAATGCGTTGAAGTTGCGCACGAGCTTCCAGACTTCCCCGGCCGGAGCCGGAATGACCGAAGAGACGTAGACTTTGGTCATTCTAGGCAACCATCGATATCTGCAGCCGCACGATCATCCCGTCAGTGATCGCGGTCGTCATCGTCGTCCTTGGCGGCCTTTCCCTTGCCCTTCTTGTCACGGGTCAGGCTGGAAATGTCCTTGGCGTCGCGCAGCACGTCGGTCATGCGGCCGAGCGAGCCGCCCTCGATGCCGATCTCCTTCATCAGATTGTCGATCATCGGCGCCTGAACCCGGTAGCGCAGCGCGGAGTCGATGACCTCGTCGGTGACGTTGCGGTTGCCGCCCGTACCGCCGTTGATGCCGTCGACATGCAGGATCTTGATGCCGTCGATCTTCTCCATCGGCTTGACGCTTTCGCGGATGATGCCTTCCATGTGGTCGAGCAGTTTTCCGCGCAGTCGGCCGGCGCGCGCAGCCTCGGAAAGGATGTTCTCGGCCTCGTTGAGCTGGCGATGGCCTGATGCGTCGACCTCGTAGCGCTGGGCCGCTGCAAGGGCGTGGATCTTCTCCGCTTCCGCCGAAGCGACCGCGGCGATCTTCTGCGCTTCCGCCAGGCTTTTCGCCGCCTTCATCTCGGCATCCGCGGCGGAAGTGATGCGCAGCGCCTCTCGCTCTGCCTCGCGCTGCGCGCCGATCAGGTCGGTCAGCTTGCGGCGCTCGGCGATCTCGCGTTCGCGGGCGGTGAAGGCCTGTTCCTCGGCCTGGACGGCCTTGGCGCGTACCGCTTCGGAAGCCGCGATCGCCGAGGACCGTTCCTGCGTCTTCTTGGCGATGTCGATCGCCTTCTGAATTTCGGCGATCTCGATCTTCTGGTCGCGCTCCACGCCCATCTGCCTGATGTCGCGATCCTTGACCAGCCGCGCTTCCTCGATGCTGCGCTCGGTGGTGATGCGGGCCCGCTCGACCTCTTCGCCGGCCGAAATCTCGGCCTCCTCGAAGGCCTGGCGCTTGGCGATCTGCAGTGCTTCGAGATGACGCTCCCTTGCGATCCTGACTTCGTCGATGGCACGGTCCTGCGCAATCCGCGCCGTCTCGGTCGCCTGGTTCTCGACGATCTCGGCGCGGCGCTTTTCCGCCTCGGCTTTGGTCACCTCCAGCGCCTTTTCGGCAAGCGCGATCTGGCGTTCCAGTTCAGCGACTTCGAGCAGCCTCTTGCGTTCGATCTCGAGCTTGCTCTGCGCGCCCTCGCGCTCGATGCGGGCTTTCTCCAGCGACAGTTCGAGCGCGATCTGCTCGCGCTCGGTCAATTCGCGCATCTTCATCTCGGTCTCGTCGAGCGAACGGCGGCGCGCGATCTCGCGGCGTTGCGTGTCTTCCTCGCTCTTGATGCGCTCCTCGGTGATGTTGCGCTCCTGGTTGAGCCGCGATTTTTCGACGGCCTCGCGCGACGAGAGCTGCGCCTGTTCGGATTCCTGGTCACGCAACGCACGCTCAATGGCCAATTCAGACCGCTGTGCGGCGCGACGGATCTCGACCTCGCGCTCCTGTTCGAGGCGCGCATATTCGGTGTCGCGGTCGATCTCCAGCACCTTGCGCTGTGTGTCGAGGTTCTGGTTGCGGATGTCGACGAGCGTGCGCTGTTCGATCTCGTTGCGCATGCGGCGGCGGGTCTCGATCGATTCCGTCAGCTGCGTCAGACCCTCGGCGTCGAAGGCGTTGGAGGGGTCGAAATATTCGAGGCTGGTCTGGTCGAGGTCGACGATGGCGACGCTCTCCAGCTCGAGCCCGTTGGCCGCGAGCGACTCCTCGGCGAGCCTGCGCACCTTGGCGGCATAGTCGCCGCGCAACTCATGCATCTCTTCCAGCGTCATCTGGGCGGCGACGGTGCGCAGCGCGCCGGCGAACTTGCCTTCCAGCAATTCGCGCAGGCTGTCGGGCTGCAGCGTGCGACGGCCGAGCGTCTGCGCGGCAGCGGCAACCAGTTCGCGGCTGGCACCAACGCGCACGAAGAACTCGGCGATCAGGTCGACGCGCATGCGGTTGCGGGTGATCAGCGCCAGCGCATCCTCGCGGCGCACCTCGATGCGCAGCACGTTCATGTTGACCGGAGTGATCTCGTGCAGGACCGGGATGACGAAGGCACCACCATTCACCACCACCTTCTCGCCCATGAAGCCGGTGCGCACGAACGCCGTCTCCTTGGTCGAGCGGCGATAGAGCCAGCGCAAGATGTAGACGGCGATCACCACGACGACCGCGGCAATGATCAGCCACAACAGGAAAGCGCCAAAAGTCTGCGCGTCCATGATCTATCCTCCCCAAGACAATGCGGTCGGCACGGGGCGACCGGCGATATTTTCAAACATCCACCCGCAGGGTGGCGAAGTCCAATTCTTCATGCCCGCCTCTGCAGCTTCGGCGTGACCGCGTGGAATGCGGCGATCGCCGCGTCGACGAAAGGCGTGTCGTTGATGTTGGCCCGCACCCGCTCGACATGGCGCAAGGGCGTGCGGCGCACCGTCTTCTCGATCGCCTCGAACAAAGCGTTGTCGGCTTCCGGGTCATGAAAGGGCTGACCAGGCGCGTCGAGCATCGAGACGCCGCCCTCCGGCAGCAGGAAGCGCACCGGACCGTTCATGGCGTTGAGCCGCGTGCCGATCCATTCACCGAAGGCGCGGTTCTCGTCGCGCGTGGTACGCATCAGCGTGACGTTGGGGTTGTGGATGACGAATTTGCGGCTGCGGAATTTCTCCGGCACGCTGTCGCGCGGGCCGAAATTGACCATGTCGAGCGCGCCGGCCGAGCCGACATAAGGCAGCCCGGTGCGGATCGCAGCGCCGAAGCGATCCTCCGTCGCCGGGAACACGCCGCCGACGATCATGTCGGCCACTTCCGTGGTGGTAAGGTCGAGGAAGGCCGACAGCAGCCGGGTATCGCCGAGGTTTTCCATCGCCCGGCCGCCAATGCCGGTGGCATGGAAGACAAGGCAGTCATAGTCGGCTTCGAGGCGTTTCGTGACAGCTTGCACCAAAGGTGTGGTGACGCCGAACATGGTGATGCCGACGGCCGGCCGCGCCAGCTTGCGTCTTGCCTCCCACGCCTCGGCATTGGGCAGTTGCGCGACCATGCCGGCCATGGCGTGCGCGGCGTTGGACAACACCTGTTCGGTGATCGAGTTCAGCCCCTGAACATCGGCGACCGAATGGAACATCATGATGTCGGCGCCGCCGACATATTTGGCGACATCGCCGGCCGCCACAGTCGAGACCATCAGCTTGGGGATGCCGACCGGCAGCACGCGCATGCCTGCCGTCGCCAGCGTGGTGCCGCCGGAACCGCCCGCCGAGATGACGCCGCCGATGCGCGGCTCACGCTCGATCCAGCGTGCGAAAGCTTCCGCCATGGCACTGACCGAGCCGCCGCGATCATTGGTGAAGACGGCGGAGGATCCACGCGCGTGCATGCCGGCCACCTGCATGGCGGGCACATCGGCGCTGGTCGGCTTTCCCGATGTCGACAGGTCGACGGTGCGCACGGGCAGACCAAGCGACTTCAGCCGGTCGGCAACGAAGCGCAATTCCTTGCCCTTGGTGTCGAAGGTGCCGACGACCAGCACGGTCCTGCCGATGCGTTCGGCGAAGGGGATGGCGAAGACCTTCTTCAGGTCGTCCTGCGGTGCCGTCTTGTCGACCGCGGCCTGTCGCAATTCGGTGACCGGCACGTTCCAGCGATTGGGCAGTTCGGTGACCGGTCGATAGACGCCGCTCTGCGGCATCGGTTCGGTCGAGGCTGCGCCAGCCCTGTCGACGCGATAGACTTCCGCCAGCTGTTCCCGGGCCTGCGCGGCTTCCGCCGGCGTGACCGGTGCCTCCTCGGCATGGCGGCCGACGCCGAGCAGCCGCTGCTGCAACTCACGGTCGGCGGCGAGCGCCTTGGCATCCATCAGCCGGTTGATGCGGCCATTGACCATGATGGCGACCTGGTTCGATACCGTGGTCGCCACGCCGATATTCTGCTCGATGACCAGCACCGCCATCTCGCCTTCGGCGGCGAGGTCAACCAGCATGCGCTCGACCTGGTCGACGATGACCGGCGCCAGGCCTTCGGTGGGCTCGTCCATGACCAGCAGTTTGGGATCGCTGAGCAGCGCACGCGAAATCGCCAGCATCTGCTGTTCGCCGCCCGACAGCTGCGAGCCGCCATTGGCACGGCGCTCGGCGAGCCGCGGAAAGGTCTGGTAGACGCGCTCGACCGTCCAGCTGGCATCGCGCCTGTTGCCGGCGGCCAGACGCAGATGCTCGTCGACGGTCAGGCTCGGCCAGACACGGCGCCCCTGCGGGACATAGCCGACGCCGAGGCGGTGGATTTCGTGCGGCTCAAGAGACGTGATCTCCCGGCCATCGACGCGGATCGAACCGGACTTCGCCCGTTTCAGCCCAACGATGGTGTTGCAGAGCGTCGACTTGCCCATGCCGTTGCGACCGACCACCGACAGCACGCCGCTTTCCAGCGTCAGCGACACGCCCTGCAGCGCATGGCTTTCACCGTAGAAGACCTGCAGGTCGTCGATGCGCAGCATTGCCTTGGCGATCTTTCCGGGACGCTCAGCCATGCTTGCCCCCGAGATAGATCTCCTGGACTTCCGGGTCGGCTTCGATCTCCTGCGGCGTGCCTTCCTTGAACAGGCGGCCATTGTGCATCATCGACACATATTCCGAGACGCGCAGCGCGACATCGAGATCATGCTCGATGATGATGTAGCCGATATGCTTCGGCAGCGCGTTGAGGATGGCGACGAGATCGCGACGTTCGGTCGGCGACAGGCCGGCCGCCGGCTCGTCGAACAGGATGAAGCGCGGCGCGCCCGCCAGCGCCAGCGCGATCTCCAACTGCCGCTGCTGGCCATGGCTCAGCGTCGCCACCAGCGTGTCGCGAAAGGCTTCGAGGTGCACGGCGTTGAGGATCGATTCCGCCTGCACCATGTTGACGTCGGCCGTTGCCGGACGCAGCAGCGAAAACCGCCGACGCGAGACGCCGCGACAGGCGAGAAAGATGGAATCGAGGACCGACAGGCCCTTGAACAGCTGCGAAATCTGATAGGTGCGGCGCAGGCCGCGCCGGATGCGCTCATGCGGCGGCAGGTCGGTGATGTCCTCGCCGAAGAAGCGGATGCGCCCCGCCGTCGGCAGGAAATCGCCAGTGACGGCGTTGAACAGGGTCGTCTTGCCGGCGCCGTTGGAGCCGAGGACCGCGCGCCGTTCGCCGGCCGCGATCCTCATATTGATGCCCGAGAGTGCCACCAGCGCCCCGAAATGCCGCGCCACGCCGTCAAGCTCCAGCGCATAGGCGCCGGTGCTCTGGAGACGGTTTGCTGCGAAGCTTTCGGTCACTGGCGGCTGCACTCAAGCGTGGGGTTACGGGCAGCTCGGATTGTCGCGGTTGACCGCGCCGAGCTTCATGAACTCGTCTTCGGGAATGCCGAGCGTCTGGTTGACCTGCGGCACGACCTTGACCAGCTTGTTGAGGAGATTGCCGTCGGCGCCTTCGGTGACCTCGGTCAGGAAAATGTCGGCGATGGCGTTGCGGTTCTTGTCGAGCGACACCTTGCCCGTCGGCGTGTCGAAGGACAGCTTCGACAGCGCGTCGCGCAACTTCTTGCCGCCATCGGAGACATCGCCGCCGACCTGGTCGAGACCAAGCAGCGTCGCCTTCATGTCGACATAGTAGCCATGGGCGAAGAGCGAGGGTGACGGAAACGCGCCCGGCTGCTTCTTGTAGGCCTCGACGAAGGCCTTCCAGGCCGGCGCGTCGTTGGTGTCGGCGGTCGGGCCAGCGGATGGCGTGCCCTTCAGCACGTCCTTCAGCTTGCCTTTCGACGTCAGCACGGTCTGGTCGACAGTGATCGAGCCGCCGATCAGCGGCGCGGTGCCGCCGCCCTGCTGGTACTGGGTCAGGAAGTTGACCGCATCGGCGCCGCCGAGCGCGACATAGATTGCGTCGACATCCTCAGGAATGGCGGCGATGACCGAGGAGAAGTCCTTGTTGCCGATCGGCACCCAGGACTTCGACGGCACATGGCCGCCGGCCTTGCAGAACTCGGCCATGAAGCCGAACACCTGCGTGTAGGGGAAGGAATAATCCTCGGCGACGGTGGCGACCTTCTTGTAGCCCTTGTCCTTGAAGGCATAGGTGCCGAGGCCGGCCATCCACTGCGCGCCATCGGTCGAGAAACGGAAGAAGTTCTCAGCCGGATCGCGCAACGTGGTGTCCTGCGCGGCCGATGTGCCGTTGATGAAGGTCACGTTCGGTTGCGTCTTGGCGTAATCCTTGACGGCGATGCCTTCGTCGCCCGAAAGCGGACCGACCAGCACCTTGACGCCGTCCTGCTCGACCAGCTTGCGCGCCGCGCGCACGGCGCTGTCGGGCGAAGCATCGGACGAACCCTTGACGATCTCGATCTTCTTGCCGGCGACGGTGCCGTTCATCTCGGCAACGGCGGTCATGGCGCCGCGCTCGCCGTCCTCGCCGAGCACCGTGAACGGGCCTTCGAAGGTGGCGAGCAGGCCGATCTTGATGGTGTCGTCGGCAGCCAGTGCCATCGAAGGCGCGGTCAGCCCGGTGAATACCGCCAGCGCCAGCAATGTCCGTCTATGCATTCTCATCATTTTCCTCCCTTTGATTTGGTTTTGCAGTGGTTCATCCATCCCGGCTCCTATGGACCTGGACGCAAGGACTCCTGGGCAAGATGTGGCTTGATCCTCCCCCACAACCCAAGAATTCCATCCGGTGAGACGAAGACGATCACCAGGAACACCAGGCCGATCAGCGTGTTGAAGCGCTCGGCGCCGACAATGTCGATGGCGAAGGTCTGCATCAGGACGACGACGACCGCGCCGAGGAACGGCCCGATCGGGTGGCGCAGGCCGCCGATGACGGCAATGATCAGCACGTCGATCGCGGCATCGACGCCGATGGTACCGGGCGAGACGCGGCCGTTGAACCAGACCAGCAGCACGCCCGCCAGTCCGGCGATGACACCGGCGAGCAGCCAGGCGAAGACCTTGTGCGCGGTGACATGGTACCCCAGCGCGCGCATGCGGCGCGGATTGTCACGGATCGCCTGCAAGGTCATGCCGAAGGTCGAGCGCGAGCCGTAGAGCACGGCGGCGTAGGACAGCACGGCCAGGCCAAGGCAGAGATAGTAGAAAGGCCTGGGATCGCGCCAGTTGACGCCCCAGAAGACCGGCGCGCGGATGCCGGCATAGCCGGAATGGCCGTTGAAGATGGCGTAGTTCTGCTGCGCGAAATAGAAGGTCGCGGTGGCGATCGCCAGCGTGATCATGATCGTGTAGATGCCCTCGGTGCGCACCGAGATCCAGCCGATCAGCGCCGATGCCAAGGCCGCCGCGAGAACCGCGAACGGAACTGCGAGCCACCACGGCCAGCCGAGACCGAGAATGCTGGAGTTGTTGTTGCCAAGGATGGCGATGGCATAGGCCGCTATGCCGGCGACGGTGATCTGCGCCAGGCTGACCATGCCGCCATAGCCGGCGAGCAGCATCAGCGACAGGCCCAGCATGCCGAAGATCAGCGAATAGCCGCCGATCTGCGTCAGGAAGAAATCGGACGCCACCAACGGATAAAGCACCAGCGCGAGGGCAAGGATGATGTGGCCGGCGCCGAGCTTCTCCAGCCAGTTCTGCTGCGGCGTGGCGCCGGTGGTGGCGACGGCCAGGCTCATCGTGCCTTCCCCATGATGCCTTGCGGCCGCACCGCCAGCGTCACCACCATGATGACGAAGGTCAGCACGATGCCATAGGTCGGGAAGTAGACGAGGCCGATCTGCTCGGCCAGGCCGATCAGCAGCGCGCCGATGGCGGCGCCCGTGATCGAGCCCATGCCGCCGACGATGACGACAACCAGCGAGGCGAGGAGATAGCGGACATCCTCGCCGGGCGCGACGGACAGCGCGGAGCCGCCAACGACGCCGGCAAAGCCGGCAAGGCCGGCACCGACGGCGAAGACGATGGCGAACACCGCATGCACATTGACGCCCGAGGCCTGCAGCATGGCGCGGTCGTCGACGCCGGCGCGGATCATCATGCCGACGCGGGTCTTGTGCAGCATCAGCCAAAGACCGACGCCGATGACGATCGCCGCCGCCAGCACCACGACGCGGTAGAGCGGATAGGTGAGGAAGACCGAGGCGCCGTTGGAGCGCACCGCAGTGATAACGGGCAAGGTCAATGCGCCATCGAGCCATTCGGGCGTGGTGATCTGGTACGTGCCGCCGGCCCACACCGCCAGCATCAGGTCGGCGGCCACGATCGAGATGCCGATCGAGACCAGGGTCTGGCGAAGATCGTCGCCCTCCAGCCGACGGAAAACGAAGACCTGCATGACGACACCGACGATGGCCAGCACCGCGAAGCCGGCGGCGACGCCGAGTAGCCAGTAGCCGGTGCGGTTGGTGACTTCGTAGCCGATATAGGCGCCAAGCAGATAGAGCGAGCCATGCGCCAGATTGACGTTGCGCATCAGGCCGAAGATCAGAGTGAAGCCGCTGGCAACGAGGAAATAGAGGCCGGCCAGGGTGATGCCGTTGAGGATGGCGCTGACGAAGGCCTTCTTCGAGATAAGGATCGCGTTCAGCCAATCCGGCCAGACCGCGAAGACCAGCCATGCGACGACAGCGGCGGCGAGCAGGCCAACGAGGCCCCATGCCTGCCGACCTGTCATGCCGCCGCTCTCGGAGAGCGTCTGAGATGGCTGGTCGAGCAGGCTCATGCCGTCAGCCGCCGGCGCTGCTCGTTCATGCGCGGCGCCTTGTGGAACTTGCCGTCCTTCATGATGGCGAGAATGCGGTTCTTGTCCTGCAGGATGCGCACGTCGGAGATCGGATCGCCGTCGATCAAGAGAAGGTCGGCAAGGTAGCCTTCCCTGATCATGCCGAGCTCGTCGCCCATGTTCATGATCTGACCGCCATATTTGGTGCCGGCCTGGATCGCCTCCATCGGCGAGAAACACAGCATCTCAACGAAGGTCTGGATGTCCTTGGCGTTGGTGCCTTGCGGCGTCCAGGCAAAGCCATAGTCGCCGCCGATGCAGACGCGGATGCCGCGCCGGTGCATCTTCTTCATCGTCTCGATGCACATTTCGAGTTCGCGCTCGTATTCCAGCGACAACGGCGAGCCCGGCTTGATGCCCCACTGCTCGGCGTGACGTGCCGTGTTGATCAGCCAGGCGATGCCCGGCGCGACGAAGTGCTTGTCCTTGGCCGCTTCGAGCATGTCGAGCGCTTCCTCGTCGGCGAAGGAGGCATGATAGATGTTCTGGATGCCGTGGCGGATGCACTGTTTGACCGAGCCCGACGAACGCGCATGCGCCGACAGCACCTTGTTGCGGCAGCGCGCCTCGGAGGCGGCCATGGCGACCTCCTCTTCCGACATCGGCGTCTCCTCAGCGCCCATGCCGGTGATGCTCTCGCCGGACAGGTTGAGTTTTATCGAATCGACGCCGTATTTGATCAGCTGGCGCACTGTGCGACGGATTTCCTCCGGTCCCGAGACGACGAGGCCAAGGTTCAGCCCCTCATGTGGGATGTGCGACGGTGCGGAATCGCCGAGGCCGCCGACCGTGGTGATTTCCGGACCCGCCGCGAGGTAGCGCGGTCCCGGAAAGCGGCCCTGGTTGATGAATTTCTTGGCGACGACATCGAGACGCGGCTTCGCGGCGGCAGCCCCCCGGCCGGCGGTGAAGCCTGCATCAAGCACCAGCTTGGCCATCTCCATCGTGACCAGCATGTGCTCCTCGATTTCCATCATCTGGATGGGGTCGATGCCGGGCGCGTTGTTCCAGGACAGATGCAGATGCGCGTCGATCATGCCCGGCATCAGTGTCGCGCCCATACCGTCGATGACGGTTGCACCCCCTGCCGCGCCACCGCTGTAGGAGGACGACGAGGATGAGCTGAAGCGCGATGAGCCCTTGGTGATCTGCTTGATGCGGTTGCCCTGCACCAGCACCTCACCGGTGTATGGATATTCACCTGATGCGTCGAGCACGCGCACATTGGTGAACAGCGTGCTGCCCGATCCGTTGCCGTTCCAGCTGTCGTCTGCCATCACAAGCCTCCCAACTTGCCGAGCGCATGAGTTTACGCCCGATCAGAAATCCTCACCTATCAACCCGTCTCAAAAAATCGGCGAGCTTCTGGCTGCTTTCGCGCGGGTTTTCCACCGTGGCCCAGTGCCCGCACCGATCCAGCGACGAGAATACGGCGCCCTTGATCTTGTCGGCAAGCGCCTGGGCGACCCCTGGCGGATTGACCGTGTCGGCGTCGCCGGTGACCAGCAATGTCGGCGCCGAGATCCTGCGCGCATCGACGGCGGTCGCCTTGGCCAGAGCCTCGCAGGTACGGGCGTAGGATTCGGGATCCTGACGCGTGATCGATTCCCGCACGAAGGCCACGGCCGCCGGCGAGGTTTCCCTTGTGTGGGCGGAAATCGCGTTGGCGACGATCTGGTCGGCGATATCGGCAATGCCGCCCGAGCGCGCCAGACGCGCCCGGTTGGCGAGCCCTTGCCGCGTTGCTTCCGCCGGTTCCGCCAGGGCGCCGAACAGCGCCAGCGATGTAACCAGCGATGGCTGCGCCGCGGCGATCTGCTGGCAAACAATAGTGCCCATCGAATGGCCGACGAAGTGCGCGGCAGCAACCCCCATACCGGCCATGGCGCGGATCACGGCCTCGCTCATCCCTTCGACGGTCAGCGGCTCGATCGGGCGCGGCGAGCGGCCGGAGCCCGGCAGGTCGAGCCGGATGACGCGATAGGCGGAAAGCGCCGCCATCTGCGGCTGAAACATGTTCGAGGTGCCGCCAAGGCCATGGATCATCACCACGGCAGCGCCCTCGCCGACAACTTCCGCAACCACCTGACCAACCGTGACCGTGGTCATTGCGCGTGCTCCGCGAAGCGGTTTTCCAGCGTGCCGATGCCATCGATCTCGATGCGCACGACGTCACCGGCCTTGAGGTATTTCGGCGGGTCGAAACCGATGCCGACGCCGACCGGCGTGCCGGTGGCGATGATGTCACCGGGCTTCAGCGTGATGCCTTGCGACAGTGTGGCGATGATGGTCGGGATGTCGAAGATGAGCAGCGATATGCGGGAATTCTGGCGCAGATCCTCGTTGACGAAACACCGGATGCCGGCGGTTGCCAGGTCGAGTTCGTCCCTGGTCACCGCCCATGGTCCCATGGGGCAGAACGTGTCCTGCGACTTACCGATCAGCCACTGGCTGTATCTGCCCTGCAGATCGCGGGCCGTGACGTCGTTGACGATCGTGTAACCCCAGACATGGTCGAGCGCATTCTCCTTCGATATGCCGCGCCCGCTCTTGCCGATGATGACGGCCAGTTCCGCCTCATAGTCGATGGCGGTCGAGACCGATGGATCGATCAACACGCTGGCATGGTTGGCGACGACCGATTCAGGAACCTTGGAAAAGATGATCGGATGCTTCGGGATCGCGCCGGCGCCGGCGCTGGAATCGAAGCCGCTGCGGGCGAATTCATGCGCGTGCTCGTGATAGTTCTTGCCGACGCAGAAGATGTTGCGGCGCGGTTGCGGGATGGGCGCTTCGATTTCCACCTGCGCCAGCGGGATGGGCGACAGGGTACGCGGCATGCCGGCGCCGTTGCGCTCGATCAAAGCCAGAATGCCTGATTTGGCCTGGTCGACGGAAAAATCAAAAGGCGCGATTGTCTGGGCGTCGAGATCGACAAGCCCCACGCGACGTTCGCCGGCGATCGAAAAAGTCGCGACCCGCATCCAGATCCTCCCTGAACCAATATTGAGCCAATTATTCGCTCTTTTGTTACACGCTATCGCCGATTGGTTTAGCCCGCAAGAGGAATCTGGGTTGGTCGTACCAAAAAGGATTTGATTGCCAACCCCACGCTTCACAGGATATCGACCGCTGCCATGCGATGGACGGCGGTACCTGAAGCTGCTATCAATGGTTCAGTATCGGATCAGATAAAAGTGACCGGACATGCCCAAGCTTGTCGCCAGCGATATCGCCACCGCGCTGAAGAAGCGGATTTCTTCCGGCGAATGGATCGAGAATGGCCGCATGCCGCCGGAACGCGACCTGGCGAGCGAATTCGGCGTGGCGCGCAACACCGTGCGCCGTGCCGTCTCCTTCCTCGAGGACGATGGCACCGTGGTGCGGCATGTCGGGCGCGGCACATTCCTGACCGCCACCAATCCAAGTTCGATGGCAGCGGTTGTGGGCCGGATGGAAGGCACCAGCCCGGCCGACATGATGGAGATCAGGCAGCTGCTTGAGCCGGCGGCGGCGGCCTTCGCCGCCACCAACGCCAGCGCCATGGAACTCAACGCGGTGCGCGAGGCGCACAAGATCGCTTCGGAGTCGCAGGACATGCCGACCTTCGAGCATTGGGATGCGGAATTTCACCACCGCATCTTCGCCTGCTCGCGCAACGACTTCCTCAAGGAGATCCACAATCTAATGCGCATCCTGCGCAATCAGGCGCCATGGTTCGAAATGAAAAAGCGTTCCTTTTCCGAAGAACGCCGCGGCATCTATTGCAGCGAGCACCAGATCGTTCTCGATGCGCTGCTGCGCCGCGACCCGGAGAGCGCCAGCCAGGCCATGCTGGCGCATCTGAGAACCGTCGAGCGCAACCTGCTGGGCCGGTAAATCCGCGCACCGCTATCCTCAATAGGGCAGGCCGACATAATTCTCGGCGAGCGCGGTCGACGCGGCACGCGAGTGCACGAGGTAGTCGAGTTCCGCCTCCTGGATGCGCTGGCCGAAGTCGCCGGTATCGGGAAAGCGGTGCAGTATGTTCGTCATCCACCAGGAAAAGCGCACCGCCTTCCAGACCCGCGCCAACGCCTTGGCGGAATAGACATCGAGACCCGCTTCGGACTTTCCTTGATAGAAGTCCCGAAACCCGTCGAAGAGATAGCGCACGTCGCTGGCGGCGAGGTTGAGGCCCTTGGCACCGGTCGGCGGCACGATGTGAGCAGCATCGCCGACCAGGAACAGCCGGCCGAAGCGCATTGGCTCGGCAACGAAAGAGCGCAGCGGCGCGATCGACTTTTCGAAGGAAGGCCCGGTGGTGACGCTGGCTGCCGTCTGTTCCGGCAAGCGGCGGCGCAGCTCGTCCCAGAAGCGATCGTCCGACCAGGCTTCGACACGGTCACCCTCGGGGCACTGCACATAGTAGCGGCTGCGATGCGTCGAGCGCATCGAGCACAGTGCAAAGCCCCGCTCGTGATTGGCGTAGACCAGTTCGCGATCTGCCGGCGGCACTTCGGCCAGCACGCCGAGCCAGCCGAACGGATACTGCCGCTCGAACGTTTTCAGCGCGCGCTCCGGCACCGATCCGCGGCTGACGCCATGATAGCCATCGCAGCCGGCAATGAAGTCGCAATCCATGCGATGCGTGATGCCGTCCTTGTCGTAGGTGACGAATGGTGCGGCACCGCCGAAATCATACAGCGCCACATCCGACGCCTCGTAGACGGTGACAAGGCCGGCCGCGTCGCGCCTGTCCATCAAATCATGCGTCACCTCGGTCTGGCCGTAGACCGTGACATGCCTGCCGCCGGTGAGTTCGGCGAGATCGATGCGGTGCAGGCGCCCGTCGAAGGCGAGCGAGATGCCGGAATGCGACAAGCCTTCGGCATGCAGCCTTGCGGCAGCACCGGCTTCCCCCAGCAGATCGACCGTGCCCTGTTCGAGCACCCCTGCCCGCACGCGGCCAAGCACATGGTCGCGGCTCGAGCGTTCCAGGATGACGGTCTCGACACCGATGCCGGCCAGAAGTTGTCCAAGCAGCAGGCCGGAGGGTCCCGAGCCGACGATGACGACCTGCGTGCGCATCAGCGGCCTAGACTTTCGATCCGTGCGGCGAGTTCGGCGGCAAGGCGCAGCGATGCCGCGGTTGCGACCACCATCTGCGGCAGCAGCAGCCATTCCAGCGTCCAGGCCGCCCCCGAACGTTCCTGCTCATGCACCAGCGCCTGATGCATGCCGGAAAGCTGCGTGGCGTTGAAGCGGGCCAGCGCCACCAGCGCTTCGGCCTTCACCGGGTTCTGCTTGTGCGGCATGGCCGACGAGCCGCCACCGCCGGAAAGCGCGATGTCAGCGCCGCCCTGCGCCATCAGGGCGATGTCCTGGCCGAACTTGCCGAGGCTGCCGGTCAGCAGCGACAGCCAGCCGGCGAAATCGGCGAGCGCGTCGCGCTGGCTGTGCCATTGCGGTGCATCGCCAAGGCCGAGTTTTGCGGCAAGCGCCGCGCGCACCGCCGGCCCCTTGCCGCCAAGCTTTTCCAGCGTGCCGGCGGCACCGCCGAACTGCACGGCCAGCAAACGTCTCGACTGTTCAGACAATCTTTCCCGGTGCCGCTGCAGCGGCCCGCGCCAGGCGTTCACGCGATCAGCTACTTGAATAGGGATCGCGGGCTGCATGCGGGTGATGCCGGTCAGCGCCCTGCCCCCAAAGCGCTCCTCGAGCGACGTGAGGCGCAAAACGGTCTCGGTCAGGAGCAGGCTGAGATGGTCGACGACGGATTTCAGTCGAAGCACCAAGCCAGTGTCGATGACATCCTGGCTTGTGGCACCGAAATGCACCTTGTCGCCATGCGGCTCGCCAACCGTCTCTCTCAGCTGGCGCACCAATTCCGGCACGATGACGCCGTCCCTGGCGGCAGCGGCGCGCAGCAAGGTCGTGTCCGGCCGGAACGAGGCCAGCACCGACAGGATGGCTGCCGCCGCGTCGTTGGTTATGACCCTGTTTTCGGCTTCCGCTTCCGCCAGCGCGCTCTCGAACGCCAGCATCGCCTCTATTTCCGCCTCGACAGAGAAATGCCTCGCCGCCTCCTCGTCGCCGAGAAAGGCGGAAAGCAATGGATGGTCGAAGGGCGATATGGTCATATCGCGGATCTCCTAGCTGTCGAAGAAGACCGTTTCCTTCTCCCCCTGGAGATGGACATCGAAGACGTAGGTGTCGCCCTGGCGCTCGGCGATCAGCGTCGGCACGCGGACGCGGTGCTCGATACGCGCCAGGATCGGATCGCCGGCATTGGCTTCTTCCTCATCGGAGAAATACAGCCTTGTGTGCAGACCGAGATTGATGCCGCGCGCGACGATCCACAGCGTGATGTGCGGTGCCATCAGGCGGCCATCGCGGAACGGCACGCGGCCGGGCTTGATCGTCTCGAATGCGCAGACGCCGGTGTCCATGTCGGTCGGGCAACGGCCCCAGCCGAAGAAGTTCGGATCGGCGGCACCGCGCAATTCGGCCGGCGAATTGTAGAGCCCGTCCCCGTCCGCCTGCCAGATCTCGATCAGAGCGTCCTTGAGCGGCGTCCCGGTGCCGTCAAGCACCCGGATGCGCAGGCCGATGCGCTCGCCTTTGGTCTTGTCGTTGACCATGGTAGCGCCAAGATCGGTCGCATAGACGCCGGCAATGCCGCAGAAATTCGGCGTCAGCCCGATATGAACGTAAGGGCCCGCTGTCTGCGAAGGGCTCTCCTTCAGCCTGTCGAGCGACTGGGCCATCAATTGCCCTCCGGCCGGTTTTCGAACAGAGACGAGCGGCGCCCGCGCAGCACGATATCGAACTTGTAGGCGAGCGCATCCATCGGGATCGTCGCCTGCGTATCGAGCGTAGCCGTCAGCGCCTCGATGGCCGCCTTGTCGGCGATGCCACGCACGATTGGGCATTTCCAGATCAGCGGATCGCCCTCGAAATACATCTGCGTGATCAGCCGCTGGGCAAAGCCATGGCCAAAAACCGAGAAATGGATATGCGCCGGGCGCCAGTCATTGGGGCCGTTCGGCCAGGGATAGGGCCCGGGCTTGACGGTGCGGAAGGCATAGAAGCCATCCTCGCCTGTGATGGTGCGGCCGCAGCCGCCAAAATTCGGATCGAGCGGCGCCAGGTAGCCATCCCTCTTGTGGCGGTAGCGGCCGCCGGCATTGGCCTGCCAGAATTCGAGCAGCACGCCGGGCACACCAATGCCGCGTTCGTCAAGCACGCGCCCGTGGACGATGATGCGCCCGCCGATGGCGCTCTCGCCCGGCCTGGCGAAATTATGGATCAGGTCGGCGTCGAACTCGCCCAGCATGGCGTGGCCGAAGACAGGTCCCGCTATTTCCGACAGCGTGTTGTCGAAGGACAAAAGCGCCTTCTGCGGCGACCGCAGCACCGAACTCTTGTAGCCCGGCGTCAGCGCCGGCGGGTGCCATGTCCGGTCGCGCTGGAAGAAGGCGCCGGTCTCGGGCCTCCGGTTCGAGCCGGACTCAGCGGGCATTGTTGGCTCCGTCCATCTCCGAAAACACGTCCTTGGCGATCTTGAAGGCACGGTTGGCGGCCGGCACTCCGGCATAGATGGCGACATGCAGGAACGCCTCGCAGATATCGTCGCGCGTGGCGCCGGTGTTGGCGGTGGCGCGCACATGCATGGCCACTTCCTCATCATGGCCGAGCGCGGCCAGCAGCGCCAGCGTGACGATCGAACGCTCGCGCCTGGTGAAGCCCGGCCGCGCCCACACCGTCCCCCAGGCGGCCTCGGTGATCAGTTCCTGAAACGGCCGGTCGAAATCGGTGGCTGCGACCTCGGCCCGATCGACGTGGCGGTCGCCGAGCACCGACCGTCGCACGGCAAGGCCTGTCCGATATCTTGCCGTGTTGCCGGGGACTTCATCCATGGGTTTCTCCAGGGGCAAGCGATGCGACAAAACCGCGGATCAGCGCGACCAGCGCCTCCGGCTGCTCGATGCACGGAATGTGTCCGGCATTGCGGATGATTTCGAAACGTGCGCCGGGGATCAGATCCGCCAGAGAGCGGACAAGATCGGGGGGCGTCGAGCCGTCCTGGTCGCCGACAACGCAGAGCGTCGGTACTGCGATGCGGCGCGCGCTCTCGGTGAAATCGGCGTCGCGGACAGCCTTGCATGTCCCGATATAGCCTGGCAGCGCCTGCCTGGTCAGCATGTTGCGGCAACCGGCAAGGTCGGCGGGGCGCCCGGCATGGAAATCCGGCGTGAACCATACTTTCATCACGCCGTCGGCGATCGCCTCGACGCCATAGCGCTCCACGACCGCGATGCGGCTGTTCCAGCTTTCGGCGGTACCGATCTTGTGGGCGGTATCGCTGAGGATCAGGCCCTCGATGCTTTCAGGACGGCGGATATGCAGTCCCTGCGCCACCATGCCGCCGACCGACAGGCCAAACAGCACGACCTTGTTGAAACCGAAGTGGTCGATGAGGGCGTTCAGATCGTCGACATGGTCGTTCATCGAGTGGACGCCGGTGCCGATGTCGGAGAGGCCGTGGCCGCGCTTGTCATAGGCGAGCAGCGGCATCTCGCCGGCCAGAAGCGCAACGACCTCATCCCAGATCCGCAGATCTGTGCCCAGCGAATTGATGAACACAACCGGGGGCGTCTTGCCGTCAGCCTCGACATATCGGTGGTGCAGCGTGATGCCGCCAACAGTGACGAATGGCACGATTTCGATCCTCCATCTCCACATTGCACGCCGCATTTGGTTCGGTAAAATGATATTTTGCGCCGTTTCATTAACTCAGGGGTTATCAAATTCATGCCCGGCAGCCGCATCAGGTTCCGTCACCTGCAAGCATTCCTGGAAGTCGCCCGGCAGGGCAGCGTGGCCCGCGCCGCCGACCTCCTGCATGTCAGCGCGCCGGCGGTGACCAAGACCCTGCGTGAACTGGAAGAGGCGCTCGGCATCGCCGTGGTCGAGCGCGACGGGCGCGGCATCCGGGTCACCAGGCTTGGCGAAATCTTCCTGGACCATGCCGGCTCGGCAATATCGGCGTTGAAGCGCGGCATCGATTCCGTTCGCCAGGACGGCACCATCAATCGCCACCCGATCCGTATCGGCGCGCTGCCGACTGTGTCAGCGAAGGTCATGCCGCAAGCCATGAGCCTGTTCCTCAAGGAGAACACCGGAGCTGCGATCAAGATCGTCACCGGCGAGAACGCCGTGCTGCTCGAGCAGTTGCGCACGGGCGCGCTCGATCTCGTCGTCGGTCGGTTGGCGGCGCCCGAAAACATGACCGGTTTCTTCTTCGAGCACCTCTACTCGGAACAGGTGCTGTTCGTCGTGCGGGCCGGGCATCCGCTGCTGGAACCGGGAGCGGATATCTTCGCCAGGCTCGACGAATTCCCGGTGCTGATGCCGACCCGGGAATCCGTCATCCGTCCCTTTGTCGATCGCCTCTTCATCACCAATGGCATGACCGCGCCGGCAACCGAGATCGAGACGGTCTCGGATTCCTTCGGGCGTTCCTTCATGCGGCAGAGCAATGCGGTGTGGATCATCTCGGCCGGCGTGGTCGCCAACGAGCTCGCGAGCCGTGCCTTCGTCGCCTTGCCGGTCGATACCGCGGAAACCAAGGGGCCGGTCGGCCTGACGATGCGCACCGACACCGCGCCCTCGCCCGCCTTCACGATGCTGCTGCAGACCATTCGCGAAGCCGCAAGGCCGGGCGCCTGACCTTCGGCGCGTTCACGCATCGACCGAGCGGCATCCGCGCGGCCATGTCGTGCCGGGCTCGCAAGGCCGGCGGCAAGGTCAGACAGCCAGTGACGGCGTGAAGCGAACGCTGGCGGATCTCGTCTGCCCAGGTGCCAGCATCATGCAGCCGGTGCTGTTGTCCTCGTCGTTCACGCGGTTGAAGGCATCGGTGATGTTGCTGACCGGCTCGGCGCAAAAGAACGGCTCACCCGGCGGCGTGTAGAGGACGAGGAAATCGAGCGGTGCCTCGGCCTCCATGTCCAGTTGCCGCCCATGCTCCGGCCAGGAGATCCGGGCACGGCGCGTCCATCCGGTGAAAACCGTGTCGAACTCCACCTCCGATACATCAAAGCCGATCGACGGATCGGCCCCCGCCGGCGGCGGGACGTGACGGACAGGCAGGATCTCCGCGTCGGTTTCCCACATGCCGGACACTGACGCCTGGACATGCGCCCAACGTGTCGACGGGAAATAGGGATGGAGGCCGAAGCCAGCCGGCATCGGCGCGTCCGACAGGTTGCGCACGGCAATGGTAATGGAAAGCGCACCGTCAGCCAGCGTGATCTCCTGCTCGGCTTCATAGCTCCATGGCCAGGAATCGGCGGCGTGGCGATAGCGCAGGACGATCGTGCTGGCTTCGTGCCTCACGACCGTCCAAGGGTGGCGCCAGCCATGGCCGTGCTCATGGTGCGGGTCCTCCGGCCGACTGGGCAGTTGGACGGTGCGGCCCGCGACTTCGAAACGGCCGCCCCTTATGCGATTGGAATAGGGGACAAGCGGGAAGCAGGCCATGGCGCCTGCATCGCGACGGCTGATCGCCAGCGGATCCGCCGGGCGTAGCCAATCCACGACAAAGCCATCTTGCCACCACCGATACGACGCCACGGCGCCGCCGGCAGCAGGAGCAATGTCGACAGTCGCGATGCCGTCACTGATCGAGACCAGTTCGGTGTGCTGCGCGGCAACAGCAGCGGAATTCTTTGTCATCGGCACTCCCCCATCCCTTGACTCCGATCGCCATGGCTATAAGACATATCATATGAATAGTATGAAGAATAAGAAATCTTTCAGCACGGCGCGCACGTCACGGGTTGCCGTCGCGGTTTCCAGTGGTTCCACCGCGCTGCACGCGACCGTCGTCGAGCAGATCGGCTTGCGCATCGTCCAGGGCGACTTCCTGCCCGGCGAGGCCCTGCCCAATGCGGATGATTCCAGCGAGATGCTCGGTGTCAGCCGCACGGTATTGCGTGAAGCGATCAAGGTGCTGGCCGGCAAGGGGCTGGTCGAATCGCGGCCGAAGACCGGCACGCGCGTGCGTCCCCGCTCCGACTGGAATTTCCTCGACCCCGATGTGCTGTCATGGCGCTATGCCGGCGGCATCAGCACCGACGATGTGCGCGCGCTGTTCGAATTGCGCCGCGCCATCGAGCCGATGTCGGCCGCACTCGCCGCCCAGCGCGCCAACCCGGCTCAGATCGCCGAAATCCAAGCGGCACTCGCCGAAATGGAAGCGTTGAGCGACGATGGCGACCGCTTCGCCAAGCCCGATCTGGTGTTCCATCAGACCATCCTGCGCATGACCGGCAATGAGCTGATCGGCTCGCTGGCCGCACTGGTCGAAACCGCGTTGGTGATGAGCTTTCGCCTCTCCAACGACAATCCGGATGGACAGCGCCACTCCTTGCCGCTGCATCGCGAGGTCGCCGAGAAGATCGCCGCCGGCGACGCGCCCGGTGCGCAGAAGGCGCTGCTGGTGCTCATCGACAATGCCGAGGACGACGTGCGCCGCAGCGTCGAGAACCGCAACAAACGCCGCAACGACCGAGGCCAGCAATCGTGACCGACACCAAACGCAAACTGCGGTCCGAAGCCTGGTTCGGCGGTGAAGGCAAGAACGCCTTCATGCACCGCAGCTGGATGAAGAACCAAGGCATCCCGGCAGACGCCTTCGACGGCCGCCCGGTGATCGGCATCTGCAACACCTGGTCGGAATTGACCCCGTGCAACGCGCATCTGCGCGCCTTGGCCGATCACGTCAAGCGCGGCGTCTATGAGGCCGGCGGCCTGCCGCTGGAGTTTCCGGTGATGTCGCTGGGCGAGAGCAACATGCGCCCGACCGCCATGCTGTTTCGCAATCTGGTGAGCATGGATGTCGAGGAATCCATTCGCGGCAATCCCATCGACGGTGTGATCCTGCTGGTCGGTTGCGACAAGACCACGCCGGCGCTGCTGATGGGGGCTGCCTCATGCAACCTGCCGACCATCACCGTCTCCGGCGGGCCTATGCTCAACGGCAAGTTTCGCGGACAAGACATCGGCTCGGGCACGCATGTGTGGAAATTCGCCGAGGAGGTGAAAGCAGGGCGCATGCCGGTCGCCGACTTCCTCGCCGCCGAGCAAGGCCAGAGCCGGTCGGCGGGCAGCTGCATGACGATGGGCACGGCCTCGACCATGGCCAGCATGGTGGAAGCACTCGGCATCGGCATGCCGGACAATGCCGCGATTCCGGCGGTGGATTCGCGCCGCGGCGTGCTTGCCCAACTGGCCGGACGCCAGATCGTTGAGCTTGTTCGCCGCGACGTGACGATAGCGCAGATCCTCACCAGGCAAGCGTTCGAGAATGCCATCCGCGTCAATGGCGCGATCGGCGGTTCGACCAATGCGGTGCTGCACCTGATCGCCATCGCCAACCGGGTTGGTGTCGATCTCAGCCTCGAGGACTGGGACCGTCTTGGCCGCGACGTTCCGACGATTGTCGATCTGATGCCGTCGGGCCGATTCCTGATGGAAGACTTCTACTATGCCGGGGGGCTAGCTGCGGTCATGGCGTCGCTTGATGAAGTGGGGCTTCTTCATCGCGACGTCATGACCGTCAGCGACAAGACGATCGGTGAATTGATCGACGGCGCGCCCAACTACAACCGCGAGGTCATCCGTCCGCTGAGCGAGCCGCTGACCGAACAGGGCGGCATCTCGATCCTGCGCGGCAATCTGGCGCCCAACGGGGCCGTCATCAAGCCGTCCGCGGCGACGCCCGAGCTGATGCAGCATCGGGGCAAGGCTGTCGTCTTCGAGAACATCGAGCACTACTACGCCCGCATCGACGATCCGGAACTGGATATCGACGCCTCTTCGGTGATGGTGCTGAAGAACTGCGGACCACGCGGCTATCCCGGCATGGCCGAGGTCGGCAACATGCCGCTGCCGGCCAAGCTGCTCAAGCAGGGCGTCTCCGACATGGTGCGCATTTCGGACGCACGCATGAGCGGCACGGCCTACGGCACCGTCGTGCTGCATGTGGCGCCTGAAGCGGCGGCAGGTGGCGCGCTGGCACTGGTGCGCGACGGCGATCTCATCGAGCTCGACGTTGCCGGCCGCCGTCTGGAATTGCTGGTATCGGACGAGGAACTGGTGATCCGCCGTCGCGACTGGAAGCCCCCGGCGCCGCCCGAAGGCGGCTACCAGAGCCTCTATGTCGAGCGCGTTCTGCAGGCCGACAAGGGCTGCGATTTCGACTTTCTCGTTGGCCGGCGCGATGCCGGCATTCCCCGGCATTCCCACTAGAGGCGCGCGATGACGGATCTAATCGGCAGCTACGCGACCTATCCAAGCCTCAAGGGCCGCAGCGTCTTCATCACCGGCGGCGGCAGCGGCATCGGCGAAAGCCTGGTGCGCCATTTCTGCTCGCAAGGCAGCCGTGTGGCTTTCGTCGATCTGGCCGAGGAACCGTCCCGGCGGCTCGTCGATGCGATCGCCGCCGAAGGACATGACGCGCCGCTGTTCATTCCGTGCGATCTGCGCAATGTCGAAGAGCTGCAGGCGGCCACCGTGCAGGCAGCGCGGCACAATGGCCCGATCCAGGCGCTTTGCAACAATGCCGGCAATGACGACCGGCATCAGACCAAGGACGTCACGGTCGCCTATTGGGACGACCGCATGGCGGTCAATCTGCGCCACCAGTTCTTCGCGGCGCAGGCGGTGCGCCCGCAGATGAGTGCGCAGGGCGGCGGCTCGATCATCAATTTCGGCTCCATCACCTGGATGGTCGGCGATCCTGATTGCCCGGCCTATGTCACCGCCAAAGCCGCTGTCTACGGCATGACGCGGGCGCTGGCCCGTGAACTCGGCCCCGAGCGCATCCGCGTCAACTGCATGGTGCCTGGCTGGGTCATGACCGAGCGCCAGATGCGGCTGTGGCTGAATCCGGCCGGCGAGCGCCAGATCGCGGAAAGGCAGTGCCTGCCAGACCGGCTGCAGCCCTCCGATATCGCGCGCATGGCGCTGTTCCTCGCCGCCGACGACAGCCGCATGTGCACGAGCCAGCAGTTCATCGTCGATGCGGGTTGGGTGTAACCCGCACGGCTCCAAGGGAAGAAGGGTATTTCATGCGTCTTGTTCAGTTCAGAATGCCGGATGGCAGCAGGCGGGTCGGTCGTGTCTCCGATGACGGCAATCACCTGCATCCGCTCGAAAAGACTGCCAGCGTGCTGGACCTCGCCGAAGCGGCGATCGCCGAGGGTGCGTCCATTGCCTCGCTGGTCGAAAAGCGGACGGGCACCGCGACAATCGACTATGACGAGCTGTTGCGCGATGGGCGCGTGCTCGCCCCGCTGGACCACCCGGAGCCGGCGCGGTTCCTGGTCACCGGCACCGGCCTGACCCATACCGGAAGTGCCGCCGCGCGCAACCAGATGCATGTTCTGACCCATGGCGAAGGTGCCGAGGAATCCGATTCCTTGAAAATCTTCCGCATGGGGTTGGAGGGCGGCAAGCCCGGCGCCGGCAAGATCGGCATCCAGCCCGAGTGGTTCTTCAAGGGCGTCGGCACCTGCATTGTGCCGCCAGGTGCTGAGCTGCCGATGCCGGCATTCGCGAAAGCCGGAGCAGAGGAAGCCGAGATTGTCGGGCTTTACCTGAATGGTCCGGACGGCCATCCCCACCGCATCGGCTATGCACTCGGAAACGAATATTCCGACCACGTGACGGAGGGCGAGAACTATCTCTACCTCGCGCATTCCAAGCTGCGCTCCTGCTCGATCGGCCCCGAACTGCTGATCGGCGAGCTGCCGAACGAAGTGCGCGGCTATTCCCGCATCCTGCGCGACGGCACCGTCATCTGGGAGCAGGAATTCCTGTCGGGCGAGGCGCACATGTCGCACTCGATCGCCAACCTCGAACATTTCCATTTCCGCTACCCGATGCACCGCAGGCCGGGCGACCTGCACGCCTATTTCTTCGGGGCGGCGGTGATGAGCTACGCCTCCGGCGTCAAGACGGCTTCAGGCGACGAATACGAAATCCAGGCACAGACATTCGGCAAGCCGCTCCGCAACCGAATGGTGTCGGTGCCGGACGAGGGACTGGTCACCGTCACCCAGCTGTGACGGCAAAAGTCCGACAATTACGGTCCACCAGAACGACAATGGGAGATTAAAAATGGGACTGAAGAAAGCGTTTCTAAGACTGGCGACAATCGGGCTCGGCATCGGCCTGATGACATCGGCGGCACTGGCCGCGAACCTGCGGGTTCTGGCCTGGGACGGCTACGCCGACCCGGACTGGGTGAAGGATTTCACGGCCGCCACCGGCATCGGTGTCGATGTCGTCTTCATCGGCAGCGACGACGAGATCTGGGCCAAGATCAAGGGCAGCGAAGGGCAGGATTTCGATGTCTTCGCCGTCAACACCGCCCAGCTGCAGCGCTACATCAAGGCCGATCTGGTGTCGCCGATCGACATCACCAAGCTGCCCAACCAGAAAGAAGTGCTGCCGCGCTTCCGTGATCTGTCGCAGGTCAGCGGCGACACCAAGGACGGCAAGGTCTACGGCATTCCCTTCTGCTTCGATTCCATCGGACTGATCTACGACACCGACAAGGTCAAGCCGGCGCCGACTTCGATGTCGGTGCTCTGGGATCCGGCCTACAAGGGCAAGATCCTGGCCTACGACAATGGCGAACACAATTTCTCGTTCACCGCGCTGACGCTCGGCTACAAGGATCCGTTCAACCTCAATGAGGAGCAGATGGCGGCGGTCAAGGCCAAGCTGGTCGAGCTCAAGCGCAATGTGCTGAGCTTCTACACCACCGCCGACGAGGCGCAACAGATCTACCAGAACAATGATGTTGCCCTGATCTGGGCCAATTACGGCCAGCAGCAGGTCAAGGCACTGCAGAAGATCGGTGCCCACGTCGCCTACATCAATCCAAGCGAGGGCGCGCTGGCCTGGCTGGACAACTGGGTTATCTCCAAGGGCGTCCGCGACAATGCGGCGGCCGAGAAGTGGATCGACTTCATGCTGACGAAGAAGGTCAGCGGCGAGCTTTCCGAGCGCACCGGCTTCGGCAACACCGTGGTCGAGTCGAGCAGCGCCGGCAGCAACGACAAGCTGGTCTGGCTCAACAATGTCGAAGACCCGCTCAAGCGGTCGGATCTGTGGAACGAGGTCAAGGCGACGCCCTGATCCTTTCCGCACCTGATTTCGAAGGACCCGGCGGTCCGGACGTTCCGGACCGCCGCAGCGTATGCGAGACCATATCATGAACCAGAACACCGACCTGCTGACGCTGCGGTCCGTCTCGAAATCCTACGGCACGGTTCCCGTGCTGCACGACATCGACCTGTCGATCAAGGACGGTGAGTTCCTGACCGTGCTCGGGCCTTCGGGTTCAGGCAAGACGACCGTCCTGCGGCTGATCGGCGGGCTGGAGCCGCTGACGTCGGGCGAGATCCGCCTCGACGGCCAGGACATCAGCCGCATGCCGATCAACAAGCGGCCGTTCAACACCGTGTTCCAGGATTATGCGCTGTTCCCGCACATGACCGTTTCCGGCAATGTCGGCTACGGGCTTTCGGTGCGCCATATCCAGCGCACGGAGATTGCACGCCGTGTCGCCGAGGCGCTGGAACTGGTGCAGCTTGGTCGTTTCGCCGACCGCTTCCCGGCACAGCTTTCCGGGGGCCAGCGCCAGCGCGTCGCCCTCGCCCGCGCGCTGATCTGCCAGCCGCGCCTGATCCTGCTCGACGAGCCGCTCGCGGCACTCGACCTCGAATTGCGCCGGCAGATGCAGGAGTTCCTGAAATCCATCCAGCGCGAGATCAAGACCACCTTCCTGTTCGTCACCCATGACCAGGAGGAGGCGATCGGCATGGCCGACCGGATCTGCGTCATGCAGGCGGGGCATATCCGCCAGCTCGGCACGCCGCACGACCTCTACTACAAGCCGAATTGCGAGTTCGTGGCGCGCTTCTTCGGCGAGAACAATCTGGTGGCGGGGAAACTCGGTCCCGTCCAGGGCGACCTGCGATCGATCGAGACCGCGCTTGGGCGCCTTGTCTGTTCGATCAGCGGTCAGCCGCATTTGCAAGCCGCGCCAGATGGCGCCGCCGCCTTCGCGGCGTTCCGTCCCGAAGCCTTGCATCTTGCCGACGCCAAGGACAGCGGCAACCGCTTTTCCGGCACCATCGCGGACCTGGCCTTTGCCGGCTCGTCAACCGTCGCCACGATCACCTCGGGTGCCGACAATGCCGCGCAACGCCTACGGCTGCGCCTGCCGAGCCGGATCGGCGGCAGCGCGCTGAAATCCGGCGAAACGGTCTCGCTCTGCTTTGCGCCGCATGAAGGCCATCTGGTGCTGGCATGAGCGCGAACGCCTCGACCCCGGAAAGGCGTTTGTCGCTGCTGGTGACGGTGCTGGCCTTCGCCTTGCCTGTCATCTTCGTGCTCGTGCCGCTGGCGATCTTCCTGGTCTACAGCTTCTTCAGCGTCGACCAGGGCACGATCGTCTACGCGCCGACGCTCGGCAATTATGTCAGGTTCTTCACCGACCCGATCTTCCTGCCGGTGTTCTGGAACACCATCGTGCTGTGCTTGTCGGTGGCTGTCATCTGCATCCTGCTCGCCTATCCCGCCGCCTATTTCCTTACGACGCTGAAAGGACGGTGGCGCTACGCCCTGCTGATGCTGCTGCTGGTGCCGCTGCTGATGAGCTACGTCATCAAGATCTACGCGATCCGCAGCATCCTCGGCCTCAACGGCTTCCTCAACAAGGCGCTGGTGGCGCTCGGCATATTGCAGCAGCCGTCGACGCTTTTCGTTTTCAACATGAACGCCATCCTGCTGACGCTGAGCCTGCTTTTGATACCCTTCGCCATCCTGCCGATCTTCCTGTCGCTGGAGCGTATTCCCCAGACCTTGCTGCGCGCTTCCGACGATCTCGGCGCGAGCGGCCTGCAGACCTTCCTGCGCATCACCTTGCCGCTCAGCCTGCCCGGCGTCGCCTCGGCGGCGAGCTTCGTCTTCGTGCTGGCGATCGGCGACTTCCTGACGCCGCAGATGGTCGGCGGGATCAGCGGCTTCACATTCGGGCGCATCCTCTACAGCCAGTTCGGCACGGCCTATAACTGGCCGTTCGGCGCGGCACTGTCGGTGGCGCTGGCAATCGTGGTGATCTGCGCCATCCTCATGGGCGAACGGTTCGGACGCAACCGGGGGACGTCGATATGAGCGCCCTGCCCCGGCCCTCCACCATCTTCCTGGCCGCGATCACAACGCTGGTCGCGGTATTGCTCTACAGCCCGCTGTTCGTGCCGATCGTGTCGTCTTTCTTCACCATCTCGCATGGCGATGTCGACTGGTCGTCGCCCACCCTCTCGACCTATCGGGCGCTGGCCGGGAACGACGACATCCTGGCTGCCCTGCGCACCACGCTGATCGTCGGCGTCTGCACCGTCATCCTCTCGGTGGTCAGCGGAACGCTGCTGGCGCTGTACTATCACGGCCGCCGTTCGGGACGCTCGGTCCTGCAGTTCATCATCTTCCTGCCCTTCCTGATGCCGCCGATCATCAGCGGCCTGGCGCTGCTGATCTTCTTCCGCGAGATCGGCCTCGAGCGCTCGCTGCTGACGGTCGTCATCGGCCATACGGTCTTCGTGCTGGCGATCGTCTACCGAACCGTGCTGATGCGCCTCCAGTCGATGAGCCGCACGCTGGTCGAAGCGTCCTACGACCTCGGCGCCACCGGTTGGCAGACCTTCTGGCGCATCATCCTGCCGAACCTGTCGAGCGCGATGGTCGGCGGCGCCATCCTGGCCTTCGCGCTATCCTTCGACGAGACAATGATCACCATCCTGGTCACCGGCACGCAAAGCACGCTGCCGGTCAGGCTTTGGGCGATGATGCGGCTTGGCTTCTCACCCGACATCAATGCGCTGGTGGCACTGATCCTGATGTTCACCGTGCTGCTCTGCGTGCTCGCAGCCCGCTTCCTGATCCCCAGGCAGATGGCGACGGAACGCACCTGAGTTATCGAACACGCATCATCGTGCGAAGGCCGTGGGATCGAGATCGAAGACACGCCCCCGGTTAAGAATATTCTTCGGATCGAGCGCCATCTTCAGCCGCCGCATCGTGGCGATCTCGGTGTCGCTGCGAACCAGATGCAGCCACTGCTTCTTGTCTAGGCCGATGCCGTGCTCGGCCGAAACGCCACCGCCCGCCACCGCCACGCCGCAATAGACGATGCCGTAGGCCGCCGCCGGATCGACAGTGCGCACCTGATAATGCAGATTGCCATCGCCGAGATGGCCGAAGACATAGATGTCGGCATTGGGATCAAAGGCGCGGATCGCGGTCTCCGCTTCTTGCAGGAACGCCCCCATCCGAGCCAGCGGGATGCTGATGTCGACGCCGATCAGGCCTCTGATCGAAAACAGGACGCGATTGGCGTCCTCCCGCACGTCCCACAGCGCCCGGAATTCGCGCGGCGACTGAGAGACCACGACATCGTCGACCACGCCATCCTCGACCGCCTGCATCAGCACTTCCGCGAAGCGCTCGCTGTCGCGTTCGGGCTCGCTGCCCTGGATCTCGGCCAGCACATAGACCGGCGAGCCAGCCGGCAACGGCGCCGACATCGCCATGCTGCCAACCATGACGTCATAGAGCGGCCCGAAGTTGACCTCATAGGCGGACAATAAAGGGCCGAGCTTTTGCCGCAGCAGCCCAAGCAGGGCGATCGCCGCATCGAGCGAAGCGAGCGCGCAGAAGGCGTTCACCTCGGAGGCCGGCTTCGGGTGCAGCCTGAGTGCTGCACGGGTGACGACGCCGAGCGTCCCTTCCGCGCCGATGAAGAGCTGGCCGAGGTCGTAGCCGGAATTGTCCTTGGGCAGCCCCTTCAACGAGGACAGCACGCTGCCGTCGGCAAGCACGGCCTCCAGCCCCAGCACCTGCGCGCGGTACATGCCGTAGCGCAGCACACGGATGCCGCCGGCATTGGTGGCGATGTTGCCGCCGACCGTGGCCGAACCGCGCGCGCCGATATCGACGCCGAACATGAGCCCGGCACCATCGGCCGCCTCCTGCACCGCCTGCAGCGTGGCACCGGCTTCGGCGATGATGGTGGCGGCTTGAGCGTCCGGCGCGGCGAGGCCGCTCATGCGTTCCAGCGACAGCACGATCTCGCCCGGCTGGACACGCGTGCCGCCGGCCAGCCCGGTGCGTCCGCCCTGGACGACCACCGGCTGGCCGAGAGCGTTGCACCCGGCGAGTGCCGCCGCGACACCGACGGTGTCGCGCGGACGCAGCACCACTTCGGGCAGCACGCCAAGCTTGCCGTCTGGATCGTCGCGATAGCGTTGTTCGACATCGGAGCCGGCAAGCACGCCGCCCTCGCCCAGCCGATCGCCGAGCGCGGAGAGAAGTCGTTCCGTTTCAGGCGACATCGGGATCAGGCGCTTGCGTGGCGAAGCGCAGCGTCTGCATCCATTGATCGCACGGCCCGATGAGTCTTCGATCCGACACGCTCGCCATCCTTCAATTACCACCAGCCGATCCTATTCTTGAACGCTTGCCGTGCAAGCGATATCGGCCTGCCCCAGGCGATGCCGGCATCAAGTCGCGACAAGATGCGATTGATGCCGGAAGCAGTGTTTCAGCTTACTGGAGCTTGGCCTGCAGCGCGTTGACGTCGTCGGTGGTCATTTCGCCATCGGTCGTCACCTTGCCGTCGACGATCTTCCACAGCCGGAACGGGCCGGTGATGTCGCCATATTTGTCGAAGGCGACCGGGCCGATGACGCCTTCGTAGCGGATCGGCTTGCCGTCCTTGATCAGGCCGAGCGCCTTGGCGAACTCCTCCTTGCCGGCAAAGATCGGCGTGCCGGCCGGGTCGACCGCCTTGTACATGGCATCCTTGATCTTTGCCGGATCCTCGGAGCCGGCAATGGCGATGGCCAGCCCGACGATGGCGCCGGCATCATAGGAGCGGTCGGCCGCCGGGTTGGACGGCTCGATGCCGGAGAATGCCTTGTAGTTCTTGGTGAAATACTCGGTCGAAGCGGTCGGGCTGGTTCCCGACGACGTGCCATAGGCGTCCTTCAGATAGTCGGCGCCGACGGACTCGATGAAATCAGGGCTGTTCATGCCGTCATTGAGCAGGAATTTCTGCACGCCGCCCTGCGAAATCCAGGTGCGGGCGACGGTTGCGCCGTCGACCGGCGTGCTGACGAGATAGAGCCCGTCCGGCTCGCCGGCCATCGCCGCCGTCACTTCCGAGGCATAGCTCGACTGCTTCTCGTTGTAGGGCGTGTCGGAGACGATGGTGCCGCCGAGCGCTTTGTAGGCGCGCGAGAATTCGGCCACCATGTTGACGCCGAAGTCGTTGTTGACGTGGATGATCGACAGCTTCTTGAAACCCTTGTCGATGGCGTATTTGGCGGCGGCGACGCCCTGCAGCGCATCCGAGGTGATGGTGCGGAAGAAGATGCCGTTGGTCTTGCCGTCGCGGCCGAGCGCGGTCAGCGTCGGCGAAGAGGATGCCGGCGAAACCTGGACGATCTTGGCCGGTGCGGTGACCGAGGTCAGGATCGGGATCGACACCGAGGAGATGATACCGCCGATGATGACCGGCACTTTCTTGACTTGAACCAGCTGGGTTGCGGCGTCGACCGCGATATTGCCCTGGCTCTGGCTATCGCGCGTATCGGTCGCGAGGTCGCAGCCGCGGACACCGCCGGCTTCGTTGATGTCGCGGAAGGCCATTTCGACCGACTTGGCACCGGCCTGGCCGTATTCGCCGGCCGGGCCGGTCAACTCCATGACGAGGCCGACGATGATCTTGCAATCGGCGGCCTGCGCGGCACCCGCGATTGTGACGAGAGCGAGCGCGGTGGTGAGTTGGAGTATCGTCTTTCTCATTGTTGTTCCCCTTGAGTTGTCAGGCAATAATTTGATCTCTGGAGCCTCTTCAGCGTTCCGGCACCTGCAGCCAGGTTTCATGCAGATGCCGCCATTCGACACCGTTGGGCGCCGATGAACTGGTGGTGAAGACGGCGCTCGACTGGCGGCGGCTGTGCTTGCCGCCACGCAATTGCGCCTCGACGTAGAAGACGACAATCGTGTCCGCATCCTGCCAACCGGGCCGGATGTCCTCGATCGAAATGGCGAAGCCGTCATCGCACGTGGCGCGGCTGGAGCGGACATGATCGACGACAGCAGCGCGATCAAGCACGTTGCCGTCCGGCGCGACCATGCTGAAGCCGTCGCCCATGGCACGCTCGAAGCGCGTGAAATCCACGGTGTCAGCGCGCGCGGCGACGAACCAGTCGACGAAGAAGCGATGCAGGCCGACGACCTCGGCGCTAGCCTGCGAAAACAGCGTCGCGTTGGTGGCGCTCATGTGCGGCCTGCATTGAGATTGTAGTGCATGATCGAGCCGTGGCGGCCGTGGCGGTCACGCTCCAGCGTGTAGACGTCGCCCAGGGGGCCTCGGCCTTGCGCGATCACGGCCGCGATCTTGGCCCGGTCATCGACATCGAGCGCGACATCCATGATGCCCGCGTTGGCCAAGGCATGCGCCTGGTTACGGGCGCCGACGATAACCGCGGCGACTTGCGGCTGCCCCAGCACCCAGGCGCTGGCGATGGTGGCGATGTCGACACCGTGGCGATCCCCGACGGCCTTCAACGCCTGGAGCAGTTGCTGGAACAGGTCCCAGCCGCCGAAGTCGTCGATGATCAGCTTGTATTTGACAAGCGAGCGGTTTTCGAGCGGCGTGGCGGGTTCGGCCACGCCGAGCCACCTGTCACTGAGAAAGCCACCCGCCACCGAGCCGTAGCAAAGGAAGTGGACGCCGTTTGTCTTCGCAAGCGCGGCGAGGCTGTGAGCGGGCCGCTGGTCAAGCACGGAATATTGCAGCTGCTGGCTGACCAGCGGAATGCCGGCGGCGAGAATTTCGGCGAGCCGTGGCGTGTCGAAATTGGTGGTGCCGAGATTGCGCACCTTGCCCTCCCGGCGAAGCTCGTCGAGCCAGCCCATCGCATCGACATAACGAGGCTGGTCATAATCCCACCAGTGAAACTGCACGAGATCGAGACGCTCGGTCTTCAGCCGCCGCAGCGACTGGTCGACGATACCCCTGATGTAATCCCGGCTGATGCCGGTCAGCCTTTCGAGGTCGGGCACCAGCTTGGTGTGTACCTTCATCCTGGCCGCGACATCGAGGCCGCGTTCGCTGGCCAGCCGCAAGCGGGCGGCGCCGATCAGTTCCTCGACGCCGGTGTAGATGTCGGCGCAGTCATAGGTCCAGATGCCGGCGTCGAAGGTGGCGATCAGATCGGTCACCGCCTGGCTGTGGTCGATGGCCCCATGCCCACCAGCCAGTTGCCAGCCGCCGCGAATGACGCGGGAGATCGTGTAGCCTGGGCCGAGTTCGAAGGTCTTGGCGGTCATGTCTGCTCATTCTCCTTCGGCAGCGGTACGGCCGTGGTCTCGGCATGGCTGAACCGCCGTTTGCCGGTCCTGACGATCCGCAGCCGGCTGGCGCAATTGGGATCGGGACAGGCGATCTCGGCGTCCGAGGTCATCCAGTCATTTGGATGGGTTGGCCGCTGCTTTGCCGCCAGCAGCGGAAGCACGGCGGCAAGCGAGTAGATCGAGAAACCCTGCCCCGCCGGCATCGACAGCATCTCGCCCTTGAGTTCGAAATAGTCTCCGGCCTTGGCGCCGCAGTAGATCGGCTTGCCCTCGGGGATGACCGCCTCGACGCGAAGGTCGAAGAGTTCGAAACCGTCGTCGGCCATGTCAGGCCTCCACCAGGCTGAAGGTGATGTCGCAGGTGCCGTTGCGGCGGATCAGCCCGCATGCGGCGGCGAATTGGTCGCGCTCTTCGGCGCGCACTTGCGCCACCACGCTGCCGGCCAGCCAGCCGATCGGGAACAGAAGCCGCGCGCCCTGCCCATAGAACAGACCGATGTCGAAGATGGCATTGGGATTGCCGCCCCACATGCGCGGCGGCACATAGGACAGCACGATGTCGCCGGGCTGCGGCGTCAGCGTCGCGTTCTCCGCCGGCAATGGCCTGGCATAGGCTTGCCCCTCGATATCGGCAGCGGGAACCGGGCAGGAGATTTCCGGTCCTGTCCACATGGCGTGGATGCCCGGAACGACACGCGGCGTGTCGAGATATGCCTTGAGGAAGGCAGCGTTTTCCGGCGCCTTTTCGGGCAACATCAGCGCCGTGACGCCAAGCTTCGAGCGTGGCTCGGTTATTCTGATGGCGGTCATGTCTGATCTTTCGAGGCGGCCGATTGCAGCTTGCTGCGCAGGAAGGTGAAAGGCCGGCTGATGTCGGCGACCAGCGACTCGCGCGCTGCCTGTGCATCCTGCGTGGCCAGCGCCGTGACGATGCGGCGGTGATATTGGGCGGTGTCGACCTCGCCGGCCTCCGAGAATGCATAGATTGCGACGCGGATGCATGGCCCCGATTGCAGCCACAGGCTCTCGATCATCGGGATCAGCACCGCCGAGCCGCAGCAGCGATAGATCTCGAAATGAAAGCTCTGGTTAAGCGTCACTTCGCGATCGACATCCTTCTTGTGTTTCAGCGCCCGCATCTCGTCCCATTCGCCAAGAATGGTCTCGATGGTGGCGATCTGACGCGAACCCATGCGTGCGGCGGCCAGCGCGATCGCCTCACCCTCGATCAGGATGCGGGCCCGAAGGAGATCGTCGAGCCGTTCCAATGTGATCGGCGGCACACGCACCGAACGGTTGGGCAGCGCTTCGAGTGCCTTCTCCGTGATCAGCCGGCCAAGCGCCTCGCGCACCGGCATGGTCGACGTGACCAGCGCATCGGCAAGCCCACGGATGGTCAGCACCTGGCTCGGTTCGAACAGGCCGCCGATCAGGGCGCGGCGCAATTCCGAATAGACACGGTCCTGCACGGTTTCGCGGCCGACCGGAGCAAGCTGGGCAGCGATCGCCTCGTTGTTCTTTTCGATGGCAGCCTTTTGCATGGAATCCCGTTCTCGGCCGGTTTTCGGCTTGCGGTCGAAATTAAAGCCGAATAGCGTGATCAACGCAAGTGTGATCACAAATCAAAAACCAGGGGGCGGCAACGACCGTCTTCGGCCAGAGGGTTGATGAGCGAGGCAACGGAGCGCCAAGGGCAGGAGGCCCGTGCGTCGGTTCTGACAGCAAGCAACGTCGTCAGACGGTTCGGCGGCCTTGTCGCCGTCAACGATGTTTCGTTTGACGTCAAAGCGGGCGAGATCCTTGGCCTGATCGGACCGAACGGCGCCGGCAAGACAACGATGTTCGACCTGCTTGCCGGCAGTATTCTGCCTTCCAGTGGTGACATCCTTATCAACGGCGTGCGCGTCTCCGGCGAAGCCGCGCATCTGCGCATCGGCCGTGGCCTTGGCCGCACCTTCCAGATCCCGCGCCCGCTGCCCAATCTGACACTGATCGAAAACATCATGCTGGCCGCGCAGGGCCAGGCCGGCGAAAGGCTGCTCGCCAACTTCATCACGCCGTGGCGGGTGGCGGCGCAGGAAGTAGCGGCCAGGGCAAAGGCGCTGGACCTTTTGGAGCTCGTCACCCTCACCCATCTCGCGCATGAGCCGGCGCGTGTGCTGTCCGGTGGCCAGCGCAAGCTGCTGGAACTCGCCCGCGTCATGATGGCCGACCCGGCGATCATCCTGCTCGACGAACCGGCGGCCGGCGTCAACGCGACGCTGCTGGAAGTCATCATCGACCGCATCCGCGACATCAACGCGCGCGGCATCACCTTCCTGCTGATCGAACACAACATCGACATGGTGACGCGGCTTTGCCACCGCGTGCTGGTCATGGCGAGCGGCCAGTTACTCAGCGAAGGCACGGCGGAAGAAGTCGCCCGCGACCCGCGTGTCATCGAGGCCTATCTCGGGGGCACCGCATGAGCGAGATCGTCCTCGACGTGCGCGACCTCGAAGCCGGTTACGAACCTGGCGTGCCGATCGTGCGCGGCGCCTCGATCACTGTCCGCAAGGGCGAAATCGTCGTCGTCCTCGGCCCCAATGGCGCCGGCAAGTCGAGCTTCATCAAGGCGATCGCCGGCCTTGTCCCGATCACCGGCGGCGCGGTGTTCCTGGACGGCAAGGACATCACCGCCGCGCCGGCCCACACCATGGTGCGGCTTGGCCTTGCCTTTGTGCCGCAGACGGAAAACATCTTTCCGCTGATGTCGGTCGAGGACAATCTCAGGGTTGCCTGCGGCATTCTCGAGAGGCGCGAAATCCCCGGCCGCATCGACGAGATGTATGCCGCCTTTCCCGACCTCGTCCGCCAGCGCCGCACCGCCGCCGGGAATCTCTCGGGCGGACAACGCCAGATGCTTGCAGTCGCCCGGGCGCTGATCGTCCATCCCAAAGTGCTGGTGCTGGACGAGCCGTCGGCCGGCCTGTCGCCCAAGTTTGTCTCGATGGTGTTCGAGATGCTGGCCGGCATCCGCAAGTCCGGCGTCACCATCCTTTTGGTCGAACAGAACGCCAAGGCAGCACTTGCGATCGGCGACCGCGCCTATGTGCTGGTCGAAGGCAAGGACCGGCACCAGGGTGTTGCTTCCGAACTGTGGAACGATCCTGTGGTCGCCGAACTCTATCTCGGCCAGCGGCCCTCTCACGCCGGCAAGGGAGGCGCGGCATGAGCCTGCAATTTGTGGTCGACGGACTGCTGACCGGTTCGATGATCGGCCTTGGCGCCATCGGCGTGACGCTGACCTATTCGATCCTGCGCTTCTCGAATTTCGCCCATGGCGACTTCATGGCCTGGGGCACATATGCGACGCTGGCCGTCGTCAGCGCCATTGGTGCGACCTTCGGCAAGGTAGCCCCCATCGCGCCGCTGTCCTTCGGCTGGCCGCTCCTGGTTGCGCTGGTCGTCGGCATGGCCTTCACTGCGCTGCTGGCGCTGCTGCTCGACAGGGTGTTGTTTTCGCGGCTGCGCTCGCAAGGCCAGGCGATCATCGTTGTGATGGCGAGCTTCGGCGCCTCGATGGCGCTCAGAAGCCTGCTCGAATTCACCTTCACCTCGCGGCCGACTTATTTCAGCCGGGCGATCCAGATCGCCATGCCGGTCGGCTTCGGCATCCGCATCACCCCCGACCAGATCGCGCTCTTGCTGCTGACCGCCATACTCGTGCTCGGCGTGCATCTGTTGATGACGCGCACGCAGACCGGCCGCTCCATGCAGGCATTGAGTCAGAACCCAGCATTGGCCCGTATCGTCGGCATCGACGTCGCCGGCGTGGTGCGCGTCACCTGGATCATTGGCGGGGCGCTGGCCTGCGTCGCCGGCGTGATGATCGGCATCCTGGTGCAGATCCGCCCGTTCATGGGCTTCGACATGCTGCTGCCCATGTTCGCCGCGGCCATCCTCGGCGGCATCGGCAGCATTCCGGGCGCCGTACTCGGCGGCCTGATCATCGGGCTCGCCGAAGCCGGAGCGGTGCAATTGATCGGCGCCGAATGGCGCGCCGCCGTCTCCTTCATCATCCTGATGGCGGTGCTGTTCGTGCGGCCGATCGGCCTTTTCGGAGTTCGGGAAAGATGATCGATCTCATCGGTTACGGCGCCTTCTTCCTGACCACCGCACTGATCTTTTCGCTGGTCACGCTCGGACTCAATCTGCAGTGGGGGCTGACCGGGCTGTTCAATGTCGGCCTTGCCGGCTTCGTCGCCATCGGCGCCTACACCTCGGCCTTGCTGACCACACCGGATGATGCGGCACGGCTGGGTGGCTTCGGACTGCCGATCCTTGTCGGCTGGCTGGGGGCCATGGTTGTCGGCGGCATCGCCGCTGCCCTCACCGGCATGGCGACATTGCGGCTCAGATCCGACTATCTGGCGATCACCACATTCGGCGTCGCCGTCGTTGTGCAACTGGTCGCGCTCAACGCGCAGAAGCTCACTGGCGGGCCGTTCGGCATCGGCTTCATCCCGCGCCCCTTCGGCGGCCTTGCCGAGACGCCGCTGCTGTTCAACCTGTCGAACCTTGCCGTCGTCTGCGTCGTGACGCTGATCGCCTATCTCGCACTGGAGCATCTGTCGCGCAGCCCGTGGGGACGCGTGCTGAAGGCGCTGCGCGAGGACGAGCGAGCGGCGATTTCGCTCGGCAAGAGCGCGCGCTTCTACCGCGTCCAGGCCTTTGCCGTCGGCGGCGCCATCATGGCGCTGGCAGGCGCGTTGCAGGCGCATTTCACCGGCTTCATCGCGCCGGACAATTATTTGCCGATCCTGACCTTCCAGGTGTGGGTGATGCTGATCGTCGGCGGCTCGGGCAGCAATCTCGGCGCCGTCATCGGCAGCATCCTGGTGTGGGGGATATGGGCCGGATCGGGCACGCTGACCAGCGTTCTGTTTGCGCCCGAGCAGCAGGCGCGCGCCGCCTCACTGCAGATCGTCGCCATCGGCGTCATGCTCTGCGTCATCCTGCTGATCCGGCCGAACGGGCTGTTCGGCGACAGGCCACGGCGGCCACGCCTGGACAAGCGGGCGAAGGCGGTCGCGACAAAGGGCAGTTCCGGCTCATGAACGCCGTGACCCGGCAGGAGGCACGGGGCATTTCGCTCTGGCACGCTGTCAGCCGCGACCGCCGCCAGCGGTCGCCATTACAGGGCGAGATCGATGCGGACCTTGCCATTGTCGGCGGCGGTTTTTCCGGCCTCTCGACCGCATTGCACGCCGCCGTGAAAGGGCTTTCCGTCGCCGTCCTGGAAGCCGAAATCATCGCCTGGGGCGCTACCGGCCGGAATGCCGGCTTCATCGTGCCCAACTTCGCCAAGATGGACCCGGACAGCATCCTTGCGCATCTCGGCCCCGAGCGTGGTGAACGCCTGATCGACTTTGCCGCCGGCAGCGCCGACCTCGTCTTCGGCCTGATCCGGCGGCACGGCATCGACTGCGACGCCGTGCAGAACGGCTGGATCCAGCCGGCGCATTCAGCGGCAGCTTTCGAAAAGGTCAAATCGCGCGCCGGGCAATGGGTACGGCGCGGCCGACCAGCCGTTACCTTGGATCGGCAGGACGTCGGGGCGCTGACGGGCGCGCGCGGCTATGTCGGCGGCTGGATGGATCGTTCGGGCGGCGTGCTCAATCCAGTAGCTTATGCGCGCGGGCTCGCCGATGCGGCCGAGAACGCTGGCGCGAGGATCTTCGAACGAACGCGCGTCACCTCGATCGATCGCGTGGCCGATGGCTGGTCGCTGAAGACGCCATCAGGCTCGGTGCGTGCCGGCAAGGTGCTGGTCGCCACCAACGCCTATGGCGGGCCGCTCGATCCGTTGCTGCAACAGACCTATATTCCGCTGAAGGTCTTCCAGATCGCAACCGGGCCACTGCCGCGCGATGTGCGCATACGTCTGCTCCCCGGCGGGCAAGGCGTCGGCGACACCAGGCGCAATCTCTTCACCTTCCGCTTCGATGCCGAGAACCGGTTGATTAGCGGCGGCATGCATATTCTGAACGCCGGCGCCGATACGCGCGTGCCGCGAGCGATCTGGCGGCGGCTCGCCCGACATCTCGATTTGCCGGACCTGCCGCCGCTTGCCTATGGCTGGTCTGGAGTGGCCGCCGTGGAACCGGATTTCCTGCCGCACCTTCTGGATCTTGGACCAGGGCTGATCGCCGGTCGCGCCTGCAACGGACGTGGCATTGCCATGACGACGGCGATGGGCAAGGTGCTGGCCGACTGGGCCTCCGGAACCGAGGCGCGTGATCTGCCGCTGCCCTTTGCGCCGCCGGCACCGATCCCCTTCCACGCTTTGCTGCGGCACGCGCCTAACATGCTGCTTGGCTGGAGCATGCTGCGCGACCGGCTGGACGAGGCCGGATAAGGCAATCACGCCCGGTCTGCGGACGATCGATCGGTCGTGCGAAGATTTTCGGCGAGAATCGCGGCCGCCACGGCGATGTCCTCTTCGAGGAATGCTCGAACGTCAGGGCCATTGCGCTGCTCCAATGCGGCAACAATCCTTCGATGCGCGTCGTTCGACTGCGGAATGTAGCGATCGGCCTGCATCAACAGCTTGAGATACGGCCCGACCCGGCCCCAGAGATCGCGGATCATGTTCAACAGGATCGGCGCACCGGCATGCTGGTAGATGGCGAAGTGAAACGCCTCGTTCAGCGCGAGATAGGCCCTGGCGTCGCCAGCCTCGATGGCGCCCTGCATGCCGGCGAGTGTGGCCTGTATGTCGGCCAGCCCGCCTTCGGCGATCCGCGACCCCGCCATCTCGCCCGCCAGCCCCTCGACGGCGATGCGGATGCGCGTCAGTTCCTCGAAGGCAGGCACGGATAGCAAGGGCACGATGACCGAGCGGTTGTTCTGCATCTCGAGCAGCCGCTCGGCGACCAGCCTTTGCAATGCCTCCCGGATGGGCGTCGTCGAAATGCCGAAGGTCTCGGCGAGCTTGCGGATGACCAGCGTCTGGCCTGGGCTGAAGCCGCCTGAAATCAATTCCTGCTTGAGCGCGCTGTAAGCGCGGTCATTGAGGGTTTGATGTTCGAGCTTCAGCATGCGCGCCGCGCTCCGATCACCAGTTCGACAAAGCGCGATCGAGCGTCTCGGCCAGTTGCTCGGCATTGTCCCTGGCAAATGGCAGCGGCGGCCTGATCTTCAGCACATTGCCGCGCGGACCGCAGGACGAGATCAGCACACCATCCTCGCGCATGGCTTCGACGACCGCGGATGTCTTGCTCGCGGCCAGCGCGTCCTCGCCGTCGGCAGTCAGTTCGACGCCGAAATAGAGGCCGTCGTGCCTGACATCGCCAACCATGCCGTGCCGGCCCTGCAGCGCGCGCAACAGGTCGCCGGTATAGGCGCCGACATTGCGTGCATTCTCGATCAAACCCTCGCCGTCGATCACCTCGAGCACGGCAATGCCGACGGCGGCCGCGACCGGATTGCCGCCGAAGGTGTTGAAGTAGCCGGTGTTGGAGCCGAAGGATGAAACAAGCCGCGGCCGCACCAGCACCGCGCCCATCGGATGGCCGTCGCCGATCGGTTTGCCCATGGTGACGATGTCGGGCTCGAGGCCATAATTGGCAAAACCCCACATGCCCTGGCCAAGCCGGCCGAAGCCGGACTGTACCTCGTCGGCGATGACGATGCCGCCGGCGTTCCTGACGTGATCCGCCGCCTCGTGCATGACAGCCGCATCGGGGAAGAAAATACCATCGCTGGAGAAGGCCGAGTCGAGCAGCAGCGCCGCCGGACGGATGTTCTGCGCACGCATGTCCTCGATGGCGGCCGCGACATTCCTGGCAAAATCGCGTGCGGCGCGGCCATGGTCGCGGAACGTGTCGGGCGCCGGCACGGTCCGGTGGTGCACGGGCACGCCCTTGGCGCCGACCGCGGCAGGCGACAGCTGCGCGGTGGCGATCGTTGCACCGTGATAGGCGAAGTCGGTGATGATGACGCCGCTGTTGCCGGTGGAATGCTGGGCGATGCGGATCGCGAGATCATTGGCCTCGCTTCCGGTGCAGGTGAACATGGCGTGGCCAAGATGGGCCGGAACGGTGCCGAGCAGTTTTTCCGCGTAGTCGAGGATGATCTCGCTCAAGTAGCGCGTGTGCGTGTTGAGCGTGGCGGCCTGCCCCGACAGCGCCTCGACGACGCGCGGATGGCAGTGCCCGACCGAGGCGACATTGTTGTAGGCGTCGAGGAATTTGCGCCCCTGCGCATCGTAGAGCCAGACCCCGCTGCCGCGCACCAGATGGATTGGATTGCGGTAGAAGGCGCGGTAGGTCGGCCCAAGCAATCTGGCGCGGCGCTCGAGCAGGGCTTGCTCGGATGCCGTCGGTACGGCATTTGCAGGATATGGCGAGGACTGGGACACGAGCATCTACTCCGGATTGGAATGATCTAGAAAAAAACGGCGGGCATCCGCGGACGACAGCCCATCGAGCCGTTCGAGCGAGGCCCAGACCTCGGTGATGAGGCGCAGCACATAGTCGCGCTTGGCCGGGAACCGTTCGGCCTGCCAGCTGGCGATGTTGGCGATGAGCGCAAGGCGGGCACGGATCAGATCGAAAAGGATGCCGATCTCTTCGGCCTCCAATGGCTGGACCGACTGGTAGCCGGCGACGAAGCGCGCGGCGGGCGCCAGCGGATGCCCCTCCGCCGGCCAGCGGTAGACGGCGCCGATGGCAAGGTCACAGATCAGCGGCGAATGGATCATGTCGCCGAAATCGAGGATGCCGGTCACGACCTCCGGCCGCGAAGCGTCCATCACCACATTGTAGGAATTCATGTCGTTGTGCACGATCTGGGCGCGCAGGCTCGGGATGACCGGCGCCGCATGCGCCTCGAAGACATCCATCACACGCTCGACCATGGCCCGATGGCCGGCATCGGCGATATGCGCCAGCATCGGCCGTGTCTTGGCGACCTTGCGAATATCCCAGAGCAGGTCGCTGCCGGCTGCCGGATGGAAGAAGCCGCGCAGTGCCCGGCCAAGGCGGGCGAGGAAGATGCCGAGATTGCGATCCTGTGCGGTTGACGTTGGCGAGCGCGACAGCAACTGGCCGGGCAGATAGGTGACCAGCCGGATGATGCGGGGCGCCGATCCGCCGACATTGACCGTGAACTGCGCTTCGCCTTCCAGGCTCTTGCGCACCGAGGGAACCGGCAAGGTCGGGTCGACGGCAAGGATGTGGTCGAGTGCCCTGTTCTGGAAGTCCGTGAAGCCAGCCTCCTCGGCCGGGTGGGACAGCTTCAGGACGAACTCGCCATCGCCTTCGGTCTGGATGTGGAAATTGTGGTCGCGTTCGCCCGGCAACGGACGCGCGCTGCCGATGAGGCCATAGTGCCGGCGCAAGATGGCAAGCGCGTCGGCGATCGAAACGTCAGGCGCGTCCTCGGCGAGCGTTTCACCGAAACCGTCGGGCACGGCTGCATTCATGCGCTCACCTCCGGATCGATGGGCTCGAGACCACACCAGTCGGCGATGAACAGCGCGATGGTCTGGGTGACCTTGCGCACCGAATCGAGATCCACGGCCTCGTCATAACCATGCGGCATCCGGCAGATCGGGCCATAGACGATCGCCGGCGTGTCGGCATAGAGGCCGAAGAAGCGCGCATCCGTCGTTGCCGAGGTGACGTGTTCCGTCAGCGGCTCGCCCCAAACGGCGACATGGCTGCGGCGCAGCACGGCTTCCATCTCGTCGGCGCCCTCCAGCACATAGCCCTCGGCCATGAAGCCGTTATAGGTCATCTTGGGCGGACGATTGGCCAGGAATGGATCGGCACGGGCCGCATCGGCGATGCAGGCTTCGAGCTCGGCCCTGGCATCTTCGAGCTTCTGCCCGGGATAGGTCGCGACTCGCATCTCGAAGACACAACGCGCCGGAACGCTCGATGTCCATTCGCCACCTTCGATCTTGCCGAGATTGAAGCGGATCGGATGCGGGTGATTGCAGAAATGCGGATCATCGACCTTGCGCGCATTCCAGACGATTTCGAGCTGCTTCAGTGCCTGGATGATGACGAAGGCTTTTTCGATGGCGTTGGCGCCGGCCGAGAAAGCGCCCGAGGCATGCTGCGGATCACCGTCGACCTCGACCCTGAACCAGATCGGTCCGACCTGCGCGCGCATCAATCGCGGTTCCAGCGGTTCGGGAATGAAGGCGGCATCGGCGCGGTAGCCGCGCTGCAGGCAGGCAAGCGCGCCATTGCCGGTGCACTCTTCCTCGACCACCGACTGCAGGAACACGTTCGCGGCCGGCTGATAGCCGAGGCTGCGCAAGGCGGCCAGCGCGTAAAGACAAGCCGACAGGCCGGCCTTCATGTCACCGGCGCCGCGGCCATGCATCCAGCCATCCTCGATGGCCGGATCGTAGGGATCGCGCACCCAGCGGTCGAGCGGCCCCGTCGGTACCACGTCTATATGGCCGTTGAGGATCAGCGAGCGGCCGGTGGCGTTTCTCGGCGTGTGGGTGGCAACGACATTGAAGGCGTCATCGTAGGACACCGCGACGGGAGAAAACCCGGGCAGGTCGCGGATAGCATCGACATCGACACGCCACATATCGACTGCATAACCATCGGCCTCATAGGCCGCCGCCATGAAGGATTGCGCCGCATGCTCCTCGCCGCGTTGGGAGGGAAAGCGCACGAGATCCGCCAGAAATGCGACCTGAAGCGCGAAGCCGTCATCGACCGCGCGCAAAATGGCTTCGTCGGCAATTCGTTCTGGCATGATATTCCGCTTTCTCGTGAATGGTGTATCATATCTCATATGCCATTTCCTGGAAAAGCAAAGAGACAGGTCGAGCCAAAACTATGGCCCAACCCGGGAACCTCTTGGCAGGCGGGCTCAGAGTTGGCATCAGCTTCCTGCATGCCTGCGAAACCGCATGGCAGAGATCGAGGACAGATGCTGGTCACCGAAGGCCCCTTGCCGGATGAAATCACCGATCTCTCGTCCGGCTACCGGCGCGTGCCGGCCGGCAAGATAGTCAATGCCGTGACATGGATGGAAGCCTGCGCACCGGTGCCGGGTCTCGCCCAACCCCTGGCAATGACCCGGATCACCAAGCCCGACAGTGCCGCCTACCGCACTATCTTCCTCGAGATCGGCGCTCCCTGGCTCTGGGATCGCGCCGCCGAAATGTCGGATGCCGAAGTCGCCGCGCATTTTGCCGACCCGCGCCAGCATCTCTATTACGGCCATGATGAAAGTGGCGGCCATGTCGGCATGGCCGAATTCCGCGTGGCGGACGGCAACGAGATCGAGATCACCTATTTCGGCCTGTTTCCTTCCTTGACCGGCCGAGGTCTCGGCAAGCGGCTGATGGCAGGAGCGCTCGACCAGGCATGGCGCCTCGGCCCCCGCCGCATCTGGCTGCACACCAGCAGCATAGACCATCACAGCGTCATCGGCTTCTACAGGGCTTGCGGGTTCGAACCCTTTGCGGCGGGGTTCGAAATCACCGATGATCCCCGGATCAAGGGAACCCTGCCGCGCGATGCGGCCCCGCAAATCCCGTTGATCGAAACGGAATGGGTGCCCGGCGCCAGATGAGATCGTCTTCGCAACCTGCCAGCTTTTCGTCGTCTCACCATCGCCGGTGGGTACGGCGCGAAAGCATCCTGTCGAGGCTGGAGCAGCACATCGACACGCGCATCGTTCTGTTCGCCGCGCCCGCCGGTTTCGGCAAGTCGACGACGATGGCGCAGTGGGCCGCGGAAGTCGCGCGTCTGGGCAGACTAACCGCATGGTTCTCCTGCGAGGCGACGGACAATGACGAAGGCGCCTTCCTGGCGCATCTGGTGGGCGCGTTGCGCCATCTCGTCCAGAATCCGGCCGAACTCGACCTCGCCTTCCAGTCGAGCCCGATCCCGCAGCTCGACGTGGTGCTATCGGCTCTTGTAGCGGGTCTTGCCGCGCGCGACGCCGACATCACCCTGTTCTTCGACGACTACCACGCCATCGAGGCGCCGGTGGTGAAGCGGTTCATGGAGCGCCTGACGAGGCAGGCACCGGCCAACGTCGCCTTCGTCATCGGTTCGCGCAACCTGCCAGACCTGCAACTTGGCAAGCTCAGGGTGCTTGGCGACGTTTTCGAAATCGGCCCGGACGATCTGCGCTTCGCCTCGTCCGAGGCCGAGGCCTTCTTCAACGACAAGCTGGGCCTGAGTGTCAGCAGCGGCACGGTGGAAACCTTGTGTTCACGGACCGAAGGGTGGGCCGCCGGCCTGCAGCTCGCCTCGCTGTCGCTGAGCGCCGCGCATGCGCCAGAAACCGTCATCGGCAATTTCACCGGCGCCAACCGCAACGTCGCCGACTTCCTGATGGGGGAAGTGTTCCTGGAACTGCCGCCGGCCCTGGCGAAATTCCTGCTCCACAGTTCGATCTTCGAACGCTTCAGCGCCGAGGCCTGCCGGGCAGTCTTGCGCGCGGCTGATGCCGAGGCCGACATCACCGAGATCGAGACCCGCAACCTGTTCCTGGTGCCGCTCGATGAGGAGCGGCGCTGGTTCCGCTATCATCATCTGTTCCACGACTTCCTCAGCCGCGAAATGGAACGGCGCGAACCGGAGATGATCGCACCGCTGCACCTGGCCGCCGCAGAATGGTTCGGCGAACGCAAGATGCTCACCGAAGCCATCGGACACGCGCTCGCCGCCGGCGACCAGGCGCGCGCGGCGGTGTTCGTCGAAAACAATGCGCTCGAACTCATCGCCCAGTGCCAGCTGCTTTATGTCAGGCAGTTGCTGGCACTGCTGCCGAGGAAGCTGGTCGACCAGCGCATCCGGCTGCAACTCATCGTGCTGTGGCTGGCGGTGCACTCGAGCCAGCCCGAGATTGCGCAGCAGACGCTCGCCAATGCGCGCAAGCTCGTCGAAACCGGGCCGGCCGACGGCAAGGATCCCGGCACACTGACCGGCACCACCATCGAGGCCGAGATCGCGGTCCTCGATGCCGCCGTGCACAGCACGCTGGAGCAGTTCGAGGCCGCGCGCGATACCGCGCTGTCCGCCCTGCGCATCATCGCGCCGGACGCCTGGTTCATGGAGGGCGCGACGGCCAACGTCATCGGCTACAATCTCTATGCGCTGGGCGATCTCGAAGGGGCTCGGGCGGCGGCGGACGCCGCGCGCAAGGCGCATGAGCGAAGCGGCAGCCTGCTCGGCGTCACCATCGCCAATTGCTACATGGCCGTCATCGAGCGCTCGGCCGGCCGCCTGCCCGCCGCCGAAAGGCTGCTGCGCAACACGATCATCGAGGCCAGGACGCGGATCGGCGCAAACTCATATGCCGAGGCGCTCGCCGGAACGCTGCTTGCCGAACTCGCCTATGAGACCAACGCATCCGGCGAGGCGCTGACGCTGGTTGAGAATCTCGGGCCGCTGATCGAGGGCGCCGCCGTCATCGTCTATCCGCTGGCCAGCGTGCCGACCTATGCCCGCGTGCTGCAGCTGACCGGTCGTGGCGACGCGGCACTCGACATGCTGGAGCGCGTCTACCAGCGTGTGCGCGGTTCCGTTTATCGCCGGCTCGCTTCGGTGCTGGTGCATGACCGCATCCGGCTGCTCATCGACCAGAGCCGCATCGCCGAGGCACGCGCTCTGCTGAGCGAGCATCGCCGCGAAAGCACTGAGACCGCCCCTACAGTCGCCAATGAATTCGAGTTCTTCGCCGAAGGCAGGCTGCTGACAGCGGAGAAATCCTATGCTGCGGCGGCGGCGATTTTTGACACGTTGCTGGAGCGAACGAAAAGCAGCGGACGCATGCGTCGCCATATACTGGCGCTGATCCTGCGCGCCAGGAGCGCCGGCCACGACCAGCGCGAAGCTGATCGCTATCTTCTCGAAGCGCTGCGCCTTGCCCAGCCTTCCGGCTTCATCCGCTCCTTCGTCGACGAGGGCAGGCCTGTCGTGGAAGGGTTGATGCGGCTGCGCGCCGCGCAAGCAAAGACCGAGCCGTCACTGTCGGCCTATGCAACGCGCATCATCCATGCCGCGCAGACCATGCCTGTGCCGACGCGCAAGCCGGCGGCACCCGCGCCCGAAAAGGAACAGCTCACCCAGCGCGAGTCCGAACTGCTGCGCTGCCTGTCGGAAGGCATGTCCAACCGCGATATCGCTGTCGCGCTGTCGGTGAGCGAAACGACGGTGAAATGGCATTTGAAGAACATTTTCGGCAAGCTCTCCGTATCGAACCGCGTCCAGGCCGTGCGCGCCGCGCAGGCGGCCGCCGACCTTCGGCCCCCTTCGAAAGGAGGGGCATAGACATCTGGCGCAACCCCCTCTTTCGGGTCGGGCCATGGTATAGTTAGCCTGCTAGCGTCATCCCGGATTGCAGAGGACGCTGCGCATGGCGACAGGTTACGTTTTTCACGAACAGCTGATGTGGCATGACACCGGCCCCAGCGCCGACATGATGCCTCCCGGCCGTTTCGTGGAACCCGGACGGCATCTGGAATCGCCAGGGTCGAAGCGCCGGCTCAACAACCTGATCCAGGTCAGCGGCCTGGGGCGCCATCTGGTGCCGATCATTCCCGAGCCGGTGACGGTCGAGGACCTGCTGCGCGTGCATACGCAGCGCCACGTCGACGATATCAGGACACTGAGCGAGCGCGGCTCCGGCTTCGCTGGCCCGCAGGCGCCGATCGGCTTCAACAGTTTCGACATCGCCCTCTTGTCCGCCGGCACCACCTATGCGGCAATGCGCGCCGTGCTCACCGGCCGTGTCGACAACGCCTATGCGCTGGCGCGCCCGCCGGGTCACCATGCCGAGCCCGACCAGGCGATGGGCAACTGCCTGTTCTCCAACATCGGCGTCTCCGTGCGCCGGCTGCAGCATGAAGGCCTGCTCGGCCGCGCCGCGATAGTCGATTGGGACGTGCATCACGGCAACGGCACCGAGACGGTGTTTTATTCCGATCCATCGGTGCTGACGATTTCGCTCCACCAGGACAATCTCTACCCGACCGGGCGCGGCGCGCTGGCCGATAATGGCAAAGGCGAAGGCGAAGGCTACAACATCAACATCCCGCTGCCGGCCGGCAGCGGCACCGGCGCCTACGAAGCGACGTTCGACCGCATCGTTGCCCCGGCGCTGCGCGCCTTCAGGCCGGACCTCGTCATCGTGGCTTCCGGTTTTGATGCGTCCGGCTTCGATCCGCTCGGCCGCATGATGCTCAACAGCGAATGCTTCCGGCGCCTTGCCGCGCGCATGGTGGCGCTGGCCGCCGAGACGTCACAGGGACGCCTGATCATGACCCATGAAGGCGGCTATTCCGAAGGCTATGTGCCGTTCTGCGGACATGCCGTCATCGAGACACTGGCAAACCATCGCACCGAAGTGGTCGATCCCCTGTCGGATCATATCGACGAGTGGGCCGGACAGGACCTGCAGCCGCATCAGGCCGCGGTGATCGATGCCGCCGAGGGCCTGCTCGCCGGCCTGCGCCAACGCCTCGCAAGTGCTGCCTGACACGATGGATTTTCTGATCACCACGCTCCTCAACGCGCTGACCCTGATCAGTATCCTGATGCTGGTCGGGCTCGGGCTGGCGATCAGCTTCGGCCTGATGAACGTGACCAATCTGGCGCATGGCGAGTTCGTCACCGTCGGCGCCTTCGCGGTCTATTTCGTCCAGAGCATCGGCGGCTCCTTCTGGCTGGGGCTGGCCGCTGCCCCCATCGCCGGCGCGGTGGTCGGCTGCATCCTGGAATTCGCCATCATCCGCCACCTCTATTCGCGGCCGGTCTCGACCGTGCTTGCCACCTGGGGCGTCAGCCTGATCCTGCAGCAAGGGCTGGAACTGACCTTCGGTCTCGGCGCCAAGCCGGTGACGCCGCCGATCGAGGGCACGTTCGACCTCTTCTTCACCGTCTATCCCGCCTACCGGCTGATCCTGATCGCCATCGCCATGCTGACCCTGCTCGGCGTCGTGCTGCTGATCAGCCGGACATCCTTCGGCCTCGATATCCGCACCGTCATCCAGAACCGCGAAATGGCCGAAGGCGTCGGCATCAACACACGGCGCACCTATGCCATCGCCTTCACCTTCGGCGCGGCCATCGCCGGGCTCGCCGGCGGGCTGGTCGCGCCGCTGGCGATCGTGCTGCCGCAGATGGGAGTGAACTATCTTGCCAATGCCTTCTTCGTCGTCATTGTCGGCGGCGTCGGCTCGATCGGCGGCCTTGTCGCCGGCAGCGTCTTCGTCGGCGGCCTGACCAGCATCCTCAACTACCAGATCTCGCCATCCCTGGCGCAAGCGATCGTGCTGCTCGCGGCCATTGTCGCTGTGCGGCTGCGGCCCAACGGCCTGTTCAACGGGGCATCACGATGATCGCCCGGGACCGCAACTGGCTGCTGATCTTCGCCGTCTGCGCAGCACTCGCCATCGTCTATCCCTTCTTCGCCGACGGCTACCAGCTGACGGTGATCCGCGACGCCCTGATCTTCGGCCTGTTTGCCGCGAGCCTCGACTTCTTCTGGGGCCGCACAGGCATATTGTGTTTCGGCCACGCCGCCTTCTTCGGCATCGGCGGCTACATCATGGCACTCATCACGCTCAATGATGCCATCCCCTTCGGCAGCCTGCTTGGCATCATGGGCGCGGTGGCTGGCGCCGCATTCGTCGCCGCCATCATCGGCTACTTCCTGTTCTTCGGCGGCATTCGGGGCAGCTATTTCACCATCGTCACGCTCGCCATGGGCGTCATCTGTCAGCAGGCCGCGATCTCCTGGAGCTCGGTCACCGGCGGCGACAGCGGCCTGATCGGCATCCCGCCGATCGAATTCGATCTTGGCGGGATGCATGTCGATCTCAGCCAGGACCTGCCCAGCTATATCTTTGTTGCATGCATCGTCGCGGTGGTCGTGCTGGCGCTGTGGTCGATCAGCCGTGGCCGCTGGGGCACGGTGCTGACCGCCATCCAGGACAATGAGGTCCGGGCTGCCGCGCTCGGACACAACGCACCCTTGCGGCTGCTCGTCACCTTCGTCCTGTCGGCCGCGATCGCCGGGCTCGCCGGCGCGCTTTATGTCTGCATGGCCGGGCTGGTGGCCCCCGACCTGTCCGGCCTGCTTCTGTCGACCGAAGTCATCGTCTGGGTGGCGGTCGGTGGGCGCGGCACGCTGCTCGGCCCGGTGCTGGGCGCCATCGCCATCCAGCGCGCGCAGCAGACAATCAGCAGCTTCAATCCGAGCCTGTGGCCGCTGCTGCTCGGCTGCGTCTTCGTCATCATCGTCTTCGTGCTGCCGGACGGCATCCTGTCGATCTACGCGCGGCTGAAGAGCCTGTTCAAAGGCAGGAGGCAGGCGCAATGAGCGACGTGCTGCTTCAAGCCGAGAATGTCGGCATCCGCTTCGGCGGGCTGCAGGCGCTGGAAGGGTTGAACCTGACGGTGCGCGACAAGGAACTCTGCTGCATCATCGGGCCTAACGGCGCCGGCAAGAGCACCTTCCTCAACGTGCTCACCGGCACGCTGCGCCCATCCAGCGGCAGCGTGCGCTTCCTCGGCCACGACATTGCCGGCCTGCCGCTGCACCGCATCGCCCGGCTCGGCATCGCCCGCAAGTTCCAGATCCCGTCGGTCTTCCCGAACCTCTCGGTCGAAGACAATCTGAAGGTGGCGCGGTGGGGGGCGCCCTCGCCGGTTCGCCCGGTCGGCGAATTGCTGGAGCTGGTGGCGCTCACCGATCGAGCCGCCACGCTGGCCGGCGAACTGGCGCATGGCCAGAAGCAATGGCTGGAGATCGGCATGGCGCTGGCGATCGAACCACGGCTGCTGCTGCTCGACGAGCCGACGGCCGGAATGACACCGCAGGAAACGATGGCGACCGCGCAGATGCTGCTGCGGCTCAAGGGCGAGTTCTCGATTGTCGCCGTCGAGCACGACATCCGCTTCGTGCGGGCGCTGAACTGCGAGACGCTGGTGCTGCACCAGGGGCGCCGGCTGCGCAGTGGTCCCTTCCACGACATCGAGGCCGACGAAATGGTCCGCGACGTCTATCTGGGGAGGCGCTGACCATGTTGCGGACATTTGCCGTGTCGGCAGGCTACGGCCCGCTCCCGGTGCTGAACGGCATCGACCTCGGCGTGGCGCCGGGCGAAGTCGTCGGCCTGCTCGGCCGCAACGGTGCCGGCAAGACGACGCTGCTGCGCGTCATCGCCGGCGCCTTGAGGGCCAGCAGCGGCGCCGTGGTTCTCGGCGGCCAGGATCTCACCAATGCAGCGGCCTTCCGCCGTGCGCGGGCGGGCATCGCGCATGTGCCGCAAGGCCGTGGCATCTTCAACCAACTCACCGTGCGGCAGAACCTGGAAGTCGGCACGCGTGCCGCCCGTGATCGCGGCGACGGCGGCATTCCGGCCGACATCTTCGGCTATTTTCCGATCCTGCGCGAACGCGACGCACAGATCGCCGGCACGCTCTCGGGCGGCCAGCAGCAGATGCTGGCGATCGGCCGTGCGCTGTGCGGCCTGCCGTCGGTGCTGCTGCTCGACGAGCCCTCGGAAGGCATCCAGCCGAACATCGTGCAGTCGATCGCTGAACTGGTGCCGCGGATCGCCCGCGAGCGCGGTATCGCGATCGTTCTGGTCGAGCAGAATCTCGATCTCGTTCTCAAGGCGGCGGACCGCTGCCTGGTGATGGAGAAAGGCAGGATCGTGCATGAAGGCACGCCGGAGGCGTTCGCCGACGAGAGCCTGCTGAAGGATTTGTTGGCCCTATGAGGCGCGGCTGAAGCGCACCTGGGACCTGTTGGCTTTGTAAGGCGTGCATGGGGCGCGCCTGAACTGGAAGGGAACACAAAAATGATAAGCAGAAGAACTATCCTGAAATCCGGCGGCGCTGCCGCCGCCTTCGCCATGGTCGGCGCTCCATCGATCCTGCGCGCCGCCGACACCGTCAAGGTCGGCCTGTCGATTCCGATTACCGGGCTGCAGGCGATCCTCGGCGAGACGCTGCTCAATTGCTACAAGCTCGCCGCGGCCGAACTCAACGCCGCCAACGGCATTGGCGGCCGCCAGGTCGAACTGTTCATCGAGGATAACCAGACCACGACCAAGGGCTCGATCGACAAGGCGCGCAAGCTCCTCAATGAGGACAAGGTCGACGTGATCATGGGCACGATCATCTCGCCCGAGCGCAGTGCGACGCTGTCGGTGACCTCGAAGGCCAAGAAGCTGTTCTTCTACCCGACCAATTTCGAGGGCGGCGAATGCAACCGCTACTTCGTCGCCACCGGCCCGATCCCGATGCAGCAGGTCGACCCGATGATGCCGTGGGTGGCCGAGAACCTCGGCAAGACCATCTACATCATGGCCTCGGACTATGCCTGGCCGCAGAAGATGACCGAGGCGATCACGGCTGCCTACGAGAAGGCCGGCGGCAAGATCATCGGCGCCGACTACTATCCGTTCGGCACCACGGATTTCGGCCCGGCCTTCCAGAAGATCAAGTCGCTGAAGCCCGATGTCGTCTGGTCGATGGTGGTCGGCAACGACGCTGTCACCCAGCTCAAGCAGTATCGCAGCTTCGACATCAAGCAGCCGCTGATCGCGCCGCTCGACGAGGTCTTCAACAAGGACGCGCTGCCGCCCGGCGTCGCCGCCGGCACCTACGCGCCGCAGCCCTACTGGATGGCGCTCGACAATCCGGTCAACAAGAAGTTCATCTCGAGCTTCCGCGCAAAATTCGGCCAGGAAAAGATGGTCAACGGCATCGGCGAGGCCGGCTATAACGGCCTGCATCTCTATGCGCTGGCCGCCGAGAAGGCTGGATCGCTGAAGGACGACGATGTGCTCAAGGCGCTGCCGACCATCGAGTTCGACGCACCGCAAGGCAAGATCCGCGTCGATGCCTCCAACAACCACACGCTCTGCCATTCCTATGTCGGCAAGGCGGCGGCCGACGGCATCAGCTACGAGATCGCCAAGGATTTCGGCACCATCGCGCCGGTCACGCCCTACTGCAAGGTGTAGGCCCTCGCACCCAACCAATCCTGACGGCGGCGTTGCCGCCGCCGTCAGGGCTTCTGTGGCGCCGGCAGCCGCTCGCGCAGTTCGTCGACAAGCACACGGGTGTTTTCGGAATAGTCGATGGGCACGACGACCAGATGCACGCCGCCGCCCGCGAAGGCCTGCTCCAGCGCCGGCCGCAATTGGGCGATCTCGCCGACCCTGGTTCCCCTGGCGCCATAGGCCTCGGCGTATTTGACGAAATCGGGGTTGCCGAAGGTCATGCCGAAATCCGGGAACTCGTCGACCGCCTGCTTCCAGCGGATCATGCCATAGGCATGGTCTTCGAGCAGCAGGACGACAAGGTTTAGCTTGAGCCGGACGGCGGTCTCCAGTTCCTGGCTGTTCATCATGAATCCGCCGTCGCCGCAAATGGCCATGACGCGGCGTTGGGGATAGAGCAGTGCCGCCATCATCGCCGACGGCAAGCCGGCGCCCATGGTGGCCAGCGCATTGTCGAGCAGCAGCGTGTTTGCCATGCGCGTGCGGTAATTGCGCGCGAACCAGATCTTGTACATGCCGTTGTCGAGGGCGAGGATCCCGTCCGCCGGCATCACGGCGCGCACGTCATGCACGATGCGCTGCGGCGTGAAACGGTCTTCGGTGGCGCGCGCGGCGATGCGGCTCAAAATGCCTTCGCGCAGCGGCAGCAAGGCCTGTGCATTGGGGATCTTGCCTTCGACGCGGTCGGCCAGCAGCGCCAGCGAGGGGCCAAGGTCGCCGACGATCTCGGCCTGCGGGAAATAGACCTGCTCGACATCGGCCGAGTGATAGCCGACATGGATCACCTTCGGCCCGTTGGTACCCATGATGAAGGGCGGTTTCTCGACCGTATCGTGGCCGATGGTGATGATCAGATCGGCCTGTTCTATGGCCTCGTGCACGTAGTCGCGCTCCGAGAGCGCCGCCGTCCCCATGTAGAGTTCGGTGCCGCCAGGCACGGTGCCCTTGCCCATCTGTGTGGTGAAATAGGGTATCTGTGTGCGCAGCACGAACTGAGCGATATCCGGGGTCACGCGCGGGCGCGACGCCGCCGCGCCGAACATCAACAGCGGACGCTTCGCCTCCATGATCATCCGGGCAGCCCGATCCAGCGCGTCCGCGCCGGCAATGGGCAGGTCGACCGGATGCGTCGGCACCAGCGCGACCGGATCGCACTGGGCCGCCGCTATGTCTTCCGGCAATTCCAGGTGCACCGGACCCGGACGCTCCTCCTGCGCGACGCGGAAGGCCTCACGCACCAGCGAGGGGATCATCTTGGGCGAGACGATCTGGCGCGACAGCTTGGTCAGCGGCTTCATCGCCGCGACGATATCGACGATCTGGAAGCGCGCCTGCCGCGATGACAGGATGCCCTTCTGGCCGGTGATCATGATCATCGGCATCGCGCCGAGCAGCGCATAGGCCGCGCCGGTCGTCAGGTTGAGCGCGCCGGGGCCAAGCGTGGTGATGCACACGCCCGGCTTGCCGGTGAGCCTGCCGTAGGTAGCGGCCATGAAGGCCGCCGCCTGCTCGTGGCGGGTCAGGATCAGCTGAATCGACGAGCGGCGAATAGATTCGACGATATCGAGGTTTTCCTCGCCCGGAATGCCGAAAATCCGCTCGACCCCTTCGTTTTCGAGGGCCGCCACGAACAGATCCGAACCCTTGGTCATGAACCGTCTCTCCTGCAATGCGCACATTCCGTCAGCCACCTTCATATGGCACCGGAACGCGACGCCTCAAAGACCTGAAGCGTGCACTCATTCTGCAGGAGAGACCCGAATCCGCGTCCTACCGGTCAAAGACGCGTTGAGCAGGCCGCCTTGGGCGATGCAAAGAGCTGCGCCGGCGCAGACCACTGGCTGGCCGGTGCGCCGCGCGTGCCGGTGATCAGCGAGCGCAGTTCCGACAGATAGGTCTGCACGAAGAAGGAGGTCTGGCTTTCCAGCGGCGTATAGGGGCCCGGACGGTAGGCGCGCGACAGGATGCCGTCGGCATTGTCCTCGGTGATCTTCTTGTCCTGCACGGTGGTCACGTCCCACATCCAGCTGATTGCGTCTGCATCGACGTCCTGATCGGCGTCCTTGTCGACGAGCCAGGTCAGGATGACGTCGGTCTCCATGGCATTGCGCGGTATCATCTGGAACAGCGTGACATAGTCGTTGGCAGCGCTGGCGAAGGACAGCCGCCCGAGGCGGAAGCCGCTTTCGCCGCCATCATAGGCATTGCGGCCGCCCATCAGGCACGAGACCCCCTCGCCCGTATTGGACAAGGTGTTGCGGCCCGAGCCGATCGGCTTGCGGTGCATGGCGAACGGCATGGTGTCGAGGTCGCCCGGCTGCCATGCGCCCTTGTGGAATTCGGCATCGCCGATGACGCTGTGCCAGGCCTCGATTTCATTCTGCCATTCGACCGCCTTGTCGGCGTCGCGGGTCGCGGTGACTTTGACATGGCCGTTGACGCGGTAATATTCGGGATGCGCCGGCCGGCAATGGTAGCATTCGAGGAAGTTCTCAAGCACCAGCTTCCAGTTCGCCTTGGTCAGGTAGTTCTTGCGGGCGACAATGCGCGCCTGGTCGAGGCCATTTTCGCGCAACCCATCGGTCAGCCCCGCCGCGACAGGCTCGATGTCGGGCAAGGAATTGGCGTCCAGGCCACAGAACACCAGGCCGCCGAAACATTTCGAGGGCACGCGATGCAGTCCGAGCGCCTCCGGGTCCACGCTTGGCGGAAGATCCTGCCGCGACTGCAGTTCGCCGGTCAGCCTGAACGACCAGGCGTGATAGGGACAGACCAGAAGCTTGCCGCGGCCATCCTTGGTGCAGAGCCGCGAGCCGCGATGGGTGCAGACGTTGTAATAGGCCGCGATGTCCTCCTCGCCGTCACCGAAGCGCACAACGATGATCTCCTCGTCGAACAGCTGACGCACGATGTAGCGCCCTTTCTCGGGCACCTCGCTGGCATGGGCGACAAGCACCCATTGGCGCGGGAACCACAGATCCCGCTCCAGCGCGAAGATGGCCGGATCCGTATAGAAAGCCTGTTCCAGCGACCAGTCCTGACGCTGCCGGTCAATCAGGCGGACAATCTCGTTTCGATCGATGGGCTGGCTGTTCGGTGTGTTGGCCTGCACGGCGAACACCTTTCTGCACGCTGGCGTTAGGATGATGTTTCGATAGAGTTTGCGATGCCGAAAAGCTTGCGGCAAATACAGAAATGGTAGACCTTCATATCGAAAAGGCATGAAGGCAGAACCGAGCCCCGATCGTGAAAACCCTCAAGGCGTCACTTCCGCTTCTGAACGCCATGGTCGCCTTCGAGGCGGCCGCGCGGCATGGCGGCCTGACACCCGCCGCGCAGGAACTCAACATCGCGCAATCCGCGGTCAGCCGCCACGTCGCCAATCTCGAAAGGCAACTTTCGGTCGAACTGTTCACGCGTCAGGGCAACCGCGTCGCCATCACCGGAGCCGGCATGGCGCTGGCCGAAGCGATCCGCGAAGGGCTAACGACCATTAGGCAAGCGGTGGAGGAGTTGACCGAGCACGACAGCGACACATTCGTCGTCGGCTGCAGCCATGATCTGGCGCAAGCGTGGCTGATGCCCCGCTTCGGCCTGATCACTTCGCTTGTCGCCGATGGCCGCGTGCTGCTGCAGACATCCAACGACTACAGGGATTTCGACCAGCCTGAAGTGGCACTGTCGATCCGCTTCGGCGAACCCGAACAATGGCCTGATCTTGTTGCCGAAAAGCTGTTCGACGGAGAATGGTATCCGGTCTGCGCGCCCGCTTTCCTGGCCCGGCATCCGGCGCTTGCGACGGAAGAGCCGGAGGCTTTCCTTGACGTGCCTCTGCTGCATCAGGCCACGCCGCCCAGGGCGATCGACAGCTGGCAATCGTGGATCGGAACCGACCGCAAGCTCGAGGGTCCGAGGTTCACGAGCTATATGTCGATGATACACGAAACCATCGCCGGCCGCGGCGCGGCACTGGCCTGGGCCGGCTTCGCCGACGAGCAGCTTCGTCGCGGCCAGCTCATCCGTTTGACCAAGGCCTCGCGTCGCCACGCCGGCTCCTTCCACATCGTGATGCGGAAGAATGCCGGTCCGCTGGTCAGGTCGGTGGCGCAGGCACTGCTTGGGAGCGTCGGCACCACCTGAGGGATCAGGCTTCGCGGCCAAACCGTGAGGCGTCGTGGCGCGCGCCCCAGGCTGGCATGGCGGCCTCGACCTCGGCTTCCGACTTGAAGGCATCGGAGGCGTAACGGTCGACACGGAAGCGTCCGGGCGAGACGAACGGGGTCTGGCCGAGGGCGAGTTCGCAGGCGAGCCGGCCAAGGCCCGGGCCATGGGTGACGCCGCTCTCATTGTCGCCGCCGGCGATCACGACGTTGTCGCTGCCCGGGATCTTGCCGACCACGAGGCTGTTGTCGGGTGTGTAGCACGGCACGCCTTGCGCCCAACTCGCGATCCTCGAGCCGCGCAGCGGCGGGAAGATCGTCTGCAATTCCGCAAGCTCTTGTTCGGACGTCGCCTGCATCAGTTCCAGATTATGCGGTTGACCGGGTTCGATGCCGCTGTCGGCCGTTTTGTAGAGAGGCTGATAGTGCCTGCCGGTGCCCCACATGACGGCGCCGAATGTTTCGCGCAGCCACAGCCGCAACTCGCGGCACTGGACTGTCGGGATCGTCGACGGCAATCCCCTGTTGTCGGTGACGATACGCGTCGCGACGACCCGCAGCAGCGGCAGCTGCCAGCCAAGGCCTGCGATCACTTGGTTGTTCCAGGCGCCGGCGGCAACGATCGCGCCATCGGCTTCAATGCTGCCCCGGTCGGTTTCGATCGTCACCCGATCACCCGCGTCCTGGACGGCGGTGACGCGCGTCCCGCTGCGGAAGACGCCGCCAAGCTCACCTATCTGGCCGGTGAGCACCTTCATCGCCAGGGTAGTATCCAGCTGGATGCCGTGCGGGTTGTAAGCCGCCGAGTGGACGCGCGCCGGATCGATCAGGCCCTGCATCTTCTGGCCGATCTGCGCGGCGTTCAGATCCTGCATTTCCGGCGGCGCGTAGGGAGAGTCCAGCACCGGACGCACGAAGCGCTCGCGTCCATCCTCGGTCAGCGCCATGATCAAGGTGCCGTTCGGCCGGTAGCCGATCTCGACGCCGACCTCGTGCAGCCGGCGATAGAAATCGAGCCCATACTGCTGAAGCTGAAAACCTTCCTCGCCGAGCGGGATCATGCCCGCGGACCAATGCGAGACGAAACCCGCACCGGCGCCGGTGGTCGCCGCGCCCGGCTGACCCGCATCGATGATGGTCACCTGGCGCACGCCGGACCGCAGCAGATGCACGGCCGCGCTGCAGCCGATGATGCCACCGCCGATCACGGCGATATGTCGGTTGCTGCCTCCGGTGTGGTTGCCGTTTGTACTCATCTCTTCTGTTCTCCCTTCACTCATGGCCCGGTCCCGCCGGCGGGGCCGATATGTCTTTCCAGCCACCACAGGATGCGCGCGGCACTGTCGATGTATTCGGGGTAACCGCGCAGGCTGTGCCCAGCTTTCGGATAGATGACGAGAGCGCTCGGCGCTCCGGACCTCAAGGCCGCGAAATGGCATTCCTCGGCCTGTCCCGGCGGTGTGCTCTTGTCGATGGCGCCAGCCATGATCAGCGACGGCACGATCTTCTTCTGCTTGTGGAATGCGGGGCTGCGCGAAAAATACTCGCCGCCGGATTGCCAAGGCGACGTCGTCAGCATGATCTCGTCAAATTCAGGGATTTGCGACGTGCGATGCTGGCTATACCAGTCGCCAACCGGAGAGATCGGCACCGCCACAGCGAAGCGGTCGCTCTGCGAGGGCAGCCAGGCTGACATGAAGCCACCATAGCTGGTGCCGGTAACGGCGATACGCGTGGCATCGACCAGCCCGCGCGCGATCAGCGCGTCGACCCCGCTGATGATGTCCTGCGCGTCGGCGCCGCCCATGTCGCCCTTGACGGCACGGGCAAAGTCGTCGCCGCGCCCGGTGCTGCCACGCGGGTTCGGGAACAGGATCGTCCAGCCACGGCTGGCAAGGATGGCGCCGGCGCGCGAACGGCCAAGCCAGCGGTTGCGGTGCGCCGAAACCGGTCCGCCATGAACATCGACCAGGAGCGGCGTCGGGGCCGTCGCGCCAGACGGCCGCACCAGCCAGCCCTGGATGGTCAGCCCGTCCGGCGCCGGCCATTCGAAGGGTTCGACCATACCGCAGGCGGCCATCGCCTTGGCAGCATCGGGCGCGGCCAGCGAGGCCAGTTCAACAATGGAGCCATCCGTCTCTTCGGCCAGGAACGGCGCGCGCGACCAGGATTCGGCGATGAACAGCGAGCCCCTGTCTCCGATCGGGTGAGACGCGGGCACCCACTCGCCATGGGTGAGTTCACGCGACGCCCAATGTTGCGTCGCGACCGCACTGTCGAGCGCGAAATCGCCGCTCACGGTTTCTGGGCCGCCGGCACCGGCAAAATGGATGACCGTTGCCGAACGCCATTCGACCGATGTCACATCGATGCCCGGCGTGTCGGCAATTACAACCGCGCCGGTTTTCAGATCGAGGATGGAAAGCAGGCCGGCAACCAGCCCGCGATCGCTGCAGAATGCCTGGACGAAGGCGACCTTGTCTCCGCCCGGACCGCCCCTGACGCAACCGATCTGGTCCTTTGGCGTATGGATCGTCCGCGCGGAGCCCGAGCCGGCGTCGACCAGCGCCAGATGCGCCCTATACCAGCTGCCCTCGCCATGATCGTCGCTGACCAGCGCGGCAATGCTGTCGTTGCCGGACCAGCTCGCCTCCCAGACGTTCAGCGGCGGGGCGGTGAGCGGGCGAGCGGCACCCTCGATGTCCCAGATCCATATGCGGCGCCAAAGGTCCTCGCCCTCGCCCAGCCGAACCTCGGGCAGCCAGGCGACGGCTTCCGCCTGTTGTTTCTGGGCATAGCCGCCGTGGATACCGGCAAGGTCGGCCGCGGTTCCGGCGACCACCAGAAGAAGTTTCCTGCCGTCCGGCGACCAGTCGAGCTGTTCGATGCGCCCTTGCAGGGCGGCGCTCGCGACAACGGCACTGTCGAACCATATCTCGACAAGGTCCGTCGCGGGACCGTCACCCTGGCAGGCGAATGCGAGCCGCGACCCGTCAGGCGACAAACGGATCTGCCGCGCTTCCCTTTCGCTGAGCCGTTTGAGCGGACCGCCGCGTGCGACCTGATAGAGCCTGCTCGCGGGTCCATCCTCGATCGTTCCTTCGGAACTGTGGCCGATGAAATGGAGTTGTCCCGCGCCATGATGGCCGCACAGCGAGCGGCCGCCGAAGACGTGGCCGGGGGCGCCCAGAAGATCGCTGTAGAAGCCGTGGACGGCTTCGAATTCCGCCGAGGAGCGAAAATCCCGTTGCATCGGATACCCTCATAGTCATGCGTTGCGAACCCACGACGCAGAGCCGCGCCGCACTGTCCTGATGGCAACGACGGCGACCATACAGGCTCAATCGGAGCTGTCTAGACACATGTGTCTGTGGCCTGATAGTTGATAGGCACTGCATCTGGATCACGCGACCGGAACGCTGATTGATCCGGCATTCCGAGATGTGGGTACTGCCGAGAGAGCGAGGAAAAAGTGACCGTTTCGAATGCCGCCCGGGCAATTTTTGACAGTGAAATCATTTGGGATGCGCATTCCGGCTTCATGCCGGATCCGGCGGCGGACCTGAACAATCTGCAGATATGGCGCGATGCCGGCATCGACTATCTGTCGATCGACGTCGGCTTCGATCTGTTGCCCTGGGAGCAGACTGTCAGGACGCTGGCGAATTTCCGCCATTGGATCCTTTCCAATTCCCAACACTACACTCTGGTCTCCTCGGTCACGGAAATCCGCAAGGCCAAGGCCGAGAGCAAACTCGCGATCACCTTCGACATAGAGGGCATGAACGCGCTCGACGGCCGCATCGAGATGGTGGAGTTCTACCACCAGCTCGGCGTGCGCCAGATCCTGTTCGCGTACAACAGGAACAATCTGGCCGGCGGCGGCTGCCACGATGTCGAGACCGGCCTGACGACGTTCGGCCGCGAGGTCATCGACGAGATGAACCGTCTCGGCATGTTTGTCGACGTCACCCATACCGGCTACCGCACTTCGATGGAGGTCATGGAGTATTCCAACCGGCCGGTCATCTTCTCGCACTCCAACCCCAAGGCGCTTTGCGGCCACGGCCGCAACATCACCGACGATCAGATCAAGGCCTGCGCACGCACTGGCGGCATTGTCGCAATCGTCGGGCTCAATCGTTTCCTCGGCGAAGGCCGGACGGATTCGGAGAGGCTGGCCGACCATATCGAGTACCTCGTCGATCTGATCGGCCCGCGCCATGTCGGCATCGGGCTGGACTACGCCTTCCCGGTCGACGTCAAGGGCATCGACCGCATCATCTCCGACAACCCGCAATTCTGGCCCAAGAACGAATATCCGGAAGGTGCCACGACCTACTCGGCCCCTGGCCAGATGCGCGAACTGGCCGAGGTGCTGCTGCGCCGTGGCCAATCGGAGCAGGCAGTGCGCGACGTCATGGGCGGCAATTTCATGCGGCTCGCGAGCGAGATCTGGAAGTAGGCGAGAACGCGGGCCGCGCTTCGGCTTTTGATCCAGCTTCCGCCGACCGGCGGGCCAGCCTGCCCGGGGTGGGCCGATGGCATTTCGCCCCCGCCGGAGTGCCGGCAGGGGCGGATCGGATATCGGGATTTTGCGCAAGACCGGCCATATTCAAGATTCGAACATGCCAGCAAAATTTTCGCTAGACATACATGTCTATCCCTAGCAGTTTTAGCTGACCGATAAATTCGGCGCGGTTCGAAAAAGCCAGCAGATCAAGCACGACAATTAAAACAGCAGAGGGGTAGAGCATGTCCATTTTTACCGACACCAGGATTTCGCGACGCGGCCTGCTGGCTGGAGCCGGAGCCTTTGGTCTTGCCTCGATGGTCAATCCGAAAATCTCCTGGTCGGCCGATGGTCCGATCCTGAAGGTGCGCTCATACGCCGACATCCAGACGCTCGACCCCTGCTTCCGGCTGGCCGCGCCCGAAGGCGATATCACCAGCGTCATTTTCGCCGGGCTCGTCGTCACCACGCCTGGCGAGAGCTGGGGCTGGCGGCCGATGGCGGCGGAGACGATCACACAGCTCGACCCGCTGACCGTCGCCTTCAAACTGCGCGACAATATCGGCTTCACCGACGGCTATGGCCAGATGACGGCGGAGGACGTCAAATTCTCGATCGAGCGCATCGCCGACCCGGCCAACAAGAGCCCCTATTCCGGCGACTGGGCGACGCTCAAGGAAGTCGAGGTCAAGGACAAGCTCTCTGGCATCATCCATCTCAAGCAGGCCTTCGCCCCACTGTGGACATCCACCTTGCCGACGCCGTCCGGGACCATCCTGTCCAAGAAAGCCATCACCGAACTCGGCGGCAAGTTGGGCGTCAAGCCGGTTGCGCAGTCAGGCCCCTACATACTGAAGGAATGGCTGCCCAAGCAGCGCACTGTGCTGGTGCGCAACCCTGACTGGAAGTACGAGCCGGGCGGCTTTGCCGAAATCCACATCCATCCGATCGAGGACGAGAAGACGGGAGAACTCGGCTACGAGGCCGGCGATCTCGACTACACCTGGACCGCGGTCTCCTCGATCTCGCGGCTGAAACAGACGCCGCCGCCGAAGACCAAGGTCGTCGAGAAGCCGTCGCTGGCCTTTGTCTGGCTGGGCATGAACCAGGATGTCGCGCCGTTCAACAATCCGAACATGCGCCGCGCGGTGCAATATGCCGTGGACCGCAAGGCCGTCGTCGATGCCGCCTATTTCGGCGCGGCCGCCACCGCGACCGGCATCATCGCGCCCGGCCTGCCCGGCCACCGCGAGAAGAACCTTTTCGACTACGATCCGGACCGCGCCCGCGACATGATCGCCAAGGAGGGGCTCGCCGGCACCACGATCACGCTCGACATCCTCAACAAGACCGAGCGCCTCACCGCCGCTCAGGTGGTGCAGTCGAACCTGCAGGATGTCGGCCTCAACGTCGAGATCAAGCAGAACGACAGCGGCACCTTCTGGACGCTCGGCGCCAAGGAAGGCGACTACTGGAAGAAGCTGCAGATGGTCATCAGCCGCTTCTCCATGCAGCCGGATCCAAGCTGGGCCACCGCGTGGTTCACACGCGACCAGATCGGCGTCTGGAACTGGGAGCGTTTCTCCAGCGAGGAATTCGACAAGCTTAATGCCGAGGGCATGGTCGAACTCGATCCGGCCAAGCGCGATGTCATCTACAAGAAGCTGCAGGACCTGATGGAGGAAAACGGCAACTACGTCTTCCTCACCCACGAAGTCACCGGCGTCATGTATCGCGACTCGGTCGTGGCCGGCCTGAAGCCGAACGGTGAACCAGTGTTCACCGATTTCAAACCGGCATGACATCGACCCGCGGGGACCTGCCCCCGCCGGAGACGTTCCGACGGGTAATGACATGATCCGCTACGCTCTCAAGCGTCTGTGGCTGGGCGCCATCATCATCAGCTTCGCGCTGATGATGATGTTCGCCATGGTTTACCTCATCCCCGGCGACCCGGCCTCGGTCGCGCTGGGACCACGCGCGACGCCGGAGATGAAGGAGGCGTTGCGCGAGCGCATGGGCCTGGATCAGCCCGTCTGGCGGCAATTCGTGAACTTCTATGGGTCGGCCTTGCATGGCGATCTCGGCACGGAAGTCTTGTCCGACCGGCCGGTGCTGAACGTGGTGATGGAGCAACTGCCGTTCACGCTGGCGCTCATCATCGGCGGCATCACCTGGTCGGTGGCGCTCGGCATTCCGCTTGGCTGCATCGCGGCGGTGCGGCGCGGAGGCTTCGTCGACCAAGTGATCGGCGTATTGTCGGTGGCGATGATCGCGGTGCCGTCCTTCGTCGTCGCCATCTATTCGCTACTGGTCTTTGCCGTTGCCCTGCAATGGCTGCCGGCAATCGGTGCCGGCGACCCCGGAAACCTCGCCAGCCAGCTTCAGCATCTCATCCTGCCGTCATTGGCGGTCGGCCTTGGCTGGATCGGCTATATCTCGCGCATGGTACGCGCCTCGATGCTGGAGACGCTCGAGGCCAGCCATATCCGCACGGCGCGCGCCTTCGGCCTGCCGGAACACCGCATCATCTACACCTATGCGCTACGCATCGCCGTGCTGCCGACCATCACCCTGCTCGGCGTCGGCATCGGCCATATGCTGTCGTCTTCGGTCTTCGCCGAAATCGTCTTTGCCCGCCCCGGCATCGGCAAGCTGGTCTATGAAGCGATTTCGGTGCGCAACTACCCCATTGTCTCCGGAGCCGTGCTGGTCACCACGGTCTTCTTCGTCCTCGTCAACGTAGCGGCAGACATACTGGTCGGCCTATTGGATCCCCGTGTCAGATCAAGTTTCAACTGAGCTGTCCTTTCGCGGCAGCCGCCTCGGCGGCGTGTGGCGCACCCTGCGCCGCATCATGCGCGAGCCGCTCGGCGCCATCGGCCTGACGCTGGTGGCGGTGGTGGTGCTTTCGGCTGTGTTCGCCAGTGTCCTGACCAGCTATACGCCGAGCAAGATTTCGCCGGCCGAGCGCTTCGCCTCGCCCAGCCTTATGCACCTGCTCGGCACCGACCATCTCGGCCGCGATCTCTTCACCCGGGTTCTCTACGGCGGACGCGTCGCGCTGATGATCGCGCTGGGTTCAACCCTGGTGTCGCTGATTGTCGGCGTGGTGCTGGGCCTGATCGCCGGCTATGGCCCGCGATGGCTCGACAATGTGCTGCTGCTCGTCTTCGACGCAGTGAAGAGTTTCCCGACCGTCATGCTGGCGCTGACGCTGGTCACCCTGTTCGGCCCCTCGCTTTACGCGGTGGTGCTGGTGGTGATGCTGGTCAACGTACCGGGCTATGCGCGCATCATCCGCACCCAGACGCTGGTGCTCAAATCCGCCGAACATGTCATGGCTGCACGCTCGATGGGCGCAAGCGCCGGCCGCATCCTGCGCGTCCATATCCTGCCCAACATCATCGGCCCGATCCTGATCCTGGTGTCGATGGACATCCCCGTGGTGGTGGCGATCGAGGCCGGCATGAGCTTCCTCGGGCTTGGCGTGCGGCCGCCGACGCCGAGCTGGGGCGCAATCCTCAATGACGGCTTCGCCAACATCCGCGATTCCTACTGGATCGTGATCGCCGGCGGCCTGCCGATCGTGCTGACCACGCTCGGCTTCACCTTCTTCGGCGAGACCTTGCGCGATCTCTTCGATCCCCGACTGAAGGGGCGGTCATGACGGTTCTCGCGGTCAAGAATCTCAGCGTTGCCTTCCACACCGAGAGCGGCCGGCTGGAGGCGCTGAAAGACGTCAGCTTTTCCGTGCCCTCCAACCGCAGCGTCGGCGTGGTCGGCGAATCCGGCTGCGGGAAGTCGACGCTGATCAACGCCATACTCGGCCTGCTCGCCGACAATGGCGAGATCTCGTCGGGCGAGATCGTCTTCGAAGGCGACAAGGACCTCACCCGGCTTGACCCGACCGCGATGCGCGGGCTGCGTGGCCGCAGGATCGCCACCGTGTTCCAGGATCCGATGGGTGCGCTCAATCCCGTGCTTTCGGTGGGACGGCAGATGCGTGATATCCAGTATCGCTCAGGCCTGTCGAAGCGGGACAAGGACGCGCGCTCGGTCGCCATGCTGCGCAAGGTCCGCATTCCCGATCCGGAAAGCCGGCTGGCGCAGTTTCCGCACGAATTCTCCGGCGGCATGAAGCAGCGCATCGCCATCGCCATGGCACTGATGATGGAACCGGCACTGCTGATTGCCGACGAGCCGACCACCGCGCTCGACGCGACGCTGGAGGTGGCCACCATCGAGCTGCTCAAGGACCTGCAGCGCGAGATCGGCTGCTCGGTGCTTTTCATCTCGCATCACCTGGGGGTTATCGCCGAACTCTGCGACGAGATGATCGTCATGTATGCCGGCGAAGTGGTGGAGAGCGGCACGACCCGCGAGATCTTCCATGATGCGCGTCATCCCTATACGCAAAAGCTGCTCGCCTGCGATCCCGCGCGGCTGTCGCAACGGGTCGCCCGCCTGCCGACCATCGCCGGAACCTTGCCGGATCTGCGCCGGCGGCCGAGCGGCTGCGTCTTCCAGCCGCGTTGCGACCGCGCCGATGCGCAATGCCTCACGACACCTCCCAACGCTCCACTTGGCGGATCTCACATCGCTCGATGCTGGCACGCGGACGTTCCCCAGGGGGTGATGAGCGCATGAGCTCCGACGACCTGCTCCGCGTCAGCGATTTACGCGTCTCGTTCCGGGTCGGCGGGCTGACCGCCAGGCTGGCTGGCCGCGCCACGGAGATCGAGGCGGTCTCCGGTGTCAGCTTCAACCTGCAGCGCGGCACCACTTTCGCGCTGGTCGGCGAATCCGGCTCCGGCAAGACCACTCTCGCACGCACGATCAATGGTCTTCAGCCCGTCAAATCGGGCACGATCCTGTTCGAAGGACAGGAGTTGCAGGGTCTCTCCAACGCCGCGATGAAGCCGGTGCGGCGGCGCATGCCGATGATGTTCCAGGATCCGATCGGGTCGCTGTCGCCACGGCTCAGCGTGCGGTCGCTGCTGTCGGAGCCCTTCGTGATCCATGGGCTCTCCAACCGTGATCTCAACGCCGAGGTCACACGGCTTCTGACGCTGGTCGGGCTGCCGCGCGAGTTCGCCGACCGCTATCCGCACCAGCTGTCCGGCGGCCAGGCACGCCGCGTCGGCGTCGCGCGGGCGATCGCGCTCGATCCCGTGCTGGTGGTTGCCGACGAGCCGACGGCCGGCCTCGATGTTTCCGTACAGGGCGAGGTGCTGAACCTGCTCAACGATCTGCGCGACCGCATGGGCCTGTCGATGCTGATCATCACCCACAATCTGCATGTCGTGCGCCAGATCGCCGACCGCATGGCGGTCATGTATCTCGGCCGCTTCGTCGAGCAGGGTGAGACCGAAGCGATCTTCCGCGCGCCGCATCATCCCTATACGGCGGCACTTCTATCAGCCAATCCGGAGCCCGATCCCGACAGGATGCACCAGCGCATCACGCTGCCGGCGGACGTACCGTCGCTGCTGGCGCGGCCCAAGGGCTGTGAATTCCATACACGCTGCCCGCAAGCACAGGACCGTTGCGCGGTCGATGCCCCTGTCCCGGCCGCTGTAGGCGACAGCCGTCTGACCTGCCATTTCCCGCTGAACACATAAGGACAGCCTCGGCACATATGGCCGGGGCGTCGAGAGGAGCCGCCATGCAAGATATCCGCGTCATCACCGATTTTCCGCGCAAGGTGCGCGAGATCGAGAACCTGTGGATTCCGATGCCGGACGGCGTCAAGCTGGCGGCGCGCGTCTGGCTGCCGGAAGATGCCGACGCCGATCCGGTGCCGGCGATCCTTGAATACCTGCCCTATCGCAAGCGCGACGGAACGGTGGAACGCGATGCGCTGACGCATCCCTATTTCGCCGGGCACGGCTATGCCGGCGTGCGTGTCGACATGCGCGGCTCGGGCGACAGCGAAGGGCTGTGCAAGGGCGAGTATCTGAAGCAGGAACAGGATGACTGCCTGGCGGTGATCGAATGGTTGGCCCGGCAACCCTGGTGCTCGGGCAGCGTCGGCATGATCGGCATCAGCTGGGGCGGCTTCAACGGGCTGCAGGTCGCCGCCCGGCGCCCGCCGGCGCTGAAGGCTGTCATCTCGCTGTGCTCGACCGACGACCGCTACAATGACGATGTGCATTACCTCGGCGGCGCCATGATGTGCGACAATCTGATGTGGGGAACGACTGCCTGGGCGATCGCCATGACGCCACCTGATCCGCTGATCGTCGGCGACCGCTGGCGCGATCTCTGGGAGCAGCGGCTGAACGGCAACGGCATATGGATGCAGGACTGGTTCGAACACCAGCGCCGCGACGACTTCTACAAGCATGGCTCGATCTGCGAGGACTACGCCGATGTCGAAATTCCGGTCTATGCCGTCGGCGGCTGGGCCGACGGCTATCCCAACCCGATCTTCCGCATGCTGGAAAACCTGCCCGGTCCCCGCAAGGGACTGATCGGCCCCTGGGGGCACAAATATCCCCACTACGCCATGCCCGGCCCGCGCATGGGCTTCCTGCAGGAATGCCTGCGCTGGTGGGACCAGTATCTGAAGGGGATCGACACCGGCATTGCCGACGAGCCGATGCTGCGCGCCTGGATCCAGGATCCGGCGCGGCCGGCCGCGATCTATGATGAGCGGCCCGGCCGCTGGGTGGCCGAGCCGTCCTGGCCGGGACCGGGCGTCGGGCAAAAGGTGCTGAACCTTGCACCCCATGTGCTGAGCGAGGCCAGGGGCGATAACGCGATCCTGGAGATTTCATCGCCACAGACGGCCGGCCTGTCTTCAGGCGCCTGGTGTGGCTACGGCGTCATGCCGACCTTGCCGGTCGACCAGCGGACCGAGGAAGGCAACGCCCTGATCTTCGAGACGGCGCCGTTGACCGAAGCCGTCGAGATCCTCGGTTTCCCCGAATTCGAGGTCAAGCTCGCCTCAGACAAACCGGTCGCGCTCCTCTCCGCCACCCTGTCGCAGGTGTTCGCGGACGGGGCGGCCTCACGTGTCAGCTACGGTATCCTCAACCTCAGCCATCGCAACGGCGACCTGGAGATCGAGCCGCTGGTGCCAGGGCAAGCGGAGACAGTGCGCATCAAGCTGCGCTGCTGCGGGCAGCGTTTCGAGGCCGGCGAGCGCATCCGGCTGGCGCTGGCGACGTCGCACTGGCCGATCGTCTTCCCGACGGCCGAACAGGCGACGCTGTCGATCCATTGCAGCGACAGCCGGCTGATCCTGCCGGTGCGCGCAGCGCAGGAGCTGGATGACACGCTGGGAGCATTTCTCGGCCCGGAAAGCGCCAGCCCGATGGAGCAGGAGGTGCTGGCCAGGGGCGACGGCTTCCAGCGCTCGGTGTCGACCGACCAGGTCACCGGCGAGACCGTCTACCAGGTGATAAATGACGGCGGCACGGTGCGGCACCCGCATACGGGAATGACCCTTTCGGCAAGGCATGTCGATCGCTTCACCATCCACCCCGACGATCCGAACACGGCGGTCGGCACCTGTACATGGGAGAAATCCTACGGCAGGGGCGACTGGCAAGCGCGTGTTTCGGTCAAGGCGACGGTGCGCGCGCTGCGCGATGTCTGGCGGATCGAGACCCACATCACGGCGCACGATCGCAACGAGGTGGTCGTCGACCGAAGCGAGGTCAAGGAGTATCCGCGCGACCTCAATTGAGGGCCCGGCGCGGCTCGCGATCACGTCATCAATTTCGGCAAGGCGGCCGCCAGCGCATCGACGGCGAGCCGCACCTTGAGCGGCAGATGCGACGTCCGCAGCCAAAGGGCGTGGCAGTCGTAGGGATAGCGCGGCTGATCTGGCAACAGCGCCACGAGCGCACCGGCCCGAATGCGCTCGCGAACCAGCCACCAGGGCAGCCACGCCAGCCCCATGCCTTCGACCGCAGCATCGGCGATGGCATCGAGATCGTCGAGCCGCAGCCGGCCGCTGGGCACAATCTCCCGGGCTGTCTGCCCTTCATGCGCAAACAGCCAGGGCTGAACGACCTGGCCAAGCCGGCGATAGACGATTGCATGATGATCGGCGAGGTCCTCGACCCGCCGCGGTTCGCCATGGCGTTGCAGATAGGAGGGCGCCGCGCAAACGATCATGCCCTGGCGCGCGACGCGGCGCGCGATGACGCCGGCCTTGTCGTCCAGATCGCCGGTCCGGATGGCGAGATCGTAGCCGTCCTCGGCAAGATCGGCGAAGCGGTCGCTGAGCGACAGGTCGAGTTCCAGCATCGGATATTGCCGTGCCAGTTGCAGCAGCACGGGGGTGACGCAGTGGCGACCGAAATGCGCCGGCATGGTGACGCGCAGTTTTCCGCGCGGTTCGGAGAGTTGGTCGGCAGCCAGCGCATCGGCGGCTTCCGCCTCGGCCAATACGACCCGGCAGCGTTCATAATAGGCGCGGCCGAAATCCGTCAGGCTCTGACGGCGCGTGGTGCGGTTGATGAGGCGCACACCCAGCCGTTCTTCGAGAAAGCGGACATGCTTGCCCACCATAGGTCCGGACAGGTCGAGCGCGACCGCGGCAGCCGCGAACGAGCCAAGGTCGGCCGCCTTGACGAAGACGGCCATGCTCTCAAGCCGATCCATATTCGAAACCTTCGGTTTCTACTGCTTTATCCGTACGCCCATTTATCCATGAAACCTTTATCCGCATAGCTCATTCGGTTCAGATAATTTGGAGTAACCCGAATGGCACGTATCGTCCGCTTCCACCAGCATGGCGGTCCCGAAGTCCTGCGCATCGAGGATATCGCCCTCCCGTCACCGGGCCCTGGCGAGGTTCAAATCCGCGTCAAGGCACTCGGCATCAATCGCGCCGAGGCGCTGCTGCGCGCCGGCACCTATGTCGAGACCGCTGCTCTGCCCTCCGGGCTTGGCCTTGAAGCGGCGGGGGTTGTCGAAACAGTGGGCGAAGGCGTGACGGATTTCGTCCCGGGCGACGCTGTCAGCGTCATCCCTCCACAATCGATGGTGCGTTGGCCGGCTTATGGCGAGTTGGTCACCTATCCCGCCGCGCTGCTCGTCAAGCACCCAACGTCGCTCGACTGGAAAGGGGCGGCGGCTGTCTGGATGCAATATCTCACCGCCTATGGCGCGCTGATCGACATTGCCAAACTTGGCAGTGGGGATACCGTCGTCATCACCGCGGCGTCGAGCAGCGTCGGGCTTGCAGCCATCCAGATCGCCAACAAGGTTGGCGCAACGGCGATCGCGGTGACGCGGACATCGACGAAGAAACAGGCCTTGCTCGACGCCGGAGCGGCTGAAGTCGTGATCCTGGCCGAAGAGGATCTCACCGCACGGCTGAACACGATCGCGGGAGCGAAAGGCGTTCGGGTCGTGCTGGATGCAATCGGCGGCCCGATCTTCTGGCCGCTGACGGCAGCGATGTCAAAGGGAGGCATTCTGATCGAATATGGCGGCCTCAGCAGCGAGCCGACGCCATTTCCCCTGGCTGCGGTGCTGGGCAAGACGCTGACGCTGCGTGGCTACCTCGTCCACGAGCTCACCGGCGACCCGACGAAATTGGAGGCAGCAAAGGCGTTCATCCTCGAAGGCCTGGAGACAGCCACGCTGAGGCCGATCATTGATAGGACCTTTGCCTTCGACCAGATCGTCGCAGCGCATCGCTATCTCGAATCGAACAACCAGTTCGGCAAGATCGTAGTGACGATCTGAGATCGTAGTGACGATCTGAGATCGTGGTGACGATCTGAGATCGTGGTAACGGTCTGAGCAACGGCAAACAAATCAGCCGTGCCGGCACTATCGCTCTTGAAGGCGCGGCTCCGCATTCCTAACTGTCTGGTGCGGGCCGGGCCCCTCTGACTGTCGCCAATGGTGACCGTGATGTCGGACCGCTTTAATGGGCCCGTTTCCATCCTTTCAGGTCAAGCGGGCTCAATCCTTTCGGTTTGGAGCCCCGTATGACATCTTCCCTCCTTGGTCTGGTTTGCCCCTCCTGCCGCGTCGCGCTCACAATGAGCGAACGCCAGGGTATCGAAATCGACTACTGTCCGCAGTGCCGCGGCGTCTGGCTTGATCGAGGCGAACTCGACAAGATCATCGAGCGTTCCGGCAGGGAGGCGTCGCCCGCGCCGCAGCCACAGCCGGCAGCCTTCTCGCAGCCGCAGCAAGGCCATGGCCGCGATGATGATTATTCGCGTTCGCAGGGTCACCGTTATCCCAAGCGGAAGAAATCATTCTTCGAAGAATTGTTCGATTGACCGGATGTCGCTCCGGTGCCCGGGCCGACGCTTGCTGAAAATTTCTAAAACCACATCGATAAAGGTTCATTTCCGATGATGTCTCGCACCAGCCGATTTGCAACCCTGTTTGCCGGACTGTTCCTCGCATTCTCCATGGTCGCGATCGACCATGCCGAGGCGCGGCGCGGCGGCAGTTTCGGCAGTCGCGGCACGCGCACGTTCCAGTCGGCGCCGCCGACCAGGACCGCACCGGCGCCGACCGCTCCGGTCGAGCGTTCGATGACGCCCAACACCGGTGTGAATTCTGCCGCCCGGCAGCCGCAGGCCGGCCCGCAGAGGCCGGGCTTCATGAGCGGCTTCGGCGGAACGATGATGCGCGGACTGCTGATCGGTGGGCTGATCGGGCTGCTCTTGGGCCAAGGCTTCGGCGGTCTGGCCGGCATGTTCGGCTTCCTGCTTCAGGCCCTGCTCATCGGTGGCGCGATCATGCTGGCCATCCGCTTCTTCCGGTCGCAAGCCGCGCGTGGCCCGGCGCCCGCGCTCGCGGGTGCCGGCGGTGCACAGGCGTCGCGATTTGAGAACCGCGCAACGGGACAGCAGACGGCGGGCTCGTTCTCAATCCCCGGCTTTGGTGGCGGTTCGGGCGGAGGCTCTCCGGCCGCGGCTGTCTCCGAGGAGATCACACTGGCTCAGAGCGACCTCGATGCGTTCCAGCAACTGTTGACCGACGTCCAAGAGGCATTCGGGCGCGAAGACCATGCCGCCCTGCGCCGGGCGACGACGCCTGAGATGGTATCCTATCTCTCGGAAGAACTGGCCGACAACGCCCAGAAAGGTCTCAGGAACGAGGTCTCGGACATCACTCTGCTGCAGGCCGACATCGCCGAAAGCTGGCGCGAGGATGACCGCGACTACGCCACGGCCGCACTGCGCTACGAGTCTCGCGACGTGATGCGCGAACGGGCCAGCGGCAAGGTCGTCGAGGGCGACGAGGGCCATCCGACCGAGACGACCGAGCTGTGGACATTCACGCGTCAGAATGGCTCAAGCTGGAAGCTCTCGGCCATACAGCAGGCCTGAGCCCGGCCAGTTCACCCGAAGGTCGTTGCGGACGTTCAGCGCACGATCCTGACGCACATCGGCGTGCCGATCTCTATGACGCGTCCGGTGTCGGTCAGCATGCCGCTCGCCGCGTCACGCGCGAAGATCGAGATGCGGTCGGCATTCTGGTTGGCGGAGAACAAATGGCTGCCGGAGGGCGTCAGCGCCAGGTTGCGTGGCGTGGCACCCCCGCAAGAGGCATAGCCGACGAGGCTCAGCGCGCCGGTCTGCTGGTCGACAGCCATGATGACGACGCTGTCGTGACCACGGTTGGAGCCGTAGACAAAACGGCCATCCGGCGAGATCTGGATATCGGCGCAGTGATTGCTGTCGCGCGCCTCGGCCGGCACCGCCGGTTTGGCATCGATGATGGAGAGCTTGCCTGATGCCTCGTCCAGCGCCATCGACACGACGGTCGAATCCAGCTCATTCATGACGAAGACGAAGCGTCCGTTCGGATGCAGTGCGAGATGGCGAGGCCCCGCGCCCGGCGTCAGGGCGGACTCGGTGAGCTTCGTCAGGTCTCCATCCTGCCCGATCCGGTAGGATACCAGTTGGTCGATGCCGAGATCTGCGACGATGGCCGTTCCGCCGGCAATGGTTTCTGTGACGCTGTGGGCGTGCGAGCGTTCCTGCCGCGCCGCATTCGGACCACTGCCCTTGTGCGAAACACTGGCCAGCGGCGGCGTCAACGCGCCGTCCTTCTCAAAGCCGTAAACCGCCACAGCACGATCCGGACCGCCCTCCCCCATGCCGTAATTGGCGACCAGCAGTTTGGTCCCATCGCGGGTGACGGTGTTGTGAGCGGTGATGCTGCCCAGCGATGGCTGCTTGTTCAGATAGGTGAGCGTGTTCGAACCACGGTCGAAGCGATAGGCGGAAACCGTCCCCTCGCGCCAGGCGAATACTTCCGAATTGGCGTAGATGCGCGAACCATCCGGCGTCACCGACAAGAAGGTCGGATTGTCGACGTCGTTGGTCTCCGCCAGTTTTCGTATTGCCAGCGTTGCTTCGTCGAAGCTGTAGACGCCGAGCCCAACGCCGCGCGCGCCCTGAAAATAGGGCGCCTCGCGGTTCAGGCTGCCGACGAAGACCAGACAATCCTTGCTCATGATTTCCTCCCTGCCCGCCTGCGCTTGGGGCGTGCGGGGCCGGCCGAAATTTCGCCTGTCCTCGCTTGCAACGCAACCCCATATGTGAAAATACTATTTACAAAAGAAGATTGACGGGAGGAGACGTCGTGCAACCACGCGCTTTCAGCGTTAGTCAAGCGGTTGCCCGGAGCCTCTTGCGAGACCGCCGGAGCCAGCCATGACCGACTTCGCCCCCACCGTCGGGGTCGCCTCGACGCACCCGAAGAACATGCCCGAGGAGCACGCCGCCTTGCCGGTGTGGAATGCCGAGAACTGGTTCTACGAAGACTGGCCGGTCGGGCAGAAAATCCGCTCCTTGCGGCGCACGATGGCCGAGGGCGACAGCCATCTGTTCAACACGCTGGTGCTCGACATCCACCCCTACGTGCAAGACCAGATGTTTGCCGAGAACGAAGGCATTTTCGGCAAGCGGCTGATCGCCGGCGCTTTCGTTTTTTCAGCGGGCCTCGGGCTGGTCGCCACCAACTGCGTCAACGCCTTTTCCTACGGCTATGACAAGCTCCGCTTCATAAAGCCTGTCTTCATTGGCGACACGATCTATTCGATCCGCTCCAACCTCGACAAGAAGCCCCGCTACAAGGAGATGGGGCTGATCCGCGCCAGCTACGAAGTGTTCAAGGGCGAGGGCGAGCTTGTTCTGTATTGCGAGCATCTGCAGACGGTGAAGTACCGCAACCCCGCCGACTTCGTCGGTAAGACGGAGAAATAATGATGCCGGCAGCAGCCGAATTGCCGCTCGCCGGTCTCGTCGTCGTCGACATGAGCCAGTTCCTGTCCGGGCCCTATTGCTCGCTCCGGCTGCTCGATCTCGGCGCCCGCGTCATCAAGATCGAGCGTCCGGACGGCGGCGACCTGTCGCGCCGGCTCTATCTCAGCGACACCGAGATCGGCGGCGATTCCACCATCTTCCACGCCATCAACCGGGCCAAGGAAAGTCTCGCCATCGACCTCAAGAACGAAGCCGATCTCAAGGCGTTGCGCGGGCTCCTGGCCAAGGCCGACGTGCTGATCCAGAATTTCCGCCCAGGCGTCATCGAACGGCTCGGCTTAGATCATGAGGCAGTCCGCAAGATCAATCCAAGGCTCGTCTATGCCTCGATCAGCGGCTATGGCGAAGAGGGTCCATGGGTCAAGCGGCCCGGCCAGGACCTGCTGGCGCAGTCGCGCTCCGGCGTGATGTGGCTGAATGGCGACGAGGACCAGGGACCGGTGCCATTCGGGCTCGCGATCGGCGACATGCTGGCGGGTGCTGCCTGCGCTCAGGGCATTCTGGCGGCCTTGGTGCGGCGCGGCATCACCGGCCAGGGCAGCCATATCGAAACCAGCCTGCTCGAGGCGCTGGTCGACTTCCAGTTCGAGGTGCTGACGACGCATCTCAATGACGGCCGCCGCTTGCCGCGACGCTCGAGCTTTCGCAGCGCACATGCCTATCTCTCGGCGCCTTACGGCGTCTACCCGGCCAAGGATGGCTACCTCGCCATCGCCATGACGCCGATCCCGAAACTCGCGGATCTGCTGTCGCTCAATGAGCTGGCGCCCTATCGCGACAAACCGGCCTCGTGGTTTACCGCGCGCGACGATATCAAGGCGATCATCGCGCAACGGATAGCCACCAGGACCATCGACGAATGGCTGGCCATTCTCGAGCCAGCCGACATCTGGTGCGCCAAGGTGCTGACCTGGCCGGAGATGCTGGCAAGCGACGGATTTCAGTCGCTCGACATGCTGCAGACGGTGACGCGCGAGGATGATGTCTCGATCCTCACCACCAGTTCGCCGCTCAGGGTCGACGGCATCAGGGCCAAGGTCGATCGCGCCGCTCCGCGCATCGGCGAACACAGCGCGGCGATCCGCGCGGAGTTCGGCCTGTGACCACGCTCAAGGGCATGACCTGGAGCCATCCGCGCGGCTATGATCCGATGGTTGCCTGCTCATCTCTCTGGCGGCAGAAAACCGGCGTCGCCATCGAATGGGACAAGCGATCGCTGCAGGATTTCGAATCCTTCCCGGTCGAGGAGCTGGCCCGCGCCTACGACCTGATCGTCATCGACCATCCGCATGTCGGCCAGATCACGGCGGAAGGCTGCCTGGCGCCGCTGGATGTTGCCGGCCGCGAAGGCGAGCGCACCGCGCTCGCTTCGGGCAGCGTCGGCCAATCCTATCCGAGCTATAGCTGGCAAGGGCGGCAATGGGCCTTCCCGATCGATGCCGCCAGCCAGGTCCAGGCCTGGCGGCCGGATGCGCTCGATGCGCCGCCGGCTCGCTGGAGCGAGGTACTCGATCTCGCCCGGCACGGCCGCGTGCTTTTGCCGTTGCGGCCGCCGCATGTGCTGATGGTTTTCTACACGCTGGCCGGCAATCTCGGACACGCTTGCGCCACCGATCCTTCCGGTGATCTCATCGATATCGAGACCGGCGCCCAGGTTTTCGAAGCGATGCGTGAGATCGCCGCGCTGGTCGAGCCGGCCTGTCTCGAAATGGACCCGATCGCGGTTTCCGAACGTATGGCGGAGGCCAATTCCAAAATCGTCTGCGCGCCGCTGATCTATGGCTATGTCTCCTATGCGATATCAGGGTTTCGCGCGCACCGGCTGGCCTTCACCGACATCCCGGCCGTCGGCTCCAACGGCGCGGTCGGCTCGGCGCTTGGTGGCACCGGTATAGCGGTGTCGGCCTTTTCTCGGGCAAAAGAAGCCGCGATCGATTTCGCCTACTGGGTCGCCAGCGGCGATGTCCAGCGCGGCCCGTATGCCGCCGCCGGCGGACAGCCGGGCCATGCCGCAGGCTGGGAAGATCAGACCGTCAACGCCGCGACCGGCAATTTCTATCGCGATACACGCGCGACGCTCGAGGGCGCATGGGTGCGGCCGCGCCATGACGGCTACATGGCGTTCCAGCAGGCAGCGTCCGACCGCATCCTTTCCGGCATGACTTCCGGGCACAAAGCCGCCCAGGTCATTGCCGATCTCAATCGCCTGTTCCGGGAGAGTTCCCCCGCACAGGTGTCCGGCGCTGCCGGTGGAGGAGCCTGAACGAAACCGAACGGAGGAGACACAATGAAAAACATGATGCGCGGCCTGATGGCCGCAACCGCCTTTGTATCCATAACAAGCGTTGCCCATGCCCAGGATGTGCAAGGCGTCATCGGCGGCCTGCCGACCGAACTCAAGGCACAGTATGACGGCGCGCCGCAGAAGGTGCTGCCTTCGGCCTGGGACAATTTCACCCCGCCGCCGAAGCCGTGGAAATGGTGCCACTCGGAATCCTACCAGGGCAATCCGTGGCGTGTGACGGTGACCAAGGAGCTGAAGCGTCTCGTCGACGGGCTGATCGCCGATGGCACGGTATCGAGCTTCGAAGTGTCTGATTCCAACAACGATGCCAGCCAGCAGATCAACCAGATCCGTGCCTTCATCGACAAGAAATGCTCGATCATCACCTCGATCCCGGGCTCGGCTACCGCACTCGATGACGCCATCGATGCCGCCGCCAAGGCCGGTATTCCGTTCATCACCGCCGCCGGTTCGGTAACCAGCCCGAATGCGATCAACGTCGATTCCAACTATGCACGCTGGGGCTATGACATGATGACGGCGATCGGCAAGGCTCAGCCGGACGGTGCCAGCATCCTGCTCGTCGAAGGCATTGCCGGGCATCCGATCGTGGTGCAGGAACGCCAGGGCGCGGACAAGGCGCTGGCAGAAAATCCGAAGCTGAAGATTTCGCGCAACGTCAACGGCAACTGGACGGCTAACGTCACCAAGACGGTGGTTCTTCAGGCGATCGCCACCAATCCTGCACCGATCGATGCGGTGTGGACGACCGGCAGCGAGAGCCGCGTCGTCGCAGAGGCCTTCGCCGAGGCAGGACGACCGGCGCCGCTGATCACCGGTTCAATCACCGGTGACGCGCTGGGCTATTGGAAAGCCAATCCCGACAAGTACCGCTTCGAAGGCCATGCCGTGCTGCCGCACTGGACCGCCGAGACGCTGTTCCGTGTCGGTGAGCGCATGCTCGACGGCCAGAAGCCGAAGCTCAACACACTGCTGATCCCGATCCCGCCGGTGCACACCGCCGATCTCGGCCAATGGTACAAGGACTGCATGACGACGGATGCCGTCTCGATCTTCCCGATCCCGCCCAAGGATCCGATGCCGGAGGAATGGCTCGATGCCTATTTCTCCAACCCGGCGCCGACCAAGGGCTGGGATTATTCAAAGGTACCCGACGCCTGCGCCAAGTGACGGCTAGGACAGACCCAGAAAGCCGGCTCCTTTCGGGGAGCTGGCTTGCCAGCTTCGAAACACGGCATGCTTGAAATCAGAACCATATCCAAACGCTATGGCGAGACGGTCGCGCTCGCGGACGCCTCGATCGCGTTCCGGCCGGGCACCATCCACACCATCCTGGGCGAGAACGGTTCGGGCAAGAGCACGATGGTCAAACTGCTGTCCGGCATCGTCCAGCCGGACAGCGGCGCGATCCTGCTGCAAGGCAAGCCATTTTCCGGCGCCAGGCCTTCGGCCTTCCAGGCGCAAGGTTTTGCCACGGTGTTCCAGGAGGTGCTGATCGCACCGGACCGCAGCGTGACCGACAACATCCTGCTCGGCCTCGACGGGCTGATCCGGCGTGCCGTGCCGCGCAACGAGCGTCGCGACCGGGCAGCCGCCGCATTGAAGCGCTTCGCCGTCACCAAGGTCCCCCTCGATACGCCAGCCGGCCTGTTGCCGTTGGCCGCGCAGCAATTGGTCGTTCTCGCCCGCGCGATCGTGCGCAACCCGAAAATCCTTATCCTCGACGAGGTGACCGCGGCGCTCGACTTCGCCGACCGCGAATCCGTCTTTTCACTGATGCGCACCCTTGCCGGCGAAGGCTGCCTTATTCTGTTCATCACCCATCGCATGGATGAGGTGATGTCGCTCTCAGATCGCATCTCGATCCTGCGCGGCGGCGGCGTGGTGCGGACCGAGGAGCGCGGCACCTCGACGCCGGCGGAACTGCTCAAGGCGATGGCGCCACGCACGGCAGCGGAGCTGGCACATGGCTGATCTAACGGCTCCCGACTTTCGCGGCCTCGCCATTCGCGGCCTCGTCATCGCGCCCGGCGCCAGCGCGATAACGCAAACCATCGCTCCCGGCGAGATCGTCGGCCTTGCCGGCCTCGACGGCCATGGCCAGGAACTGTTCCTCAAGATGCTTGCCGGCCTGACGCCATCACTGGGCGGCGCGATTGAACTTGCCTTGCCGAATGGCCGCCGAGCGATCACCGGGTTCCGCAAGGCGGTCGCCAGCGGCATCGCCTACCTGCCGCGCGACCGGCGCGCGAACGGCATTTTTCCGACGCAATCGGTGCTCGATAATTTCGCCGTTTCGACCCTGTCGCGTGACACGCGCCTTGGCCTGATCAGCCCGGCGGCGCGCAAGGCGCGCTACGACATCTACCGCGAAAGACTGTCGATCGCAGCGCCCCGTCCCGATGCGCCGATCACCACGCTGTCTGGCGGCAATCAGCAGAAGGTGCTGCTGGCGCGGGCGCTGGCGCTGGAGCCGGCCATCCTGCTGCTCAACGATCCGACGCGCGGCGTCGACGTGGCGACGCGGCATGTCCTCTACGACGTCTTTCGCGGCCTGGCGGCCGACGGCATGGGGCTGGTCATCCTGTCCAGCGAGATCGAGGAGATCCTTCTCCTGTGCCATCGCGTGCTGGTGTTCAGGGAAAACGAGGTCGCGGCCGAAATCACCGGTCAAGCGATGACCACCGACAGCGTGATCTCCGCCATGTTCGGACGCGCGGCATGAGCCCTCTCGCGCGCCTCCTGTCGCTTGGGCGAAGCCTCGGCTTCGCTGTCGTGCTGCTGGCCATCCTGCTTGCGGTCAATCTCATCCTCAGCCCGGCACGATTCCAGCCCGGATCCTGGGGCGCGCTTGTCGGACTGGCCGCGCCGCTGATCGGCGCGGCGATCGCCTCAACGCCGGTGATCCTCGCCGGGCGTGGCGGCATCGACATCTCGGTCGGACCCTTGATGGGGTTCGTCAATGCCGTCGTGATCCAGCTGTTGTTTCTCAAGGCCGGCATCTCCTCACCGCTGCTGCTTGTCCCGGCGGCCCTGCTCATCGGCGCGCTGGTCGGCGCGGCGAACGGTTTCCTGGCAACGGTCGTGCGCATCCAGCCGATCGTCGCCACGCTCGGCACCTATCTGATCCTTACCGGCGTGACGCTGACCATCTTGCCGGCGCCGATCGGCCCGGCGCCCGCCTGGCTCAAGGCGTTGGCGAGTCCTTGGTCGCTGCTGCCGCTGCTGTTGATGTTCCTCGCCTGGTGGCTGGTGCGGCGCATGCCCTACTACGACCAGCTGATGGCGGTCGGCAGCGACGATCGCGCCGCCTACACCGCCGGCGTCGATGTCACGCGCGTGCGCTTCATCGCCTATGTCATGACCGGCATTCTCGGCGGCTGTGCCGGGCTGATGCTGACGGCGCTGATCGGTTCTGCCGATCCCAATATCGGGCCGACCTACACGCTGATCGCCATCGCTGCCGTGGCACTTGGCGGCGTCAGCCTGGCCGGCGGCCGTGGCGGCGTCGCCGGTGCCGCGATCGGCGCCATAGACATCTTCCTGCTGCAAAGCGTGCTGACGACGTTCAACGTCTCCACCTTCGTGCTGCAGATCGCCTATGGCGCAATACTGGTTCTGGCCGTGATGCTGACGGCGCTGCAAGAACGCCTTGCCACGAGGGGACGCTGACATGACCGGGCGAAACCTGTTCGCGACCACCAATGCCCGCGTCGTCGGCGCCTTCTGCGTCGCGGCGCTCCTGCACCTCGCAGGTGCAGTCCTCATTCCCGGCTACTCCTCGCCTTTCGCGGTGCGCGCCATGCTGGTGCTCGCTTCGCTGCTCGCGGTGGCCTCGATCGGACAGACGCTGGTCGTCATCATGGGCGGCATCGACCTGTCCATCCCTTTCGTCATCGGCTTCGCCAATGTCGTGGCCGCGCAGCTCTATGGCGATGGCTGGAATTTTGTCCTGGTCTGCGGCCTGGTCGGTGTACTGGCGATTCTGATCGGCGGCCTGAACGGCCTGATCGCGCGCAGCCTCGACATCCAGCCGCTCATCGTCACGCTCGGCATCGGCATGGTGGTGCAGGGGCTGGTGTTGTTGTGGACAGCCGGTTTCCCGTCAGGCTCGGCACCGCAAGCGGTTTCCAGCTTCGTGTCGATCGGCGGATCGGCCGGGCCGCTGCCGGTGCCGTGGCTGGTGCCGAGCCTCATCGTGCTGGCGGCACTTGTAGTGCTGGTGCTGGAGCGGACGCCCTACGGGCGCCGGCTCTATGCGCTGGGCAGCAATCCGGGCGCGGCACCGTTGGCGTTGATCGATCCGGTTCGCATGTGGATGATCACCTACGCGGCGAGTGCCTTCTTCGCGGCCGTCGCGGGCGTGCTGTTGCTCGGCTTCACCGGCTCGGCCTATGGCGATGTCGGCCAACCCTATCTGTTCCAGACCATCGCGGCCGTGGTCGTTGGCGGCGCCGCACTTGTCGGCGGCCGCGGCAGCTATCTCGGCACCATCGCCGGCGTGCTGGTGCTGACCGAGATCAACACGCTGCTGATCGGCCTCGGCTTCCAACCCTCGGCGGTGCAGGCCGCACTGGGTCTCATCATCGTGCTGCTGGTCTCGCTCTATGGCCGCGAGCGCCACGTCTCGACGACGATCTGACGGCGATTGTTTGTTTGACGCAATTCCGGACGGAAAACCGCTCCGCACTTTTCCTGGAATTGCTCTACTTCAACCGCCAGAGCTTGCGGGCATTGCCAGACAACAATCTGTCGCGCTCCGCGACGCTGCAGCCCGAAAGCAGCGCCTGGGTAGCGGCAACCCAGGTCGAGAGCCCGCCGCCAAGCGTGCAGACCGGCCAGTCGCTGCCCCAGACGACACGGTCCCAGCCGAACGCAGCGATGGTGTGTTCGACATAGGGCCGCAGCGTCTCGACCGTCCAGTTGCCAGGATCGGCATAGGCGACGACGCCGGATATCTTGGCCATGACGTTCGGGCGCCGTGCGATCTCGCTCATGTGCTCGCGCCATGGGTGCTCGCCATTGCCCTTGATGTCGGGGACACCGCAATGGTCGAGAACGAACTGGACATCGGGCGCCAGGTCGGCCAGCGCGACCGCCTTGGGAATCTGGTGCGGCAGCACAACGAGATCGAAGGTCAGGCCGGTGCCGCCAAGCCGCTTGATGTTTTCACGGAACAGATCGCCTTCCGACAGGTCATCGGGCACAACGTGGAGCACGCGGCGGAAGCCCTTGACGAAGGGATTTGCCCGCTGGCGTTCGAGATAAGCGGCAAAGTCAGCCTCTTCCGGCCGGCACGATGCGATCACTCCCGCCAGCATGCTGCCCGCCTGCCGCGACAGGCCCTGGACGCGGGCGGTCTCTGCCTCGATGTCGGCCGGATCGACATCGACCTCCATGTGCAGCACGCGCTGGACGCCGACACTTTGCGCCTCGGCAGCGTACTCCTCATAGGAGAAATCGCGGTTGAGCGCCGGCACGCCGGCAAGCCAGGGATAGCGCAAGGCCGAGCGATCGATGAGATGCAGATGGGTGTCGATGATCATGGCGAGGCTCCTCCCCCAGCGTTTCAAATCATCTCACGGAGGAATTCTTCATTCAAATAAGAATTCATGCCGATGAGCCGACAGTCGAACCTGCCAGATGCGACAGCTTCTCGCATGTTGCCAGCAGGAGTTCGATGGTCCGTGTAATGTCGGGCGCGGAAGGCGTGTTGATGACGGTGATGTAGGGGATTGACAGGGCGGCGATCGCCTTGCCGTCGGAACTGCGCACCGGTGCCGACAGATTGAAGACGCCGGCGGTCTGCATCGAGGCCATCATCTCGTAGCCACGGTCGCGGATCTGGTCGAGCCGGGTGAAGAACTCGGCCGATTGCGCCGTCTTATCGGTGCTGCGGAGGTGCTCGGAGATCATCATCTGCCGCTCTTCCTGCGAGCGGAAGGCGAGCAGCACATGGCCCGAACCGGTATCGAACAGGCTGATGTGCGAGCCGACCCGGATCGAGATGCCCCAGTAATTCGGCGCCTCTTGCTGGGCGATCACGACGGCGGAACCACGATCGAAAACAACGAGTTGGTTGGCCTGTTGCGACGTCTCGGCCAGTTCGCGCATCAGTGGCGTGGCGTAGGAAACCAGTCGCCGCACCGGGGCATGCAATTGCGCAAGGCCGAACAGTTTGAGCGTCAGCGAGTAGCGGTCGCCGTCCAGCCTTGTGACGTAGCCGCGCCGGACCAGCCGGTCCAGCATGCGGTAGAATTCGTTGGGACTGCGGTCGAGTTTCTTGGCGATTTCCGCCTGCGTCAGGCCGCCATCGACGCCGGCCAACAGCTCCAGGATGTCGAGCCCCTTGTCGAGCGCCGGCGCGCGATAGCGCTCGTCTTCGCTGTCATCCATGGGCATTTCTCCAGTGAATTCTGTCCTTCATATACGCAGGAACGTGGCCGGCGGAAACAAATTTCGCCTTGACGTATGTATGAATGTTTTGTTTGTATATGAATGTAGCACTTCTTGTCACGCGGACAAGTTGCGGTCGCGCCACGGCGCACCCAGGGAGGAAACCAATGAACAGACTGCTTTCCGGCGTCTCCGCCGGCGCATTGGTGCTTGCATTTGGTGCAGGCACGGCCCTTGCCGGCGACCTGCCCGGCAAGTTCGAAGGCGTGACCGTCGACGTGAAGCTGATCGGCGGCCAGCAATATGAAAAGCTCTATGAGCGCATTCCCGAATGGGAGAAGGCGACCGGCGCCAAGGTCAACATCCTGACCAAGAAGAACGGCTTCGACATTGACAAGGAGCTCAAGTCCGACATCGCCTCGGGCAGCACCAACTGGTGCGTCGGCTGGAACCATTCGTCCTTCGCGCCGCAGTATACGGGCCTCTACACCGACCTCAGCAAATTGCTGCCCAAGGCGGAGATCGACGCCTTCGTGCCGTCAACGATCAAGGCCGCGACCATCGACGGAAAGCTGGAAATGCTGCCGCGCGCCCAGTTCGACGTCTCTGCCCTCTACTACCAGAAGAGCCTCTATGAGAACGCCGACAACAAGGCCAAGTTCAAGGCCAAATACGGCTATGACCTGGTGCCGCCGGACACATGGAAGGAAGTCACCGACCAGGCCGAGTTCTTCGCCAACCCGCCCAATTTCTACGGCACGCAGTTCGCCGGCAAGGAAGAAGCCATCAACGGCCGTTTCTACGAGATGGTGGTCGCCGAGGGCGGCGAATATCTCGACAAGGACGGCAAGCCTGTCTTCAACTCCGAGGCTGGCATCCGGGCGCTCGACTGGTTCGTCAACCTCTACAAGGCCAAGGCCGTGCCGGCCGGCACCACCAACTATCTCTGGGACGATCTCGGCCAGGGCTTTGCCTCGGGCACGGTGGCGATCAACCTCGACTGGCCGGGCTGGGCCGGGTTCTTCAACGATCCGAAATCGTCGAAGGTCGCCGGCAATGTCGGCGTGAAGGTCGCGCCGAAAGGGTCTTCCGGCAAGCGCACCGGCTGGTCGGGTTTCCACGGTTTCTCCGTCACGGAAAACTGCCCGAACAAGGAAGCCGCGGCTTCGCTGGTCTGGTGGCTGACCAATGAGGACAGCCAGAAGCTGGAAGCCGCCGCGGGCCCGCTGCCGACCCGCACGGCGGTCTGGGACTGGGACCTGAAGCAGGCCGAAAACGACCCTTACAAGAAGGAGGTTCTCTCAGCCTTCCAGGAAGAAGCCAAGCACGCCTTCGCCGTGCCGCAGACACCTGAATGGATCGAGATCTCGAATGCCGTCTATCCCGAACTGCAGGCGGCGATCCTTGGCGACAAGACCTCCAAGCAGGCACTGGACGAAGCGGCCGCCAAGGCGACGCAGATCCTCCAGGACGCCGGCAAGCTCTAGAACCGTCTCCCAAGGCTGCCTCCCCCATCGTGATGGGGGAGGCGATCGCGTCTTGTCGGTGCGGACCCTAACCTTATCCCAGCTAGGGCTCGACGAACGGGCGGCTGACACTTGGATGCAAACCCCACAGGATTCTGATGAAGGGCTTCAAGCCATCGGCGCCGTTCCTGCTGCTGCTTCCAGCCTTCATCGTGCTGGCGGCGGTCGTCGTCGTGCCGCTGCTCTTGTCGCTGTATTCCAGCTTCACACCCTTCCGTCTGACCAAGCCCGAGACATTCTATGTCTTCATCGGCCTCCGGAATTATCTCTCGATCCTGGCCAACACCGATTTCTGGTGGGCATTCGGGCGCACGGTGCTGCTGCTGACCATCGCGCTCAATCTCGAAATGCTGCTAGGCCTCGGCCTCGCCATGCTGGTCGAGAAGGCGACGCGAGGCCAGCGCATCCTGCGCACGCTGATGATGTTTCCGATGATGTTCTCGCCGATCCTCGTCGGCTTCCAGTTCAAGTTCATGTTCAACGACAATATCGGCCTGGTGAACAACGCCCTGCAGTCGCTCGGTATCACGCAGGATGCCATACCGTGGCTGATAGAAGGCCATCTCGCCTTCATCGCCATTTCGATCGCCGAGATCTGGTCGTCCACCGCGATCTTCGCCATCCTGATCCTCGCCGGCCTGCTCGCCATGCCCAAGGAGCCGATCGAGGCGGCGCGCGTCGACGGCTGCACGCCGTGGCAGACATTCCGGTATGTGACTTGGCCGTTCGTCATGCCCTTCGCCTACATCGCCATGACCATCCGCTCGCTCGACGTGGCGCGTGCCTATGACATCGTCAAGATCATGACCGACGGCGGCCCGGCTGGCCGCACTGAACTGCTCTGGACCCTGGTGGCGCGCACCGCCTACAGCGATGGACGCATGGGCATGGCCAATGCCATGGCCTATTTCTCGATCCTGCTGTCGATCGCTTTCACCGTCTACTTCTTCAACAAGCTCGCCGCGGCGCGCACGCAGATCGGTGCGGAGTGGTGATGGACGAGAATTCTTCCGCCCGCCTGAAGCGCCGGCTGCTGGGTGTCGTCTATCGCATCGGCCTGTTCCTGGCGATGTTGACCATCTGCCTGCCGGGCCTGTGGATCGTCATCTCGTCGCTGCGGCCGACGGTCGAGATCATGGCCAAGCCGCCTGTGTGGATCCCGCAGGAAGTCTCATTCGACGCCTATGTCGCGATGTTCTCAGGCATCGGCAAGGGCGGCATCCCCGTCATCGAATATTTCCGCAACTCGCTGATCATCTCGGTGACTTCGACTGTCATCGCGGTCGCCATCGGCATGGCCGGCGGCTATGCCTTCGCGCGCTATCGTTTTCGCGGAAAGTCCAGCGTCTTCCTCGGCCTGATGCTGACGCGCACGGTGCCCGGCATCGCGCTGTCGCTGCCGCTGTTCTTCCTCTATGTGCGGCTCGGCATCATCGACACGCATTTCGGGCTGATCCTTGCCTATGTCGCGCTCAACGTGCCGTTCACCATCTGGCTGATCGACGGCTTCTTCCGCCAGGTGCCGAAAGACCTCGCCGAAGCAGCACAGATCGACGGCTGCACGCGCTGGCAGGCGTTCTGGCAGGTCGAGTTCCCTCTCGCGGGGCCGGGCATCGCATCCGCCGCCATCTTTGCCTTCCTGACCTGCTGGAACGAGTTTGCCTTGGCCTCGCAGCTGACCCGTTCGGTCAGCGCCAAGACGCTGCCGGTCGGCCTGCTCGACTACACGGCCGAGTTCACCATCGACTGGCGCGGCATGTGCGCGCTCGCGGTGGTGATGATCATCCCGGCGCTTACCCTCACCTACATCGTCCAGAAACACCTTGTCGGCGGCCTGACTTCCGGCGCGGTGAAAGGCTGATCCCATGGCAACGGTTTCCCTCAAAAAACTGACCAAGCGCTACGGCAATATCGAGATCGTGCACGGCATCAATCTCGATATCACCGACCGCGAATTCATCGCGCTGGTCGGCCCGTCCGGCTGCGGCAAGTCGACGACGCTGCGCATGATCGCCGGACTGGAGGAAATCAGCGCCGGCTCGATCGAGATCGGCGGACGCATCGTCAACGATCTGCCGCCGCGCTCGCGCAACATCTCGATGGTGTTCCAGTCCTACGCGCTCTATCCGCACATGACGGTGCGCGAGAATCTCGGCTTCTCCCTGAAGATCGCCGGTGCCGCCAAGGAAGAGATGGACCGCCGCGTTGCCGAGGCCTCGGCCATCCTCGGCCTCGACACGCTGCTTGACCGCCGACCGTCGCAACTGTCCGGCGGGCAGCGACAGCGGGTCGCCATGGGCCGCGCCATCGTGCGCGACCCCGACGTCTTCCTGTTCGACGAGCCGCTTTCCAATCTCGACGCCAAGCTCAGAACGCAGATGCGCACCGAGATCAAGAAGCTGCATGCCAAGGTACAGTCGACGGTGATCTACGTCACCCACGACCAAGTCGAGGCGATGACGCTGGCCGACCGCATTGTCATCATGCGCGACGGATACATCGAACAGGTCGGCACGCCGGACGAGGTTTTCCGGCGACCGGCGACACGCTTCGTCGCCGGCTTCATCGGCTCGCCGCCGATGAACCTGCACGAGGCGACGATCGATGACGGCCAGATGGTGTTCGCCAGTGGCGAGAAACTGCCTTTGCCCGGCCAGTTCAAGGCCAATGTCGCGACCGGCGACAAAGTGGTGTTCGGGCTGCGGCCGGACGACATCTATCCGACCGGCCACGGCATCAGCTCCGGCGGTGAGGCAGATGTCCACCAGATCGAATTGCCGATCACAGTCACCGAACCGCTCGGCAACGAGACGCTGGTGTTCGTCGAATTCAACCGCGAAGACTGGGTGTCGCGCATGCTGAACCCGAGGCCGCTCAAGTCGGGCGAGCGGGTCGCCATGAGCCTTGACCTGTCGCAGGCACATCTGTTTGCCACTGAGACCGGAAAGACATTGCGGAGCTGACCGATGGCTAGAATCGAGAAAATCGAACTGCGGATGGTAGACCTTGTGCCCAAGGTCAAGCGTACCGACGCGATCCAGAGCTTCGTCAGCCAGGAAACGCCGATCGTCACGATCACCGATTCCGACGGCGCGGTCGGCACCGGCTACAGCTACACGATCGGCACCGGCGGTTCGTCGGTGATGCGGCTCTTGTCCGATCATCTGGCGCCGCGTCTGATCGGTCGTGACCCTGACATGATCGAGGCGATCTGGCACGATCTCGAATTCGCCACGCACGCCACCACGATCGGCGCGATCACGGCGATCGCCATCGCGGCGATCGATACGGCGCTTTGGGATCTCAGGGCGAAGAAACAGAACCTGCCGCTGTGGAAACTGGCCGGCGGCGCCAAGGACCGCTGCCCGCTCTACACCACCGAGGGCGGCTGGCTGCACATCGAGACGGCCGCACTTGTCGACGATGCACTGGCCGCCAAGGCCAAGGGCTTTCGCGGGTCGAAGGTGAAGATCGGCAAGCCGCACGGATCGGAGGATCTGGCGCGCCTGTCGGCGGTGCGTAAGGCTGTCGGCGACGGCTACGAGATCATGACCGATGCCAACCAGGGTTTTTCTGTCGACGAGGCGATCCGGCGTGCGGCCAGGCTGCGCGAACTCGACCTTGCCTGGATCGAGGAGCCGCTGCCGTCCGACGACATTGACGGGCACGTGCGGTTGTCGAATTCGACGCCGACGCCGATCGCCATTGGCGAGTCGCTCTACTCCATGCGCCATTTCCGCGAATACATGCAGAAAGGCGCCTGCTCGATCGTCCAGGTCGATGTCGGCCGCATCGGCGGCATCACGCCCTGGCTCAAGATCGCCCACGCGGCGGAAGCCTTCGACATTCCGGTCTGCCCACATTTCCTCATGGAACTGCATGTCAGCCTGACCTGCGCTGTTCAGAACGGCCGATATGTCGAGTACATTCCGCAGCTCGACCAGTTGACCGGCAAGCATATGCGCATCGAGGATGGGCATGCACTGGCGCCCGACGAGCCCGGCATCGGCGTCGATTGGGACTGGGACGCGGTCAAGGCCATGAGCATCGCCGAGTTCACCACGGCGATCACCAAATAGGAGACGGATATGCAGCGGATGGGGATGGTGCTGGGGTTGAAACCGGAAAAGGTCGAGGAGTATGTCCGCCTCCACGCCGCCGTCTGGCCCGACGTGCTGACCATGATCTCGGCCTGCAACATCAAGAATTATTCGATCTACCTGAAGCGGCCGGAGAATCTCTTGTTTTCCTATTTCGAGTATCACGGCACCGACTACGCGGCCGACATGGCCAAGATGGCAGCCGACCCGAAGACGCAGGAATGGTGGGCGGTCTGCATGCCGTGCCAGGAGCCGCTGGCGACCCGCAAGGAGGGCGAATGGTGGGCATCGATGGACGAGGTCTTCCATCATGACTGAGGTCGGTTTCGACCCTGCCTCGCTCATCCAGTCCTGGCCCAAACCCTCGAAGCCCCGGCCGATCGTCACTTTCGGTGCAGGTTCGATCGTCGGAGATGCGCATTTCCCGGCCTACAGAAAGGCAGGCTTTCCGGTCGCCGGACTTTATGATCCGGACCAGACAAAGGCGCGGACCCTGGCCGAGAAATGGGGTGTCACCGCATTCCGCTCGGTGGAAGAAGCGGCCACCGAGGATGCGATCTTCGATCTGGCGACGCCGCCGGGACGGCACGCCGAGATCCTGAAGGCCCTGCCTGACGGTGCGGTCGCATTGATCCAGAAGCCGATGGGCAACTATCTCGGCGAGGCAACCGAAATCCTCGAAATCTGCCGCGCCAAGGATCTCAAAGCGGCCGTGAACTTTCAGCTGCGCTTCGCGCCGATGATGCTGGCGCTCAAGGATGCGATCGCCAAGGGCTGGCTCGGCGAGGTCGTCGATTTCGACGCCTGGCTGGCGCTGGCGACGCCGTGGCAATTGTGGGAGTTCCTGCTCAAGGCGCCGCGCGTCGAGATCGCCATGCACTCGATCCATTATCTCGACCTGATCCGGCAGTTGCTTGGCGATCCGAGTGGCGTCCACGCCAAGACGCTCGGCCATCCCAACCACAAGGTGGCGCAGACGCGCACCAGCGCCATTCTCGACTATGGCGAGACAGTGCGTTGCGCCCTGTCGATCAATCACGACCATAAATTCGGCCGCCGGCACCAGGCCTGCGAATTCCGCATCTGCGGTACCGAAGGTGCGGCCTACCTCAAGCTCGGCCTCAATCTCGATTATCCCACTGGCGAGCCGGATATCCTGGAAATCCATCCGAAGGGCGGAACGGACTGGGTTACCGTACCGCTTGCCGGTGAATGGTTCCCCGACGCCTTCGTCGGGCGCATGGCCAATGTGCAGCGCTTTGCGGCCGGAGAAGACGACGAACTGGTAAGCTCGGTTGAGGACGCCTGGAACACCATGGCGCTGGTGGAGGCCGCCTATAAATCGAGCGCGTCGCCGGCGACGCCGATCGCGGAAAGACCCTGATGGAACAGATTCAGTATTTCGAGGATTACGAGATCGGCTCGTCACGCCTGACCAGCGGCCGCACCATCACCGAGACGGATTTCATCGTCCATGCCGGCCACACGGGCGACTTCTTCCCCCATCACATGGACGCCGAATACATGAAGACGACGCCATTCGGCCAGCGCATCGCGCATGGCACGCTGGTGTTCTCGGTCGGCATCGGCCTGACGGCAGCCATCGTCAACCCGGTCGCCTTCTCCTATGGCTATGACCGGCTGCGCTTCATCAAGCCGGTGTTCATCGGCGACACGATCAAAACCCGCACGACGATCACAGCCCGGGAAGACGATCCCAAGCGGCCGGGTTCGGGACGGGTGATCGAGCGCTGCGAGGTGGTCAACCAGCGCGGCGAAGTGGTGCTGGCGGCCGACCACATCTACATCGTCGAACGCAAGCCGGCGCAGAGCTGAAGCTTAGGCAATCCTCAAGAACCGGTGGCGCGTGCAGTGATGCGCTCGAGACCAAGCAGCAGAACCAGCGTCGCCGCCACCAGGATCATGGTGAGCGCTGCTCCGGCAAAAATATCGCCGCGATCAGTGAGGCTGAAGATCGACACCGGCAGCGTCACCCAGCCCGGGGGATAGACCATGACGGTGGCGCCGAGTTCGCCCATCGACAGCGCGAAGCTCAAGCCGAAGGCAGCGACCAGATAGGGTGCGAGCAGTGGCAGCGTGACGCGCCAGAGCCGGTAGGCCGGCCGCGCGCCGAGGCTTGATGCCACTTGTTCGAAGTCGGGCGAAAGCCGTGCCAGCCCGGCCGAGACATTGCCGAAGGTGAAGGCTGAGATCAGGACGAAATGCGCGATCATGACGATCGCCACCGTGCCGTTGAGCAGCAGCGGCGGATGGCTGAACGCAACCAGCAGGCCAAGGCCGACCGACACAGAAGGCACCGCACTGGGAATGAAGAACAGCAGGCCGAGCAGGCGCTTCAAGGCGTGCCCCTGAAGGCGAAGCGAAAGGGCCGCCCAGGTACCGCTGACCAATGCAAGCGCACTGGCCAGGAAGCCGGTGATCAGACTGGCCTTGACCGAGTTCCAGGCCGACCCTTTGACCACATCGGTGTAATGCTCCGTCGTCAGGCCATTGGGCAGCACGCCGTTCCACTGGTCGGCAAGGCTAGACAGAAGGATGACAGCCAGCGGCGCCAGGAACAGCACGCCGAAGATCAGCGCAAAAAGCAACCACAGCACGATGCGAGCAGGGCGTGACCAGACCAGCATGGCTAGACCCCCAACCGGCCGGCGGCGAAACGGTAGAGGCCGAACAGGCCGAGCGACAGCGCGATGTTGACCACTGCGATGATGCAGGCCACCTGATAGGCCGATTCCTGGATCGCCTTGCCATAAATCAGCAGCGGCAGCGTGATGACGCCCTTGGCGCCGATGAACAGCACGATGCCGAACTCGTTGACGGTCAACAGCAGGCAGAGACTCCCGCCGGCTATGAGCGCGGGCACCGCCGCCGGAAGGATCACCTGGCGCACGATGCGGAACGGCCTGGCGCCGAGCACGCTTGCCGCTTCGATCTGGCCCTGGTCGACGAGCGAAAAGGCAGCGAGCAGCGGCCGCAGGATGAAGGGCGTGTAGACCGTGACTTCGGCCAGCACCACGCCCCATGTCGAATAGAGGAAATCGACGGGGGGCAGCGGCAGCGAGAAGGCCTCCATCAGCCCGGTGTTGAGCATGCCGGCGGAGCCGTAGAGGAAGGTGAAGGCGAGCGTCACAAGGAAGGTCGGCAGCGCGATGAAGGTGTCGATCAGCCGGGCGATGAAACCGCTGCCGGGGAACGGCACAAAGGCCAGGATCAGCGCCAGCACGAGGCCGACGATCAAGCATCCGGCCGTCGCCGCTACCGAGATCGTCACTGTGTTGATCAGCGCGTTGAGGAAGAAGCGCGAATGCAGTACGCGAAAAATCTCGGCGGCATTGGCAACACCACTGTCGTCAAGGAAAGCCTGCCGGGCAATGAGCGCCAGTGGATAGAAGAACAGCAGCGCCAGCAGAGCCGCCGGTGGCACGATCCAGAATTTGCCGGGTTCCCGCCTGATCGCCGGCGCGTCAAGGGCGATCGCCTCAGACACCGGCGTCTTCCGGCAGGAGCGAAGTGTCGGCAGGGGAGAAGAACAGCGGCACCTGGGCGCCGGGTTTGGGCAAGGCGATCGGCAGCTTCGTCGCCGAGACGCGAACCGGCGTGCCCTCGACATCGAGTACAAGATGAGTGAGTTCGCCCTGCCAGTGCACTTCCCTCAACGTGCCGACGATGCGGTTGGTGTGCTCTGCGTCGGCCGTCAGGCTGAGATGCTGCGGCCTGATGCAGAGCAAGCTCTTGTCGCCGGCCTTCTCGTCGCGACCGGCGCCTGTGAGTACCGCATCGCCATGCCTTGCCGTGGCAAAGCCCTTCGACCCAACGCCCTCGGCGACCGTCACCGGCAGGAGATTGGCGCGGCCGAGGAACTCGGCGGTGAACCGGTTCGGCGGGCGGCGGTAGAGTTCCGTCGTCGGTCCGTGCGAACAGACCCTGCCGTCACGCATGATGGCGATCTTGTCGGCGAGCGTCAGCGCCTCGGTCTGGTCGTGAGTGACGTAGAGGATGGTCAGGCCCGGCAGGCTGCGGTGCAGGCGAGCGATCTCCTCGACCATGTTGCGGCGGATCTGTGCGTCGAGCGCCGACAGAGGCTCGTCGAGCAGCAGCACACGCGGGCGCACAGCCAAGGCGCGGGCAATCGCGACGCGCTGCTGCTGGCCGCCCGAAAGCTCGCGCGGATAACGCCGGGCAAAAGTCGCCATGCCGACGGTGCCGAGCGCATCCCTGACCCGCTCCGCGATCAGCGCCTTGTCAGCGCCTTGAGCCCGCAGGCCAAAGGCAACGTTGTCTTCCACCCGCATATGCGGAAACAGCGCATAGTTCTGCACCACCATGCCGAGCCCTCGCTCGTAAGGCGGCAGATCGGTCACGTCTGTCGCGCCGATGCGGATGCGGCCACTTGCCGGCCGCACGAAACCTGCGACGGCCCGCAAGGCGGTGGTCTTGCCGGAACCGGACGGGCCGATCATCGCCAGGATTTCACCGGGCGCGATATCCAGGGTCAGCGGATGCAGGACGACATGCGCGCCATAGGCGACGCTGACCTTGTCGAAGTGGACATTGGAGCCGGCGCCGCGAATTTTCGCGGCGTCGATGTCCATGACACTGGTCCCAGTAAAGGCGGCGGCCGACATGGCTTGGTCCTCCGGATCTCTGCCCTCGGGTGTCAGCTTCCGGTCGCCTCGTTCCACTTCTTGACGTAGTCGGGAAGCTTGCTCAGCGCCTCGTCCCAATTCGGCGACCAGATGGTGACGCCCTTCATCGCCTCCTGCGCCTTCGCGAAATTGGCGTCATCCGGCTTCACGTCCTTGCGGGCCGGTAGGCCGAGCGCCACCGAGCTCACTGTCGACTGGGCTTCCTTGGAGAGCAGGAAGTCGATCAGCTTCTTGCCGTTGTCGGCATTGGGTGCGCCGGTGACCAGACCAATTTCATAAGGCAGCGCAAAGGTGGAGCGGGTGCCATCCGGGCCAGCGGGCCAGAACACCTTGATGTTGGGATTGTCGGCCATCTGCGACATGTTCATCTGCAGATCGCCATTGGCGACATGCAGTTCGCCCTTGTTGACCAGCGCGGTCAGCTTGCCGGTCGACGCGGACGGACCGACATTGTTGTCCTGCAGCTTCTTCATGAACTCGAAGCCGGCATCCTCGCCGCCGAAAGCATGGATGATCTGCAGCATGACGGCGGTGCCGTCGCCGGCCTGGCCGGGGGTCGAATACTGGATCTTGCCTTTGAACTTCGGGTCGAGCAGATCGTTGTAGCTCTTGGGCGCTTCCGACAGCACGGCGCTGTTGTAGATGAAGTTCATGTAGTTGTTCACCAGCGGCCGGTACTTGTCGGCGCCGCCGTCGATCTGGTCGGCGCCTGCCGGCTTGTAGTCCTGCAGCAGGCCGTCGGCGGCGGCGCGCTGGACGAAGGGGGGCAAGGTCACCAGCACGTCGGCCTGCGGGTTCGATTTTTCCTTGGCGACACGCTCGACGACACCGCCGGAGCCGGCCTCGATATACTGCACGGTGATGCCGGTCGCCTTGGTGAAGGCGGCGAATTCGGTCTCGTACCAGCTGCCATTGCCGTCATGCAGGCCGTCGGCGGAATAGATGGTGACGACGCCGCCGGCGAATGCCGGTCCGACGAGAGCCGACGACGTCAGGAGCGACGCGGCGAAAGCCATGGCGATGGTTGCATTGCGCGATTTCATGGATCAGTTCCCCTGTGATTGTTGGCACATTCTTCGATGCACTAGGACCAATCGGCTTCGGATCTCTGGCGGACGTTGAGCCGACTGGATGTCGTCGTTGTGACAACTCTGAGGATTGGGGATCGATAAGTAAAATCTATTTATTTTATGACAGACAAGCTTCTACTGATATTTGTCATGGAACTGTCGCATCCCTGTCTTGGGCGCGACCGCGGTTGCGCGGGAGGCATCTATCTATTTGAAAAACAAGACCTATCAGGTGAACGAAACGCGCGATGTCTGCACCCGCAAACGCGGATCATGTGAGCGGATGGTCACCGGCCGACCTTCGAGGATCTCGAAGCAGCGCGCGAGCGTGTCGTCTTCGAGCCGCCGCATCGCCTCATGCGTGAAGAAGGTAAGATGCGGAAACAGGATCACATTGTCGCGATCGAACAGGGCGCTCATCGGATGGCCTGACCTGGCCAATGGCTCGACCGAATAGACGTCGAGCGCGGCGCCGCCGATGCTGCCGGCAACGATCGCCTCGACAAGCGCCGCCTCGTCGATCAGTGCGCCGCGCGAGACGTTGATGATGATTGCGGAGGCCTTCAGGCAAGCGAGTTCGGCCTTGCCGATCAGGCCGCGCGTCTTGTCGTTGAGCACGCAATGAAGGGAAACGAAGTCGCAGGCGCGCAGCATGGCCTGGAGGTCGTCGACCTTCTCGATGCCGGCAGCGTGCATCGTCGTGGCATCGACACCGGGATCGAAGCCGAGAACCCGGGCATGAAACCCTTGACCCGCCATGCGCGCCATGCTGCGGCCGATCTTGCCGCAGCCGACGAGCCCCAGCGTGGCGCCGGACACGTCTCGGCCGAGCCAGCGCTGCTCGGGCCAGACCCAGCCGTCACGCGATACCGCCGCAGTGATCGCCGGCAAGCGCTTGGCAAGCGCGATCATCAGGGCGAAAGCGCCCTCGGCCACGGTTTCCTCGGCATATTCGGGCACATTGACGACGGGAATGCCACGCCGCATCGCGGCAGGGATGTCGATCGCATCGATGCCGACGCCGTATTTGACGATGCCCTTCAATTTCGGCGCTGCGTCGATCACCGGCGCGGTGACGGGTGTGTAGCACATGAGAAGGAGATCGGCGTCGGTAACGGCGTGGATCAAGTCCGCCTCGGCAATGCCGTCCGGCAGCGTCACCAGTTCGACGCCGCTTGCCCGCAAGCCGGCATCGATGCCTGGGCATTCGAGTTCCCGGTCGGTGCGAACGGCCTTCATGGTCAGGCCGCAAGCACGGCGCGCTCGACGATGTCGAGCGCGCGGTCGAGATCGGCTTTCGAGATGACCAACGGCGGCGACAGCGTCAGCACATTGCCATGGCTGATCTTGAAGCTCAGGCCCTGCTCCAGGCAGGCGTAGAAGACGCGTTCGGCAAGGTCGCGTGCCGGCTGCCGCGTAGCGCGGTCCTCGACCAGTTCGACACCCACCATCAGCCCCCTGCCCCTGACGTCACCGACTTCAGTCGAACGCGCCATCAGGTCCTGCATGCGTCCAAGCATATGCCGGCCGAGTTCGGCCGACCGTTCGACCAGCCCCTCTTCGAGGATGATGTCAATGGTGGTCAGCGCGGCACGCGTCGTCACCGGATTCTTTTCATGGGTGTAGTGACCGATGGCAAAGCCGCCGGTGACATCGAGGTCGCGGCGGGCGATGACGGCGGCGATCGGCAGGATGCCGCCGCCGAGCGACTTGCCGAGAACGACGATGTCAGGTGTCACGCCGTCATGCTCATGGGCGAAAAACTTACCTGTCTTGCCGAGACCAGTCGGAATTTCGTCGAAGATCAGCAGCGTGCCGTGCCGGTCGCAAGCCTCGCGCACGCGCTTCCAGAAGCCGGGCGGCGGCGGGTTGGGTGTCGCCCGCATCGGTTCGGCGACGACCGCCGCCACATCCTGCTCGCGGCCAAGCACATAGGCGATCATGTTGGCGCAGGCGAGCCCGGACGCTTCAAGGGAATCGTGGCCGTACGGGCAGCGATAGCCGTCCCATGGCGCGACATGCTCGGTACCGGTCATCATCGGGCCTGATATGTGCGAGCGGAAGGTCGCCTCGCCGCCAACACTTGCCGCGCCGAAGCCGGCACCATGAAACGCATCCCAGAACGACACTGTCTTGAAGCGACCGGTTGCCGCTCGCGCGATCTTCAGCGCCACCTCGATGGCGTCGGAGCCGCCTGTCGTGAACAGCACCTTGCCTAGATCGCCGGGCGCCAGTGCCGCCAGTTTCTCCGCCAGTTCGACAGCGGGCTCGCAGGTGAAGCGGCGCGGCGCGAAACAGAGCTCATCGAGCTGCTTCTTGATCGCTGCCACCAGCCTGGGATGAGCGTAACCGAGGTGATGCACGCTGTTGCCGTGGAAATCCATGAAACGACGGCCGGCAGTGTCCTCGATCCAGATGCCTTCCGCCCTGGCGATCGTCGACAGACAGGGGCTGGAGAGGCTCTGATGCATAAAGGCGGCCGCGTCGCGATCGAGCAGACCGCGGATGCGAGGATCGTCCTGGCCGGCGTCCCAGCGGCCGCGTGCCGCCGTGGTGTTTGAATCGCCCTCGGTATGCACAAGCTCTGATATTGCGGCCATCATCGTCTCCGAAACGCGAATGAGGGAGCGTGGAACGCCCCCTCGATTATTCTGCCAGTCGACGCTGCCCGGTCACGACCAGGGCAGCGAGAATGTCTTCACATTGGTGTAGCTCTTCATCGCTTCGATGACGCCTTCCTTGTAGCCGTTGCCCGAATCCTTGATGCCGCCGAAGGGCGACATCTCGATGCGGTAGCCCGGCACTTCCCAGATGTTGACCGTGCCAACCTGCAGGCCCGCAATGTATTTCTGCATGCGCGGAAAGGAGTTGGTGCAGACACCCGACGACAGGCCGAAGGCGGTCGAGTTGGAGAGTGCTATCAGCGCCTCGTCATCGTCCGGCGCGCGCACGATCGGGATGATCGGCCCGAACGTTTCTTCCATCACCAGTTCGGACGTATGCGGCACGCGATCGACGACGATCGGCGGCAGCAGCGCACCCTGCCTGCCCGGATTGTAGAGAATTTCGGCGCCTTGCTCCGCGGCCATGTGGACACGGGTTTCAAACAATGCCGCGGCCTTCTCGTGCACGACGGTGCCGAGATCGGTCGAGCGGTCCATCGGATCGCCGAAGCGGATCTTTTTCGCCCGCTCCAAAACCAACGGGACGAAACGGTCGGCGACGCTTTCCTGGACAAGGATGCGCTTGACCGCCGTGCAGCGTTGGCCGGAGTTTTTCGTTGCACCGGCCACCGCGAGATAGGCCGCCTTGGCGAGATCGTCATCGGAGAGATCGTTGAGGATGATCAGCGGATCGTTGCCGCCGAGTTCCAGCACCTGGCGTTTATAGCCGGCGGTACGGGCGATCATCTTGCCGACCGGCACGCCGCCGGTAAAGGTGATGAGATCGATGTTCTCGTTGGTGATCATCTCGTTGCCGATATCGGCCGGCCAGCCGGTCACCACCGACAGCATTTCCGGCGGCAGTCCGGCTTCGTAGAGAATGTCGGCCAGAAGCAGCGCCGTCATCGGTGTCAATTCGGTCGGCTTCACCACCACGCAATTGTTGGTGACGATCGCCGGCGCCACCTTGTGCGAGACCATGTTGAGCGGATGGTTGAAGGGCGTAATCGCCGAAATCGCCTTCAGCGGCTCGCGGGTGGTGAAGATCTTGCGCGCCTTACCGTGCGGGGTGAGGTCGCAGGAGAAGATCTGGCCGTCATCCTGGATGCACATCTGCGCCGACAGCGTGAACACGTCATAGGCACGACCGACCTCATAGAGCGAGTCGGTCTTGGAGATGCCGAGTTCGAGCGTGATGAGATCGGAGATCTCTTCGCGGCGCGACGCCAGCGCTTCAGCGGTGCGAAACAGGATCTGCTGGCGCTCGTAGCGCGTCAGTTTCGACTTGTAGCCAGCGGCGATCCCGAAGGCTTTTCGCGCATGCTCGGCGCGACCGGCTGGCACGGTGCCAATGACTGCGTTGGTGTAGGGGTAGTGAACCGGGACGACGTCATCGGCGTCGACCTTGTGACCCGCTATGCGCATCGGCTCGTGGCGAACTTTGATTGAGGTGTCGAGCTTGGTCATTTCGAGTTCCCGGTCCTCGGTAGGCAACATTGATCTTCCATCAGCAAGGCCACCGCGTCTCGGCAATGGCTTCCCTCACTCCGTCGCCGCTTCGCGGCGCCACCTCTCCCCCGTCGATCGGGGGAGAGGTGGCCCGAAGGGCCGGAGTGGGGGTCGACCGGCGCCATGATGAACGGCCACATACCCGCTGGCGCCCAATTCACTCAGCTCGCCAGCGCCGCCGCCATCGTCGCATAGTAGAAGGCGTCGAAATTGCGCAGCGTCGGCTCGTTCGGCAGGTCGGGCAGCACACGATTGACGATGAACGGCACCTCTTGCTCGGTCAGCCCGCCATGCGAGCGCAGCGGCTCGTTGAGGGCCGCCAGATCATGGCGATGCTCCGACGTGCCGATTGTCTTGTTCTCGGTCGAGATCAGCACGATGTCGCCGATCCTATCGGCAGGAAGCTCGAAGCGCTCGCAGGCGGTCGGGCTGTCGACGACCAGCATGATGCCGTCTGTCTTGGCGAGCCGTGCCATGATGCCGGCCTGGTCGGCGCCATCGGGCAGATAGGCGGTGGCGAAGGAACCGAGCGCGCCGTGGTGGACGACATAGGGGTCGGTGATCGGCAGGATGACACGGGCGGCATCCTTGCCGAGCCACTCGTCGAGCAGGTCCTGGACATAGACCACATCTGGCGAACCGTCCGCCTTATGCTTGGGCTTCATGCCATGGTCGGCGGTGACGACGATCGCCGCGCCCAGCGCATCGAGTTCGGCCAGGTACTTGTCGAACATCTCGTAGAAGGCGTTGGCCTGGGGCACGCCGGGCGCGTATTTGTGCTGCACATAGTCTGTCGTCGTCAGGTACATGATGTCGGGGCGGAATTCCTTGAGCAGTTGGACACCGGCGGCAAAGACGAACTCCGACAGTTCGGCCGAATAGACTTCAGGCACCGGCAGTCCGAAGTGCTTGGAGGCATTGTCGATGCCGTGCTCGGCCTTGGTGGTGGTGTCGGACTTTTCCGCCGAGAAGCACAGTGCGCGGCCTTCATCGAAAGCCAGTCCCTTGCCGAGCAGCGCGCGCAACTTGTCCTTGGCGGTAACCACGGCAACCCTGGCGCCGGCATCGTAGAAGGCCTGGAAGATCGTCGGCGCGCGCAGGAAGCGCGGATCGTTCATCATCACTTCCCTGCCGGTCTCGCGCTCGTAGAGATAGTTGCCGCAAATGCCATGCACCGACGGCGGACGGCCAGTGGCGATCGACAGATTGTTGGGGTTGGTGAAGCTCGGAATGACCGAGTGCGCGAAACGCACCGTGCCCTTCTCCTTGATCCTGACCAGAGCCGGCATCAGCCCGGCCTTGATCGCCTCGTCGAGATAGGCCGGCTCGCAACCGTCAAGGCAGATGGCGATGGCCGGCACGCGCGGCCAGGCGTAGGTGCGGCCGTTGACGGCGACATTGACGGGAGACATCTGGTTCATCGAAAATCCTCGAAAATCGGGCCGCGTCAGGCGGCGAGTTTGGCGCGCTCGGCGATTGCCGCGGCAGGTGGGGCGGCGGTGTCGACGCCCATTTCATCAAGCGATTGCGCCGCCGCCTCGACGACGCGGCGCATCACATGTTCGTCCATCTGGCCGATGCAGCCAACGCGGAAGGAATCCACGACCGTCAGCTTGCCCGGATAGATGATGAAACCCTTGTCCTTCATCAGTTCGTAGAAACGATCGAAGGCGAAGTTGGCGTGGGCCGGATTGAAGAAGGTGACGATGATCGGCGACAGCCAGCGATCCCTGAGCAGCGTCTCGAAGCCGAGCTCGCGCATGCCGGCAACCATGACGTCACGGTTCCTGGTGTAGCGGGCGCCGCGGCCGGCGACGCCGCCTTCGGCCTCGTGCTGGCGCAGCGCTTCGAGGAAAGCGGCGACGACATGGGTCGGTGGGGTGTAGCGCCACTGGCCTGTCTTGTTCATGTGCGCCCATTGCGCATGGACATCGAGCGACAATGAATGGCTGCGGCCCTTGGCGGCTTCAAGTTCGCTCTTGCGGGCGATGATGAAGCCGAAGCCCGGCACACCCTCGATGCATTTGTTGGCAGAGGAAACCATCGCCTCATAGCGGATTTCGTTGACGTCGAGCGCAACGGCGCCGAAGGCGCTCATGGAATCGACCAGCAGCTTGCGGCCCTTTTCATGGACCGCTTCGGCAATCTCGGCGACCGGATTGAGGATGCCCGAGCTGGTCTCGCAATGGATAGCGATGACATGGGTGATGGCGGGGTCCGCCTCGAGAGCGGCCGCCACCTCGTCGCCGCGCGGCGGCAGGTAGTCGCCCTTGTCGATCAGCGTATAGGCGCGGCCGAGATATTGCATGGTCTGCGCGGCACGCAGGCCGTAGGCGCCGTTGGCCAGCACCAGGACCTTGCCGTCCCTGGGCACGAACGAACCCAGCATCGCCTCGACACAGAAGGAGCCGCTGCCTTGCATCGGCACGCAATCAAACTCGTCGTTCGCGTCCCCGGTCAGCGCCAGCAGGCGGCGGCGCATATCTGATGTCATTGCACGGAAGTCGCCGTCCCAGGATCCCCAGTCGCGCAGCATCGCCTGCTTGACCGAATAGGCCGTGGTGAGCGGGCCCGGGGTCAGCAGATACGGCTCGCCCAGCGCCGGCCTGGCCAGCGGCTCCGCGGCAAATTTCGTCTCGGCGAGCATGGTGTCCTCCGACAGATCGGTGCTGCTTTTTATGTGGCCTCATTCTTGGCCCGAACGACGTATTTGTAAAATCGTTATTTTGTATCGAAGTATCGATTCTGACGATAGTCAGCGAGGGCCACGCGATACAAATCGCATCCGGTCATGACACGGTTGTGAAGCCGGATAAGTTCGCCTTTTCAACATAAGCCAAATCGTTCATTTCTGACTTTTGAAAATCCAGGCTTATGGTAGATTACCCGCAATTCCGGTGCCTCGAGGTGACAAAGATGCGCTATGTCCAGCTGCGAGCCTTTCATCAAGTAGCGATCTCCGGCGGTTTTTCGCGGGCCGCCGAAGCGCTGTTCCTGACCCAGCCCGCCATATCGGATCAGGTGCGCAAGCTGGAGGAAGAGTATGACGTGCTGCTGTTCAACCGGAACAAGAAGCAGGTCACGCTGACCCATTCGGGCCAAAAACTGCTCGAGATAACCCATCGCATGTTCGATACCGAGCAGCAGGCGCTGGAACTTCTGACGGAGTCGCGCGCGTTGCGTTCCGGCACGCTGCGCATCGTTGCCGATGCCGCGCACCATTTGCTGCATATCCTCGGCAGCTTCCGGGCCCGCTATCCCGGCGTCCAGGTTTCGGTGCGCGCCGGCAACACCGAGACGGTGATCAGCAGCCTCTACAGTTACGATGCCGATATCGGCGTGCTGGGCGAGGTGCCGACCGGGCGCGATTTCGAGGTGCTGAAACTGAATTCGACGCCGATCATAGCCTTCACCTCCATCGACCATCCGCTGTCGGGCAAGAAGTCGCTGACGCTGAAACAACTCGCGCAGGAACCACTTGTCATGCGCGAGCGCGGTTCGAAGACGCGCCAGAAGCTCGAGGACCTGGCCGCGGCGTCGAAGGTTGAACTCAGGCCAGTGATCGAGGCGGAGGGCCGCGAAGCCGTCCGCGAGATCGTGGCCTCGGGTGCCGGCATCGGCTTTGTCTCGGCGGCCGAGTTCGGCCAGGATTCGCGTCTGGTGGCGATCACCATCGACGCACCCGAAACCCTGATGGACGAAGCGCTGATCTGCCTGCGCGAGCGCAGCGGCGGAAAGCTCGTGCGTGCCTTTCTCGATATGGCGCGCTCGATGTCGGCGGATTAAGCGGCGGCCCTGATCTCTAGCGCATCCGCCTTCACCCGCTCCGACTTCGGATCGTAGGGGCTGCGCAGATGCGCTGTGGCGGCATGGCGCACGCCGGCAAGGTCGATTTCGAAACGCCCGCTGGCAAGGAACGCGGCATCGACGCCGGCTTCATTCTCGATCAGCCCGAGCGCCACCGATCGGCCCAGCGTGTGGCCGTAGGCGGCTGAGCGAACCTCACCGACCGGCCTGCCGTCGCGCAGGATCAGTTCGCCGCCCCACAGCATCGGCTCGGCATCGTCCAGCGTGAACAGCACGATCCGTTTTGCCGGTGCCTTCGACAACCTTGCCTCGACCAGCGCATCGCGGCCGATGAAGCCGCCCGGCTTGTCCATGGTGACAGCGAAGCCAAGCCCGGCCTGCCAGGGATTGATATCAGGCGTCAATTCCCTGCCCCAGGCGCGAAAACCCTTTTCGATGCGCAAGGCGTCGAGTGCGTAGTAACCGGCATCGATCAGCCCAAATTCACGGCCCGCTTCATGCAGCGCCTCGTAGACGCCGACGGCGAACTCGGTCGGCACGATCAGTTCCCAGCCGAGTTCTCCGACATAGGTCATGCGATTGGCATAGGCGGTGGCGTAGCCGATATCGATCTCGCGGATGGTGGAGAAGGGGAAACCGGCATTGGAAAGGTCTGCCGACGACAATTTGCCGAGGAGGCCGCGCGAGCGGGGGCCCATCACAGCCAGCACCGCATAGGACGAGGTGACGTCGGTCAGGATCGCATGGGCATCGGATGGGATGTTCTTGACGATCCAGTCGGCGTCGTGGACCGCTTGCGCCGAGCCGGTGACAATGAGGAATTTTTCCGTGGCAAGCCGCATCACGGTGAGATCGCTTTCATAGCCACCGCGCGCGTTGAGCACACCGGTGTAAACCGAGGTGCCCACCGGCACGTCGATATTGCCGGCGCAGATCCGGTTGAGCACCGCGCAGGCGTCAAGGCCCTGGACAAGAAGCTTGGCGAAGGAGGTCTGGTCGAAGATGGCGACGGCTTCGCGCGTCGCTTTCATCTCGCGCCGGACCGCCTCGTGCCAGTTCTGGCAGCCAAAGGCATAGTCATTCTCGGCCTTCTCTCCCGGGGCCGCGAACCAGTTGGCGCGCTCCCATCCCATCTTGGAGCCGAAGCAGGCACCCTTGGCGGCGAGCCGGTCATAGAGTGGCGAGCGGCGGAACGGCCTTGCGGTATCCAGTTCGCGGTTCGGCCAAGGCATGGCGTAGTGCAGGCCGAGCGTCTCCTTGACCCGGTCATGCAGCCAGCGCGGATTGTTGTTGAAGGAGGCGAAGCGCCTGATATCGACCGGCCAGAGATCCATGGTCGGCGCGCCGTTGACGATCCATTCGGCGAGCGCCCTGCCCGCGCCGCCGGCGCTGGCAATGCCCATCGAGTTGAAGCCGGCGCCGACATAGAAATTCTTCAGCTCCGGCGCCTCGCCCAGGATGAAGTTGTTGTCCGGCGTGAAGCTCTCAGGGCCGTTGTAGAATTTCTTGACCTCGGTCTCAGCCAATTGCGGCACGCGGACCAGCGCGTTTTCCATCAGGATCTCGAACTGGTCCCAATCGTCCGGTAGCAGCGCGAATTCGAAATTTTCGGGAATGCCGTTCATGCCCCATGGCTTGGCATGCGGCTCGAAGCCGCCCATGACCAGGCCGCCTACCTCTTCCTTGAAGTAGATGAAGCCGTCGGGGTCACGCATGACAGGCAGATCCGGATGCACGCCCTCGATCCTGCCGGTGACGATGTACATGTGCTCGGCCGAGTGCAGCGGCACCGAGACTCCGCACATCAGCCCGACCTTGCGCGCCCATTGACCGGCGCAGTTGACGACGATCTCGGCCGCGATGTCGCCGCGATCCGTCTCGACGCCACGGACGACGCCGTTCCTGACGCTGATGCCGGTGACCTTGACCCGCTCGAAGATTTTCGCCCCGCGGTTACGAGCGCCCTTGGCCAGCGATTGCGTCAGATCCGTTGGATTGGCCTTGCCGTCGCCCGGCAACCAGACGGCGCCGACCAGATCGTCCGTCGCCATCACCGGCCATAGATTTCCGGCTTCCCTGGGCGAGATGACATCGATCTCCACCCCTTGAGCACGGGCCGAAGCGGCCGTGCGCTTCAGCACTGTCATCCGGTCGGCGGTACGCGCCACCGACAGCGAGCCGCAATTCTTCCAGCCGGTGGCAAGACCGGTCTCGGCCTCCAGTTCGCTGTAGAGCTGCGTGGAATAGCGGATCAGGCTGGTCATGTTGGAGTGGCTGCGTAACTGCCCGACCAGGCCGGCGGCATGCCAGGTGGTGCCGCCGCTGAGTTGGCCCTGCTCGAGCAGGACGACATCGGTCCAACCAAGCCTGGTCAGATGATAGGCGACCGAACAGCCGATAATGCCGCCGCCGACAACGACAACCCGTGCCTGGGAGGGAAATTCATGTGCCATGAGCGTTCCGCCATGTGAGGAATGGCCGGCACACTAACACAGGAAAGTCAAATATCAACTCAAAAAATCACAAAATATCACATCAGCATTGCCACGATGAGCTCAGGCCCCTTTTGCGAAAGTGCTTCGACAAGCGCCGGTTCGGGACTGGCGTCGACGATCACTCCGGCAGCGCGGTCGAAGTTTGGGATCCTGAGCGGCGTCAGCTTGCCGAACTTGCTGCTGTCGAGCACGAAATAGGCCTTGCCGCCGAGCGCGATCATGCGGCCACGCTGCTCGGCCCCGGCGCGAGTGAAGTCGGTCACCTCTCCCTCCGGCGACAGGGCACCGCCGCCCAGAAAGGCGATGTCGACGCGAAAGCGGGCCATGGCATCGAGCGTGTCGATGCCGGAAGCCGCTTCCTCGCCCGGATCGATCTCGCCACCCAGCATGTGCACGCGCATGCCGGGGACATGGCACAGATGCAGTGCGATCTTCAGGCTGGCGGTGCAAATGGTGAGATCGCGCAGGCCGGCCATGGCCTGCGCGACAGCAAAAGTGGTGGTGCCGGAATCGAGGAAGACAACCATTCCGTCCTTGACCAGGCCAGCGGCCGCCTTGCCGATTGCCGCCTTGCCTGGGGTATTTTCCTGGCTGCGCAAGCTCATCGCCGGTTCACTCGGCTCGAAGCGGGCGGCACCGCCATGCACGATGCCAAGCCGGCCCTGGTCCGCAAGCAGCTTCAGGTCACGGCGGATGGTTTCGCGCGAGACATCGAAGAACTCGGCCAGTTCGGCGACGCTGACGGAACCCTGGGCGCTGAGCCGCCTGAAGATCTCATCGTGGCGGCGCGGGGCAAGGGCGCGCGCCGGCAAGTGACTGACGGGAGACATGGCGATCCTCGCGGGGCATTGATGTTGCAATATGTGGCAGCTAACGGATATTGATGCAACTGCACCTGGCGTGCCGGCATCGATCAGCCCTCGGCATTGCCTGTCGGGGCTCGTATTTTTCGCGACAGACCGCCACCCTCTATCGCTTTGACGAGCGTCTCGCTTCCTTCGCGCAGATGCCGCCGCAGAATGCTCACGGCCGTCTTGCCGTCGCGCTGGCGGCAGGCGGCCAACAGATCGCGATGCTCGCTCTGCGAGCGCGCACGATAGTCGAGGTTCGATAAGAGGATGCGGACATAGCGATCGGCGGCGTTGTGATGCGCCTCGATCAGGCCGAGCAGACGCCGGTTGCCGCAGGCATTGTAGAGCGACAGATGAAAGGTGCGGTTCAGGGCACCCCAGCGGCCGATATTGCGCTCCGCATCGATCTGATCGAGCGCCTGTTCGGCCTCGTCGAGCTTGCCGCCGGACAAGACGGGCACGGACAGCCGCAGCGCTTCGCACTCGAGCAATTCGCGCACGGCGTAGATCTCGCTGATTTCGGCGCCATCCATGCGGGCGACATGCGCGCCCTTGGTCGGATGGATGGAGACAATGCCCTCCGCCTCCAATTGGCGAAGGGCGTCTCGAATCGGCATGCGGCTGAAGCCGAACTGCTCGGCCAAGTCGTCCTGACGCAGCGCGGTTCCCGCCTTCAGCGTCCCGCTGGCTATGGCCTCGCGCAGGACATTGGCAACCTGCTCGGCCACGGTCTGCGGCCTCCCAATCAGGCCTTCGGAAAATCCGCGCAATCGATGCTCCCCTGACACGCGATATCCAGCCTAGTGGAAAAGCACTGGGGATATAAGTATCCTCGTGTACGAGCGGGGTCCGATTGCAGTCTGGCGCCGACTGCCGGCGTCCTTAAGCTGCGGCGGCTGGCTGCCCAACCGGGATCGGATCGGCGCTTGCCGGCTCCGTGTATCGCATACGCATGCGCAAGAACGGCGCTTCGACACAGGTGTAGCTGAGATAGCCGATCGGGATCGTCGCCAGGAAGCACAGGCCGGACCAGACGCAAGCAAGGTAGAAGTTGCTGATATTCATGACGTTCGTGTTTATGAACGCGGCAAGCTGCATGACGAAGAACAGGTGCAGAAGGTAGATCGAGTAGCTGTAAGCGCCTGCCTTCTCCACGACCTTGAAAGGCAGGCTGGTTCGCTTCCTTGGAAAACTTGTGTCGTAGTAGGCAATGCCGAAGGAATAGGCCGCCGCCTCCAGCGTTGGCAGTATGATCCATATCGAATGGGGCGACGGATAACCCCGAAGCTGGTAAAATCCGCCGGCGGCATCGAACCACCAGAAGAACCCCGAAAATGCCATGAGAACGACCAATGCCAGCCAGTGCCGATCTTTGGCATGGGCACGGAGATGAAAAGCGAGAATGCCGGCCAGAAACTGATCGGCATGGCCTATGATGGTCCAGGCCGCCGCCAACTGCACCTCGCCGAGATGCACGTAGAGCGCCGACCTCAGCAAAATCGCTGCCGCGATGAATAGCAAGGGCGCGAACAGGAAGCGTCTGGACGCCATCAGCAGGAACGGCAGCAGAATGTAGAAGTGGGCTTCCACGGTTATCGACCAGCCGCCGCTCGGAAGAGTCGGGAAAATCAACCCCTTGCCAACATCGGTGAAATACTCGCCCAGGGGCTGGCCCGCCTCATATCTGCGGCAAGCCTCGATTGCTATCACGGCCAGCAAAAGCGGAAGCAGCCTCAGCGCTCGGTTGACAAAGAAGGGCAGATACCTGACTTGTTTTCCATCGAGAAGCTTGGCGAACAGATAACCGGAGAGCGCCATGAACAGTGAAACGCCGGTGTTTCCTTCATCCAGCAGGCTGAAGATGGGTAAAGCCGGCACGAAGCCATAAGGAACCGGACCATCGGGAGACTGGTGAAGGAAATGCCAGGTGAAGACCAGAAAAGCCGCAAGGCCACGAATATGGTCCAGCGCCGGATAATGCTCTCCAGTCGAAGACTTCATGATTCAGACCAAGCGCCCCGTGCCTTGAACGATCGTCGCCATTGCGCCCGGCCAGCAATGGCACCGGAGCGGGGATTCCAACCCGCCCATGCCTACTTTGTCTGTCTCTCGTTAATTTTGATTTCCATGTGCCGGGAAAATCTATTCCCAGAACAGCCCAGCGAGCGGATAGCCTCCCACCGGAACTGTCGGAAGGGGCCACGACGGGCGGTCCGATCGCGGCCTCAGGCCTGTCGCGCAATATGCAGGCCGTCTTTCTTGTTCGAGCAAAAACCGATTGATCAATCGACCTGCACGGCAACCACCGCCGCGCAGTCGCCGGCCTTGACCAGCCCTGGAAAATGCCGCGCTGCCAGCATGCCCGACATTTTTGCCCGGATTTCCAGCGGAGCGATGCCGGTGCGGCCAACGGAGTGGATGCGCGCCAGAACCGAGCCTTCCTGGACGGGCTCGCCGAGATCGACCATGGTCTCGATCATGCCGTCGTCCTCGGCGAAGGAGAAGCAATCGCCGGACGGCATGTCCAGCCACTGAGTTCTGCCCTTCTCGACCGCACCGGCAACAATGCCGGCATGGCGCAACACATTGAGAATGCCGCGCCGCGCGATCCGCACCGTTTGCGCGCGTGAGGTACCGCCGCCACCAAGCTCGGTGCTGACGAACACCTTGCCCATTTCCTCCGCTGCCGTGTCGTACATGCCGACGGCATCGATCTCGATCATACGCATCGAGAACGGGGCAGAGAATGCCGCCACCGCATCGAAGGCTTTCTGCTCGAGCGCCTTGTCGGGCAAAGTGTGCGCGGCGCAGAACGGGACGAAGTCCAGCGTCTTTCCACCAGAGTGAAAATCGAACACGATGTCGGCGCGGGGCAGCAATTCGCGCTGGAAATAGTCGGCGATCTTCTCTGTCACCGTACCATCCGGCCGGCCGGGAAAGCTGCGGTTCATGTTGCCTTTGTCGATCGGCGATGTCCGCGTGCCGGCTCTGAAAGCCGGATAGTTCATTGCCGGCACGATGATCACCGTACCGCTGACTTGCGCGGGATCGAGCGTACGGGCGAGATCGTAGAGCGCCAGCGGCCCTTCATACTCGTCGCCATGGTTGCCGCCGGAAAGCAACGCCGCCGGTCCCTTGCCATTGCGGATGACGCAGATCGGGATCATCACCGAACCCCAGGCAGAGTCGTCTCGGCTGTAGGGCAGGCGCAGGAAACCGTGCTGGACACCGTCGCGGTCGAAATCGACGGTCGGTGCGATCGGCGACGGGCGGAGGCTGGACAGCGGGCTCAATTCTTCACCACCAGTTTGCGCGGCACATTGGCCAGGCACTCTACACCGGTTTCGGTGATCAAGATGGATTCGGTGATTTCCAGGCCCATCGTCTCCAGCCACAGGCCGGTCATGAAATGGAAGGTCATGCCGGGCTTGAGTTCGGTGCGGTCGCCGGGGCGCAGGCTCATTGTGCGCTCGCCCCAATCCGGTGGATAGGACAGGCCGATCGAGTAGCCGGTACGATTGTCCTTGACGATGCCGTATTTCTTCAGGACGGCGAAGAAGGCGTTGGCAATGTCCTCGCAGGCGTTGCCGGGCTTTGCGGCCGCCAGCCCGGCCTCCATGCCTTCCAGCGTCGCTTTCTCGGCATCGAGAAATTCCTGCGTCGGTTTGCCGAGGAAGACGGTGCGCGACAGCGGGCAATGGTAGCGGTTGTAGCAGCCGGCGATCTCGAAGAAGGTACCCTCGCCCCGCTTCATCGGCTGGTCGTCCCAGGTCAGGTGCGGCGCCGAAGCGTCCACGCCCGAGGGCAGCAGCGGGACGATCGCCGGATAGTCGCCGCCGATACCGTCAACGCCGCGCGTGCCGGCGTCATAGATCTCGGCGACGAGGTCGCATTTGCGCATGCCGACTTCCATTCTGTCGACGATGCGCTGATGCATGGCTTCGACGATGCGGGCGGCCTTGCGCATATAGTCGATCTCGGTCGGGCTCTTCACCGCGCGCTGCCAGTTGACCAGGGCGGTGGCATCGACGAAGCGGGCATTGGGCAGATGCTTCTGCAGCGAGGCGAACGCGGCGGCTGAGAACCAGTAATTGTCCATCTCGACGCCGATGGTGAGCTTGCCCCAACCGCGATCGGCCAACACGCTGGACAGGAAGTCCATCGGGTGGCGTTCGGTCGACTGCACGTAGTGGTCGGCGTAGCCGACGATGTTGTCATGCGCGAGATAGGCGGTGCGTTTGGCGCCATTGGCGTCCTGGCCTCGGCCATACCACACCGGCTCGCCCGACGGCGGCACGATGACCGCCTGGTGCACATAGAACGACCAGCCGTCATAGCCGGTCAGCCAGGCCATGTTGGAGGGGTCGCTGACAACAAGGAGATCGATGCCCTTGACCTCCATGGCTTTCCGCGTTTTCGCGAGGCGATCGGCAAATTCGCCGCGCGAGAATTTCAGGTTTGGTTGCATTGTTCTGGGTCCTCGTTTGTTGGAGCTTGCGCATGATCTTTTTCGGAAAACCGGCTTCCACTTTTCCGGACCATGCTCCTGCGGCCAGCATCAGCTTTCAAAAATGGTTCCGGAGCTGGTCGCCCGCGCGCGATCGCGGGCGAGCGTGGCGATCGCGGTGTCCTGCACGCCAGTGCCGGTGAGATCAGCGATGGTGATGTCGCTGGCCGAGCGCCGGCCATGTTTGACGCCGGCGATGATCTGGCCGAGTTCGATGACTTCAGCATCAGCCGCCATCACTCCCGCCGCGATCGCATGGTGGAGTTCGCCCAGCCGCCGTGTCTGGCGGGCGCTATCAGCGACATAGAGATCGGCCATGCGCAGGATCGCAGGCGCGATCTCGTTCTTGTGCTCGGCGTCCGAGCCCATGGCGGTGATGTGCTGGCCGGCGGACACGAAGCCGGCCTTGATCAGCGGCTCGGTCGACGGCGTGGTGGTAACGACGATGTCGGCGCCGGCAACGGCGCTTGGCGCGTCACGCTCGGCGCGCACGACAATGCCCAGTCTTTCGCTCAAGCGGGCAGCGGTGGCTTCGGCCTTGGCGGCATCGCGCGCCCAGATGCGTGCTTCCTTGATCGGCCTGACAAGGCGCAGTGCCTCCAATTGCAAACCTGCCTGCAAACCGGCGCCGAAGATCGCCGCTACGGTGGAGTCTTCGCGCGACAGATGCTTCGCCGCGACCGCGCCTGCCGCGGCGGTGCGGACATCGGTCAGGTAGCCATTGTCGAGCAGCAGCGCCTCGACCACACCCGTCTTTGCCGAAAGCAGCACCATCATGCCGCCACCGCTCGGCAGGCCGAGTTTTGGATTGTCGAAGAAGCCGGAGCTGATCTTGACGGCGAAGCCGTCGATACCGGGTACGTAGGCGGACTTCACGTCGACCTCGCCGCGATTCTCGGGGATATCGAGCCGCAGGATCGGCGGCATCGCCACCGGCAAGGTGGCGAGCGCGCGAAAAGCGTTTTCGACGCAGGTAATGGCGTCGAGGTCGAGCGTCACGATCTCGCGCAATTCTGCTTCGGTAAGGATCGTCATACGGCTCATGCGGTGCGCTCCCCGACTGCCTCGCCGCAGACGATCCTGCGATGTGCGTTCATGTCGATGTTGCGACCCGAGAGCAAAACGGTCACAGGCCCGCCAGCCTTGACCTTGCCGGCGAGCAGGGCGGCGATGCCGACCGCGCCGGCACCCTCGACGACCTCGCGTTCCTGTTCGTAGGCATGGCGGATGCCGGCGGCGATCTCGTCCTCGCTGAGCAGAATGACATCGTCGAGCAGGTCACGGCACATGGCGAAAGTCAGCCTGTTGTCGAGGCCGATGCCGCCGCCGAGCGAATCCGCGAGCGTCGGCAATTCCTCCACGAGAACGGGGTGGCCGGCATCGAGGCTCGCTTTCATCGCGGCACCCCGCGCCATCGAAACCCCGATGATTTTTGTCCCGGGGCTGACAGCCTTCACCGCTGCGGCAACGCCGGCGGCCAAACCACCGCCGGAGAGCTGCACGAGAACGAGATCGGCATCCGGGACCTGCTCGATCATCTCCAGCCCGAGCGTGCCTTGCCCGGCGATGATGGCGGGATGATCGAAGGGCGGTAGCATCACCAGCCCCTCCTGCGCCACCAGCCGCTCGACCTCCTGCTGCGCGTCGTCCTGGCTGTTGCCGACGATGTGGACCTCGGCGCCGAGCCGGCGGATTTCGTCGAGCTTGTTCCGGGGCACCAGACGCGACATGCAGATCACGGCGCGCATGCCTTCGAGTTTCGCCGCGTGCGCCAGTGCCCGACCGTGATTGCCGGTCGAGGCAGCAACGACACCGCGCGTCATCTCTCCCGCGCTGAGCGAGGCGACGGCATTCGAGGCGCCACGCAGTTTGAAGCTACCGGTGGTCTGGCGGTGCTCGAGCTTGAGGTAAACCGGCACGCCAAAGCGTTCCGAAAGGCTCTGGGACGTGACGGTTGGTGTCCGCTCGACCTTGTTGTGAATTCGCTCGCGCGCGGCATGGATATCGCTCAGGGTCACTGTCGCCATTGTGGTCAGTCGCGCGGCAAAGGCAGCGTCATCAGACGGCCGAATTCAGGATGGGCTGTGTCGTCGCCACACAGCCGCAGACAATTCCAGGCGCTGGCCTGGTTGCTGGTGATCACCGGGCGACCGATCACCTGTTCCATCCCTGTGACTGCAAGCGCACCGCGCAACGCCGTGCAGGACACGAACAAGGCGTCGGCCTGCGGGTGGATCACTTGCCGCGCGAGATCGACAAGCGCTGCCGGCGGAATCCGCGCCATCTCGCGATCGTCCTCAAAGCCGAGACAGGTGAAGCTGGCGATCTCGAAGCCACGCGCCGCGAAATACGTCGCCATCGGCATGGAGGTTTCGACGGAGTAGGGCGTCAGGATGCTGATACGACGCACGCCGAAGGCGTGCAGCCCGCGCACGCCTGCCATCGGCGGCGTGACCACGGGAATGCCTGGTTTGGCGGCCTGGATTGCCGTCTCGATTTCGGCATCGCCGATCACCACCGAGGCCGAGGTGCAGGAATAGCAGATCGCGTCGAGCTTTTCGTCAGGCAGGATCAATGCCGCGCCTGCCGTCAGCGCCGGCTGCATCTTGCGCAGGTTTTCCGGCGTTGTCGGATTGGCATAAGGGATGCGCGCGACATAGACGCCGATGCGCTCGCTCGCGACCATGCGGCGAAAGTCCGGTTCGCTGGTGTGATCCGTGGCCAGGATGATCAGGCCGATACGCTTGTCGAGCGGACGATCATCGAGCAATGGCCGCTTCGGATGGACTGTGATTTCGGGCAAGGGTTTCATCGGTTACCTCTCGATCTTGCCGTAACGACGCTCCAGCCAGCGCAGCAGCACGACCGAACAAAGACTGATGGCGAGGAAGAAGGCGCCAACCAGCGTGATCGGCTCCAGATAACGATAGTAGGTGTTGGCGACGCTTTTCGCCTGGTTCATCAGCTCCAGTACGGTGATCGCCGAAAGCAGCGGCGTCTCCTTGAACATGGCGATGAAATAGTTGGCCAGCGCCGGTATCATCGGTGGGATGGCCTGCGGGATGATGATGTGCGTCCAGGTCTGCCGGGCGTTGAGGTTGCAGGCCTTGGCGGCCTCCCACTGGCCGCGCGGTACATTGTCGATGCCGGCGCGGTAGACCTCCGCCGTGTAGGTGCCGTAATGCAGCCCAAGCCCGATGACACCGGCAACGAGCGGCGGCAGAAGAATGCCGATGTCGGGCAGCACGTAGAAGATGAAATAGAGCTGCACCAGGAGCGGTGTGCCGCGGATGAATTCGGCCGCCCAGCCGACGGTACGCGACAGCACCTTGTTGGGCGAGCGGCGCGCCAGCGCAATGCCCAGCCCGACGATCGCCGCCAGCACCGAGCCGAGCAGCGTCGCCAGGATGGTGATCTTCACCCCCTGGATCAGCGTCGGCAGGATCTGCAGGACAAAATCCCAATCCCAATCCATCAGCGAACCCTTGCCATCAGCGCGCCCCGGCCATCAGACACGCACTCCGTCAAGGCCGCGCGCCATGCGGCGCTCCAGCGAGCGCACGCCCCACGAGATGAGCAGCGCCAGGATGAAATAGATGACCAGGATGGTTGCGAACGGCACCATGGTGTTGCCGGTCTGGGCGCGCACCACCTGCGCCTGGAAGGTGAGATCCGCGAGCGAGATGAGAGAGACGACCGATGTCGCCTTGAGCAATTCGATGGCGTTGTTGCCGAAGGTCGGCAGCATCACCAGAAACGCCTGCGGCAGGATGACGTGGCGCAGGCCTTGCCAGCGGCCGAGATTGAGCGCGATGCAGGCTTCATGCTGTTCGCGGCCGATCGATTGCACCGCGCCGCGCACCACTTCGGCGGCATAGGCGCCGACATTCAGGCCGAGCGCCAGCACGCCGGCCTGCAGCGGGGTCAGTTCGAAACCCACCAAGGGCAACACGAAATAGGCGAAGAACAGCTGCACGAAGATCGACGTGCCGCGGAAGAATTCGATATAGGCGGTGGCAAGCGCGCGCAGCGCGAAGAAGCGCGACAGTCGCCCCATGCCGGCCAGAAAGGCCATGATCAGGGCAAGCACCGACCCCATCAGCGTCAGCTCGATGGTGACAAGCGCTCCCTGCAATATCAGGCCGAAATAGCCGGACCACTGGGTCATGTAATTCGAGGTTTCCAACGTTTGGTTTAGGAGCCTTCTCCCCGTTCACGGGGAGAAGGTGCCGGCAGGCAGATCAGGGCAGCGCTAGCTTCTCCAAACTCGGCGCCGCCCCTCATCCGTCACTTCGTGACACCTTCTCCCCGTGAACGGGGAGAAGGCAAAAATCACTTCGCGGCGCAGAGCTTCTCGCGCGTCGTCGACATCGCCGCTGCAGCCGAGAAGCCGTACGGCTCGATGATCTTGGCGAAATCGCCCGACTTCTTCATCTTGGCGAGTTCGACATCAAAGGCATCGCGCAACGCCTCGTCGCCCTTCTTGAAGGCGGCGCCATCGCAATAGACCGGCGCGCCCTGCACCGGCGCGATGACCTCTAGGTTCGGATCATTGGCCTTTTTCATCAGATCGTTGATCGACAGGACCGGCAGCGAATACGCGTCGATGCGGCCATCCTGAACCATCTTCAGGCCGCTCTGGCCGTCCGGCACGACGATGACACGTTCGCGCGGCACGCCGGCGTTGAGCGCCAGTTTCTCCTCGGTGCCGCCGCCGGGCGCGCCGATGGTGGCGGACGTGTCCTTGGCGACGTCCTCGTAGCTCTTGAAGCCCTTCGGATTGCCCTTCTTCACCAGCATCGCCTCGGCGTCGCACAGCACCGGTTCGGAATAGGCGACCGCGGCGCAACGCTCCGGCTTCATGAACAGGCCGGCGGTGACGACATCGAAGCGACCGGCCTGCAGGCCGGGGATCATGGCGCCATATTCCGAGATCGAGGCAACGACATCGGCGACGCCCAGCCGCTTGAAGATCTCGCGCGCCACGTCGGGCGCGGCGCCCGAAACCTTGCCGTCGGCGGCGACCGCCGTATAGGGCGGTTCATTGGCGATGGCGAGGCGGGCGAAGCCCTGCGACTTGAGCTGCTCGAGCTTGCTGTCGTCAGCCGAGCCCGGAATCGAGGCGGCCAGCACCGCCGTCAGTGCAAGGCCGGCGACGCCGGCCAGAATGCCAAGTTTCTTCATTGTTCCCAACTCCTTGTTTTTTGGTTTTGTCATTTTGGTTTTGATTGCGGGACGGCTTCGCCCTCCCTCAGGCATGGCGGTCAGACGCGATGTCCAGCCGCGATGATCTTCTTCAGGAAGCCTTGCGTGCGCTCCTGCTTGGGATGACGGAAAATCTCGTCGGGCTTGCCTTCCTCGACGATCTTGCCGCGATCGAAGAACAGCACCCGGTCGGCGAAGTCGTGGGCGAAGCCCATCTCATGAGTGACCAGCAGCATCGTCATGTCGGTCTCGGCGCAGAGCCGCCACAAGACGTTCAACACCTCCTCGACCAGCTCCGGATCTAGCGCCGATGTCACCTCGTCGAACAGCATGATCTTGGGCTGCAGAGCGAGTGCCCTGGCGATCGCCACACGCTGCTTCTGGCCGCCGGACAGTTGCGCCGGCATCGCCTTGGCCTTGTCGGCCATGCCGACCATGTCGAGCAGCTCCATTGCCCGCTTCTCGGCGGCAGCGCGCGGCGTGCCCTTGGTCAGCATCGGCGCCAGCGTCACATTGTCGATGACGCTCTTGTGTGGAAACAGGTTGAACAGCTGGAAGACCATGCCGATCTTCTGGCGCATCCGCGCCAGATGCCGCTCGTCGGCCGGCAGCAGCTGGCCGTTGCGCTCCATGTGGTAAAGATGCTCGCCCTCGATCTGGATGTGACCGCCGTCGATGCGCTCCAGCGTCATCAGGATGCGCAGGATCGTCGTCTTGCCCGAGCCGGAGGGGCCGATCAGGGCCAGCTTCTCGCGCGGCATGACCTGCATCGACAGGCCGTCCAGCACCTTGAAGGCGCCGAAGCTCTTCGAAATGGCATCGACCTTGATGATGGGTGCGGACAAATGAATTTCCCCGTGCTGGAGAAGCCTGTGCCCTTAACGATGCGGAACGCGCCAAATCATGTCAATTGGGAAAATAATATCATGACAATTATTCTGATTCCGCACAATTTCGAAGCATAGTCGGCCTAAATCGCCAGCAGCAGATGCTCCGGATCGCCAAGCAAGAGCTTGGTGACAACGCCGAGACCGGCGCGCAGTTCCCCTTCGGTGGTCGAGCCCAGCGAGATACGGACAGCCGGATGCCAGGGCGCATCCGAAATGCGGAAGGATGTGCCAGGGGCGATCGCCACGCCCTGCAGCCGGGCCTGGGCGACAAAGCCCTCTTCGGCGCGGTCGTCGGGCAGCTGCAGCCAGACGTGCAGCCCGTCGCGCCGGGCGCGATAGTCGATCCCGGCAAGCACCTCCGCTGCGATATCCTGCCGCCGCCGCAGGGCCGTGCGCTGCCAGCGGACGAGTTCCATCGCGGTGCCGTCGGTCACCCATTTGGTGGCGATCTCGGCCACCAGTGGCGTTGCCATCCAGTTGGAGACCAGGTGCCGGTTGGCGACGGCGGCGACATAGCGGTCGGGCGCGGCGAGATAGCCGATGCGCAGGCCGGGCACGGTGATCTTGGTGAAAGAGGTGACGTAGAGCGTGCGCTCCGGGGCGAAGGCGGCAACCGGCGGCGGCCGGTCCTCGACCAGCGGCCCCAGCACATCGTTCTCGATGATGGCGATGTCGTGCTTGCGCGCGACCGCGGCGATCTCGGCGCGCCGAGCCGCATCCATCAGCGTTGCCGTCGGATTGATCACGGAGGGCTGCACAAACACGGCGCGGATATCGGAAAGCCTGCAGGCTTCGTCCAGCGCTTCCGGGATCAGGCCATTGTCGTCGATCGGCAGGCCTTCGAGGTTGAAGCCGAGATAGCGCGCCAGCGGCACCAGCGTGTGATGGCCGATCGCCTCGGTGGCGACGGTCGATCCCGGCGGCGCCACGCTCATCAGCGCCACCGTCATGCCGGCGGTGGCGCCGTTGGTCAGGCTGATGTTCTGCGCCGAGGCCTCGAGCCCGCACAGTTTCAGCCATTCGACCGCCACGGCACGGTGGCGCGGAAACACCATGTTGGGCCGGAAGGACAGCGCCGAACTCGACGGCAGGTTTTCGGCGAGCCAGCCCAGCGCCTGCTTCAACCGCTCCAGATGCATAGGCTCGCAGACCGGCTTCAGGATGGACAGGTCGATGACCTCGCCGAGACGCTCCGGCAGGTAGGGCGGCTCCGGTTCGCGGCGCTGCGTCTGGACAAAGCTGCCACGACCGATCTCGCCCGAAATCAGGCCGCGCCGGATCAGTTCCTCATAGGCGCGGCTGACCGTTTGCACCGACAGTTTGAGGTCATCGGCCAGGCGGCGATGCGTGGGCAGACGGGCGCCATTGGCGAGGCGCCCGTCATGGATGGCACGCGCGAACTGGTCTGCCAGCGATTGATAGGCTGGCCGCCGGATGAGCGCGGGATCTGGTTGCCACAATGTCATGACTTATTAGAGATCGAAATCAGTGCAATTGACAATCGAAATAATGCGCCATCATGGTACCGTGGACGAAAAAGTGGGCTCTGATGACTGCTGCGAAACTCGACGCTATCGACCTCAAAATCCTCGACGCCATCCAGCGCGACGGGCGCATCACCAAGCTGGCGCTGGCCGAGCAGGTGGGGCTGTCGCCGACGCCGTGCTGGATGCGGCTGCGCAAGCTGGAAAAGGCCGGCATCGTTTCGGGCTATCACGCCCGGATCGCCATGCGCGTCGTGGCGCCGGTCGCCACCGTGCTGATGGAGGTGACGCTGGCCAGCCACCGCCAGGCTGATTTCGACCGCTTCGAGCGCGTTATCCGAGACATCCCCGAGATTGTCGCCTGCTGGTCGGTGGGCGGCGGCGTCGATTATCTGCTGAAGGTGATGGCGCGCGACATCGACGCCTACCAGCGGCTGGTCGACGGCTTGCTCGAGCGCGAGATCGGGATCGACCGCTACTTCACCTACATCGTGACCAAGACGGTGAAGGAAGAGATCGCGCTTCCCATCGCCGAGTTGCTGCCGGCGTCGCCGTAGTGCCGGAGAGATCGTCTGCCGAGACAGCACAATAGAGAGAATCTCTCTGCTTCAGGGCGCCCAAACAGCCTCTCTGTCCGCGCATGACGGATAGTCTTCCCGCATCAGTCCGAACCGGGAGGCCTCGACCATGTCCGCGCATTTCGCCCGCTCGCATCGCCACGAAGCGCTCGACCGCCTCGCAGACCGCCGGCTGTTGCGCGAACTCGCCTATGTCGACGGCCATTGGACGGCGAGCGAGGCCGCCGAAAGTTTTGAGGTCACCGATCCGGCGACCGGCAATACCGTTGCCTTCGTTGCCGCGCTGGATGCGCGGCAAACGACAAAAGCGATCGATGCCGCCGCGCGCGCTTTTCCTGCTTGGCGTTCGCTGCTGCCGCAGGAGCGGTCAAAAATCCTGCGAAAATGGTTCGAGCTGATCATCGGCGCCAAGGAGGACCTCGCTTTGCTGATGACGCTGGAACAGGGCAAGCCGCTGCAGGAGTCGCTCGGCGAAATCGACTACGCCGCCTCCTTCGTCGAATGGTACGCGGAGGAAGCCAAGCGCCTCAACGCCGAGAGCGTCACCAGCCATCTGCCGAACGCGGAAATGATGGTGCGGCGCGAACCGCTTGGCGTCGCCGGTGTCGTCACGCCGTGGAATTTTCCGTCGGCCATGTTGACCCGCAAGGCGGCCGCCGCCCTTGCCGCCGGCTGCACCATCGTCGCGCACCCGTCCTCGGAAACGCCGCTGTCGGCGCTGGCGCTGGCCGAACTTGGCGAGCGCGCCGGCCTGCCGGCCGGCGTCTTCAACATCGTCACCGGCAAGGCCGCGACCATCGTCGGGCGGATGTGCGAGGATCCGCGAATCCGCGCCATGAGCTTTACCGGCTCGACCGAGATCGGCAGGCTGATCGCGGCACAGAGTGCGCCGACGATGAAGCGGCTGGTGATGGAACTCGGCGGCCACGCACCGCTGATCGTCTTTGCCGACGCCGATCTGGACAAGGCCGTGAGCATCGCCATCGACGCCAAATTCGCCACATCGGGTCAGGATTGCCTTGCCGCCAACCGGATCTATGTCCAGCGTCCGCTCTACGAGCGCTTCTGCGCCGCCTTTGCGAGGCGCATCGAGGCGCTGCGGACCGGTAACGGCCTTGTCGATAAAACCGACATCGGACCGCTGATGCATGAGCGCGCCGTCACAAAGGTCGAGGAGCAGGTCGCCGATGCGCTTGCCCATGGCGCGCGCTGTCTCACTGGCGGCAAGCGGCATCAGGCCGGGTCATTGTTCTACCAGCCGACACTGCTGGCCGATGTCACCGATGAGGCGTTGATCATGCACGAAGAGACCTTCGGGCCGGTCGCGGCGGTCACACCCTTCGACAGCGAGGATGAGGTCATCGGACGGGCCAACGCCACCGAATACGGCCTGGTCGCCTATGTCGTGACAGAGAACGGCGCGCGCCAGCAGCGCATGGGCCGCGCGCTCGACTATGGCATGGTTGCCGTCAATCGCGTCAAGATCACCGGCGCGCCGATCCCGTTTGGCGGCGTCAAGCAATCCGGCATCGGCCGCGAAGGTTCGCGCCATGGGCTGGAGGCTTTCACCGATCTCAAATATCTCTGCCTGGATGTGGCGTAAGCCGCGCCCGGTTTGTCTTTCAAGGAGTCAAGAAAATGCTCGATCAGTCCAACGAACTCAATGCCTGGGATCGCGACCACTTCTTCCATCCCTCGACGCATATGGGCACGCATGCGCGGGGTGAGAGCCCGACCCGCATCATGGCCGGCGGTGAAGGCGTCACCGTGTGGGACAACAATGGCAAGAAGAGCATCGATGCCTTTGCCGGCCTCTATTGCGTCAATGTCGGCTACGGCCGCCAGAAGATCGCCGATGCGATCGCAACCCAAGCGAAGAACCTTGCCTATTATCATGCGTATGTCGGCCACGGCACCGAGGCCTCGATCACGCTTGCCAAGATGATCATCGACCGCGCGCCGAAGGGCATGTCGAGGGTCTATTTCGGCCTCTCCGGCTCGGACGCCAACGAAACCAACATCAAGCTGATCTGGTACTACAACAATGTGCTGGGCCGGCCGGAGAAGAAGAAGATCATCTCGCGCTGGCGCGGCTATCACGGCTCGGGCGTGATGACCGGTTCGCTGACCGGGCTCGACCTGTTCCACAACGCCTTCGACCTGCCGCGCGCGCCGGTGCTGCACACCGAAGCGCCTTACTATTTCCGCCGCGCCGACCGCTCGATGAGCGAGGAGCAGTTCTCGCAGCATTGTGCCGACAAGCTCGAGGAGATGATCCTGGCCGAAGGGCCCGAAACGGTTGCCGCCTTCATCGGCGAGCCGATCCTCGGCACGGGCGGCATCGTGCCGCCGCCGGCCGGCTACTGGGAGAAGATCCAGGCCGTGCTGAAGAAGTATGACGTGCTGCTGGTCGCCGACGAGGTGGTGACGGGTTTCGGCCGGCTGGGCACCATGTTCGGCTCCGATCACTACGGCATCAAGCCGGATCTGATCACCATCGCCAAGGGGCTGACCTCGGCCTATGCGCCACTTTCGGGCGTCATTGTCGCCGACAAGGTGTGGCAGGTGCTGGTCGAAGGTTCCGACAAGCTCGGCTCGCTCGGCCATGGCTGGACCTATTCTGCGCATCCGATCTGCGTTGCCGCGGGCGTGGCCAATCTCGAACTGATCGACGAGATGGATCTGGTGACAAATGCCCGCGAGACCGGCGCCTATTTCCGGGCCGAACTGGCAAAGGCAGTCGGCGGCCACAGACACGTCGGCGACGTGCGCGGCGACGGCATGCTGGCGGCGGTCGAGTTCGTCGCCGACAAGGACGACCGGGTGTTCTTCGATGCTTCGCAAAAGGTCGGTCCGCAAGTGGCGACGGCGCTCGCCGCCAGCGGCGTCATCGGCCGCGCCATGCCGCAGGGCGACATACTCGGCTTCGCGCCGCCGCTCTGCCTGACGCGCGAAGAAGCCGACATCGTGGTGGCCAAGACCGCCGATGCGGTGAAAAGCGTGTTTGCCAGTCTCTAAAATCGACCCATGAATGCCATGACAAAAAATCTCCCCGCCACCATGGCCGCCGTGCTGCTCACCGGGCACGGCGGACCGGAAAAGCTCGTCTACCGCACCGATGTGAAAGTGCCGGCACCCGCGCCTGGCGAAGTGCTGGTCAAGGTCACGGCTTGCGGCATGAACAACACCGATGTCTGGGTGCGCCAGGGTGCTTATGGTACCGAGGAAGATGCCGCCGCCGTGTCGACCTGGCGACGCCAAGGCAACACGCTTGTTTTCCCGCGCATCCAGGGCACCGACACGGTCGGTGCCATCGTTGCCGTCGGCGCCGACGTTTCGCCGGACCGTATCGGCGAGCGGGTTATGGTCGATTTCTCGATCTACAATCGCGATGACGATTCACTGGCCGACATAGACTATATGGGCCATGGCCGCGACGGCGGTTACGCCGAGTATCAAACAGTGCCGGCGCAGAACGCGCATGTCCTCGACACGGAGATGAGCGATGTCGAACTCGCCACCTTCTGCTGCGCCTACCTCACCGGCGAGCAGATGCTGGAACGCGCTGGTCTGAAGGCCGGCGAGCGGGTGCTGGTCACCGGCGCCTCCGGCGGCGTCGGCTCGGGCATTGTGCAACTGGCACGGGCGCGCGGCGCCATTCCCTATGCCGTCGTCGGCAAGGGCAAGGAGCAGGCGGTGCTCGACATCGGCGCCGAGGCGGTCATCACCCGTGGCGTCGCCGACCTGCCGCAAGCGGTAGCCGGGGCGACCGGCGGCCAGCCGATCGACGTGGTGGCCGATCTCGTCGGCGGCGCGATCTTCAATGATCTGTTGCGCATTCTCAGGCCCGAAGGCCGTTACACCACCGCCGGTGCGATCGCCGGTCCGGTCGTGCAGCTTGATCTCAGGACCATGTATCTCAAGCAGCTGCAGTTGCATGGCTCAAGCCAGGGCACGCGCGCCGACTTCCGCCGGATCGTCGGATATATCGAGGCGAGAAAAATCCGGCCGCTGGTCGGCGGCGTCTACAGGCTCTCCGATTTCCACCGCGCGCAGGCGGATTTCGTTGCCAAGGATTTTGTCGGCAAGCTGGTGGTGGTGCCCGATGCTGTCGCGGAGCAGCCGGCGTCGTAGCAACAAAAGTCCTGGGCCTTCGCTTGTTAGCTTGGCTTCCAGACTCTGTCCCAATCGGAATGGCTTGCAGTCAGATCGGCAAGCCGCCACAAACAGTGACGCCCACCGCGCCGCTGGTCCGGGCATCAGGTCACAGGATACAGGCGAGACATGACAGGCCGAATGATACTGCTCGACGCCAAGCCGCTCGGCGTGGCTGACGTCGCCGAGATCGCACGGCGCAACGCCCGGCTCGTGCTGGGTGAAGCGGCACTGAACCGCATCCGGGCGAGCCGCGCCCTCATCGAGCATCTCACCGGGCTTGGCAAGCCGATGTACGGCGTCACGACAGGCCTCGGCGCATGTGTCGACACGCCGCTCGCGCAGGCCGACCTGATCGCCTTCCAGCACAGCGTGCCGCTCAGCCACAGCATGGGCATCGGCCCCGCCCTGCCAACCGAAGCGGTGCGGGCGCTGATGATCGCACGCATTTCGGGCATGGCCGCCGGCGGCACCGGCACCTCCGAACGCGTGGTCATGGGTCTTGTCGCCGCGCTCAACGCCGGCGTCCATCCGGTGATCCCCACCTGGGGATCGATCGGCGCGGCCGACCTTGCCCATCTCGGCCATATGGCAAGGTCGCTGCGCGGCGATGGCGAGGCGGAGTTCCAGGGCAGGATCATGCCCTCCGCCGAGGCATTGGCTCTCGCCGGGCTCGAGCCGCTCGACCTGCGCGAAAAGGACGGCCACGCCATCATCGTCGCCAACAGCCTGTCGACCGGAACGGCGTGCCTGTGCCTCGAAGACGTCGCCCATCTCATCGACTGGGCGCTGGCTGCCGTGGCGCTCAACTATGAGGCGTTTCGCTCCTCCCTCACCGCGATCGACGCGGATGCCCTTGCCGCGCGGCCGGCCTTCGGCCAGCGCGAGATCGGCGGGCGGCTGCGTAAGGAGCTCGTGGGGAGCGGCCTGTGGCAGGACAAGGCGGCGCGGCGCCTCCAGGATCCGCTCAGCTATCGCTGCGTGCCACAGGTCTGGGGCGGCCTGCTCAATGCGTTCGAACAGGCAAGGCTGGCAACGGAGATCGAACTGATCCATTCGGGCGACAATCCCGTCATCCTGGCCGAGGGTGAACGGGTCATTTCGAATGGCAATTTCGACCTGACGGCGATGACGCTGGCTTTTGAACAGCTCGGCCAGGCGCTCGCCCATTGCGCTGTCGGCACCGCCAACCGTTGCATGAAGCTGATGTCGCCTGCGATAGCCGACCTGCCGCGCTTCCTGTCGGCCAGGGGCGGCAGCCGCCAGGGCTATGCGGAGTTGCAGAAACCATTGTCAGCGCTCGAAGCCGAAATCCGGCATCTGGCCAACCCGATGTCGCTCAGCCCGCTGGCGGTTTCGGACGGCATCGAGGACCAGTCGTCGATGGCGCCACGTGTGGTGGCCAAGACGGCCGAGATAATCGAGCGCATGCGCTATCTCGTTGCGATGGAACTGATCTTCGCGGCGACAGGCGTGGAGTTGCGCGGCGTCGTCGACAGCCTGGGCGAAGGGCCGCAGCGCACCTTCGCCGCTGTGCGCGCGCTCGTCAGCCCGCTCGACGACGACCGCGAGATGAGCGCCGACATGACGCGGGTAGCGCGGATGGTGGCAGGACCGCGCCACTAAGCGGCGACCGATCCGCCACGATCAGTGTCGGCGGCATCCGGATCTTCCGGCGCGAACCACAGGCGTCAAGCAACCAACGCGCTATCCGGTCAGGGCTATCGGTGTGGTCGGTCCTGGCAAAAACTCTGTCAGCTGACTGCTCATGTTCGGCGCCGGGCGACGCGCACGCAATGCATCAAGACATAAAGAAGAGATGTCACGAAATTGCTTGCCGCAACGACATGGATATATTAGAAATAACAAATACATTCTTTCGTGAGTTAAAGTAACACGCGCTTGGCCGCCGCAAGCATTGCGAAAGTATCCGAAGAGGGCCAAGGCCTCAGGTATGCGGTTCGCAGACGAGAATGTGCCACCCTGGAGTGAATTGCCGAACGTTTGCCTGAGCTGACACCCCTGATCCTGTCTGGAGGAACTCGTGGCCAACACGTACAAGGTCCATTTCGTCAGCAATCGAAACCCCATCGTGAACAGCCAGGGGCGGATCACCGGTTTCGGTCCGAATCTCAGCCAGGCTCAAGGCGTCGATATTCGCTACGGAGAGGTCCAGGTGACGGTTACCGGAGCTCCCAAGCAGGGCAAGATCGTGCCTGGCACGTTGGTTGTGTATGACGAGAAGATACTCGTCGAGAAAGGCAAGGCTCAAATTCGCGGAAGTGATCAGATGTTTTCCGCGCTTCATCCGGCGTTGGTTTCGGCGAAGACGATCATCTTGTTCGCGCACGGCTTCTTCAACACCTTTTCCGACAGCGTCGAACGCGCGGCGACGATCCTCAGCTTCTACGGAATAGATGCCGAGATCATTGTCTTCAGTTGGCCTTCCGCCGGCACATTGATCGGCTACCAGCATGACCGGGCAACGTCACGACAAAGCGGTCCAGCTTTTGCCCGTGTCATCCGCAGGCTGGCGACGGAGCTTGCCGGCCTTTCCCCGACCGCGCCCCGTCCGACCGTTCACCTGCTCTGTCACAGTATGGGAAACTATGCGCTGCGTTTCGGCGTTCAGGCTTTGCTGGCGCAGCCGCAAGATACAAATCTCGGTCAGATTCAACCAGCCGTACCGGCCACGCACCTTCCGACCATCTTCAATCAGATCATTCTCGCCGCAGCCGACGAGGACTCCGACGCGTTCGACCGGCAGGACAAACTGAAGGCGTTGCCCGACCTCGGACGTGGCGTTACGGTATACTATACCCACGAGGATTGGGTGCTGACCTTCCTGAGTGCCGGGATCGAATTCAACGGCCCCCGGCTCGGAGCCGGGGGCCCTGACAACATGGCGACCATCAGTGACAAGGTGAGTGCGGTGGACGTGAGCGACGTCGTTCCGGCCGGACTCAACATGGATAGCCATCAATATTATCGGCTCTATACGCCGGTGCGCGACGACGAAGTCGCGGTGCTGGCGGGTCAGGCCCCCGACAAGATCCACAATCGGGCCGCGACGGGCGTTCCACACCGATACCGGATCGAGCCTGCGGTGGGTTGAATATTGGAGATCGAGGTGGAGTGGCTCGTTCAGATTTGCCGCGGTGACATCCTATTGGTAAGGGCCCCTGAGATTGAGCTTGTCGGCCAGGAGGCCAAGGCGGTCGATCAGCCGGACAAGTTCTTCGCCCTGTTCACCGACAATCGAGCCGCGCTCGGCGGGCGGCGCGTCCGATAGAGCCTTCCACAAGCGGCTTTGCCGGTCACAGACATCAGCCAGTTCGGAGCATTCGCTCGCGGTCAGTTTCAGGAGATGATCAGCCGTCACCGGTCCGATGCCGGGCGGCGTCGTCGCGCCAAGGGAAAGATAGCCCGGCGGCACTGTGCCTTTCGCATTGGTCACCGATTTGCGGCAGATGACATCGAAAATCTGGTCGACGGCCTGCTTGGCACCAGCGACGCGCGAGGGATGGTCCGTGTCGGCCGCGGCATGCGGCAGGAGTTCAAGCCTGGCGCCATGCCTTTCGACAAGGTCGAGATAGGGCAGCATCGGGCCGGAGAGACGCCCGGTCGATACATCGCTGAAGAGATCGGCATCGATGGCGGCGTGGCGCACCTGCCCTGCATCCAGCGCGTCGCCAAGCGCCGCAACGTCGACGAGCTCACCGCGGTCGTAATTGACCAGCACAGCGCCCCTGTTCATGCGTAACAGGACATCCGAACCGATGAGCCCGGCATTGGCGTAGCGGCCAGTCTGCGCGTCCAGCTTGCCCAGGCCCACATGGACACTCAGCACATCGGCGCCTTCCGCCGCATCGACGAGGTCCGCCGCATAGGTGAAACCCTCGGCTTCGATCCAGTCGCGGTGCCGTGGCCGTGCATGGATCACCACGCGCATGCCGAAGGCGCGAGCCAGCTTGGCCACCTCGCGGCCGATATTGCCATAGCCGATGATCGCGATCGTCTTGCCTTCGAGCTTCTCGGTCGGAAAATCGCGCAATTCCCTGCCGGTATCGAAGGCGCCGCGCGCCACCCGGTCGTGCAGCAAGTCGACCGGGAGATCCGGCAGCACTTTCAGGATTGCCTTCATCACCATCTGCGCGGTGGCGCGGCTGTTGATGCCGGGCGTGTTCATCAGCACCGCGGTGCCGCCCTCGCCGCTGCCGCCGCCCCAGGAGCGAGAGCCCATATTGCCGGTGCCGGCGCCGATGCGCACGCCGGCCAGCGGAAAAACGGTCTCGGCGGGAAGAAAGGTCGCCGCCGCGATGACGGCGTCATAGTGTCCGTCGCCCGCGGCTTCGATCAACTCTTCCCGGGTGCTGAGGTCCGGCTGGTAGAAGAAATGCACCCGGCCCTGTTCGAGATCGGCTTTGTCGCCAAGCGCGGACACGTGGAAGCGGCCACCCTTGGCCTCGATATGGGCGCACGCCTCGCTCGGATCAGGCTTGCCGTCGGGTCCGAGGCGCAGGCCGACCAGATCGCAGATCAGAACCGCGTAGACGGTTTGCGGATCGATCAGCTCCGCGGTCTGTGTGCTGGTATCTGTGGTCACGTCGTTCCCCATGCAAATGCGGCAAGCCCTGCTTCGGCAGCAGGGTATCCTGAATAGCCAGAACCTATCGGCCCGGAAAGGTGTCGGATCGATCGCTGGCGGCAAACCGGCGGCAAGTTGCGACACGATCGCCTTTTCAGGCACAGTGCGATGCCGCCATTGGCCCCTTGAAGGGTCAAGTCCGACACGCGTAACATCGCGCCATCAGAACTGAGTCTGCTTTATTCATCCGGGCTAATGTCCGGATTGGACTGGATATTTTCCTTTGAGTACGGATGCAGCCAGCGGCGTGGCGAAGCGCGGCAAATCGTTTGCCCATGTGGCGGAAGCCTCCTGGGGCAAGGGCCTCGGCACCTTGCTGCGGATCGTGCGCATGACGCTGCGCCATCCCTGGCAAGTCGCCATCACCCTCGGCTCGACCTTCATCGCCGCGACGCTGCAGCTTTTCATTCCGCGCTTGCTCGGACGCGCCATCGACCAGGCTCAGGGCGTGATGGCCGCAGGCGCCGGAACCGCGGCCGAGCAGGCGCTCTGGAATACGGCGCTGACGCTGCTCGTCGTCAGCATCCTGCGTGGCCTCTTCACCATGGCGCAGAACTATTATGGCGAGGCGGTCGGCCACCAGACCGGCTATGAACTGCGGCTCGCTTTCTACGAAAAGATCCAGCGCCTGAGCTTCTCCTTCCACGACCGGGTCCATACCGGCGATCTCATCACGCTCGGGCTGCTCGATCTCGACGGCGTGCGCATGTTCTTTTCCACCGGCATCCTGCGCGTGGTGCTGCTCGGCGTGCTGATCGGCGTTGGCGCCTACCTCCTGATCAGCACCGATCTCGTGCTCGGACTGTTGAGCCTCAGCTTCGTGCCGTTCGTTGCCTGGCGCTCCTCGGTCACTCAGCTCAAGCTGCGCAGCACCTGGCTGACCCTGCAGGAACGGCTGTCGGTGCTGAGCCGGGTGATGGATGAGAATCTCGGCGGCATCCGCGTCGTTCGCGCCTTCGCGGCGCAGCGCCATGAGCTGGCGAAATTCGACCGCGCCAAGCAGGACGCGCTCGAACTGGCCAATGAACGCGTCGACATCCGCGTCTCCAACACCAGCGCCATGAACTTTTCCTTCCTGGTGGCGATGGGGCTGGTTCTGTGGTTCGGCGGCCAGAAGGTGATCGCGGGCCAGATCAGCGTCGGCACGCTGGCCCAGTTCCTCACCTTCATGACCATCCTGCAGATGCCGGTGCGCCAGCTCGGCTTGATGGTCAATTCGTTCGCCCGCGCCTCGACCTGCGGCACGCGGCTGTTCGAACTGCTCGACACCGAGCTCGACATCAAGGACGCGCCCGATGCCAGGGAACTGGTCATCACCGAGGGCGTGCTGCGTTTCGACAATGTCGGCTTCCGGTATGAGGGCGCGGGCGGCCGCCCGACCCTGTCCGGCATCTCTTTCGAGGCCAAGTCCGGCGAGACGGTCGGCATTGTCGGTCCACCCGGCAGCGGCAAGTCGACCATCGCGCATCTGATCCCGCGCTTCTACGACGTGACCTCGGGCGCGATCACCATCGACGGCCAGGACATCAGCAAGGTCACGCTGCAATCGCTGCGCAAAGTGGTCGGCGTCGTGCAGCAGGACGCGTTCCTGTTCACCACCTCGATCGAGAACAACATCGCCTACGGCAATCCATGGGCGCGGGAGACCCGCATTGGACAGGCCGCCGAGTATGCCCAGTTGCACAACTACATTATCGGGCTTCCGGCCGGCTACACCACGGTCGTCGGCGAGCGCGGCGCGTCGCTTTCGGGCGGCCAGCGCCAGCGCCTGACCATCGCGCGCAGCCTGATGCTGCGGCCATCGGTGCTGGTTTTCGACGATTCCACCGCCGCCATCGATGCCGGCACCGAGCAGCGCATCCGCGCGGCGATGAAGCGCTTCGCCAAGGATCGCGTCACTCTCATCATCTCGCACCGGCTGAGCTCGCTGATGCATGCCGACCAGATCCTGTTCGTGGAGGGCGGCCGCATCGTCGAGCGCGGCACGCATGAGGAATTGTTGGCGCTCGGCGGGCGCTATCGCGCGCTCTACGACCTGCAGCTGCGGCCGGACGAGGACCGGCTCGAGGGAGCCGCATGATGCCGACGCAGGACGACGACGAGAAGGATGACAAAAGCGGACGGCCGACAAAGGCGGTCGTCGGCTCGCACCGCGACGAGGAAGAGGTTTTCGGCAAGGCCTATGACCCCCGCATCATCAGGCGCATCTGGAGTTTCGTCAGGCCGTATCGGGGCCGGATCTTCATCTCGGTCGCCGCTGTGCTGGTCTTCACGCTGACCCAGCTGGCGATCCCGCTGGTGATCCGCTACGCCATCGACCACGGCATGGCTCCGGGCAGGCTCGACCGCTCGGTGATGATCTCGGCGATCGCCGCCTTCACCGTGATCATCCTCATCAACTACGCCGCCAGCCATGTGCAGGAGAGCGTCGTCGGCAAGGTGGCCGAGAACGTGCTGTCCGACCTGCGCCGCGCCATGTTCAGCCATCTCCAGCGCGTCTCGCTGAGCTTCATGGACAAGACCGAGGTCGGCCGGCTGATGTCGCGCCTGCAAGGCGACGTCAATTCGATGCAGGAATTCCTCGAAACGTCGGTCATGTCGGTGGGCGACATCGTGCTTTTGTTCGGCATCGTCACCGTCCTGCTCTGGCTCGATTTTCGGCTCGGGCTGCTGACGCTGTCGACCATGCCGATGCTGTTCATCGTGCGCCTGTTCTGGCTGCCGCGCGCCAAGGTCGCCTTCATGGCCGCGCACGAGACCAACTCCATCGCCAATGGCGCTCTGGCCGAAGGGATCCACGGCGTGCGCACCGTGCAGAGCCTCGAGCGCCAGCATGTCAACTTCGACCTGTACGACGAGAAGGTGCTGGCCAATCTCAACGCTCATCTGCGGTCGGCCAAATACGCGCAGGTGATGGTTCCGATCGTCGACACGCTGACCGGCATCGCCATGGCGACGGTCATCGTGGTCGGCGGTTCGATGGTGCTGTCACACAGCCTCGATGTCGGCGTCATGGTGGCGTTCCTGTTCTATATCCAACGGTTCTTCGACCCGATCCGCTCGCTGACCATGCAATACAGCGTCATGCAGCGCGCCATGGCTTCGGGTCAGCGCATCTCCGAAGTGCTCGATGTGCCGGTGGATGTCAGCGACAAGGAAAACGCGGTGGCGCTGTCGCGCGACATGGACGGCTCGGTCGAATTCAAGAACGTCACCTTCGGCTACCGGCAGAACCAGCCGGTGCTGAAGAACATCTCCTTCCGCGTCAATCCGGGCGAGACCGTGGCCCTTGTCGGCCCGACCGGATCGGGCAAATCGAGCTCGATGGCGCTTGTGCACCGCTTCTACGATGTCTGGTCGGGCGAGGTTCTGGTCGGCGGCCATGATGTGCGCGACCTGACACAGGATTCGCTCGGCGACCAAGTGGCCATGGTGCTGCAGGAGCCGTTCCTGTTCTCCGGCACGGTGCTGGAAAACATCCGCTACCACAAGACATCAGCCAGCCGCGAAGAGGTGGTGCGCGCCGCACAGGCGGTCGGTGCGCACGACTTCATCGAGCACTTGCCCGATGGCTACGACACCGAGCTCGAACAGCGCGGCGGCAATCTCTCGCTCGGCCAGCGCCAGCTGATCAGTTTTGCGCGCGCGCTGGTGGCCGATGCCAAGATCCTGGTGCTCGACGAGGCCACCGCCAGCATCGATTCCTACACCGAGATGCTGATCCAGAAGGCGCTGATAAAGCTTCTGGAGGGCCGCACCGGACTGGTGATCGCCCATCGGCTGGCCACCATACGCGGCGCCGACCGCATCATCGTGTTGCAGAATGGCGAGATCGTCGAAAGCGGGAACCATGAGCAGTTGATGCAGAGGAAGGGCCTTTACGCCCGCCTCTACAACATGAACTACGCTTCGTTCGACGACATTTCAGAGGAAGAGATGGGAATGGACGCGGCGGTCGGCAAAGCGACCTGAGCGGTTCGTACCGATCGCCCTGCCCTTCCCCGAGAGATTTATTTGCGGGGTCGCCTGACGTGGCCGCTGACCTGCACACCGTCCTCGGCGCGCAGGTACAGGAAGCCCGGGATCGAGAGCAGCGGGATGATCGCGGTCAGCAGGAACACCTGGTGGAAACGTTCCGGCGTGAGCACGTGGGCCTCCCCCGCGATCAGGCCCAGCAGCATGGCTGCGATCGAGACGCCAAGCGAAACGCTGAGCTGCTGCAGCACGCCGCCGAGGCTGGTGGCGCGGCTGAGCTTGTCCGCGGGCAAGTCGGCATAGGACAGCGTGTTGGAGGTCATGAACTGCGCTGAGCGGACAATGCCGAACAGAAAGACGTAAACGCCGATCATCCAATGCGGCGTATCGGCATTCATCAGAGCGAAACCAGCCACGGTGGCGGACCCGACGACGGCGCTGCCGATCAGCACGACGCCGAAGCCGAAGCGCCGCAGCAGCGGCGACAGCAGCGGCCGCATCAGCAAGGCACCGAAGCTGCCGACGAATGTCAGCGAGCCCGAGGTGACCGGGCTCATGCCGAAGCCGACCTGCAACATCAGGGGCATGAGAAACGGCACGCCGTTGAGACCTACGCGGCACAAGCCGCCGGCAAGCGTGCCGACCCAGAAGGAGCGAAATCGAAACAGCGTCAGGTCGACGGCCGGAGCCACGACGCGGCGCGCATACCGCCCGAAAGCCAGCAGCAGCAGGACGGAAGCGGCCAGGACCAGCACTGTGGCTGAAACGGGAACGATCGGCCGGCCGATGCTTTCCAGTCCGAATTGCAGCAGCGCCACGCCGCATCCCACCATCAGGAACCCGGCGAAGTCGAAGCGCTGCACCGCTTCCTCGTGGAAATCGTCGACGAAACGCAGCGCCGCCAGGATGCCAACGCAGCCGAACGGCACGTTGACGTAGAATATCCAGCGCCACGAGGCGTAGGTGGTCAGCAGGCCGCCGAGCAGCGGCCCGATGACCGGCCCCATGATGGCCGGCAAGGTCATGTAGGTCATGGCGGTGATCAGCCCGCTGCGCGGAAAGCTGCGCAGCAGGATGAGCCGCCCGACCGGCGTCATCATGGCGCCGCCCAACCCCTGCAGCGCGCGCATGGCCAGCAGCATGCCGAAACTGTTGGCCATGCCGCACAGAGCCGAGCCAAGGGTGAAGGTGAACAGCGCCAGCGCGAACACTTTTCGCGCGCCGAACTTGTCGGCGAACCAGCCACTGACGGGAATGAACACCGCGAGCGTCAGAATGTAGGTGGTGATCGCAAGGTTGAGCCGGACCGGCGTCGTGTCGAGGCTTTGCGCGATGGCTGGTATCGCGGTGGTGATGATGGTGGAGTCGAGCTGCTCCATCAGAAAGGCGATGGCGACGATGATCGGGATGATCAGCCTCAGCCGAGGATCGCGCTCGGTGGCAAATTGAGGCTGTTCCAATGCTCCGGCCAATTCCGTCATGCAGGCTGCTTGTAGGTTGTAGCCAAAGTGGCGCATCCCGGTTCAAAGGCAAGATCGCCTCACGTGCCAGGCGGCCGCAGCCTGCCAGCATTGGCCGTCTTATGATCCGACAAATAGGTTGGGGGTAGTCCTTTCCACCCTGCCGGAAGTCAACAAATCTTGACCGGCGCCGCGAGCGGGCTGGGCACCGGCTGGACCGGCGACGTCACCTAAAGACGCTGCGCAATTCGGCGAGCCCCCGTCCCGGTTTCGTGAAGGAACGTGTCCGGCGGGGGACGCCTTTCCTTCCCATATCTCTGGAACGGAAAGGAGACATTCCCATGAAAAGACAACTCGTATTCATCAGCTCCATCCTGCTGACCCTGGCCACCAGCGCGATCCCGTTTGCAACCGTCGCCGATGCCGCCGTCGTCAAGCATCATTATGTCCACCTCACCGCCGCCCATGGCGGCCATTCGAATGGCGGGCATGGAGGTCACGGCGGCTGGGTCGGCGGCGGTTGGACCGGCGACAATTCGGCCACCGGCAATGGCTGGATGGACAACTACTACAACGGTTACGGCAGCTACCATGGCTACGCTGGCGACTTCTGCGGAACGATCGCGTGGACGCTTGACCTGTGCGGTCCCCACGGCCCCTGATCGCTGACCGCACCACACCGGCCCGGGCAAGACAGGCGACCCGGATGTCCCGGGGCGCCTGCGTTGCGCACTGCGCCGGGTCACGTTCCGTCCCGCTTTCGTGAAGGAACGTGTGCAGCGAGGAGGTCGTTTTCCTCCCATGCGCAGTGTCGCAAACAAATAGGAGTGACGCTCATGAAAAGACAATTTGTTTTCGCAAGCTCGGTCGTGCTGGCATTGGCAGCAGGCACGACCTCATTTGCCACCACGGCCGACGCCGCGTTCGTCAGGCACAATGGCGGTGGCCATGCCATGGGCCATTTCCGCGGCGGCCACTTTGGTGGCGGCCATTTCGGTGGCGGACATAGATACGCCTTTCGCCGCGGGCACGGTCGCCATTGGGCCGGCGGCGGCTGGCGAGGCGGCTATTACGGCGGGTACTATGATGACTACTATTGCGGACCCGTCCAGCTGGCGCTCGGGCTGTGTGCCCCATACCGCCCCTATTATTATGGCCCGTTCGGAATCCTCTGATCTATGAGCCATGGCACCCGCGCGCGGGTGCCATGGCTCATTGGGATCAGCGACGTTGGCCGTCCGGATGCTAGGCGATTTCGGGGCGTCTTGATGCCTCACGGATCGCCTTGTGGACGCCGCGCTGCAAATCCATGAAGGCCGGGGTTTCCATCACCTCTTCCCGGCGTGGGCGCTCGATGTCGACGTTGAAGGTCTGCATGATGCGTCCCGGGCCGATGCCCATGACGACAATACGGTCCGACAGGTAGACCGCCTCCTCCACGTCATGCGTGACGAACAGCACGGTCAGCCTGTGTTCTTCCCAGATCTGGGTCAACAGTTCCTGCATCTGGTGCCGGGTCAAGGCGTCAAGCGCTCCGAACGGCTCGTCCATCAAGAGCATCTTGGGGCGATAGGACAGCGCGCGCGCAATGGCGACGCGCTGCTTCATGCCGCCCGACAGTTCGGACGGAAAGCGGTCGGCACTCTGCGACAGCTTGACGAGGTCGAGATGCTCGAGCGCGATCTCACGGCAGGCCGTGCGATCGTAACCGGCGGCCTTGAGGGCGAACTCGATGTTCTGCCGCGCCGTCAGCCAGGGAAGCAGCGTGTAGGACTGGAAGACGACGCCACGGTCGAGACCAGGCTGCAGAATGGGCGCGCCATCGATGCTGAGATCGCCGGCGTCGAAGTCCTGCAGTCCGGCGACGATCGACAGCAGCGTGCTCTTGCCGCAACCCGACGTTCCGACAAGGGAGACGAACTCATTGTCGGCAAGATCGAGGTTGATGTCGCGCAACACCTCCGTGCGCCGCTCTCCCGTGCCGAAGCTCTTGTCGAGACCGGCGATGCGCAATTTGGGAACAGTCATCGGCGGTTCCTCATTGCGAATGGCCATCCTGCCGGAACAGAACCTTTTCCAGAGCCTTCATGACCTGGTCGGTGATGAGACCGAGTACGCCGAGAAGCAGGATGTAGCCGATGATGGTGTTGGTCTGGAAATAGCGCTGCGACACGGTGATGCGATAGCCGAGGCCAGACGTCGCCGCGACGAGTTCGGCCAGCACCAGCCAGGTCCATGCCCAGCCCAGGCTGATGCGCAGCGTATCCCAGATGCCCGGCAAGGCGCTTGGCACCACGATGCGCGTCAGGATCTTGCGGTCCGGCAGGCCGAGCGTGCGGCCAAGGCCGATGAAATCGGCGGGAACCCTTTTCACATTGTCCATGATCATCAGCACCTGCTGGAAGAAGGTGCCGATGAAGATGATCAGGAATTTCTGCGTATCGCCGGTACCCGCCCACAGGATGGAGAGCGGCACGAAAGCGACGACCGGCATGTAGCGGATGAAATCCACCAGCGGCTCGATACCAGCCTCCCAGGAGCGGAAGCTGCCGATCAGCACGCCGATCGGGATCGAGAGGGCAGAGGCAATGAGGAAGCCGATGGAGATGCGATACGCCGAAGCCGTGAGATCTATCCACAGCGTGCCGTCCGTGGCGAGCTTGGCGATCTGGGTCGCGACGCTGCCAGGCGACGGCAGAAAGATGGGTTTTACCCACTCCAGCCCGGTCGCCGCCCACCAGGCAAGGCCGAGCCCGACAAAGACGGCCACCGCGATCATCAGGAAACGCGACCGGGGGATGGGCACGCCGATCCCGGAGGATCGGCGGCGCCTGGCTTGTTTCGCGACCGGTCTCGCTGCGGGACGGGTCAGGCCAGTTTTCGCGGGGGGCTCTCCGGACATTTGCGTTACCACCGCGATCCGGCCTTTGTCATTCCGCCGCCTTGACGAAGGACGGGTCGATCATCTGCTCAGGCGTCACATCCGCCTGCAGCAGCTTGGCATTCTTGGCGGCCGCTTCGACATCGGCGAATGTCTTGGTGGTGAAATCGCCGGTCAGCGCGGTCTTGTTTTCGGCGAGCGAGTAATAGCGCACGCCGTCGAAGGCGGTGTTCAGGTCCTTGACGTCGGAACCGACTGCCTTGGCGATGATGGCGCGGCCGCCGGGTGTGTCTGAATTATAGTCCTTGAGCGCGGCGTCCCAGCTCTTGATCATGGCCAGCACCTGACCGGGCCGCGACTTGATCACCTCATCGCGCACCACCAGCACGTCGCTGATCAGGCCGGGATCCTCGCCGGCGGTGAACAACAGCTTGACGTCCTTGTTCTGCGCCATGGCGACAGTGAGGTACGGCTCGTAAGTAACGGAGACCGGCACGCGGCCGGCGATCAAGGCGCCGCCGGCATCGGCGGCCGGCATTGGAACCGGCTGGATATCGGCGACCGACATGCCGTTTTTCGCGAGTGCGTATTTGAGCAGGATATCGCTCGTCGTGCCTTCCTCGAAAGCAACCTGCTTGCCCTTGAGGTCGGCGATGGAGGTGACGTCCTTGCCTGCGATGATGGCGTCGGCCGTCATGGACACATCGAGCAGCAGCACGATCTTCACCGGCAGGCCGGCAGCGACCATGCCCATCGCCGTATGGGTGGCGATGTTGGCCGCGTCGAGCTGGCCGCTGGCCAAGGCGGCATTGATGTCCTTGTCCTCGGCGAAATTGACGATCTGGACGTCCGACAGGCCGTTTGCCTTGAACAGGCCCTTGGCGTCGGCGACGTGCCACTGGCCATAGCCAAGCCAGGGCTCGATGCCGATCTTGAACGACCCGGCCTCGGGCGTCGTGGGAATGGCCGCATCGGCCGCGTGGGCCACCGGGGCGGCGGCGAGCCCGATGGCGGCGGCCATCATGAGCGCGCGAAATTGTCCTGCTAGGTTACGCATCATCTAGTTCCCCTTGATGATCAGACCGTTTTTTATACCCAGGCATCCGGTCTGGTGAGACTGTGGGTTTCTGCTCTCGCGGCACTGTGCCCCGGCGTCTTGCCCACCACTTCGTGGTGAAGTGCAAGGATATTTCAGCGTCAGCGGCAGCGGATGTCAAGGCTAAAATACATACATGCATATACAAGTTGGCGTGACTCCATTTTGCCCTGTGGTCAGGCGCGTTCGCCCGCCCTTTCAGGATCGATCCGGTCGAGGAAATCGGTGACCCGGTCGGCCCCGGCATCGGGCTCGCTGCCAACCATGACCGCGACCGAAAAGGCAATCAGGGAAGAGACCGGCGTGTGGCTGCGCGCGCCGGCCCGCAGGTTCATGACCAGGGTCGGCGACAGGAAAAGCCCTGCGCGCAGAACCGCGCGCCAATCGGCCGGCAGCATGCCGCGCCGCTTGAGCTCGAGCAGCAAGGGCCGCCACAAAGCGGTTGCCTTGACCTCCAGCAGGTCGCGGCGGACCGGGCTCAGATCCCAGTCCGTGTCGACGTGGAAGAGGTTTCCTTCCAGCCGCGCCCGCGCGCGAAAAACCTCGGTCGCGATGGCCGGATCGTAGAGCCAGAACGGGTGAGCGAAGATGTTGTGGAACGTCGCTTTCACCTCCGCCAGCAGCGTGGGGATGTGCGAACCGGCAAAGGCAGGATCGAAGAAAGACAGTTCCGCCCTCCCCGCTTTCCCGGTGTACCAGACATTGGCGTTGTGGGCATCGCCATGCGCGACCACGCCGCCGGCGTCGGCAAGCCGGTCTGGCCGCAGTCGCGCGGCCGCGGCGTCGAAAAGCTCACCGATGCTGCTGGCGTAAGGCCGGCCGTTGATGACGAATTTCAGCCGGGAGAAATGATCCCAGTCCAGTTCCTGGTCTGGAAAGACAAACGGCTTGCCGACATAAAAATCAGCCAGCCGGCCGCCCGGCGACGAGCGTGTACCGGCGTCGATCAGCCGCTCATGAAACAGCCGGTGGATAGGCTCCACCGCGACCTGCGCGACCGTCACCGGATGCAGCGTCTCGAGATAGACAGCAAGCAGCCTGGCGGACAGGTCGCGCTCGGCAAGAACCGCCTCGCGCCGCTTGCCAGCATCATCCTCGGTATCCAGCGCGAACAGCACATCCGAAAATCTCGGATCCGTGCGGCGGCGATAGACAAGGATCTGCTCGCCGGGCTGGGCGGACATATGGACGGGCTGATCGACCGGCAGGCCGGCACGCGACAGGATTTCGGCCCGGTAGTATTCGCCGGTCATGCCCTCTTCACGTTCTTCCTGATGGAACTTGAAGAAGTAGGCCTGCCCCTCGCTGTCGAAAAAGCCGTTCAACGAATTGAGGCTGTATTTGTCGAAATTGATGCGGACATTGCTGGGGCTCATCCCGAACAGATCGGCCAGCAAAGCCATCAGCGCGCGCTGCGCCTCGGCGACATCGTGCTGAGCGAGAGCGCGGATCCGCGCCATGCGACTCTGCGTCATCGGTCGTCCCTTCCAGCCATTCCGCCCGCAAGGCAGGAAACGGCTCTTATCAATACATGTAAATACATCTGTGCCGAAGGCTTCGTGATCTGCATCCGCTTTCGACGTCAGTTGGTCCTGGAGGGGGAATACCGGCTGCCGAGCGAATAGCGGCTGCCGGCATAAGTCAGCTTGCTGATCGTGGCCACGACGGCGCCCGTCCATGTCCTGCGATGCAGGAACAGACAGCAGCTGCCGACATCGATGTTCAGATGCCGCGCCGTCTCGGCGTCGGCGGGGATGGCGGAGATGATATGCTCGACCTCAGTCACCGGGGTCTTCTGCATGAGGTAGTCGTAGGTCGCGGTCTTCGAAAAATCCTGCTTGTCGTAGTCGGGGATCAGGCTCGGATTGACGAAGCGCTCTTCCAGTTGCACCGGCAAATCGTTCTCGAAATTGACGACGACCGAGTGATAGATCGAAACCCGCTTTGGAAACTCGAAGGACAGAGCGAGCTCCTTGGTCGGCATGATGGTTTCGAGCACGAGGACTTCGGAGCGATGCCGGTTGCCGCGCTCGACGATTTCGGCCGCGATGTTGTTGATCTCGATCAGCGTCGATTGCGGCCGGGGCGGCGCGATGAAGGTGCCCACACCTTGCAGCCGGATCAGGAACCCCGCCGCGGTCAGTTCCCGCAACGCGCGGTGAACCGTCATGCGCGAGACACCAAGCGAAACCACCAGCTCGTTCTCTGACGGCAGCTTGCGATCCTTGCCCCACCGGCCCGTTCCGATGTTGGCCAGGATGTAGTCCTTCACCTTCTCGTAAAGGGGGCTCGCCGTATCGGGCAAATCGATCATTTCAAAATCCTTTCCGGCAATTTATCGGAAATCACGCCGGCTCAACAGGTTGCCGCATGCGGATGATTGTTTTCAAGCCGTCGCTCTGCCCCGCCAACAGGCGCTCATAGGCGGCCGGAATGTCGTCGAGACCGATCTCGCGATCGATCAGGGCGAGCAGCGGGTCGCTCAATTCGCCCAGCATCCGCACGGCGTCGGGTAGCTCGTCGGCAAAGGCATGACATCCCAGCAACGCGATCTCGCGCTCGACCAGGAGGTTGGGGTCGATGTCGAGACGACCATGGAAAATGCCGACCATCGCCACCGCGCTGCCGGAATCGAGAACGCCGAGCAACTGGGTGAAAGCGGCGATGCTGCCGGTCGCCTCGACAGCCGCCAGTAGCGGAGCATTGCCGGTCGCTGCCGCAATGGCATCGCGGTCGAGGTCGACAATCCTAGCGCCGGTCACCTTCGCCACGCGGGCGCAGCGCGCCTGGTTGCGGTCGGCGACAAGCACGGCGCCAGGGAAAGTCCGGGACAGCAGCAGCGCGGCGAGACCACCGATCGGCCCGCAGCCGACGACAAGCACGGAGCCTGCCGTCTTCGGCAGGCGCCGCACCGCGTGCAGCGCCACCGCGAGTGGTTCGGCCATTGCCGCGACCCGCTCGTCAAGTGTGGCATCGACAACATGCAGCAGGCGTGCGGGCAGCACCGCCTGTTCGGCGAAGCCACCGTCGCAGACTTCGCCGACGAAACCCAGCGAAGCACAGAGATGGCGCCTGCCGGCACGGCACTGCGCGCAGTCTCCGCACCAGAAACGGGAATCGGCGACCACCCTGTCGCCGACGGCGACGGTGTCGACGCCCTCGCCCAAGGCGATCACCGTGCCGGTCAGTTCATGGCCGGCCGTCGAAGGTGAGCGGCTTATCCACTGGCCGGTGCGGAAATTGTGCAGGTCCGACCCGCAAATGCCGGCAGCGTTGACCCTGAGCTTCACCCAGCCGGCATCCGGAATGCCTGGCGCGGTGATGTCCTCCACCCGCAGATCGCCGGGTCCATAAAGCCGTGCCGCCTTCATCGCCATAGTCTCCTCTCAGCCGGCGAGGTAGCGGTCGCGGATCTCCGAGACCGCATTTTCGTGCGAGCTGAAGCCTTCGTAGCGGGCGAGCCTGCGGGCATGCTTCGCCAGTTCCGGATAGGCGGCTGAGGTGACGTAGCCGACCGACGAGCGCTTGACGAAATCCGTCACTGAGAGCGGCCCATAGGTTCGCGCCCAGCGGCTGGTCGGCAGCACCGCGTTCGGCCCAAGGACGAAGTTGGCAAGGGTCACCGGCGTGTGCGGACCCATGAGGATTTCGGCGGCCTCGGTGACGTGTCCGAGATGCGCGAACGGCTCCTTCGACAGGATTTCCAGATGCTCGGGCGCATAGTCGTTGATGAAGCGATAGCTGTCTTCCAGCGACGCGGTCAGCACGATGCCGCCGCGCTTTCCCGTCAGCACCGCGCGTGAGAACTCCACGCGCTGTTCGGTCATCCGCGACCAGTGTTCCGGAAGTGCGGCGAGCGCCGCCTCGGCGACCTTGCGGCTGTGCGTCACCAGATAGGCCGAGGAATCCGGCCCATGCTCGGCTTCGATCAAGAGGTCAAGCGCGGCCAGGCCGCCATCGACACTGTCATCGGCAAAGATGATGGCCTCCGAGGGACCGGCCGGAAGACCGGTGTCGATGATCGATGACAACACGCTCTTGGCCGCCACCACCCACGGGCTGCCGGGACCGACGATCTTGAGCGCGGGCTTCACCGTCTCGGTGCCATAGGCGACGGCGGCGACGGCCTGGGCGCCGCCACATTTGTAGACAGTGTTCACGCCGGCGAGGCGAGCCGCTACTAGCGTCGCCGCATCCACCGAACCGTCCGATGTCGGCGGGGTCACGATGGCGATCTGCGGCACGCCGGCAATGACCGCCGGGACCGACGTCATCATCGTCACCGACGGAAAGGCGCCCTTGCCGCGTGGCACGTAGAGCGCGACGGAGGCGATCGGCGTGTAGCGATCGCCGGCATAGGCGCCCGGCCGGACTTCCTTGAGCCACATCGTCTCCGGCTTCTGCTCCTCATGAAAATGCCTGATGTTCTCGATGCCGAAGCCGATGCTTTCCACGACATCCTTTTCGACCTTGTCGAAGGCCGCGTCGAACTCTGCTTCCGAGACCTGCAGACCGCCTTCGGCGACGTTGGCCTTGTCAAGTTCCCTGGCGAAGCGGATCAGCGCGGCGTCGCCCTCGTCCTTGACGGCCTGGATGATCGGGCGGACCTTTTCGACGAAAGCCGACAGATCGCCCTCGGCGCGTTTCAGCAGGCCGGCCCGCTGGCCGGTATCGAGGGATGACAGATCGTGGAAGCTGATGTCGGACATGGGTATTCCTCTTTGTTGTAACGCAACGTGCCGGCTGGTTAGGTTGCGGAAGACGTTGATTTCGAACCTGTGGCGAGCTGCCTCAGATCGATGCCAGGAACCCGCCATCCACAGGAATGGACTGGCCGGTTATGTAGGCCGCCGCATCCGAGGCAAGGAACACGGCAACGCCGTGCAGATCGCCGAGATCACCGAAGCGATGCTGCGGGATCTTGGCGAGCATCGACTTCTGCCATGCCTCGTTGCTGTAGAACACATCGGTCATCGCCGTCCGGAAATAGCCCGGGGCGATGGCGTTGACCCTGATGCCGAGATCGGCCCACTCCGCGGCAAGCGCCCGCGTCATGCCGAGCAGGCCTGACTTCGACGAGCCATAGGGCACCGCAGTGGGGATGCCGACTTCCGAAGTCAACGAGCAGAGATTGATGATGGCGCCGCCACGCCCGGCGTCGCGCATCTGTCGCGCCGCGGCCTGGGCGCAGAAGAACGCCCCCTTGAGATTGGTGTCGACGATCCGGTCCCAGAGTGCCTCGTCGACATCGAGCGAGGGCCGAACCTCTTCCATCCCGGCATTGTTGACGAGGATGTCGAGACCGCCAAGCAGGCCGGCGGCCTCGGCGGTGGCTGTCCGGCAGCGTCCGACATCGGTGACGTCGAGGACGATCGCATGCGCCACCCCGCCGGCCGCACGGATCGCCGTTGTCGTCTCGTCGAGGGAGGCCAGGCTGCGCGCGGTGACCGCGACGTCGGCGCCGGCAGCGCTCAACGCCTCGGCGATGCTGCGGCCGATGCCTCGGCTGGCGCCCGTGACCAACGCCTTCCTGCCGGCGAGATCGAACAGAGAAGCATTGCGCATGTGATCCTCCTTGCCGGTGTCGGTTTGCGCTTCCACAGCGAGACTATCAGATCAAGTTACATATACAAGCATATACAAACCGTTTCGGCTACGCTACTCCTAGCAAAAATTCACCGCACCAGCGCGGCCGCCGGCGACCTGTCGCGCGCCTGGACGATGCAGCGAAACCCAGTGTTTGAGAACCCGGTCGATGACAGGAGTCGGCCGGCCGCAGAGGAGCCAGCTCGTGTCGAAAGCCGCAAACATGGTCCGAGCCGAAGTCACGCGCCTGTCACCTTACAATTCTGGGCTGACCATTGCCGAGGTCATGCAGCGATATGCTCCGGCCAGGATCGCCAAGCTGGGCTCGAATGAAAACCCGCTTGGCCCGAGCCCGACGCTCGCCACAATGATGCAGGCCGGCCCCGAGATGTTCCGGCTCTATCCGGACCCGGCCGGGCGCGAGCTGCGTCAGGCCATCGCCGCCAAACATGAATTCGGCGAGGATCAGGTCATCCTCGGCAATGGCTCGGAGGACCTTCTCTCCGTCATCAGCCGTGCTGTGCTGCGCCCCGGCGACGCCGTCGTCACGCTCTATCCGTCGTTCCCGCTGCACGAAGACTATGCGACGCTGATGGGCGCGACCATCCACCGTGTGGCCGTCAACGACGATCTCACGATCAATGTCGACGCCCTGATCGAGGCAGTGCGCGAACGGCCGCGCTTGCTGATGTTCTCGAACCCTATGAACCCCGTCGGCAGTTGGCTGTCCGCTGGCGATCTGTCGAAGGTGCTGGATGCAGTCAGCAGCGAGACGCTGATCGTCATCGACGAAGCCTATGCCGAATATGCGGAAGGCGAGGACTATGCCTCGTCCCTGCCTTACCTCTGCAAACGCGATCGGCCCTGGATCGTGCTGCGGACATTTTCCAAGGCGTTCGGCCTGGCCGGATTACGGATAGGCTTCGGCATCGTCGGCGATCCGGAATTGCGTGCGCTGCTCGACAGGGTGCGCACACCGTTCAACGCCAATGGCGTTGCGCAGGCCGCCGCGCTGGCGGCACTCGCGGATGAGGAACACCTCACCAAGGTCGTGGCGCTGGCCAGGACGGAGAGAACACGCGTCGAGAATTTCCTCAGGAACAAGGGCCTCGAAGTCGCCCGTTCCCGAGGCAACTTCCTGTTCTTCAACTGCGGGCAAGATGCCAGCGCATTCGTCGAAGGCCTGCTGCGCGACGGCGTCATCGTCAAACCGTGGAAGCAGGAAGGTTTTGACAGCTACGTGCGTGTCAGCATCGGCTCGCCAGCGGAGAACGACCACTTCATGGCGGCGCTGTCGCAGCTGTTGTGATTTTCCGAAACCCATGCTGAATTGCCTGGCGCGCACCGGGCACGATATTGGACGGTCTGCCGTTTCAGTATGGAGTTTCTCGCAGGTGGCGCATTCCCTTTCGCCCGACCGCTTCTGTCCAGCCTCTCGGCCTGTGTTCTTCCTCGGTCGCCTTGACGATGTCCAATATGCTTGAAAGCAGCCCACCCCGGAGCCTCTACCGCGAAACGGCCGGCGGCACCGGCAATTACCCTGCCCTTGCCGGCGCGCAGCGGGCAAGGGTCGCGATTGTCGGCGGTGGCTTCACGGGCCTTTCGACCGCCTTGCATCTGGCGGAAGCCGGTGACGATGTGGCTGTGCTCGAGGCCCGACAGCCGGGCTGGGGCGCGTCGGGCAGGAATGGGGGCCAGGTCAATCCCGGCCTCAAATACGATCCCGACACGATCGAGGCGATGTTCGGCCCTGAGCTTGGGCCACGGATGATCGATTTCTGCTATGGCGCGCCGGATTTCACCTTTGGTCTCATCAGGCGCCTGTCGATCGCCTGCGAGGCGCGGCAGAACGGCACCATACGCGCGGCCATCCGGCCGAAGCCGGAAGCCGCCGTACAGACCACGGCCGCGCAATGCGTGCGGCGGGGAATGCCGGTCGAAATGTTGGACGCAAGGGCGATGGCGAGGCGAACCGGGACCGACCGCTACATATCCGGCATGTTCGACGCCCGCGGTGGCGACCTCCATCCCCTCAAATACGCACTTGGCCTGGCAGCCGCCGCGCGAGACGCCGGCGCGCGGATATTCGACGAGAGCGAAGTCATCTCGCTGCGCAAGGAGGGCGGACGATGGCTCCTCAAAACCGCCAACGGCTCCGTCAGCGCCGAGAAGGTTCTTGTCGCGACCAATGGCTATACCGGGACCCTGTGGCCGGGCCTTGAGCAATCGCTGGTTCCGGTGTTCAGCGCGATCGCGGCGAGCGAACCGCTTTCGCCGGCGGTCGCGACCCAAATTCTCCCCAACAGGCCTGTCGTCTACGAGGCCGGCAACATCACCGTGTACTACCGCATCGATGCCCAGAACCGTCTTCTCATGGGCGGCCGGGGACCGATGAGGCCCATCGGAGATGCTTCCGCCATCCGCTACCTCACCGATTACGCGCTGCGACTTTGGCCAGCGCTTGCCGGGGTTCGCTGGACACATGGCTGGAACGGCCGGGTTGCGATCACCAAGGACCATCTTCTGCACATTCACGAGCCGGAAGACGGCGTCTTGATCTGCCTTGGCTACAATGGCCGCGGCGTCGCCATGGCATCGGCAATGGGTGCTGCCCTGGCGCAGCGCCTGCGAGGCAGCGAGACGTCGTCGTTTCCCATGCCGATATCGCCGCTCAAGCCAATCCGGTTTCACCGTTTCTGGCCGCTCGGGGTGAAGGCCGCGATCCTTTCCGGGCGACTGAAGGATCGGTTCGGGATCTGACGCGGTGAGCCCGCACGGACTTATGGCTCACGGGATCGCGAGAAAAACTATGCTTTCAGGTCAGACAATCTTTGGGCATGCCATCTCAGATGGTCGTCCATGAATGTCGAAATGAAGAAATACGAGTGGTCGTAGCCATCCTGCATGCGCAGGGTCAGCGCAATGCCGGCCTTGGCGCAGGCAGCCTCCAGAAGCCAGGGCTTCAGCCCGTCATCGAGAAATCCGTCCGACGTTCCCTGATCGACGAAAAACTCGGGGAAGCGGTGGCCATCCTCGATGAGTAAGGTGGTGTCGTAAGGCCGCCATGATGTCTCGTCTGCGCCGAGATATTTTTCGAAAGCCGGCCGCGACCAGCCGGCGGTGCTCGGCTGCACGATCGGCGCGAAGGCCGAGCAGCTTTTGAAGCGTTCGGGATTTTTGAGCGCGATCGTCAGCGCGCCATGCCCGCCCATCGAGTGGCCAAAGATCGCCTGGCGCGTCATGTCAGCCGGAAATTCCCGCGCGATCAACGCCGGCAATTCCTCAGTGACATAGGAATACATGCGGTAGTTCCTGGCGTAGGGCTCTTGCGTCGCATCGAGGTAGAAGCCGGCGCCGCCGCCGAACTGCCAATTGTCCTTCTCGTCGGGAATGTCGGCGCCGCGAGGGCTGGTGTCGGGACAGACGACGATCAGGCCTAGCTCGGCGGCCATCCGCCTGTACTCACCCTTGTCCATGACGTTGGCGTGGGTGCAGGTAAGGCCGGAGAGGTACCACACGACAGGACAAGGTTTTTCGCGAGCCTGCGGCGGCACGAAGACGGCGAAAATCATGTCGCATGAGCAGACATCCGAAGCGTGGGAATAGACGCCCTGCACGCCGCCATGCGACTTGGCCGAGGAGATGGTCTTCATCCGGTCCGACATCTTGTTTCTTCTCCGCCAAACGTCCTTCACGGCCGCCTGTCTACGGCATGGGCCGGGACCGCGGCAACCCTGATGGATTGGACCATGGTTCCCAGGCCAGGCGGCGGCCGAAAATCATCCCCACAAGGGCCAAGCCATTGACCGTCACCCAGTGCAGGTTCGGGCCGTCCGAGCCGTCCGACGTGGTGCGCGTAACGACGCTGACGATGGATGGCTCGAGATCGGCCGAATACTCGAAAGCGATCCTTGCCCAGTTTTCATCGGATGCATTGGATTCGCCGCCACCAGGCCAGGCAAAGCCCAGACGACCCCTCGCCTCAAATAACCGCTTCTTCCAGGAACGGCTCGTTGCGCGCAATGCGCTCGTAGCAGAACGGCGACAGGTCGAGCGTCTGGAAGGATCCATGAACGATGAGTTCCGAGACCGCACGCCCCACGGCCGGCGACTGTTGCAGCCCATGCCCGGAGAAGCCATTGGCGAACATGAAGTTTTTCACCTCAGGGTGGAAGCCGACGATGCCGTTGTGGTCGAGCATGTTGTATTCGTAATGGCCGGTCCAACTGGTCTGGACCTTCAGCGCATCGAAGGCCGGAATGCGGTGCCAGAGCGACGGCCAGATATAGTCGTCGAACTCCTCGAAATGCATTTCGAAGTCTTCATAGTCGGCCGGGCCGTCGCCTTGCGGCGTGTTGCCGGTGAGGAAAAGCTCGCCTTCCGGCCGCACGAAGGTGCCGGAGAGGTCGATGACGTTGGGCATGCGGCCGGGGATCGGATTGGCGCTGGCGAAGACGAAGCTGTAGCGCTTGTAGGGCGCGACCGGGATGGACAGGCCGGCCATGGCGGCGACCTGCTGCGCACGCGGGCCGGCGGCGTTGACCAGGGTTCCGCAGGAAATTGTCTCTCCGGTCGCCAGGCGCACCGAGGCGACCCGCCCATCGGCGAGGTCCAGTCCGGTCACGGCGTTGTCGATATATTCGACGCCACTGGCGCGCGCGGCGCGGCGGAACCCGTTGAGCAGGCCCATGGAATCGAACCAGCCCTCCTCGCGCGAGCCCCAGGAGCCGCCGCCGAGATCATCGACGTTCAGCCAAGGGAAACGTTCCTTCAGCGGGCCGGGTTCGAGGAAGACAGTGTGGGCACCGAGGCTACGCTGCAGATCCACCCTTTCGCGCGCCGCTTCCACGCCTTCAGGAGAGCAACAGTAGAGATAGCCATATTCCTTGAAGCCGAGATCGGGCGCCGGCTCGTCCTTGTAGAAGGGCGCCATCCGCTCCGGAAAACCACGGATGATGTCGATCCCGAACTGGCTGATCTTCACATTGATCGGATTGGAATATTGCTGGCGGATGGCGCTGGTGGAGAGCGCCGTCGACGAAAAGGTGTAGCTCGAGTCGCGCTCGACCACGAGGATCGATGCGCCATTGCCCAGTGCCTGGCTGAGCCAATAGGCCGTCGACGAACCGACAACCGCACCGCCGACGATGACGATGTCGTAGGCGGTGCGCGACGGCGCCTTGTAGGGAGGAATTGCCACGATCAGTCTCCGGTCTACTGGTTGAATGAAGCGATCAGCGCATCCGAGCCGCGAGCCAAAAGACCGAGGTCCGAGCCCACGGCAACCATGGTGAAGCCGTCGGCGAGATAGCGGTCGGCATCGGCCTTTGCCGGCGCCAATATGCCACTGGCTTTGCCCGCGGCTTTTGCGGCCTTGCGCACCGAAGCGATCGCCTCCTGTACATGCGCGGCACCCGGATTGCCCATCGAGCCCATATTGGTGGAGAGGTCGCCGGGGCCGACGAAGAGGACGTCCACGCCATCGACGGCCGTGATCTCGGCGGCATTGGCAACACCCAGTTCATCCTCGATCTGCACCGCGAGAAGCTGCTGCTCACGCGCCTTGGCGTGGTAGCCTGCGATGCGGCCGAAGGCGTTGGCGCGGTGACCGACCGAGAAGCCGCGAAACCCGCCGGGCGCATAGGTCATGGCGGCAACGATGGCGCGGGCTTGCTCGGCGGTCCGCACATTGGGGATCATCAGGCTGCGCGCGCCGATGTCCAGGGCCTGCTTGATCAGATTGGGATCGTCCGACGGCAACCTGACAACGGCCTCGCTGTCGAAGCCGTCCATGACCTGGAGCTGCGCCATGATGCTGCGCAGATCGTTGGGGCTATGCTCGCCGTCGATCAGCACCCAACCGGCTCCGGAGCCGGCGACGATCTCCGTGGTGAGGGCCGATGCCAGTGAGCACCAAATACCGATATGAGCCCGGCCGGCCGTCACGGCGGCCTTCAATGTGTTGCGGCGCTCCTGCATTTCGCGATCGGTCTCCAGCCAAATAAGATGCATTGAAATTTGTATGATGTCCTATATCATATGGCTGACTTTGACCGCAAGGCCGGTTTGATTGACGGCGTCTGCTTGGGAGTTTGGACATGAAGATCGGCTTCATCGGGCTTGGCGTCATGGGTGCACCGATGGCGCGCCATCTCGCCGCTGCCGGGCATGAGATCGTGACGGTTCTGAACCGCTCTCCCCTGCCGAGCGACCTGAAGGCATCGCTCGTTGCGTCCCCAGCCGAGGTGGCGCGGCTGTCCGAGATGACAGTCACCATGCTGCCCGATACCCCTGACGTGGAGCGCGTCCTGTTGGGAAAGGACGGCGTTGTCGAGGGACTATCGGCCGGCAAGCTGGTGATCGACATGAGTTCGATCAGCCCGATCGCCACGGCCGGGTTCGCGGCGAAGGTTCGCGAGACCGGAGCCGGCTATCTCGACGCGCCGGTCTCGGGCGGCGAGGTCGGCGCCAAGGCGGCGAGCCTCACCATCATGGTTGGCGGGCCGGCCGCTGAATTCGAACGGGCGCTGCCCATCTTCGAGACGCTCGGCAAGAACATCACCTTGATCGGCGAACAGAATGGCGCCGGACAGACCTGCAAGATCGCCAACCAGATCATCGTCGCGCTCAACATCGAGGCCGTGGCCGAAGCGCTTGTCTTCGCCAGCAAGGCCGGCTGTGACCCGGCCAAGGTGCGCAGCGCGCTGATGGGCGGCTTTGCCGCTTCGCGTGTGCTGGACGTGCATGGCGAGCGCATGATCGCCCGCACGTTCGCACCGGGCTTTCGCATCCGGCTGCACCAGAAGGATCTCAATCTCGCGCTCGAAAGCGCCCGCGCGCTTGGCGTGGCCCTGCCGAACACCGCCTTGGCGCAGCAGCTGATGAATGCCTGCTCGGCCCGGACAGGCGGCGCGGAGGCCGACCATTCGTCGCTCGTCAAGGCGATCGAGATGCTGAGCGACCATGAACTGTCAAACGGAAAGGAATAAATCGATGCGCGGAACCGGCAAGGCCGATGTCTTCGTCATGCTGGCCCATCCCGTGGGCCACGCCAAGAGCCCCGGCATGTTCAACGAGATCTTCGAGCAGAAGGGCCTCGACAGCCTGATGGTGCCGCTGAGCTGCCGCCCGGAGGACTTCGAGACCTTCTGGGCCGGCATTACGGCGGCCGAGAACATCCGCGGTGTCATCATCTCGGTGCCGTACAAGGTCGCGGTCTACCACAAATGTTCCGCCGCGCATGACCGCGCCGCGCGGGTTGAGAGCGCCAATTCCGTGCGCCGCCAGGCCGATGGAAGCTGGTACGCCGACAATTTCGACGGCGTCGGCTTCATCGACGGCCTCAAGGCTGGCGGGCACCAGATTGCCGGCCGCCGCATCCTCCAGGTCGGTGCCGGCGGCGCCGGCGCCTCGCTGACCTACTGCCTGGCCGAGGAAGGCGCGGCGGAGATCCGGCTGACCGACATCGACAGGGGACGCGCGGAGAAGCTGGCCGCGCTGGTTGGCAAGTCCTTTCCAAAATGCCGTATCGAGGTTGGCCAGCCCGATCCGTCCGGCATGGACATGGCGATCAACGCCACGCCTTCCGGGCTGAAGGCCAGCGATCCGCTGCCCATGGATGTGACGAAGCTGACGCCTGACATGACGGTTGTCGACATCATCATGGAACCGGCCGAAACCGCGCTGCTCAAGGCAGCAAAGGAGATCGGCTGCCGCGTCCAGCCCGGACGCCCGATGATGGACTTCCAGGTTGAAGCCATGGCCGAATTCTTCGACATCGAGCGCAAGGACCGCGGCCATGGCTGAGACATTGACGGCCGTCGTCATCGGCGGCACTTCCGGCATCGGCCGCGCGATCGCCTTGCGCTTCGCGCAGGACGGTTACCAGGTGGCCGTCGCCGGCCGGGACGCGATCCGGGGCAAGGAGGCGGCCAGCGCCTGCGAGGCGGCGGGCGCGCCCCGCGCCTTGTTCGTCCAGACCGATGTCGCCGAAGCCGCCTCGGTGGAGGCGTTGGCCAAAGCCGTCAGCGCTGCGTTCGGCACGCCTGAAGTCGTCGTCAACTGCGCCGGCATCCTGCAGAGCGGCAAGCATGTGCTCGATCAGGATCTGGACGAGGACGAGAAGATGTGGCGGGTGAATTATCGCGGCACGCTGCTGGGATGCCAGGTGTTCGGCCGGCTGATGTCGGCCGCTGGACGCGGCGCCATCCTCAATGTCGGCTCGCTCGCCTCCTTCGCGCCGCTTTCGCTGCCGGCCTACACGCCTGGAAAGCATGCGGTTCTGGCACTCACCCAGATCCTGGCGGCAGAACTCGGCCCGCACGGCGTCCGCGTGAACGCGGTCGCCCCCGGCTACACGCTTTCCGATGGGCTGAAAGCCAGGATCGCCAAGGGCGAGCGAAACCCCGAAGCGATCCAGGCGACCACGGCGTTGCGCCGCTTCGTCGAGCCGCGCGACGTTGCCGAGGCGGCATTGTTCCTTTGCTCGGATCGCGCGGCATCGATAACCGGCGTCACCTTGCCCGTCGACGCCGGCTGGCTCGTGCAGGCGCCCTACGCGCAATACCTGCAAGGCAATCCCATCCGGCGAGCGCCGGCAATCTGACCCCAGCCGGCGAATGCCGGCAAACTGACCCAGCCGGCGGATGCCGGCAAGCTGACAAGGACAAACCGTGAGCGACATCAAGCGTTTCGACTTCGACACCCGCATCCACCATGGTGTCATCCACAATGGCACGCTCTATCTCACCGGCCAGGTCGCGAGACCGGGCCAGTCCGCCGCCGACCAGATGCGCGAGGTGCTGGGCAAGATCGATGCACTGCTAGCCAAGGCGGGCACGGACAAGACTCGCATCCTGCACGTCCAGATGTGGCTGGATGACGTCAGGGACTTCGACGAGGTCAACACCGTCTGGGATGCCTGGATACCGAAAGAACATGCGCCGGCGCGCTCTTCCGGCGAGGGACGGATGGCCAAGCCCGGAATGCTGGTCGAGCTGATCGTCACCGCCGCAGTTTGAATGGTCATGCCGGTTCGGGCATCATCGCGAATCTGGTTAGAGCAGTTCGCAATTCCGGACGGAAAGCCGTTCACACTTTTCCTGGAATTGCTCCAAGGGGAAACTGATGACGAAGCGCAAGCCGCTTTCCACCGTCGTGGCGGAAAGCCTGTCCGAAAAGATCCGTTCCGGACAGCTGCTTCCCGGCGCCCAGTTGCCGACCGAGGCGGAGCTTTGCGCCGAATACGACGTCAGCCGCACGGTGGTGCGGGAAGCAGTAGCGCGGCTGCGCTCCGACGGCATGGTGGTGCCGCAGCAGGGGCGCGGCATGTTCGTCAGCGAGACGCCGGCGCCACGCAATTTCTCGATCCCGGACGAAGCGCTCAGGACCTTGCCGGAAACCATCGCTTTGCTCGAACTGAGGCTGAGTGTCGAAGTGGAGTCCGCCGGGCTCTGCGCGGAACGACGGACCGACGCGGAGGCGAACGGCATCCGCGCCCTGATGGAGCAGGTCGACGCCCAGCAGGCGGATCCGGCCGTGGTCCAGATCCACTACGACTATGATTTCCACCTGGCGATCGCCAAGGCGGCCCGCAATGAATTCATCCACGGCTTCCTGGCCTATCTCAGACCCATGATCGTGCCGCGCTTTCAGCTCGGCTACGTGGTCACGCCGGAGCGCAAGGACAGCTACTACACGCGCATCCACAACGAGCACAAAGCCATCGTCGACGCCATCGAAAGGCAGGACGGTCGCGCCGCGCGCCAAGCCATGCGCAAGCACCTGCACAACAGCCTCGGGCGCGTGCGCGCGCTGGCCCGGGCTTCCGGCGTCGAGGCAATTGAGGCGGAGCAGAAGGCGGCAGCGGCCTCTCTGTTCACCGATATGAAAAGGCCCTCTCCGGCCGGCGGATAGTGCCCAGTGATGTTGATCGCACAGGCATTCGCCGGGATTCAGATTGGCCACGCATTGCGAAAGCCATGTTTTTGCTCGGCTGGCTGACCGAAACCGTTTTCAACAGGCAGTGAATGTTGCTTTCCCGCCGTTTCCCCGGATTTTCAGCCTCCTCGCCGGGCTGACCGTCTGTCCAATTTTCGGGCAAGAAAAAAGGATTCGAAAGTTTATCTTTCCTTTTTGCTGGTTTTCTTGGTTTCGCGGCGTCGGCCAGCGCCGCACACTGAAATCCAGGCAAACGGGGAAGCCCACGTGACAACAGCCTTCATCACCGGAGCGACGAGCGGCATAGGACGGGCGATGGCGATCGCGTTGAGCGATGCCGGCTATGACGTCTATGCGGTCGGGCGCAGCCAGGCCGCGCTCAAGGAGCTGCAGGCCGAGTGGCCAGGCATCGTGCCGATCGCCGTCGACGTCACCGATCGCGAGGCGCTGGAGGCGGTTCTGGCGGATCTCACGATTGATGTGCTGATCAACAATGCCGGAATCATGCCGCCACTCGGCAATTTCGCCGACATGAAGATATCGGACATCGACACCACGCTGGAGGTGAACCTCAGCGCCGCGATCCTGCTCACCCGCCTCGTCGTCCCGCAGATGCGCGAGCGGCAGTCTGGCCACATCCTGTTCACCGGCTCCACGGCGGGCCACGCGGCCTATTCCAACATTGCCGTCTATTCAGCCACCAAGGCGGCGATATCAGGCTTTGCCGCCGCGTTGCGCGCCGACCTCTCCCCATCAGGCATACGCGTCACCGAGATCGTCGCCGGCCGTGTCGAGACACAGCTCTACCAGGACATCCTCGACGCCAAGGCGCGCGCCGCCATGTACGCCAGCAAAGTCGTGCAGCCGGAAGACGTGGCCAGGATGGTCGTCGGTGTGCTTGCGCTCCCCGCATGGGCCGACGTTACCCGTTTCGACATCATGCCGACCTGGCCAACCTCGCCAAGCGGCACCAAGTAAGGAAAACTGGAATGAAGGATCTTTCCGTTCTGATCGTTGGCGGCGGCGCCGGCCTCGGCGCACTCCTGGCCGAGATGGCCGTGGGGGCCGGGGCGGCAAAGATCGGCATCATCGACATCAATCACGAGGCTGCCCAATCCGCGCTCGCGCCGGCGAAGGCCAAGGGCTTGCCGACCGCGACCGCTGCCTGCGATATCCAGATCGGCCCTCAGTGCCATGCGGCCTTCGACGCCATCGTCTCAAAGCTCGGGCGCGTCGACACGCTGATCAATTGCGCCGCCATCTACCCGCGCCGCCCGCTCTTGGAAATCAGTGACGCCGATTGGGATGCCTCCAACGGCATCAACATCAAGGGCACCTATCACATGATGGTGGCGGCGGTTCGCCACATGCAGTCGCAGGAGCCGAAGGCGCATGTCCGCGGCCGTATCGTCAACCTGACCTCCGTCGACGCCTTCAAGGCGCATCCGCAGAATGCCCACTACGCGGCAACCAAGGCCGCCGTCGTCAGCCTGACGCGATCCTTCGCCCATCACGTGGCGAAGGACGGGATCCTGGTGAATTCGGTGGCACCGGCCGGCATGGCAACGGAGCGGGCGAAAGCGCTCGGCTTCCTGGAGGAACTGGCCAAGGCAAGCCCGCTCGGCCGTGGCGCCGAGCCGACCGAAATCGCCGAATGGGTACTCATGACGGGTGGCCCGAAGAACACCTACATGACCGGTGAAAACGTAATTGTTTCAGGTGGTTATATCTACGCCTGAGGCGGCTTTCCACGACCGGCGACTGGAATATGGCAGTGCATGATCAACGGAGCCTCGAGCGGAAGGAGCGGAATTTTCGATGACCGGCAAGCTGCGCCTTCCCTCGCTGAATGCTCTTCGCGTCTTCCACGCCGTTGCGCAGCACAGGAGTTTTCGGCAGGCCGCGGATGAATTGCTGGTCACGCCGCAAGCGGTCGGCCAACAGATCAAGCTGCTGGAAGACACACTTCAAGTGACGCTGTTCGAGCGCAAGGGCCGGTCGATCGAACTGACCGAGTCCGCCATCCTTCTCTCGCATTACGTCAAGGCCGGCTTCGACGAGTTCTCGGAAGGTGTGCGCCGCGTCACCAAATCGAACTACCGCGACCGCATCAACCTCAATGCGAGCCCGTATTTCGCCACGCACTATCTGCTGCCCCGGCTTTCGCTGTTCCGGGAAATCCTGCCGGGCGCGGATCTGCGGCTGACGACGATGGTCGACCTGCCCGATTTCGGCCGCGACGACATCGATATGACCGTGCAGTGGGGTTACGGCAACTGGCCGGACTATGAAACCACGCTGCTGGTGCCGGACCCGAAGATCATCTGCTGCACGCCGGCGATCGGCGAAAAGATCAAGTCGGCGCATGACCTGACGAAGTTCACGCTGCTCGACACCGTCAAGTCGAAGCGCCTGTGGCCGGACATATTGCGCCACCTTGGCGTCGAGCTGACGGATGGCGACCGCAGCATCAGCTTCGACGATGCGGCGACCATGCGCCGGGCAACCCTGCAAGGCATTGGCGTGGGCCTGGTTTCCGTCATCGACGCCGAGGAAGATTTCCGGGCGGGCACGCTGGTCGCGCCGATCGGCCGCAACGCCATCGCCGATATGAGGCCGGAGGAAGTCCCCGGCTTCTTCCTTGTCGTCCCGCGCGGGCACCTGCGCGTGAAGGCCGTGGCTGCCCTGCATCGATGGCTGGCCCAGCAGGATTGGCGAAGCGACCTCACGATCCCCTTGCCGAAACCGACCCCGCTTTCCGACTAGGAAGCGGCTTCGAGACCGAGCCTCGTAAAGTTTCTTTCGGGGCTCCAACAACAAGAAACGGAACAACCTCAACAGTGGAGACAACATCATGAAGACGATGAAATGGGGGGCTGCGGCCCTGGCCCTTGGCCTTGTGCATTTTTCGGCGCCGGCGCAAGCCGCCGGCGGCAAGACGCTCGAGACGGTCAAGGCACGCGGCGTGCTGAACTGCACCGGCCATGACGGTTCCTATCTCGGCTTCGCCGAGGTGGACGACAAGGGCAACTGGAAGGGCATGGACATCGATCTCTGCAAGGCAGTGGCCGCGGCGGTGTTCGGCGATCCGGCAAAGCTGAAGGTCGTTCCGATCAGCTGGGCGCAGCGCTGGCCGGCTTTGCAGTCGGGTGATGTCGACATCATCATCAAGGCGTCGGGCGGCACGCTCAGCCGCGACACGGAACTCGGTCTGCAGTTTTCCATGTCCTACTACCTCGGCACGACCAAGGTGATGGCGCACAAGGAACTCAATCTGAAGTCGCTCAAGGATGCCGCGGGCGGCACGATCTGCATTCCCGCCGGCACCTCGCAGGAGCAGCAGGTCGCGGCCTATACGGCCAAGCTGGGCATCAAGCTCGAGCCCGTGCTCATCGAAAAGACCGAGGAGCTCGAACAGGCCTACTTCTCGGGACGCTGCGATCTCTATGCGCAGTGGGGTCCGACGCTTGCCATTGCACGCATCGCCAAGGGCAAGGTCGAAGACCATGTCATCCTGCCCGACGTGCTGGCGGTCGAGCCTGAAGTGATGATCATGCGGCAAGGCGACGACAATTGGGTCGATATCGCCAACTGGACGCTGAGCACCCTGATCTTCGCCGAACAGGAAGGCATCACCTCCAAGAATGTCGATGAGATCAAGGCCAAGCCGACCTCGCCGCAGGTGGCCAAGTTCCTCGGCGTGACGCCGGGCATGGGCAAGGGCCTCGGACTCTCCGACGACTGGGCCTACAAGGTGATCAAGAATGTCGGCAATTACGGCGAAATCTTCGAACGCGATCTCGGCAAGGATTCGCCCTACAAGATGGATCGCGAACTGACCAATTTGTGGAACAATGGCGGTGTCCTGTTCCCGCTGGTCATCGACTGATCCGGTCTGAACGCATCCTGCTTCAGGCTCCGCCCGGCCTCTGCCGGGCGGAGCCTACGGCAATTTCGAGAAAGATTGGTCAATGAGCAGCCTGCTGAGGAATCAGAAGGTCCGCAACACGCTGTTGCAGGTTCTCTATGTCGGCTCGATCGCAGCGCTGGTGCTTGCCGGCGTGGTGATCGCGCGACGGAATCTGGCCGAGCAAGGGATCACCTCCGGCTTCGACTTCCTGTTCAAGTCGACAGGCTGGGACGTGAACTTCACGCTGCTGCCCGCCACGGCCAATGACCCCTATTGGTGGTTCTTCCTCATCGGCATCACCAACACGCTGTTCCTGGGGACCGTCGGCCTGGTGCTGGCAACGATAGTCGGCACCATCGTCGGCCTGGCGCGAACCTCCTCCAACGAATTGGCGCAACTGCTCGGCCGCACCTATGTCGACATCTTCCGCAACATCCCGCTGATCCTCCAGGTCTTCTTCTGGTACGCGCTGATCACGCATTTGCCGACGCCGCGTGCCGCGCACGAAGCCTGGGGCTTTCTGCTCACCAGCCGGGGGCTCTATATCCCGTTCCCGAATGTCGGCGGCGCGGCAATGGCACTGGCGCTGTTTGCCTTGATCGCGGCAATAGCGCTGCCGGTCTGGCTGGGCAGGACGTCACGGCTCAGCCAACCCGTTGGCGGGCGGCACGCCATCCAGTTCGCCGGCGCGGCGGCAGCACTTGCCTGTGCCGCGATCATTCTGGCGATCGGCCGCCTGCCCGACACGCCGTTCATCGACTTTCCGGCACTGCAGGGCCTCAACCTCAGGGGCGGCTTGCGCATTCCGCCGGAGTTTTCCGCGCTCGCCATCGCCATCGCGATCTATGGCGGCTCCTACATCGCCGAGATCGTGCGCGGTGGTTTCAAATCTGTCGGCAAGGGTCAGATGGAGGCGGCGCTCTCGCTGGGCCTGAGCCCGTGGCGGGTGTTCACGCTGGTGCGGCTGCCGCTGGCCCTGCGCGCCATGCTGCCGATCCTTGCCAACCAGTACGTCTGGCTGATGAAGGCCACCACCATGGGCATCGCGGTGGGCTTCACGGATTTCTTCATGATCGTGGCGCTGACGATCAATCACTCCGGCCAGACCCTCGAGGTGATCGGCATCCTGATGGCGGGCTTCCTTGCCATCAATCTCTCGCTGGCCGCCCTGTTCAACCGCCTCAACAAGGCCATTGCCCTCAAGGGCAATCAGTTGAGGGGCTGAGCCATGGACGTTGTCGCTCCGCCCGCCCCCGGAAAGATCGAGGATCTGAGGCGCCGCTTCTTCGCAACGCCGCTTCAGGCCGTGATGTCGCTGATCTCACTGGCGATCATGGCTTTCATCGTCTGGAAGCTGCTGACCTGGGCGGTCTTCTCCGCTGTCTTCACCACGAGCGGCGGGCCCGAGGCCTGCCAGGCCGCGGCCGGGGCCTGCTGGTCGGTCATCGCGGCCAGATGGCGCATCATCCTCTTCGGCCTCTACCCCTATGAGGAGCAATGGCGCTCGGCGCTGGCCTGCGTGGCTGTGGTGGTGATGACGGTGCTGAGCTGCATTCCAGCCTTCTGGACCGGCCGCCGCATCGCGCTGGTGTGGGGGATCGGAACCACCGTCTTCTACGTGCTGATGAAAGGCGGTGTGCTCGGCCTGCCCTTCGTCGGCGAGGAAGCGTGGGGCGGGCTGGCGCTGACCCTGTTCATCTTTGTCACCACCTGCCTGATCGGCTTCCCGCTGGCGATCTGCCTGGCCTTGCTGCGCCGGTCGGAACTGCCCTGGATTTCCCGCACCACCGGCCTGATCATCGACGGGGTGCGCTCGCTGCCGCTGATCTCAATCCTGTTCACATTCGCCATCGTGCTGCCTTTCGCGCTGCCGCAATGGCTGCAGGGCGACAAACTGTACCGGGTGATCCTGGGATCGGCCCTGTTCTTCTCCGCCTACCAGGCGGAGATCGTGCGCGGCGGCATGCAGGGTGTTGCCAAGGGACAGGAGGAGGCAGCCATGGCGCTCGGCATGCGCTATTGGCAACGCATCGGCCGCATCCTGCTGCCGCAGGCCATGCGGAACGCCTTGCCCGCGACGATCAACCAGTTCGTCATCTCGTTCAAGGAGACCTCGCTGGTTGTCATCGTCGGCTTCTTCGAGATCCTGGCTTCCGGCAATGCCGCCTACGGCACCGGCGAATGGCGTTTCGCCTATGTCGAGGTCTATGCCTTCATCGCCTTCATCTATTTCGTCTTCGTTTTCAGCCTGTCCCGCTACGGCGCCTTCCTCGAGCGCCGCATGTCGGTCAGCGAACGCTAGGGAGGCGGTCGTGATTGCAGCCAAGTCGACCCCATCGGCCGGACCCGCGGTGCGCATCGAGAAGCTCGACAAATATTATGGATCGTTCCGCGCGCTGCGAAACGTCAACCTGTCCGTGGAGCGCGGCGAGAAGATCGTCGTCTGCGGTCCGTCCGGCTCGGGCAAATCGACCATGATCCGCTGCATCAATCGCCTCGAACAACATAACGCAGGTCGTATCACCGTACTCGGAACCGAGCTCAACGACGATGTCGGCAACATCGACGAGATCAGGCGGGAGGTCGGCATGGTGTTCCAGCATTTCAACCTGTTCCCGCACATGACGGTGCTGGAGAACTGCATGCTGTCGCCGATGATCGTGCACAGAAAGCCGCGTGCAGAAGCCGAGGCAACTGCCCGGCGCTATCTGGAGAAGGTCCGCATTCCCGAACAGGCGATGAAGTTTCCCGGCCAGCTCTCCGGCGGCCAGCAGCAGCGGGTCGCAATCGCACGCGCGCTGTGCATGCAGCCACAGATCATGCTGTTCGACGAGCCGACCTCGGCGCTCGATCCCGAAATGATTTCGGAAGTGCTTGATGTCATGGTCACGCTTGCCTCCGAAGGCATGACTATGATCTGCGTCACACATGAGATGGGCTTTGCCCGCCGGGTCGCCGACCGGGTGGTCTTCATGGATGGCGGCGAGATCGTCGAGGAGGCGCCGCCGGAAGAGTTTTTCACTGCGTCCCGCAACGAGCGTACCCGACAATTCCTGTCGCAGGTGCTGGGCCATTGAACGGCATTTTTTAAGATGCAACGTTCAAGCAGCACACCACCTTCAGGGATTTCCATGACTGACCCGACAGCCGCGTTGCGCGATATCCTCGGACCGAAAGGCTGGCTTTCGGGCGCCGATGCCGAGCCCTACCAGCGCGATTGGCTCAACCGCTATGGCGTTGCGCCGCTGGGCGTTGCCAGGCCAGCGAACACCGCCGAAGTGGCCGCGGTTGTCGTGACATGCCGGGAGGCCGGATTGGCGGTGGTGCCGCAGGGCGGCAACACAGGGCTTTGCGGCGGTGCCGTAGCGGAGCGGCCGAACGCGGTGATCGTCTCGCTGTCACGCATGGCAGCGATCGGCGAACCGGATCTCGACAGCGGCTCGATCGTCGTCGAAGCTGGCGTCGTGCTCGCCGCGCTGCACGAGGCGCTGGAACCGCATGGCCTGATGTTTCCCATGCATCTCGGCGCCGAAGGCAGCGCCAGGATTGGCGGGCTGATCGGCACCAATGCCGGCGGCAGCCAGGCTTTCCGATACGGCATGATGCAGGATCTCGTGCTCGGCCTCGAAGTCGTGATGCCGGACGGCGCGGTATGGGATGGACTGCGCGCGGTGCAGAAGGACAATGCCGGCTACCAGTTGCGCAAGTTGTTCTGCGGCGCGGAAGGCACGCTCGGCATCGTGACGCGCGCGGTGCTTCGGTTCCATCCCACGCCGAGGCAGCAGGCGAGCGCGCTTCTGGTCATGCCCGACTTTGCCGCCGCCGTGGCGTTCGGCGCTTTCCTGCGCGGCGAGGCAGGCGAATTCCTCACCGGCCTCGAATTCTTCAGCGATGTCGGCCTGACACTGGCTCTCAAGCACCTGCCTGACCTCGCCTATCAATTGGAGACGCGCGGTGACGTTTATCTACTTGTCGAACTGGCTTCCGGTTCGCCCCGCGTTCCCTTGGACGAAATCCTGAATTCGGCATTGGAATGGGGCATGGAGCAAGCTCTGGTCCTGGATGGTGCGCTGGCGACATCGGGCGCGCATCGGGCGCAGTTCTGGCGGTTGCGCGAGGAACAACCGGAAGGGCAACGGCTGGAGGGCGAGCAGCTCAAGCATGACATCTCGGTGCCGCCGGGCGCGATCGCCCGCTTTGTCGAGGCCGGCGCCAAGCTCTGCCACGAGATTCTGCCTGGCGTGCGGATCAACCCGTTCGGCCATCTCGGCGACGGCAACATCCACTACAATCTGTCGCCACCGGAGGGCCGTGCCGACTTCAACGGCAAGGCCGGGCAGTTCGCCGAGGCGCTGTCGGCGCTTGCCACGGAAATGGGCGGCAGTTTCGCGGCCGAGCATGGGCTTGGCCGGGCAAAGATCGCCCTGGCCGAGCGCAATCGCGGTTTGGTGGAGCGGGACCTCATGGCACGGCTGAAGGGCGCATTCGATCCTTTGGGCGCAATGAACCCCGGCGTTCTGGTGCGGGCTTCCAAGTAAAGAAAAACTTTCGAATAGACCGCATTTCTTGATTTCGTCCCGATCCGCCAGCGTGCACGTATGAATCCGAAAGGCAGGCCGGATCCGCTTGCCGCCAGACCGAGGATGCCGAAAACATGATCCGCAATGGCGGCCGCCTTCTTGTCGAATGCCTGATCGCTCTTGGCGCGACCAAGAGCTTCGGTGTGCCCGGCGAAAGCTACCTGGCCGTTCTCGACGCGCTGCACGACACGCATGGGAAGCTGGACTATGTGCTCTGCCGCAATGAGGGCGGCGCGGCGTTCATGGCTTCGGCCTATGGTAAGCTGACCGGCTCGCCCGGCATTTGCTTCGTGACGCGCGGCCCGGGCGTCACGAATGCCAGCATCGGCGTGCATACGGCCATGCAGGACAGTTCGCCGATGATCCTGTTCGTCGGCCAGGTCGGCACCGACATGAAGGGCCGCGAGGCCTTTCAGGAGATCGACTACCGAGCCGTCTACGGCACCGTCGCCAAATGGGCGGTCGAGATCGACGACGTCTCCCGCGTGCCCGAGATCGTGGCGCGGGCCTGGACCACCGCCTTGACCGGACGGCCTGGCCCCGTCGTGGTAGCACTGCCGGAAGACATGCTGACGACCCTGACCGAAGCCGCCCCGCTCCGCGGGCCGGCCGCAATCTTCGAAGCCGCTCCGGCGCAGGACGCGATGGCCGCGGCTCTCAAACTTCTGGAAGCATCCGAGAGGCCGGTCCTGCTGATCGGCGGAGCCAACTGGACGGCGGATGGACGCATGGCGCTGCAGGCTTTCGCCGAGGCTTCCGACATCCCGGTCGTGGCAGCGTTCCGCTACCAGGATCAGTTCGACAATCATTCGCAAGTGTTCGTCGGCGAGGCCGGTGTCGGCATGGTGGCGCATGTCAAGAAGCTGATCGGCGACGCCGATGTGATCCTGGCCGTCAATGTGCGCTTCGGCGAGATGACCACGGATGGCTATACGCTGCTGTCGGTGCCGCAGCCGCGCCAGAAGCTGATCCATGTCCACGGCTCCGACCGCGAGATCGGCAAGATCTACGTGCCGGCAATCGGCATCCACGCCGGCCCGAACGCCTTCGCCAAGGCGTTGACGCCGGTGAAGGGCGGCTGGACGGAGTGGCGCGCGTCGGCGCGCAGAGCCTATGAAGGGACATTCGCGGCTCCCGTCCAGCTCGGCCCGGTGGATATGGTGGCGGTCAGCGCCTGGCTGCGCGAGACCTTGCCCGCCGACGTCATCCTCACCAACGGCGCCGGCAATTTCACGGTGTGGCCGAACAAGTTCTTCAAGTTCGGGCCGCAAGCGCGACTGCTTGCGCCGCAATCCGGCGCCATGGGCTATGGCCTGCCGGCGGCCGTCGCGGCAAAGGTCGCATTCCCGCAGCGCACGGTGGTCTGCTTTGCCGGCGACGGCGATTTCCAGATGAACTGCCAGGAGCTCGGCACGGCGATGCAAGCCGGCGCGCAGCCGATCGTGCTGATCATCAACAACGGTATCTACGGCACGATCCGCGCGCACCAGGAACGCAACTACCCGGCCCGCGTCTCGGGAACCTCGCTTGAGAACCCGGACTTCGTCACGCTGGCGAAGGCCTATGGCTTTCATGCCGAGCGGGTCGAGACGACGGCGGATTTCGCCGCTGCCTTCGGTCGCGCGCTCAATTCGGCGACGGGCGCTGTTCTCGACATCGCCATCTCGCCCGAAGCGCTGACGCCCCGGCAGACCCTCTCCCAGATGCGCGAAGCCGCTCTCGCTTCGCAGAAGGCCAAGGCATGACCTCCGGAACCGACGACATCCGTCTTGGCGCTGACATAGGCGGCACGTTCACCGACATTGCCCTCGAGCTGCGGGGCACGCTGTTCTCCACCAAGGTGCTGACCAATTATGCGGCGCCCGAGCAGGCGATCCTCGACGGCATTGCCGTCGTCACCCGCGATGCCGGCATTTCGCCCTCCGAGATCGGCATTATCATCCACGGCACGACGCTCGCCACCAACGCCCTGATCGAGCGCCGCGGCGCGAAGACAGCATTGGTCACGACCGAAGGGTTTCGCGACGTCATCGAGATGCGCACCGAGAACCGCTTCGAGCAATATGATCTGAACCTGCAACTGCCGACGCCGCTCATCCCGCGCGAGCACCGCTTCACGGTCAAGGGCCGGATCGGCGCCGAAGGACAGGAGTTGCAGCCGCTCGATGAAGCCGCGCTGGAGGAGATCGCGGAGCGGATCGCGGCCGGCGGCTTCGGCTCGGTGGCGATCGGCTTCATCCATGCCTACACCAACCCGGCCCACGAGCGCCGTGCGCGCGAGATCCTTTCCCGCCACCTCAACATCCCGATTTCGATCAGTGCCGAAGTGTCGCCGCAGATGCGCGAATTCGAGCGCTTCAACACGGTCTGCGCCAACGCCTATGTGCGGCCGCAGATGGCCGATTACCTCGCCCGCTTCCAGATCCGTCTCAAGGAGATGGGCGCCGAGTGTCCGGTCTTCATGATCCATTCGGGCGGCGGCCTGATCTCGGTGGAGACGGCTTCCGAATTTCCCGTGCGCCTGGTCGAGTCCGGCCCGGCCGGCGGTGCGATCTTCGCCGCCGACATCGCCCGGCGCTTCGGCCTGGAAAAGGTCGTCTCCTACGATATGGGTGGCACGACCGCGAAGATCTGCCTGATCGAGGACTTTGCGCCACGCACGGCCAGAACCTTCGAGGTGGCGCGCACGTACCGCTTCTGCAAGGGTTCGGGCATGCCGATCTCGATCCCTGTCATCGAGATGATCGAGATCGGTGCCGGCGGCGGCTCCATCGCCTGGGTAGACGCCATGGGCCGCATCCAGACCGGACCGGAAAGCGCCGGATCGGAGCCGGGGCCTGCCTGCTACGGCCGCGGCGGCAAGCGTCCGGCAATCACCGACGCCGACCTGGTGCTCGGCAAGCTCGACCCCGACAATTTCGCCGGCGGCGCGATCCGGCTGGACACGGCGGCGTCGGAACAGGCCATCCTGCGCGACGTCGGCGAGCGCCTGTCGCTCGACGCCATGTCGACGGCCTTTGGCATCTGCGAGGTGGTGGACGAGAACATGGCCAATGCCGCCCGCGTCCACGCCGTCGAGAACGGCAAGAATATTTCCGACAATCTGATGATCGCCTTTGGCGGCGCCGCGCCGCTGCACGCGGCAAGGCTCTGCGAAAAACTCGGCATCGAACGCTGCATCATCCCCAAGGGTGCCGGCGTCGGCTCGGCGATTGGCTTTCTCAAGGCGCCGTTCGGCTACGAGGCGCTGGCATCGAAGCTCACCCGCCTGTCGCGGTTCAAGCCGGCCGAGGTCAATGCGCTGCTCGGCGACCTCAAGGCGTCAGCCGAAAGCTTCGTGCGCAGCGGCGCCAGCGGCAGCATCACCTGCGAAATCACTGCCTTCATGCGCTATGCCGGCCAGGGCTGGGAAATTCCCGTACCACTGGCAGACGAGCCGTTCGGCGACGATGCCGTCACAAGGCTCAAGGAGCTGTTCGAGGCGAACTACCAGCGTTTCTTCGGCCGCGCCATCGAAGGGCTCGACGGGCTGGAGATCGAGATCGTCACCTGGTCGGTCAAGGCGACCGATGTCAGGCCTGATGTCGCCAGGCACGAGCTTGCGAGCGGCAAGCGAACCAACGCGCCGACCATCGCCCGCGCAGTGTTCGATCCGGCGAGCGGCGAACCGCAAATCTATGGCATCATCGAACGCGATGCGCTCTGCGCCGGCGACCGCGTGACCGGTCCCGTGGTCATTGTCGAACGCGAGACGTCCACCGTCGTCACCACCAGCTTCGACGCCGTCATCCAGAGCGACGGCGCAATCCTTCTGGTCCGCAAAGGCAGCCGGTCATGAGCGACATCAGCGAAATCCGCATGCAGGTGATGTGGAACCGGTTGATCTCGGTGGTCGAGGAGCAGGCGCTCACCTTGCTGCGCACGGCCTTCTCGACTTCGGTGCGCGAGTCCGGCGACCTATCGGCGGGCGTGTTCGACCCGCGCGGCCAGATGCTGGCGCAGGCGGTGACCGGCACGCCTGGCCACGTCAACACCATGGCCGAGGCGGTGCTGCATTTCATGAATGAAATCCCGCGCGAGGCCATGTTCGAGGGCGACACCTATGTCACCAACGATCCCTGGCTGGGCACTGGTCATCTGCACGACATCACCATGGTGTCGCCGTCGTTCCTGAATGGCGAGTTGGTGGCATTCTTCGCCTGCACGGCGCATGTCGTCGATGTCGGCGGGCGCGGCTTCGGCGCCGACGGCAAGTCGGTCTACGAGGAAGGCATCCAGATCCCGATCATGAAGTTCGCGGAGAAGGGCAAGGTCAATCTCGACCTCGTCCGCCTGCTGCGCGCCAATGTCCGCGAACCGAACCAAGTGGTCGGCGATTTCTATTCGCTCGCCGCCTGCAACGAGGTCGGCCATCGCCGCCTCGTCGACATGATGAAGGAGATTGGCCTGGCATCACTTGATGGCCTTGGCGACTTCATCTTCTCGCGCACCCGCGACGCTATGCTCGAACGCATCAAGGCGCTGCCGAAGGGCACTTGGTCGAATGAACTCGTGACCGACGGCTATGACGCGCCGGTGAAGCTGGCGGCAAAGGTGTCGGTCCGCGACGACCATGTCGAGGTCGATTTCACCGGCACCGATGCGATGAGCCGGTGGGGCATCAACTGCCCGATCATCTACAGCAAGGCCTATGCCTGCTACGCGCTGAAATGCGTGGTTGCGCCCGACATTCCCAACAACGCCGCCTCCCTCGCCTTCTTCACCGTGACATCGCCGGTCAACATCCTGAACGCGGTGCGGCCGGCGCCGGTGGCGCTGCGGCACATCTTCGGCCACATGGTCCCCGATCTCGTGCTGGGCGCGCTCTCCCAGGCCTTGCCAGGCAAGATCCTCGCCGAAGGCGCCGGCGCGCTGTGGAACATCCATATCTCGGTGCGTCCTGTCGCGGGCGGTTTTGGCCGTCGCGCCGAGGTGCTGATGTTCAATTCCGGTGGCATGGGCGCGCGGCCCGGGCTCGACGGCCTGTCGGCGACCGCCTTCCCGTCCGGCGTGCACACGATGCCGATCGAAGCGACCGAGCACACCGGTCCCATCGTCATCTGGCGCAAGGAGCTGCGGCCGGGTTCCGGCGGTGACGGAGAGTTCCGTGGCGGCCTCGGACAAGTCATCGAAATCGCCGCGTTGGAAGGCCACGAATTCGACTTCTCGGCGATGTTCGACCGCGTCAATCACCCCGCCCATGGACGCAATGGCGGCGAGCCTGGCGTCGCTGGCGTGGTCAGGCTGGACGATGGCACGCAGATGCGGCCCAAGGGCTGGCAGCACGTCCCGGCAGGCCGCCGACTGATCCTCGAACTGCCTGGCGGCGGCGGCTATGGCGATCCGGCCAAACGCAGCACCGAGGCGCGGGCGAACGACCGCTCCAAGCAATACATTTCGGAGAACGGTAAATGAGCTACATTGCCTCGCGCCTGTCGGCGGTGAAGCCCTCGGCTTCGATGGCTGCGTCGCAAGCCGCCAAGGCGCTGCGCGCTAAGGGCGTCGACGTGATCGATCTCGGCCTGGGCGAACCGGATTTCCCGACGCCCAGCCACATCATCGACGCCGCCCATTTTGCGGCGAAGGCGGGACAGACGCTCTACACCGGTGCGGCCGGCACGATAGAAGTGCGCGAAGCCATTGCCGGCAAATTCAGACGCGAGAACGGGCTGGACTACACGACCGACGACATCGTCGTGGCCAACGGCGCCAAGCAGATCATCTTCAACGCGCTGATGGCGACGCTGGAGAGCGGTGACGAGGCGATCCTGCCGGCGCCCTATTTCGTCTCCTATCCCGAAATGGTGAAGCTTCTCGGCGGCACGCCCGTCACCGTCGAATGCCCGGAAACATCAGGCTTCCGGCTGACGCCGGATGTGCTGGAGAAAGCCATCACGCCAAGGACGAAATGGCTCTTCCTCAACATGCCGGGCAACCCGTCCGGCGCCGTCTACTCACAATCGGATCTGCAAGCGCTGGGCGCGGTTCTGGCAAGGCACCCGCAAGTGCTCGTGCTCTCCGACGAGATCTATGAGCACATCCTGTTCGACGGCCGCGAATTCGTTTCCTTCGGCAAGGCCTGCCCGGAACTCAGGGACCGCACGCTGATCGTCAACGGCGTCTCGAAATCCTATGCGATGACCGGCTGGCGTGTCGGCTATGCGGCCGGACCAGCGCCGCTGGTGAAAGCGATGTCGACCATCCAGAGCCAGTCCTGCACCTCCGTCTGCTCCATCGCACAGGCGGCGACGGTGGCCGCGCTCAACGGTCCGCAGGACGAGGTGGCGCGCTTCCGGCAAGCCTTCGAAGCGCGCCGCGATCTGGTTGTCGACGGGATCAGGAAGATCAACGGACTGACGCTGTCGCCGCCGGACGGCGCCTTCTATGCCTATATCGGCTGCGCCAGCCTGATCGGCCGCAAGACGCCGAAAGGCGTCGTGCTGGAGGACGATGCGGCGGTGGCAAACTATCTCCTCACCGAAGGCCGCGTGGCGTCCGTGCCGGGTGCGGCCTATGGACTTTCACCCTATTTTCGTATCTCGACCGCGACCAGCGAAGAGGTGCTGACCGAGGCGATCGCGCGGATCAACGCCGCCGTCGCGCAAGTGGAGTAGATGATGCCGCATTACGACCGTATCCTGATCACCGGCGCCGCCGGCCGCCTCGGTTCCGAACTGCGCAAGGGGCTGGTGCCGCTGGCGAAAACCATCCGCCTGGCGGGACGCCTACCGTTCGGCGACCTCGCGCCTCACGAAGAAGAAGCGGTCTTCGATCTCGCCGACATGGAGGCGACGATCGCGGCTACCAAGGACTGTGACGCGATCGTTCACTTCGGCGGCGCGCCGCTCGAATGCGAATGGCAGACGATCCTGGATTCCAGCATACGCGGCTCCTACCACATCTACGAAGGCGCCCGGAAACACGGCGTCAAGCGCGTCATCTACGCCTCCTCGGTGCATGCGATCGGCTATCACGAGGTCGAGGCGCATATCGGCATCGACGCGCCGGTGCGCCCCGACAGCCTCTACGGTGTCTCGAAGAATTTCGTCGAGAGCCTCAGCCGTCTCTATTGGGACAAATTCGGCATCGAGACGGTGTGCTTGCGCATCTTCTCATCCTTCCCCGAACCGGCGGACCGGCGCATGCTGTGGTCCTACCTCTCCTTCGCCGATTGCGTGCGGCTGGTCGAGGCGGCGCTCACCGCGCCACGCGTCGGCCACACGATCTCCTTCGGCATTTCGGACAACAAGGTGAAGACGGTCGACAACAGCGGCGCCAACCATCTGGGGTTCATCCCGCAGGACAGCGCCGAGCCGTTCCGCGCCGCCGTGGAAGCAAAGACCCCCATTCCCGATCCGAAAAGACCGTCGGTAAAATATCTCGGCGGCTGGTTCTGCGAGCTCGGCCACCCCGACGACAAACCCGCATGACTATAGAGCGGGCCGCTGTTTCGGTGAAACGGCGGCCCCGCTTTCAGGCAGCAGCACCGCCCAGATAAGCGCCGATGACCGCGTCGTTGCTCGCGAGATCGCTGCCGGTTCCCTCGAGGACGATGCGCCCGCCTTTCAGGACATAGCCGTAGTCGGCGAATTTCAAGGCAACCTTGCTGTTCTGCTCCACCAGCAGGATGGTCACGCCTTCGCGGTTGAGGCGCTGCACGATGTTCATGACCTCCTTGATCAATTGCGGTGCCAACCCCATTGACGGCTCATCAAGCAACAGCACCTTCGGCGCGGCCATCAAGGCCCTGCCGATCGCAAGCATCTGCTGCTCTCCGCCGGACAGGTTCCTTGCATCGCCATTGCGCCGGCGCGCCAGGATCGGAAAAAGTTCGAAAACGTGATCCATCCGCCGGCGCCGCTCGGCATCGTCGGTCAGCGTGAACGAGCCCAGGTCAAGGTTCTCCTTGATCGTCATGTCGCCGAATATGCGCCTGCCCTCCGGCACATGGACGAGCCCGCGATGCGGCAGGCGATGGGCGGCAACCCTGGTTATGTCCTCGCCCAGAAATCGGACACTTCCGGAGGATGCCGCGATGAGGCCGGACAGTGTGCGCAACGTCGTGCTCTTGCCCGCGCCATTGGCGCCAAGCAGCGTGACGATCTGGCCGCGCTTGACCGAAAGGCTGACGCCGTGAAGGGCTTCGATGCCGCCATAACGCGTGACGATCCGGTCGGCGGAAAGAACAATATCGGCGTCCATCAATCCTCCGTCCCGAGATAGGCTTCGATGACCTTGGGATCCGCACGCACGGCCTCCGGCGTCCCATCGGCGATCTTCTGGCCGTGATCGAACACGACGATCCTTTCCGATACCTGCATGACCAGGCCCATATCGTGCTCGATCAGCAGGACAGTCACACCGGTTTCGTCGCGGATGCGGCGGATCAGGTTCACCAGGTCCAGCTTCTCGTGCTCGTTGAGGCCGGCGGCCGGCTCGTCCAGCAGGATAAGCTGGGGCGTCGATGCCAGGGCTCTTGCGAGTTCGAGCCGCCGTTGATCGCCATAGGAAAGACCGCCGGCCTGGCGATGAGCATGTTCTTTTATGCCGACGAAATCGAGCCAGCGCATGCCGGCCGCGTGAATAGCTTCCTCTTCGCGCCGCTGCGACGGCAAGTGCAGGATCGCCGAGACAATGCCGTGGCGGCTGCGGCAATGCTGGCCCGACATGGCGTTTTCCAGAACGGTCATTTCCTTGAACAGCCTGATGTTCTGGAACGTGCGGGCAAGCCCAAGCGCGGTGATACGATGCGGCGGCAGACCGGTGATCGACCGGCCGGCCAGGCTGATCGACCCACCCTTCGGCTTGTAGAAGCCGGTCAGGCAGTTGAAGAGCGACGTCTTGCCGGCGCCATTGGGGCCGATCAAGCTGTTGATGGCGCCCTTCTCCACAGAGAAGGAGATGTCATGAAGGACCTTCAGCCCTCCGAAGCTGAGACGCAGATCGCGGACTTCCAGCAAGGCCATGGTCAACCCCGCTTGTCCGGCCACAGGCCGTTCGGCCTGAAAAGCATGATTGCCAGCAGTGCCAGAGCAGTTACGAGCGGACGATAGGTGCCCGCCCCACGCAGCACCTCCGGAAGCAGGGCAACCAGGACGGCGCCGAGCACGACACCGGGAATGCGGCCCATACCGCCAAGGACGACGCCGAGAAGGATGAGAAGCGACTGGTTGAAGGTAAAACTCTCAGGCGAGATGGCGGTCATCTTGGCGGCGTAGAGGCAGCCGGCCACGGAGGCGATCACCGCCCCCATCATGTATGCCTGCAGCTTGGCCGCGACCCGGTTGATGCCGATGCCGGCGGCGGCATCCTCATCATAACGAACATAGAACCAGGCCCGCCCCATTCGCGACCGCTCCACGCTCAGGCAGACGAAGACGGTGACGAGGGCCAGCACCAGGAACGCATAGTAGAAGTGTTGCACATGCATCAGTTTGAAACCGAAGATCTCGGGCCGCTCGATGCCGACGAGGCCACTGGCGCCACCCGTGATATCGAGATTGCGGGCGATGATGCGCACGATCTCGCCGAAGCCCAGCGTCACGATAGCCAGATAGTCGCTGCGCAGCCTCAGCGTCGGCGCGCCGATGATGATGCCGGCCACGCAGGCTGCCGCCATGGCGATCGGGATGGTGAGCCAGAAATTGAAGCCGAACTCCGCGGTCAGGATGCCTGATGTGTAGGCGCCCACCGCAAAGAAGGCGGCATAGCCGAGATCGAGCAGGCCGGCATAGCCGACGACGATGTTGAGGCCGAGGCACAGGACGACATAGAGCAGCGTCGTCGTCGCCACCTCCGTCACATAGGCGTTGGCGAATTGCGGCAGCGCCAGCGCGCAGGCAAGAGCCGCCAGTGAGGGCAGTACAATCGACCAGCGCACCGATCGCGCTTGCGCGGCGGCCGGCAAGATCCTTGCTTCGTCGCTCATCACACCCGCTCCACGACGGCGCGGCCAAGAATGCCGGTCGGCTTGAAGACCAGGAACAGGATCAGGGCGCCGAAGACGAAGACGTCGCGCCATTCCGATCCGACGAAGGGCAAGGACGACCCGAAGGCCTCGAGCAGGCCGAGCAGCAGGCCGCCGAGCATGGCTCCCGGCACGCTGCCGATCCCGCCGATGACCGCGGCGGTGAACGCCTTCAGCCCCATGATGAAACCCATGAAGAAATGGACGCTGCCATAGTAGGCGCCGGCCATGACGCCGCCGCCGGCGGCGAGCGCCGAGCCCATGAAGAAGGTCAGCGCGATGACCCGGTCGACATCGATGCCCATCAGGCGGCTGGCGCCCATGTCGATGGAAACGGCGCGCATCGCCTTGCCGTACATGGTGCGCGAGATGAATATCTGCATGCCGGTCATCAAGGTGATGGAAGCGCCGACAAGCACTATCTGCGTGTAGGTGATGTGGACCGAGGAAACATCGATGCCGGCAAAACCGAGATCCGTGCTGAAGGCATAATGCCGCCCGCCGGTCAGGGCGAGTGCACTGCCGTTCAGCACCATCGAGGCACCGAGCGCAGTGATGAGTATGGAGAGGCGCGGCGCATTGCGCATCGGCCGATAGGCGAAGCGCTCGATGACGACACCCAGCAGGCCGACGACCAGCATCGACGCGAGCAGCGCGCAGACGACACCCAGCCAACCATTGCCGACCCAGATGCCGACGAAGGAAAACACGATAAGGCCGATGAAGGCGCCGCTCATGTAGATATCGCCATGAGCAAAATTCAGGAGCTTGATGACGCCGAAGACCATGCTGTAGCCAAGCGCGATCAGGGCATAGAACGAACCGACGATGAGGCCGTTCACCAGTTGCTGAATAACCAGGTCGAACGTCATTGATGCTCCAGATCTGGAAATTGAGACGATCTTGTCCAGGTGGCACGGCTGCGTGCCAGACAAGCGGCAACGATGCCGGGGCGGGTTCGGGCCCCGCCCCGGCATCGATCTGCTTTGCCTTTTATTCGGCGGCCACCCACTTGCCGCCCTTGGCGATCACCGGGCGGAAGTTCGACGTCTGCAGCGTGTTCTTGTCGGTGAACTTGATCTCGCCGGCGAGGCCCTTGAAGTCGCTTGCCTTGAGCGCCTCGATGATTGCCTTCTGATCCGCCGACTTCGCCCGCGTGATCGCGTCGACGATCAAGTCGCCGACATCATAGGAGAGAGCGGCATAGGCACCGGCATCGCGGCCATAGGCCTCCTTGTACTTGGCCTTGAAATCGCCCGCGCCGGACAGGAGATCGACGGTCGGCGGAGACAGGAGGTACACACCCTCGCCGGCCGAGCCGGCGATCTCTAGATATTCCGGCGAATTGTTGCCGTCGCCGAGCACGATGCCACCCTGGAAACCGGCCTGGCGAAGCTGCTTGGTGAGCAGGGCGCCACCGGCATGATAGGCGGTCCAGAAGACGGCGTCGGCGCCGCTTGACTTGACCTTGGTGACGACAGCCGAATAGTCCTGCTCGCCGGCAGTGGTGGTTTCCCTCGCGGCAATCTCGCCGCCGGCGTTCTTGAAGGCTTCGGCGGTCAGCTTGGCCAGGTCGGACGAATAGGCGTCGCCCTCGTCGATGACCGCGATCTTCTTGTAACCGTTCTTCTTGAACAGCTCGACGGCCGTTACGGCCTGCATGTCGCCGGTTGAATTGGCGAGGAAGGCATTGCCCTGATTGGCGGCGACCAGCTTGGTCGAGTTCGCGCCGATGATGACGAACGGAATGCCGGCATCACCATAGATCTTCAATGTCGGCAAGACCGCGCCCGAGCAGTAGCCGCCGACGATGGCGGTCACGCCTTCCGAGACAAGCTTGCTGCCCGCGGTCACAGCTTGCTGCGGATCGCAGGCGTCGTCGGCGGTCGTGGTGACGATCTTGTCGCCGTTGGCGCCGCCCTTGGCATTGGCGGCGTCGATCGCCATCTTGACGGCGTTCTCCATGTCCTGGCCTTCGCTGGCGAGTTGACCCGTCATCGGGGCGATGATGCCGACCTTGATGTCGGCGGCCGCGGCCGCCGCTGTCATGACCAACCCGGCAAGGGCGGTGGCGCTAGCGAGCTTCTTGAAACAAACAACCATTATTCTCTCCATTTCCCCTGTTGGCGCATCCAGGCGGCGTGCCCGGAATGCATTCTTGTGTTTTTGTCGAACCGCCCTCGGGCGATCGGATGTGGTTGGCTCCCCTGGCCGGGCGCGGAGCATGTCACGATCGACGGCAGGACCTCGCCCGGCAGGTCAATGCCCGCCGGCGGCCTGGGCATAGGCACCCTGGTAGCGGTTCTCCCTGATGCTCTGCATGATCTCGGCTTCGCGCGCTTCCTGTGCCCGGACGGCGGCCAGCAAGGCCGTGGCACCGTCAACCGGAAAGGCCACGACGCCGTCCTCATCGCCCACGACGATGTCGCCTGGGCTGACAACCATGCCACCCACACAGACCGGAACATTGATCGCGCCTGGACCGTCCTTGTAAGGGCCGAGATGGATGGCCGAACGCGCGAAGCATGGAAATGCGCTGCGGCCGATGGCGCCGGCGTCGCGAATAGCGCCGTCGAGGACAATGCCAGCCGCGCCGCGCGAGGCCGCCACGCTCGTCATGATCTCACCGACCAGCGCGCGCCCTTCATAGCCGCCACCATCGACGACAATGACGTCGCCGGGCTGCAACAGGTCGAGCGCGCGATGGATGAACTGGTTGTCGCCCGGGCGGGTCCTGACCGTCAGCGCCCTCCCCGCCATGACACCACCCAGGCGGTGAAAGGGCCGCAATCCGACAGCCCCGGGGACACGCAAAAGGTTGTCGCTGATCAACGGGGTGGCGAATGCGCGGAACGCGTCGATGAGTTCGCTGTCCTGACGCCTATCTGCCATCTTCCGCTCTCCCATAGTCGGTACCTTTTATGAATATATTATCCAATCACGATTGAAGCGAGAAAGTCAACCGGGTTCCGACAGCTCACCAAAGAAAGCCGTAATGCGAGGAAATCCCCGCATTTCCTGCCCACCCTGGCGGTTCAATCACTCCAGCCATGGGCTTGCAATTACGCAAAAGCTTGAGATAGATTGGATAACATATCCATATTCGTCAAAAAAGGAATCGCCGTGAAGCACGCAGGAAAAGTCGCGATCATTACCGGGGCAGCTCAAGGATTGGGCCTTGCCTGCGCCGAGCGCTTTCATGCCGATGGCGCCAATGTCGTGCTTGTCGACGTCCAGGCCGATCGCGGACGCGAGCATGCCGAACGCCTTGGCGAGCGCGCCGCCTGGCTATCGGCGGATCTGTCCGAATGCACCCAGAAAATGGCAGCCGATATCATTGCCAAGGCCACGGAGAGATTCGGCGGCGTCGATATCCTCATCAACAATGCAGGCGTCATCCATCTGGATAATTTCGTCGACTTTCCCGAAGAGGCTTTCGACTGGGTCCAGCGCATCAATCTCAAAGCGCCCTTCCTGCTCGGCCAGGCGGCGGCACGCGCCATGATCGCGCAGGGACGTGGCGGCTCGATCATCAACATGTCGTCGATCAACGCCATTCTGGCCATTCCCAATTCGGTCGCCTATGCCGTGTCCAAGGGTGGCATCAAGCAGCTGACGGCGGTGATGGCGGTCGGACTGATCCCGCACAACATCCGGGTCAATGCCATCGGCCCGGGCACCATCCTGACCGACATGGTTAAGAGCTCGGTCATGGCGAGCGAGGAGCAGCGCCAGACCATCCTGTCGCGCACGCCGAGCGGCCGCTGCGGCGAGCCGTCGGAAATCGCCAGCGTCGCCTCCTTTCTGGCCAGCAACGACGCCTCCTACATTGTCGGCCAAACCATCTATCCCGACGGTGGCCGGCTGATCCTGAACTATACGGTGCCGGTCAAGGACTGAGCGCCCATGACCATGCCCCGCATCAGCCTCGCCGGGTCCGGTGCCCTGCTTCTCGATGGCGCGCAGGGCGCCTTTGATGATGCTGTCCAGGAACTGGTCTGGGCGGTGACGAAGGCCGCGCTGACCCTGGAGGGGGTGCACGAGGCCGTGCCCGGCATGAACAACCTGCTCGTGCTGTTCGACCCGCTGACCACCGACGCAATGAGCATCTGCGCGCAGCTAAGGTCGCTCTGGACCGGTACCGATGCCCGCGCGGTGGCCGGCACCAATCACACCGTTCCCGTCAACTATGGCGGCGCGCGTGGCGAGGACCTGGCCGGATGGGCCGCGCATTGCGGCATGACCATAGACGAGACCGTCAAGCGCCATGCCGCGGCCACCTATACGGTTGCCGCCATCGGCGCCATGCCGGGCTTTCCCTATCTCTCGGGCCTTGACCCTCGACTTGCCTGGGCAAGGCGGGGCACGCCGCGCCTGAAAGTGGCCGAGGGTGCCGTCATCATCGGTGGCGCGCAGGCGGGCATCATGCCGATGACCGCGCCGTCCGGATGGCACATTGTCGGCCATACCGACATGAAGCTCTTCACGCCCGAAGCGCAATCGCCGGTGCTGCTCAAGCCCGGAGACAAGATCCGGTTCACAATCGCCGATATCGAAGCATGATCGAGATCCTCACCACCGGCCTGCTGAACACGGTCCAGGATCTTGGCCGGCCCGGCCATCTCGCGCTCGGGGTCAGCCATGGCGGCGCCATGGACAAGCAGGCCCTGGCAGTCGCCAACCTCATGCTGGGCAATGACGTTGCCGCGGCCGGGATAGAAGTCGCGCTGCATCCGTTCCGGTTCCGCGCCCATATGGACACAGCCGTCGCCGTCACAGGCGCGGATTGCGCCGTCAGCATCGCCGACCGGCCCTGCCCGCCCTGGTGGGCGATGACTATCCGCGCTGGCGAGACCCTCGTCATCGACGCGCCGCGCACCGGTGCTCGCTCCTACATCGCCTTCGCCGGCGGGCTCGATCTGCCGTCGGTGATGGGATCGCGCGCGACAGATCTGAAGGGCAGTTTCGGCGGGTTGGCAGGGCGCGGCCTGGCACGCGGCGACAGGCTCGCGCTCAACCCCGCGCAATGCCCGCTGCCGGCGGGCGGCCTTGGCGCAGCGGCGGAGGAGCGACGCGGCGCGGCCGATGGCCTTGCCGCCGCCATCAAACTGCGGGTTCTGCCGGCGGCCGAGTTCGACGCCTTCACGCCGGAGGCCCAGGCAACCTTCACCACCGGCGAATGGAGCATCACCAACGATGCCAATCGCATGGGGTATCGGCTGTCCGGAGAGCCGCTTTCGCTCATCTCGCCGCTGGAGCTTTTGTCACACGGTATCGTGCCGGGCACCATTCAGGTGCCGCCATCCGGGCAGCCGATCATCCAGCTTGCCGATGCCAACACCTGCGGCGGCTATCCGAAGATCGCCACTGTGATCGAGGCCGACCTCTGGCGGCTGGCGCAGGCGCCGGTCGGCGCAAATCTGCGCTTCTTGCCGGTCTCCGTCGAAGCGTCGACAGACGCGCTCCGCGCTGGCCAGACGTGGCTTCACGACTTCGCCGCCGCACGCAACCTCGTGGCCGCACGGCCACGGCCGGGTTGAACGAAAAACGTGCGCGCTCTCCCACCGTGCTGATCGGGCCGAGATTCGACGGCGATGACAGCGGGGCGGTACGATATCCGCATTCGCTTCGTTCGGCAGGTATCAGCGAGCAGGACAGGTCCATGGAAATCCGCCCTTTCACGATCCAGATTGCCCAGGCTGAAATCGATGAATTGAAGAAGCGCATTTCAGCCTGGCGCGCGCCGGACCAGTTGCAGGCAATAGGATGGGCGCAGGGAACCGAGTATGAGGCGCTGCGGCGGCTTATGCAGTATTGGGGCACCGGCTTCGACTGGCGCAAGCAGGAAGCCACCTGGAATATCCATCCGCACTACCAGACGGATATTGGCGATCAAACCATCCATTTCATCCATGCGCCCGCCGCCGTCGCGACCCGCAGGACGGTGATCCTCACCCATGGCTGGCCGGGCAGCGTCTTCGAATTCCACAGGCTGATCCCACTTCTGACCGACCCGCTTTCCCATGGCGGAAGACAGGAGGATGCCTTCAATGTCGTGGTCCCGTCGATCCCTGGATATGGCTTTTCAAGCCGGCCAGGCAGGCCCGGTCTCAACCTGTTCACCGTTGCCGGGCTCTGGGCGGAATTGATGCGCCGTCTCGGCTATGAGCGATATCTCGCGCAAGGCGGAGATCTGGGCGCCAGCGTCTCGACATGTCTGGCATATGCGCATCCCGACAGTCTGGCTGGGGCGCATTTGAATTTCATTCCTGGCTCATACCTGCCTCCCCACGACGCGGGCCCGGGCGGCGACCTGACTTCGGAAGAACGCGCGTTCCTGCAACGGAAAGCCGAATGGGCGGATCTCCACGGCGCCTACGGCCATATCCAAGGCACGCGCCCCCAAACGCTTGCCTACGGGCTGACGGATTCGCCAGTCGGACTGGCGGCGTGGATGATCGAGAAGTTCCGGGACTGGAGCGATTGCGACGGCGATCTGGGCAAGGCCACCTTTTCGCAGGACGACATGCTTGCCGACATTTCGCTCTACTGGTTCACCCGGACAGTCGCCTCGTCGATGCGCCTCTATTGGGAGACGCGCGCGCGCCCGCTTGCATTCCCGCGCGGCACGGCAATCGACGTGCCGCTCGCGGTGGCATTGTTTCCGAAAGAACTGCCAATGCCGCCGAGGAGTTGGGTCGAGCGTGTCTTCCGCGACGTGCGGCGGTGGACCGCGATGCCGCGCGGCGGCCATTTTGCGGCTCTCGAGCAGCCTGTGCTGCTTGCGCAGGATCTCATAGACTTTGCCCGCGACCTGAAATTTTCCTGACGGCAGATGTGTCGCGTGCCGCCAACCCAGAGGCCAGAAAATGAGCACCAGCGTTCTCAGCACCGATGCCTTGTCCGCGCGCGTGGACACAATTTTTCACAAGGCCGGTCTCAACGCCCTCCAGGCCAGCGCCATCACGCGGGTGATCGTCGCCGCGGAGCGCGACGCCTGCAAGTCGCATGGCATCTATCGCATCGAAGGGGCGCTACGCACGATCAAGGCCGGGAAGGTCACGCCAGACGCGGTGCCCGAGTTGCTGCCGCAACAGGCACCGGCCATCGTGAAAGTGGACGCCAAGGGCGGCTTCGCCAACCCGGCCTTCGAAGTCGGCCTGCCGGCGCTGATCGAGCGGGCACATGCCTGTGGGGTCGCGGCGCTGGCGATCAATGACGCCGTGCATTTTTCCGCTCTCTGGGTCGAGGTCGAGGCCTTGGCGCAAGCCGGCCTTGCCGGCCTCGCCATGTGTCCGAGCTATGCCACAGTCGCCCCGACCGGCGGCAACAGGCCGTTGCTGGGCACCAATCCCTTTGCTTTCGGCTGGCCGCGCGAGGGACAGCCACCCTATGTCTTCGATTTCGCGACCTCGGTTGCCGCGCGCGGCGAGATCGAACTCCATCGCCGGGCTGGCAAACCGCTGCCTGAAGGTTGGGCCATCGATTCGGACGGCAAGCCGACGACGGATCCCGAGGTCGCGCTCGCCGGCGCCATGCTGTCCTTCGGCGGGCACAAGGGTTCCGCCATCGGCACGATGATCGAACTGCTCGCAGGCATCATGATTGGCGACCTGACCAGCCCCGAGGCGCTGGACCTGATCGGCACCACGACGCTTTATCCGTCGCATGGCGAGCTGATCATCGCCTTTTCGCCGCAAGCCTTCGCCGCCGGCCGGGCCGGCAATCCCCTGGCTCGCGCGGAAACCCTGTTCGAAGCGATCCTCGGCCAAGGCGCGCGCCTGCCCTCGCAGCGGCGGTTCCTGGCCCGCGAAAAGTCGGAGCGCGACGGCATTGTCCTCACGCACCAGGAAATGGAGCAACTTGACCGTCTTCTCGAGCAAGGGCTCGACGCGGTCTGAACCGATAATGGCCAAGGCCAAGACCAACCACAGGAGGGACAGAAATGCGCTGGACGAAAACATTCACGGTCGTCGGCTGCCACGCCGAAGGTGAAGTGGGCAACGTGATCACCGGGGGCGTCAGGGACGTTCCCGGCAAAACGATGTTCGAAAAGAAGGAATATCTCGAAGAGCATATGGACGACATTCGTGGATTGCTCTTGTTCGAGCCGCGTGGCGCGCCATACGTCAACGGCAACATCATCCTGCCGCCTTGCGACCCCTCGGCCGATCTCGGCTATGTCATCATCGAAAGCACCGAGTATCCGCCCATGTCGGGCTCGAACACGATCTGCGTCGCCACGGTGGCACTGGAAACCGGGATCATCCCGATGCAGGAGCCCGAGACACTGCTGCGCATGGAAGCCCCGGCAGGAATGATCGAAGTGCGCTGCCTGTGCGAGAACGGCAAGGTGAAGCAAGTGGAATTCACCAACGTGCCGGCTTTCGCGCTCCATCTCGACACGCCGGTCGAGGTCGAAGGGCTGGGCACCATCACCGTCGACACCTCGTATGGCGGCATGACTTTCGCCCATGTCAACGCAAGCGCGCTCGGCTTTGCCGTCACCCCCGACGAGGCTCATCAAATGTCCCTGACAGGCCAAAGGATCAAGAAGGCGGTCAACGAGCAGCTCAAGGTGGTGCATCCGGAGAATCCGAAGATCCGCGATGTCTCCAACGTCATCTTCGAAGGCCCGATCGCGCGCGTCGACGGGCGCGTGGAAAGCATCAACGGCACGGTCTGCCTGCATGGCAGGCTCGACCGCTCTCCAACCGGGACCGGCACCACCGGGCGCCTGGCGGTAATGTCGGCAAAAGGTCAAATCGCCAAAGGCGAGCTGTTTCGCAACAAGTCGATCATCGGCACCCATTTCGATTCGCGCGTGATCGCCAGTGCGCGCGTAGGCGACCTTGATGCCGTCGTGGTCACCATCGCCGGACAGGCCTGGATCACCAGCATCGGCCAGTACGGCCTCGACCCGACAGATCCTTATCCGCGCGGCCACAGGCTGGCAGACGTCTGGTTCTGAAACAAACGAGGCCGTGCCGGCAGGCACGGCCTCGTTTCTGTTCCGCCATGCTCAGACTGTTGTCACGAAGGCTCTTACCTCGACACCGCTCTCTTCCAGCCGGGCCCGCACACGCGCGGCGATGGCGACGGCCGCCGGCGTGTCGCTGTGGACGCAGATCGAATCGATCGGCGTTTTCAGCAGCTGCCCCGAAATCGTCTCGATGGCACCTTGCCTGACCATGCGGACGACCCGTTCCGCCGCCTTCTCGGCATCGTGGATGACCGCGCCCTCCAGCTTGCGCGAGACAAGAAAGCCTTCCTCCGTATAGGCGCGATCAGCGAAGATTTCGGACCGGACCGTCAGGCCGGCGTCGCGCGCGATCCTGTCCTGGAAGCCCAGCGCGATGGCGAGACATATCAGGTCGGGATCGACGGCCTTGACCGCGCGCGTCACGGCTTCGGCGACGCCACGGTCGGTCTGGGTAAGATTGCCCAGCGCGCCATGCGCCTTGACGTAGCGGATCGGGTGGCCGGCATAGGCGGACAGCGCCTGCGCCGCACCAACCTGGTAGGCCACCAGCCTTTCGATCTCATCCATGGAATGCGGAATGACACGGCGTCCGAACCCCCACAGATCGGCAAAGCTCGGATGCGCGCCAACCGCGACGCCCTTCTCGCGCGCCATCGAGAAGGTGGCGGCCATGATCTCCGGGTCGCCGGCATGAAAGCCGCACGCGACATTGGCGGAGCTGACGATGCCGAGGATCGCGGCGTCGTCGCCGAGCCTGTAGGCGCCGAAACCCTCACCCATGTCCGAATTGATATCGACCTGCAGTCCGCTCATGGCGCCTTCCTCATTGTCTTGCACGATCGGCTGTCGCCAGCGCGTAGAGCGGCGTGCCGTAACCGACCACCGTTCCGTCCTCGACCAGTGCGGCGCCCAGGACGCCATCGTCGGGCGCAAGCACGGCCTTCAGGTGTGACCCGACTTGCAGGACACCGACTGTCTCGCCCTTGCGAACCTTCTGGCCTGATGCGGCAACAGGGCGACCGGTCGTCGGATGATCGAGACGGAAGACGCCGACGCCCGGTGCGCGCACGCCGTTGAAGGCCGCTTCGGCCTTGGGGGTCGTGGCCACAGCCAAGGACGTTTCGGCGACGGACGATTGCGGGTTCAGACGCAGGCGCAGCGAGAAGCCGGTCTGCGCCAACTCGATCTCACCGATGCCGGCGCGTGTGCACCAGCCCGCCAGCCTTTCGATTTCTTCAAGCGTCATCGCCGCCCCGTCCCTTGAGCAAGCCGCCTTCGATGAGACGTTCAAGATGATGAATATCGAAGCCTCCGGCGGCGAAGCCTGGCTCCTCCATCAGCAGGCCGTGCAGCGGCGCGTTGGTGGCGATGCCAACAGCCTCCATCTCGGCCAGCGCGCCGCTCATGCGCCGGACCGCATCGGCTCGCGTCGCGCCATGCGCCAACAGCTTGGCCACCAGCGAATCGTAGTGCGGCGGCACCGTGTAGCCGGAGTAGAGGTGCGAATCGACGCGGATGCCCGGACCGCCCGGAGGCGTCCACCGCTCGACCCGGCCAGGATGCGGCCGAAAGCTGTAGGGATGCTCCGCGTTGATGCGGCATTCCAGAGCGTGGCCGTGAATGCGGATGTCTTCCTGCCTGAACGACAGATGCTCGCCCTGGGCGATGCGGATCTGTTCGCGCACGATATCGATGCCGGTGACGAGCTCGGTAACGGGATGCTCGACCTGCACCCGGGTGTTCATCTCGATGAAATAGAAGCGCCCGCCCTCGTAGAGGAATTCGAAGGTGCCGGCACCGGTATAGCCGATGGTCAGGCATGCACGCGCGCACAGCTCGCCGATCTCGGCGATCGCCTCGCGCGCGATGCCGGGCGCCGGCGCTTCCTCGATGATCTTCTGGTGGCGCCGCTGCATGGAGCAGTCCCGCTCACCAAGCCAGACCGCCGTCCCTTGCCGGTCGGCCAGCACCTGGATCTCGATATGGCGCGGGTGCTCGAGGAATTTCTCCAGATAGACCTGCGGATTGCCGAAAGCGCGGCCCGCTTCCTCGCGCGCCAGCGACACGGCTTCCATCAGCCCGCTTTCAGACCGCACGATGCGCATGCCGCGCCCGCCGCCGCCGCCGGCTGCCTTGACAATGACCGGATAGCCAATGGCCGAAGCGATGCCGCGCACGGCCTGCTCGTCTTGCGGCAGCGCGCCTTCCGAGCCTGGAACGCAGGGAACGCCGGCGGCAATCATCGTCCGCTTGGCGGACACCTTGTCGCCCATCGCGCGGATCGCCGCCGACGACGGGCCGATGAAGGCAAGCCCGGCATTCTCGACGGCTTCGGCGAAGGCGGCGTTCTCCGAAAGGAAACCATAGCCCGGATGGATCGCGCCCGCGCCGGTAAGCTGCGCGGCGGCGATGATCTCGCCGATGTTGAGATAGCTTGCAGCGGCGGTCGCCGGGCCGATGCAAATCGCCCTGTCCGCCAACGCCACGTGGCGAAGGCTGGCATCGGCTTGCGAATGGGCCGCGACCACCTTCAATCCAAGGGCCCGGCAGGCGCGCAGGATACGCAGCGCGATTTCACCACGGTTGGCGATAAGGACGGTGTCGAACATCGCCTCAGCCCGCCTCTTCCAGGACGAACAGCACGTCGCCGGACTGCACACCGGCATGGTCCTCGAAAGCGATCTCGACGATCTTTCCAGCGCGGTCGGATTCCACGACGTTGAACGTCTTCATGGCTTCCAGCACACCGATTTTCTGCCCCTCCTCGACAATGTCGCCGACGGAAACGAGCGGTGGCTCGCCTTCGGCGGCGGCGCGGTAGAAGACACCGGTCAGCGGGGCACGGATCGAATGCCGCGCGATCGTCAAGACCATTGGGGCGGAAGCAGCGGGAACGACCGCGACGGCAGTTGGCAAAGGCTGTGCCGACGAACCGGCCTGCGTCGCGGATGGCGTCGCTGACATCTGCCTTGCGAGGCGCACGCGCACGCCGTCGCGCTCGACTTCCAGTTCATCGATGGGCGAACGCGCGACAAGCTCGATCAGCCCATGGACGAAGTCCAGATCCATCGCCGACATTACCGCAGCGCCTGGACAGCCTCGGCGATGCGCCCGATCGCTTTCTCGATCTGGTCCATCGACGTGGCTATGGAAATGCGGAAATGCGGCGACAGGCCGTAGGCCGAGCCCTGAACCACCGCGACCCGCGCCTGGTCGAGCAGATAGAGCGAGAGGTCGTCGTCGCCACCGATGACAACGCCGTCGGGACGGCGTCGGCCGATAAGGGCCGAACAATCGGGGTAGAGATAGAAAGCCCCCTCCGGGGTCTGGCAGGTGAGGCCGGGGATTGCCCGCAGCAGTTCCAGCGCCCGATCGCGCCGGTCCTGGAATTCGAGCGCCCGCGGGCGAAGAAAATCCTGCGGACCCTCGAGCGCGGCTATGGTCGCGGCCTGCGAAATGGAGGACGGGTTCGACGTGCTCTGGCTCTGCACCGTCGCCATGGCGCGGATCAGCGGCTCCGGTCCGCCGGCGTAGCCGATCCGCCAGCCGGTCATGGCATAGGCCTTGGACACGCCGTTGACCGTCAGCGTGCGGTCCTTCAGCCGCGGCTCGACACCGGCGATGGTGTCGAAGGTGCGGCCGTTAAACAGGATATGCTCGTAGATGTCGTCGGTCAGCACATGGACCTGGCGGTGGTCGAGCAGCACTTCGGCCAATCCGGCGAGTTCGTCACGGTCATAGACGGCGCCCGTGGGATTGGAAGGCGTGTTGAGGAGCAGCCATTTCGTGCGTTCGGTGATTGCGCCGCGCAGAGCCTGCGGTGTCAGCTTGAACCCATCGGCCTGCGTGCAGGGAACGACCACCGGCCTGCCTTCGCCCAACAGCACGATGTCGGTGTAGGAGACCCAATAGGGTGCGGGAACGACAACCTCATCACCGGGAGCGAGCGTCGCCAGCAGGGCGTTGTAGATGACCTGCTTCGCGCCACCGGCGACAGAGATTTGCGACGGCTTGTAGTCAAGACCGTTTTCACGCCTGAACTTGTCCGCCACCGCCTTCTTCAGCGCGGCCGTACCGTCGACCGCAGTGTAACGTGTCTCGCCCCTGCGCATCGCCGCATAGGCCGCCTCGACGATATGCGGCGGCGTCGGAAAGTCCGGCTCGCCGGCGCTGAGGCTGATGACGTCGATGCCGGCAGAGCGCATTTCGATGGCCCGGGCGGTGACCGCCATGCTCGGGCTTGGCTTGATGACGTCGAGACGGGGAGCAATGAGGCCCACGGAACGTTCCTCGGCATGGCCACCTCGATTGCCGAGGCAGATCCTGTTCTGTTTAAAATTGGATAATGTATTCCTTTTTTCACGTCAAACCCCTTTTTCTCTATCGGAGACCGGGCTATGACTGGGTGAAGGAGGCGAGATTGGCCACGAAAGTATCCAATCCATCGCCAGACCATATATCGGCCGGATAGGGAACACGACTGGAATGGGCATGAAATATGATGTGGTGATCATCGGTGGAGGCGTTGTCGGAAGCTCGATCGCCTATTTCCTGTCCGCCAATCCGGATTTCAGCGGCAGCATCGCTGTGATCGAGCGCGATCCCTACTACACTGCCTCTTCGTCCTCGCTGTCGACCAGCGCCATACGCCAGCAGTTCGGCACGCCGCCGAACATCGCCATGTCGAAATTCAGCATGGAGTTCCTGCGCAATGTGGGGACGCGGCTTGCCATTGGCGACGAGCCGGCGGACATCGGGCTCCATCAGCCCGGCTATCTCGTGCTGGCAACGCCCGAGCGGGCAGACGCACAACGCGCAAAGAACCTGGTTCAGCGCAGCATGGGCGTCGACATCGAGCTGATCGAACAGTCCGATCTGGCGCGGCGCTTGCCCTGGCTCAACACGGAAGACCTCGCCCTTGGCTCATTCGGTGTCGGCAGCGAGGGCTGGTTCGACGGCCCTGGCTTGATGCAGGCATTTCGCCGAAAGGCGCGCGCTCAGAAGGTCGACTACATCGCCGCGACCGTGACCGGACTGGCCATGGCTTCATCGCACAGGGTTGGCGAGGTGGTGCTGGACAATGGCGAACGGCTGGTAGCCGGCACGGTGATCAACGCGGCCGGGCCATGGAGCGCGGGCATCGCCCGGATGGCCAGTGTCGAGGTGCCGGTCGTGCCGAGCAAACGCTGCGTTTTCGTCTTCGAGACCCCGGCAAGGATCGAGAACTGCCCCTTCGTCTTCGATACGAGCGGCTTCTGGCTGCGGCCGGAGGGCCAGCTTTTCCTGTGCGGGATTCCGCCGCTGCACGAGAATGATCCGGACGATTTTGGCCTGGATGTGGACTACGAGCTGTTCGACGACCTGATCTGGCCCGCACTCGCCCATCGTGTGCCCGGGTTCGAGCAGCTCAGGATGCTGCGCGCCTGGGCAGGGCTCTATGAGTACAATACTTTCGACCACAGCGGCATTATCGGGCGTCATCCGGAGGTCTCGAACTTCGTACTGGCCACCGGCTTCAGCGGACACGGCATGATGCACGCGGCGGCAACAGGCTCAGGGGTCAGCGACCTGATCGCCTACGGAGAATACCGCTCCATCGACCTCTCGGCCTTCCGCTATGAGCGCATCGCCAGCGGCCAGCCCATCGAGGAACATGTCTACTGAGGCGAAACCGGCGGCGGGCCTTCGGAGTGACAACAACCTATGCGCAGTGCTATGCGTCCGTTTCTTCAATCAAAATTGCGCCGCATGCCAAATCACAAGGCGGTCGCCCCCAGGCTGATCAATGCTCGTACAGAAGAAAACCATCTCGGCCCAGGTCGCGGACGCCATCAGGCAGAAAATCCTGATCGGCGAATACGAGGCCAACTTCCAGTTGCGGCAGGAACATCTGGCCACCGAGTTCGGCGTCAGCCGGATACCGGTACGGGAAGCGCTGCATCAGCTTCACTCCGAAGGCTTTGTCACGCTCGTCTCCCACAAGGGCGCGGTCGTCACCTCGATCTCCCTGGACGAGATCCTCGAGCTCTACGAATTGCGGGCCCGGATTGAAACCTGGCTGCTTGCCCTTGCCATTCCGAGGATGACGGAGGCCGATCTCGCGCTTGCCCGTGAACGGGCAAAGCAGCACCAGGAACAAGGCCGGACCGGTGAATATTCCAACCAGTTGAACTGGAACTTCCACGCAGCGCTCTACGCGCCGTCCGGCCGCAAGGCGACGATCGAACTGGTCGGGCGCATCTACCAGCAGCTGGAACGATACACGCGCATGATGGTCACGCTCACCGAGATCCAGGCACAGTCCGACCGTGACCACTGGCAACTCATCGAGCTCTGCGAAGCCAAGGATACGCTGCGCGCCGTCAGCCTCCTGGAAATGCATATCATCACCAGCGGCAAGTTCCTGGTCGACCGGCTCCAGGAATTGCGGGGCAGCTGACGAAGCGACCCCGATCCCCGGCCGGCCACCCCGGCACGGATCATTTGCCGGGCAGATTGGTTGCCCGGGTCAAAAGGATGACACCAGCCTTGTCGGCCGTATCGTAATAGGTGAAGCCGGTGCGGTTTTTCCTGCGCCCGCGCATCAGCACGGACAGCCCATCGATTTGCGCCTTGGTTTCGGCCGCGTCGGCATCACGAACCTCGAAGCCGATGTGGAAGACACCCTCGCCCTTGGTGTCCAGATGGATCCGCTGCGGTGAAGGATCACGGCTCGGCTGGCAAAGCTGCAGCTGAACATTCGGCAGGTTGCAAATACGGTATTGCATCACCTTGAACCCCTCGGGGCTGGGCACCTGGAGTTCCTCATATTCGGCCAGCGGCGGATAGGCTTCCCACGGCCCTATACCGATGGAATCGTAATAGGTCTGCGCCTTGTCGATATCATGCACGACGATGCAGATGTGATGCAGCTTGTCGAAATTGCCCATTTCCTCACTTCCCATTTTTCTCACTCTTGACCGGAACCGTATAGTTCAGCACGCGGCGTCCCCCGTCGGGATAGATCGTCTCGCCGGTGATGTAGGAGGCATCGTCGCTGGCCAGGAACGCCACGACAGAAGCGATCTCGGCCGCCGTCCCGAGGCGCCCCAGCGGTGTGCGCGAAAGGATCGCCTGCCGCATTTCTTCAGAATCGATGAAGGTCCCGTCCATCACCATCTCTGTTGCGATGGTGCCCGGGCCGACGCCGACGACACGGATGCCATGGGGGGCGAAGGCGACGGCCGCGGTACTGGTGACCTGGTTCATGCCACCCTTGGAGATCGCATAGGTGGCGACGCGCGGATTGGCGAGGCCGGAATTGATGGAGGACATGTTCACGATAACGCCACCATTGCCTTGCGCGATCATCTGGCGGGCCGCGGCCTGGGTGCCCATGAACGCGCCCTTCAGGTTGACGGCGAGAACCCTGTCGTAGTCCGCCTCTGTGATGTCGAGAAAGTCCTGGACCGGAGCGATGCCGGCATTGTTGACCATGATGTCGAGGCGGCCGAACTTCGCCACCGCCGCCGCGACCAGCGCATCGACCTGATCCTTCCTGCTGACATCCGTGATCACTGCCAGGACGGTCTCGTCCGTGCCGATTTCAGCGGCGCATTTCTTCAGTTCCGCGGCATCGATGTCGCCGATCACGACATAAGCGCCTTCGGCCAGAAAGCGTTCCGCGCAAGCGCGCCCGATGCCGCGCGCCGCCCCGGTGACAACAGCCACCTTGCCCGCCTGTCTCATGTGCAATTCCTTCGTCATTGTGAGCAGGTCACCGTTCGTGGGATCGGCACACCAAGCTCGGCCACGGATAGGGATAATTCTCCCACCGAAGCCTATCCTAGAGCAGGGTGACGTTTGGTTTAATCGTCATCCTGCTCTATCTGTTTGTTGGAGCATGATCTTTTCCCAAAACCGGTTCCCACTTTTCGGGATCATGCTCTAGCGGATCACGAACGGGTTGGCGGTCTTGCCAACCGTGTCTATCCACACCGTCTTGGTCTGCAGATAGGCATTGATCGCCTCCTGCCCGCTCTCACGACCGATACCGCTTCTCTTGTAGCCGCCGAAGGGCGCCATATAGGAGACGGCGCGGTATGAATTGATCCAGACCATGCCGGCTTCCATCGCGGCCGCGCCGCGCAGCGCCCGCCCCATATCGCCGGTCCAAATACCTGCCGCCAGCCCATAGGGGCTGTCATTGGCGATGGCGAAGGCCTCTTCCTCGTCGTCGAACGGGATGACGGACAGGATCGGCCCGAACACCTCTTCGCGGGCGATCCGCATGGTGTTGTTGACGCCAGTGAAGATGGTGGGCTGGACGAACCAGCCGTCGGCCAGTTCGGCCGCATCCGGCTTGCCGCCGCCAAGCACGCACAGCGCACCCTCGCGCCGTGCGATGCCGAGATAGGAAAGCACCTTGTCGCGCTGGGCATGCGTGGTGATCGGCCCCACCTGCGTTTCGGCCAGCGACGGATTGCCTATCCGGGCACTTGCCGCCAGCGTGATGACATCTTCCACGAACCGATCGTGTATCTTGCGGTGGACCAGCAGGCGCGAGCCGGCAATGCAGGTCTGGCCGCTGGCCGCGAAGATGCCGGATATCGCGCCGTTGACCGCGCTCTCGAGATTGGCGTCGTCGAAGACGATGTTGGCCGATTTGCCGCCCAGTTCCAGCGTCACGGTCTTCAGTCCCTCGGCCGCCGCGCGATAGACGGCAAGACCGCCCGGCTCGCCACCGGTGAAGGCGATCTTGGCGATGTCGGGATGGGAGACGAGCGGCACGCCGACGTCCTGCGGCATGCCGGTGACGGTGTTGACGACGCCCGGGGGAAAACCCGCCTGCGCGAACAGTTTCACGAATTCCAGCGTCGAGGCCGAGGCGTGTTCCGACGGCTTGATGACGACCGTGTTGCCTGCCGCCAGCAGCGGTGCGAGCTTCCATGTCAGAAGCAGTAGTGGCGAATTCCAGGGCACGATGGCCGCGATGACGCCCAAGGGCTCATGCCTGGTGAAAGCGAACATATCAGCCTTGTCGATCGGCAGCACCGAGCCTTCGATCTTGTCGGCAAGCCCTCCGAAATAGCGGAACCATTCGGGGATATAGCGCAGCTGCGCCGTCATCTCGGTGAGCAGCTTGCCATTGTCGCGCGTCTCGATGGCGGCAATGCGCTCGGCGTTCTCCGCAATCAGATCCGCCAACCTCACCAGCAGCTTGCCGCGCGCGGTTGGCGTGAGGCCGCCCCATTCCTTCGACCGGAAAGCCGCCTTGGCAGCCGCCACGGCGGCGTCGACCTCGGCCTTGCCGCAGCGCGGGATCAGTGCCCAAGCCCTGCCGGTAAACGGATCGTGGCTCTCGAATGCATGGGCAATCGATTGCAGCCGACCGCCGACCGTGTTCTGGAAGCTAATCAGCGGCATATCGGCCCTCAACAGGTGGCGAGGCCCAGATGGGCGCGAAAGCGGTTCTTGACCTCGACCGCGTCGCGCGGCGGCAGCGAGCGTGGCAGATTTTCGGCTGCGATCTTCAGCACGAACAGGCGCGGGCCTTCGGCCGGGCGGCGAAGCTGGTCGCACAGCGCCTCGACCTCCTCCAGCGAACGCAACTCGCGGGTTTCGGCGAAGCCGCAGGCGGCCGCGACCTTGTCGAAAGCGATGCCCTTTCCGGTGTGGCTCGACTGCATGCCGGTCTCGCCGAAATGCTGGTTGTCGAGCACGATCAGATCGAGGTTTTTGGGCCGCGCCACCGAGATCGTCGCCAGCGACCCGAACGCCATGAGCTGTTCGCCGTCACCGGTAATGACCATGACCCGCTTCAGCGGCTGGGCCTGAGCAAGTCCGAGGCCGATCAGCGCCGCACCGCCCATGGCGCCCCAGAGGTAATAATTGTCGTCGCGATCACCGGCAGCGTGCACGTCGTAGCTCGGCGAGCCTAGACCGGTCACCACCAATGCGCCGTCGCGGGCATCGAGGAGCTTCTTCACCGCGACCCTACGGTCCATCGTCGGCAAGTTCATGTCGCTCACCACTTCTTCTTGCCAAGCAGCCGCTGCCCGATCAGCACGGCGATCTGCTGGTCGGCGTCGAACGCCATCGAGGCCGCCTGCGCCACCGTCTCGACTAGATCTGGACCGGTCTCGGCGCGCAGTACCCTGAGGCCGATCGCCTTCAGCGAGGCTTCCGTCGCCTGCCCCATCGGCACCTGCCACGGGTTGAACTCGGCCCATTCGCCGCGCATCGTCACCAGGACGAGCAGGGGAAAGCGTGCCTGCACGGGAAGCGACAGCATGTTGATGCAGTTACCGACGCCGGAGGACTGCATGAGCACGACGCTGCGCTTGCCGCCGAGCCACGAGCCGGCGGCGATGGCGATGCCCTCTTCCTCGGTCGTCAGCACGTTGGTCACGACCTCCGGATCTTCACTGAAGCGGCGGATCAAGGTGGTGTGGCCGGCATCGGGCACATAGGACATCTGGCTGATGCCGGCAGCCTTGAGCACATCATAGACCTGATCCGGCCACTGCTTTTCAGGCACCGTGGAAGCGGGTGTCTTCGCTTGTCTTGCTTTCAGGCTCGCTGTCACCTTGGACCCCCGAGGATTGGATTGGCGTCAGATTACCTCTGTTCTGCGATCCAATCTTCGTCTCTTTCTTGTGATCAGATATAATGATATTCGATAACTCATGGAGCTATCGCAACTGCGCACCCTGATCCATGTCGCCGATCTGGGCAGCCTCAGCAAGGCAGCCGACCGGCTGCACATCGCACAGCCGGCTCTCAGCCGGCAGGTGCGCATGCTGGAGGAAGAACTGGGATTTGCCCTGTTCCTGCGCCACGGACGCGGCATGGTGCTGTCCGAGCAGGGCAAGGAAGTGCTGGCGCACGCCATGCGCGTGATGGCCGAGATCGACGAGATCCGCGCCACGGCCACGCCCGCCGACGCGCCGCTGACCGGCGAGGTCGCCATTGGCCTACCACCCACGGTGGCAGACATCATTTCGCTGCCGCTCGCCGCCGCCTTCGGCAAGGCCCACCCCAAGGCCAAGCTCAGGCTGGTGAGCGCCTATACGGGTTATCTGCTGGACTGGCTGCACCGCGGCGAGGTCGACGTCGCAGTGCTCTACGACCCGCGCATGGCAAGATCGCTGCGCTCCCGCCCGCTGCTGCTGGAAAACCTCTTCCTGATCGGTCCACCCGAGGCCGGCTTCTCCACGGTGCGCGCGGTGCCGTTCGCATCGCTCGCCGGCAAACGCCTGCTGATGCCCAGCATCAAGCATGGGCTGCGCATCATCGTCGAACGCTGCGCCGCAGAATCAGGCATCACGCTCGATGTCGGCATCGAAGCAGATTCGTATGCCGCGCTGAAGGACCTGGTACGCAACGGCCATGGCTGGACGATCCTGCCGCTCGCCCCCATCCACGCCGATGTCGCCGCCGGCCTGCTGACCGCCGCGCCGCTGATCGATCCCGTGCCCGTGCGCCGCCTCATCCTTGCCTACCCGGCCGACCGGCCCGCCTCGCGGCTGGCACGGTTTGCCGGCCAAGCCATAGAAGACATCGTCAAGGACCTGGTCGAAAGGACCGTATGGGTCGGCCAGCTTCTTGGCTCACCCTGAGCGTTTGAATTCCGGCATATCTGATAACGCCAGCCTTGCATTGCGGATGGGGAGTGCCGCAACGATAATACGGCCTGCGCGAGACAGAAGGCCGGGGCCCCTCATGGACCAGTACCAGGACATCCGCGACGCCTCCGCCAGGCTCCGCACACGGGTTCCCGGCTTCGCGGAGGGATACGATGTCGAGCGCAAGTTCCGCGAGACGCGTCGCTATCAGGTCGCGCCGATCTCGACCAACCTCATCCTGTCAAACCTTTCCGAGCATGTGCTCGGCCTGCCGCGTTCCTACCAGGAGCTATCGCCGTGAACATCCTCATCGTCTATGCCCATCCGGAACCGAAGTCCTTCAACGGCGCCATGAAGGATCTCGCGCTGGAAACCTTGACCCGCGCCGGCCACGAAGTCGTCGTCAGCGACCTCTACGCAATGGGCTTCAACCCTGTCGCCGGGCCCGGCGACATATCAGGTGAACGCAACGATCCGGAGTTCTTCAGCCTGCCGCGCGAACAAACCGCCGCCTACGATGCCGGCGTGCTCTCGTCCGACATCGCGGCCGAGATCGAAAAAGTAAGGCGGGCCGACTTCGTGCTCTTCCAGTTCCCCATTTGGTGGTTCGGCATGCCCGCAATCCTCAAGGGCTGGGCCGACCGTGTGTTCGCACGCGGTTTCGCCTATCTGCCGGGCCGCAAATATGACACCGGCATGTTCAAGGGCAAGCTCGCCATGGTGGCCGCCACCACGGGCACATCGGCCGACACCTATGCGCCCGATGGCATTGACGGCGATATCCTCACCGTGCTGTGGCCCGTGCATAACGGCCTGCTGCGCTATTCGGGCTTCGACGTGCTGCCGCCCTTCGTCGCCTACATGCCGGGCCGTGTCGGCGACGATGGCCGCCAGGCCTATCTCGAGGCCTACGGCAAGCGGCTGGCAGAGATCGACGACACGCCGCGCCTGTTCTTCCACCCCGCCGAGGATTACGGCAAGAACGAGCGGCTGAAGCCGGGCGTGCTCGCCCGCTCGGGAGTGCAGCGCAATAGCTGACGCCGGCGCGCGCCCGCTGGAGGATCTGCTTACCGTTTCCACCGAGCAGGTGGCGCCGCGCCGCTTCGCACGGTCCGCCTTCGCCGACGACTGAAGCGGCATTGCCGGATGACAAGCGCATCGCAGAACAAGGGCCAGAATTTCGGAGCCATTGCGCGGTAAGTTTTTGCTTGTGAACAGGCTGGCGGATTGTAGCCTGCGCGCGAGCCGGTCCAACAAAGGTGGTGCGCGAGATGGTCGACATCCAAATTCCGATGGATGCAGCGTGCCGCTGAAAGCAGGAGCTCATATCGAGGCCATGTCCGCCTTCGCGCTTGCGAATTTCGGTGGCTATGACGGGCCAACCCTTGCTCAGAATGAAAGCGCTTTTCCGCCCAGCCCCAAGGCCATCGCCGCTGGCCAGGACGCGATTGCCCGCAGCCATCTCTATCCCGACCCGGACTGGACGGCCCTGCGCGGGGCAATCGCGCAAGCCTATGGGGTCGAGCGCGACATGATCCTGTGCGGCGCCGGTTCGATGGACCTGATCAGTTGCGCCATCGCGGCGTTTGCGGGCCCAGGCGAGGAGGTGCTTGGCACCTCCTATGCCTATAATTTCGCCGCATCCGCCGCCGCGCGTGTCGGTGCGGCCTACGTCAAGGCAGCAGAGCATGATTTCACCGTTTCGATCGACAGCATCCTGGCTGCGGTCACGCCTGCAACGCGCATCGTCTTCGTCTGCAATCCGGGCAACCCGACCGGCACCCGTATCCGCAACAGCGAACTGCTGCGACTGCGCGCGGCGTTGCGGCCAGACGTGCTCCTGGTGATCGATCAGGCCTATGGCGAATTCGACGACCAAGACCCCGGACCGATCCTTGCGCTCGTCGCGCGCGGCGATACCGTCGTGCTGCGCACCCTCTCCAAGGCTTATGGCCTCGCCGGGGCGCGCGTCGGCTGGGGCCTGTTTGCGCCTTCGGTCGCGGCGCAAGTGCGCAAGATGCAGAATTCGAACCAGGTCACGACGCCTAGCCTCGCCATGGCCGTCGCGGCTGTGGAGGACCAGGCCTATATGCGCGAAACGGTGGCCCGCACGGCCGGAATTCGCGACCGGTTTGCGCAGGATCTGAGGTCCGCCGGGTACCATGTTCCCGAAAGCCGGGCGAATTTCGTGCTGATCCGCTTCGCCAGCGTAGCCGCCGCGGAGGCTGCCGAGAGAACCTTGCGCGGCGCCGATATCATCGTGCGGAGCCTGGGGGGCTACGGCCTCACCGACTGTTTGCGCGCGACGGTCGGCCCGCAAGAGATGATGGATCGGGCGCTGCGCATACTCATCGACATGCGCGGCGACTAGATCCCGCGACCGCATGTTTTGCGACTTGCACCCTGGGGAGATTTGAGAGATGCCGTACCTGCCCGTCCGAGACTTCATCGGCTATGGCGAAAAGCCGCCTGCCGCGCAGTGGCCTGGCGGCGCCAAGCTGGCCCTCAACATCGTCGTCAACTATGAGGAAGGCGCCGAATACAGCATCGGCGAGGGCGACGGCGTCTCCGAGGCGATCCTGTCGGACCTTGCCGTGTCCCCGGCGGCGCCGGGTCTGCGTAACCGCAACATGGAATCGCTCTACGAATACGGCTCACGCGTCGGCGTATGGCGGCTGGCCTCGCTGTTCCAGGAAAAGAACATCATCCCGACCTTCTACGTCGTCGGGCGAGCGCTCGAACTCAATCCGGCGGCCGGCCAGGCGATCGCGGCACTTGGCAGCGACATCGTCTGCCATGGCTGGCGCTGGATCGACTACGCGCCGCTGAGCGAGGACGAGGAACGCCAGCACATCGCGATGACAGTGGACACCGTCCAGCACCTGACCGGCATTCGCCCGCTTGGCTGGTACACGGGCCGGCCCAGTCTCAACACCCGGCGGCTGGTGGCGGAGCATGGCGGCTTCCTGTTCGACTGCGACGACTACAATGACGACCTGCCTTATTTTGTCGACGTCGATGCCAAGCGGCATCTGGTCGTGCCGCACAGCTTCGACAACAATGACAGCCGGTTCTCGCGCGGCTCCGGCCTGGAGACAGGCAGCCAGTTCTTCGAATATGTCAGCGATGGCGTGGACTGGCTGCTGGCCGAAGGCGAAAAGACGCCGCGCATGATGACAGTCTCGCTGCACTGCCGGCTGGCGGCCCGGCCGGGCCGCATGATCGGGCTCGCCCGCTTCCTCGACAAGATCAAGGCCAATCCGGATATATGGATCTGCCGCCGCTCCGACCTTGCCCAACATTGGCTGGATCGGTTCGGCGGCTGAGAAAGCATTCGGCGGCATTGTTTTGACGCAATTCCGGACGGAAAACCGCTTCGCACTTTTCCTGGAATTGCTCTGGCCGCCGGCTAAACCCTACTTGTTCGGAACCTCGTAGACCTTGCCGTGCCATGGCGCCGCGTCGATCTGGTCCAGCGCCATCACGTAGAGTTCTTTCTCGTCCGGTCCGAAGGCGAAATTCGGCATGGACGGCGACGGAACCGAAAGCGTGCGCAGCAGCTTCGCATCCTTGTCGACGACGATGATCTTGCCTGGCGCATCGAGCGAGCGCGGGCTCTGGCCGATATACATCTCGCCGGCCTTGTCCATCTTGATGCCGTCAGGCCAGATATGCGGCTGGTTGGGGAACAGGTCGTCGAGGCGCAGGAAGACGCGGCGGTTGCCCAGGCCGTGGTCGGGCTGGACGTCGAACTCAATGATCCTGTTATCCTCGGTCTCGACCAGGTAGAGGATTTTTCCATCGTTCGACATGACCAGGCCATTGGCATTGTGCAGGTCGCCGGCAACCTTCTTCACGCTGTCCTTGCCGATGTAGTAGGCCGAGGCGTCGATCAGCGGTCCGCCCTTGCCGGACCCAGTGAAGTAGATGCCGCCATCCTTGTCGGGCGCGAAGTCATTCGGTCCGCTGAACGGCTTGCCGTCCGTATCCTTGTCATAGGCCGGCAGCGTCTTGCCGTCGACGGAGATGCGGCCGATCGAGTTGCTGTCGTAGCAGGTGACAAGAAACTCGCCGGATGTCGTCGGTAACACCGCTGAAGGGCCACAACCGTCCATCTTCCAGAAGATCTCGTTCTTCTTGCCGTCCCATACGGTCACCGTGCCGCGGCCGTATTCGACGTAGAAGAGCTTATCCTGATACCAGATCGGACCTTCGGCGAACCACGCGTCTTCATTGATGACCTTGACGTCTCCCGCATGCGCGGAGGATGTGAGGGCCAGGGCAAGCATGGTGCCCAGCAGATGCCATTTGATCATGCGATTCCCCTTTGTTTTCAGGTGGTCGAAATCTTCCTCGTTCAGCTTCGCCGGCGTTTCCGGCCGGCTACGGTTTTCGTCAGTTGGTCGAATGGATGGACGGCCGTGTCTCTATGAGCGCAACCGCTTGCCTTCGGGGTCGAAGGGCGGATGCGGCAGCAGGATCGCCTCATGCGGCCTTCCCAGTATGGCGACCGAGACCTTGTCTCCGGCCTTGGCCGAGCCGGCCTTGACATAGCCGAGCGCCAGCGACTTCTCGACGAAATAGCCATAGGCGCCCGAAGACACCTGTCCGATAGGCGTGCCATCGGTGAGGAAGATCGGTTCGCCGCCGGTCGCGTCGGCATCCCTGGCGTCGATCGACAGCATGATGAGTTCATCGCGCGCCGGCTTGCCGGCGATGGCGGCATAGGCATCGCGGTTCAGGAACGCTCCCTTGTCCATTTTGACAAGGCCATCGAACTTGACCTCCTGCGGCCAATATTCGGGCGAATATTCGCGACTCCAGCTACCATAGCCCTTTTCGACGCGCAGTGACATCAGCGCACGCGATCCGACCGGTCCGGCGCCGACTTCGTTGCCGGCCTTGAGCAGCGCGTCGTAGAGCTCGACCTGGTCGGTGGATTTGCAATGCAGTTCCCAGCCAAGGTCGCCGGTGAAGGACACCCTGAGCGCCACCACATCGATGCCGGCGACGGTGATCCGTCGCGACTGCATGAAGGGAAATGCCTCGTTCGACAGATCCTCATTGGTCAGGCGCTGCAGGAGGTCGCGCGAACTCGGTCCCGCCACGTTGAAGCCGCAGAGCTCCTCGGTGCGCGAGCGGAAGGTCGTGCCCTCGGGCAAGGGGACGGCCTTGAAGAACCTTTGGTGGAAGCGTTCGGCCATGCCGGAGCCGATGACCATGAATTCGTCGTCGGCGAGCCTGGTCACGGTGAAGTCGCCGGCGATGCCGCCGCGCTTGCCGATCAGCGGCGTGAGGCAGGAGCGGCCAACCTTTACCGGCATGCGGTTGGCGAACAGCGCATTGAGCCAGGCCTCGGCACCAGTGCCCTTGACCTCGTATTTGGCGAAATTGGAGATGTCGATGATGCCGGCGCGTTCGCGCAGCATGCGCGCCTCGCGGCCCACCGGTTCCCACCAGTTCTGGCGCGTGAAGCCGATCGTCTCCTCGCGCGGCTCGCCCTCGGCGGCGAACCACAGCGGGTGCTCCCAGCCGAAATTGAGGCCGAAGACGGCGTTCATTCCCTTTTGCGTGTCGTAGACGGGCCTGGTGCGCACCGGTCGCCCGGCGGCGCGTTCCTCGTTGGGGAAATGGATCTTGAAGCGATGGCTGTACTGATCGTGGACGCGGGCCTTGGTGAAGGCCTTGCCGGCCCAGTGGCCGAAGCGCGCCATGTCCCAGGCGAACATGTCGAGCGAAGGCTCACCCTCGATCATCCACTCAGCCGCCAGCTTGCCCATGCCGCCCGACTGCGAGAAACCGGGAATGATGCCGTTGCAGCAGAAATAGTTGCTGAGTTCGGGCACCGGCCCGAACAGCACCGCGCTGTCCGGCGACCAGATCATCGGCCCGTTGATCACCTTCTTGACGCCGGCTGTGCCGACGGCCGGCACGCGCGCGATCGCGCGCAGCATGTTCTCCTCGATACGGTCGAGATCGTCGGGAAAGAGTTCGTGGCCGAAGTCCAGCGGCGTGCCGTCCTCGGCCCAGAACTTCATCTTGCGCTCGTAGGCGCCGATGAGCAGCCCGAGGCCCTCCTGGCGCAGATAGTACTCGCCGTCACGATCGGCGACCGAAGGCAAGCGGCGGCCCATGGCGGCGATTTCCGGAATGGTCTCGGTAACGAAATACTGGTGCTCGGTCGGGATCAGCGGCAGCTGTAAGCCAGCCATGGCGGCGACCTCCCTGCCCCACAGGCCGGCGGCGTTGACCACCCATTGCGTGTGGATGTCGCCCTTTGGCGTGCGCACGATCCAGCTGCCGTCTGCTTGCGCCTCGGTCGCGGTCACCGGCGTGAAGCGATGGATCTCGGCGCCGCGCTGGCGCGCGCCGGCGGCGTAGGCCGCGGTGACGCCGGACGGGTCGACATTGCCGCCTTCCGGCTCGTACATGATGCAGCGTATGCCGTCGAAGTCGACCAGCGGATGCAGCCGCTCCGCCTCGTCGCGCGCGACTTCGTAGAAATTCATCTTGTAGCGCCGCGCCTTGGCTTCCTGGAGCCTCAGCTGATGCTCGCGCGCCTCGGTCTGGGCGAGATAGAGCGAGCCCGGCTGGAAGATGCCGCAACCCTGGCCGGTCTCGGCCTCCAACTCCTTGTAGAGCGCCATCGTGTAGTGCTGGAGACGGCTGATGTTGGTGGAATCATGCAGGCCGTGAATGTTGGCCGCCGCATGCCAGGTGGAACCGGAGGTCAGTTCGCTGCGCTCGAGGAGGACGACATCCGTCCAGCCGAACTTGGCAAGGTGATAGAGGATCGAGCAGCCGATCAGACCGCCGCCGATGACGACGGCTTGTGCATGAGTACGCATGTTTCTTCCCTTTGTACGGCGACTTTATCCTGGCGTTTGATTTAGCTGACTGGTCAATCGCAGTCGCCCGGCGAGTTCGGGGGCGCAACATGCGCCCCCGAGATATTTGCTGTGGTTGAACCGACCTATGCCTTGTCGAGCCAGACCTTATCCAGCTGCAGTTCGAATGTCTGATGCATGCCAAGGTTCTTCACATAGGTTGCGTGGTGCCGGTAGAGCGAACGCCAGAACGCCTGGATGAGGATGCCGGAGTCCTGCAGAATGGATTCGACGTCCTTCATCAGCTCCTTGCGCTTGTCGACGTCCGCCACGGCGAGCGCCGCGCTGAGCTTCTTGTCGAATTCCGGATTGGCGTAGCCCGACTCGTTCCAGGCCTCACCGCTGCGATAGGCGATCGCCAGCACCTGGACGCCGAGCGGCCGCATGCCCCAATCGGTGGTCGACCACGGATATTTCGTCCAGTCGTTCCAGAACGACGAGCCCGGAATGATGGTGCGCTTGACCTTGAAGCCGGCCTCACGCATCTGCGCGGCGACGACGTCGGCCGGGTCCTTCACATAGTCCGCATCGTAGGAGATCAGCTCGAACTCGTGATCCGTCTGGCCGGCCTCGGCCATAAGCGCCTTGGCTTTGGCGATATCGCGCGGAACTTTAGGCAGCGCGTAATATTCCGGATGGATCGGACAGACATGGTGGTTCTCAGCGACCTGCCCAAGGCCGCTGTAGCCGAGCTTCAGCACCGTCTCGTTGTCGACAGCGAGCTGGATGGCGTTGCGCACGCGTTTGTCGTCATACGGCTTGTTGGTCACATTGGTGCGCAGCACGATGGTGCCGGCTGTGACCACCTGCTCCTTGACCAGCCCCATGCTGTCATAGAGGTCGACCGTGCCGCCCACCGTCTGGTAGTTGCAGTCGATCTCACCGGCCTCGAAGGCGCTGCCGATGGCGGGGTTGGACGCGTCCGATCCGTAGTCGGTCCAGTCGACGCCATCGAGATAAGGCTCGCCGCCGAACCAGGTGAAGTCCTTGCGCCGCCGCACCGAGGCCGACTCGCCGACCTTGTACGAGATCAGCTCATAGGGACCGGTGCCGGGCGTCTTGAGCATGTCGGCGCCGCTCTTGTCGAAGTCACGATGGACGATGACCGCCGGATAATCGGAAAAGCCCGGAATGATGGTGACGTCGGACTGATTGCATTTCAGCTTCACCGTGTGGTCGTCGACCTTGGTGATGGCGCCGGCCGCGGCTTTCTTGGTGGCGGGATCGATCAGGGAGCTCATGCGCCCGGCCATCGAATTGCCCTCGGCCGCCTTGTCGCACCAGCGTTCGATGTTGTGCACGATGTCGTCGGCGTTGAAGTCGTCGCCGTTCGACCACTTCACGCCCTTGCGCAGATGCAGCGTGTATTGCGTGGCGTCGTCACTCACTTCCCAGCTCTCGACCAGGTGTCCCTCGAAGGTGAAGTCGGTGGTGTAGCGGATCATGTAATCGTTGCACTGGCGCATGACGTTGGCGATCTCGGACCAGTCCCAGGAGCGCGGATCCTTCATGTCCTTGATGATCATCTGCATCTTCAGGATGCCGCCCTTCTTGCCGGGCACGATCGTCGCGGCCTTGGCCGGGGCGATGCCGGCCATCGAATAGGCGAACGCCGTGGAGGCCCCCATCGCGCTTGCCATGGCCAGGAATTCGCGGCGATCCATCTTGCCGCTTTTGACTTCGGCTGCGTAGCTTTCGATAACCGCCGGGACGCGGTCACCGTTGCTCTTGAACATTGTCATCGTTGTTCTCCGGTTCAGGGCTTTCCGCCCGTTACATTCCCCTTGCGATATTCATGTTAGGGGCGATGCAAAAATCCCGGAAGGGCTCGAGCCGTGAAGAACCGCCAAAACGCGGCCCTAAAGGCCTAAAAAAACGATGCCATTGGCGTGTCAATTTTTTGAGCGCGGGCCTGTCGCCCGCACGCGGACGGCTATCAGGCGCTGTCTTCGCGTGCTCGCGAGAGGATCCATTCCCGCACGATGCGAGCGATGTTTCCTTTCGAGAGCTGGCTCTCGGTGAGGTAGTAATTCCAGGGGCTTGGCGGCCGAACCGGAAAGGGTTCAACGAGCAGCCCGCGACGCAGATAGGCATGGGCAAGCGAACGCTGGGTGGCGACCAGTCCGGCCCCCATGGCGGCGAGTTCGAGCGCGATGTTGGAGGCGTTCGTCGACAGCCCCTTGTCGTGCTCGTCCATGTCGACGCCGAGCGCGGTGGCAACAACCTGCCAGTATTCCTGGCGGCCGTGCACGAAGATCCAGTCCACCTTGAGGATATCCGCCGGCGCCTTCACGGCATGCTCGCCTTCGAGCAGCGAAGGCGCGCAGAGCAACAGCAGTTCGTCGTTCCAAAGCGGGATGCCGGCGGGCGGACGATCGTCGAAACGGCGCGTCGAAATCGTGATGTCGGCGATCTGTTCGCTGATATCCTCCCAGATCGTACCGTGCAGCACGATCTCGATCTCGGGATGCTTCTTGCGAAACGCGGCCATGCAGCCCGCCAGCCAGTTCTCCGCCAGGCTCATCGGGCAGGAGACGACCACGGTGCGGTTGCGCGAAGAGGTCACGATCGCCTCCGTTGCCTGGTCGATCTGATCGAGGGCCTGGCGCAAGGTCGGCAGGAATGCCTCGCCCATTTCGGTGAGCTTGAGGCTGCGCGGATAGCGGATGAACAATTGCCGTCCGATGTAATGTTCGAGCGCGCGGACATGGGTGCTGACCGCGGCCTGCGTGTATCCGAGTTCGTTGGCGGCGGCGGTGAAGGAGAGATGCCGGGCCGAACTCTCAAAGGATCTGATATAGTTCAACGGGGGTGGCGGCTTCATCGCTAACTCCTGCAAGACGCAGTGATAGCTATCCCACAGACAGGGCGGCGTTCAATCATGACCGACCACAAGACGTGAATTTTTTTGGCCAATGCCGCTGAACTAATTGCGTGAAAGCACGATGAACCCAAATTAATGATGTCGTGACGCAGAGGGGAGTAATGCAAGTGGCTGTGCCGTCGCATCGGCGTGAAGGGCCTGACGCGAGTACCAGCGTTACCGTCCGCCTGGCTGATTTCGTGTTACGGCGGCCGGCGGCGGCATTCCCCGCCTCGGTCCTCGAGCAGGCGCGCTATCTCCTGCTGGATACAATCGGCATTGCCATTGCCGCCGGTCCGATGGAAGCGGGCCGGATTGCCCGCGACACCGCAGCACTTCTCTACGGTTCGACCGACCCGCGGCATTCGGCACGCATGCTTTTCGATGGACGTCGTGCCAGCATCGCTGGAGCCGCCTATGCGGCCGCGACTCAGATCGACAATCTCGACGGCCATGACGGATACAGCCCGACCAAGGGCCATATCGGCGTCGCTGTCGTGCCGGCGCTGGCAGCCCTTGCCGAGGCACGCCCCGACCTTGGCGGGCCGGAGGCACTGGCGGCCCTGGTCGTCGGCTACGAAATTGCCGGGCGGGCGGGCATCGCGCTGCACGCGACTGTGTCGGACTACCATACATCGGGCGCCTGGAATGCGCTGGGCGTCGTCGCGGTGGCGGCGAGGTTGCGGCGGCTCGACGACAATCAACTGCGCCAGGCGCTTGGCATTGCGGAATATCACGGCCCACGCAGCCAGATGATGCGCGAGATCGCGAACCCGACGATGCTGCATGACGGCTCGGGCATCGGCACGCTGGTCGGCCTGTCCGCGGCAGTGCTTGCCGAACGCGGCTTTACCGGCGCGCCGGCGATCACGATCGAGGAGCCCGAGGTCGCGCCGCATTGGCAGGATCTCGGCGCCTTCTGGCAGGTGCTGCATCAGTATGTGAAGCCGTACCCGATCTGCCGCTGGGCGCACGCCGCGATCGACGCGACACGCGGGCTCTGCCATTCGCATCATCTCGCGCCCTCCGACATCAGCCACGTCGAAGTGAACAGCTTTCATTACGCCGCCACGCTGTTCGACGGCATGCCGGACACGACCTCGAAGGCGCAGTACAGCCTGCGCTTCGCCGTCGCGACCTTTATCGTCCATGGCCGTATCGGGCTCGAGCACATTTCCGGCAGCGGGCTGGAGGATGCTGCCGTGGCGGATATGCTGAGCCGCATCACGGTCCTGGAGTCGGAGCGCCACAGTGCCCGTTTTCCGGCGGGCCGCTGGGCCGACGTGGCGATCACGACATCAGATGGGCGGATCCTCGCTTCCGGAGACGTCCATGCGCGCGGCGGACCGGAGGCGCCGCTGACCCAAGCTGAAATCGAGGCCAAGTACATGGAATTCGCCGCGCCGGTACTCGGACAAGGCCGCGCCGAGGCGATCCGCGACGCGGTGCTGTCGCTCAGCGACCGCGACAGCCTCTTCAGCGATCTGTCGGCATTGCTCTACGATCCTCCTGTCATCACCAGGATGCTGCAACGGCCAGCGTGGTAGCGGCCGGATAGCGGCAGCGGCGGTCACACACGGCATCGAATACCATCACGCACAGAGGACACAGATGACCCGCCCGCAAGGAACCATCGCACCGATCCTGACGCCATTCGCTGACGACGGCGGCATCGCACGCGACCTCTTTGTGTCCCATGCCAGATGGGTTCTGGACCAGGGCGCGCATTTCCTGTCCCCCTTCGGCACCACCGGCGAGGCGCTGTCGCTCTCGCTGGGTGAGCGCATGCGGGCGCTGGAGTGGCTGATCGAAGCCGGCATTTCGCCAGATCGTCTGATGCCCGGCACCGGCGTCACCGCGCTGCCCGAAACCGCCGAACTGTCGAAGCATGCGGTCGAGCTCGGCTGCGCAGGAGTGATGGTGCTGCCGTCCTTCTTCTACACCGCCGCCGGCGATAGCGGCCAGGCGCGCTACTACAGCGAACTGATCGAGCGGGTGGCGAACCCGGCAATGAAGATGATCCTCTACCATATCCCGCAGAACTCCGGCGTGCCGGTGAGCCCGGCCTTGACCGCCCGGCTGAGCGCGGCGTTTCCCAACACCGTTGTCGCTTACAAGGACAGCGCTGGTGACTGGAACAACACGGCAGCGGTGATTGCCGCGGCGCCTAAGGTTGCGGTGTTCCCGAGTTCTGAGGCGCAACTGACCAAGGGCCTGGCCAGCGGCGCGGCAGGCTGCATCTCGGCCACCGTCAACCTCAACGCCGCGGCCATCCGCTCCCTTTACGATCGCACGCTGGCCGGGGAGGACGTTGCCGAAGCGGATGCCGCGATCAAGGCGTTCCGCAAGATCATCCAGGATGCCGGTCTGATCCCGGCTATGAAGGCCGTGCTGGCGGTGCGCTCGGGTGACCGGCGGTGGCTGAACCTGCGCGCTCCACACGAGAATGCGACGCTTGAGAACGGTGAGAAGCTGCTCGCGGCGCTCGGCTCTTCGGCAGATCACATTGGCCGGAACTGAGCGGCACCATGTCGGCTGAGCCATCCGTCATCCTGCACACAGACCGGCCGGGCGCGGCGCTGGCCGTGCTGATGGAGACGCATCCGGACCTCGCGATCCATGCTTGCGACAATTACGCCGCCCTGCCCGAACTGATCGGGCGCGTGGCGGCGGAAGTGGTTTATTCCGTCCGCTTCGACGGCACGCCGCGCTTTCCGCGCCAGGCCCTGGTCGAAAGCCCGACCGTGCAATGGGTCTCGGTCGGCGGCTCCGGCACCGATCATCTCGGACATTGGGACCCGGAGCGGCTGACGGTGACGAACGCCGCAGGCGTTGCCGCCGGCATGCTTGCCGAATATGCGCTCGGCGCCATGCTGTCCTTCTCGCTCGACCTGCGCGGCTTTGCGGGCCGCCAGCAGGCACGACAGTGGGGCGGCGGCCGCGTTGAGCCGATCGAAGGCAAGACGGTGCTGATCATCGGCCTTGGCAAGACCGGCGAGGCCGTCGCCAGACGGGCGCACGCGATGGGCATGCGCACGCTCGGCATCCGCGCGCGCCCCAAGCCGACACCAAGCCTGGATGAGGTTCATGGCGTTGACGCGCTGCTGCCGCTCGTCGGCCGCGCCGATTTCATTATCTGCTGCGTGCCTTTGCTGCCGACCACGCGCGGCCTGCTCGGCAAAGCGGCCTTCGCAGCGATGAAGCCCTCCGCCGTGCTCATCGATATTTCGCGCGGTGGCGTGGTCGATGAGACCGCGCTGCTCGAAGCCCTTGACGACAAGCGGATCAAGGGGGCGGCGCTCGACGTCTTTGCGACCGAGCCGCTGCCCGCCGAGCATCGTTTCTGGGGTTACGACAACGTCGCCATCACGCCGCATTGCGCGGCGGTCTATGACGGCTGGGACATCAAGTCGGTGCGCATGTTCACCGACAATCTGGCGCGCTATCGCCGCGGCGAGCCGCTGGAGAATGTGGTCAGTCCGGAGCGCGGCTATTGAAAGCAATTCCAGGAAAAGTGTGCAGCGGTTTTCCGTCCGGAATTGCGAAAAAGAGAGTCGGGAAGGAATAAATCCGATGTCACAGGACAGGCGCGGCGGCGGCCGCAGATCGAAGCTCGGGCGCAGCGGTGGCGGCATCGCGCAACTGCCGTGGCAGAGCGTCAAGAATCCCTATCCGCCCATGCAGCTTCTCGACGAAGAGCGGATGCAGCAACTGCACGACACCTCGATGCGTATCCTGTCCGAACTCGGCATCCGCGTCATGAGCGAGCGGGTGATGGACCTGTTCGCTTCCGCCGGCGCCATCGTCGATCGCGAAGAGAAGACCATCCGCATCGATGAGAGCCTCGTGCGCGAGGCGCTGCGGGCGGTGCCGTCCTCCTTCACGCTGACCAGCCGCAATCCGGAAAAGCAGGTCCATCTCGGCGGCAACTCGCTGGTCTTCGGCCTGGTGGCCGGCCCGCCCAACGTGCATGACCGCATCAACGGCCGCCGTCAGGGCAATCTTGCCGACTACCAGAACTTCATCCGGCTCGCGCACCACTTCAACGCCATCCACATCATCGGCAACCAGGTGGTGGCGCCGATGGAGCTGCCGGCGAATGCGCGCCATCTCGACACCTACCATGCCAATCTGACGCTGAGCGACCTCTCCTTCCACTGCACCGCGATCGGCCGCGCCCGGGCCATGGACGGCATCAACATGATGGCGATCGCGCGCGGTATCTCCGTCGAGGAGATGCGCGCCTCGCCTGGCGTGACCACGATCATCTCGATCAACTCGCCGCGCCTGTTCGACGACGCCATGGCGGAGGGCCTGATCGCCATGGCGGAGCACGGCCAGCCGGTGACCGTCACGCCTTTCACGCTGATGGGCGCGATGACGCCGGTGACGCTGGCCGCCGCACTCTGCCAGCAGAACGCGGAGGCGCTGTTCGGCGTGGTGCTGACGCAGCTCGTCAATCCCGGCACGCCGGTGATGTATGGCGCCTTCACCTCCAATGTCGACATGAAGTCGGGCGCGCCGGCCTTCGGCACGCCCGAGAATGCCAAGGCCAACATCATCGCCGGGCAATTGGCGCGGCGCTACAACCTCCCCTATCGCACCTCAAATGCGAATGCCTCGAACGTGGTCGACCTGCAGGCCGCCTACGAGACGGAAATGGCGACGTGGGGCGCGGTGCTCGGCGGCGCCAACCTGATCTACCATGCGGCAGGCTGGCTGGAGGGCGGGCTGACAGCGTCCTATGAAAAGCTCGTGCTGGACGTCGAGATCCTGCAGAACATGATGGAGTTCCTGCGGCCGCTGCCGTTCCAGGAAGACGACCTGGGCTTCGAAGCGATCAAGTCGGTGCCGGCCGGCGGCCATTTCTTCGGCGCCGAGCACACCATGTCGCGCTACACCACCGCCTTCTACCAGCCGATGCTCTCCAACTGGCAGAACCATGGCGCCTGGGAGGAGGCCGGCGGCAAGGACGCGCTGGAGCGGGCGACGGAGCTCTGGCAGCAGGCGCTGCACGATTACGAAGAACCGGTGATGGACCCCGCGATCCGCGAGGAGCTCGACGCCTATGTCGCGCGCCGCCGCGAGGAGATCGCCGCCAATCCGGAAGGTTAGGATTTCTACCCGATGCCCCATGATCTCGTCATCCGTCACGCGACGCTGATCGCCGGCGACGGCTCGAAACCTTTCGAGGCTGACATCGCCGTCACCGGCGACAGGATCGCCGCCATCGGCCGGCTGGACGACGCGACTGGCATCGAGGAGATCGATGCCAGGGGCAAGGTGGTCGCGCCCGGGTTCATCGACGTGCACACCCATGACGATGGCGCACTGCTGGCGCCCCGCGGCATGGATCCGAAGATCAGCCAGGGCGTGACGACGGTGATCGCCGGCAATTGCGGCGTCAGCCTGGCGCCGCTGCTTCTCGACAGGACGCCACCGCCGCCCTTCACGCTGGTCGGCGGTCGCGAGAATTTCCGCTTCGATCGCTTTGCCGACTATGTCGCCGAGCTCAGGCGGCGCGGCATCGCCACGAACGCGGCTCTATTGGTCGGCCACACCACTTTGCGCCAGCGCTGCATGCCGGTGACCGACCGTCCGGCCAACGAAGCGGAGACGGCGGCGATGCAGGAGGCGGTCGCCGAGGCCATGGCCGAAGGCGCCTTCGGCCTCAGCACCGGGCTCGACTATCCGCCCGCCGTGAAGTCCTCGACCGAGGAGGTCAAGGCGCTCGCAGCCATGGCGGCCGGCCTCGGCGGCCCGTATGTCACTCACACACGCAACTATTTCGAAACGATGGACGAGGCGATCGAGGAGGCGATCGACATTGCCGATCATGCCGGCGGCAAGCTGTTCATCTCGCACCACCAGTGCACCGGCCGCGCCAATTTCGGCAAGAGCCGTCCGTCACTGGAAAGGATCGACCGGGCGCGCGAGACGATGGACATCGGCATGGATGTCTATCCCTATGCCGCAAGCTCTACCGTGCTTCGCCTGGAACGTTGCGACACGGGCCTAAAGATCCTCGTCACCTGGTCGGATCCGCATCCGGAGATGGCCAGGCGCGAGATCGCCGACATCGCGCGGGAATGGAATTGCAGCGAGCGCGAGGCGGGTGAGCGCCTGCTGCCGGCGGGTGCTGTCTATTTCCAGCTCGACGAGATGGATGTGCGCAACATCATCGCCCATCCGCGCACCATGATCGGCTCGGACGGCCTGCCGCACGATATCCACCCGCATCCGCGCCTGTGGGGCACCTTCCCGCGCGTGCTCGGCCACTATGCCAGGGATGTCGGCCTGTTCAGCCTGGAGGAGGCCGTGTTCCGGATGACCGGGCTGCCCGCGAAGGAATTCGGCATCGCGCAACGCGGGCTGCTGGTCGAAGGCAATTTCGCCGATCTCGTCGTCTTCGATCGCGACACGATCATCGACACCGCCACGTTCGAGGAGCCGCGTCGGCCCGCCGCCGGCATCGAGCATGTCTTCGTCAACGGCGTATCCGTATGGCGCGGCGGCAGGGCGACCGGCGCACTGCCTGGCACTGTGCTCAAGCCCTCGGCCTCAAAGGTCGTCAGGGGCGCATGCGGCTGCGGCGCCGATCACAGCGCCTCGTAAATCCGGTCGACCGTTTTGAGCGTGTAGACGAATTCCACCGGCCGCGTGCAGCGCCAACCGTCGAAAGGCTGGCCGGCGAGCGCCTTCAACGCCTCGGGCAGGCGCAGGATGCCGCCGCCATAGAGCCGGTTGGCCATGTCGAGCATGCCGGTGCGGTGCATGGCCTCGCTCATGCTGCCGCAGGCGTCCTTGACCAGCCAGACCCTGAAACCCTGGTAGACCGCGTCGAACACGCTCTCGGTCACGCAACTGTCGGTCAGCACGCCGGTCACGATCAGGTTCTCGACCTTGAGGTCGGCAAGCCGTTTTGAAAGATCGGTGCGGCGAAAGGCGCTCGGCCAGTGCTTGTGGATGATAATGTCGCCGGGCAGCGCCGCCACTTCGGCGCAGATCGCCGCGCCATCGCTGCCGGCCACGGCGGAGCGGAATTCCTCGGTCAGGATCTCCTCCTGCCTTGCGTAGCCGTCGCGTTCCTCCGGCTTCACCCAGGCCTGCGCATGGATGACCGGCACGCCCGCCGCACGGGCGGCTGCGATCAGCGTGGCGGCATTGGCGAGCACGGCGTCATAGCCGATCACCGGCCAGGCCGCACCGGGGCGGTATTCGTTCTGCAAATCGATGACGAGCAAGGCGGTCGCGGCAAGGTTCATGGCTGTCCCAGGGGATTGTCGAAGTCAGTGATGAAACGAAGAAGCAAGCGGATCGCCTGATCAAGGTCGGCGATCTCCATCGCTTCATGCGGGTTGTGGCTGCCGTTCTCGTTGCGAACGAAGATCATGGTGGTCGCGATGTCGGCGCCGGCGAAGGTGGCTGCGTCATGCCCCGCCCCGCTCGGCACATGCGGCGCCCGCATCTGCAGTTCGGTGGCGGCACGGTCCAGCCTTGCGATCAGAGCCGGCGACATGGTTGCCGGCTCCCAGGTAAAGCGTGGCCCGGCCTCGAAGCTGACGCCGCGTTTCCTGCCGACTTCGGCGAAGAGCGCGTTCAGTCTTGCATCGACCCGTTCAAGAACAGCAGCCTCGGCACTGCGCACATCGAGCGTGAAGCGGAGTTCGCCCAGGACGCGGCTGCCGCCGTGCTGGCTCGGATCGGATTCCACCCGGCCGAAGGTGATGGTGGCCTCATGCCCTTCACGCTCGAGCGCGTCCCATTCCGCTTCAAGGCCGGCGACCAGATCGGCAAAGCCGAGCACACTGTCATGGCGGGCAAAGCGCGGCTCGGCACCTGAATGCGCGTAGGCGCCAAGGCATTTCGCATCGACATAACGGAAGCCGCCGGCAATACCGGTGACGATGCCGACCGGCGCGCCGGATGCGACGAGGCGCGGTCCCTGCTCGATATGCACTTCGACAAAAGCCGCGATGCGGCCGGCATCGATGCCCGGCACGCCGCGCCGCACGGCTTCGGGGTCGAAGCCTTCCTCACGCATGTGATCCGCAAGCGTGCGTCCGCTGTCCGAGCGCCTCGCGTCCAGCGCCGCCGGCTCCAGCAACCCAAGTGCGGCCTGGCTGCCGGGATAGGATAGCGGAAACCACACCGCTTCCTCGGCGCGGGTCGCCAGCACGATCAGATCGCGTGACAATTGGATGCCTTGCCCGACCAGTTCGGCCATCACCGCCAGCCCCGCCACAACACCGGCAGCGCCGTCGAAGTTACCGCCGTGCGGCACGCTGTCGAGATGCGAACCGACAACGATCGCCGGCAGGTCGGGGTCGCGGCCCTTCACCGTCAAATAGAGATTGCCGGCGGCATCGACATGCGCCGTGGCGCCGAGCTTTTCCGCTTCGTCGCGCACGAGATCGTGGGCGAAGCGTTCACCGGGTCCATAGGCGATACGCGTGATCCCCGGCGCATCGGTGGTGGCGTGCGCAAGCCTGTCCAGCAGATGCCCGGCCAGCCTGCCGCCGGCCGTGAGTGCGGCATCGCTCATGACGCAACCTGCCTGGCTTGGGACTCGACGCCGCGCAGCCGGTGTGGCGCGAGATCTTCCATAGACACGCCCTGCCTTGCGACATCATCTGGAAAGCCCTTGCCCGCGATCAGGCTGGCGCAGACGCGCGACAGCCCCGGCGAGGTCTTGATGCCGTAGCCGCCCTGCCCGACCAGCCAGACGAAATCCGGTACTTCGTCATCCGGTCCGACCACCGGCGACCCATCGGCGACGAAGGTCCGCAAGCCTGCCCATGAGCGCGACACGCGCTGCACCTCGATCGTGGTCGCCCGTTCAAGACGTTCGGCGCCGATCGCCACATCGATATCCTCGGCATAGGCATCCATCGGCGCTGAGGGCGTCGCATCGGCAGGCGAGACGAACAACTGCCCTGCATCCGGCTTGAAATAGAATTCGGCGCCGACATCGTTGACCAGCGGCCACTCTGATATGTCCACACCTGCGGGCGCCGGGATGTTGAAGGCGGTGCGGCGCTTCGGCTGCAGGCCGATCGGGCGCACGCCAGCCATGACGGCGATCTCGTCACCCCAGGCACCGGCGGCATTGACGATCTGTGGCGCAAGGAATGTTCCCGCCGGGGTTTCGACCCGCCATTGGCCGCCTTGCCGATCGATGGCGTTGACGCCGGCATTGGTGACGATCCTGGCGCCATGCGCACGGGCGCCACGCAAGAAGCCCTCGTGCAGGCCGTTCACATCGATGTCCATCGAATGCGGTTCGATATAGGCGCCGGCGAGATAATCCGCGCGCAGCACCGGCACGCGCGCAATCGCCTCGGCCGGTGTCATGGCGACGATCGACGGCACCAGCGCCCGCGCGGCCTCGAGATCCTGAGCCAGGAGATCGAGCTGATCGGCGCGCGCCACGGTGATCATGCCGCGTTTACCGAGAAGCGGATAATCCGTGAAGCCAGCCGGCGGTTCGGTCAGGAAAGATCGGCTCGCCAGCACGATCCGGCGGATGATGCCGTTGCCGTAGTTTTCGGTAAAGCTTGCCGCCGAGCGGCCGGTGGTGTGGTAGCCGCAATGGCTTTCCCGCTCGAGCACGACCACCTTGGCGGAGCGGGAGATCTCGAAGGCAGCGCCGGCCCCGGCCATGCCGCCGCCAATGATGATGATTTCGGTTTGCTCGGCGGTACTCATATCAGCTCATCCTTCAACAAGATCGCACAGCCTTGCTTTCACGCGGCACGGCAGGCGGCTCACCCAGGCGTCCGCGCCGGGCGCGGTCGCGGGCGCCACGCCCCTCGGCCAGATTTTCGGCCAACGAATTCTGCGCGGCGCAATCTTCAAGTGCGAGGTCGGTGACAAAAGGCATCGGCTTGCCGGCGATCGCCATGCCTTTCAGCCGCGCCCAGACGGCGCGCCGCTTTCGCACCTGATGCGACTGCAACTCACTGATCTCCGCTATACTGGTTTCCCGCTTGATCTCCAGCGCGCCGGCTTCGACCGCCGCGTCGAACAGCTCAAGGCCGCGCCTGGTGCGCACGATGATGCCGTTGAGCGCCTCGTCCTCGACCGCCGGCCCGCCATTCAGCCAGGCGTCATGAACCGCGATGTCCGCCACCTGGCCGATCGCGTCGGGGCAGATCTTGCAGCGCGGCTGGATCATCCATTTGTCCTCGTCTTCCCACAGCTGCCGATAGGTGAGTTCGAAGGCGCGCCCGTCGCTGGTTTCGATTCGGTTGAGGCCGGGATTGCCGTGACCCCGATAGCGGAACAATCTGAGTTCGTCCTCGCCGAGGCCGAAGCGCTGCAACGCCTGTTCCGATTTCGACAGATCCGAGGCACCGCCGCAGACGAAGGCCAAGGCATATCGCATCAAATCATCGACGCGGGGATCGAGCCGCGCCAGGTTGCGCACGGCGGTGACGTCGCAAGGCTTGGCGATCAGCGCGAACGGCTCGCCGCGATCGAGGATGTCGCCGAAATCCACCAGGGTCGCAGCCGGGCCATAGCGCGAGCCGGCGCCCTCAAGCACCGAAGCGGCATCAAAGCTCAGGCGGCGCTCGCTGCGCATCGGCTGGGAATGCGATGCGGCGACATGCAGCACGAACTTGACGCGTCCGGAACTCAGGAGGAATTGGCCAAGCGCCGTCAGCACCCCACCTCCCGAGCCGACAAACCGCACCGCGGGATCTCCCGCGCAGCCGAGGACAAGCCGTTCGGCAGGACCCCAGACGGTGTCCGTCAACGCGGCATTGCTTGCCTGCGCCGGCGGCGGACCAGCGATACGCGTTCCCGGACAGACGGCGTTGATCAGCATCAGCGTCGACCTGTCCAATGCCTGGTTCGCCACCGGCCGCTCGCGCCCCTCCGGCGTCATTACCATCTCGACCGCGCCGGGGCCGGCGATCGATCGACAGAGGCCGCAGCCGATGCAAAGACCGTTCTCGACGATCTCGCTCAGCGAAAGTGGATCGGTCGGCAGCATCATCGTGGCTTGGCTATGGCTGGCTTCGATCAGGCCCATCTCGTTTCGATCTCAGACCGGTTCCGAAATACGCCGATACTGATCGGGGCGGCGATAGAGCGCGAAGTTGAAATTCACTTTCCGGCAGGTCTCGATCAGGTCGAGGTCAGCGCGATGGACGATGATCTCGTCGCCGAGTGACATCGCCTGCGCGGCGATCTCGCCGGTCGGCGCGATGATGCAGGAGCCGCCTATCAGTGCCTGGCCGTCTTCAAGCCCGGCCTTGGCGGCGGCCGCCACCCACAGCGTGTTCTGGTAGGCGCCGGCCTGCATCGGCAGATGGTTGTGGAACATCCTGAGATGCGCCAGCGCCGGCGCCTCATCGAGCAGCAGCGGCGTGTTGTAGCCGAGCAGCACGACCTCGGCGCCGTTGAGGCACAGCATGCGATAGGTTTCCGGCCAGCGGCGGTCGTTGCAGATCGCCATGCCGACGCGGACGCCGCGATAGTCGAAGACCGGGAAGCCGAGATTGCCGGGCTCGAAGTAACGGCGCTCCAGATGCGTGGTGGTGCCTTCCTCCGGCTCGCTCGACCCCGGCACATGCATCTTGCGATAGCGGCCGATGAAGCGCCCGTCGGGGCCGACAAGGTCCATGGTGTTGAAGTGGCGCGTCCGGCCGTCTTCCCGAGCGATCTCGCAATAGCCGAGCGCGAAGCCGACCTTGAGGCGCGCGGCGGCGGCATAGAGGCGCTGCGTTTCGGGGCCAGGCATCGACTGTTCGAAGAAGGCGTCGACCTCCGCCTGATCGTCGATGCGCCAGCGCGGGAAGAAGGTGGTGAGCGCCATCTCAGGGAACGCCACAATTTCCGCACCCGCGGCCGCGGCCTGTTCCAGCAAGTGGACGAGGCGATCGACAGTTTCGGCACGCGAGGCGCTGCGCTGGATCGGTCCAGTCTGGGCGACCGCTATTGTCAGGCATCGAGCCATGGCGTCGTCTCCTCGACTGGTTTTCCCGAAAGGGCCGGATCGGCCGCGGTGCGCTCTACGAATTGTCCGAACCCAGGCTGCACCTGCAGCACGCCGTCTGCGACCACCGGCACGCCGCGCACCAGCACGGTGGTCGGCTTGCCGGTCACGCTCCTGCCCTCGTAGGGCGTGAAGTCGACGCGCGAATGCAGGGCCGAATGGCCGAGGGTCCAGGTCGCTGTGGGATCCCACAGCGCCAGATCGGCATCGAGGCCGACCGCTATCCGGCCCTTGGCGTGGGCCAGACCATAGATCGCGGCGGCATTGCGCGAGGTGAGATCGAGATAGCGCTCCAGCGTCAGCCGGCCGGAGAGCAGTCCTTCCGAGAAGAGCAGCGGCAGACGAGTCTCGATGCCTGGGATGCCGCTCAGCGTGGTGGTAAAACCGGGCGTCCGCGATCGTGCGATCTTGTCGGCGAAGAAATAGGGCGAATGGTCGGAGGACCAGAGATCGATGCCGCCATCGATCAGCGCCTGCCACAGATGCTCATGGCTGCGCGGCGAACGCGGCGGCGGCGAAAAGACGAAGCGCGCGGCATCCAGGGCCGGCCGGTCGAGGTCGGCAGCGCCGATGAACAGATATTGCGGACAGGTCTCGGCGATCGCATCCACACCACGAGCCCGCGCCCGCGCCACCTCCTCGGCCGATTGCCAGGAGGAGACGTGGACGATGGTCATGCGTGCGCCGGTCATTTCGGCGAAGGCCAGCGCACGATGCGTGGCCTCGCGCTCCATCGTCTCGCTGTGGGCAACGACATGGTAGCGGATGTCGGTTCGGCCGAGATCGATCAGCCTCTGGCGCGTGCGGCGGATGGCGGCGTCATTCTCGGCATGGACCATGACGATCCAGCCAAGCCTGTGCGCGGTATCGAGTACCCTGAAGAAGAGATCGTCGTCGACCGCAAAGCCCTGATAGGTCATGAACAGCTTGACCGAGGCGATGCCGCGTCCAGCGAGCTGCGAAAGCTGTTGCTCGACATCGGGGCCGGTGCCCATGGTCACCACCGCGTGCAGCCCGTAGTCGATCACCGCGCGCCCCGTGGCGCGATCGAGCGCGCGGTCGACGGCGCCAATCGTCGTCATGTCCGGGCCCGGCATGCCGAACGGGACGATGCATGTGGTGCCCCCGAAGGCCGCCGAGATGGTGCCGGACTCGAAATCGTCGGCATTGCCGGCACCGCCCCAGACCGGCTGGTCGAGATGGCAGTGAGCGTCGATGCCGCCGGGCATGACCCAACGACCGTCGGCGCCGATCACGGATTTGCCGGACAGGCCGGCCCCGATGGCGGCGATGCGCCCCTCATCGATGGCGATGTCGCATTCGGCCCAACCGTTGTCGAGCGCAACCCTTCCGCCTTTGATCACCAGCTCATGCATACGGTTTGCCCACCCCAATCGGCATCAGCCGACGGCCGCCGTGACCATGATCTCGACGCGATACTGATCACCCGCAAGTCGCGCCTCGACCGTTGCGCGCACTGGCATGGCGCTACGGTCGATCCAGGCGTCCCATGCCGCATTCATCATCTCGAAGTCGGCGATGTCGCGCAGCCAGATTTGGGCGCTGAGAAGCTTCGACTTGTCGCTGCCGGCCTTGGCCAGAAGGGTATCGATCTTGGCGAAAATCTGCTTCGTCTGCGCGGTGGTGTCGCCGGAAAGGTCGTCCGCCGTCAGGCCGGAGACATAGACGGTGCCGTTGTAGCGCAGCACCCGGCAGAAGCGTTGCCCGTTCTCAAGACGTTCGATCGTCATACCCTGGTCTCCTCTCGATCTTCGGCAGGTGACCTATCGTAGGGAGCGTGCAAAAGGACTGTAAAGCCTGTCGCACGGCGCAACGCCGTTTTCCGCCACCGGGATGGCCAAAAAAAATCACGCCATAGCCGTGTCAATCTTCGCTTGTGGCGTGCATGACGAAGTGTAGCTTCTGTCTGGGAGAGCAGCCGCTGGCCGGCGTGACTGCCAAGGGGAGCCGTCGCAATGCATCAAGGTTCAGCGTCGGTCATTGATCCTGCTTGCGATCGCCGGCGCCTGTCCTAGCCGGCTGACGGCGGCATTCATGGGGTCGATCTCTCAATCCGCGATGCGCTTCTGGCGGAACGCCGAGCGCTCCCGCGCCACGCTGCCGATCATGGCAAGCGTCTGTCTCGCCTGCATCGGCAGCGCCATGCTGACGACCGCGGTCTCGTTCCATCTGGGCAAACCTGGCGTCGACCCCGACGTCGTGCAGATCGTGCTGACCGCCTATCCGGTCGGCTTCCTGATCGGATGCCTGATGACGCGTCCATTGGTCGCCCGCTATGGCCATGAGCGGACCTTCCTGCTGATCCTGACAACCGCGCTGCTGTCGGCCCTGGGCTTCATCTTCACCGACTTCATGCCGAGCTGGTTCTGTTTCCGGCTGCTTGGCGGCATGTCGATGGCCTCGATGTTCGTCGTCTGTGAGAGCTGGATCAATCTCTATGCCGAACAGCACAATCGCGGCGCGATGTTCTCGATCTACATGCTGACGACAGCGATCGCCGTGCTGCTCGGCCAGATACTGGTCGCGCTGGTCGGTCCGAAATCTCCGCATCTGTTCTTGGTGGCGACGGCGACGGTGCTTCTGGCCTTCGCGCCAAAATTCGCGGGGCTACGCTGGCCGACGCTGCCTTCGGTGCCGGCCGATCCGGTGCCCACGCCCGGAGCGAAGGCAGACAGGCGGCTCGGACCGCTCGCGCTTTTCAGGCTGGCGCCGGTGACGGTCGTCGCCATTTTCCAGGCCGGCATCACCAACATGAACATCTTCGTGCTGACACCTCTTTACGGGACGCAGATCGGACTGTCGGCGGTGGCTACCGTCTGGCTGGTGACCATAATTAGCATAGCCGGCATGCTCGCGCAGACCCCGGTCGGCTGGCTGTCGGACCGGTTCGACCGTCGCCTGATGCTGCTCATCCAAGGGCTGGTGTCAGTGACGACCTGCGCCGCGATCGCATGGGTCGGCACCCTGTCGGTGCCGTTGCTGTTCGTGCTGTTCTTCCTCTATGGTGCCACGGCGCTGACGATCTATCCGGTGGCGATGGCCTTCGGCGCATCGCAGCTTCACAGCCGGCACATGGTCGCCGCGTCCGGCACGCTGCTCCTGCTCTACTCGATCGGCAATGTGGCGACGCCGGGCGTCGCCGCGGGATTGATGGCGCATCTTGGCCCTCCCGCCATGTTCCTGCTGCTCGGCGGCGGCGCTGCCCTGGTCACGATCGCGGCCTGCTACAATCTTCTGCGCCGGCCGGTCACGGCGCCGATCATGCAAAGTGTCGAGGAACGGGTTTGAGGTCGCCGCGATGAACCGATTGCAAGGCAGCGTTGTCCTGATCGCGGGCGCCGCAAGCGGCATTGGCGCCGCCATTGCCCGGCGGTGCGTCGCGGAAGGCGTCAGCGTGGTCTGCGCCGACTATGATCTCGCGGCCGCGACACAGCTTGCCGATACACTTGGCCCTTCGGCTGCCGCCTGCCAATGTGACGTGACCGACATCGGTTCCGCCCGGGACGCCGTCGAATTCGCCAGACAAGAATTCGGCCGACTGGACGGACTGGTGCACAACGCCGCCGCGCCGTCGACGAACGCCACCGTCGTCGATCTTGACGAACAGTCCTGGCGCCGCGAGCTCGACGTCGGCCTGACCGGTGCGTTCCTGATGAGCAAGTACGCGGTGCCGTTGATCGCGGCCGGCGGCGGCGGTTCGGTGGTGTTCATCGGCTCGCAGTTCGGACGGGTCGCCACCACCAAGGCCGTCGCCTACTGTGCCGCCAAGGCGGGACTGATCCATCTCGCCAAGGCGATGGCGGTCGACCATGCGCCGGACAAGGTGCGCGTCAACAGCCTGTCGCCGGGTGCCGTGGCGACGGCGCGCCTGTTGCGCAGATTTCCGGACTTCGAGGCCGCCAATGCAGGTCTTGGACCCGCCCATCTGCTCGGCCGCATCGCGGAGCCGGATGAAATCGCCGCGGCGGCGGCCTTCCTTCTGTCATCGGACGCGTCCTTCGTCACCGGATCTGACATGCTCGTGGATGGCGGCTATGCGACGCGCTGACCTTCTTCATTCAACTTCAAAGGAGTTCGCATGACGCTGCTCGTCACCGGAGGCACCGGCTTTGTCATGAGTGTGGTCGCACGCGCATGGCTGGACCGTGACCCGCAAGCCCGTGCCGTGATCCTCGATCGGTCCGGCCTCGACGCGGCGGCCGAAAAGCATTTCGCTCCGGTGCGCGACCGGCTCACGGTAATCGCCGCCGATGTGCTCGACCCGAAGAGCTGGTCCGCGGCGCTTGACGAGCAAGGCATCACGGCAATCGTGCATGGCGCGACGATCACGCCGATCTCGCGTGGCAGCGCCTCGGAGGCAAAACGCCAGCCGGAGGCCGAGGACCCCGCCCGCATCGTCGACGTCAATCTCATGGGCACCGTGCGGATGCTGGACTGGGCGCGCGCGAGACAGGGTCTCAAGCGCTTCGTCTATGTCAGCTCCGGATCCGTCTACCGCCACAACGGGCCCGACTGGAGCAGCGAGCCGCTGCCTGAAGACGGCTATGTCGCGCCGCTGACGCTCTACGGCATCTCGAAATTCGCCTCCGAAATGGTGACCAACCGCTATGCCGACCTGTTCGGCCTGTCGGCAGTCTCGGTGCGGCTTGCTTCCGTCTATGGCCCGATGGACCGCGCCACCGAGAGCCGCAACTTTCGCCATGTTCCCAACCGCGTCGCGCATATGGCCCTGGCCGGCGAGACGATCAGGCCGAACAGCCTGGAGCCGGTCGGTGACTACGCCCCCTCTACCGACGTTGCCGCCGCGATCCTCGCACTGATCGATGCCCCACGCCTCAATTACCGCCACTACAATATCGGCTCCGGCTCCAGCCAGACCATCGGCGAGATCATCGGCTGGGCAAGGGAACGCGTGCCCGGACTGAAAGTCGAGGTGACATCGGGAGAAGACGCCAACATCGTCCAGGATGTTAGCCTGAAAGGCGGCATGTGGGGGGCGTATGACATCGCCCGCATCCTGCGCGACACCACATGGCGGCCGCGTCCCGGCAAGGAAGCCTTCCACGCTTACATGGACTGGATAGAAGCCAACGAAACGAGCTGAGAGGAAATTGTCATGACGCACAGCGTTGCCTCGCAAGCGCCACAGCCGCGCGACTTCGTCGGCTATGGTCCGCGCCCGCCCTTCATGACCTGGCCCGGTGGTGTCAAGCTCGCCATCAACCTCGTGCTCAACTACGAGGAAGGCTCGGAGTATTCCTGGCTCGAAGACGGCCGCAACGACAATTGGGGAGAGTACAATCTCACCTCGAGCCCGCCGGTGCGCGACCTCGGCACCGAAACGCATTTCGAGTACGGCAGCCGGGCCGGCGTATGGCGTCTGGCGCGTCTGTTTGACCGTTATGATATCCCGATCACCATCTCCGCCTGTGCGGTGGCGCTGGAGCAAAACCCGCCCTTCGTCGAATGGATGAAGACGCGGCGGCACGACCTGCTCGGCCACGGCCTGCGCTGGATCGACTACACGACGATGGAGCGCAGCGAGGAAAAGCGCCATCTGCATGAAGCCGTGGCCCTCTACGATAAGCTGCTGGGAAGGCGCCCGTTGGGCTGGAACTGCCGCTCTCTGCCCAGTGTCAACACGCGCGATCTGCTCGTCGAGGAAGGCGGATTCCTCTACCACTCCGACCCCTGCAATGACGATCTGCCCTACTTCGTCGATCACCAAGGCACGGAGATACTGGTCGTTCCCTATTCCAAGACACTCAACGACAGCCGCTATCTGGTGGCGCCCGGCTACAGCAATCCGCGCGACTTCGCCGAGGATTGCCGCTCGGCGATCGACTACATGCTCGACGAGGCGGACGAGACCGGCGGGCGCATGCTGACGATCGGCATTCATGCGCGCTGGATGGGCCAGCCCAACCGGGCATCCGGCCTGCGCGAGGTGATCGAGCATGTGAAGAAAAAAACGGCCGCTGCCTTCATGCGCCGCGAGGACATTGCCCGGTTCTGGCTCGCCAACCATGCCGGCTTCGAGCGGCGCGGCTGACGGAAGCAAGACGGCATGTTCGAAACGCTGATCCGGGGAGCCACCATCGTCAACGCCGAAGGGTTCGAGCGGCGCGATGTAGGCGTCACCAACGGAAGGATCGTAGCGCTCGTCGCACCCGGTGAGACGGTTTCGGCCGGGGCCGTTTTCGATGCCTCCGGTGCCTATTTATTGCCCGGCCTAGTCGACGCGCACGCGCATCTGCGCGAGCCGGGCCTGACGCACAAGGAGGATTTTTCCTCCGGCACGCATGCGGCGGCCCTTGGCGGCGTGACGACGGTGCTCGACATGCCGACCGACGAGCCATGGACGGCCACGGCCGAACAGCTTGCCGACAAGATGGCGATGGCCAAAGGCCGCATCCATGTCGATGTCGGCCTGCAGACCGTCGTCAGCCGCAACCTGTCACACATACCAGGCTTGCTCGATCTCTCGCCGGTTTCATTTGAGCTGTTCACCGCCGATGTGCCCGATGACTTCCTCTTTGCGACGCTCGACGCCGTGGCCGAGGCGTTAAAGGCTTTCGCAGGCACCGATACTTTGATCGGCATCTCGCCCGGCGATCAATCGATCCTGGCCGGCGGCACACTGCGCGACCGCTCAGGAACCATCGCCGCCTTTCTGGCCAGCCGGCCGCCGCTCGCCGAGGCCAACGGCATCGCCCGAGCGCTTGTCGTCGCCGCCTCGGCCGAGGCCAGAATTCATGTCCGCCAGATCAATTCCGAACTCGGCGTCGAGACGTGGAGCCGGCTGCGCGGCATGGCCGACGCCAGCGTCGAAACCACGCCGCAGAACCTCTTCTTCAACGCCAGCGACTATGAGATGCAAGGCGCCAATCTCAAGGCCTCGCCGCCCTTGCGCTCGCCGCATGATGTGGATGCGCTGCGCGCGGCACTCGGCGCAGGACTGATCGACATCGTCGCCACCGATCACGCGCCGCACGCGCCAGCCGAAAAGGCGGCGCCCTGCGCGGCTTTCGCCGACATTCCGGGCGGCATGCCGGGGCTGCAGACGCTGCTGCAGGCGATGCTGAAACTGGTCGACGAGAGCGTGATCACGCTGCCCGATCTGGTGCGCCTGAGCGCCCGCAATCCGGCCGAGCGCTTCGGCCTTGGCCGGCGCAAGGGGAAGATCGCCAGCGGCTACGATGCCGATATCCTCATCCTCGATCCGCGCCGGTCCAGCACGATCGCCAATGCTGATCAGGTGTCGCGAGCGGGCTATACGCCATTCGACGGCTGGACCGTCCAGGCGCGGCTGACAAGCGTCTTCCTGCGCGGTCGCGAGATCGTGCACGAGGGAAAACTGATCGGCCCGAAAGTCGGAAACATCGTCACCCGGGAAAGCTGAGGACCATGCCCCTGCTCACAGACAAGACCGCCATCGTCACCGGAGGCAGTTCCGGCATCGGCCGCGCGATCGCGCTGAAATTCGCGACCGAGGGCGCGAGCGTCGTCATCGCCGACACGGTCGAGCAACCGATCGAGGGGGGTGAGATCACCGTGGACTTGATCCGCTCGGCCGGCGGAGCTGCCGTTTACATCAGGACCGACATCTCCGAATGGAGCGCCGTCGACGCGCTGGTCGGTGCGACGGTCGAGCAATTCGGACGGCTCGATGTGATGGTCAACAACGCCGCGATCT